>NZ_APNK01000001.1 GCF_000732535.1 Salinisphaera hydrothermalis C41B8
TCTGGCTCTGGCTCTGGCTCTGGCTCTGGCTCTGGCTCTGGCTCTGGCTCTGGCTCTGGCTCTGGCTCTGGCTCTGGCTCTGGCTCTGGTTCCGACCCCGGCTATGACGATCCCGGCACTGGCACCGGCGGCACCGACCCGTCTTATGACACCAGCCCCTCTTACCCGGATACCAGCAATACTGCGGACGTTCCCGAACCGGGGAATCTGATTCTGTTCGGGCTGGCCACCCTCGGTCTTCTGGTAGGCGTCCGTCGTCGGTTTTAGGGCGTGTCGCTATGAGATACGCCACCGCATGAGGCCCGCCCATCGTGTCAGGCAAGGCGCATGCCGCCGAGCGTGGCGGGCCCCACGGTCAAGGCATGCAACGCCGCCTGGCGCGGTGGGCGGGCCTCACCCGCAGGGCCCATGCCCGTGAGGCGGCAATCCGGCGTTATCGTTCGCTCACGTGGCCGGGCCACGCGACGCTCACGATGCCTTGTCTTGCCACCTCACGGGTGCGGGTGCGGCGGTGTATCTCATGACGACACGCCCAAATCGCGCCGGCCGGCAATCCCCGCCCGACCATCGAGTCGAAGCGGGGATTTTCGGGCGTCGCGGCAGGCGGCTACAGACGCTCGATGATGGCGTCGGCAAATCCCTGCGTGGAACCCTCGCCACCGATGTCGGGCGTCGTGCGATCCCCATCAGCCATGGCGCCGCGCACGGCTTGGCGGATGCGCTCGGCCTGATCGTCCAAATCGAGATGGTCGAGCATGAGCGCGGTAGCAAGAATCACGGAAGTCGGGTTAGCGATATTCTGGCCGGCAATGTCGGGCGCGCTGCCATGAACCGCCTCGAACATCGCGCAGTCGTCGCCGATGTTCGCCCCGGGCGCCAAACCGAGGCCGCCGATCAGGCCAGCGCATAAATCAGAGATGATGTCGCCGAAAAGATTGGTGGTCACGATGACGTCGAATTTTTCCGGCGCCATCACGAGCTTCATCGCGCAGGCATCGACGATGACTTCTTCGTACTCGAGATCGTCGTATTCCTCGGCAATCTCGCGCCCCACCTTCAGGAAAAGCCCCGAGGTGGACTTCATGATGTTGGCCTTGTGCGCCAGCGTGACCTTCTTGCGGCCGCGCGCCCGGGCCATCTCGAACGCGAAACGCAGAATATGCTCGGACTCGGAACGGGTAATCACCGACAGTGCCTCGGCCCGATTGCCGTCCTCGGACACCGTCTGACCCTGGCCGGAATACATCCCGCCGGTGTTCTCGCGCACGGTGATGATGTCGAGATTGTCGTAGCGCGATTTCGTGCCCGGCAGGGACAGCGTCGGGCGGACGTTGGCATATAGATCGAAATGCTTGCGCATTGCGACATTGACCGACCGATAACCCTGGCCGACCGGCGTAGTGACCGGCCCCTTGAGCACGAGCCCGGTGCGTTCGATGGAATCGATCGCCTGCTGGGGCAACGGATCGGTTTCGCCGGCATCCAGTGCGGCCTGGCCGACTTCGACATAGTCGTAGTCGAAATCGACATCCAGTGCATCGATGACCTTGAGTGCCGCATCGACAATATCGGGACCGATACCATCGCCCTTGATGACCGTAAGCGGAGTGCTCGCCATGTCTTATACCCTGAAGTTGCTTGGCCTCGGGCGACGTCGGGTCGCCCCCGCGCTGACTGTGGCATTCTACCAGCTTGATTCGGCGCGGCCGGTTGCAACCGCGTATAGAAAAGCAGTCGACGGGGAGGATTTTCGAGCATGAGATCTGTGATGTCGCGATGGCGCGTGGCCCTGTTGGCTTGGGTCATGTTGCTTGTCGTCCTGCCTGGCGCAGCCAATGCCACCGTCGCGCCCAGCCACACGCTAACCGGCGATGCCGATCTGGTTGTCGTGATGAAATCCGAGCGCGAGCTGTATCTCTATCGTAACGGGCTGATCATGGCCCAGTACCCGATCGCACTCGGTCTGAGCCCGATCGGCACCAAGCAGATGCGCGGCGACGACAAGACGCCAATCGGCGCGTATACCCTCGATTGGCGCAATCCGAACAGCGATTTCCATCGCTCGATCCATATTTCGTACCCGGACGCGGCCGATCGTGCCCATGCCGCCGAGCTCGGCGTTTCGGCCGGCAACGACATCATGATTCATGGCCAGCCGGACTACGACGACCGCCCGCGCACCGGTGACTGGACGCATGGCTGTATTGCCGTGTCCAATGCGGCGATCGACCAGATCTGGGCTCACGTGCCCGACGGTACCCCGATTCATATCTACCCGTGACCGAGCGCTCGCGGTCGCAGCCGCGCCGGCCCGGTCAGCTGCCGGCGGAAAAGCATCGCGACCTGACGGCCGCGCGGCGTCAGGAATGGGGCACACTGATATTACGTGTCACCGTCGTCGTCGTTCTATATGCCGCCCTCGGCGCAAGCCAGGCGCTGCACGCGGTCTGGCTGAAAAGCCTTTGGTCGCTGCTGCCGCCCTTCGCTTTTCTGGTGGCCGTACGGATCGAGTCCTGGCCGCCAACGCGGCGTTTTCCCTACGGGTTCTATCGTGCCGGCAGCATCGCGTTTCTGACCTCGGCCCTCGCCCTGACCTGTATGGGCGGTTATCTGATCTTCGCGGGCGCCCGCTCGCTGATCGAGCAGCACCAGCCGAGCCTGGCCACCATCGATGCCGCGGGCGGCCCGACGCACTGGGCCGGCTGGTGGATCATCGCCGCGCTGGCCTACAGCGTCGCGGTGCCCTGGATCATTGGCCGGCGGCGTCAGCAGCTCGCCATCGATCTGCACGACAAAGGGCTGTATGCCGACGCCTCAATGGGCCGGGTCAACTGGCTGGCCGGCAGCGCGGCTATTATCGGCGTGCTCGGCATCGGCTTTGGCGTATGGTGGCTGGACTTCGCCGCCGCGCTCGCCATCGGTCTGGATATCACCTGGCACGGATTGCGGCATCTCTACACCGCCGTTTGCGATCTGATCGACGAAATCCCACGGCGTATCGGTAGCAGCGAACTCGACCCCCTGGGCGCCGACATTCGCGATTTTCTGCGCGGCCAGGAATGGATACGCGACGCGCGGGTACGCCTGCGTGAAGAGGGGCGGCTCTTGACCGGGATCGCCCTGATCTGTCCGAACGAAGACGAAGCCTCGCTGGCGCTATTCGAATCCGCCCGCGAGGAGATCGAGACCATGGACTGGCGCCTGCTCGACTTCCAGCTTGTTCCGGTATGCGACACGACGTTCGAGCGCTATTGCATCGACGCGCACGGCCGATGGTCGCAGAACTGATCCTCCCCCGCGGCCTGGGCGACTCCCTGCTCGATGAGGCGCGCCGCGCCGGCACCGTCGAGATCTGCGGTTTGATCGCGGCCAGCGACGGACAAGCTCCCGTCCGCTATCCGATCGCCAATCGCGCGGCGCGCGCGGCCGATCGCTTCGATATGGACGCCGCCGGTCAGATCGCGGCGTTCAAGGCCATGCGCGAAGCAGGCGAGACCTTGCTCGCGATCTACCACTCGCATCCGCACGGCGAAGCCGAACCTTCCATGCACGATCGCCATGGGCACAGCTATCCGGACGCCCTCGGCCTGATCATAGCGCCCGCGGCCGTGCGCGCCGCCGCGATACGGGCCTGGGCCATGCAGACCGGGGCTCCGGCCGAGGTGGCAATCAACTGGGTGAGCGCCCTCTAATCGCGAGGCAGCGACTTGCGCCGTGTCCGACATGATGGCGAACACCCGCACGGACTCGTACCAAACCGCGACACGCCCCCCGGCACGTTTTCTCCACGCCGGCCCCCGGTTTTTGTAGAATCGGCGGTTGGACCAACCGACGGCTCTTTATCCATGCGTCTTTCCGCTTTCGCCCTGGCCACGACCAAGGAGACCCCGGCCGACGCCGAGATCGTCTCCCATCAGTTGATGCTGCGCGCCGGCATGATCCGGCGTCTGGCCGCCGGGCTATACAGCTGGTCGCCGCTCGGCATGCGCGTGCTGCGCAAGGTCGAGAACATCGTGCGCGCGGAAATGGACGCGATCGGCGCGCTGGAAATGCTCATGCCGGCGATTCAGCCCGCCGAGCTGTGGCGTGAGTCCGGCCGCTGGGATGCCATGGGCCCGCTCATGCTGCGCATGACCGACCGCGCCGAGCGTGAGTATTGCTTCGGGCCGACGCATGAAGAAGTCATCACCGACTACGTCAAGCGCGACGTGCGCAGCTACAAGCAGCTGCCGGTGACCTATTACCAGATCCAGACCAAGTTCCGCGACGAGATCCGCCCGCGCTTCGGTCTGATGCGCGCGCGCGAATTCATCATGAAGGATGCCTACTCCTTCCATATGGACGCGGCCGATCTGGATCGCGAATACCGCAACATGCGCGGCGCCTATCACGCCATTCTCGATCGCATGGGGCTCGATTATCGTGTCGTAGCCGCGGATTCGGGCGATATCGGCGGCGCCAAGTCCGAGGAATTTCACGTACTGGCATTGTCCGGTGAGGACGAACTGGCCGTATCCACCGACGGTGCCTATGCCGCCAACATCGAGGCCGCCAAGACCGTGCGCCCCGAGGGCGAGCGCGCTGCGCCGACCGGCGAACTGAAGAAGATCGAAACGCCCGGTGTGACCACCATCGCCGGGCTGGCCGAGCATATGGGGGTGCCGGAATCGGCCACCGCCAAGTCGATCGTGGTGATGGGCGAATCGGGCGATCCGGTGCTGCTCATGCTGCGCGGCGATCACAGCCTCAACGAGATCAAGGCCCAGGATCTGGAGGGCGTCGTTTCGCCGCTGACCATGGCCGACGAAGCCACCATCCGTACCCATTTCGGCGCTGGGCCGGGTTCGATCGGGCCGGTCAACACGAACGTGACCGTGATTGCCGACTATGCGCTGGCCAACGCGTCCGACATGGTGGTCGGCGCCAACTATGACGGCGCCCACTTCACGCACTTCAACTGGGGCCGCGATCATCCCGAGCCGCAGTTCGCCGATCTGCGCAACGTGAATGCGGGTGACGCCAGCCCGACCGGTACCGGCACGCTCGAGATCCTGCGCGGTATCGAGGTGGGCCATGTGTTCCAGCTCGGCGACAAGTACAGCCGTGCGCTGGATCTCTCGGTGCTCGACGAATCCGGCAACGCGGTCGTGCCGGAGATGGGCTGCTATGGCTTCGGTGTATCGCGTATCGTCGCGGCCGCCATCGAGCAGTGTCACGACGACGCCGGCATCTGCTGGCCGCAGGCGATCGCCCCGTTCGATCTAGTGATCATCCCGATCAAGGCCGACAAGTCGGCCGCGGTGCGCGAGGCCTGCGAGACGCTGTATACCGAGCTCAAGGCCGCCGGCGTGGATGTCGCCTACGACGACCGTGGCCTGCGCCCGGGGCCGATGTTCGCCGATGCTGAGCTGATCGGCGTGCCGCATCGCATCGTGGTGTCGGATCGCGGCCTGGAATCCGGCAAGCTCGAATACAAAGGCCGCCGCGACGAACAATCCTCCGAAATCGATCACGATGTCGCCGCGATCAAGGCGGTCGTTCTCGGCGGCTGAGCGTTTGCCGCGCCCGCGGCTGGCGCTGCTCATCATCGGTCTGGTGGTCTGGGGGCTTGTGCCCCCGGCCGCCTTCGGCGCGGCGGCCGTGCCCGATCATATGCAGCCCGGTATGCGCGGCGCGCTCAAGAAAGCAATCGCGGATTCCAAGGGCTTCAAGAACCGGTTCGATGCCGAAGTGTGGCTGGTGGATATGGCACACCGGCTCGCGCCGCGCGTGCCGAGCGTGCAACGCCGGCTCAACCTGCTGCGCGACGTGCATGGCGCGGCGACCGAGGCCGGCCTGTCGCCGCAGCTCGTGCTGGCCGTGATCCAGGTCGAATCCAACTTCAAGCGGTTCGCGCTGTCGTCCGCCGGTGCCGAAGGGCTGATGCAGATCATGCCGTTCTGGCGCCACGAAATCGGCGCGCCAGGCGACAACCTGTTCAACCGCGCTACCAATCTGCGCTACGGCTGCGCGATTCTCGCCTACTACCTCAAACTGGAACATGGCGACGTGACGCGCGCTCTCGCGCGTTACAACGGCAGCCTCGGTCAGCTCTGGTATCCGCTGCGAGTCGAAAGCGCGCTCAGTCAGAACTGGCAGATTCCATAGCGCGCCTCGAGATTTCTGGCGTCCGCCTCTTCGGCCTGCCCACGGACGCGACAAAGCGGCTATGCGTCGTGGCCATTTGATCGGCGAGCGCAGCCCGACGCGTCCGATCCCGCACGGCCGATCGTATCCACTGCCGGGGCGACGTAACGCTCGCCGAGCGGAATCGACCCATGCGCAAGCCGGCATTCGGATTGGGTCGTGTAGGCTCAAAACGCGTTGGCCGCCCAGCCCTGCACGCGTGACGGTCATGGCAGGGACCAACCGCCACGCCGGGCGCATCGGCACACCGCATCACCCTCGTTGAATTGCCAGAGCAGACATCATGAGCCAGGACATTCTGATCATCTATTACAGCCGTAACGGCACCACCGCGGCACTGGCCAACGAGGTCGCCCGCGGCGTGGCCCGGATCGACGGCATGGCCGCGCGAGTGCGCACGGTGCCCCCGGTATCACCCACCACCGAGGCCACCGACCCGGACGTTCCCGAGTCCGGCGCGCCCTACGTGGACCCCGATGACCTGGAAGAATGTGCCGGCCTGATCATCGGCTCGCCGACTCGCTTCGGCAACATGGCGGCCCCGCTGAAATACTTCATCGACACGTTGTCCGGCCAGTGGCTGTCGGGCACGCTGGCCGGCAAGCCGGGCGCGGTGTTCACATCGACCGGCAGCTTGCACGGCGGGCAGGAAACCACGCTCTTGTCGATGATGCTGCCGCTGATCCACCACGGCATGATAATCACCGGGCTCACCTACACGGCCGACGATCTGCTGGCCGAAACCGATTCCGGCGGCACGCCCTATGGCGCCAGCCATGTCTCCGGCACGCTCGGCGATCGGCCGCTCACGGAGATCGAGAAGAAGCTGGCGCGCAATCTGGGCGCGCGGGTAGCGGACATCGCCCGCCGGCTGGCTCAGCCGTAGCCGAGCGCCTGTTTGACGAACGGGATGGTCAGGCGGCGATGGGCCGACAGCGACGCCCGGTCCAAGGTGTCCAGCGCGCTCATCAGATCCGGCACGCCGGCCTCGACGTGACGGATCATCCAGCGCGCGGTGGCTTCCGGCATATCCATACCACGCTGTTCGGCGCGCCGGATCAGCAGTTCGCGCTTGTCGTCGTCATCGAGCGGGCGACAGACGACCACCCCACCCCAGCCGAGGCGGCTGGCCAGATCCGGCAGCGCGAGACCGAGCTCGCGCGGCACGGCCGACCCCGCGGCCAGGAGACGGCTGCCGCGGGCACGCAGCTGGTCGGATAAACCGAGCAGCGCGATTTCGGCCTCGCGATCGCCGGCGATGGCATCGAGATCGTCCACACAGACACAGTCCATGTCGGCCAGACCTTCCAGCAACGGCCCGATCGGCTCGTGAACCTGAGCCAGCGGCAAGTAGACACTGCGCCGCCCGGCATCGCCGATCGCTCGGCAGGCGGCCTGCAATAGATGGGTTTTGCCGCTATTAGCCGGGCCTGCCACGAACAGGCGCTCGCTACGCCCGCCCACGACCTCGGCCACGGCGGCCTTGGCATCGGCGTTGGTACGGCCTACAAAAGCGGCCAATGTCGCCGAGGCCGGCAGCTGAACACCGAGAACGAGCTGTACGGGCATACGAACCTGCGGTGGATGGATCGACGACGCGCCCCCTGCGCGGCGATCCGCTAGAATGCCGGGATGACGAACGGCGGGCAACCGCCGCGCCCCGAGTCGGGCTTATTCTTCCAGGTACAGGCGGCTTTCCCGCCAGCGTCGACCGGCATAACGCACGATCACCGCGATCGTTGCCGCCGTCGGTAGCGCCAGCAGCACGCCAATAAAGCCGAACAGCTGGCCGCCGGCCAGTACCGCAAAGATCACCCAGACCGGGTGCAGGCCGATGAATTCGCCCAGCAGCAGCGGCGTGAGCACCATCTGCTCCATGATCTGCCCGATACCGAACACCAGCAGCACCCAGAGCAGCTGATAAGGATCGCCGGTCTGCACCAGCATCGCCACGCTCGCCATGCAGACACCCGAAAACACGCCGACATAGGGCACGAAGCTGATCAGCCCCGCGCCCAGTCCGATCACCAGCGCCAGATCGAGGCCCGCCAACCACAGGCCGACGATATAGATCGTGCCCAGCACCAGCATGACCAGCGCCTGGCCGCGAATGAAGTGCCCGAGCACGTCGTCGGTCTCGCGGGCGAGTTCGGTGATGGTGTGTTCGTAGCGGCGCGGCAGCTGGGCCCGGATGAACGCAGTCATGCGATCCCAGTCGCGCAACAGATAGAACATGATCACCGGCACGAGCAACAGGTTGATCGCCCACGACAACAACGTCGTACCGGAAGAAAACGCCTGCTTGGCGATCGCCGAGGCAAAACCGCCGGCGCTGCCCCAGTTGTTGGAGATCAGCTGGCGAATGGAGTCGGCATCGATGCCGCCCACGCTGGGGGCGATGCGCCGGATCCAGGGGTTGAACGTATGCTGCGCCCAATCGAGATAACGCGGCAGGCTGCGGATGAGCGTATCGAACTGGGCCTGCAGAATCGGCAGCAACAGGAAGATCGAGAGCGCAAACACGAAGCTGAGCGCGACAAAGACCAGAATGACGCCGAGGGTGCGATTCAGTCGCAGACGCTCCAGGCGATCGACGATTGGATCGCAGACATAGGCCAGCCCGGCACCGAGCACGAACGGCAGCAGCATGCCGTGCAACAGCACGATGACCAGAATCAGCCCCGCAGCGCCGATCAATGCGAGAGTACGGCCACGCATGGCTGTCAGCTTCTACCTGCGGTCATGGATATCGGAGCGCAATCCCAGTCGTGCTCGTCGAAACGGTACAATAGCACGCTGTTGCCGGAGCTCCGGCGTTTGGTTCATGCAACCGAGAAGGCCTGATCTTGAGCGATCGTCCCTCCCTGACCTACGCCGATGCCGGCGTGGATATCGATGCCGGCAACCGGCTGGTCGACACCATCCGCGGCCCCGTAGAAGCCACCCGCCGCCCCGAGGTAATCGGCGGGCTCGGCGGTTTCGGCGGTCTGTTCGAAATCCCGGTCGATCGCTATCGCCGGCCGGTGCTGGTTTCGGGCACCGACGGCGTGGGCACCAAGCTGCGCCTGGCGATCGATCACGCGCGCTTCGACGGCATCGGCATCGACCTGGTGGCGATGTGCGTCAACGACGTGCTGGTCGCCGGCGCCGAACCGCTTTTCTTTCTCGACTACTACGCCACGGCCCATCTGGATGCCGACGTGGCCGGTCCGGTGATCGCGAGCATCGCCGAAGGCTGTCGCCAGGCCGGCGCGGCATTGATCGGCGGCGAGACCGCCGAGATGCCCGGCATGTACGGCGCGGGCGATTTCGACCTGGCCGGTTTCACGGTCGGCGTAGTTGAATACGACGACCGCATCGACGGCTCCGCGATCGACGAGAACGACGTGGTGCTGGGCCTGGCGTCCAGCGGCCCGCATTCGAACGGTTACTCGCTGGTACGGCGCATCATCGAAGCCAGCAACGCCGATCTGGCCGCGCCGCTCGGTGACGGGCGCACCCTGCTGGACGCGCTGATGGCGCCGACGCGGATCTATGTCGCCGCCGTGCGCGAACTGCTCGGCAAGGCGACGGTTCACGGCATGGCGCATGTCACCGGCGGTGGTCTGGCCGAAAATCTGGCCCGCGTGGTGCCGGCCGACAAGACCGTGACCATCGAACGCTCGGCCTGGCAGCGCCCGGCCGTGTTCGACTGGCTGGCCGAGGCCGGCAACGTGGCCGCCGACGAAATGGCACGAACGTTCAATAACGGGATCGGCTATTGCATCGTGCTGCCGGCCGACGAAGTCGATACGGCTCGTGTCGTGCTGGAAGGCGCCGGCGAGACAGTGTTCGAGATCGGCCGCGTGCACGCCCGCGACCATGATGAACCGGCCGTCCGCATCGTCTGATGACCGATATAGAACGTACACGCCCGGCCCGTCTGGTCGTGCTCATCTCCGGGCGCGGCCGCAACCTAGAAGCCATCATGCGCGCGATCGATGCCGGCGAGCTCGACGCCGAGATCGTGCTGGTCGCCAGCAACAAGCCGAACGCGCGCGGTTTGCAGACCGCCCGCCTGGCCGGCCTGCCGACGGTGGCGATCTCGCCGCGCGAGTTTGCCGACCGCGAAAGCTACGATGCCGCGCTGGCCCGTCGTATCGCCGCCGACAACCCGGACTGGGTCGTGCTCGCGGGCTTCATGCGCGTACTCAGCGATAGCTTCGTCGAGCGTTTTGCCGGGCGCATCGTCAACATTCATCCCTCCCTGTTGCCGAAGTACAAGGGCCTGCATACGCACGACCGGGCACTGGACGCCGGCGACCGCGATCACGGCGCCAGCGTGCATTTCGTTACGCCGACGCTGGACGACGGCCCGGTGATCCGCCAGGGTCGCATCACGATTCGCGACGGCGATACGGCCGACACCCTGGCCGATCGCATCATGGATCGCATCGAACAGCGCCTGTATGCCGCCGCGCTGGACGACCTCATCTCGGGCCGCGTGGTCTGGCGCGACGATGGCGTCTATCGCGACGGCCAACGGCAATCGACTCCCCTGATCGTCGACTACGACGAGGATGCCCCGAGCCCATGAACACGAACTGCTTCCGGGCGGCCGCCCTGGTGGTCGGCCTTAGCGTGGCCGCAAGCGGCGCCGCCCTGGCTTCGCCCACGAGCCCCTTCAAGGCCGTGTACACGGTGCGCAAATCCGGCCTGCCACTGGGCGACGCCCATTTCAGCCTCGAGCCCGGCAAGCACGACGGCTGTTATGTCTATGCCGGACACGCCAAGCCCAACGCGCTGGTCCACATGTTTCTCGGCAACATCGACGACGAAACCCGTTTCTGTATCGTCGATGGCGCGGTCCGGCCCATGTATTTCCGTCACCATATCGACGGCAAGCCCGGGCATAGCTATACGCTGAAGTTCGACTGGTCGGCCATGACCGTTCGCTACCACAGCGAAAACGGCGACACCAAGACCTACACGCTCAAGCCCGGCACCCAGGATCCGATGTCGCTACAGATCGCGGCCCGGCGCTGGCTGGCCGACGCGAACTCCGGCACCGGAGCCCAGCTGCCCACGGAACACGCCTTCACCCTGGCCGACGACGACGGCCTGCAAACCTACCGGGTCAACGTGACCGACGCCGGCAACCTGAAAACACCGGGCGGCACGTTCGACACGGTCAGGCTGGCACGCACCGGCCAGCATCACCACGCGCTCACCTTCTGGCTGGCGCGCAACGCCGACTGGATTCCGGTGCAAGTGCGTCGCCTCGAGGACGGCGACACGCAATACGAGCTGACGGTCCAGTCGCTGTCGCGTAGCGACGGCTAGACTGATGGGCTAGGCGCGCGGCAGCGTCACGCCGCGCTGGCCCTGGTACTTGCCGCCACGATCCGCATAGGACGTCTCGCAAATCTCGTCGGATTCCAGAAACAGCATCTGCGCCACGCCCTCGTTGGCGTAGATCTTGGCCGGCAGCGGTGTGGTATTGGAGAACTCAAGCGTCACGTGGCCTTCCCATTCCGGCTCGAGCGGCGTGACGTTCACAATGATGCCGCAGCGGGCATAGGTCGACTTGCCCAGACAAATCGTCAGCACGCTGCGCGGAATGCGGAAGTATTCCACCGTCGAGGCCAGCGCGAACGAGTTCGGCGGGATGATGCAGGTGTCACCCTCGAAATCCACGAACCCCTTCGGATCGAAGCCTTTCGGGTCGACCACCGCGGTATTGATATTGGTGAAGATCTTGAAATGTGGCGAGCAGCGTACGTCATAGCCATAGCTCGACACGCCATAAGACACGATCTTCTCGCCATCGCGTTCCTTGACCTGGCCGGGCTCGAAGGGCTCGATCATACCTTCGCTCTCGGCCATGCGGCGGATCCATTTGTCGGACTTGATGCTCATTGACGGTGCTCGGACGGCGCCAGGCGGCGCATGGGTGAACGCGATGCCCGGCCGCTGGCCCGACCTCGACAGCCGACATCGCTGGCCAGGGCGATCGCAAGCCCCGTAGTTTAGCCAGCCGCATACGGCGTCGACAACGAAACGAGAGGGCATCCCGGGCCGGACGGTGCACCGCCCGGCCCGGGATGAGATCGGCCCGCGTACCCTGCGGGCCAGCACATCACTACGGCTGATAGCAGCCCAGCGGAATCGTCGGGTTCGAAACGCCGGCCGCGGCCGCGCCCAGGAAGCCGGCGGTCTCACACTGCATTTCGGCAGTCGTGGCCGCGCCTTCCTGCGGATCGACGCTGCCGTTGGCCGTGCCGGCCGTCGGATCGAGGATGGTGCTGTGTGCGCCGCTTGCGAAACGCACCACGCTGTCGGCCGGCTGGCTGCCCGATGCATAGGGCACGCTCACCGAAACCGACGCCAACCCCATCGCCGAGACCAACGGATTGGTGCCGGACAACGGGCCGCCCACGCAGACCGTATCCAGCGTCGGCGTGTAGTGGCTCGTCGGCGGGCAGGCGCCGCTGGTCGCCGGGGTGAAGTCCGGCCCGACGTTGGCGACCACGGCATTCGGCACGACCAGATCCGGCGGGTTCGTGCCGCCGTTGCCGCCGCCCACGACTTCGATCATATGCAACGGATGACGCGCCGCGGCGGTCTTGGCGTAGTTGATCGGATCACCGCCATCGACGATGGTTTGCGCCAGACGCAGGAAGCTCTGATAGGTCTCGCTGCCCTCGCCGACACCGGCGGCCTTCAAGCCGGCCGCGATCTGCGGGCCAAACGCGGCCGATCCATCAAGCAGCCGGATCACACCGCCACCCGGATTGGCGAGCGTCGCCGCACCGAAGACACTCGGCGAGGTCACGCCCATCAGCGTCGAGCCCACGATCGCGCCCAGCGAATGGCCCAGGAACTCGCTCGGCTTGCCGTTGAGCGGAATCGCGTTGCCGCCAGCGACCGTGATCGATCCCTGCATGACGGTGGCATTGAGGTCGATCAGATCGGCCACCGCCTCGCGCAGGTTGTCGCGCGAAGTGATCGGGCTCTTCAGGTTGATGAAATTCGCGCCCGAGGAATCGACCACGCCGTCGCCGTTGGCGTCGAGATCGAAGGTGCGTTCGTGACCGCTGATTGCCAGCGTGTTGCCCGGCGGAAGACCATGCAACGGCAGATCGATCGCCACGGTCACGAAACCGGCCGCGGCCAGTGCGGGCGCCACCGCAAACATATTGGTGCGATTACCGGTGATGCCGTGCTGGAAAATCACGACCGGCCAGCCGCCGGCGGGCGGCGTACCGCCGCTCGGGCTGTTGGCGTTGGGCACGGCCACCAGTACCGGCACCGACTGCACCGAGCGCACTTTCGGATACGGGAAACAACCCGTCGTCGAGTCGCTGGCCGTCAGCACGCTACAGGGAATGGCCGCACCGGACGGGGTGCGCAGGGTGGCGTGGCCCGGGGCCACCGTACCGTTGGAGGCCCAGTAGGTAGTCAACGGTGCCGGCGTGGCCGTGCCGTCGTTCTGCGCGGCCGCGAGGTAATACGACAGATCCACCGTGCCCTGATACAGATTCGCCGTGTTGGGCAGGTTGGCATTCACGTCGCCGGTCGACAACTGGCCGCCCTGGCCGTCCGGCAACGGCTGGACGCGGATACCGCCGTCGCTGGTGTCGTCGGGGTTCGGCGTCGGATGCGCCGCGATGTAGCGCAACGACGCGCCGATGCTTTGGGTGGTGAACTGCCAGGCCACGAGCACGTTCGCGCTGCTGGCGCCCGACACGCTATCCAGAATCGGCCGGATCTGGCGGGTGCGGATCGATTCGAGCGTGGCTTGCTGGGCCGCGCTGTAATCACTTGCCGGATTGGCGTCGGAGCCGACCGCGCTGGATGAATCCGCGACCGCGAACTGGGCACTCGGGGCCACGCTGCCGCCGTCGACGGTCTTGAGCTTGTCGGTGATCACGACGTAATACGTCGTACCTGAATCCAGCGGCTTGAGCGGCCGGATGAGTAGTCGCGTGTGATCGACCACGTCGGGCGATTTCACCACGTCGAAATCGGTGCCCGCGACGAGCTCGGCCCCGGTCTCGGCATCGATAACGCGCACGCCGCCGTTATTGGCGGTGGCCACGTCGATATCCGCGCCGGAGAAATCGGCATAGAGATTATCGGTGGTCGAAAAACCATCCAGCTTGTTGGCGCCCGCGATCACCGGATTGGCGCCGGTGGGATCGGGAATATTGAGCGTCCCGTCGGCGCTGATACCGGCCAGCGGACCGCTGGTATTGCTGGTATCGACGAACAGCAGGTTGTTCGGGAACGGGATCACGGCATCCTGAGACGCCGGTGAATACAGACTGGTGGCTTCGGGCGCCGGCGTGCTCGCCTGCCCCCCATTGTTGTTGTCGTTATTGTTACCGCCGCACGCAGCCAGCGATAGGGTCATCGCGATCGCGACGCCCACGGTGTGGATCCGCTTCATGGTCCCCCTCCCCAAGATAAAAAGGCGTTATTCGTCGCCGGCGCATGGTCTTGTCTTTTGACGGCCAGCGGCGTCTTCGGGATCACAATGCGGTGCCGCCGAAGCGGGCGACACTGGACGATGGTCGCAGCCTGCCGGACCATCCGGCCGTGCCGAAATCGCCCGCGTGGCGTATGGTCTGGGGCATCACTCTTACCCCGGATATTCATGCAGGTTCAGCAGACTCGTGAATTCGGCACACCCGACGTTTTCGAAGCCGCCGAGGTCGCGCTTCCCGAACCGGGGCCGGGCCAGATCCGGGTCCGGCAGATCGCTTCGAGCGTGAATCCGGTCGATACCAAGCTCCGTGCTGCCGGCCCGGCGATCGCGCCGGCCCTGCCCGCCGTGCTTGGGTGCGATGTCGCCGGCGAAGTGGATGCGGTCGGCGACAACGTGCGTCGATTCGTGCCGGGCGACGCGGTCTACGGCTGCGCGGCGGGATTGGTCGGGCGTGGCGGCGCCTACGGTGAATATGTGGTGGTCGATGCCGAATTGATGGCGGCCAAGCCCGCGAATCTCGGCTGGCGCGAAACGGCCGCCCTGCCGCTGGTTACCATCACGGCGTGGGAAGCGCTGGTCGACCGGGCGCGCGTCGTGCCGGGCGACCACGTCCTCATCCACGGCGGCACCGGCGGCGTGGGGCATATCGCGATCCAGATCGCGAAGGCCCAGGGCGCGCGCGTGGCGACCACGGTTTCCAGCGCAGACAAGGCGGCCATCGCACGGCGCTGCGGTGCCGACGAGACCATCCACTATCGCGAGGAGTCGGTCGAGGACTATGTCGAGCGGCTCACCGGCGGCCGGGGCTTCGACGTGGTCTTCGATGCGACGGGCGGTTCGGATCTCGCCAAATCGTTTGCCGCGGTTCGGGTCAACGGCCAGGTAGTGACCATCGTCTCGCAGTACAGCGCCGATCTGACGCCGATGCATACCAAAAGCCTCACCCTGCATGCCGTGTTCATGCTCACGGCGATGCTCCATGGCGTGAACCCGGCCCATCATGCCGAGATTCTCACCAAGGCCGGCGGACTGGTGGCGGCCGGACAACTCATGCCATTGCTCGACGAACGCCGTTTCAATCTGGGCGATGTCGGCGCGGCCCATGCGCATCTCGAAGCCGGCGCGGCGCTCGGCAAGATCGTGATCGATATCGCGGACGAAGCGCGCAATGCCTGATCATTCGGAGCGGTAACAAGGGACTGCGACGGTTTTCGTTGTCGGGCCGTAACACCGGCGAGACGGCCGCCGGGCTATCGTCGGCGCTGTTATGATTAATTCGGCATGAAGATATTCTTCATGCCGAATTAATAAGCGGCGCGCGGCTCGGTGTCCGCAATCCTTGAACTCAGCCTCCCGCACTTTTGACGTGATACACGCTACCGAGGTCATCCACGCTCTGGGCTTTACGGCGGCCAGCCTTGCCGGGCTCTACAGCCTGCTCGCATTGTTGGCGGTATGTCTGGCCCCGCGGGGGCGCCCGCCGGCGTCGTCGCGCTCGGGGCAACCTCCGGTGACGGTGCTCAAACCCCTGTGCGGCGACGAGATCGACCTCGAGTACTCGCTGCGCTCGTTCGTCGCGCAGGATTACCCGGTCTTTCAAATCGTATTCGGGATACAAGACGAAAACGATCCGGCACTCGCCGTGGCGCGCCGCATTCGCGATGCGTATCCCGAGCACGATATCGAGATCGTGGTGGATACCCAAGAGTGGGGCTCGAATCGCAAGGTCAGCAACCTGGCGAACATGATGGGCGCGGCCCGATACGACACGCTGGTCCTGGCCGACAGCGATATCCAGGTCCATCCCGATTATCTGCAACGCGTGACCGCGCCGCTGGCCGACCCTGATATCGGCCTCGTGACCTGTCTATATCGCGGCCGCCCGACCCGTGCACGCTGGTCACGCCTGTCCGCGCTTTTCATCGACGACTGGTTCGCGCCGTCGGTGCTGATCGCTCGTCTTTTCGGCGTCAACGACTATGCCGCCGGCGCCACGCTCGCCCTGCGTCGTGAAGATCTGACCCAGCTCGGCGGCTTTGCCGCCCTGGCGAATCATCTGGCCGACGACCATCTGCTCGGGCAACGTATCCGCTCGCTCGGAAAATCGATCGTCCTCTCCGACGTGGTCGTCGAAACCACGGTCGACGAACCGAGCCTTGCCAGCGCGCTACGCCACGAAATCCGCTGGATGCGTACGATCCGGTTACTGGCGCCGGCCAGCTATGCGTTTCTTTTCATCAGCTGCACGCTCCCCACGGCTTTGTGCGGCGCTATACTGACTTCAGCACAACCGTTGTCGCTCATACCCTTAGCCATGACGATCGGAGCGAATCTCGTCTTGCATGGTATTCAGAATCGCCGTGCCGGACGCCCCCCGTGGACCGGCCTCTGGCTCTGGCCGCTCCGAGAAGCCCTGACGCTTTACGATTGGGTCAATGGATTGTTCAACCGCTCGATTCGCTGGCGAGGCCAGGCATACTGGGTCGCAGCGGACGGATCCCTCAAATCACAGTCAATGGACAGGCACTGATGAAGACGCTTTTTCTACACCCGCCCTCCTTCGACGGATTCGATGGCGGCGCCGGCGCGCGCTATCAAGCCAAACGCGAAATCAAGTCGTTCTGGTATCCGACCTGGCTGGCCCAGCCGGCCGCGATGGTCCCGGGCAGCCGTTTGATCGACGCGCCCGCCGACGGCCTGAGCCTCAAGGATGTCCTGCCGCTGGCCAAGGAATACGAACTGGTGATCATGCATACCAGCTCGCCGTCGTTCGCCACCGACGTTCAGGTTGCCGAAGCGTTCAAGCGCGAGAACCCCAAGCTGCTGATCGGCATGGTGGGCGCCAAGGTCGCGGTGGACCCCGACGGCTCGCTGGGCGCGTCCACGGCGATTGATTTCGTCGGCCGTGAGGAATTCGACTACACCTGCAAGGAAGTGGCCGAAGGTCGCGATCTGGCCAATGTGCTGGGCCTGACCTATCGCGACGCCAACGGCGAGCACGTCCGTAATCCCGATCGGCCGATGATCGAGAACATGGACGAACTGCCGTTCGTGTCCGAGGTGTACAAGCGCGATCTGACCATCGAGAACTATTTCATCGGGTATCTCGAACACCCGTATGTGTCGTTCTATACCGGCCGCGGCTGTCGTTCGAAGTGCACGTTCTGCCTCTGGCCGCAGACCGTCGGTGGCCATCGCTACCGGGTCCGCAGCCCCGAGAACGTGGTCGCCGAAGTGGCCTACATTCAGCGCGAAATGCCGCACGTCAAGGAAATCTTCTTCGACGACGACACCTTCACCGACTTCAAGCCGCGCGTCGAGGAAATCGCTCGCGGGCTCGGCAAGCTCGGCGTGACCTGGTCCTGCAACGCCAAGGCCAATGTCCCGTACAAGACCTTGAAGATCATGAAGGACAACGGCCTGCGGCTGCTGCTGGTGGGCTACGAGTCGGGCAACAACCAGATCCTGCACAATATCAAGAAGGGTCTGCGCACCGACATCGCCCGCGAGTTCACCAAGAACTGCCGCAAGCTGGGCATCAAGATCCACGGCACCTTCATTCTCGGCCTGCCGGGCGAGACCCAGGAAACGATTCGCGAGACGATCGACTTCGCCCGCGAGATCAACCCGCATACCATTCAGGTCTCGCTGGCCGCGCCCTACCCCGGCACGCGTCTGTACGAACAGGCGATGGAAAACGGCTGGCTTGATGCCACCGGGCCGGAAGCCCTGGTCAACGACGACGGCGTACAGATCGCCCCGATCAGCTATCCGCATCTGGGCAAGGACGAGATCTTCGAGTCGGTGGAAACGTTCTACAAGCGCTTCTACTTCCGCCCGGGCAAGATCGCCGAACTCACCGCGGAAATGGTCCGCCATCCGAGCATGATCGGGCGCCGTCTGCGCGAGGGCCGTGAATTCGCACAGTTCCTGAGCCATCGGTGACACAGGCCCCGGATAGCGGCACGAAGCGGGGCGGAGCTCGGTCTTGATGAGCGACGCCCCCGCGTGCGTGATCGTCACGGCCGACGACTTCGGGCTCGACCCGGCGGTCAACGAGGCGGTCGCCCAGGCCCACGACCGAGGCATTCTGAGCGCGGCAAGCCTCATGGTGGGCGCTGGTGCCGCGGCCGAGGCCGCGGATATCGCGCGTGCACGCCCGACGCTGGGCGTCGGTCTGCATCTGGTGCTGACCGACGGCCAGGCCGTGCTGCCGCGTTCCGATATCCCGGATCTGGTGGATGCCACGGGCCGTTTCCGTGAAGGAATGGCCAGCGCGGGCGCTCGGTTTTTCTTTCGTCCGCGAGTCCGGCGCCAGTTGGCCGCCGAAATCCGGGCACAATACGAGGCCTTCGTCGCAACCGGCCTGCCGCTCGACCATGTGAATGCCCACAAGCATTTCCATGTGCACCCGACGATTCTGTCGCTGGCGCTGAAGATCGGCCGTGATTACGGCCTGCGCGCCATGCGCTGGCCGTCCGAGCCGCGCGGCGATGCCAGCCAGGCGGCGTCGGGAGACAGGCGCGCTCTATTCGAGGCCGCACTCATGACCCCCTGGTTACGCGGAATGCGCCGTCGGATCAGGGCTGCAGGCGTGGTGTCGAACGATCGCCTGCTCGGCCTGCGTGCGACCGGCCACATGACCGAATCGCGGGTACTCGCGGCCATCGAGGCGGCCCGTACCGGGCCCGTCGCCGAAATCTACGGCCATCCGGCCTGCCGCAACCATCTGAACGCCGCCATGGCCGACTACGATCACACCGGCGAATACGACGCGCTGGTCAGCCCGCGCGTGATCGAGGCGTTGCAAAAAGCCGGCCTCCAACCGATCCGGTTCGCCGATCTGGCCGATCGCGCCACCGCGAACGACGCCGCCCGCAACACGCTCTGAGGCCACTGCGACACCGTATTCCGGCGTGCGGGGCGGAATAGCCGTTGACGCCACCGTCTGGGCCGTTAGTCTCTCGCCATTCCGCGCCGAAATATTCCCGGCTCTGCCCTAGCCCTGAGACGCGCCTGATGGTCACCACTGCCGCCCACTTCAACCTTTCAACTGTGCCGAGGTCCGCTTGAGCCGTCTTGCTTATGCCGTGGCCCTGGTCGGTGGGCTGTTCCTCATTGCGCTCATCGCCCATACCGGCTATCGCGCGGTCCTGGGCGCGCTCGCCGCGGGCGGCTGGAGTCTGCTCTGGCTCGTGCCGTACCACCTCGTGCCGATCGGGCTCGATGCGGTGGGCTGGCGCGTGCTCATCGCCCGCCGCGACGACGACGGTCGCGCCGGCCTCGGCGCGCTGACGTGGATCGCCCTGGTACGCGAGGGCGTCAGCCGGCTCCTGCCCGTGGCCAGCGTCGGCGGCGAAATCGCGGGTATCCGTTTGCTGATCCTGCGCGGCGTGGACGGCGCGGCTGCCACGGCGAGCGTCGTAATCGAGGTTCTGGTTTCGTTGCTCAGCCAGTATCTGTTCACCGCGGTCGGCGTGGCGCTGCTGATTATTCTCACCCAGTCGAGTGAAACCACCACCGAAGTGCTCATCGGCATCGCCCTAACCTGCCCGGCGCCGATCATCGTGCTGCTGTTGCTCGACAACGCCCGTATTTTCCAGCGGCTGGAGCGTTTCGCCGAGCGCACGCTGGGCGGCCGCAACCGTCTCACCCAGCTGCTCAGCGGCGGCGCCACGCTCGATCAGGAGATCGAGGCGCTGATTGCGCGCCGGTGGCGGCTGGTGCGCGCCACGTTATGGCAATTCGCCGGCATGGTCAGCGGCAGCTTCGAGGTCTGGCTCGCGCTGCATCTGCTCGGCCACCCGGTGAGCGTGGAGACGGCCGTCATTCTGGAATCGGTCACGCTCACCATCCGTAACCTGGCTTTTTTGGTGCCCGGCGGCCTGGGCGTGCAGGAAGCGGGGCTGATGGTATTCGGGCAAATGCTCGGGCTGTCGAACGACGCCGCTCTGGCCCTGTCCCTGATCAAACGCGGACGCGAAATCGTGATGGGCATCCCGATTCTGTTGTCATGGCAAATCTATGAAGCACGCCAGATGCGGGGCGGGAGCAAAGATAAACGCGCGCACGGCAACTAGGTGTGGCATCTCGATTAGATTGTTCATCGGGGCCGCGATGATAACGATCGGGGACGGCCGTATCCCGCGGCCGGGCCGCAATACAATACATGGCCGTGTTCACCACAATCCAGCACTGCGCGCCGACAAGAAAAGCCGCGGGCATCGCACCCGCGGCTTGGGTCTTGACCGCTCCGCCGGGCGGCGCGGTCGGTCACTCTAGACGCGCGGCTCCACGGCTGCGCGGCGACGGGCGTAAAGCATCAGCGAGAGAGCCAACAGCCCGACCAGCAAAACACTGAGCTGTGACGGCTCGGGCACGTCGTTCGGGGTCGAACCGCCGTCCGTGATCCAGGCGCTGCTGTCGCCGGCGTCACCAGTGATGCCCTGAATATGCGCAGCGGAGAGGAATCCCGCCCCGTTGGCAACGAACGGTGACGCCGACAACGGGTCAGCAAACATCAGCGTGTAGATCGCCGTGTCACCCGCGACGAACCGGCCGCCCGGGCCATTCTTCGACCAGGTGAAGCCAAGATTATAGTCCCCGAGCCCAGTCGGTCCCGAGTTCAAATAATTTTGAATGAACGCGTGGTCGGCGCAGTTCGTTCCCCCTGTACACGTTGCCGACTGCAGCAGGGGATCGAGATAGAACGCCCAGCCCGTCGCGGCTTTCACGTTCTTGCCCCCCTGAACGAAGTCACTGCCGCTGAGCTTCGAGGTGAGTGTCAGGGTGCCGGACGTGTCGCCCAGGTTGTAAGCGAACTCCGCTTGCAACCACGGCATCGGCCCGGTCGGTGTTGCGCCGGTATAGACCGAATTGAGATCGATATTGATTGTGCTGGCATAAGCCGGCAGGCAGAAACTGCCCGCCAGAGCCAGTGCAAAAGTCATCCATAGTTTTTTCATGGCCCCACCTACACGGTTGTCGAAACGAAGCGGAACGGGCGAGGTTCCAATACGCCAGGCAGTGCACTCGTACTGCGACGTACATGGAGCAAAGTTCAGGCCAAACCACAATTTATTGAAATAAAGACAATTTCATGAAACTAAGCACGTAGAAATCGCCCAGTGCATGATTTTTCGACATGCGCCATAAGGCTTATCCAGCGCATGAATTAAACCGTCGCGATCGAGCCCAATTTCCGATTCGCGCCGCCTGAGGCAAAATGCATCGGGGATAATGCTGTCGATTTAAATAGTTGTTCGTCGCGCCGGAAATTTTTGTATTAGTGGGTGCGATCCTCAATCAACAAGAGAAATAGATCGTAGGCGGATCGAGGGCTCGAAGACATTCCGGCAGCGGGCGGCCAGCACAAACCATCGTAAAATTTATCGACGGTCGGGAGGCCACAACGTCGCGTGGCGCGCTCAAGTCAGACGTTCCGGCACTCGCTGGGGCAGGTCCATGCCCCGTCCCATCCAGAAACGCGGTGGCAACACCAGATTGGCCGACTCATCGGCCGCTCGATGCGGCCCTAGCTGTCCAGTCCCGCCAACAACTGGTTTGGCGGATAAAAGAATGGCTGGGGATCTCGCGCCCACTCGGCGGTGATGAACTCGACCGGGGTTTTCCCTTTCAAGGTTTTGAGTTTTTTGGCGTAATTGTAAGCGGCCAGAAACGTCTGTAAGTGGCCCTGCAGTTGTTCGAGATCGGCATAGTGATAACGTTTGATGGTGGCGGCCTTGAGCGTCCGATTCATGCGCTCGACCTGGCCGTTGGTCCACGGATGATTCGGTCGGGTCAACCGGTGCTCGATGCCATGCGCCCCACAGCGCTGATCGAAGCGTGAGCGACGATTCAGCGGCGTGTTCGGATCGCGATAACGCGCCGAGTCGGTGAATTGAATGCCGTTGTCCGTTAACACCGTATGGATGCGATACGTCAATACATCGATCACATGCTCCAGAAAAGCGGCGGCTGTCCGACGATTGGCCTGGGACTCAAGGCGCGCGACGACGAACTTCGACGTGCGATCGATGGCCACAAACAGATGATGCCGGCCTTGTTCGGTGCGGACCTCGGCAATGTCAATGTGCACATAGCCGATGGGATAGGCCTTGAACGACTTTTTGGGCCGCGTGCCGGCGTCGGGCTCGGGCAGGCGCGAGATGCCGTGGCGCTGAAACAGCCGATGCAGACTGGAACGGCTTAGATGCGGAATGCTGTCTTGCAGGGCATACAGACAATCGTCCAGCGGCAGTTGGGTGTGTCGACGAAAGATCAGGCAGGCGGCTTCTTCCTCGTGCGACAACGAGGTCGAGCGGGGCTGCTTCGGCCCCATCGGGCGATCCTCGACCTGCGCCCTGTGGCGCCATTTGAGCACGGTTTTCACGTTGATGCCGTATTGCCGTGCGAGCTGCGAGGCCGAAGCTGTCGATCGCTGTATTGCTGCTCGCGTGGCGTGCGTGGTCGTGGCGCGTCCGTGAAGTATTTGGCCCATAAGATCGCTTTGAACTCTGGCGTTAACGTTGAACCATCATACAGCGGGACCAAACAACTAGCGCCTGGCCACACTTAACGCCTGCTCACGGCCTGCGTCATCACGAACGCGCGTTCAGTACGATTTTGACGCCTATCGCGCTCGGTCATGGAGAACGTCCCGCCGCCGATCCGATTGCGCGCCGGGCGCGGCACAGCGTTCTACGACGAACGGCGAATATCCCCTCCGACTGACGCATGAAACGTTTTACGCCGCACGAGCAATATTTCACGCTTTAATATCAGGAGGTTGTCGTGAGTTCTACGACGAATCCGCCCGAATCGCGCTTCGACCGAATGGGCATGCCGCATTCCATACGCTGGGGCTTTCTCGGCGTACTGGTTTTCATGACCGGCAACGGCACGGCCTCGAATTTCATCGCGCCGCATATGCAGCATGCGTTGTCCGGCTCCGGCGCGGATCTCGTGCCGACCATCATCGCCATGTATAGCCTGGCGGTGCTGATCGCGTCTTATCTTTCCGGCGCGCTGGCCGACCTGTTCGGGCCGCGCCGCGTCATGCTGTGGGGCTTTCTGATCTGGGCCGTGTTTCAGGTCGCCTTCCTGCTGGCGCTACGCACCGGCTCGACCGCGCTGGTGTTCGCGACATATTTCCTGCGGGGCTTCGGCTTCCCCTTGTTCGCGTTCGCGTTCCTGGTGTGGATCAACGCGGTCGTGCCGCGGGAGCGCAACGGCACGGCTGTCGGCTGGTTCTATGTGATGTTCACCGGCGGCCTGCCAACGCTGGGCTCGCTGTTCGCCGCCGGCAGTATTCCACTGTTCGGCGGCGGCGCGCTTGGCGAGACCCTGACCATGTGGGCGTCGATCGGGCTGGTCACGCTCGGCTTTCTGATCGTGTGGTTCGGGGTCCGCGACCCGTCCGGCTCGCGGCGCCTCGCCCCGCCCGACGAGAGCGCCGGCGAGGTGCTGTCGTCCGGCCTGCGGCTGACCTGGCGCGAGCCGCGCGTGCTGATGGGCTTTCTGGTACGCCTGATCAATACCGCGCCGGAATTCGGCATGTTCGTGATCATGCCCACGGTGATCGCCCAGAACCTCGGTTGGGGCCAGTCGCGGTGGCTGCTGATGACGACCTGCATCTATGCCGGCAACATCCTGCTCAACGCCGTGTTTGGCGCCATCGGCGATCGCTGGGGCTGGGTGCGCACCGTACGCTGGTTCGGCGTGGTCGGCTCCGCGCTGGGTCTGCTGGCCTGGTGGTATATCCCGCACCTGGTGCCCGCCGGCTCGGACTGGGGCTATGTGGTGTCGGTGATCAGCGGCATGGTATTCGGCATTCTGCTGGCCGGCTTCGTGCCACTGGGCGCAATCCTTCCCGCGCTCACGCCCGACCACAAGGGCGCGGCCATGGCGATGTACACAACGGCGGCCGGCGGCGCGACCTTCCTCGGCACGGCCGTGGTGGCCATCGTCCAGCCCTGGGCCGGTAACGTCGGTGTGGTGTGGGCCTTCGTTGCACTCTACGGCGCTTCCTTCGTCATGACCTGGTGGTTGGACATCGAGCACGCCGATCAAACACAAGCCGCCCCGGCCCAAAGCCCCGCATACTGATCCCCCACGGGCCGTCCCATCGCAAGGGCGTTCGCGCCGGCCGGCAGCAGAATCCGGCCGGTCGGCGCTCGATTGCCAGCCCGGTTCGCGGGCGGCATGATGCAGGGATATCGATCACGATCGCTCCGAACCGGAGGCTCGCATGAATCGCCCGGCTGTCATCAGGCGCCGTTGGCCAACGACCGCGACGGGCGGTCGCTGACGTGAGCGCGACCCGGATGGGCACAACGCCAGTCAATGCGCCCCGAGCGCGGCTGTCCGTGGGCTTTATGTTGCAGCCACGCTTCACGATGCTGCCGTTCGCGGCTTTCGTGGACTGCCTGCGGCTGGCCGCCGACGAGGGCGACGCAAGCCGTCCCATACGCTGCCGCTGGCGTTTTCTCTCGGCCGACGGGCAACCGGTGCAGGCCAGCAACGGCGCAACCATAGGCCCCTGCGACACCTATCGCGACAGCCCGCCCGAGAATTTCGACTACATCGTGGTCTGCGGCGGCCTGCTCGACGACCGGCCGGCCGCCGATGCACGCACCGTCGAATATCTGCGCGAGGCCGCCGCCCGGCGCGTGCCGTTGATCGGCCTATGCACCGGCCCGTTCGCACTGATCCAGGCCGGCCTGATGAAGGGGCGACGCTGCTGTGTGAGCTGGTATCACCACGGCGATCTCACCCAGCGCTATCCCGACGTGGTGCCGGTGGCGGATCGTCTGTTCGTGGTCGACGGCGATCGCATCACCTGCTCCGGCGGCATGGCGGCTGCGGATCTCGCGGCCTGGATCGTGGAACGTCATATCGGGCGCGCCTGGGCCCAGAAAAGCCTGCACATCATGCAGATCGACAGCGCCCGGCGCGGCAACGCCGCCCAGCCGCAACCGGCCTCGTTCGACCGCGTCACCGACAACCGCATACGCCGCGCCATCCGCTTGATCGAGCAGCATCTCAACGATCCGCCCAGCACATCCGCGCTCGCCAATATGCTGGATATCTCGCGCCGCCAGCTCGAACGAGGCTTCATGCAGGAACTGGGCATGAGCCCAAGCACGTTCTCGCGCGATCTCCGGCTGCGTTACGGCCTGTGGCTGCTGCGTCACACTTCGCGCTCGATCACCGAGATCAGCGCAGAATGCGGCTTCGCCGACAACGCGCATTTCACGCGCCAGTTCCGGCGTCTGTTCGAGTGCTCGCCGTCGCAGATCGAACGCGGTACCGATATCCACGAGACACCCTACGACGGAGAACTCGCGGCGCTGTTTGCCGAGCGCGGCAGGTAGTCTCCGGCCGGATCCAGGCGCACCCTGGTTCCGACATACCGTCACGCTTGGCAGGGCCCTCTCCCCAACCGCCATACGCTCGGCCCCAGTGCAGGCTTAAAGCTGTGTTCGACACCTTCTCGCCGCGCCCGTGATACCGGTCGTCAGCGGGCTCGATCTCGAGTGCGGGCCGTGCATCCGACCTGCGGTATCGCAAATATAGCCATACGGCCGGCGGCTTCGCCGACTCGTTCGCAAGGCGAAACTCGAATTGTTCGATGCCTTGCTCGCAACCATCTAGCCCAACACTTAAATATAAAAAGTAGCGCGACTGCATCCGATCGCGAGATTCAGCCCGCGGATGGACACTCGGCGGCACGCCCTAGCAACGCGGGCGATGGTCATGGCCAGCCACCTCCGCGCCGACGCCAGGTTTGTGCTGGCCGGCAAAGCGGGGCGCAAGTTCGCAGCAGTGCGCGGCCATCGCCGAGCAATCATCCCGCCGCGGGCGTCTCCACGGCCGACGCCACCCTCCAGCGCGCGGCCGTTCGCCAACGCTCAGTTCAAATCACATGCCCTATCGCGCGGGTCTCATGCAGCATTTTTCCAGCGCCGAACTCGTTACTGGCATAGACCGTGCGGGCGGATTAAAAGCTCTTATCCAGTGGCGCGTGGAGTCGCTGATCATCGAATGCTCGGGCCCGTGGTTCGCGCTGTGTCCGGGGAATGGCAGACCCCGCGACACCACGTTCGACAGGGTCCTGCCTAGTCGATTAGCTTTAGTTGCACTACGCAATTATCGCCCAGGCGACTTACTTATTCCTATGTGCGACATCATCGTACGTCAGGCCCAAGAAAATGAAACTGCATTGCTTTTTATGAAATTTGCGTTGCTATACTCCGGGCTTCACACCACTCCGTGACAATCGGACGAGTGGCTCGCTATGAAATCCAGCCCTTATCAGACGGGACGGCCCTGCCGGATCGGATTTATCCAGGTTCCCGGGTATTCGGCGATCTCGTCGTTCTGCGCCATCGAGCCACTGCGGATGGCCAACCAGCTGACCGAACGGCAGCTCTACGAATGGCAACTGCTGACCGCGGACGGGCAGCCGGCGGAAGCCAGCAACGGCTTGAGCACCTCGCCGGCCCGTGTCTTCGATTGCGACGACGAGTTCGACATGGTGTTCGTGTGCGCCGGCGTCCGGGTCAAGCAAGCCTGCGACCGACGTCTGATCAACTGGCTGCAACATCTGGCTCGACGCCACGTCCCACTCGGCGGGTTGTGCACCGGGCCTTATATTCTCGCCCGTGCCGGTGTGCTCGACGGCTACCGCTGCACCGTGCACTGGGAGCATATTTCCAGCATCAACGAAGAAACCGAATTCCCGAACACGCTGTTCTCTTCCAAGCTGTTCGTCATCGACCGCGACCGCTACACCTGCTCCGGCGGCGTGGCGCCCCTGGATCTGATGCTCAATATCATCAAGGAACAATGTGGTAGCGAACTGGCCGCCTCGGTGTCCGAGGAATTCATCCACGATCGTATTCGCGGGGTCGGCGATTCCCAGCGCGTACCGTTGCGTGCCCGGGTCGGCCCCGGCCAACCCAAGCTATTGGAAGCCGTAGCCCTGATGGAAGCGAATATCGAGGAGCCGTTGACGCTCAGCGAGCTGGCCCACTACGTCAATATTTCCCGGCGCCAGCTCGAGCGCTTGTTCCGCGCCCACCTGGATCGCTCGCCCACGCGTTATTACCTGGAGTTACGCCTCAAACGGGCGCGGGAATTTCTCCTGCAGACGTCGATGTCGATCCTGGATGTCGCCCTGGCCTGCGGCTTCTCGTCGTCGCCGCATTTCAGCAAGTGCTATCACGACTATTACGACATGCCGCCGAGCCAGGAACGCAGACGCCAGGCCACACAGATCCGGCTGACGGCGCTGGCCCCGACGACCGTCCCGACGACCCAAAGCACGCCCGGCCACGATCCGAAGTTATAGCCCGCCACGTGACGCCGGCGCCTCAACGCTGACGCAACAAACCTTCGGCCCGCAGATAATCGGCGATCGCGCGCGCCGCGTCCTCGGCGTCCGGATCGATCATGAGCTGGCCTTGCCCGGCCTGGGTTTCGCTGGCGGCGCGCAACCGATCGGCCGCGCTGCCGCCCCGAGACACGGCAATTCGCTTGGGCCGAGCTCGCGCCGGGCGAATCTCCGGTGGATCGATTTCCGGGCACAGCACGGACGGCGTGATCGTCCGAATCTGCCCGCGACGGGCCCGCGCCTCGGCAAATACCGGCCGCGGGGCAGAACCGGCATCGATGGTGGCCAGCAACGGCAATCCCGCGTCCAGCGCCCGGCGCCGGCCGCGCGGCAGCACCTGCTGCAACTCGACGCGTCCAGCGCCCGGCATCGACAACGCATCGATGGTCGGCACCATCGCATAGCCGAGCGCGGCGGCCAGATCATACGGCAGCGAACCGCTGCCCTCGCCGTCCTCGGCCCGCACGCCGGCGAGAATCACGTCCGGATTGCGAACCCGCAGATACTCGATCAGCGCGGGGCGGATATCGCGCCCGGCCGGCACCTCGATCACATCGAGCGCGTCGAGCGACCGACGCGCCGCGGTCTGGCCCAGATAATTACGCAGTCCCGGCGATTCCGGATTGCCGGCATGGACCGCCCGCACTTCGCCGCCGACGCCCAGCGCGAATGCCAGCGCGCGCGCATCAGCAACGGCAGCGCGCGGCCGATCGGAGGCCGGGTGCCGGCCGAGCGAACAGAGCACCGTGATATCAGGTTTCACGAGCTTCGGCCTCGATCAGTCGGGTCAATGCCGGCATCACTTGCTGTGCATCCTTGATCGCGGATAGATCGCTCCGCTTGACCATCTCGGCATGCAGATCGGTATTCACGGCCACGACTTTCTCGCAGCGCGCGATGCCCTGCAGATGCTGCGGCGCGCCGGAGATGCCGAACGCCAGATAACAACGCGCCTCGATCAACGTGCCGGACGCCCCCACCTGGCGCTCGCGTGGCAAAGAGCCCGCATCGCAGACCACGCGCGAACCGCCCTCGGCCGCCCCCAGCGCCTTGGCGAGCGCGTGAAAGGCGTCCCAATCGGTCACGCCGTTGCCGGCGCTGACCACGAAATCCGCTTCCGCCAGGGGCACCGCGCCGGGGTCGACCGGCAACAGCCCCTGGTCGTGGACGCCGGGCGTTACCTCGGCCACTTCGGGCGCGTCGATCGGGCGGGCTTCGTAGCAGTACGCGTCGGACACCGGCTCGTCGCACTCGGGCGCCAACAGCACGATCTGCGGCGGCCGGCGCGAATAATCGGAGCGCTCGCCGTCGCCGCGCGCCACGGCCTCGTCGGGCCGCAGGCGATGAACGCGGGTCGCCGGCGCCTCGCCCAGCCCCGCCGCCAGACGCCGACCGAGATCGCCGCCGGCCACCGTCGTATCCGGCAACAGCACATGGCGCGGCGCCAGCTGCTGGCGTACGGCCTCGAGCGCCGCCGTGCGGGCCTCCGGTGCATAGCCGGCATAGTGCTCATCATCGAAACGGATCACGCGATCGGCGCCGGCCACACCTAGATCCTCGCCTGTCTCGAATACCACGGCCACGACGGCACCGCCATCGCGATCGGCCAACCGCCGCGCGGCGCCGAACACATCGCGATCGTGCGACGACAATCGGCCACCTTCGTAATCCGGCACCACGAAAATCCAGAACGCTGGCGCGTCAATCCGCATGAGCTCAGGCCCAGCGGATGCCGCCGGCCGCGCCGTACCGGCGGAACGGCCGGTGTCGATCGAGCGGCCGGACCGATCGATGCGCAGCCGCCCGGCTGCCGAAATCACCCCGGCCCGACGAATACGGCGGGGGTCGCGTCGGCGCCGCCCGCTCGGCCCGAACGATTCCGCGGGCGCCATCGCTTCGGCGGCCATATTCCGCTCGGCGCGCGGGTCGCGCCGTCGCCGGCCCCGGCCGGTCGCGGCCTGAAACGGCCGGCGGGCACGTCTACGCACTCTCACGCCAGGCCTCCTCGCTCGGCTCGGCCGCCGCTACGGCATCCGCCAGCAGCTCGGCGATATCCACCACGTCAGCCCGCGGCGCGACCACGCCTTCGAGCATGGTTGCGCAATGCGGGCAGGCAACCGCCACGGTCTCGGCCCCGGTCGCGGCGACGTGTTCCATACGCACATCCGCGATGCGGCGCCGGCCCGGGATATCGGTAACCGCCAGACCGCCACCGGAGCCGCAACAACTCGAGCGTTCGCCGGACTTGTGCATCTCGGTCACGCTCTGGCCGATGTGTTCCAGCAGGCGGCGCGGGGCCTCGGTCTCGCCGTTGTAACGGCCGAGATAACAGGGGTCGTGATAGGTCAGCGCCATGGCTTCCCCGGCCGCGGCCGGCAAGCGACCCTCGACGACGAGGCGCGAAAGATAGGTGGTGTGGTGGCGCACCTTGTAATGCCCGCCCAGCGCCGGATATTCGCGGCCAATCGCCTGCAGCACATGCGGATCGGCGGTCACGATTTCGTTGAACTCGTAGCGATCGAGCGTGGCGATATTGGCCCGCGCCAGCCGCTGGAACGTGGCGTCGTCACCCAGCCGCCGGGCCAGATCGCCACAATCGGCTTCTTCCGCGCCGAGGATGGCGAAATCCACCCCGGCCTTGCGCAGCAGCTGGACGAGGCTACGCAGCGTGCGCTGGTTGCGGCGCTCGAAGGCGCCCTCGCCCATCCATAGCAGCACGTCGCAGCGGCCGCGCTCGGCCAGCAGCGGAATCTTGAGATCCACGGCCCAGTCGGCGCGCGCGGCAGCCGGCTTGCCGCTCATGTTGTCGGCTTCGCGCAGCGCATCGAGCGTCGCCGCGCCCTTGCTCGGTGTGGCACCGGCTTCCAGCGTCTGGAAGCGCCGCATGTCGATGACGGCATCGACGTGCTCGATCATCATCGGGCATTCGGCAACACAGGCCCGACAGGTCGTACAGGCCCAGAGCGTATCCGGATGAATGCCGGCCTCGGCGTCGATCAAGGCCTGGCCGCGGCCGTGCGGCCGGTTGTCGCGATCCGGATGGCCGTTGCCGCGATACGCGCCGGTCGCGCCTGGGCCGACCTGGGTCACGACGAGATCCTGGATCAACGCTTTCGGGTTCAGTGGCAGACCGGCCTCGAACGCCGGGCAGGCCGCTTCGCACCGCCCGCACTGCACGCAGGCATCGAAGCCCAGCAGCCGGTTCCAATCGAAATCGGCGACGGTTTCCACGCCGATCTTGTCGGCCTCGAGATTGGCCGGCGCCAGCGCCGTATCCCGCGCTCCGGGCTCGAAACGCGCCGGCCGCGGATGGAACGCCAGATGCAACACGCCGTTGACGGCATGCTTCATCGGCCCCAACGCCATGCCGACATAAAGCTCCGCGCACGCCCACACGCCGATGGCGATCAGCGGCCAGGCCAATGGCGAGGCCCAGGCGATCGGCGGCGTGATGCCGGCCGCCGGCAAGCTCGCCACGCCAAAGAACACCACGAACGCAGCCAGCGACCAGGGCAGCCGATCGAACCCGCCGCCGGACAACCGGGCCGGCCGGCTCGGCCGGCGCCGCTGCCATTCGATGGTCGTGCCAACCGCCATCGCAGCCAGCGAGGCCAGAATCAGCCAGGCCGTGACCCAGCCCCCGATACCGAACAGATGACGCAGTAGCACGAACAGCGTAGCCGCGACGAAGCCGCCGGCCGTCAGCACATGCATGCGCGCTACACGCTCACCCGTGTCGTCGCGCCGATCCGTGGTCAGCGGCGAGCGCGAGACGACGTGATGCACGTCCACCAGATAACGCCGCGGCACCTGCGCCAGCCCGGACCAGCGTATCGGCGCGGCCCGGCCGGCCGACCAGCGCGACGCCCGCCAGGCCACGCCGGCGCCAAGCCCCGCCAGGCCCGCGAGTACCATCCAGCCGGGCAGATCCGCCATCGTCAGAAATCCTTCGCCAGGCGCAGCGAATCGTAGATGGCGCCGTGGATATCCCGTGGCGAGACGCAGTCCCCCACGCGATACAACAGATAACCGCCACCGTCCTCCAACAGGTTCAACGCCGGCTGGGGCGTGGCGGCGAACAGCGCTTCCATGTCGGTCTGGCCCTTGTTCAGGGCCCCGTCCTTGAGCGCGTAATACAGATCCTCGCGCGGGCGCACGCCGTTCTCGACCACGATCTGATCGACCAGGCGCTCTTCTTCCTCGCCGCTGTACTCGTTGGCCAGCACCGCCACCAGCTGTTCGCCCTCGCGGTAGACCTCCTTCAACCCGGTGTTCGGCGTGAACACGACGTCGCGGGACAACAGCCGCTTGTTGTAGACCGGCTGGGTGGTCCCGCCGGTCTGCTCGCCCACGGCCAGATCGGGCGTGGCGATCTCGACCAGCGCTTCGCGATTGGCCAGAAAATCCGCGCAGCTCACGCCGGCATAGCCGCTGTTCACGTCGTAGACCAGCACGTTGCTGCCGGGCTCCACCGCGCCGGACAGAATATCGTGCGAACTCACCACCAGCGCTTCATCGGCATGCCAGCCCGCCACCTCGTCCACGAACGGCCGGCCGCCGGTGGCGACCATCACCACGTCCGGCTCGAGCGCGAGCACGTCATCCGCACCGGCTTCGGTGCCCAGTCGCAGATCCACGCCGAGCCGCTTCAGCTCCATGACGAACCAGCGCGTAATACCCGCGATCTGATCGCGCGCCGGGGCTTTCGACGCGATCTCCACCTGGCCGCCGAGGCGGTCGCTCTTTTCGAACAGGATGACCTCATGGCCGCGTTCGGCCGACACCCGGGCCGCCTCCATGCCGGCCGGCCCGCCGCCGATAACCACCACACGGCGCCGGATCGGCGCCTTGGGGATCTTGTGCGGCATGGTCTGCTCGCGCCCGGTGGCCGCGTTCTGTACGCACAGCACATCGAGGCCGTCGTATTGCCGGTTGATGCAGTAATTCGCGCCCACGCACTGCTTGATCTGGTCGACCTTGTCGTCGCGCACCTTGTTCACGAAGTGCGGGTCGGCAATATGCGCCCGCGTCATGCCCACCAGATCGCAATGGCCCTCGGCGATGATGCGCGCGGCCGACATCGGGTCCTTGATGTTCTGGGCATGAATCACCGGGACATCCACCTCGGCCTTGATCGCCGAGGCCAGATATACGAACGGCTCCGGCGGGTACGCCATGTTGGGGATGCAATTGGCGACGGTCGCGTGGGTATCCGCGCCCGAGCCGATCACGTCGATGAAATCGACCATGCCGGAGCCGGCATAGGCGCGCGCGATCTCCAACAACTCGTCCTGACCGAGCCCGTCCGGCAGAAATTCATCCCCGGCCATGCGCATGCCGACCACATAATCGTCGCCGACCACACGCCGGATCTCGGCGAACACCTCGAGCCCGAAGCGCATGCGGTTTTCCAGGCTGCCGCCATATTTATCGGTGCGTTTGTTGGTGCGGGGCGACCAGAACTGATCGATCAGATGTTGGTGCGCGGCGGAGATCTCCACCCCGTCGAGCCCGCCTTCCATCGCCCGGCGCACGGCCTGGCCGTACTCGCCGATGATGTGCTCGATTTCCTCGACCTCGATCGTCTTGCAGGTCGCGTTGTGCACCGGCTCGCGGATGCCGCTCGGCGACATCAGATGCGGCCAGCCGCCGCCGTGCCAGCTCGTGCGCCGCCCCATGTGGGTGAGCTGAATCATCAGCGCGGCGCCCTCGCCCTGGACCGATTCCGAGAGCTGCTGAAAATACGGCACGATCCGGTCGTGGCTCACGTCCACCGCGCCCCACCACACCGGCGTCGGGCTAGTGATCGACACCGACGACGAACCGCCGCACATCGTCATGCCGATACCGCCCTTCGCTTTTTCGGTGTGATAAGCGCGGTAACGCTCGGTCGGCATACCGCCTTCGGTATACACCTCGCCATGCGGCGTGCTGACAATACGATTGCGCAGCGTGACGTTCTTGATCGTCAACGGCTGGAACAGCGCGTCGAACTGACTCATGCGACACCCCGCCCCAACTGCGACAGCCCACGGCTGCTTCCCAAAACTTCCCGCATGATCGTGGCCGCTCCCGCCACTGTCGTCTGGACGCTTCCAGTCTATGAGCGGGTCTCGGGGTGCAAGCCATCAATTGCGACGCGGAATTTCACAAAAGCGTCACGGGGTTTGGCGGGTTGTGGCGAGCTGCGCACGGTGGGCCTGAGCGCGACTGTTGCTGCTGAGTCGACCTATACCAAAAAGTTGCTCGCGGGTTTGGGGCGCCGTTGGGTTCTTCGACAGCGCCACCACAATTTAGGCAGGGCGGCGGCGTTCCGAGCCCCGGGTTCTATTGAATGGCAGTCGCTGATTATTTAACGCTTGAGCTCAGGTGCCGGCCGAAGCGCGCCAGCGCTTTGGCCGGCCAACTGCAGCGATTTGTTTAGCGAGCATGCGACGGGCAATGCTTAGTTCCACGAAAATTTATTTATTACCCAAATGAATACCGCGAGCAAGCCAACCACAGCAAAGACGAGCAGAAAAGAACATAGCCCCGTCACTGCGTCGCTCAAATCGGGATAAGTGTCGCTCAAAAACGGCTGAACCACGAGGTTCGCCAAGCCAGTCGTTCCTACTAAACCAAAAACTGCCGTTAGCCAACGATCGACGCGCGATCGATTTTTGTCGGCTCGATATCGCCGCTCGTCGAGGTGCCAACGTGCCTGCTCCTTACCCGCAGCAATGAGGCGGGACGTCCCAGCTGCCTCCAACAAGTATTCAATAGCATCAGTGATTTCGCCAGCTTGGCTGGAATGATGAAGAGTGGATTCCGCGGATGCCAATACTTTGTAAGCGCTAACCAAATGCTCATCATTTGAAGGGCTGGCAGCGGTCGAGCATGCTCGCGCTATTCGAAGGTTATGATACTCAAAGTGTTCCGCTCTGGCCTGATTCTCGAACAAATGAGCTCTAGTGAGGTCATTTTTCCATGCGTTATCCGGCGAGCCAGGAGGGCGCAGCCACGTCCACAAAAGGAGCGATCGATTACCGTGAAAACTGTAATCCTCGAAAGGGCGTAAATCTATTGGCAACGGAGGAGGCTTCGGCAAGCTCGGAGCTCGCGCCAAAATTCGAGACATCGATTGGCCGAAGCTTTCAAACAATTCGCTTTTAGTAGCTGGCTGCTCTGCGAAACGTATTAGCGAGATTGAGGGCCGGCCTTGCCAGAGCTGTATTCGTCGCAGATTTTGGCCCGCCGACTTGTGAGGTGTCGCTATAAGGCTTGCCACCGCATTAACGTAGAGCGAGCGGCAGATATCCATCGTCGATTCCCAGTCATCTTGACCATCCGAGCCGGCGATTTGGTGCAGTGTCCACGATTCGCCTCCGATGTCGAATGATTGTCCGCCCTTCCTGAGAGACTCTTCTAGAACCAGGCGACTCTTGCGGCGCATATCTTTCAGCAACCGCTTCGATCTCCGGCCAGCGAATGGCTGTCCACCAAGAGATGTTTCCGCCTCATATGCCTCAGGTAGAATTTGTTCAGCGTCCAAGCGCTGAATCTCTGCTTGGACCCAAATCCGATCGAAATACTGTTGGAATAGATTAACGACATCTTGAATGAAGTCGCACTCGTCGAGATTATCCCAAGTCGTGTCGACCTGAAAACTGAGCGTCGCTATTCCATCTGAATAGAGTTTAATCCAAGGATAAATAGGTAGGGCAACGTCATCTTGTTCTAATACGAATGGCGGCAAAGCGGCACGTAAATGAGGTGGCATTTGCTTCGCCTCATCGCCTTCGATTCGTTTTTCGTGAAACGAAAGCTCTAGACAAAAAATGAGGTCTTCGGCCACGTGAGACGGTAACTTTTCGCTAAACTTGATAGCCCAGCTAGAATCCCATTTACGGCCTTGAGGCTGAATCCATTCAACTTGGACTTCTGCTTCTTTATCAAGATAGACTGACTTCAAATCGGAAAAACAGACAGACCGAGCGATTCCGGACTTAAGGAAATTTGCCGCGGTCTCGACGAGATCGATTTCCGTTGCTTCAAAGCCTGCTGTGTAATTGTGGAAGCAGTTGACCTGTTGAACTAGCAGGCTTTTGGTCCGCTTTTTCGGCAAGTGCTTCTCCAAGTTTCTAAAAGTGTGCTAGTCACGGCCCAACTAGCTCGCTAGACAGCATGACTTCCACACGGTGATGGGCTGACCCCCGCGGGGCCATTCTCGCGGGTTGGCTTGTCGCCAGAGCCGCACAAGCGATACTCAATTTCGCTCAACTCGGTTCCCCGTGCGGAGGTCAGCATGTCAAACGATACCACTGCTTTTGTCGGCCTGGATGTCCACAAAGACTCGATTACGGTGGCCTGCGTGGCCAGTGATTCGGACGCGCCGGTGATCGATATCGGCACCATCGGAACCCAGCAATACGCCATCGACCGACTATGCAAGAAGCTCTCGGGGCGTGGGCCATTACGCTTTGTCTACGAAGCCGGACCCTGCGGGTTCGGGTTACAGCGGCTTCTGGCGAGTCGTGGCTACGACTGCCAAGTCGCGGCGCCTTCATTGATTCCTCAAAAGCCCGGTGAGCGCATCAAGACCGACCGCCGGAATGCCCGCAAGCTGGCCTTGGCGTTACGGGCGGCTACGCTGAGCTATGTCCATATCCCTACGCCTGAGCAAGAACAGTTTCGCGATGTGGTGCGAGCCTGGCAGCAGGCCAAGCGCGATGTGACCGGGGCGCGACAGCGGCTGAAGTCTTTTTTGCTGAGGCACGATATCCGTTACACGGGACGGGCGAACTGGTCGACGGCGCATCGACGGTGGTTGTCTGAGATGGTCTTGCCGTCACCGGCCCAACAAATCGTCTTTCAGGAGCTGGTCGATTCGATCAGCGAACGCGAGCGCCGCCGGGATCGGCTGGAACGCCAGCTCGATCATTTGGCCCCCGACTGGTCGGGTTATCCGCTGGCTCAGGCGTTGCAGGCCTTTCGCGGCATCCAGAAAACGGTCGCCTACACCGTGGTCGCCGAAGCGGGCGATCTAGCGCGCTTTGCCCATCCCAAGCATTTCATGGCGTGGCTGGGTTTGGTGCAGGTCGAACACAGTTCCGGCAAGACGCGCCGGCTGGGGCCGATCACGCGCTGTGGCAATCGCTGGGCCCGGACCTTGCTCACGGAAGCGGCCTGGTCTTATCGCTACAGTCCCAAAGTCAGTCGAATCATCGAGGCCCGGGCGGGCACGATCGATCCGGCCATTCGGGCGATTGCCTGGAATGCCCAGATCCGGCTACATCACCAGTACGTCAAGCTCACGGCCAAAGGCAAGCATAAGAATGTGGCCGTCACAGCGGTCGCCCGAGAGTTGGCGGGCTTCATCTGGGCTGCGGCCCGCCAACTCGAACAGCCTGCTTAAACCGAATTCGCTTTGGGAATGGCAGTGACCGGGCCCGGTGTGGGGGTAACCCGCGACGGCGTTAAGTGGCCGCGAACACGCGATGCACGCCTCTAGACTGCGGACAGGCCCTCAAGACGGAACTCAGTAATACGGTAACCAATCCGCGGATATCAGCATGATCCACCGTCGACGTTATTGGCCCGGCCGCTGTCAGACCCTTCTTCAAGGACGACCGCCATGAGATAGATCGTGCGTGCTTGACAATGGAAGTCATATCAGACGCCTGAGCTCAGTTGCCGCCGGAGCGGGAGAAGCCCGCGGAGGGAACCCAAAGCGCGAAGCGGTTTAGTGGTCAACTGCAGCACCTTGTTGGGCGGCTCTATATCTACTACATGAATGATATCGCCCACCTAACTAAGCGATAGATATCGAAACCTAAATAAGTTACGAAGGCGACGGCTGCAAAAAGCACGAATACAATTGTGGCTGCGGGTAACACCGAACCTAGCAAACCCTGCTCGGGACCGGGCTCTGGACCGGGACATGGCCCCGGAAATCCACGGCTGAACTTTGGCTGACCATAGCGCTCAGTTTCATCGCTCGACGCTACCCGGATGCTTCGTTCTCTTTCTTTCTCCTCTTCCCTGAGCTTATCTAGCTCTAACTGCAGCTTCTCGTTTTCCAGTCGAGTTTTGCGCACTGTCCGAACTTGAACGGTGAATGCTACTAAGCCAGCGATCGGCGTCGCTATAGAAAAGCAGATTAGCCAGATTTCATGCAATGTCATAAATCACGGCCCAACGCCTGAGCTCAGGTGCGTTTGAGGCGACGCCTGCTTATGCGATAGCAAAAGTAGGTGGCGGGTCAAACGTCACCTGCAGCGACTTGTTGGGCCAGAGCTCACTGACGCGTCGGCACATACATGCCAGGAGGCAGTTGAGTAAGCCCAATCCTAGAGCCTGTCATTTTCTCCAACTGGTCTTCACTGAACGGTGTGCGGGGCAAACGATTTACGGCGCTAATACAGATATTTAGTGCGGCATCGATGATCTCGAGCGTTTCTGACTGTGCCTTTTTGGCTTTGGCAGGAACCGGGTATTCGTACCTCGTGATAGGGGCACCTTTCATCATCAGGAGGGCACCTCCGCCTTGGGAATGCGCGGAATCCCCGACTCGAAATCCTGGACTTGAAGTGTAGTGGCTTGAAAGATTGTGATGCACATAGTCACAGAGGAGATCATACTTGCCAGCCAATGCGTTAGCCTCAGAGCTTGCCACGAGCTTGGCGAGAGATTGCATGATGTTAAATGGCTCAAGGTGTTTCTTGGACGCACCGGCATCTTTTAGATGCTTCGCAATTTCCTTGTTGGACGTTCCAAATCTAGCGCGCATGATGATTCCGAAGAATTGCTCCCCTTTGGGGCGCCACTTATCTTCCGGTTCTGAAACAACTGCGCTCAATCGAGCGTCAACGTCATGTAAAAACGCTGCGAGCTCTAACAATGACCTCGTAAAGAGATACATCCCAAGGGAAGACTCGAACCGAGCATTCTCAAGGTAGCCGTCTACGACGGCAACGACCTTGATCTGAGTCGCAGTTGCGAAATTTTCCGAATGCAAAGTACACATTTGATGAAGGTATTTGAACTGCCGGAGTTTATCTCCACCACGCGCAGCCATATCAAGCTTCATCGCCGGCTCCGGAAATTCGATTCCAGCCGACACCTGCTCTCGAGGCACGCGTATTTTTTCCTCAATATAGCTCAGTTCCATCGATATCTCACACTGGGGCCCAACGTTTAAGCTAAGTGGCGCGGCTTTGCCGCGTCCGGTGGAGCGCGAAGCGCGGAACAAACTTGAGCGATTTGTTAGGCGGCATTAGGTGGTTAAGCTAGAAAGTCTCATCCTCCGCACAGGGTCCGACTTTGATCCATTTAGCTAGCCCTTTTTCAACCAGTGAATTTGCCAAGTTAGCACCCTCCACGCTCAGATGCCTCGCGTCATTGTAGGTTAGCCCGTCAGGAGGCCAAAAGTAGAATTCACATCCGCATTCTTCAACCAAGTACTTTATGACCGCAGTAGCTATACCTTTCCGCTGATACTCTTGGCTAATATCTGCCCCGACGACCATCTGCTCATCATCGATTTCTATACGACCTATCTTCTTGTTGGATTGAGCATCGAAAATATCCCAGTCGAGATCCTCTTCGGGGTCAAACTTGATTTTGATCCCGCCTTTTGCCTTGAGCGTAATCATTTCACCATATGCACTAAGTTCTGACGAATAACGCCTTGAATAATCCGCCCATTTTGGAGCGGCAGCAGAAAATTTGTCGGCCTTCATCCACTTGTTAGGTCTTTTTACGGCCTCGATGCCATTTGATATCCCCAGCAACGTACCGGCAAGCCATGAAAATGCTTTTATAACGTGGTTTTTTTAAGTTCTCTTTGAATTGATCGTCTTTGGCGTATAGCCAAGCACGGTAGACGCCCACTTTTTCAGGTCTTGATGGTAGTCATCAAAGAAGAGCTCATGCGAGATTTTGTTTCTGATTCTTTTGATTTCCTTTAAGTGAGGATATTTTTCCTTAATAGAATTGGCATCAATTGCCATAGCAAGTTCCAGCGTTTTGCTAAACATCAGATTCATTGCGTCTACTCGTTTCGAGTCAAGCTGATGGGCAGAAATAAATTGATACAGGATTTGCTCGAGAACAAGATGCCCCTTTAGCAGAATCATCTCCATATCGCTGTATTCCTTCAGCGTCACCTTTACGGAGTATTCGAGCACTTCGTTTGGGATCATGATCTCGGAGCCCTAACGCCTAAGCTCAGTTGTGGCCGCGATAGCGGGCATCAACTGGAGCGATCTGTTGGGCTGGTAACAACTGGAAATTTTGGGGTGTCCAAAAACCGCGAGTAATTTTTACGAAAATAATTTGCTACTCCCTTCAGAGTATCCACGTGAACCGCCGTGTTTTTTTCGGCCCTACTTACTTCTGGTTGCCACTCACCCGAGCCATTCATATATACCGCCGCCAGCCCCAATAGCGGGTCAGGGCTAGACTTTCTAAGACGCCCGAAACTACGACTTATAAGGTCGGCGGGCATCATATCGGCCCAAAATTCTCTTGGTGGATTTACTCTACCTGTCTCCGAGTCAACGACCTCGGTTACAAGCACTCGCCTCCAATTACGCGCGGGCGCTTGGTCCGACACGATGATGTGCATTACTGCAGCATAGGGAAATCCTGCCGAAAGCAGACCGATACCTTGGCTAAAACCGAACTCGTTTGGAGACTTCCCCTGCCTTGAAAAACTTGCTCAGATAATCTTAATTTCGACGCCCAGCGTTTTATCAACAAGTAACTTATTATCCTGATACGGGATCGCTAGTAGATCGATGTCGCCAGGGTACTTCAGATTAGGCGATAACTTTTCCGAGGGCACAAGGCCGCCAAGGAACACGCCGCCACCTTCTTTTAAAGAGTCAAAAACCTCTCGACATAATCGAGAGTAGACCATTCCAAAGAGTCGGCGTTGGCAGACGAACTGGGCGATCAAAGCGCGTTCGGCATTAAGCCGATACTCTCGTCGGTCGACTAAGACTGCTTTGTCACCGTCGTCTAGAAAGCGCGGTCGCTCACCTTGTCTCATCTCGTACTGGTAAGAATCGTCCACTAGGGCGCCCAACGCCGAAGCTCAGTTGCCCGCGTGGAGCGAAGCGGAACGCGGGTCAACTGCAGCGACCTGTTGGGTGACTGCATAGCCACGGATTGACCGCCGTTCGGCTAAGCGAAGGCAACCAACCCGATTGAACAAAGCCCGTAGTTTGGTGCTGATAAATCCCCATGCCCCGAAGATAGCAAAACCCGGACGAAAGCGCTTTGCCGGAAGCCGACTCGGCACATCAAACGAGGCCCGCTTTCCAGCTTGAAGCGAAGGGGCCAGAAACCGCTTGCGGCTGCGGGAGCTGACTTTGCCGAGACACGCCAAGCCTCGACCGAAGGCACTATGCACGAACAACTATTTTTCGTTGCCGGATGGGCCACCGAATAGCGAAGCCGAGTGAGCCATTTTCGTTGGCTGCCAACCCGACGCGCCGACACAAAAGCCACAGTTACCCAACGCCAAAGCTCAGTTGCCGGCCGAAGCGCGGCAGCGCTTTGGGCGGTCAACTGCAGCGCCACGTTAGGTATCACCCGCAAATGCCGGCGACTCTGCCCAGTAAAATGGTTGAATTTCTCTAAAGGGTAACGATTGCCACTTTTTCGAATCTTCTCGATCCGGGACCGCAACCTCAACTGATTCCCGCCATATAGCTAGCCGCTCTAGGCAAATACCACAGGGCGGGACAATAGCGAATGGTTCTTCACTCCCGCAGCGGATTACACATACCGAGGCAGTTACCGACTTTCCGAGTCGAAATGCTTCACAATAAGCGCCGGTTTCATAGCAAAGATTTGCTGCCTCGTTCGGTGACTCGAAGCCGACACTCGTCAGAATCGTCCCGTCGCTCAGGTAGACGGCCGCCGCCCCACCTTCGCCGCTCGGAAAACTGGCTATGGCTTGCGCTTTCGCGGCATCTACTAACGCTTGATCCACTCCCATAACTGCTTCCTTTTACCTAACGCCTGAGCTCAGTTGCCGCCGGAGTGCGAAGCACGGAGGGAACCCGAAGCGCGGCAGCGCTTTGGGCGGTCAACTGCAGCGTCTTGTTGGGCGTCGATACGAGAGATCTGCTAGAAGCGTGTCAAAAGTACCGCTATCCCCAGCCCTACGCCAAATACTATGAACGAAAGGATCGTCATGCCTGCAAGCGTGCGCTTGGAACCTGGCTCCTGTGTTTGCTTTTCAGCCCTCCGTGCCGGGGCAGTATGAGCATCGTGCGAGTGCTCGGAAGCACTTGCGTGCATCGTGTCTTCATTCGTGGGTTTATTGGAAAAACGAATTGTCATCATCCCGTGTTTCATGTGTCGTGATACCAGCCACCAATTCATGGGATAGGCCGTTATGAAGCCGACCAGCAGGGCCATGGACATGACGAACCAGAATGCTGGCCCGGTCGGTTCATGGGCCATGGCCGTATTTTTCATCGCCCAAGTCATTATGGGCACCATGCCAGCCATGAGGCAGTTCATCGACAACAATTCCGGAAAAAACGTACTGGAGAGAGCGCGCGCATATGAGCCGCCGGCCATATCCCGCATGAACAAAGCCTGAAATATCGCCCAACCGAATCCAAAACCTAGGATGTATTCCAGCGCGATGTCGAGCGTTGGGGGAAAATGAAAGACGCCGGCGACGACAGCCCCGGCCAAAATGCCGACCCCATCGCCGGCCACGCAATGCATTGTGGAGCCGAGCACTTGTCTCCAACGCGTTGCAACGTAGCGTTCGTGTAATCCCGGCAACGGCTCGCGGCAACCTAGCACGTAAAGAAACGCACCAAACGGCCCCGTGTACGCGGTGAGTAAAATGAATCCCCATTTTAGAACAGTAGATTCTGGCGTGGTACGAATATCGACCGCCACGAACAGCAGAGATAACGCGGTGAGCAGAAACCAAAGTAGCATTACGCCATCGAGCATTGCTTAAATCTCCGTGCTTTTACGCCCAACGCCTAAGCTCAGTTGCCGGCCGAAGCGCGGCAGCGCTTGGGACGGTCAGCTGCAGCGAACTGTTAGCTTTTTTCACGCTTATATCCAACGTATAGCCCACGGTACGCGATAACGGTTGCGAGAATGAAAGCGACGCTCGCCAACAACGACTGTGAATAAAAGACAACTATCAACCACAGCCACCCGAAAGCGGATCCGGTGCTCAGCATTGATTGAGCTAGAACAAGGCTGCCCAAAATACTTCCAGCGCATGATGCGGCTACAAACGGCATCGACGCGGCGAGCGGGATCATTGACCAACTGAGACACGCCGAAGAGTCAGCCGCCGAAATGATGGCAATAAGGTAGACGAACTGCACGCCAAGTAATGCGGAAGCCAGATAAAAGAACGTCTTATGAGGTTGCTTTAAATCGTCAATCATTTCGTAGAGCTAACGCCAAGTATACGTCTGAAAGTAGGTATAGCACTGCGCGCAAATTTCGTATAGTAATAATTAGCGCAGCTGTAAGCGTTGCCTAGCAATGCTGATAGCGCCAATAGACCGCTAATTGGTTATTACAAATGCCTAAATCGCCACATCGTTCACCGAAGCTGCTCGATCGAGTCCGCGAACGCATACGGCTAAAGCATTACAGCATTCGGACCGAGAAGACGTATATCGCCTGGATTCGTCGTTTCATTCTTTTTCACGATAAACGGCATCCGAAAGATATGGGAAAGCCGGAAGTCGAGGCTTTTCTGACGCATCTGGCGGTCGACCGTCATGTCGCGGCATCCACGCAGAATCAGGCGTTGAACGCCGTGCTGTTCCTGTACACGGAAGTGCTGGGCATCGAGTTGCCCTGGATGGATGACGTGGTGCGCGTGAAGCGGCCGGCGCGGGTACCGGAGGTGCTGAGTACGGCAGAGGTTGCACGTTTGCTGGCTCAGTTGGATGACAACTATCGATTGATGGCGTCTTTGCTTTACGGCTCTGGATTGCGGTTGATGGAAGCGATGCGGCTTCGCGTGAAGGACGTGGATTTCGAGTACCGGCAAATCGTGGTTCGGGATGCCAAGGGCGCGAAAGACCGAGTGACCCCGCTGCCCGTCTCCATTAGCGAAGCGTTGAAGGCACAAATCGATCGGGTCGCGGAGCAGCATCGCGCCGATCTCTCGGCGGGCTACGGTGCCGTTTACTTGCCTATTGCCTTGGCGACGAAGTATCCGAATGCCCAGACCGAGCTCGCTTGGCAGTATGTTTTCCCGTCGTCTCGTCTATCGGTCGACCCGCGATCCGGCCGGACAGGACGCCACCATCTCAGCGAGAAGGGTTTGCAGCACGCGGTTAAAGGCGCGGTGAAGCGCGCCGGCATCCACAAGAAAGCAAGTTGCCACACGCTACGACACTCGTTTGCGACCCACCTGCTCGAACGCGGCAACGATATCCGGACAGTTCAGGAATTGCTGGGCCACAAGAGCGTGCAGACGACGATGATTTATACGCACGTGCTTAAACATGGCGGGCGTGGCGTAGTCAGCCCGCTGGATAGCTGAGCACGCCCGAGGCGTAGCAAGTAGACGGCACTCGCCAGTAGGTCCGCATGAACCCGTCTCTAACCACCCAACTCACGCGAGCCGTTTTCCGCGTTGTTGGAATGAATCTATTGGGCGTTGGCGACCTGCAACGCCGGTGCGTTTTGGCCCAGATGGGTCAGCATCCGTTCGCTGTACCAGTCCACGAAATCGATGATGCCGAATTCGAAGGTCTCGGAATACGGGCCCGGTTCGTAGGCGATGGAGTTGACGCCGCGCTGGTTCTCTTCGGCCAGGCGACGATCCTGGTCGTTGGTGGCGTCCCACACCTTGCGTAGCGATTCGGGATCGTAGTCCACGCCTTCCTGGGCGTCCTTGTTCACCAGCCACTTGGTGGTGACCCGTGTTTCCTGCGGGCCGAGCGGAATCACCCGGAAGACCACCGCGTGATCGCCCATGACGTGGTTCCACGAATTGGGCAGGTGGAGAATGCGCAGGGAGCCCATGTCGGGGCTGGTGAGCCGGCCCATCAGTTTTCGCACGCCCTGCTGGCCATCCGGGGTCATCGAGACGGTGCCTTTCACCAGCGGCGTCCGCGTGATGCGGTTGCGCTTGCCGAAGCGTTTGAGCTGCCAGGGAATACGCTCAGCTTCCCAATCGCTCTGCTTACGCTCGACGACTTGCTTGTATTCCGGCGTGGCGCGCGGGTCGTCGGTGTCGTCGAATTCGTAGAGCGAGTTCAACAGTTCCGGGTGGGCGCCGTTGCAGTGGTAGCACTCGCGGTTGTTCTCGATGACCAGCTTCCAGTTGGCTTTTTCGATGATGTCCGATTCGGCGGCGACTTTGACGTTATCCATGCCGTGCGGGCCAAGATAATCGTCGAGTGCGCTCTGGAAGTTTTCGAGTTCCGGCGGTTCGTCGGCCAGGCAGATGAAGATGAAGCCGCCGCCCGTACGCACGTGCACGGGTTTGAGGCCATAGGCCGACATGTCGAAGTCGGGCCCCATATCGGTGCCGGCGAACAACAACTGCCCGTCGAGTTCGTAGGTCCACTGGTGATAGGGGCAGACCAGCTTGGCCACCTTGCCCTTCGCCTGACTGCATAGGCGCGAGCCGCGGTGGCGGCAGACGTTATGGAAGGCATGAACGCTGCCTTCGTCGCCACGCACGACGATCACCGAATTGTTGCCGACGTTGACGGTGAGAAAGCATCCCTTCTTGGGGATCTCGCAGGTCATGCCGGCGAACAGCCACTCTTTTTCGAAGATGGTTTGCATATCCAACGCGAACAGACGCTCGTCGTTGTAGAACGGCTGCGGCAGCGAGAAGTTGTGCCGGCGTTCCTGGAGCATCGCCGCGGCGGCTTCGCCAACGCCGGACAGCGAATCTGCGAGGGGGAAACGAGCTGTCAAATTCATGGGGCATCCTCATTGCACACCGGCTTTCCTATATAGCCGGCATGACTGACACGCTTTGAGGCACAAAAGGAATGGCCCATGTCATCACCTGGAAGAAAGATGCGCCGACATGAGCGATCTCTTGAACTTGAGCTCGATTGTGAAACAGCTATGACAGCCCGAGTTGCCTGCCAACGACATTTTGCGTCATCCAAACGACGCGGAAGTCAAGGACGGTCCGGCGCGATGGAGCCATGAGATAAGTGAGTGTCGCTGAGAGATAAGTCGCCGAAATACGGGGCGATCAGAATCGAATGCAGGACGGTTCGGCACGCCGAACCCATGGCTCAAAGGGCCGGCCCCTGCAACGCTCAGTGGCGATGACATGACAATGGATTTCTCAAACCCGGTAAATACGCAGACCTGGACCAACGGTCGCCACACGGTGCGTTGCGTGAAGGTCATTCAGGAAACCGCGGATACACGCACGTTCTGCTTCATGTCCGAACAGCCGGTCATGTTCTTCTTCAAGCCGGGACAGTTCGTGACGCTGGAACTGGAGATCGACGGCGAACCGATCATGCGGTCGTACACGATCTCCAGCTCGCCTTCGATTCCCTATAGCTTCTCGATCACGGTCAAGCGTTTGCCGGGGGGCAAGGTTTCCAACTGGCTGCACGACAATCTGGGCGTCGGCGACGTTCTGGCCGTGCACGGCCCGGTCGGCAATTTCAACATCATCGACCACCCGGCGGAAAAGTATCTGATGTTGTCCGGCGGCGTGGGCATCACGCCGCTGATGTCGATGACCCGGTGGTTTTTCGATACCAACGCGGCCGTCGATCTGCATTTCGTGCACAGCACGCGCACGCCGCACGACATCATCTATCACCGCGAGCTGTCGCACATGTTCTCGCGCCTGCCCGAGTTCACGCTGCACATCGTCTGCGAAAAAGACGACAAGCGAGGCGAGTCCTGGGCCGGCTTTCGCGGCTACCTGACCGAGCCGATGCTGGAATTGATGGTGCCCGACTTCATGGAGCGCGAAATCTTCTGTTGCGGCCCCACGCCCTACATGAACGTGGTGAAGAATATTCTTCACAACCGTGGCTTCGACATGACGCACTACCATGAAGAAAGCTTCGGGGCGACACCGGCCAGCGTGCGCGAAGACGTGATCGAGCTGGCCGAGCAGGCCGAGGTGGCCGCGGAAGAAGTCGACGATGCCGATCTGTACGAGGTGGAGTTCGCCAGCACCCATAAGAGCGTGCGTATCCGGCCGAACGAAACGCTGCACGCCGCCGCCGCCAAGATTGGCCTGCATATCCCGAAAGCCTGTGGCATGGGCATCTGCGGCACATGCCGTGTCGGGCTCAAGTCGGGCGAGGTGGAAATGGACCACAACGGTGGCATCACCGAAGAGGACATCGAGGACGGCTACATCCTGTCCTGCTGTAGCCGCCCGAAAACGGATGTCGTTGTCGATTTCTGATCGCGACGGCATCGCCACTTTTGTCACGCGCGTTCATGACATCGCAACGGATGGCGCCATTCGACGCCCTCGCCGAAGCGAGCCCTTTGCGCCTCGATGCGTTTATGCGGTCCATAGCGAACATCACCGGACGGGCGGCCACCACGACTGATCTCGTCATCGGCCGGGCCTCGCCCTGCCCTTAATCATTCCCGAGAAAAGCAAGCAACCCAACTGCAGAATGGAGGAGTCCACCCATGTCATCTTCAGGTAATCGCGGCGTCGTATTCCGCGGCGCCGGCAAAGTCGCGGTCGAGAACATCGATTTTCCCGAACTCGCGCTCGGCAAACGCAAATGCGAGCACGGCGTCATTCTCAAGGTTCTAACCACCAATATCTGCGGCAGCGACCAGCACATGGTGCGCGGGCGCACCACCGCCCCGGAAGGGCTGGTGCTGGGCCACGAGATCACCGGCGAAGTGATCGAATGCGGGCGCGACGTCGAGTTCGTCAACAAGGGCGATATCGTCTCGGTGCCGTTCAACGTCGCCTGCGGCCGCTGCCGCAACTGCAAGCGCGGCGATACGCACATCTGCCTGCACGTGAACGACGACCGCCCCGGCGGCGCGTACGGCTATGTCGACATGGGCGGCTGGGTCGGCGGCCAGGCCGAATACGTTATGGTGCCCTACGCCGATTTTCAGCTTCTTGTCTTCCCCGACCGCGACCAGGCGATCGATAAGCTGACCAACCTGACCATGCTGTCCGATATCTTCCCCACCGGCTTCCATGGCTGCGTGAACGCGGGCGTCCAGCCCGGCTCGACCGTGTATATCGCCGGTGCCGGGCCGGTCGGCCTGGCGGCCGCCGTGTCCGCGCAGCTGCTGGGCGCGGCCTGTGTGATCGTCGGCGACATGAATCCGCAGCGTCTGGAACAGGCGCGCAGCTTCGGCTGCCAGCCGCTCGACCTGCGTCAGGACGCCAGCATGAGCGAACTGATCGAATCGGTGCTCGGCGTGCCGGAGGTCGATGCCGCGGTCGACGCGGTGGGCTTCGAAGCCCACGGCCACGGCTGTGCCCACGAACACGAGCAGCCGGCCAGCGTGCTGAATGCCGCCATGGAAATCACCCAGGCCGGCGGGCGTATCGGCATTCCCGGGCTCTACGTCACCGAAGACCCGGGCGCCGAGGAAGAGAGCGCCCGGCATGGCGATATCTCGATGAAATTCGGTCTCGGCTGGGCCAAGGCCATCTCCTTTCATACGGGACAGACGCCGGCCATGCGCTATCAGCGCCAGCTCATGCAGGCGATTCTTCACGAGAAGGTGGATATCGCCAAAGCGGTCAACGTGCAGCTCATCGGCCTCGACGAAGCGCCGCAGGGCTACGCCGACTTCGATAAGGGCGCGGCCAAGAAATTCGTGCTCGACCCGCACGGCACGCTGATGTGACCTCAAGGCAGCCGCCCGGGCGCCGGGCGGCTGCTTTCATTCCGGGCGACGAGTACGGGGCGTCGCCGTATTCGCATCATGAACAGGCCCGGTACTGCCGGCGCTATACGCAACTCGTGCACATCGCGCCTATGGCGCGCTTAAACGCCAAGCACCGGGTAAATCCCAGGCACACGACTCGCCCGGCCCGCCGCGCCAGCGGTGCGGAGAAAAAGGTTTCATCGCGTGTTTGCGGGACCTAAGTAAGCGGGCGACCGCCTCCCCCGTGGGCAACCGAATGGATCGTATCGTCGTTCATGCGCCCGTGATAAGCGCTGTTGAGGCTGTAGCGTCGCGCATCGCGGGGGCTGCGCGTCTTGGTTAACCGCCGAACGGCCGGAGCTATCGCCAAAGCGTCGTATTCGGTGCCAAGGCTCGCCAATACGCCAACTCGCTGATGCGCCGTGTCTGTATTTCAGTCCCGTTGTGCGGCGACGGCGAGACGTGGTGTCGGCGGGTGTCCGGCGCACGGCGCCGGTGCGCCCAGCCTGTCTGAGCGCCGCCAAAGCGGCGCGAGTTCTGGGCGCATCCCGCCGGCATTACGGCTCGCCCTGAACCGGCGAAGCCGGCGCCGCGCCGGGTGCTCTTCTCTTGGTGACATCTGCCGAGCAAGCAAGAGAAGTGACTCGCGCTGCAGCGCGAAACCAGGGGTCAGCGAAAACGAGCAGAGCAAGAGTTATACCAGTCGTATTCGGCATTTCGGCCCACTACGCCGTTCATTCGCGCCCACCACAGCCCTAACCGTCATCATTCGCGGGGCCCCATTACCGCGGCTAACCCACTAAGAATCAATGCAAAGATCAGGAGATGCCGCCCGACCGTTACCCGAACACCACCGTACGCTCACCGTTGATAAACACCCGCGATTCGATGTGCAGCCGCACGGCACGCGACAGCGCGCGACATTCGCAGTCGCGGCCGAGCGCGATGAGGTCGGGGATGCGATCCGCATGGCGGACCCGGGCGACGCTCTGCTCGATGATCGGGCCTTCGTCGAGCGCGGGGGTGACGTAGTGGGCCGTGGCCCCAATCTGCTTGACGCCACGGGCATGCGCCCGGTGGTAGGGCTTGGCGCCCTTGAAGCCAGGCAGGAAGGAATGATGGATATTGATGGCACGACCGGCCAGCGATAGCGCCAGATCGTCGGAGAGGATCTGCATGTAGCGAGCGAGGATGACCAGCTCGGCGCCGGTGTCGTCGATCAGTCGCTTGAGTTCGGCCTCCTGTTCGCCCCGTGTGTCCTTGGTCACTGGCAAGTGGATGAAGCGCTGACCGTACTGGGTGGCGAGCGGTTCGAGATCGCGATGATTTGAGACGATGGCCGCGATTTCCATCGCCAGTTCGCCGCGGGCATGGCGATACAGCAGATCGCGCAGACAATGATCGAGTTTGGACACCATGACGAGCACGCGCATCGGCCGGCCGAGCGGCTTGAGATGGAGCTCGAAGCCGAAGCGCTCGGCCAGGCGCTCGCGCTCGTCGGCAAAGCCGTCGGCATCGAAAGCGCCCCCACCGTCGACATGAAACAACAAGCGGGCGAAAAACCGCTGGGTATCCGGGTCGTCGTATTGATCCAGCTCCTCGATATAGCCGCCGTGGCGATCGACGGCTTCGCTCAGCGCGGCGACCTGGCCACGGGCGCTGGGCCCCTGGGCGGTCAGTACGTGTGCCCGCCCCGGCACGGGCTCGGCCACCACCGCGCTCATCAGGCGGTGGCCGCTGCGCGGGGCGCGGCGACATCCAGCCCGGCCAGGGCCAGCGACGATTCGGCCGGCAGAATCCGCAAGCCGTATTCGCCGGACGCATCCACCAGCCATTGCCAGAGATAATCGGCAAAGCTGCGGCGCACGACGATCTCGAAGCGGTGGCCAGTTTCGATCACGCGCAGAAACATGGCGCTCTTGGCCAGGAGCGAACGTGTACAGAAGCCGGCACCCGCCACGCGCGGATGCAGGTCCAGCGTGCTGCCTTTGGCGAGCACATCCAGCGCATGCGAGCCTTCCAGGCCGATCGTCGTCTGGCCGCCGGACAGATCGACCACCCCGGCATGCACATCGGCGAGCGCTTCACGCAGCGCGTCGAGCCAGGCGGCGCGCGCCTCGCTGTCGACCATGAAGAGCCATTCGGTCGGGCCCATCCAGCCGATCACCGCGCCGTTGCCTTCGGCATAGGTGTTGGGCGCGGTCGGCGGTTCGACACCGAACACGCGGGCGCATGCGGCCAAAAACGCGGCGTCGTCCGACCGGCCGCGCAGCATGATATGGCCGAGGAAGGAACGCTCGACGAGCGTTACCCCGGCATTCGTCGGGCCGTTGTTGCCGGTGCGGGCCTCGGGCTGGTCGATCAGCGGGCTTTCGAGCTTGATTTTAGACATACTGACGCGCTCCTTCTCGGTCGTAGAACACGGGATCGGTGATCTCGGCGGCAATGACGGTGCCGTCCGGCTGCGGCGAGTAGATGATCTCGCCGTGACGCGACCGGCCGTTCTTGACCACCGCCAGCGCGAAGGCGTGACCGAGCGTGTCGCTGTAGTAGGACGAAGAGACATGCCCGATCATCGGCATGGGCAATTCAGCCTGCGGATCGTCCACGAGCTGGGCGCCTTCGGGCAGCACGATTTGGCCGTCGCGCGGCTTGAGGCCGACATACTGCTTGCGCCCCTCGGCCACGATGTCGGAGCGCGACAAGGAACGCATGCCGATGAAATCGGTCTTCTTCTTGCCGATCGCCCAGTGCATGCCCATGTCCATCGGCGTAACCGAGCCGTCGGTATCCTGGCCGGCGACGATGAAGCCCTTCTCCGCCCGCAGCACGTGCATGGTTTCGGTGCCGTAGGGCGTGATGCCATACGGCTCGCCCGCCGCCATCACCGCATCCCAGACGTGCCGGCCGTAATTGGCGTCGACGTTGATCTCGAACGCCAGTTCGCCGGTGAAGCTGATCCGGAACACGCGGGCCGACACGCCGGCCACCGTGCCGTCGCGGAAGGTCATGAACGGGAAAGCGTCGCGCTCGAAATCGATGTCATCGCACAACGCTTGCAGCACATCGCGCGACTTCGGCCCGTTGACCGCGATGGTCGCCCACTGGTCGGTTACGGAGGTGAAGAACACGTCCATGTCCGGCCACTCGGTCTGGTGCCATTGCTCCAGCCAGTTGAGCGCGCCGGCGGCCCCGCCGGTGGTGGTCGTCAGGTAGTAGTGGTTCTCGCCCAGCTTGGCGGTGACGCCGTCGTCGAAGATCATGCCGTCTTCGTGCAGCATGAGTCCGTAGCGACAGGTGCCGGTCTTCATCTTGAGGCGGCCGCCGGTGTAGATCATGTCCAGGAAGCGATTGGCATCCGCCCCGTGGACTTCGATCTTGCCGAGCGTGGAAGCATCGAGCACGCCCACGCTATTGCGCGTGGCATGACATTCGCGATCGATCGCCTGCTGCATGGACTCGCCGACCCGGCGGTAATACCAGGGCCGCTTCCATTGCCCTACATCCTCGAAGAAGGCGCCGTTCGCGACATGCCAGTCGTGCATGGCTGTCTTGCGGATCGGGTCGAACAGATGATCGGCCGTGCGCCCGGCCACCGCGCCGAAGGAAATCGGGGTATAGGCCGGCCGGAACGTCGTGGTGCCGGTTTCGGCGATGGACTGGTCCAGCAGCCAGGCCAGAATCGCCATGCCGTTGATGTTGCCGAGTTTGCCCTGGTCGGTCCCGAAGCCCATGGCGGTATAGCGCTTGACGTGCTCGACCGACTCGTAGCCCTCGCGCACGGCCAGGGCGATATCGGCCGCCGTGGTGTCGTTCTGATAATCCACGAACTGCTTGGGCCCGCGGCTCAGTGGCCGCTCGCTCGGCGCCAGCCAGAACGGCTCGATCGGCAGCACATCGCCGGGCGTCGGTGCCGAAGGCGCCTTGTCGTCGCCCGGCTCGAACCCGAGCTCGGAGGCCACCGCCCCACCCTGTTCGAAGCCTTGCACCAGGGCATCGCGCAGGCTGAACTGGCCGGTTACGGCGCCGGCCGAGCACTGGCCCGGGTTGTCCGGGCCCGGCAGGAAGCAGGCGGCCACGTCGTCCCAGGCGGGCTTGGAACCGATATGACAATGCAGATGTACGACCGGCGACCAGCCGCCGGACGAGGCAACGAGATCGCAGGCGATGGTTTCGTAATCGCCGGTGAGCTGGCCGTACTTGACCCGCGCGATCTGCACGCTTTTGACACGACGCGAACCGCGCGCCCGGATGATCGCACTGCTGTCGTGGATCGGGATGCCCGCTTCTCGCGCGGCATCAACCAGCGCGCTGCTGGGCTTGCAGCGTACATCGACCACCGCGGCCACATCCCGGCCGGCGGCTTTCAGATCGAGTGCGGTGCGATAGGCGCTGTCGTTGTTGGTGAAGATCACCGCGCGCCAGCCCGGACATACGCCGTAGCGATTGAGATAAGTCGCGACGGCCGAGACAGTCATAATGCCCGGCCGGTCGTTGTTGCCGAACACCAGCGGGCGTTCCAGCGCCCCGGTGGCAAGCACCGTGCGACGCGCGCGAACGCGCCACAGCCGATGCCGGACCTCGCCTTCGGCCGGGCCGCCGCGATAGTCGGCCTTGTCTTCCATCAGGCCGAGAAAGTTGTGGTCGTAGTTGCCGAACGCCGTGGTCCGCGTCAGCACGCGCACGTTGTCCATGGCGGCGAGTTCAGCGCTCGTCGTGTCGATCCAGTCGCGATACGAACGACCGTCGATCCGGGTGCTTTCCTGCACGCGTTCGGACAGCAGCGCACCGCCCAGCTCGGCGTTCTCGTCGGCCAGCAGCACGCGGGCACCGGCCCGGCCGGCCCGCAGCGCGGCGGCCAGCCCGGCCGGGCCACCGCCGACCACGAGCACGTCGCAATGCGCGTTCATGTGATCGTAGCGATCCGGGTCGGCCTCGGTCGGCGCGTGGCCGAGCCCGGCCGCCTGGCGGATGCGTTTCTCGTAATTCGGCCAGTACTTGGCCGGCCACTTGAAGGTCTTGTAATAGAACCCGGCCGGCAGCATGCGCGAGAAGGTGTTGTTCACCCCCATCGGGTCGAACCCGAGCCGAGCGGCGGTCGAGGCTTCCAGTCCGTCGAACAGCTCGACCTGCGTGGCGCGCTGATCCGGCCGCGTCAGCGCGCCGCTGCCCACCTGCACAATGGCATTGGGCTCTTCCGGCCCGGCGCCGACAATGCCGCGCGGCCGGTGGTACTTGAAGCTGCGCCCGACGATCGACACGCCGTTGGCCAGCAGCGCCGAGGCGAGCGTATCACCCGGGTGACCCGTGTATTCGCGGCCGTTGAAAGTGAATTTAATGGTGCGGCTGCGATCGATGCGGCCGCCGTGCTCGAGGCGTTGGGTCTGTCTCATCGGACTTCTCCCGAAGCGTTTGCGAGAGCGGGCCGACCGGGCAGGTCGACGGATTCGATGCGATAGGTCACCGTCTGGCGCACCACGTCGAAGAACTGGCCGCAGCCGTGCACGTGGCGCCATTGCTCGTGATGGCGGCCACGCGGGTTCTGACGCATGAACAAGTAATCCGCCCACTCGGCGTCGGTGAGCGCACTCGGGTCTTCCGGCCGCTTGATGCCGCCCTCGCCCGCATAGGCGAATTCGGACTGGTCCCGCGGGCCGCACCAGGGGCAATCGATCTGAAACATGGCTTCGTTCCCTTTGTTAGTCCGCGAATGAACGCCAATGGGCGCAAATGAAGGAAAGGCAAAACATCGAGAAAGGCCGATCAGCTCGAATATTCGAAGCGTTTGTCATGACCTCCTCCCGCAACTGAACATAAAAAATCCATCTGTCTTCATTAGCGCTTATTCGCGTCCATTTGCGGATAATTCTTCAATGCGCCACGCCGGCCGCGCCGTGCTCGTCGACGAGATAGCCGGTGGTGTAACGATCCAGCGAGAACGGCGCATTGATGGGATGCGGTTCGCCGGTGGCCAGCGTGTGGGCGAACACCCACCCCGAGCCCGGCGTGGCCTTGAAGCCGCCCGTGCCCCAACCGCAGTTGATGAACAGATTGTCGACCGGCGTCTTGCCGATGATCGGCGTGGCATCCGGCGTGGTATCCACGATGCCGCCCCAGTGGCGCAGCATCCGCATGCGCGAGAACATCGGGAACATCTCCTTGATAGCCGCGATGGTCTCTTCGATGATGTTGAAGCTGCCGCGCTGGCCGTAGCCGTTGTAGCTGTCGATACCCGCGCCGATGACCAGCTCGCCCTTGTCGGACTGGCTGATATAGCCGTGCACCGCGTTGGACATGATCACCGTGTCCAGCACCGGCTTGACCGGCTCGGACACCAGCGCCTGCAGCGGGTGCGATTCCACCGGCAGGCGGAAACCGGCCATGTCGGCCAGCACGCCCGAATGCCCGGCCACCACGATGCCTACCTTCTTCGCCTTGATGGTGCCGCGCGTGGTTTCTACACCGGTGACCCGGCCGCCGTCGCGCAGAATATTGGTGACTTCGCAGTTTTCGATGATGTCCACGCCGCGGGCGTCGGCCGCACGGGCATAGCCCCAGGCCACGCCGTCGTGACGCGCGGTGCCGGCCCGGCGCTGCAGCGACGCCCCCAGAATCGGGTAGCGGGCATCCGGCGAGGTATTGATGATCGGCACTTCCTGCTTGATCTGCCGGGCATCGACCACTTCGCTGTCGATGCCGTTCAAACGGTTCGCGTTCACCCGGCGATGGATATCGCGCATCTCCTGCAGCGTGTGGCCGAGGTTGTATACCCCGCGCTGCGAGAACATGACGTTGTAGTTGAGTTCCTGCGACAGCCCTTCCCAGAGCTTGAGCGACTTCTCGAACAGATGTGCCGATTCGTCGTAGAGATAGTTCGAGCGCACGATGGTGGTATTGCGCGCCGTGTTGCCGCCGCCCAGCCAGCCCTTCTCGACCACGGCCACGTTGGTGATGCCGTGCTCCTTGGCCAGGTAATAGGCCGTGGCCAGGCCGTGCCCGCCGGCGCCGATGATGATGACGTCATATGCCGGCTGCGGCTCGGGGCTGCGCCAGGCACGATCCCATTTCTCGTGATGCGACAGCGCGTTGCGCGCCAACGAGAAAATCGAGTAGCGGTTTTTCATGGCGGGGTTCCGTTGATCGGTGGGTTCAACACTCGATGACGTTCACGGCGAGACCGCCGCGCGAGGTTTCCTTGTATTTGGTCTTCATGTCGGCGCCGGTGGCCCGCATGGTCTTGATCACCTTGTCCAGCGATACGCAGTGTTCGCCGTCGCCGCGCAGGGCCATGCGCGCGGCCTGGATCGCCTTGGCCGCCCCCATGGCATTGCGCTCGATGCACGGCACCTGCACCAGCCCCGCTATCGGGTCGCAGGTGAGGCCCAGGTTGTGTTCCATGCCGATCTCCGCGGCGTTCTCGACCTGAGCCGGCGTGCCGCCGAGCACTTCGGCCAGGGCGCCGGCGGCCATTGAACAGGCCACGCCGACCTCGCCCTGACAGCCGACCTCCGCGCCGGAAATCGAGGCGTTTTCCTTGTAGAGCAGGCCGATGGCGCCGGCGGTGAGCAGAAACCGCACGATCCTGTCTTCGTCGCCGTCGCAGAAATGCACGAAATAGTTCAGCACCGCGGGCACGATGCCGGCCGCGCCGTTGGTGGGCGCGGTCACCACGCGCCCGCCGGCGGCGTTTTCCTCGTTGACAGCCATCGCATACAGCCCGACCCAATCCAGGGCGGCCAGCGGATCCCCGGCGGCCTCGGCGGCTTCCAGATCGCGGGCAAGCCGGGCCGCACGACGACGAACCTTGATGCCGCCCGGCAGCATGCCTTCGCGCGAACGGCCGGCGGCGATGCAATCGACCATCGCCGCCCAGATCTCGAGCAGGCCAGCCCGAATGGCAGCCTCGTCGCGCCAGGCGGTTTCATTGGCCCGCATGACGTCGCTGATCGCCAGGCCTTCGCGCCGGCAGATCGACAGCAGCTCGGCCGCGGTATGAAACGGGTAGCGCTGGACGGTCGTGTCTTCGACCAACCGGGCCTTGCCCTGCTCGTCCGGCTCGATCACGAAGCCGCCGCCCACCGAATAGAAGATGCGCTCGGCCATAACGTCGCCGGCCGCGTCCAAGGCGGTGAAGCGCATGCCGTTGGTATGCACCGGCAGGCGCTCGCGTTTGTTCATCTTGAGATCGGCCCGGGCATCGAAGGCGATCTCGTGGCGGCCGTTGAGCGCAATGCGTGAGTTCTCGTGCATCGCGGCGATCCGGGCGCCCATGGACTCGGCATCGATCTTCTCCGGCACTTCGCCCGCCAGGCCGAGCATCACGGCCTGATCCGAGCCATGCCCGCGCCCGGTCGCGGCCAGTGACCCGTAGAGCATGACCTGAACCGACGCGACGGCATCGAGCCGGCCGGCCTCGTCGAGCTCGCCCACGAACCGAGCGGCGGCCCGCATCGGCCCCACCGTGTGCGAGCTGGACGGCCCGATGCCGATCTTGAACAGTTCGAAAACACTAACTGCCATCACGGACCCAGACGCCTTGCATCTGCCGGAAGCGTTCGCACAGCGCGCGAACCTGGCGCCGCGCACGCACGGCGATGGCATCGTCGCCCGCCATTTCCAACATGTCCGCGATCACGCTTGCGAGCTGGCGTGCCGCTGTCGCATCGAAGCCGCGACGGGCGATGAGCGTGGCATCGATGATCAAACCGCGCGACGACAGGTCGCCGCGCAGATCGAGACCAATATCAGCGAACCGCGCCACTGTCCTGCGGACATCGGCCGCCTGATGTGGCGTCATCAGAATGAAACGATGATCGGCGTCCTCGATCGAAAGCGTGTCGAGCGCTCGGCCATTCAGCAGCCGGCGCATGGCATGCGCAAGCGCGATCGGACAAGCGCCCGTCGACGCCGGCAGGCGACGCGGGCCACGCAGATCGATGCGATCGGCTTGCTCAGGCGGCGTCCGCACGAGCCGAGCCGCTGCGGCCGCATGCTGGGTGGAGCTGGCTTGTGACATCGTCGGCATGCCTCGTTACCGCATGATCGATCCATGCATTGATTAGATCGAGTCACGCCCGACGAGGCCTTGAACATTTGCGACATCGTGGCGGCTGAATGCGGCAATGTGCGGGCAATGTACAGCCGACAGCGCCCCTATTCGTTTATCGATGAGTCGCACGGCGCCCCCCCCCCCGATACGACCACATAGCGGGCGGGCCTCGGACTGCCAAGTGACAATCGATGCCTCGACCCGGATCAGTTCACCGCCGCTCGCGAATGGGTGTTCATGTCGGATTACGCCTCGCTAATCCGACCTACACGACTTTGTTCCCGAACGCATTGATCCGCAGATCGACACAGACTCACGCAGATGGCGGTTAGTCGTCAGTGCGCACGGGTTCGATCGGGGCGCAAACCGCCACATGCGCTTCGTTGCCCAAGGAATCATGCGAGCTGCAAGACTTGTTCGACTTCGTCGCCAGTTGGCGCCTCAAGTCGGCTACACCGCGAGCTACGCACAGACGGCGGGACGCCGTTGTCATCCGGCTCGGCGCCCCGCCCGCGGTGGGTCAGTTGCTTTCCACCTTGATGTTCGGGAACTTGCTGGCGTAGTCCTTCTTCTGGCGCGAAAGACGCGCCGTGGCGTTACGGGCAATGTCGAAATACGCCGCCGCGATCTGGGAATCCGGCGCCGACACGACGGTCGGCTTGCCCGAATCGGCATATTCGCGAATCGAGATATCCAGCGGCAGCTCGCCGAGCAGATCGACATCGTACTCATCGGCCAGCCGCTGGCCGCCGTGCTCGCCGAAGATGTGTTCCTCGTGGCCGCACTTGGAACAGATATGCGTGCTCATGTTCTCGACGATGCCAAGCACGGGCACGCTGACCTTCTTGAACATCTCCACGCCCTTGCGCGCGTCGATGAGCGACAGGTCTTGCGGCGTGGTGACCACCACCGCGCCGGAGACCGGGATCTTCTGCGCAAGCGTGAGCTGGATATCGCCGGTGCCCGGTGGCAGGTCGATGATCAGATAGTCCAGATCGCCCCAGGCGCTCTGGAACAGCATCTGCTGCAGCGCCGAGGTCACCATCGGGCCGCGCAGGATCGCCGGGCTTTCCTTGTCGATGAGATAGCCGATCGACATGGTCTTGAGGCCATGCGCCTCGACCGGCGCGATGACATTTTCGCCGGCGGCTTTGGCCTTGGTTTCGATCCCCATCAGGCGCGGCTGGCTGGGGCCATAGATATCGGCGTCCAGCAGGCCGACATTGGCACCGTCGGCGGCCAGCGCCAGCGCGAAGTTGGCGGCGACGGTGGATTTGCCGACCCCGCCCTTGGCCGAGGCCACGGCGATGATGTTGGCCACGCCGTCGATGCGCTTGAGCTGGGACTGCACGGCCTTGGGGCTAATCGAAAAGCCGACCGTCACATCGGCCTGCTCGACCTCGTCCAGCGCTTCCAGCTTGGCGCGGACTTGCTCGGCCAGTTCCTGGCCATAGCGGCCACAGGGGAAACCGAGATCCAGTTCCAGCGTGACGCGGTGGCCGTCGATCTCGAGCGAGCGCACGGCGCGCGCGCTGACCAGATCGGTATCCAGATAGGGCTCGTGATATTGGGCCAGTTCGGCCGTGACACGTTCGCGAAGAGCATCACTCATGGGGCGCACCGCGGTTGGGCATTAATGGGCAGGCGCGCATGATAGCAACTCAAGGCGCCGTTCCGGGGCTCGGGCGACGGGCCGGCTGTGGCATACTGGCGCGCTTTGCAAACCTCGAAAATCGAGACCGTCATGGCGCGCGACATCCTCGTCACCTCGGCCCTGCCCTACGCCAACGGCGCGACGCACCTGGGGCATATGCTCGAGCACATTCAGACCGACATCTGGGTGCGCTTCCAGAAGCTGCGCGGGCACAACTGCATCGCCGTGTGCGGCGACGATGCCCACGGCACGCCGATCATGCTCAAGGCGCGCGACCAGGGCATTACGCCCGAGGAATTGATCGCCGGCGTATCCGCCGAACGTCAGCGCGATTTCGCCGATTTCCTGATCGCCTACGACAACTACTATACGACGCATTCGGACGAGAACCGCGAGCTGTCGTCGACGATTTACGAGCGCCTCGCCGCAGAGGGCCATATCGCCCGGCGCACGATCTCGCAGGCCTACGATCCGGAAGCCGGGATGTTCCTGCCGGATCGCTTCATCCGCGGTGACTGCCCGAACTGCGGCAGCCCGGATCAATACGGCGATGCCTGTGAAGTCTGCGGGGCCACCTATCAGCCGACCGAGCTCGGCAACCCGGTCTCGGTGCTGTCGGGTGCGACGCCGATCGAGCGCGACTCGGAGCATTATTTCTTCAAACTCGCCGATTTCGAGGCCTTCCTGCGCGACTGGATGCGCGGCGATCGCCTGCAGGAATCGATGAGCCGCAAGCTGGACGAATGGTTTGCCACCGGCCTGCGCGACTGGGACATCTCCCGCGATGCGCCCTACTTCGGCTTCAAGATCCCGGGCACCGAAGACAAGTATTTCTATGTCTGGCTGGACGCGCCGATCGGCTACATGGCGGCGTTCCAGAACCTGGTGAACAAGCGCAATGACCCGGAACTGACCTTTGATCGCTTCTGGGGCCGCGATTCCAAGGCCGAGCTGTACCACTTCATCGGCAAGGACATCGTCTATTTCCATGCCCTGTTCTGGCCGGCGATGCTCGAAGGCGCGGGTTATCGCACGCCGGACGCGATCCATGCCCACGGCTTCGTGACGGTCAACGGCGAGAAGATGTCCAAGTCGCGCGGCACCTTCATCAAGGCGCGCACCTGGCTGGACCATATCAACCCGGAATTCCTGCGCTACTACTTCGCGGCCAAGCTGACCCACCGGGTCGAGGATCTGGATCTCAACTTCGAGGACTTCCTGGCGCGGATCAATTCCGACCTGGTCGGCAAGTACGTCAATATCGCCAGCCGCTGCGCGAACTTCATCAGCAAGCGTTTCGACGGCCGCTTGGCCGCCGAGCTGGACCGGCCGGAACTGGTCGAGCGTTTTGCCGCCCAGGCCGAAACGATCGCCGATCACTTCGAAGCGCGTCGCTATTCGCAGGGTATTCGCGCCATCATGGCGCTGGCCGACGAGGCCAATGCCTATGTGGCCGAACGCGCACCCTGGCAGATCGCCAAGGAAGACGGCCGCGACGCCGAGCTGCAACAGATCTGCACCACCGCGCTGAACCTGTTCCGCCAGCTCACGATCTATCTGAAACCCGTGTTGCCGGCCACGGCCGAACGCGCCGAGGCTTTCCTGCAGGTCGAGCCGATGACATGGGCCGATCTGGCCACGCCGCTGCTCGATCATGAAATCGCCAAGTTCAAGCCGCTTCTGCGGCGCGTCGAACAGCCCGCGATCGACAAGATGATCGAGGCCAGCAAGGAAGATCTGGAAGCGGCGGCCGCGCCGACCAAGGCCGAGCCGGAGCAGCCGAAGGACAAAAAGAAAAAGGAAGCCAAGGCCGAGCCGACACCGGCCGACGGTGGCGGCATCATCGATATTGAGGATTTCGCCAAGGTCGACCTGCGCGTGGCGCGGGTCGAATCCGCCGATCATGTCGACGGCGCGGACAAGCTGCTGTGCCTGCAACTTGATGTGGGCGAACTGGGCAAGCGCCAGGTCTTTGCCGGCATCAAGTCGGCCTACGATCCGAGCGCGCTCGAAGGCCGGCTGGTGGCGCTGGTGGCCAACCTGGCGCCGCGCAAGATGCGCTTCGGCGTCTCCGAAGGCATGGTGCTCGCCGCCGGCGATTCGCCGCACGTGCTGTCGCCGGACGAGGGGGCCAAGCCGGGGGACAAGATCAAGTAACGCGGCTTCGTTCGTTAAAACCTGTCCGCAGATCGACACAGATCTACGCAGATTGGTACGGGGCGGCTTCCCGCATGCTCGCTAGGCGAGTCTTCGCGAGACTTGACGCGGCCGAAGCCGGGGCCAAGCATCGAAGCTGTCAGTCTTTCGATCTGCGTGTTTCTGCGTCGATCTGCGGACAAATGCCTTGTCAGTTTGTACCTCCGAGCCACGCCACTGCGCCATGACCGACGCTTCCGTCGACGCCATCGATGCCCTGTTGCCGCAGACTCAGTGCCGACGCTGTGGTTATGACGGCTGTCGGCCGTATGCCGAGGCGATTGCGGCCGGCGAGACGGATATCAATCGCTGCCCGCCGGGCGGCGCGGCCACGATCGACAATCTGGCCGAGCTGACCGGCATCGCACCCAAGCCGCTCGATCCGGAATGCGGTGATGCCAGCGTGGCCAAGGTCGCGTTCATCCGCGAGGACGAATGCATCGGTTGCACGCGTTGCATCCAGGTTTGTCCGACCGATGCCATCATCGGTGCCGCCAAGCAGATGCACACGGTAATCGAAGCCGACTGCACCGGCTGCGAACTGTGCGTGCCGGCCTGCCCGGTCGATTGCATCGACATGCCAGAATCCACGCCCGAAACCGGGCAGCCGCTGTGGCCGCCCCAACGCCCGATCGACGCCGAGCGCGCCGCCCGGGCCCGGCAGTTGTTCGAAGCACGCCAGAAACGGCTCAATCGTCGGACGACCCGAAAACGCCGGGCCAATCGTCACGAGGCGACCCACGACGCGCGCGAAGACGCCGCCGCGACATCCGCGGCCAAGAAATCGACCATTGCGGACGCCATCGCGCGCGCCCGGGCCAAGCGCACGCAACGTCAGGATTGAGTGGCGGCCGGCACGGGGCTCGTCCGACGATTCTCCGAGCATGCTCGCGGCCACAACGACGCCCGTACCCCGCTGCGATGCTTCACCCGCCGACATGTACATGTCGATAACAATCCACGCCGGCGTGTATGCCGTGCGCCGGCCATGGCGGCCGATGTTGCTCGGATCGAAGCAGGGCTCTAAGTTGACGGCTGGGGCCGAACCGACGACAGCCACAGGGCGAACTGCATGCATCATCCGACGAGACCGACCGCCATGTCGCTTCGCGGCATGGTCTGCTCCCCTCATTATCTCGCGACCGCCGCCGGGCAGGCTATCCTGCGCGAGGGGGGCTCTGCCGTCGATGCAGCGATCGCGGTCAACGCGGTGCTTGGCGTCGTCTTTCCGCATATGACCGGGATCGGCGGCGATGCGTTCTGGCTGATCCACTCGAACGACGCCAGCGCGCCCGTCGCGCTCAACGGGTCCGGGCGCGCAGTGGGCGCGGCAACAAGGGACTGGTATCGCGAGCGCGAGCTGGATGTGATCCCGCATCGCGGGGCTCTCGCGGCGCTGACCGTGCCGGGCGCCGTGGACAGCTGGTGCATGGCCCACGAGCGATATGGACGATTGCCGCTCTCCGTCGTGCTGGAGCCGGCCATCGAGCATGCCCGGCACGGTTATCCGGTGGGCGAATCGCAGGCGCGCTTCACGTCCGAATGCGTGGACGCGCTCAATGGCTGCCCCGTGGCTGCGGCGCAGTTTCTGCCCGACGGCCGCGCGCCGCAGCCGGGGGATGTGATGCGTCAATCGGCACTGGCCGACACGCTGGAAACCATCGCCCGCCACGGCCGCGCGGGGTTCTATGAAGGCGACGTGGCGGCCGAAATCGTCCGTCATCTCGGCGCCGCCGGCCAGGCCTGGACGGCAAACGATCTGGCCGATCATCGCGGGGACTGGGCCGAACCGATCTCCACCCGGTATCGGGGCCTGGATTGCTATCAGACGCCGCCCAACTCGCAGGGCTTCGCGCATCTGATCATGCTCAATATTCTCGAGCAGTTCGATGTCGCCGCGCTGCATGACGATCCCGCGGCCTACGTCGATCTCGTCGTGGCCGCGACCCGCGAAGCCTTCCAGGTGCGCGATCAATACCTGACCGACCCGGTCTTTCACGACATTCCGTTGCCGCGCCTGCTATCGAAAGACTTTGCCCGCGAGTGCGCGGCACGTATTCGCGACGGCCAGCCCAACGAGTATCAGGCCCAGTCGATCGGCGGCGATACCACGGCCACGACGGTGGTGGATGGCCAGGGCAACGCCGTATCGCTCATCCAGAGCATCTACCACGAATGGGGGGCAGCCACGATGGCCGGCGATACCGGCGTGCTGCTACAAAACCGCGGCGCGCTGTTTTCGCTCGCCGACGACCATGTCAACCGCCTCGAACCGGGCAAACGCTCGTTTCATACCCTCATGCCGAGCATGGCCTATCGCGACGGCCGGCCCTGGCTGGTGTACGGCACGATGGGCGGCGAAGGCCAGCCCCAGACCTGTACCGCGCTGCTGACGCGCATGCTCGATTTCGGCCTGGACCCGCAACGCGCGGTCGATGCGCCGCGCTGGCTCTACGGACGAAGCTGGGGCGCGGCGATCGACGGCCTGCGTGTGGAATCCCGCTTCGACCCGGCGATGGATGCCAGCCTGGCGGCGCGCGGCCACGACGTCGACCGCGTCGGCGCCTGGGAGGGCGTCATGGGCCATGCCGTGGCCATTCGGATCGACCCGACCAAGGGCGTGTTGCAAGGCGCCGCCGACCCGCGCGGCGAAGGTATTGCCCTGGGCTGGTGACGACGCCGGACGGGACGCTCGCCCTGCTCGGCCGGCGGCCGTGACGTACGCGCCGCAACCATGCGCCGCGCACGAGCGCGGCGCCGCGTTATCCTTGCCGCTCGCAGTCTTTTCGTCGGCCAGACGCCATCCAGTAGCCCCTGATGAACAAGCAGAAACGTACCGAAATATTCGAACGGCTGAAGGCCGCCAATCCGGCACCGAAAACCGAGCTGGAATACAGCTCCACGTTCGAGTTGTTGATTGCGGTGATCCTGTCGGCCCAGGCCACCGACGTTGGCGTTAACAAAGCGACCCGCCAGTTGTTCCCGGTCGCCAATACACCACAGGCGATTCTGGATCTGGGCGAGGATGGCCTGAAGCGCTATATCAATACCATCGGGCTCTACAACAGCAAGGCCGCCAACATAATCAAGACTTGCCGGGCCCTGATCGACAACCACGACGGCGAAGTGCCGGCGACCCGCGCCGAACTGACTGCCCTGCCCGGCGTCGGCCGCAAGACCGCCAACGTCGTCCTCAATACCGCGTTCGGCCAGCCGGCGATGGCGGTGGATACGCATATCTTTCGCGTATCCAACCGTACGGGCATCGCGCCGGGCAAAACGGTCCGCGAGGTCGAGGATCGGCTGCTGCGACGGGTGCCCAAACCCTATCTACAGGATGCCCACCACTGGCTGATCCTGCACGGCCGGTATGTCTGCAAGGCACGCACGCCCGCCTGCGACCAGTGCGTTATTGTCGATCTCTGCGAATACAAACACAAAAATCTTGGAGCCTCTGCATGACCGCTTCCCGCCAGGCCGACGCCTTTGCCTACCGCGGCACACCGCGTATTTTCTGTATCGGACGCAACTACGCCAAGCACATCGAGGAGCTGAACAACACGCTCCCCGGCGCCGAATGCGTCATCTTCATGAAACCGGCGTCCTCGCTGGTCGCCCCCAATGAAGCCATCCGGCTCCCGGTCGGCGTCGGCGCGATCCATCACGAAGCCGAGCTGGTGGTCGAAATCGGTCTGGGCGGCCGCGATATTCGGCCCGAAGCCGCGCGCGAGCATATCCGCGGGCTCGGCCTCGGGCTGGACCTGACCCTGCGCGACGTTCAGACCGAGCTCAAGAACAGCGGCGAGCCCTGGGAGCGTGCCAAGGCGTTTGACGCCAGCGCGCCGCTGGGGCCGATGGTCTCACTGACGGAGAATACGGATCTCAGCGATCTGCATTTCGAGCTGGCGGTCGACGGCGAGGTCCGCCAGTCCGGCCATACCGCGCACATGCTGGTCGGCGTGGCCGACCTGATTGCCGTGGTCAGCCGGACCTGGGCGCTCATGCCGGGCGATCTCATCTTCACCGGCACCCCGGAGGGCGTCGGGCCGGTGCAACCCGGCCAGCACCTGAAACTGTCCGGTCCTGGTCTGGCCGGCGCGGAGTGGACCCTGGCCTGATCGCCGGGCCACTCTATTCCGACGTATAAGATGAAAAGCTGAGTTTTCCCGACTGGGCAAAGCCGCTTCATCTATGCCAACAATAGGGGCCCGCCCGGACGTCGCGGGAGGAGGCGTCGTCCATGGCCAACCCTTATAAACGCGGTCTGCTGATTTTCGTCGCTGTGATGGCGGTGCTCGCCATCGCGGTCGGGGTGATGTACGGCATGCGTGAAGTCAGCCACGGCACGCCCGAGCTGACACAAGCCAAGCAGGCAGAACTGGAGCAGCTCGCCCGGCTCCCCGGCGAGCTGGCCCCGCCGGACGAAAACCAATACAACCCGCTTGAGCGTGATGCCGGCCCACGCGATTCCGGACGCCACGGCGTCGGCCTGTTCATTCGGCATACCTTCTTTCGCATTGTGGGGGGTATCGGCTTCGATACCGATACGCTGTCGGCGCTGCTCGTGCCGACCGACCCGCCCCGCCCGGTCACGCTCGACGATCCGACCTCGTTCGTGTTCAAGCCCCTGCACGGTTCGGTGATCATGCCGTCCAGCGCGCTGACCGCCCTGTTCAACCAGTACCTGACCGACTACCCAGGCACTCAGCTACGCAACCTGTCGGTCTCGACCCGCGACGATGGCACGCTCGTGGTCGACGGCCAAACCCAGAAAGTGCCGGGACTGTGGCTGCCGTTTCATATGACCGGCCCGGTCCATCTGGTGCAGGGCCATCTGTTCATCTACACGCCCAAACAGATCAAGATCGCCCATCTGGAAGCCAAGGGGCTGCTCAAGGCCATCCGTTTGCAGCTGTCCAATCTGGTACAGATCGATACCCAGGGGGCCCGGATCGAGGGCGACTCGGTGGTACTGGACTTGAACCATTCGCTGCCGCCGCCGGCGCAGGATGTACACGTGGCATCCCTGAAGATCGACCACCGGGGCGTCCACCTGCGTTTCACCAGCGCCTTCGATCCGAAATGGCCGCAGCCCATCGTCGATACCGATAGCTATATCCTGCTGGACGGCGGCGACGTCAAAACGTTTCGCAGCCTGATTACCCACGTGCGCCTGCAGATGGTGGCCGGAGACGGCGGCAAGCTCGATACCTCGCTCTATGCCTATCGGCAACAGATCGTCCATGGCCACTTCGAGGCCACACCGGCCGGCGAGCTGGTGGCCTATCTCGCGCCCTACCGGGCGGTGAGTTACCTGCCTCCGGCCAAGCCCGGCGGCAAGGCGAACGACGCGTCCGCACAGGGAGGCGACCATGACGACCGCCCGTAGACCAGGCCGAGGGGCAACACATCGCAGCGTCGCGGTCGCGGTTGTACTCGTGCTGGCCATGCTCAGCGGCAGCGGCACCACCCTGGCAGCGGTCGCGTCGAGCGCGAGCGGCGATGGTCCCCCTAATCGACTCGATCGGCGGGACAAGCAACCGGTACCCGGCCTGCTACAGGACCAGCAGGCACGCTATCGTCATCTGGCGCATATCTGGAACCATCGCGTGGTGCCGACCGGCCTGCCCAGGCCCAAGCGTACCGCCGACCCGCGCGACTCCGGCGTCGATGCTGTCGGCCTGGAAGCGCACAACGTCGATTTCGAGCTGGGCGATGGCATCGGCTTCTATGTCAAGTCGCTCGCCGCGGCGATGGTGCCGCATAAGACGGGCGCACCGCTGGATTTCGACGACCCGGACAGCTACGACATCCATATCTATTCCGGCACCGTGGTCATTCGGCCCGACGATCTGGACGCGCTGTTCAACCGCTACGTGCTCACCAACGAACCTCGCAGCCTATCGTCGGTGAGCAACCACACCCGCGATGGCGCGCTTGAGGTGGATGTCGGCGCCCGCCTGTTCGGATTCATTCCCCCAGTCGGTGGCCTGCCGACGCATCTATCCGGGCCGATCAAGATCAGCAAGGACGGCTGGCTGGTCTATACGCCGGACCACGTCAGCTCGCTCGGCCTGCCGCTGCTGGGTCTGCTGAAGACGACCGGGCTGAGCTTGGCCACGATCACACCGCTCGACCAGACCGGCGTGCAGCTCGAAGGCAACCAGCTGCTGATGGACCCGGAGCGCCTGTTTCCGCCGCCGCGCCTGCATATCGACCACATCAAAAGCGCGACCCTGTCGAAGGCAGGGCTGACGCTGGTCTTCGATAGCAGCAAGGCCGATCCGAAATTCTCGAAAATTCCGGTCTCGTCCGACAGCTATATCTGGCTGCAGTCAGGCGACGCTCGTTTCTTCAGCACGGTGCTGGTCAACACCCGCCTGTTGATGAAGAACATCCACGGCAAGCGGCTGCATTTCGATCTATATCACTATCGTGCCCAAACCGCAGCGGGCCGTATTAACGGCCTGATGGACGGCAGCCTGGTCGTTAGCGTGCCCAACAGCTTCGATACCGGCGACGACGCCGATCCCTCGATCACCGAGAACGCCAAACCCGATCCGAACTGACCACGCCTGGGCCGCAGAGCCAACCGAGCACGGCCCGATCAGCCATGACTTACGGGCATCCACCCCGGGGGCGGCGCCGGTCAGCTCGCCGCCGCCGAGGCCGATGTATCGAGACTGGCCCCCGCCAGCGCCTTGACGCGTTCCTCGTCGGCCGCGAGTTCCGCGGCCGAGCCTTCGTGAACGACCTCACCGTCCCCGAGTACGTAGGCCCGGTCGGCATCACGCAGCGCCAACCAAGCGTTCTGTTCGACCAGCAAGACGGCGATGCCTTCGTCGCGCATGGCCACAACGGTTTTCATCACCTCGTCCACGATCACCGGCGCCAGCCCCTGCGACGGCTCGTCCAGAATCAGGAACCGCGGGTTGAGCAATAGCGCCCGCGCGATCGCCAGCATTTCCTGCTCGCCGCCGGACAGTTGCCCGCCCTTGCTGGTGCGTCGCTCGGCCAGCCGGGGAAACAGGTCGTACACCGTATCCAGCGTCCAGCGGCCGGTGGTGGCGGCCGGCACCCGAAGATTGTCATGTACCGTGAGGTGGCCGAATATCTTGCGCCCTTCCGGCACGTAGCCGACGCCGAGCTTGGCGATCCGGTGCGGCGGCCAGCCGGTGACATCCTGGCCGAACAGGCGGATGCGCCCCTGGCGCGGCGGCGTCAGCCCCATCAGGGAACGCAGCGTCGTCGTCTTGCCGGCGCCGTTGCGTCCCAGCAGGGTGACGATTTCGCCGGCGCCGACGCGCAACGACACGCCGTGCAGAATATGGCTCTTGCCGTAGTAAGTGTGCAGCTGGTCGGCGTCGAGAATATCGTTGCCTTCGTGGCTCATCGCGCCGCCCCCAAATAGGCTGCCTGTACATCCGCGTTGGCCGAGATCTCGGCCGGGGTGCCTTCGGCCAGCAGATGTCCGTTATCCAGCACGGTAATACGGTCGGCCACGTTGAAGATGATGCTCATGTCGTGTTCGATGAACAGCATGGTGATGCCGCGTTCCTGATGGAGATGACGGATCAGATCGGTCATACGGTCGGTTTCCTCGTCGCCCATGCCGGCGGTTGGTTCGTCGAGCAGCAACAGCCGCGGCTCGCGGGCCAGCGCGATGGCGATTTCCACCACGCGCTGATCGCCGTGTGCCAGCTCGCCGGCCATGCGATAGGCCAGATCCTCGAGATGCAGAGTCTGCATCAGCTCGTCGATATGAGCCCGCACCTGTCGCCGTCGGGCGGGTGAAAGCCAGGGCCGCAGATTCAGCCCGTGGGCGGTCTCCACGGCAATCTCGAGATTCTCGTACACGCTCAGATCGAGGAAAATTTCGGTGATCTGAAAAGTACGGATCATCCCGCGATGCACCAACTTTTCCGGCGGCACGCCCTTGACCGATTGGCCGTCGAACAACAACTCGCCTTCGCTGGGCGGAAAGAAACCGCTGATGAGATTGAACAAGGTCGTCTTACCGGCGCCATTAGGCCCGATGACCGCGCGCAATTCGCCCTGAGGCACTTCCATCGAGATGTTCGACAACGCGCTCAGCGAGCCAAACCGCCGGGTGACGTTTTTTAGCGAGAGCAGACTCATTTCTTGAAGCGTCCCTGGAAGAAACCGAGCAGCCCCCACGGAAAGAACAGCACGGACAGCACGAAGATCGCACCGATGAACGACATCCAGTTCACGGTGATGCTGCTCAGATAGTCCTGTACCACGACGTAGATCACCGAGCCCACCAACGGCCCCCAGAAGGTCCGCATACCGCCGAGCACGCAGATGATCACGAAGTCGCCGGACAGGATCCAGTTCATGTCCTCGGGCGAAGTGAAGTTGTTCAGCAGCGCATACAGCGAGCCGGCCAGCGCGGCGACGAAACCTGAGATCGCGAACGCAATCCAGATATAAACGCCGATCGGCAGGCCGAGAAAACGCAGACGCTTCGGGTTCTCCCGAATCGCCACGAAGGTATGGCCCAACGGCGAACGCAATACCATCCAGACCACGAAACAGCCGATCGCAAAGAAGAACAGCGTGAAGTAATAGAAGTTCGTCGGGTTGTGGAGATCGAGCGTCCAGCCGCCGAAATGAACGTTGGTGCGCGCGAATCCGGTCAGGCCGTCCTCGCCGCCGGTCAGGCTGTTCCAGCGTACGGCGATGAAATAGAACATCTGGCCGATGGCGATGGTGATCATCGCGAAATAGATGCCCTTCCGGCGTACCGTGATCGGGCCCAGCAGCGTAGCCGCCAGCCCACCGACGAGCACGCCGACGAGAATCGCCAGCGGCGTGCTCGCGGTTACGAACTTGAGCATCAGGCCGGTGCCATAGGCCCCCAGCCCAAAATAGGCCGCATGCCCAAAGGACAGTCCGCCGGTAAAACCAAGCAGCAGATTGAGCCCGAGCGTCACCAGCGCGAAGATCAGTACGCGCGTGCCGAGCACGGTATAGCCGCCGACCAGCGGCAGCCAGAACGGCGCGCTGAGCAACAGCGCCCAGATGACCAGTGCCGCTGCCAGTCGCGGCAGATCGACCGACGACATGCCGGCGCGCGAGCCGCCCAAGGTCGAGGTTTTGTCCTGAATGGTCGTGGCATTCATTCGAGCAGCCCCTCTTGGCCGAGCAGCCCGCGCGGGCGCACGACGAGCACTACCGCCATGATCACGTAGATCACCACGTCACTGGCCGCCGGGTAGTACGTGGTGACGATGCCGGCCGCCACGCCAATGATGATGCCGCCGAGCAGGCTGCCCAGCAGACTCCCCACGCCGCCGACGATGATGGCCACGAAACTCGGCATGATGAGCGAGGCCCCCATGGTCGGCGTCAGGCCGAGACGACCGGCCGCGAGTACGCCAGCCAGGCCGGCGAAGAGGATGCCGACGCCGAAGTTGATCGCGCGTAGCCGGTAGATGTTGATACCCAGCGCCGATACCGTCTCCAGATCGGCATTGCCGGCTCGAATCCGTACCCCGATCCGGGTATAGCGCAGAAGCGCGAACAACGAACCGATCGCCAGCAGTGCGAGAACGACCAGGAACACGCGGTAGCCGGTGACGAAGAAATAGGTCTGGCTCAGCGGATGGCTCAGCGCAGCCGGTACGTTGAACGGCAGACCGTTCGCGCCCCAGAAGGTCCGAATCAGGTCTTCCATGATCATCGCCAGACCGAAAGTCAGCAGCAGGCTGAACAACGGATCACGCGAGTACAGCGGCCGGATCAGGATGCGTTCGACCACCAGCCCGAGCAAGCCGACAATGAACGGCGAGACGATCAGTGCGCCCCAGAACCCGATCACGGGCGACAGGCTGTAGGCGATATAACCGCCCAGCGCGAGAAAACCGCCGTGCGAGAAGTTGATGATCCCGTTGAGCCCCAGGATCAGGGACAGGCCGAGAGCCATCAGCGCATAGAAAATGCCGATGATCAGGCCATTGAAGATATTGAAGAGCAGGAGTTCCATTCACCACCTCGGCGTACCGGAAAAGCATCGCGTCGCAATCGGTGCGGGCCGGGCCGGTCGTGCCGGCCCGGCCCGCCGCATTCCGCTACGAGGGATAAGTGATCCGGCACCCCTTCTCTTCGACCGAGCGGGCGATCTTGCTCGAGTCCACCACGTCGGTGACCTGGAACAGATCGGGATACTTGCCGCCGGATTTGATCGTGCCCGGATATTCGCTGCCGATCAGCTGATGATCGCCGGCGCGATAGATGGCCTTGTTGGGCTGGAGCGCGACTTCCGGCGGAAGCTCCAGACCTTCGAGCGCCTTGGCCACTTTTTGGGCGTCGAGCGACTTGGCTTTCTCGGTGGCCAGCGCCAGTGCATGGGCGCTCGCAAAGCCGAACCAGCTACGCGCGGTCGGCGTCTTGCCGCCGTTCGCCTTGCGATACGCGTCGACGAAGTCGGCGACATGCGGCACGTTCGGCTGGTCCCAATACCACTCCATGTTCCACATGCCGTAGCGCGCGGCATCGGGCAGCGACTGCAGTACCTCCAGCTCCATCATCGGGCCGCCCACACCCATACTCTTGTTCAGGCCGAACTGGGTCGCCTGCTTGAGCGTGTTGATCATATCGTCGCCCGCGCCCAGCACGATCAGCGCGTCCGGATTGGCCGATTTCGCCTTGATCAGATAGGAAGAGAAATCGGTCGTGCCCAGCGGTGCCAGCGCGTTGCCGGCCTCGGTACCGCCGGCTTTTTTCAGCTGGGTCAGATAATCGTGATGCAGGGCATGGCCGAAGGAGTAATCCGGAGTGATGAAGTACCAGCGCTTGCCGTACTTGTCGAAAATCGCCTGGAAATCGCCGGCGGTGAGCAGCCAGGTCGTGGAACAAGTCCGGAACGTGTTCCAACTGCACTTATCGCCCGTGACCGCGTCGGCGTGCCCGCCGATATCCATGTAAATGGTGTTCATATCCTGGGCGGCCTGCGAGACAGCCAGCGCCACCGAGGAAGAAACCGCGCCCATCAGGAAGTGCACCTTGTCGCGGTTGACCAGCTTGCGTGCCTTCTGCACCGACTGGCCCACGTTGGCGGCACTGTCCTCGACCAGCAACTGCAGGGGCCGCCCCATCACGCCGCCCTTGGCGTTGATTTGGTCGACCGCCAGTCGCGCACCGGCGATCTGATTGCCGCCTAGCGCCGCGTAGGTCCCGGTCTGCGGATCGATCTGGCCGATCTTGATCGGATCGTCACTCTTGGCGAAGGCACTCATCGCCGGATAGAGCAGCGTGGATGCCCCCACCGCCGCACTGGTCTTGAGCAGCGTCCTGCGGTTGATCTTGTAATCTTCGAAATCGAATATGCTCATTTTAATTTGATCTCCTCGCTCGCGTGAATAGGCAAAAAAAAGCCCCAATCGCTTTCGCGATCAGGGCTCGTCGCACTTCGAAAAGTAGACCGGAACGACGGCACCAAAGACCCTCACCCGATCTTTATCTTGAATATATCGACGATCATGCAGCGTCTCACAGCTCCTGCCCTGAACGTCGGAAAGAACGACGGGGCGCCTTGCGAGCACGACGCCGAACAGCGCTCGTACATTCGCGACATCTGCCACACATCCCCCTTTCATCGTATCGCCGGCCCGGGCTCCGGCAGCGGTCGAACCGCGTCTCACCTACTTGAGCCACTGGATTAGCAATCCCCTGAAAACCTGTCAAGAAATGTGATCACGTTGAGCACGATACGTCGCCGTCAGGCGCCGAAAAAACAGGCGCTGCCGACACGAAGTTATCGATCTCGCACCATTTTTTGCCGTATGCACGTGTATGCGCGTCAGACCAGGCCGCCCGGCGGGAGGCGGCTCGACCATTAGTCGCATGGCTCGGAAATTAGAAAGAAAACCGGTCTGATTGCGCGGCCTTATATGGTGTATGGCACACCTATTCGAGCGCTGCGCGGCGGCTCGGACCGGCCAGCGAATAGCAAGGCAACGACGGCCCGCATGGGGCGCTGCGGTGTGGGCAGCCGCGACGAGCGCACTTACGCCGCTCCTACAGCGCTATTCCCATGACGCGCTGCTTTGACGATCACCCCAATGAGTGCGATCGCGGCCGCTCAAACGCAAACCGCCGGCGCGAAGGCCGGCGGTTGCAAGAGGCAAAGAGAAACGGGGCGATCAGTCGCCGCTGTCTCCGCTGCTGTTGTCCGGACTGGAGTCGGACTGGTCGCTGTCCTTGCCCGTTCCCTTGTTCTTGTCGACGCTGATGAGCTTGACGTCGAAGATCAGGGTTTCGTTCGGACCGATCTGCGAACCGGCACCGCGCTCGCCGTAGGCCAGATCCGGCGGGATGAACAGCTTGTACTCGCCACCGGCGTGCATCAGCTGAAGCGCTTCGGTCCAGCCCGGGATCACGGCGTTGACCGGGAAGGTCACCGGCTTGCCGCGCTTTTTGGAACTGTCGAAGACCGTGCCGTCGATCAGCTTGCCGGTGTAGTCCACGGTGACACTGTCGTTGGCATCGGGCTGCGGCCCGTCACCCTTTTTGATCACCTTGTACTGCAGACCGTCCTTGAGCGTCTTCACGCCGGGCTTGGTCTTGTTCTCGGCCAGGAACTTCTGGCCCGCCTTGAGATTGGCCACCGATTTCTGCTGCTGCTGTTTCTTCTGGGCGGCTTCCATATCGGAAACCACGCCCTGCATCACGGTGTGCAGCTGCTTCTGGCTCAGCTTGGTCTTACCACCGCTGACCACATCGCGCACGCCCTGCGTGAGCTCGTCCAAGTCCACGTCCATCGGCAGATCCTTGAGCGAGTTGCCGATGTCCATGCCCAGCGCATAGCTGCGCTTTTCCTTCTCGTTGGCGAATTGCCCGGACGAGTTGCCGTTGCCCTTGTCGTTCTCGGTCTGGCTCGTTTTCGCACCGGACTGGCTGTTGTCACCGCCGGACTGCGTATTGTCCGAGCTGGACTGGTTACCGCACGCCGACAGCGCGAACGCGCAGGCAAACAGTGCAATCGTTCGTTTCATGGCCTCTTTCCTATCCATTGTGGCAAGGCAAGCCTACGTGAAAGGCTCGATCAGCTAAAGAACGTCAGCGCTGGCGGTGGCCGAGCCGAAGTCGCAGCGCATTCAGGCGGATGAAGCCGGCCGCGTCCTTCTGATCGTAAGCACCGCGATCGTCTTCGAAGGTGGCGATCGCTTCGTCGAACAGGCTGTCGGATTCGGATGCTCGGCCGACCACGCTCACGCTACCCTTGTAGAGCTTCACGCGGACCACGCCGTTAACGTGTTTTTGCGACTGGTCGATCGCGGCTTGCAGCATCTCGCGCTCCGGCGAGAACCAGTAGCCGTTGTAGATCAGCTTGGCGTAGCGCGGCATCAGTTCGTCTTTCAGATGCGCGGCCTCGCGGTCCAGCGTGATCGACTCGATCGCCCGATGGGCGCGCAGCATGACGGTGCCGCCCGGGGTCTCGTAGCAACCACGCGACTTCATGCCGACATAGCGGTTCTCGACGATATCGATACGCCCGATACCGTGCGCACCAGCCAATTCGTTGAGCCGGGCCAGCACTTGGTAGGGCGTGAGCTTCTCGCCGTCGATGGCGACGATATCGCCGCGTTCGAAGGTGAGATCGATCTCCTGCGGCGCATCGGGCGCGTCTTCCGGCGACACGCTCCATTCCCACATGGAATCCTCGGCCGGCGTCCATGGGTCTTCGAGCACGCCGCCTTCATAGGAAATATGCAGCGCATTGGCGTCGGTCGAATACGGCGAACCGCCATCAACCTTCTTGCGGATATCGATACCGTTGGCTTCCGCGTAGGCCAGCAGCCGTTCGCGCGAGTTCAGATCCCACTCGCGCCACGGCGCGATTACCTTGATGCCGGGCATCAGCGCATAGGCCGACAGTTCGAAACGCACCTGATCGTTGCCCTTGCCGGTGGCGCCATGCGCGATGGCATCGGCGCCGGTCTCCTGGGCGATTTCGACCAGACGCTTGGAGATCAGCGGACGCGCGATCGAGGTGCCGAGCAGATACTCGCCCTCGTAAATAGCATTGGCGCGGAACATCGGATAGACGAAATCGCGTACGAACTCTTCGCGCAGATCGTCGATGAAGACTTCCTTGACGCCGAGCTTCTCGGCCTTGGGTCGGACTTCATCGAGCTCCTCGCCCTGGCCGATATCGGCGGTGAAGGTCACCACCTCGCAATCGTATTCGTCCTGAAGCCACTTCAGGATGACCGACGTATCGAGCCCGCCCGAATAGGCCAGCACGACTTTGCGCACGTCACTGCTCATTGCTGCGATCCGCTGCCGTTAAGAATGATCAAGGGCCGACCAGTATACAGAATCGATTGCGCTCCCCGCCGAGGCAATGCAGCTGCTACCATGCGCGCATGACCGATTCGCATGAAGAAGCCGCGGTGACCCCGCGGATGGCCACCCGTTTTCGCGGCTTTCTGCCGGTGGTGATCGACGTGGAAACCGGCGGTTTCAATTCCGCCACCGATGCCCTGCTCGAAATCGCGGCCGTGACGGTCGGTTTCGACGACAACGGCCAACTCGCCGTGCGCGAGTCGGCGTCGTATCACGTCGCACCGTTTGAAGGCGCCAACATCGAGCCCGCCTCGCTCGAAGTTAACGGTATCGATCCGCATCATCCGCTACGCCCGGCCATTCCCGAGCGCGACGCGCTCGGCCGGATTTTTCGCATGGTGCGCGAAACGATGAAAACCGACGGCTGCAAACGTGCAGTGCTGGTGGGCCACAACGCGCATTTCGATCTCGGCTTTCTCAATGCCGCGATCGCGCGCACCGGCATCAAACGCAGCCCGTTTCACCCGTTCTCCTGCTTCGATACCGCGACCCTGTCCGGGGTCGCCTTCGGTCAGACAGTGCTGCGCCGCGCGGCGACTGCCGCCGGCATGAGCTGGGATAACGAAGCCGCGCACTCGGCACGCTACGATACCGAACAGACGGCCCACCTGTTCTGTACCATCGTCAATCGTTTCCAGCCCATCTTCGAGGCCGTGCCGCCCGAACCGCAGTCCTGAGAGCGGTCGCGCCGCCGGCATTGTCGCCTGCCAGCGACGCTGGCTAAACTGCGTTCGCGACGCCCGAACGGCCAAGCGACGGCCGTTCGTTGTTCTTTGTCGTACGCTTTGTGAATCGGTCCCGATACGCGCCTATGTCCACGACTTCGTCATTCGATACGGATCATCCCCTGCTCAGCCGACTCGGACTCGGCTTGAAGGCCGTGCGCTTCGGCGGCACGCTGGTACTCGGCGTGGTGTTGCTGCCCGCGGTGCCCCTGCTGGGCCGGCGCAGCAAGTACCTGATCAACTGGTGGCTGGGGCGCATGCTCAACGCACTGCATGTGCGGCTGGACATCGACGGCAACGTGCCGTCCGGCCCGATGCTGGTGGTGGCCAACCACTGTTCCTGGCTCGACATTCTGGTGCTCGGACGCGTGTTCAATACCGCGTTCGTATCCAAGGCCGAAGTTGGCGGCTGGCCGCTGGTGGGCTCGTTCGCCCGCGCCGGCGGCACGCTGTTTCTCGATCGCGGCCAGGGCAAGACCGGCGAAACCAGCGCCTCGATTCGCGACATGCTCGAGTCCGGCCGCTCGGTCCTCTTCTTTCCCGAAGGCACGACCACGCCGGATCCCAATCCGCAACGCTTTCACGCACGGCTGTTCGCGGCGGCCATCGAAGGCGGCTACAACGTCCTGCCGGTGAGTCTGCGCTATTGTGACGACACCACGCCGCCCGGCATGCATCATGCGCTCGCGCCGTGGGTCAACGAAGCGCCGCTGTGGCCGCATTTCCGCGATCTGTTCAAGCTGCGCAAGATCTGCGCTGAGGTGCGCGTCTGTGCCCCGCTCGATCCGCGCGGCTACGATCGCCGCAGCCTGGCCGAAGCGGCCCGCATGGCCGTCGCCCATCGCCAGGCCGTAGCCACCGCGCGCCACCTGCGCGAGAAAGCCAAACCCTAGCCCACTAAGTCGCCGGCTTCGACGCCTCCGACGTACGCCCGGGCAGTCGCGGCACGAGCGCGCCGTCCGGGCCGAGACCGCGGGCGGCGTAATAGTCGGCGCCATCAGTGCCGTCGTAGCGGCGCTCGTTGAGGAAACGCCGGATCACGCCGGCCGATTCGTTAGCCCGCATCAACAGGAACAGATGCCCGCCCCCGCGGACGATGTGCAGATAGGATTTGGGGATCAGCCAGTAGAGAATACGGCTGTTGATGAGAGGCACGATCGGGTCGTCGTCGCCGCCCATGATGAGCGTCGGGCAATGCAATCGATGCAGCCGATGGGCGCTGGTCCAGCCGAGCGACGCGATCAGCTGGTTGACGTAACCCCGCGTGCTCGGGCCGCTGGCGTAGCGCCCGCGACGCGTGATCAACTCGGGCCGCCGGCGCATCAGCCCGCCGTAGAGCCCGGCAACGGTCGCCGGCAATGTCCCCGAGCGCTCGTGGCGCCGCGCTGCCGCCAGTCGTTTGAGCGTGCTGGAGTGTGTCGCCAGGCTCGGCCAGCCGATGGAACTGGAGGCAAGTACGAGCCGATTGACTTGCGCGGGATAGTCCAAGGCGAACTGCTGGGCGAGCGAGCCGCCCCACGACAACCCGACGAGATCCAGCAATTCGTCGTAGCCCAGACGCTCCAGGAAAGTCGCGATCAGCGCCGCGTACCAACTCAGCCGATGCGGCATGCTGCGCGGCGGCGAACGTCCCGCACCGGGCATTTCCGGCACGATGATCTCGGCGTCATCGAGGGCATTGACCAACGGCAGCAACATGTCGAGGTTGGCGCCGATGGTGTTCAGAATCAGCATCGGCCGGCCACGCCCGCGCCGAATGCCATATCGCAGGCGCACGCCGTCGACGTCGATCCAGTCGACCTGAATGCGGGTCCGACGCCGCAGGACGCTGAGTTCCGGCGGCATCCGCCGGCCGGGCCGACGGATGGCGGTCAGCGATTGTATTTTGTTTGAGACAGAGTCCGACATCGGTCCGCGACTCGTTTCGTCGCTCATGATCTTGACATTAGACCGCTTCACCGCCCGGCTGCAACGGGTGCGGCGTGTCCAGGAATTCCTCGATCCGGCGACTCGCCTCGTCCGGGCGCTCCAAAAGCAGCCAGTGGCCGGCGCCGCGCATGATCGACAGCCGGGAATCCGGGATCAGCAACCCGAGCAGACGGACGTTGGGCAACGGCACGACCTGATCATCGTCGCCCGCCAGAACAAGCGTCGGCATCGTCAGCCGATGCAGCCACGGCAAACTGGAAAAACCAGCCATGGCATAAAGCTGGGCCGCGAATGCCCGGCGGCTGGGCGCGCGATTCCGATGCAGTGCGCTGGCCACCGCCTCGCATTCGTCGGCACGCCGCCCGCCGAACAGCTCGCGCACGTCACGCCCGTCGGCGACCACCGTACCCGGCCCGCCCGGCCAGGCCAGACGCCGCAGACTGGCCACACGCCCCGGCAGCATGAGCGGCCCGCTGGACGTGGCGACCAGTACCAGACGCCGAACGCGCGATGCATGGTCGCGGGCCAGACGCTGTGCCAAGAGGCCACCCCACCCCATGCCCAGGACGTCTACCTCGGGACAGTCGAGCACGTCGCACACACGTGACACGCGCTGTGCCAGCTGTGCCATTCGCCGCATCCGGGGCGTACCCGGCGCCTCGCCAATGCCGGGCATGTCGAAGCGGATCGTTGGCCGCGCGAGTGCGTCGCAGATCGTATCGAGCACCCCGTAACAGGCAAGAAAATCGTTGCACATCAACAAAGGCGGCCCGACGCCGGACGTACGGGCGACCACGACGGCTTCACCCTCGATATGGAAGGTTTCGACCCCGGCTGTGTCAGCGCTGGCGCACATAACGGCCCGGCGCCGCCTCGATCGGCTCGAAGTCGTCATTGCCGAAGATTTCGGGCGCGGCCACGGTCGGGCCACCCCGGGCCCGGCACCACTCGACCCAGTCCGGCCACCACGACTGCTCGACCGCACGCGCGCCGCGACGCCAGTCGGCCGGATCGAGATCGTGGTCGTCGTTGATCCAGAACCCCCGCGCCGCGTCCGCGCGTCGGCCCCCCGGCGGACAGACCACGGCCTGAGCGTGTCCGCCGGCGCCGAGCACGAATCGCCGGCCGCCACGAAACATCTGCATGGTGCGATAACACGCCTGCCATGGCGCAATATGGTCCGCCGCCCCGGCGACCACGAATACATCCTGTTCGATCACCGACAGATCGATCATCTCGCCATCGAGGGTGAGACCGCCGGCGGCGCGCCCCCGATCGTCGCGATAGATGGCCAGCAGATCGGCATGCAGTCTCGCGGGCAGGCGCGTCGTGTCGCTGTTCCAGTACAGAATATCGGAGGCGGGCGGGGTCTGACCGAGGACGTAATTGTGCGCCACGAAGCGCCAGACCAATGCATCCGGCCGCTGCCAGGCGAAAGCGCGCGCCATGGCCGCGCCATCGAGCACACCGCTACTCGTCGAACGCGACAGCGCCCGAGCAATGGTTTCGTCGTCGCCGGTCGGCACAGCGGACACGCTGCGGGGCGATTCCAGCAGGGTCACGAACAAAGACAAACAGGCGATCCGGTCGCTCTTGCCGCCCATGGCCAGATGCGCCGCGGCGGCTGCCGCGGTCAGCCCGCCAGCACAGGCCCCGGCCAGTTTGACCGGCTGCTCTGCGCTCACGCGCCAAACGACATCGACCGCCTGTTCGACCGCCTCCACGTAATCGGACAGCCCCCAACGACGTTGCGCGGCTGTGGGGTTGCGCCAGGAGATGGCGAACACCTGTTGGCCCGATGCGAGCGCATAGCGCACCAGACTGTCCTCGCCGCTGAGATCGAACACATAGTATTTGTTGATCTGCGGACCGACAAGGAGCACAGGCGCCGCATCGACTTGCCGGGTGTGCGGTGTGTACTGGATCAGCTCGCAGATCTCGTCGCGATAGATCACGGCTCCGGGCGTGGCCGCGATATTCACGCCCAGGGTGAATGCCGCTCTGTCGACCTGGCGTGGCAACCCCCGATTATCGCGCAGGTCGCGGAGCAGCTGGTATAGCCCGACGAGCGCCGATCGGCCCCGGGTGCTGACCAGATTGTCGTAAAACCCGGGATGGGTCAGAAACAGGTTGGCGGGCGATACAGCGGCGATCAGGTGTTCGACGGCAAACGACAGCTGTCGTCGGCGCGTGTCCGACAGTCCGGACACACTCACCAGTTCGCGCAGCGTATCCGCGAGCACGAGATACACGCTCGCGACCCGCCCGAACACGGGGTTCGCCTGCCACGCCGGGTGCGCGAATCGCGGATCATCGAACGTCGGTCGGGGCCCGCCGCGCCCCCACAGCGCCAGCGTCAGTCGCGCGATGAGCCGACCCTCGATACGCAAAGCGGCTGCGGGATGGCGCGCGAGCACGCCCAGCAGCTCGCCCGCGGCCCGGCCGATATCGGGCCAGCGGGCGTCCGCGGTGACGAACGCGTCCGGCGTTTCAGCGGTCATCGGCTCGCGCTCGACGCGTTCGACCGGATCCGATAACCGGGCTGGGTGATTCACGACGCCTCCTGTGGCAGCGGCCTCCGCCGACCAAGATTGATGGTTACAATGGCGCCACGCGTTTTTCAAGCGAGTCGTACATGGGAGTGCTCGGGGGCTTGGGTCGCCGTTTCGACGCTATCGTCTGGCAGCCCGAGATCGAGCGGCTGCACGGGCCGCGCCGGTGGCTGCTCGTGGCGCTGCGTATTCTGATCACGCTGATCGAGGATTTCCGCAACGGCGAAATCACCATGCGCGCCATGGGGCTGGTTTATACCACGCTCGTGTCGCTGGTTCCCTTGCTGGCGCTGGCGTTTTCGCTACTCAAGGCGTTCGGCGTGGACAATGCCCTGCGCCCGGTGCTGCAGCGTTTTCTGGCGCCGCTCGGCGCGGGCAGCGGCCAGATCATCGACAAGATCGTGGACTTCGTACAGAACGTCCAGGTCGGCGTGCTTGGCGCCATCGGCGTGGTGACGCTGCTTTATTCCGTGATCTCGCTGATCCAGAAGGTCGAGGCCGGCTGCAACTACATCTGGCACGTGCGCAAACCGCGCTCGATCGGCCGCCGGGTGACTGAGTACATCAGCGTGCTGGTCGCCGGCCCGTTGATCATCCTCGCGGCCGCCAGCATCACCGCGACTGTGGGCAACAACAGCACGGTGAGCTGGCTCACCTCGATCGAGCCGTTCGGCGCCGCGCTTTATCTGACCGGCCATATCCTGCCCTATATTCTCTACAGCATCGGCTTTACGGTGCTGTTCAAGTACATCCCCAACACCCGGGTCCGACTGCTGCCGGCGCTCGGCGGCGGCGTGTTCTCCGGCGTGCTCTGGCAAACCGCCAGCCTGGGATTCGCGCTATTCGCGAAAAATGCCGGCAACGTCAACGCGATCTATTCCAGCTTCGCCATCCTGATTCTGTTGCTGATCTGGCTCTACGTATCCTGGATGATCCTGCTGCTCGGCTGCCGCGTGGCTTTTCTGCTGCAACACAACGAACGACTGACGCGCGGGCATTACCCGCCCCGCCTCGGCGCGGCCGAGCGCGAGCGTCTCGCGCTGCTGGTCACGACGCTGGTGGCCGATCGTTTCATGCAGGGCGGCGTGCCCTGGACGATCCCCGCGCTGGCACACACACTCCGCAGCGCGCCCGATCACGTCCAGGACATTGCCGATCAGCTCATCGCCGGCGGCCTGTTCATCGAGGCGGGCGAGCTCGATGCGACCCTGCTGCCTCGCCGCGACATTGCCGAGGTGCGAGTCTCGCGCGTACTCGACATCGTAAGAGCCGGCGAACCCGCAGCGCGCGCGCAACCGCGCGATGTGATGGTGGCGCAGACTGTCGATGCATTAACCGAGGAGGCAGAACAGGCCAAGCGTTCGATTTTTCGCGATCGTTCGCTGCGAGACATGGCATTGTTGCTGCACGACGAGCGCGAGAGTGTCGATCGGCGGCTGCCTGCCCAGGCCGACGCCGTTCACCACGCGACGCGTCGACAGCAAATATGACAAGATAAATTTTCGCCGGTGTACGCCAACGACAACGGTTGTCAGAGGAGAGGCCGTGACTAAAACCTGGCTAGAGCAATATCCGGACGGGGTCCCCGCCGAAATCCAGCTCGACGACAAACGCACACTCGTCGACGTCATCGAGGACAGCTGTCGCGAATTCGGTGACACGCCCGCGTTCTCGAACATGGACGTCGAAATGAGCTATCGGGAGCTCGAGGCCAAATCCCGGCACTTCGCTGCCTATCTGCAGGACGAACTCGGCTTCGCCAAGGGCGATCGCGTCGCGATCATGATGCCCAACCTGCTGCAATATCCGATCGTGCTGTTCGGCATCCTCCGGGCCGGCATGGTGGCGGTCAACGTCAACCCGTTGTACACGGCGCGCGAACTCGAGCACCAGTTGTCGGACGCAGGCGCCCGGGCCATCGTGATCGTCGAAAATTTCGCCGCGACGCTGGAAAAAGTCATCGACAAGGTGCCGCTGGAAACGGTGATCACCACCCAGATCGGCGACTGTCTGCCGACGATCAAGCGCACGATCGTCAATTTCGCGGTCAAGCACGTCAAACGCATGGTGCCGGCGTTCAAACTGCCGGGCGCCATATCGCTGAACACGGCGCTGTCCGACGGCGCCAAGCAGTCGATGAAACCGGTAACGGTCGAACCCAACGATATCGCCTTCCTGCAATACACCGGCGGGACGACCGGCCTGGCCAAGGGCGCTATCCTCACGCACCGCAACATGGTCGCCAACATCGAGCAGGCCCAGGCCTGGCTCGATCCGTGGACCGAAAAAGGCCGCGAGATCATCATCACGCCGCTGCCGCTGTATCACGTGTTCGCGCTGATGGCGAACTGCCTGGTCTTCCTACAGCAGGGCGGCAAGAACGTGCTGATCACCAATCCGCGCGATATTCCGGCCCTGGTTAAAGAATTCGGCAAACACAAGCCGACCGCCTTCACCGGCGTCAACACGCTGTTCAACGCACTGGTCAGCAACGACGATTTCGCCAAACTCGATTTCTCGCGCCTCAAGATCACGCTCGGCGGTGGCGCGGCCGTACAGAAGGCCGTGGCCGAGAAATGGCAGAAGATCACGGGCATACCGCTGATCGAAGCCTATGGCCTGACTGAAGCTTCGCCGGCCGTATCGATCAATCCGTTGAACCTGGAACGCTACAACGGCTCGATCGGCCTGCCGATTCCGTCGACCGAGATTTCCATTCGCGACGAGGCCGGCAACGAAGTCGAGCCCGGTCAGCCGGGCGAGCTCTGCGTACACGGGCCTCAGGTCATGGCCGGTTACTGGAACAAGCCGGAAGAAAACGACAAGACCTTCTTTGCAGACGGCTACCTGCGCACCGGCGATATCGCCCAGTTCGACGACAAGGGCTTTCTGCATATCGTCGATCGCAAAAAGGACATGATTCTCGTGTCCGGCTTCAACGTCTACCCGAACGAGATCGAGGACGTCGTGGCTTCGCATCCGAAGGTGATGGAAGCCGCCTGCGTGGGCGTCGAGGACGAAAAATCCGGCGAAGTGGTCAAAGTGTTCGTGGTCAAACGCGACGATAGCCTGACCGAGGACGAACTTATCGAGTTCTGTCGCCAGGAGCTGACCGGCTACAAGGTGCCCAAGCAGGTCGTGTTCATCGACGAACTGCCCAAATCCAACGTCGGCAAGATTTTGCGTAAGGAGCTGCGCAGCACATCCTGAACCGCGCATACGTCACGGGGCCCCGAGCCCCGTGACGTCATTGCTGGATCAGATACAGGCACGCCGTAAGCGTCGCGAGCGAGCCGAGCGTCGAATACAAAATGGTGCCTGAAACCACCGACGCTTCGCGCTGATAGAACTCCGCCAGCATGTAGGGCCCGGTGCCGGTCGGCAGCGCCGCCAGCAGCAAGGCCGCGTTGGCCCACAGCGGCGGCAGATTGAAGACCCAAAAAGCCAATACCCAGGTCAGCACCGGATGCACGACCAGCTTGAGTGCACTGAGCGTGAAGGCGCCCTCGCCACGGCCCGCCGGCTTGGCCGCCAGAAACGCACCGAGCGAGACCAGCGCCCCCGGCGTGGTCGCCGCCCCGAGCAGATGCAGGAACTTGTCGGCCGGTTGCGGTAGTGTCCAGCCGGTTACAGCCCAAGCGGCACCCACAATCGGCGCGACGACCAGCGGGTTCTTGGCGAGGGCACGCAGTACCTTGGCCACCGCGTGATGCAGGGTTTTCTCGGCCTGCAACCCGACCTCGACACAGATCACCGCGATCGCGAACAGTACGCAGACCACGATCAGAGTCGCGATCAGGGCCGGCACCAGCCCATCGTTACCGAGCACGAGCACGCACAGCGGGATACCGATGTAACCGGTATTCGCATAGGCCGCGCTCAGACCGTCGATGCTCGCGTCGACCAGATGGCGCGGCGAGCGCCAGCGCACCGCCAGCGTCGCGACAAACACGCCCAGGGTGGCCAGCGCACACACCGCAACGAATCGCGGGTGCCAGATCTCGTCCCAGTTGGCCGTCGCGGTGACACGAAACAGAAGCGCGGGCAGACACAGCCAGACGACAAATTTATTGAGCTCGGCCGCGGCCGTCTCGCCCAAACGCGACGTGCGCCGACAGACATAGCCGGCCAGAATCAGACCAAAGATCGGTAACAGAACATGGGTGACCGAGGACATCGATCGCGCTCGCGCTGGGGTGAAACCGAGGTTGAGAGACTACGAACCGACGCCGATACCGTCTAATATTATTTGCACCCTCAATCCATACCGGTTCTGCATCGATCATGGATTTCCGCCAGCTCCGTTACTTCGTTGCCCTGGCCGAAACCCTGCACTTCGGCCGGGCCGCGGCGCGGCTGCATATCACCCAGCCGCCGTTGTCGCGACAGATCGCCGCGCTCGAAGAGACGCTTTCGGTCCAGCTTGTGGCACGACATTCACGTCACGTCGAGCTCACCCCGGCCGGGGCCGACTTCTACGCGCATGCCGTGCGGCTGCTGGCGGATTTCGAGCGCGCCGGCGACTCGGCCCGGGCGACGGCCGCGGGCGCCGCCGGCGAGCTGCGACTCGGCTTCGCGATGTACGCCGCCTTCAGTCTGCTGCCACGCCTGGTGCGCGGATTCAGCGACGATCATCCACGCATCACGCTGGGGCTCGAGGAGATTCTGCCGCGTGATATCGAACAGGCCCTGGTCGAACAACGCATCGATATCGGCATCGGCATGCCGATCGGCCGGCCGGGCCGGCTCGAATATCGACCGCTCGCCCGCGAGCCCCTGTGCGCGGTGCTGCCCGCCACGCATCCGCTGGCCGGGCAGGCCACCGTCGATGTCGCCCGGCTGGCGGACGAGCCGTTCGTGACCCTGCCGCGCACAACCGCCCCGGCGTTGCATGATGCGGTCCTCACCTGCTGTGCCGCGCACGGCTTCGTGCCGCGCATCCGCCTGGAAACCCACCTGCAACAGACCATTGTCACGCTGGTGGCCGAGGGCCTGGGCGTCGGGCTGGTCCCGGCCTCGCTGGCGCGTCTGCGCATGGACGGCGCGGTATTCGCTGCGATCGATCAGTCACCGCCGATCGAACAAGGGTTGTACTGGCGCCGCGGCGACGATAATCCCTGTCTCGCGGCCTTCATCGAGAGCGCACAGACCCGGGCGACCAGCAATGCGGCGCCGGACTGAGCGTCCCGCCGTTGTCAGTGCCGGTCGGCGATGATCATGTCGGCCGCTTTCTCGGCGATGGCGGTGGTCGGCGCGTTGGTGTTGCCGCCGACGATCGTCGGCATGATCGAGGCATCGACCACGCGCAGGGCCTCGAGCCCGTGCACCCGTAGCCGTTCGTCCACCACCGCATCGTCGCCCTGGCCCATCTTGCAGGTGCCCACCGGGTGATAGATCGTCTCCGCTCGGCGCCGGACATAGTTCTCGATCGCGGCGTCGTCTTCGATCGCGTCGCCCGGCTCCAGCTCGCCGTCGCGATGCGCGGCCAGCGGCGGGCTGCGCATGATCCGGCGGCCGATTTTCACCGCCTTGACCAGCTGGGCGAGATCGTTCGGGTCATCGAGATAGTTCGGGTCGATATACGGATCGGCACGCGGGTCGGCGCTGGTCAGCCCGATATGCCCGCGCGACTTCGGCCGCAGATCGCAGATGCGCAACGTATAGCCGTGATAACGGATTGTGTTCCAGAGCTGATGGCCATGGTCCTGCTCGATGGTCGGGATGAAATGCAGCTGCAGATCGCCCAGCTTTGGATCGTTGGTGCTGCTGATGAAGCCGCCCGACTCGGCCACGTTGCTGGTGAGCCAGCCGCGACCATGGCGCAGATAATCCCAGAGCGCGACCGGGGCTTCCAGGAAAACGAACTTTGCACTGAGGCGCAGGCTGAGCGTGGTCTTCTCGCGGTCGATCACGCTGATATCGAGATGATCCTGCAGGTTGCGTCCGACCCCCGGCAACTCGTGGTGCAGCTTGATGCCGTGCGGCTCGATCTGGTCGCGCGGGCCGACGCCGGATAACAACAGCAGCTGGGGCGTGTTGATGGCGCCGCCGCAGAGCAAGACCTCGCGGCTTGCCCGGATCGTCCGCTCGCCCCCGAACCGGCCTTTGCGATACACCACGCCCGTGGCGCGCCGGCCTTCAAAGGTCACACGGCTCGCGCGGGCGCGGGTGATCACCGTCAGGTTCTTGCGATGAGCGATCGGGTGCAAAAAGGCATCGGCGTTGGAACAACGGCGACCGTTGTTCTGGGCCACGTTATAAAGCCCGACACCGACATCCGTCGCGCCGCCGAAATCGTCATTGCGCGGATAACCGCAGGCCTCGGCCGCGGCAATGAATTTTTCGTTGAGCGGATTATTGTGCCGGCCACGGCTGACACGATAGCCGCCGGCATCGCCGTGGTATTCGTTCGCTCCGCCCTCGAACCCTTCCGACTTGCGGAAATAGGCCAGCATGTCGCGGTAGCCCCAGCCCTCGTTGCCATCGGCCGCCCAGCGGTCGTAGTCGGCCGCATTGCCGCGCGTATAGCACATGGCATTGACCGCGCTGGAGCCGCCCAGCGTCTTGCCGCGCGGCCAGAACAGGCGGCGATTGGCCAGGCGCGTCTGCGGCGCCGTGTAATAGGCCCAATTGAACATCTTCGACCACATCAGGCCGATGATGCCGATCGGGATATGAATGAGGGGGTTCCAGTCGCGCGGTCCGGCTTCCAGCAGCGCGACCGACACGTTTTCGTCGGCGGAGAGCCGATTGGCCAGTACACATCCCGCGGAGCCGCCGCCAACGATCACATAGTCGAAGACTTGTTCTCGATCGGTCATGGCGGCTCCTCGGGGTCAGATCATTATTGTCCTACCATGTGTATCTGCAATCGTGCCATTGATCAATGTTTAGCTTCGGGCAGCGTGATATTGAGTTCGAGCACTTCCAGATCGCCCTCGCGCTCGATTTCCATCTGCACGGCGTCTTCGCCAACCTCGACATACTTGCGCAACACGGCCAGCAGATCCTGCTGCAGCTGCGGAAAATAGGCCGGCTGATCCCCGCGCCCGGTGCGCCGATGGGCGACCACGACTTGTAGGCGCTCCTTGGCCATTCTGGCCGAGCCCTTCTTCTCGTTAGAACGGAAAACGTCTAGCCAACCCATGGTTTATCTCCCCATCAGTCGGTCGAAGAAGCCTTTCTTGGCCTGCGTGAACCGCAGCGGCCGGTCCTCACCCAGAAAACGCGCGACCATATCCATGTACGCACCGCCGGCATCGGCGTTGTTTTCCAGCACCACCGGCATGCCGGAGTTGGAGGCATTGAGCACGGTCTCGGACTCCGGCACCACGCCCAGCAGCGGAATCGCCAGGATATCGCCGATATCGTCCAGCGACAGCATTTCGCCCTTGCCCACGCGATTCGGCGCGTAGCGCGTGACCACCAGATGCTCCTTGACCGGTTCGCGGCCTTCGATCGAGCGCTTGGTCTTGGAAGACAACATACCCAGCACGCGATCGGAATCTCGCACCGAGGAGACTTCGGGATTGGTCACCACCAGCGCCTCGTCGGCGAAATACATCGCCATCAACGCGCCTTTCTCGATGCCGGCCGGCGAATCGCAGACGATGTAGTCGAATTCCTCGGACAACTTGTTGAGCGTGCGCTCGACACCTTCCTCGCTCAGCGCATCCTTGTCACGCGTCTGGGAGGCGGCGAGAATCGAGAGATTATCGATCCGCTTGTCTCGGATCAGCGCCTGCTTGAGGTTGGCTTCGCCGTTGATGACGTTGACGAAGTCGAAAACCACGCGGCGCTCGCATCCCATGATGAGGTCGAGGTTGCGCAGGCCGACGTCGAAGTCGATCACGACCGTCTTGTGCCCCCGCATGGCAAGGCCGGCGGCGAACGACGCCGAGGTGGTGGTCTTGCCGACCCCGCCCTTGCCCGACGTGACTACGATGATCTTGGCCACTGATTACTCCTGAAGTTCGATCAGCAAATTGTCGTTGTCCAGCCGGACCTGGACCGGCTTGGATCGCACCCCCTCGTCCATCGCATCGGCGACCTTGTAACAGCCGGCGATCGCGACCAGATCCGGTTCGAAGCGCTTGCAGTAGATGCGGGCTTCGGTATCGCCAGATGCCCCGGCCAATGCCCGACCGCGCAGCGCGCCGTAGACATGAATATGACCGTCGGCCAGCACTTCCGCACCTTCCGACACCGAGGTCGCGATCACCAGATCGCCGCCACGGGCATAGATCTGCTGACCGGACCGGATCGGCTTGGTGATCAAGCGCGTCGGGCTTCGCGCCGGCGCTTCGGGCTCGGGCGGCGTGGACGCGCTCGACTGGCGTGGTTCGACCGGCGCCTCGGCGACTTTCTTACGCTCCGGCTCTGGCGCGCTCGCCGAACGGGCCGGCGACGTGATTACGCCCAACCCCGCGTCACGCGCTGCCTCGGCGGCCGCGTCCGACGGATCGAGCACGCCGACCAACACCAGATCGGCCGCGGCCATGATGTCAGCGACACGCTTGAGATCCGGCAACACCTCCGGTAGCGACAACAGCACGGGCAGGCGGGTAAAAAAACCCGGCGCACGCGCCAGTTGTTCGTCCACCAGGGCCGCAATCCGATCGCAATCGGCCTCACGGATCTCGAGGACGGAGAGCGTCATCATCCGTCCCTTGAAGACAACGCCAGAATCCGCGGTGGTTTTGGTTTGCGCCATGCCCGAGTCGTATTGGCTAAAGCGGCGAGTCTAGCACGCTGATCCAGGGCCTATCGCAGTGAAAATCGCCCCGCCAAACGACCTGCATTTTGTCCCGCGATCGCGTATAGATAGAGCATCGTTCCTGCTTCCGAACGGCCATGTCCGGCGACGCCTGGCGGGGCTATCAAAGCCCTGGTTTTTTCGATGAGATGATCGACGAGCTGGGTCGTCCTCGCCCGGCCACCGCCGCGCTGGTCGGGCGCATCGGCGCACTCGGAGCCGACGAGCTCGCCGAGCGCCGCGCCGCCGCGGATCTGGCGATCAAGTCCATGGGCATCACCTTCACGGTTTATTCGGATGCCGGCATGATCGACCGCGCCTGGCCGTTCGATATTCTGCCGCGGGTGATTCCGGCCAGCGAATGGCAGCCGGTGGCCCGCGGCCTGGCCCAGCGGGTCGCCGCGCTCAATGCGTTCATCGCCGACATCTATGCCGAACAGCGCATCATCGCGGACGGCGTGTTCCCGGCCGAGGTTCTGGCGCAATCGGTGAACTTCCGCCCGGAATGCGTGGGCATGCGCCCGCCGGGCGACATCTGGGCGCATATCTGCGGCTCGGATCTGGTACGTGACGGCGAGGGCCGTTTCTATGTCCTCGAAGACAACCTGCGCGTGCCCTCCGGTGTGTCCTACATGGTCGAAAACCGGCTCGTGTCCAAGCGGGTATTCCCGGAACTGTTCGAGGCCCACGTGATCGGCCCGGTCGACGATTACCCATCGGAGCTGCTCGACGCGCTGGCCGCACTCTCACCGCGGCCGGATATCACGCCGAACGTGGCCGTGCTCACGCCGGGCGTCTACAACTCGGCCTTCTTCGAGCACGTCTGGCTGGCCGGCCAGATGGGCGCCGAACTGGTCCAGGGCACGGACCTTTTTGTCGACGACGACGATTGCGTGTATGCCCGGACCATCTACGGGCCACAGCGTATCGATGTGATCTATCGCCGGGTCGACGATCTCTTTCTCGATCCGGACGTATTCCGGGCCGATTCCATGCTTGGCACACCGGGGCTGATGCGGGCCTGGCGCGCCGGGAACGTCGCCCTCGCCAATGCCCCCGGAGCCGGAGTGGCCGACGACAAGGTGGTGTATGCGTTCGTGCCCGAATTCATTCGCTACTACCTCGGCGAGGAACCAACGCTCGACAACGTACCGACCTGGCTATGCATGAAGGACGACGAGCGCGAACATGTACTGGCGAACCTGGACTCGCTGGTGGTCAAGCCGGCCAACGAGTCCGGCGGCTACGGCATGCTCATCGGGCCACGCTCGAGTGGCGAGGAACGCGAGCACTTCGCCGAATTGATCCGTGCCAACCCGCGCAATTACATCGCCCAGCCGACACTGGCGTTGTCGACCGCACCGACCCTGGTCGATACCGGCTTCGCCCCGCGCCACGTCGACCTGCGACCATTCATCGTGTCGCGCCCGGAGGCCCCGGCCTACGTCACCATGGGCGGGCTCACTCGGGTGGCGCTGCGCGAAGGCTCGCTCGTGGTCAACAGTTCACAGGGCGGCGGTAGCAAGGACACCTGGATCATCGACGATACCCAGCCGAATGGGAGCGCCTGATCATGCTGTCCCGCATTGCCGACAACCTGTTCTGGGCCGGGCGCTATATCGAGCGCGCCGAGGCCAGTGCGCGCCTGATCAACGCGACCAGCCTGCTGTTGTTCGACCTGCCCGACGGCCGCGATTTCGACTGGCATACGCTGGTCGAGATCATGGGCGCGGAAGCGGGTTTCGACGCGCGTCATGACGTGGCCGACGAAACGCGCGTGATGCGTTATCTGGCCACCGACCGCGAACACCCGGGGTCGATCGCGGCCTCGCTGGTCGCCGCGCGCGAGAACCTGCGCAGCGCCCGCGATCACGTCCCGCGCGAACTCTGGGAAGAAATCAACGAGCTGCATCTGTTCATGGCCGAAGCCCCCGACGTCGCCCGTCGCGTCACGCGCAGTCATGTGATGGATCGCATCATCCGCACGGCGCGCACCGCCGACGGCCATATCGATGCCGGCATGAGCCGCGACGCGGCCTACGACATGCTCACGCTCGGGCTTGCCATCGAACGCGCCGACATGACGACCCGCGTACTGGATGTACGTACCGCCGATCTGCTCCCCAGCACGCCGGAGACCTTATCCCCGTATCGGAACGCCCAGTGGATCAGCGTGCTCAAATCGTTGTCGGCGTTCCAGATGTATCGGCGGCACGTGCGCACGCGGGTCAGCGGGCCTTCGGTGGTCCGCTTCCTGCTTACCGACCCAGCCTTCCCCGGCTCGGCCTGGTTCTGTCTGCGCACGGCCGGCGACAAGCTGGCGCGCCTGCCGCGCCCCGGCCCGGTCCAGACCCAGCTCGCGCGGGCCCAGCGCACCGTCAACGGCGTGGACGCCGGGCAACTCTCGGGCGAGCGGCTATCGCATCTGCTCGATCGCATTCAGATCGAGATCGCCGACCTGTCCCAGGCCATTGCCGATCGCTACTTCGACGGTGCCCGCGGATGATCGGTCCAGCACATGCGTGATTTTTTCTGCCAGTGCGGCAACATCTTGTATTTCCAGAACAACATGTGCCTGCAATGCGGGCGCAGCGTCGGCTATGTACCGCGCGCGGCGCTGATGACCGCCATCGAACCGATCGGACACGGTCGCTGGCAGGTCCCGGCCGCGGGCCAGATCGCCGGGCGCGAATACAAGCTATGCGAGAACACCGCGATCTACGATGCCTGTAACTGGCTGGTGCCGGCAGACGATCCGCATGCCCTGTGTGTGTCATGCCGGCTGACACGGACCATTCCCGACCTCGGCGTGGAACGCCACCTGGAGCTATGGCGTCGAATCGAGGCAGCCAAACGCCACCTGCTGTATTCGCTGACGGCACTGAAGCTGCCGATCATCGGCCGGGAAGCCGACCCGGAGCGAGGGCTCGTATTCGATTTTCTGGCGGATGCGGACGCGGCCTCGGAATTCACCGATCCTCTGCCCGGCCACGAGCCGGTAACCACGGGCCATGCCAACGGCCTGATCACGCTCAATATCGCCGAAGCCGACGACGTCGCCCGTGCCCGCATGCGCGAACAGATGGGCGAGCACTATCGCACGCTGCTCGGCCATTTCCGTCACGAAATCGGCCACTATTACTGGATGCAGCTGATCGAAGACGGCCCCTATCTCGCTGGATTCCGGCGCCTTTTCGGCGACGAGCGCAGCGATTACGGCGCGGCGCTCACGCGACACTATGAACAAGGCCCGCCACCGGACTGGAGCGAGCATTACATCAGCCGCTATGCCTCGGCCCATCCTTGGGAAGATTGGGCCGAATGCTGGGCGCATTATCTGCACATGCGCGATACGCTGGAAACCGCGGCCAACCACGACCTGGTCAAGCCCCGCCCCTGGCAACGCGACGCCACCGATTTCGACACGCTGACCTATCAATGGACCCAGTTGACCATCGCGGTCAACGCCGTGAATCGGAGCATGGGCCTACCCGATGCCTATCCGTTCGCGCTCAATGTGGCGGCCAGCCAGAAACTGGCCTTCATTCACGACATCGTGGATCGCGCCGGCCATGCCCAATACTGACGCCGTGGCTTCGAGGCGGTCCGGGCCGGCCGTGCACGACGGCTTTCTTGCGTCACTCGAACGCCGGGTCATCGATGACCGCGTTCAGGCTTTTCGGCGGTTCGGCCCCCGAGACGGTCGGCCGCTCGTGCTGCTGCACGGCCTCATGGACAACTCGGCCGGGTTCGCGCCGTTACTGGCCGCGCTGGAAGCGGACGCGCCACTCGAACATGATGTGATCGCCCCCGACTGGCGCGGCCACGGCGACAGCGACGCCACCCCCGGTGCTTACTGGTTCCCGAACTATCTCGCCGATCTCGAGGCGCTACTCGATACGCTGGGCGTCACCGAACCCGCCGTACTGGTCGGCCACAGCATGGGGGGCCAGGTCGCCAGTCTTTATGCCGGCGCCCGGCCGGATCGCGTGGCCGGACTGGTCACGTTGGACAGTCTCAACGTGCCGGATAGCGACGCTGCCGACGCGCCGGCCCGCTATCGCGACTGGCTCGACACGCTGGCCCACGGCGCCGCGGCAGCCGAACGCGTCTACGACAGCATCGACGCATTCGCCGGGCGGCTGGCCCGCCGCTACCCCGAGCTCGATGCAGCCACGCGATATTATCTGGCCGAATCATGGCTGCGGCCGATAGCCGACGGGCGCTGGCAGTTACGCGCCGACCCGGCCCACCGGCGTCGCATGCCCTACGGTTTTCGGGCCGACGAAGCGGCTGCGCTCTGGCGTGAAGTGCGCTGTCCCGTACTCTGCATCGACGGCGGCCGCTCGCCGGCGACATCGTTCGTGTCGGCCGAGACCCTGGCCGCTCGTCGGGCCTGTTTCGCCCGGATCGGGCATCGCACGCTGGCCGGCTGCGGGCACATGCTCCATCTCCAGGACGCGCCGGCCGTGGCCGCCGAACTACGCTCGTTTGTTCGCCGCCTCGATGCCGATCGCTGATTTGCACCGCCTGCCGCGGCGTGCCTATGCTCGAAAATAATGCTTTTCGCACGCCGTTAACCGGCACAGGGGCCCGTACATGATCGCGTTGCTCTGGATCGTCGTTTTTATCGTTGCCTTCATGGCGCTGGCCTATGTCAGAGCGAGCCTGGTGACCACGACTATCGCCATCGGTGTCGTGCTGGCTATCTGCACGCTCACCAGCACCAACGCCCCCGTGGCGTTCGTGTTGTGGTTATTGTTCCTCGTGGTGTTCGGGGCGCTGAACATCCCCGCTGTCCGCAAGCCTTATCTGACCAAACCCGCGCTGCGCCTGTTCCGACAGGTGCTGCCGACGTTGTCGCCCACCGAACGCACCGCGCTGGATGCCGGCACGGTCTGGTGGGAAGGCGAACTGTTCTCGGGCATGCCCAACTGGCGGCGCCTCGAGGAGCTGCCCCCGGCCCGCCTGTCGACCGAAGAACAGGCGTTTCTGGACGGCCCCGTGCAGACGCTGCTCGATATGTGCGACGAGTGGCAGATCACTCATGAGGACGCCGACCTGCCGGCCGAGGCCTGGCAATACATCAAGGACAACAAGTTCTGGGGCATGATCATCCCCAAGCGCTACGGCGGGCTGGAGTTCTCGGCCTATGCGCATTCCTGCGTGCTCGCCAAGGTGGGCTCCGGCCCGGCCGGCGGCACCGTCGGCCCGATCGTGGCCGTACCCAACTCGCTCGGCCCGGCCGAACTGCTCATGCACTACGGCACCGATGCGCAGCGCGATCATTATCTGCCAAGGCTGGCCGTCGGTGAGGAAATTCCCTGTTTCGGGCTGACCAGCCCGTTCGCCGGCTCCGATGCCGGCGCGATTCCCGATCGCGGCGTGGTCTGTCGTGGCGAGTGGAACGGCGAAGACGTCCTGGGCATGAAACTGACCTGGGAAAAGCGCTACATCACGCTCGCCCCGGTGGCCACCGTGCTCGGGCTCGCCTTCAAAATGTATGACCCGGACGGCCTGTTGGGCGGGGAGACCGAACTGGGCGTGACCTGCGCGCTGATCCCAACCGACACGCCCGGCTGTCATACCGGGCGCCGACACTTCCCCGCCAGCGCGCCGTTCCAGAATGGCCCGACCTGGGGCACGGACGTCTTTGTGCCGCTCGACCACATTATCGGCGGGCGCGAGATGATCGGCGAAGGCTGGCGCATGCTGATGGAGTGCCTGTCGGTCGGCCGTTCCATCTCGTTGCCGTCGGGCTCGACCGGCGACGCGATCGCCAACACGCGGCTGACCGGCGCCTACGCTGTCACCCGTCGGCAATTCAATATCTCGATCGGCGAATTCGAGGGCGTGCAGGAAGCGCTGGCGCGTATCGGCGGCAAGACCTATGCCTGTGAATCGGTCCGCCGCTTCACCGCCAACGCCGTCGATCTGGGCGAGAAGCCGTCGGTGGCCTCGGCGATCGCCAAGTATCACGTGACCACGCTGGCCCAGGACGTCGCCAAGGACGCGATGGACGTGCACGCCGGCAAGGCTGTCATGCTGGGCCCGTCCAACCCGGTCGCGCGCAGTTTCCAGGCCGCGCCGGTGAACATCACGGTCGAGGGCGCGAACATCCTCACCCGGTCGATGATGATTTACGGCCAGGGCGCGATTCGCTGCCATCCCTACGTGCTCGACGAGATCGAGGCGGCCAACAATCGCGACCAGGATGCCGCCCTCGATGCGTTCGACGGCCTGCTTTATCGGCATATCGGCCACGACCTGACCGCGGCCGCTCGCTCGTTCGTGATGGGCTTCACCGGCGGCCTGGGCTCGAGCGCCGGGCGTGCCGCGAACCTCGCGCCCTACTACCGTGCCATGAACCGTTACTCGGCCAATCTGGCGCTGATTTCGGACGTCGCCATGGGCACGCTCGGCGGCACGCTGAAATTCCGGGAATCGTTGTCGGGCCGGCTCGGCGACGTGCTGTCGCATCTCTATATAGCAAGCGCCACGCTCAAGCGCTTCGTCGAGGACGGCGAACACGCCGAGGATCTGCCGTTCGTGGCCTGGGTCTGCGAACAGGCCTTCGCTGAGATCGAGACCGCGCTGGCCGGCGTCCTACGACACCTGCCGAACCGCCCCGCCGCGCTGATTGCCGGTGCCCTGATCTTTCCGCTCGGTCGTACCGCGCGCGTGCCAAGCGACGGCCTGGGCCGACGCATTGCGCGCCTGGTGCAGACACCGGGCGCCGCTCGCGACCGGCTCACGCCGCGTTGTTATATCTCGCAAACCAAGACGGACGGCGCACTCGCCCTGTTCGAACGCGCCATGCAGGCCACGCTCGAGACGGCCGAATTACACAAAACACTGGTCAAGGCGCGCAAGAGTGGCGAGATCGATGCCGATCACCCGCGCGACCAGATCGATCAGGCCGCGGCTCGCGAGATCCTGAGCGCCGAGCAGGCACAACAACTGCGCGCCGCATTCGAGCTGCAAATGAGCGTGATACGGGTCGACGATTTCGCCCCGGAAGAAATGCGCTCACGAGCCAAACAAGCCGCCGCTGATCCGGTGAATGAGGCCTGAAATGCGCCGTACGTCAGCCGGTTGTCGACGTTCATGCAATTAGCGGCTGTCCGCTCGGCGAGGAAAAGCAAAAATAGAAACCCGGATTACCCGATACGTGATGTAATGCGCAACCCAGCCGCCTCAGCAAGGCTCGGACCCAGGGTAAGACCAAGGTATAAATGATGATTTAGCGAGCTTTTTTCGGCTCTCGCGCCCAAGACTCGAACCATCAAAAGCCCGTGTCACAAGCGCTTCGGGGGAAGCGCCCAGCATGCCCATACGGTCGCCGCAGCATGTTCGTCCCGACGGATGGTTTGAGCTATGGCGTCGTTCTTGACGGTTCGCTAGTCTCAAACGCGCGGAATTCTAAAAATACGGCGTGTCGCATTGAAACGAACACGTCCTGCTTCACAGGGAGAATATCGTGCATAAGAAGCGACTTACCGGGGCACCGGCTGCTGCCCATGGCGGCGGTATGCCTGGGCCGAACGTAACCGAGGGGTTGGCACGAAGCAGTGGGCGTTGGGGCCGCTGCGTGGGCCTGTCGTTATTGCTCGCAGCTGCGGCCACGACGATGACGGCCTGCAGCAGCGGTAACGGGGGCAGTAACGGAGTCCCCCCGTCGCCGCAAGCTTCGGGATCGGTCTTTGCCTACCCGTACAACGGCCAGCAAGACGTCGTGCTCAACAGCCAGATCGTGACCAAGTTCGAACACGGTCTGTCCGTCAATGCCAGCAGTGCCCTCGCGTTGCGAGCCGGCTCACCGACAGCCAGCAATACGCCCGCTCAGATCAGCGCCGACAGCAACAGCTCGAGCGATCAGGCCGGCATTGTGACCATCACGCCCTCGACCGATCTCAAGCCCAATACCACGTATTACATCGTGGCGACTCAGGATCTGGCCGATACCACCTATAGCAAGGGCGACACCATCACCCAGTTCACGACCGGGCCGGCACCGGGGCGCCCCGCGGCCTCCGACCAGCTCACGGTCGTGCAAACCGCGCCCGGCGACGTGAATCCGGTCACGCACGCCAAAAGCGTGTTCACGCAGTTCAACTCGGTTCACGTCGTGTTCTCCGAGCCGGTCGACCCATCGAGCGTAGTGGCCGGCGATACCTTCAAGTTCACCAATGCCAGCGGCAATGAAATCCCCGGGCGCTTGACCGTGATCGGCCACGAGCTGACCTTCGATCCGACCGACGATCTCGCCCCGGGCAAGTACACGCTGTCGCTGTCGGACGGCGTTACGTCGGAATTCGGCAAGTCGCTCAAGGCCTACAGCGAAACCAAGACCGTTCTCGATGCCGGCAAGCTCGCGGTCGAGAACACCACCGTGACGCCGTCGTCCAACGATGTCGACGCGCTGCCGGACAACATTCTGGATGGCGGCCCGATCAACCTGGTGCGCATTTCGAACCAGCTTATTGGACTGAATAATCAGCCGGCGATGAACAGCCCGGCCCGCCAGGGCGTGCAGACCGTGCTCGCCCAGCCGGGCATGAAGGGATTCGGCGACGTACTGCCGGCCACCATTCGCGCCGGACAGAAATTCCAGCTGACGCCGCTGACGCTGCGCCTGGACGGTTCTGTCCCCACGCCGATCAAGAGCGGCCCGATCCAGGTGCAGTTCGCTAACGACGCGAATGTCTACCTGATGGCCAATGACCTGAGCAACGTCACCAAACCGACCGCGGTGCGCCTGCGCTTCGATCTCGCCATCAGCACGCTGATCGAAGCCAGCACCGATCAGGCCACCACGCTGATTCAGTCGTTGGCCGACGGCGTGTTCAATCAGAGCGTGCTCAATATCCAGGCTGCCGGCCTTGCGATCCCGCAGCAAAACGGCGATCTCAAGATCGATACACTCGGCACTTTCCCGATTCTGGTCAACCGAACCGACCGCGCCACGGTCGACTTCGAGCTTAGCCTGACCTTGCCGGGCGGCGACCAGACACCGGTGCAGAAAGACACGACGCCGCCTTATCTGGTGGCCCAGTCGCCCAGTGCCTGTCTCTACACGTTCGGCACGCCGGCCTACGACGCGGCTTACGCCCAGTACGGCGCCGCCCCCACTGCGCTGCCGGAACAGGCCTGCTTGCAGGTCCTGAATCAGGGCGGCGCGCTCGACACCGCCTCGGGCATCAACAACTTCCCGATCGAAGCCAGCCCCGCGGTGGTCTTCAGCGAGCCGGTCGACCCGAACACGGTCAACGACAACAGCATCCAGCTGACATCCGGCACAGGGAATGCGCAAGCGACTTATCAGGTCGATGGTTCGTCGGTGGTGATCAATCCGGACCAGCCACTGCAGCCCAACACCCAGTACACGATCACCCTGGGCAGCGGCGCGGCTATCAAGGATACGGCCGGCAATGCGCTGACGAATAACCCGACCGGTATCGGCCCGGGTCAAACCCTCACTTTCACCACCGAACCGCTGGTCGACACCCATCCGACACCGCCCATTCTTGGCGAGCTGACTCCCGGGGTACCGTGTGCGCTCAGCGGCGGGGATTTCGCCAGCGGCGGCGACACAGCCGGTCAATGCGTGGGTGATGCAGGCAACAACACCACCAATCCGTTGTCCGTATTCACCAGCCCGGCCAACGTGCCCGTCAACGCCTCGTTCTCGAAGTTCGTGACCAAGAGCTCGATCAAGCTGGCCGACGGCTGCTTGACCGACGGCAGCGGCAAGGCCAACACGGTCAACGGCGCTACTGTCGCACTCGAACAGGTGGATGGCAGCGGACAATGCGTCGGGACTCCGGCGGCTGCGATCGGCTTCGCCAACCGTGACGGCGATACCACTCGCGGCTTTTCGATTGCCCCGGTAAACAACCTCGAATCGGGCAGCCGCTACGAGATCGTGATCTGCGGTACCGAAAACTCCGTTTGCTCGGCGTCCATCGTCGATACCGACGGCGAAGCGCTGAACACCGACCCGCTCAGTGGCAGCGGCTCGACCAACGCAAACAGTGCAGCCAACGTAGCCGGCGGCCCGGACATCATCATGCCGTTCGATGTCACCGATGCCAGCACCGACTACTACGCCGATCAGTTCACCCTGCCGGCTACCGATTCCAACGGTAACGGTCAGTTCGACGATGCCAACGGCGACGGTGCTTATACGTCCGGCGATGCCGACGAGCGGCCGCAGCCGGGCAATCGCGCACTGGTTGAACTGACACTGGCTGGCAGCCAGATCAAGAACGCGAATCGCGATGACGGGCTGTACCCGGCCTATCTGTCCCTCACGCGCCCGATCGCTATCCGACAGACCTCGCAGGACTGCAGCGCGATCGACAGCATCACGGATGACAATGGCAATAGCGTTGCCGGATCGACCCCGGACCAGTGCATTCAGGTCTCGCTGCTTCCGGGCGGCTTCAGCGCCCTAACCGGTATCGGTATCGGCCTAACCGAGGCATTGCCGGCAGTCACGGGTTCAGTACTGACGCCCTTGCAGAACGCGGCAAACGCTGGAACCCCACTTGGCGATATTCCCGTTATCGGCCCGGTTCTCAACGGTACGTTTGATACGGTAAGCGCTGCTTTGACCGGAGTTACCCAAGCGGTTACCGGTGCGCTGAACGATCTGGTCCCTGTGAACGGTGACCCGATCAATACCGGCCGTGTGATTCTGCGATTCCCGGACCTCTCCGGTAATAGCGGGGGCGACCAAGGCACACAGTCGGGCTATATCGTCCCGGAATGTACCGGCAGCATCAACGGTACTGGCTACGACTATTCGCCGTGCTTCGTGGCTTCCCTTCAACTGGTTGCCAACGCGCCGGATGGCCAAGGGGTCACACTTGCTCAGCAGGACCTGACGGTGAATGTCGTGGGTCCGGTCACGTTCGAACAGAACGGCCGCCTGGTGATCTCGCTTCGGAATGCGAACACCTTCGCCCTGAACGCCAGCGCGCTTGGACTGCTGCCCGCGAAAGCGACCATCGGACCGGGCAACCTGCACTACCAGCTGGTTGGCAACGCCGTCCACGGTGGTCGGGCGTATCCGCAACGCTAGCGAGACCGACGGCCCCGCCGACGCGGCGGGGCCGTCGCTACAACTGACAATATAAGAGGAGCAAGGGAGATGACTCGTCAACAATCGCCGATCGCAAGATCGGCCGCCCGTATGGGGTGCGGGCTCGCGCTGGGCGCCCTGCTGGTACTGGGCTGGGGGGCTCAGGCCTCGGCGGCGCAAGACTACCGCCCCCAACCCGGCCAGACGCCGATCCAGTCGTCCGATAGCCAGAGCTTTTTCGGCAAGATGATGGATTACATCGAAAACAACAGCTATGGCCGGCTGGGGGCAATGCGCTTTCAATATTACGGCAGCAGTTCCAATCTGCATGTCGATAACGCGACCGGGCTAGCGGCGCAAGCGTTCGGCCCGGGCGGCAGCGACCTGGCGCATACCGGCTCGTCGGCGGGCAACCTGACCACGCTGGGCGCGGTCCTCGGCTTGTATCTGCCCAAGACCGGCCATCATCTGGCGGTGGAAGTACAGCTGGCGCCTCCGCTCAAGCTCGACTTCCAGACCAGCGGCGATGCCGTCGACAAATCGCTGGCCCCGACGGCGCTCAATGGCGCCAATGGCGGGTCGATCCCGACCGGCGTGCCGCCACTTGGAAAGAATCTGGGCACGTTCAAGGCCTTACCGCCGAATTTCACGATTGTGTATCGGCCGTGGACCACAACGCTGGTTCAGCCGTACATCGGCGCGGGAGCGATGTATTTGTATACCTATGACACGGACGTCAACAACAAGGTGCTCAATGCCTACGGCGAACCGTCGCTATACCTGAGCAAGCCGGTGGCCTGTGTCGGGCAGCTGGGTTCCGACTTCAAGCTGCCGAACAATATGTTTCTCAACCTCGACGTGAAGTACGTCGGCTGCGCCGACGTGAAATCGCGGGTGAGCAACATCAAAGTCAATTCCCCCACGCTCAGCCCCACGTTCGGCGCCGTGGACGTTGGCAGCGTGAGCTCCACCAACCACTTCCGGGCCGTACTTTATAGCCTCAGCTTCGGGATGCATTTCTGATCGCTTGATCAGGTCGTCTACAACCAAGCCCGGCGGCACTTCCCCGCCGGGCTTTTTTATTTGTCGTTTCTGTTCGAGGGCCTGTTGATTTGGCGTCCGAGTCCGCAGCCCGCACGGCCTCAGATATGACCGGGGCTGCAGAGACACGAGATAGCAGGCGCGTGACGTGGTCAGCCCTCCCGAGCGCGCCCCAAAAAACCGGATGGCCGCCGCGCGATTAGTCGTTGGCTGCCTTGTTCCTTGCCGGTCACTCCGGGCGGTTCGCGGCATCGCGGGCGCGGCTCACGGCGTACCGCGAGCCGGTCACTCCTGCCTTAAAAGGCACCGATGGGCGGTCGCCAATGCGGCGCCCGGCCGAACTCTACCAATACTAGAGACGGCCTCCGTGCATAGCGGAGCGCCGGTGACTAACCGGCGTGGGCGACGATCTGCATGGCCAGTTCGCGTACCGCGGTCGACATGGCGCGAGCGATGGTATCGGCATTGCGGCTGGTTTTAGGCAGCGGCTCCTTGATCAGACTGTCGTTTCGGGCAACGACGTGATCATGGGCGTCGGTGACCCGCCACTCGGCCGCTAACACGACCTGGCCTGAAGGCTGGGGCTCGAACGTGTCGACATTGACGTGCACCTGATAGTGCTTGTCGCGCTTGTCCTGTAGCTTTTCGTCAATGGTCTGCTGCAGCAAGCGGGTCACCGCGACTGGCAGACGCTCGGCCCATTTGGCGTCGGGCAGCCGGGTGAGCACGTAGTCGTTGGTTCGCAGCTGGATATCGTAATTGTCGAGATATTCCGGCATCTGAACCCGACGAACCTGCCAATCGCTGGGCTTGGCGGCCAAGCGTTCGGTCTGGGGTGGCGATAACATCACACGCTTGAGCGGGGGCAACGAACTGCATCCCCCCAACCAGACTGTGGCGACAACGATAAACGCGAGCGTGCGGAGAACGGGTTTCACGGGCGCCTCTTCGATTGGTTGATGCCGCCGCCGGCCATCGATCTCGAGTTCGGATCATCAAGGCACGGCGCCAGCGCATGCATTACAGCATGCGAATACATATCCCGACCGGACGTATCGACGTCCAACCGCCGCCGGTTTCGATTTCGCCTCGACGCGTAACGCGTCACGGGCGTAGCAGCGGCAGCCGGGACGCTAACGGGATCCCCCATAAAGCAGCGTATGCGGATCGCGCTCGATCTTCTCCGCAAAGCGACGCAGCGAGGACGCCGCGGCGGACAGATCGCGAACGGTGCTTTGTACGTCCTGGCGCGTGCCGGAGTCCGGATCGGTCAACTGGTCGAGATTCTTGCTGATCTTATTCAGATTCTGACTGGTCTGCTCGGCGTTACTCAATAGCTTGTCGATCTGGCCATTGCGCTTGGCGATCTGGTCGTTGGCGGTATCGCTCAGCCGCTTCACGCTGGCCAGAGTGGCCTGCAACTGCTTGTTATTCGCGGCCACCGCCTTCTGCACCGTTTCCAGTGTCTGTTGCGTGGTTTTCGTGGTCTGATCGAGATTCGGCCGCAGGCTGTTCACGGTCTTGTCGAGATCCTGAGCGAGCTGGACCATTGTCGTCATGGTCTGATTGACCTGATTCAGCGTTTTCTTCCACGGAATCTGGGCCACCGTATCCTTGAGCTGGGATATCTCCGAGGGAATGGCCGGAATCTCGGGCAAATCGAGCTGCCCGGGCGGCACCACGAAGTTCGGTTTATTGTTCGGGTCAAAGTCCAGGTTCACGGCAAGCTGCGACGTGACGTAGCTATACACCACGAGTTGCGCCCGCAGGCCCCGTTTGACCATCTGCTGAATCGTGACGTCTTCAGGCAAGGCACGTCCGTTCGGCATAACCACGTCGCTGCCCGACATCTCGATGGTCACCGCAATCCTGGCGCCACCGTGCGGGTTCAGGCGCAGTTGAACGCGGCGGACCGTCCCCACCTGCACGCCGCGGAACAACACGCGCGAGCCGTTGGTCAGACCCAGCACCGACTGGTTGAAAAAAATCACCGCCTGGCGTTCCTGCTTGAATAAGCCGGTGTTGCCGAAGGTGAGAATGCCCACGGCCACGAGCGCGATCGCCCCCAGCAGGAAGGCGCCGATGATGGTGTAGCTGCGATTACTCGCCATGACTTGTGCTCATTCGTCGGTTCCCCTATCGATCCGGCTAGGCGCTTTCGCGCGCCGGTTCGTCGATCGGTTCGCGTTTGAGAAAGGCCCGTACGCGCGGCTCCGGCGTATTCTCGACCAGCTCGCGCGGATTGCCGTGGGCGATCGCGGTCTTGGATTCGTTGTCCAGATAGATGCTGTCATCCGCGATGGTGAAGATACTGGGCAGTTCGTGGCTGACCGCGATCACCGACACACCGAGCGCATCGCGCAGCCGCATGATCAACGCGTCCAATCGCTGTGAAGTGATCGGGTCAAGCCCGGCGCTGGGCTCGTCCAGAAACAGATAATCGGGATCGAGCGCGATGGCGCGCGCCAGCCCGGCCCGCTTCTGCATGCCGCCGGACAACTCGCTGGGCATTTTGGACTCCTGCCCGGCGAGACCGACCAGCGCCAGCTTGAAGGCGACCTGATCGCGAATTTCCGGCGGACGCAGCTGCGTATGCAGCTGCATCGGCAGTGCAACGTTCTCGCCCACGGTCATCGAGCTCCATAGCGCCGTCGACTGGAACAATACGCCGATCCGGCTCTGCAGCATGGCGCGCTCGGCCGGATCGTCGTTAATCAGGCGCTGACCATCGAAACAGATATCGCCGACATCCGAGCGCTGCAGATCGATGATATGGCGCAGCAGCGTACTCTTGCCGCAGCCCGACACGCCCATGATGACGAAAATATTCGCCGGCGCGACATAAAACGACAGATCGTGCTGGACGACGGTATCGCCGAACGCCATTCGCAAACCGCGAACGACCAGCCCTTTCTCGGGCATCGGCGCATCGGGGTTCAACTCGGCCATCGGACCCATCCCATGATGACAGGGGCGCCGACCGTGATTCGCGGCGACATCAAATCCCCAGGGCGTTGGTACACAGCGCGGCTACCGCGTCGATGGAAATGATCCCGATGATACAGACCACCACCGTGCGCGTGGCCGCGCGTCCGACTTCGGCGGCGTTGCGTCCGGCATGCAGGCCGATATAACAGCTCGTCAGCGCAATCAAGATACCGAAGGCCACCGACTTGATCAGACCGATCACGAACTGGCGAAAGGCCACCGCGTCCTGGAGTCGTTCGATGAAGGCGATCGGCGGCGTCCCCAGCACGATATGGGCCACTACCATACCGCCGACAATCGCGAGCGCCGTACCGTAGAGATACAGCAGCGGCATCATGAGCGTGAGCGCAGCCAGCCGCGGCAGGGCCAGAAATTCGAACGGCGATACGCCGATCATGCGCAGCGCGTCGATTTCCTCGTTCGACTCCATCGTCGCCAGATGCGCCGCAAACGTCGCGCCGATCCGGCCCGCCATGATGAAGGCGGTCATGATCGCCGCCATTTCTCGTGCCGAGGCGATCCCGACCAGGTCGGCCAGATACATGCCGGCACCGAAGGTGGCCAGCTGCACCGCGCCGATGAAGCCAAGCACGGCGCCGATCAGCAGGTTGACCACCGTCACCACAGGAAGCGAGGCGGCCCCCGTCTCGCGCACCAGATCCACAAAATCCCGCCAGCGTGTCTGCGCCCGACCGGTGACCAGGGCTGGCGTACGAGCGAGCGCCTGGCCGACCAACGCGGCCGCGTCCTGGCTGATGCGCACCTGGTTCTGAAACCGTGCACCGAGACTTGCCAGGAATCGCGGCTTTCGCTGAGTCTGGCGTACCGCCGCTGGCGGCGGGCTGGCCAACGCCACCAGTGCGTCCACATTCTGCGGTAATGCACGTTCGGTGACCGACACACCCGCCGCATCGAGCTCGTGGTGCAACGCATGAACGAAGGCAGCAACCCGCGGATGGCCACTGGCCAGATCGCTGCCATCGATCACGACAGCCTGCGGCTGCCCCATGTCCCGATGAATACCGGCGGCCGAGGGCAGACGTTCCGCCCGACCCCAGTCGCCCGCAAGACAGACAACGCATTCACCGTCCGCGGCATCCAGACGATAGAGCGCGCCATCGCCGCTCATGGGGTGCCCGTCCGGCAAGCCGATAATCTAAGCCAAAGCATGCCGCATTCTAACGTGACGGCGCGATCGAACCGCATACGTAGTTCTCGCGACTGGCTCTACTGCCGACTCCGAATCAGGGATTGTTTCCGGGCGCCGGCGCATTGGTGGTAGCCGCGTGCGCGCCATCCTTGGCGTTCTTGACGGGCGCATAGTCATTGGCCACTTCCTGCATGGCCGGCGTCAGCGAGTCGCTGTCGTCGGTCCAGCCGCCGCCGAGCGCCTTGTACAGATCCGCCGTGGCCGTAAAGCGCGCCGCGATGGCCTGCGCCAGGTTCAGCTGGCTCGAATACAGGTTGCGTTGCGCATCCAGCACGTCGAAATAATTCGTGCGGCCGACCTGATAGCGCAGATTCGCCAGTTTGAGCGTCTGCCGATACGACTCGACCTGCTTCTGGACCTCCTGGAACCGCTCGCGACTGTACTTCACTTCGTCCAGGGCATTACGCACATCCTGGAACGCCTGACGCACGGTCTGACGATACTGGATCTCGGCCTCGGCCTTCTGCGCCTTGGCACTCCGGTACTGCGCGTTGATGCGACCGAAATCCAGAATCGGCGCGGTAATCGAACCGCCGGCCTGCTCGACCTTGGTGTAGGGCTCGAACAGATTGTCGATGTTAAATGCCTGGGTGCCGATCATGGCCGACAGGTTGAAGGTCGGGAAGAACCGGGCCTTGGCCACGCCGACGTTGGCATTGGCCGCAATCAGACTGGCTTCCGCGGCGCGTATGTCCGGGCGCCGGTTGACCAGCGTCGAGGGCAATACCACCGGCAAGTCGCGCGGCAGCGTCAGATCCGAGAAATCGCCCTTCGGCAGCTTGGTATTCGCCATGATCTGGCGCGGCGTCTTGCCGGTCAGAATCGCCAGGGCGGTCCGAATCTTGGACTCCTGCTGCTCCAGCGGCGGCAGCTCGGCTCGCGCCGACTGCAGCGCCGACTGGGTCTGCAACAGCGTCAGCTTGTCGATCGCCCCGTACTGATACCGTTTTTGATCCAGGTGATACTGCTGGACGCGCGTTTTGATGGTTTCCTTCGCGACCCGGATCTGGCGCTGATAGGAACGTAGCGACATGTAGTTCGTTACCACATCGGCCACAGTTTGTAGTCGGATCGAATCCTGGCTATAAGCCGAGGACAGCAGCTGCCCCCGCGCCTGCTCGTCAGCGCGGCGCAGCGCCCCCCAGAAATCGAGCTCATAGTTCAGGGTGCCAGCCACCGAGAACGTATTGAAGCGCCGGGCGCCCGAACCGCCACCGCTGGCAGCCGACGAGCCGCCGGCGCCCGATGAACCGGAGGATCCCGCGGATGACGAGGATGCCGACGAACCGCCGCTACTGGGAACGGCGCTGCCGACCCGCTCCCGCATGGCTTGAGCCTGACCTTGCACCGATGGATAGAGCTGAGCGTTCTGATAGCCGAGCTCGGCCCGCGCCTGGCGCACGCGCTGCGCCTGCAATGCGATGTCCAGATTCGAATCCAGGGCTTCATCGATCAACTTGTTGAGCGTCGGATCCTTGTATCGCGTCCACCAGTAAGCCAGCGACTTCTGCTGCTTCTGGGAAAGCAGCGTCGAGTCGAAGGCCGACTTCGGCAGATCGATACTCGGCCGCTCGTAGTCTGGGCCGACCGCACAGCCGGCCAGCACCACCACGGCACACAGGATGAGCGCGCTACGCATCATGGTCATTCCCGTCATTGGTCTCGTCGCGCCGCTCCAGCGCATCGGGCTTTTCGTCGTCATCGCCGGATCGCTTGCCGCGCATACGGGCCAGTTTATCCGAGCCGCGCTCGATCAGGTCATAAGCCAACGGCACGAACAGAATCGCGAACAGGGTCGCCGCCAGCATACCGCCGATCACTGCGGTCCCGATGGCGATACGGCTGTTGGCCGCGGCCCCGCTGGCCAGCGCCAGCGGCATACACGCCAGGATGAACGTCAGCGACGTCATCACGATCGGCCGGAAACGCAGCTTGGCCGCCGAATAGGCCGCATCGGCCGGCGACTTGCCCGTGCCCCGCTCGAGCACTGCGAATTCCACGATCAGAATCGCGTTCTTCGCGGCCAGGCCGATCAATACGAGCAGTCCGACGGTGAAGTATATATTGTTGTCGATACCCCGCAGCCAGACCGAAAGGTAGGCGCCCAGTGCCGCGAACGGCACGGCGGTGATCACCGCCAGCGGCAGACTCCATTTCTCGTATTGCGCGGCGAGAATCAGAAACACCATGACCACGCCGAACACGAGCGCGATCACCGCGGAACTGCCGACGTGCTCGGCCTGGTAGGCCGTGCCGGTGAACTCGAACTGGAAATTCGAGCCCAGCGTCTTCTGGGCCACCTGCTGGATCGCCGCGTTGGCCTGACCCGAACTGTAGCCCGGCGCCGGCGAGCCCATGATCTTGGCCGCCGGGAACACGTTGAACCGCTGCACCACGTCGGCCGACGACGTGCGCTTGACGCTGGTCAACGATGAGACCGGAATCATGTCGCCGGTCTTGTCCGACTTCACGAACACCTGGCGCAGATCATCGGGATGCATCCGATACTGCGCATCGGCCTGCAGGCGGACCTGCCAGTTCCGGCCCAGGAAACTGAACTGGTTGACGTAGAGCTGGCCGAAGGTGGACTGCAGGGTATCGAACAGGCTCTTGATCGGCACACCCAGCTCCTTGGCCTTTTCCCGATCCACGGTGAGCTTGTAGCGCGGCACGTCGGTGCTCAGCGTCGTGCGCACCCGCTGCAGTTCCGGGCGCTTGTTGGCCGCGGCCACCAGTTTCTGAGCCTTCTGATACAGCTCGTTGTAGTCTGCCCCCTTGCGATCCTGAAGATAGCCTTCAAAACCACCCGTGGTGGACAGACCGATGATTGGCGGCGGGTTGAAGGCCAGGATCTGGGCGTCGGACATCTTCGCGCCGATGCCGAATACCTGGTTGACCAGATCGAACGAGGTCGCATCGCGATCGCCCCAGTCCTTTAGGGTCAGAAAGGCGATGCCGGCCCAGGTACGCGGTGAATTGGCCAGAAAATCGTACCCGGGCACGCTGACCATGCTTTCAATGCCGGACAGACCCGACACGTTATCGTGCAACTGCTGACTGACTTTCCCGGTGCGCTGCAGCGACGCGCCGGGCGGCAGCTGATAGACCGCGAATATGTATCCCTGGTCCTCCTGCGGCACGAGCCCGGACGATACCTGGGTCGATACCAGCCAGGTCGACGCGATCACGCCCAAGAAAAGCAGTACGCCCAGCGCCGCCCGCTTGAGCAGGAAATTGACGCCCCATAGATAAGCATTCGCTGCTTTGTCGAACCCTCGATTGAACGTTCGGAAGAAGACGTTCTTCTTTTCCTTGGACGGCTTGAGAAACAGCGCCGACAGCGCCGGCGTCAGGGTGAGCGCGACAAAGCCGGAGATGACCACCGACACCGCGATCGTGATCGCGAACTGGCTGTACATCTGGCCCGACAGGCCGCCGAGAAAACCGACCGGCACGAACACCGCGTTCAGGGCCAGCACCACGGCGATCACCGGGCCGCTGACCTCTTCCATGGCCTTGATGGCGGCCTGTCTTGGCGGCGCCTTTTCCTCGGTCATGATGCGCTCGATGTTCTCGATCACGATAATCGCATCGTCGACCACCAGACCGATGGCCAGGATCATGCCGAACAGCGTCAGCAGATTGATCGAGAAACCGAGCAGATAGATGCCCGCGAACGCACCGACCACCGCGACCGGGACCGCCAGCAACGGAATCAGAGTGGCCCAGAAGTTCTGCAGGAACAGGAAGATGACCGCGATCACCAGCAGCAGCGAGATGAAGAAGGTGAAGATCACCTCATCGATCGACGCTTGCACGAACTTCGTGGTGTTGAACGGAATATCGTACTTGAGCCCCTGCGGCAGATTCTCGCCGATCTGCTGCAATTTATCGCGGACACGCTGGGCCGTGGCCAGCGCGTTCGCGCCCGGCTGCAGATAGACGGCCGCGGGTACCGCCGGCTTGCCGTTGAACGATTGCTCGGTCGAATAGGACTGCGGCCCGAGCTCGATGCGCGCCACGTCTTTCAGATGCAGCACGCGCCCGTCGTCGGTCGAACGCAGAATGATGTTCTTGAACTGCTTCGGATTCGAAAACCGCCCGGCGGTACTCGCCGTGTAGGTAAAGGCGATATCCGCACCATCGGCATAAGGTCGGGCGCCAAAGCTGCCGGCCGCGAACTGCGAGTTCTGTTCGGAGATCGCGTTCTTGACGTCTTCGGTCGTGATGCCGTAACGCGCCATCTTGGCCGGATCGAGCCAGATGCGCATGGAATAATCCTGCTGCGAGAACAGGCGCGCGTCACCAACCCCCGCCACACGCTTGAGCGGATCGATGACGTTCACCAACATGTAGTTACTGATGAACGTCTCATCGAAGGACTGGTCCGGCGAGTAGAGCGTGAACACCTGCAGAATGCTGGTGGACTGCTTGCGCACGGTCACACCGGTCTGCTGCACGGTGTCAGGCAGTTGCGACAACGCGGACTGCACGCGGTTGTTGACGTTAATCGTCGCCAGCTCGGGGTCGGTGCCGACCTTGAAGCTGACGTTGAGCTGCATCTGCCCGGCGTCCGACGACGTCGAGGTCATGTAGATCATGTCCTGGACGCCGTTGATCTCGGTCTCCAGCGGAGCCGCCACCGTGGTGGCGATATCCTCGGCGCTGGCGCCCGGATAGTTGGCGCGCACCACCACCTCGGGCGGCACCACGTCCGGATACTGCGAAATCGGCAGCGAGCGCATCGCCAGAACGCCCGACAGCGTGATGACGATGGACAGAACCGTCGCGAAAACCGGCCGGTCAATGAAAAACTTCGATAGCACGAGAAAGTCCTCTGCTAACCGTTGTGCTGCGACGAACCGTCGTCAGCCGATGATGTCGAATCCTGCTGATCGGCATTGCCGTGCCCGCCCTTGTCGGCCGGGCTTCCGGCGTTGCTCTGCTGGTCCTGCTTCACCTTGACCGGTGCGCCGGACTTGAGGGTTCCGAGACCACTCGTGACGACTTGATCGCCGGCCTTGAGCCCGTCGGTAATGACCTGCCCCTGAGCGGTGTTCGGCCCGAGCTTGACGGCCACGGCTTTCGCCTTGCCGTTTTCGACCACGAACACCTGGGTCTGCTGGCCGCTGGCGATTGCCGCCTCGGGCACCGTGATCGCGTGCTGCAGCGTCTGGATACGCAGGCGCACACGCACATACCGGCCCGGCATGAGCTGATTGTGCGGATTCTTCACGATCGCACGCAGGCGCACCGTGCCGGTATCCGGATCGATGGTGCTCTGGGTGAAGTCGACATCGGCCTTGTAGGGAAAATCCTGACCGTTGTTGAGAATGATCGTGGCCTCGCGCGTGGCTTCGTCGCTGCTCTGCTTGCCCATCTCGGACAGCGCTTTCTGGCGCGCGAAGGCATCGTCTTCGGGCAGCGCGAACAGCACGTAGACCGGGTCCAGCTGGGTAATGGTCGTCAGCTGGGTCTGATTGGCCTGCACGAGCGACCCAAGGTCGACGTCACGCAGACTGGTCACGCCGGTGATCGGCGCCTTGACCCGGGTGTAATTCAGATCGATCTGCGCCGATTCGAGATTGGCCTTGGCCTGTTGCACCGCGGCCTGGTCCGACTGGTAGGTCGACAACGCCTGATCGCGTTCGGCCTGACTGACCGCGTTGGCCTTGTAGAGCTTGCGCGTGCGTTTCCAGATCCGACTGGAGTTGGACAGTGCGGCCCGGGCGCTGGCGAGCTGCGCCTTACGCTGGTCCACCGTCGCCTGATAAGGCTTCGGGTCGATCTTGAACAGCAGATCGCCCTTGTGGACGATCGAGCCTTCGTCGTAGTTCTTCGACTCGAGAATACCCGTGACCCGGCCGATGACCTTGGCGGTCTGCTTGCCCTGCACACGGCCGGGATATTCGGCATACACATCGACCGAATGCGGTTCGACCTTGACCGCATGCACCGGTGTCGGCGGGGTCTTGGCCTGTGCCTGGCCGCCCCCGCTGCCCTGACCGCATGCCGCGAGAACGACAGTGGCACTCAGAACAATCAGCGCCCGAAGCGCTAGAGCGCCTCGAGACGCTTCGTAGTCATTATTACGCATACCGCCGGATCCTGAGGTTGGGTTCCCTGATTACTCGCATGATACATACATTCGTGTATGTATGTAAGATAGACACAGTCGCGCCCTATCGCGCGCGGCAGGCACGGACAGGACCATGGCACGGAAGACGAAGACGGAATCTGCCCAGACCCGGGCACGCATCCTCGATGCCGCCGAGACCGAGATGCTCGAACATGGCGTCACGCAGACGTCGCTCGAGCGTATCGCCCGGCGCGCCAACGTCACGCGTGGCGCAATCTACTGGCATTTTGCCGACAAGACGGCATTGCTCGAAGCCATGGTTCAACGTACTGCCATGCCACTGCGTGATCTCCGCCAGTGTCTGGGCCAACACATCCCCGGTAACGAACCGATGCGCCTGATACGGGAAATGCTCCTGCATGGCATATCACGTCTGGCCAACGACGAACAGCATCGACGCGTCTGCCATATCGTATTTCACCGCTGCGAGATGACCGAACGAGGACATGCCACCGGTCATCTACTCAGCGCGATGTTCGAGGACAGCCGTGAGGTCCTGGTCTCGCTGTGCGGCGAAATGTCGGCCATCTGCCCGCTGCGCGCGAGCCTGACCGCCGAGGATGCCGCGGATGTGCTGATCGCCTTCATGGTCGGACTGTATGAATGCAGCCTGCGCCATCCCGGGCTGTATTCGATCGAGCACAGCATGGAAGCCAAGGTCGACGCGCTGCTCGACGGCCTGTTCGAACGGCCCGAGGCCACAGGCTGAGCGCACTGGACACGGCGGTCAGCTGGAAGCGCGCTCCGCGATATATCCCCGGGCCGAGGACGGCCCCAGGTCGATCGGCCGATGCGGCCCCAAAAACCGCGGCCGGGTATGCAGAACATACAGATCCAGCACCGCCTTGACGCGCGCCAGATATTCGCGCGCCTCCGTGCGTAATGGCTGGCGCCGGTCCTCTTCCGGCCAGGTATAGCCGATCGCTTCGATGCCCTCGTGCTGGGCCAGAAACAGCGCCCGGTATTCGTGATAACGCTGCGACACGATCACGAACGCGTTCAGGCCGAAGATGCGCTGTGCCCGCACGATCGAATCGAGCGTCCGAAACCCGGCATAGTCGAGCGTGATAGCAGAATCCGGCACGCCGCGACGCCGCAGTGCCTGATACATCTTGCGCGGTTCGTTATACGCCCGACTCGGGTTGGCGCCGGACACCAGCAGATGCCGCACCCGGCCGTCATGATACAGCTGCGCGGCAGCCTTGATGCGATTGGTGAACAACGCGTTCGGGTTGCCAGTATGGGTATAGGGGCTGGTACCAAGCACGACCGCGAAATCGTAGACTGGCATGCGAGCGGGATCGTCGTAAATCCGCTCACGGGTACTGCCCAGCACCCAGGCATTGGCGGCAATGCCGAGCAGCAGCAGGCTACCGACCACGGTAACCGTCCAGCGCGAAATCTTGGCGAGCCGACCCATGAACGCCGCGCTCCCCTTAGGCCGGATCCGGCTCGTCGCGGATCGCCTCCGCCCGGACAGCCCGGGGGCCCGAACCGGGCATCGTGGGCCACGTGAACCCCACGACACTCAAAATCGTCTGCTGGGACAGGGACATACCGTGCTCCGGGCGAAACGCGTCAGGCCAAAGCATCGGGTAAGCCGGATTTGGTGTCAACGCCCGAGATGCCGCAGAACGCCGCAGCAATTTGCAGCCAGCACCTGGCGCCAGCTTGTATGAGGGCCTCAACCGGCCCAGGCGCCGTTGTGCATTCAGGGCTTCGTTCGTCGAAGAAAAGAGATCCGCAGATGACGCAGATTAAACGGACGCGGTCGCGTTTTCGCGGTGTAGCAAATTCGAGGCCCTAACCCGCGCCGGCGTCGAACTCGAAGACTCGCCTTGGGAACAACGCCTCAACAGCGGTTCGCGCCCCGCTCGAAATCGCTCTTTCCACGACTAACCGCCATCTGTGTCATCGGCGAAATCTGCGGATCAATGCCTTCAGGGACGAAGAGACAGATCACACGGCTGCCCAAACCACGTATGTGGCGAAACACGTGCGCATGACCTCGCCAGAGCTAGCCCGATAGCTCCGCCACCGCCGCGTCGAGCCCGTTCGGCGTCAGTTCGTACATACGGTCGTCCATCAGTTCACGCGTCATCTGAATCGACGGCGTGTACGCCCAGCGCTGGCGCGGCTCCGGGTTGAGCCATACGGCATGCGGGAATGCATCCAGCAGCCGCCGCAGCCAGACTTGGCCGGACTCGGCGTTCCAGTGTTCGACGGAACCGCCCGGATAGGCAATTTCGTACGGGCTCATGGTCGCGTCGCCGACGAAAATCGCGCGGTACTCGTGATCGAAGGTATGACAGATCTCGTGGGTGTCGAAACGCTCGCTGCGACGCCGGGCATTGTCGCGCCACAGCCCTTCGTACGGGAAGTTGTGAAAATAGAAATATTCGAGATGCTGGAATTCGGCGCGGACGGCCGAAAACAGGCTTTCACAGACGGCGACGTGGTCGTCCATCGAGCCGCCGACATCGAAGAACACCAACAGCTTGACGGCATTTCGTCGCTCCGGGCGCATCACCAGATCGAGGTGACCGGCGTTTCTGGCCGTACCCCGGATGGTGGCCTCCAGATCGAGTTCGTCGGCCGCGCCTTCGCGCGCGAAGCGCCGCAGGCGGCGCAACGCCATCTTGATGTTGCGCGTGCCGATCTCGCGATCACCGTCCAGATCGGCGAACTCACGTTTGTCCCAGACCTTGACCGCGCGTCGATGGCGCGATCGATCCTGGCCGATACGAATACCTTCGGGGTTGAAGCCGAACGCACCGAACGGCGAGCGTCCGGCCGTGCCGATCCATTTGTTGCCGCCCTGGTGCCGCTCGCCCTGCTCCTCCAGGCGCTGTTTGAGCGTTTCCATGAGCTTGTCCCAGCCACCGAGTGCCTCGATCTCGGCCTTCTGTTCCTCGCTGAGTTCCAGCTCACCACGCTTGTCCAGCCATTCCTGCGGGATGACGGTTTCGGGATCGAGCGGCAACGCCGCAATGCCCTCGAAGTAATGCGCAAAAACCTGATCGAAGCGATCGAACAGCGCTTCATCCTTGATCAGCGAGGCTCGCGCCAGATGATAGAACTGCGTGACACTCATGCCCGCGACATGGGCATCCAGCGCCTCGAGCAGTGTCAGGAACTCGGTCACCGAGGGTTTCAGCCCGGCATCGCGTAGTTCGTAGAAGAATTCGACCAGCATGGCCGGCTCAGGCTCTAACGGCGGCCGCGCCGGCTCATGAAGGCGAGCCGCTCGAACAGATGCACGTCCTGTTCGTTCTTGAGCAAGGCCCCGTGCATGGGCGGCAACGCATCGGCCGCGTCGCCGTGTAGCGCCTCGGCCGGGATGTCCTCGGCCAGCAGCAATTTCAACCAGTCGAGCAGTTCCGAGGTCGACGGCTTTTTCTTGATGCCGGGTACATCGCGGATATCGAAGAACAGATCGAGCGCATCGGACAGCAGGCGCGCCTTGATGCCCGGGAAATGCACGTCGACAATCTCCTTCATCGTGTCCTTGTCGGGGAACGCGATGAAGTGGAAAAAGCAGCGGCGCAAAAACGCGTCCGGCAGCTCTTTCTCGTTGTTCGACGTGATGATGATGATCGGCCGGTGGCGCGCGGCGATCGTCTGGCGTGTCTCGTACACGTCGAACGCCATGCGATCGAGTTCGCGCAACAGATCGTTGGGGAATTCGATATCGGCCTTGTCGATTTCGTCGATCAGCAGCACCGGCTGCTCGTCGGCGGTGAAGCAATCCCACAACGGTCCGGGCACGATGTAGTTGGAAATGTCGTGCACTTGCGCATCGCCGAGCTGCGAGTCCCGCAGGCGCGACACCGCATCGTACTCGTACAGCCCCTGGGCCGCCTTGGTCGTGGACTTGATATGCCACTGGAACAGGGGCTTGCCCAGCCCGGCCGCGATCTCTTCGGCGAGCATCGTCTTGCCGGTGCCGGGCTCGCCCTTGATGAGCAGCGGCCGTGCCAAGGTCACGGCCGCATTGACGGCCAGCTTGAGATCGTCGGTCGCAACGTAGCGCTCGGTGCCCTCGAACTGGCGGCTCATACTCGTCCCCTTACTTGCTACGGGCTTCGAGCGCAGCGATCGCCGGCAAGGTCTTGCCTTCCAGGAATTCCAGGAATGCTCCGCCGCCGGTCGAGATATAGGACACCTGGTCACCGATGCCGTATTTCTCGATCGCCGCCAGCGTGTCACCGCCCCCGGCAATGGAGAACGCGTCGCTCTCGGCGATCGCGCGGGCCAGCGCTTCGGTGCCGCCACCGAACTGGTCGATCTCGAACACGCCCACCGGGCCGTTCCAGACGATGGTGCCGGCATTCTTGAGAATCGCGGCCATCTGCTCGCGCGCCTTCGGGCCGATATCGAGAATCATCTCGTTGTCGGCGACGTCGGCGATGTTGCGCGTCACCGCCTCGGCCGATTCCGAGAATTCGGTGGCCACGACGACATCCTCGGGCAACGGGATATCGCCACCGCGCGAGCGGATGTCCTCCAGAATCGATTGCGCGGAATCGACCAGGTCCGCTTCATAGAGCGATCCGCCGACATCGTGCCCGGCCGCCGCCAGGAACGTATTGGCAATACCGCCACCGACGATGAGCTGATCGGCCAGCGTGGCCAGCGATTTCAGCAGCTCGAGCTTGGACGAAACCTTGGAGCCGCCCACGATCACGACCAACGGGCGCTTCGGCTCGTTCATCGCCGCGCGCAGCGCATCAACTTCGGCGGTCAGCAACGGGCCGGCACAGGCAACCGGCGCGTAACGCGCCACGCCTTCGGTCGATGCCTGGGCCCGATGCGCGGTGCCGAAGGCATCCATCACGTAAACATCGCACAGCGCGGCCATCTTTTTCGACAGCGCTTCGTCGTTGGCTTTTTCGCCGACGTTGAAGCGCACGTTCTCGCAGACCACCATCTCGCCGTCGGCGACTTCGACGTGACCGTCGAGCCAGTCGGTGACCAGCGGCACGTCACGGCCGAGTTCGTCGGAGAGCCATTTCGCCACCGGTGCGAGGCTGTCTTCCTCGGACGGCTCACCCTCGGTCGGCCGGCCGAGATGCGCCATGACCATAACCTTCGCCCCGGCCGCCATGGCCTTTTTCATGGTGGGCAGCGACGCGCGCAGACGCGCGGCAGAAGTCACTTCGCCGTTTTTCACCGGCACGTTCAGATCCTCGCGGATCAGTACGCGTTTGCCGGCGAGATCGACGTCGTCCATCGAGAGCATGGTCATATCGGTTCCTTGTTCGGAATATGAGGCTGTGCGCCGCAGCAAGGCGGCCGTGTTACGACAGGAATTTAATGGTCGTTCGGCTTGAAGACAAAGCCGTTTTGTTCGGCGTCGAAATCGCGGCGGGAAACAGTCCGCCAATGCACGCTAAAGCGCGCAAATAAACAGCGCTATACCGGCCGGTTGGTCTTGCCCCCGAGGTGCGCCGCGAGATTGTTTTGTTGCACCGCGCCCGCAGGCTTTAAAAACCGGCCCGATTGCGTTTGCGTTGTTTTTCGCGTTCATTCGCGGACGAGCCAAATAAGCGCCCCGTGCACGCGCCGAGCAGAAAAACAAAGACCGGACAGCGTCCGGTCTTTGCAGGGCTCGTTATCGCGTCGGATCAGCCGACGTTGGCCATGGCCAACGCGGTATCCAGCATGCGATTGGAGAAGCCCCATTCGTTGTCGTACCAGGAGCAGACCTTGATCAGACGCGAACCCGCGACCTTGGTCAGCTTGGAATCGACCGTGGACGACACCGAGCTGTGGTTGTAGTCCTGCGAGACCAACTCTTCCTCGGTATAGGCCAGCACGCCCTTGAGCTCGCCGTTGGCGGCGTTCTTGAGCACCTCGTTGACCTGCTCGACCGTGACGTCCTTGCCGACGTTGGCCGACAGATCGACGAACGATACGTTGATGGTCGGCACGCGCACGGCGAAACCGTCCAGCTTGCCGTTGAGATCCGGCAGCACCAGGCCGACCGCAGCGGCCGCGCCGGTCTTGGTCGGGATCATGTTCTGGGTGGCGCTGCGCGCGCGACGGATGTCCTTGTGATAGACGTCCGACAGCACCTGGTCGTTCGTGTACGAGTGGATGGTGTTCATCAGCCCGTACTCGATGCCGAACGCTTCATGCAGCGGCTTGACCAGCGGCGCCAGGCAGTTGGTGGTGCAGGAGGCGTTGGACACGACCTTGTCGTCCGGGGTCAGCGTGTCGTGGTTGACGCCGTAGACGATCGTCTTCAGATCGCTGCCCGCGGGCGCGGAGATCAGCACCTTCTTGGCGCCGCCCTTCAGATGCGCGCTGGCCTTGTCCTTGCTGGCGAACAGCCCGGTGCATTCCAGCACGACGTCCACGCCCAGGTCGCCCCAGGGCAGGCTGGCCGGATCGCGCTCGGACAGCACCTTGATCTTGTCACCGTTGACGACGAGATCCTCGCCCTCGGCCTTGACCTCACCGGGGAACGTACCGTGGGCGGTGTCGTACTGGGTCAGGTGGGCGTTCATCTTGGCGTCGCCGAGGTCGTTGATCGCCACGATCTCGATCTCGCCGGTGCGCTTGCTCTCATACAGGGCGCGCAGCACGTTGCGGCCGATACGACCGTAGCCGTTGATACCAATCTTGACTGCCATGTTCGCTCCTCGAACTTGGAATTTGACTTGAGTTTGTTCCTGATCAGCCCTTGGCCTGATTCCGAAGCGCGTCGACGACGCCTTCGACGGTCACGCCGAGTTCCTTGTAGACCTCGGGGCCCGGCGCCGACAGCCCGAACTGATCGACGCCGACCACCTGCCCCGTCGGCCCGACGTAGCCGATCCAGCCGTCGGAAACACCGGCCTCGACCGCCACGCGCGCTGTGACCGACGGGTCCAGAACGCTATCACGATACGACGCCGACTGTTCGCGGAAGAGATCCACGCAAGGCATGGAGACCACGCGGACCGCCATTTCGCCGGCCAGCTGGTCGGCGGCAGCCACTGCAAGTTCCAGCTCGGAACCGGTGGCCATGACGATGGCATCCGGCTTGCCGTCGGTATCGCGCAGCACGTAACCGCCCTTGGCAATCGCAGCGACCGTGTCGGCATCGCGATCCTGATGATCGACGTCCTGACGCGACAGCGCGATCGCACAGGGCCCATTCTCGCGCTCGATAGCGGTCTTCCAGGCCACAGCGACCTCGACATCGTCGCCCGGGCGCCAGACATGCAGGTTCGGGATCAGGCGCAGCGAGGCCAGATGCTCGACCGGCTGATGGGTCGGACCGTCTTCACCCAGACCGATGGAATCGTGGGTGTAGACGAACACGTTGCGCGACTTCATCAGCGCCGCCATGCGCACCGCGTTGCGGGCATAGTCGGAGAACGTCAGGAACGTCGCGCCGAACGGCACGAAACCGCCATGCAGCGAGAGGCCGTTGGTGATCGCCGACATGCCGAATTCACGCACGCCGTAATAAACATAGTTGCCGTTGTAGTCTTTTGCGGTGACCGGCTTGTGGCCGTCGAAGTCGGTGCCGTTGGAGCCCGACAGATCGGCCGAACCGCCGAACAGATCCGGCAGCAGGTTCCAGACCGCGCCCAGAACCGCCTTCGAGGACTTGCGGGTCGCGGTGCGCTTGCCGTCGGCCTGGGTCGACTCGATCAGCTGGGCGATGCCCGCGTCCCAATCCGCCGGCATCTTGCCGGACAGACGACGGTCCAGTTCGGCGGCCAGCTCCGGGTTCGCCTTGACGTACGCGTCGTGCACATCCTTCCAGGATTTCTCGACCGCAGCGCCGGCTTCGCGATGATCCCAGGCGGCATAGATGTCGTCCGGGATATTGAACGGCGTTTCGTCGGTCCAGCCGAGCTCCTTGCGGGTCGCGGCGACCTCGTCGTCGCCCAGCGGCGCACCATGAACCTTGGCCGTGCCCTTCATGTGGGGCGAGCCATAACCGATCACAGTCTTGCAGCAGATCAGCGTCGGCTTATGGGTTTCCTTCTTGGCCGTCTCGATTGCGGTATTGATTTCACCGGCATCGTGGCCGTCGACATTACGCACGACCTGCCAGCCATAGGCTTCGAAGCGGGCCGGCGTGTCGTCGGTGAACCAGCCTTTGACCTCGCCGTCGATGGAGATGCCGTTGTCGTCGTAGAACACGATCAGCTTGCCCAGGCCCAGCGTACCGGCGAGCGAGCAGGCTTCGTGGGAAATGCCTTCCATCAGGCAGCCATCACCCGCAAAACAATAAGTGCGGTGATCGATCACCTTGTGATCGGGCGTATTGAACTGCGATGCGAGCACCGCTTCACCGAGCGCCATGCCGACGGCGTTGGCCAGCCCTTGGCCCAGCGGGCCGGTGGTCGTTTCCACGCCCGGCGTCTCGGTGTTTTCCGGATGGCCCGGCGTGCGCGAATGCAGCTGGCGGAAGTTCTTGATGTCCTCCAGCGTCATGTCGTAGCCGGTCAAATGCAGAGCGGCGTACTGCAGCATCGAGCCATGCCCGTTGGACAGCAGGAAACGATCACGATCGGCCCACTCCGGATTGGCCGGATTGAACTTCAGATGATCGTTGAACAGCACTTCCGCGATGTCGGCCATGCCCATCGGCATGCCGGGATGGCCAATGTTGGCTTTCTGAACGGCGTCGATGGCCAGAATACGAATCGCGTTGGCGAGATCTCGTCGTGAGGGCATTACAACAATCCCCGGGTACGGCTTGACAAAGGTTCGCCATTGTCTATTAAAGACGACCGGATCAGCAACATCGTCCCAGTCCCCGAGCCGGCGGGCCGTCGCTCTATGCGTATGCCGCCCAAAGACGCGCGGACGCCGATCGCAGAGCGCGCTCCTCTACCGCCGCCGTTCGATCCGCTGTACGCCTCGAGTCACCGGCGAGCGCTGATCGAGACAAGCGGGTTCAAGCGTATGCGGCCCGGTTCGCCGGCCGGGAAACGCCACCCCTCGGAACATATGACACCCGACGGACGACGATAATTGTTTTAATTTATAACAAAAAATATAAATTCAATTTCGCACCTTATAGTTCATAAGAAAAATTATTTTTTATACGACCTTTTGCTGAGAATCCTTTTCTCCCCGCGCCCGTACTTGCTCTATGACCCGGCGATTCATTAGGCATTCGCGGGCAGCTACTGAACCAGTATGGACGGACTTTTATTCCGCTCACTGATAACCGCACACGTCAGTTCAAAGCAGGGAGAAACATCATGAAAAGAACAGAACGGCCCCAAACCGATCAGGCCACGACCGGCACGAACGAGGACCGCACGCAACAGCCGTCGACCAGCCGAAGTCGCCGCCGATTTCTCGCCAATGGCGGCATGTACACCGCCGGGCTGGTCGGCAGTGCGCTGCTTGGCGCCTGCAACAATCACAACAACAACGCCATCGCCGGCACCAATGACAACAACGTCTATGTGAGCGGCCCGCCCGACGAAGCGATTCTCAACTTCGCCCTGAATCTGGAATACCTCGAAGCCGAGTATTATCTGCAGGCGGTCACCGGCAACGGGCTGGCCGACAGCGACCGCGGCGACAACCCGGGCATGGTGACCATCAAGGGCTCGCCGCAGGTGGATTTCAGCAGCAACAAGCTCATCGGCCAGTACGCAGCCGAAATCGCCCAGGATGAGCTGCATCACGTGCAGTTCCTGCGTGCGGCTCTGGGCCAGCATGCGGCCTCGGCGCCGGCCATCGATCTGAAGAACTCGTTCGCGGCACTCGGCAACCTGATCGGCGTATCTAACTTCGACCCGTTCTCGAGCCCGGAGAATTTCCTGCTCGGTGCGTTCATTTTCGAAGACGTCGGCGTCACGGCGTACCACGGCGGGGCACCGTTCATTAAGAACCGCACCTATCTCGATGCCGCTGCGGGCATTATGGCCGTAGAGGTCTACCACGCCGGCCTGGTTCGCACTTTCCTCACCGCAGCGGATTACAACAACGGCGACACAACATTCAGCGATCTGACGGACAAGATCTCCGGCGTGCGCGACAGTGTGGACGGCAACAAGGATGTCAGCGCCGACTATGCCAACGGCCAACCGCCGGTAGCCGCAGACGACGACCAGGGCATTGGCAAGGGCCAGGCTGTGGGTGATAGCAATGGCATGGTCACGCTCAACGGCAATATGTATGCCGCGAGCAACATCGTGCCGACAGACGCTAACGGTCTTGCCTATGACCGCACGATCGCCCAGGTACACAACATCGCCTATGCCACGGCCGCCCAGGTCTCGAAAGGCGGGTTCTTCCCGAACGGCACCAATATCCCGGGGCATAGCGAATTGTCCGTGAGTGCCAACAACAGCGGCTGATCCCGCTACAGTATGGCGTGGCACACCGCCACCCATCCGAGCCCTGGCCACCGGCCGGGGCCTTTTTATACGCGACGCGGCGCTTGCAAGCAGAATTAATGAGCGGTTACCGGCGCTCCGACCTGTTCGCCCGCGCCACGATCGGCTATGCTGCAGTTGTCTTCAGGGCGGGGTGCAATTCCCCACCGGTGGTAGGGCCGAGATTCGGCCGAGCCCACGAGCGCTTCCGATCCCCGTCGGAAGGTCAGCAGATCTGGTCAGAGTCCAGAGCCGACGGTGATAGTCCGGATGAAAGAAGACGCGTGGCGGCAAGACCCGGCGCAATCCGTGCGTTGGTGCGAGCCTTCTCGCCTAGCCCTGAAACGTTGACTCCATGACAAGAGGACGTTTCATGTCAGCATCCACCGAATTCCAGGGTTTCCCGCGGCTCGCTGCCGCCATTCAGGCCTATCGCGCCGGCCGGCCCGTGCTGTTGCTGGACGACAGCGATCGCGAAAACGAGGCCGATATCGTCGCCGCGGCGGAAAATCTATCGGTCGATACCATGGTCAAGATGATCCGCGACGGCTCCGGTATCGTCTGCCTGTGCTTTCGCGGCGCCGAGATCGATAAGCTTGGCCTGCCACAGATGGTCAATAACAACCAGTCGAAGAATCGCACCGGCTTCACCGTGAGCATCGAAGCCGCGACCGGTGTGACGACCGGCGTATCGGCGGCCGACCGCGTGCGTACGATCGCGGCCTCGCTCGAAGCGCTCGACGGCGATCACGATGCCATCGTCAGCCCCGGCCATGTTTTCCCCCTGCGCGCGGTCGACGACGGCGTACTGGCGCGTCGCGGGCATACCGAAGGCTCGCTGGATCTGGCCATCCTCGCCGGCATGCGCCCCGCCGCCGTGCTCTGCGAGCTGATGAACGACGATGGCACCATGGCTGGCAATGCCGAGATCGAGGCCTATGCCGCTCGCCACGACATGCCGGTGCTGACCATCGACGAGATCGCGCGCTATCGCGAATCCCGGCTGGCCCACGCCACCGAGTGCGCCTGATCGGCCACCGATCGATGCCCGTATTGCACATCCGCGGCCGGCGATCGGCCGGCCGCGGGTGACGTGATCGGGGCTGGGGGCTATCCTTTGAAAGATGAACAGTCTTTCGAGCGCCCCCGACAACGACGGCTCCGATCGCGAATCGACGGAATTCTCCATCGATGAGCTGGCCCGCGAAACCGGCTCGACCGTCCGTAACATCCGCGCCTATCAGGATCGCGGCTTGTTGCCGCCGCCCGAACGACGCGGCCGACGCGGGATTTACAACGACGCGCATCTGTCGCGTCTGCGCATCATCAATCGGCTGCTGGAACGCGGCTATACGCTGTCCAACATTGGCGAGCTGATCGAAAGCTGGGAGTCGGGCAACGACATCGGCCAGTTGCTGGGACTGGAAACCGCGGTCGCCAGCCCCTGGTCGGACGAACTGCCGAGCTACCTGACCATGCCGCAACTGCTGCGCAAGTTCGGCGGGCAGTTCTCTAAGCGCGCCCTGGACAAGGCCGTCGAGCTGGACGTCATCCGGCCGGAAGGCATGCGCTATCGCGTGCCCAGCCCACGCATGCTGCATGCCGGCGCGGAACTGGTTGCGGCCGGCATCCCGCTTGAGGACATGCTCGACGTCGTGGCCCAGCTGCGGGCCAATGTCGAACAGGCCAGCGACGCCATGGTCCGACTGGTTGCCCATCATGTATTCGATCGCTACGGCGAGGGCCAATTGCCACCCGGCGACGAAATGCCCGAGCTCGCCGACCTGATCTGGCGGCTGCGCCCGCTGGTCGAGATGGCGGTCCTGCCCGAGGTCGCCCGCGCCATGTCCAAGGCTGCTGACCAGCATCTCGGCGATCGGCTCGCCCAGGTGCTCGACCACCTCCACGACCCCAAGTAACCCGCACGACGCCCGGCAAAGCCGGGCCGGCATGACGCTCCATAACTGAAGGCCGGCGCGGTGTGCCACCGGCCATAGGGCAGTTGCGCCCCGTATCTTTTTTGTGACATCGTTCGATGTAACGATTACATCGAACAGAGTCATGCCGAGCCGATCCACCGCAAACGAGCGCGTCGAACGCACCCCGGACGCCGTCATCGAGGGCGATGGCGTTCATCTAGCGTGCTATACCGACGGCGATCCGGCACAGCCGACGCTGGTGTTCGTGCACGGCTATCCCGATACGGCCCGCGTCTGGGACCGGCTGGTCAGCCATCTGGCGCATCGCTATCACTGCGTGCGCTACGACGTGCGCGGCGCCGGGCGATCGGAACGTCCCGCCTCGGTTTCGGCCTATAAGCTGGCGCATCTGGAACGGGATCTGAAGGCTGTCCTCGACTGGGCCTCGCCCAATGCGCCCGTTCACTTGATCGGCCACGATTGGGGCTCGATCCAGAGCTGGGAGGCTGCGACCGATCCAGCGATGGCCGACCGATTGGCCAGCTTCACCACCATCTCCGGCCCCTGCCTCGATCACGTCGGCCATGGCCTGCGCTTGCAATGGCGGCGCAACCGCGCCGCGCTGGTGCGCCAGATGAAACGATCCTGGTATATCGGCCTGTTCCAGCTGCCGTGGTTGGCGCCGCTGGGCTGGCGTCACGTGCTGGCCGAACGCTGGCCGGCAACACTGGCACGCCTCGAAGGCGAGCCCCTGCCGGTTGCGGCGACCTGGCGCGAGGACGGCCGCCACGGCATCAAACTGTACCGCGCCAACATCGCCCCCCGCCTGGCCCGCCCCCGGCAGCGCCCGGCGATCACGCCCGTCCATGCAATCGTCGCACGCCGCGATCCCTTTATCGGGCGCGGGCTGGTCGACGGCATGAAAGCCTGGGTTGCCGACCTGCAGATCGACGACATTGACGCGGGCCACTGGGCGATTGCCTCGCGGGCGCCCGAAGTAGCCGCGCTGATCGACGATTACATCGCCGTGAGAAAAAACAAACCAGCGGCGCCCGAAACCGCGAGCTGATCCGGAGGATCCCATGAGCACAGCGGCTATCGACTATCGCTTCAACCGTGAGCAGCCCGGCTACAGCGGCCCGGTCATGCCCGAGCGGCGCGACCTGCACTTCCTGCCGCCGGGCGATCGCATCTGCGACTGGCACAAGGCTGGTCCGAACGTGACCCAGTTCATGAACGCCCTGTCGCTGTTCTTCCCGGCCGGCGAACGTATGTTCATCGACGCCGTACGCAGCTATCGCGACGACATTCCCGACCCGGATCTCAAGAAGGCGGCCACGGCCTTCATCGGCCAGGAAGCGATGCACTCGCGCGAGCACTCCGAATACAACCAGCTGCTGGATGCGGCCGGCCTGCCCGGCACCGAGCTGGCTGACGGCGTTGCGAGATACACCGCTTATATCCAGGAAAACTCCGCCCGAGTCACGCCGTTGTTGATGACGATTGCGCTCGAGCACTACACCGCGCTGATGGGCGACGCCCTGCTGCGTTATCCCGAGCAGATCGCCGGCTCCCAAGAGGACTATGCCCGCATGTGGCGCTGGCATGCCCTGGAGGAAATCGAGCACAAAGCGGTGGCCTGGGATGTCTACGAAAAATGCGTCGGTCGCGGGCCCAAGGCGTACGCCATGCGCAGCGCCGTGATGCTGTCGACCACGGTCACCTTCTGGCCCCACGTGATTCTGTTTTATCGCCGGCTTGCCGCCGCCGACCCGGCCTGTCGCGCCGCCGGCTGGCGCGGCCACGTCAAACTCGCCAATTTCATGCTCGGTTACCCGGGCTATCTGCGGCGCCTGCTGCCCGAGTACCTCGCCTACTTCAAGTACAGCTTCCACCCGTGGCAGCAGAACAACGCCCATCTGCTCAACGAGCTCGATGAGTTGGTCGATGACGCCGAAGCGGCCTATGCCGCCCACGGCGCCCGACCCGCCTGATTGCCACACCCAACCGGTTCCGCCGGAGGAGAGTCGACATGAGTACGCCTGCCGAAACCCTGTCGCAAAATGCCCGTACCGGCACCACATCGCATGGCGACAACGTAGCCGTCATGCCCGAGCGGCGCGATCTGCATTTTCTCCCGCCGGGCGACCGCATCTGCGACTGGCATGTCGCCGGGCCGAACGTCACCCAGTTCATGAACGCGCTGTCGCTGCTGTTTCCTGCCGGCGAGCGCATGTTCATCGATGCCGTACGAAGCTATCGCGACGATATCCCCGATCCCGACCTGAAAAAAGCCGCCACGGCCTTCATCGGCCAGGAGGCCATGCACTCGCGCGAGCACATCGAATACAACCAGCTGATGGAAGACGCCGGCCTGCCGGCGAAAAAACTCGACCAGTTCACCTGGGATCTACTCGAGGTACTCAAGAACAACACGCCGAAATCCGTGCCGCTGGCGGCCACCATCGCTCTGGAACACTACACCGCGCTCATGGGCGATATGCTGTTGCGCCATCCTGAGCAGCTCGCCGGCTCGCAGGAAGACTACGAGCGCATCTGGCGCTGGCATGCGCTCGAGGAAGTCGAGCACAAGGCCGTGGCCTACGATGTGTACGAAAAATGCATTGGGCACGGCCCGCGCAACTGGCTCGAACGCTCCGGCGCCATGATCGTGGCGACTGGACTGTTCTGGCCGATCGTGTTCTCGTTCTACTGGCAAATGAGCCGGGCCGATCCGCAATGCCGGGCCGAGGGATGGCGCGGGCACCTGAAGATGCTGAACTTCACCTTCGGCAAACCCGGTTATCTACGCCGGCTGATCCCCGAGTTCCTGAGCTACTTCAAATACAGCTTCCACCCGTGGCAGCAGAACAATGCCCATCTGCTGGCCGAACTGGACGAACTGGTGGACGACGCCGAAGCGGCCTACGCCACCCACCATTGACGCGATGGCGGCCGCCGGACGGCGTATCGTCCGGCGGCCGTTCAATGGGCGGAGTTGCCCGCCATGGCGAGGTACAGCCGCAGCGCCGACTCGACCACCGTGTCGAGCGATTCGCGATAGCCGTTCAGATGCCAGTACATGGCGATATGGATGGTCGAACCGACCAGCCCCATCGACAACAGGCGGCTGTCGGCCCCGGCCGTGATGGCCTCGACATCGAACAAACGAGCCGTGAGTTCCTCGGTCAGACGCGCGAAGTTCAGCGTCACCGCACGATAGGTGCGGTCGATATCCGCACTGATGCCGAAGATCTCGATCAGCACGATTCGGGCGATCAACGGATCGGCCATACGCCCGAAATAAACGCGCAGTCCGGCGCGGGCGGTCGCTTCCGCATCGGCCGGTTCGGCCTCGATCGCCGCCAGCATTTCGGCCTCGATCGCCGCAATCAGCGACTTGTAGACCGCGGCGAATAACGCCTCGCTGTTGGCGAACGACTCATAGAAATAACGCTCGGTGAGCCCCGCCTCGCGACAGATCGACTTCACCGTCGCGCTACGAAACCCATCGCGCCCGAAAACCGAAATGCCGGCATCGATCAGCGCGGCACGCCGTGCTTCGCGACGCTCGGCCGAGCTGCGCCCGGCGTAGGAGCGGCCGCGATTCGGCTTGGCAACTTCGGGCGTACTCATGGCGTCATCCTGACACGATCGCTGATGCGCTCAAGCCGACGGAAAGGGCCTACCCGCTCTTCCACTTAATAGAGCAACCCTGACTCGGCACCTGGGCCTCTTCCGGAATCGGATCGCCTTCGAGTACGGCATCCAGCGAGGCCCGCAGATCGGCCCCCGTCACCGGCTCTGCCGATTTCGGACGCGAAGCATCGAACTGGCCGCGATAGGCGCACTTGCCGTCGGCACCGAACAGGAAGAAGTCCGGCGTACATACCGCGTCGTAAGCCTTGGCGACCTCCTGGGTCTCATCATAGAGATACGGAAAGATGAAGTTGTACTTTTCGGCAAACTCGCGCATGTATTCCGGGCCATCTTCCGGGCGCTCATTCACATCATTGGAAGAGATGGCAACAAAACCGATGCCACGCGGGTCGTACTCCGCGGCAACCGCGGCCAGCTCGCGCGCGATATGAATCACGTAGGGGCAGTGATTACAGATGAACATCACCAGCGTGCCGCGCTCGCCGGCCACATCGGCGAACGTCTTAGTCTTGCCGGACACGGCATCGGGCAAGGAGAAGTCGGGCGCCGAGGTGCCCAGCGGCATCATGGTGGAGTCGGTCAGTGCCATGGTCGGCCTTTCGAATGACGAATGATGAACATCAGTCTAGGGCCTGTTGCGGTTTCGTTCGAGCGCCCGGGACAGCAGGCTGCGGACGCCGCCCCTGGCACGCGGGTTCGATTGAGCCGTTGAATGCCTTCGAGTCGGCGATTCGCGCATCGCCCGTCTCGTCCCAACGCCGCCCGCGCCGGCGGAAGAACGCCGCCGACAACCATACGAGCTCGCCTCGTCCGAGCCGACGGCACGGGCGATCGCGCGGCTTTGCGCACGGGCATCGCGACAGTACCGGCGCGTCGGCTATCGCCGTCGCACACGGCGGTGGCGCAACACGAATTCACAAGTAGCATCCACGAAATAGATAACGTATAGTCCATCCGGATATCCGGATGGAGAGATATAGCCTTATGAGTCGCACCCTGTTTACTTCCGAATCGGTCACCGGCGGCCATCCCGACAAACTGTCGGATCAGGTTTCCGACGCCATTCTCGACGCCTATCTCGAGCAGGATCCGACCGCCAAGGTCGCCTGCGAAACCGCCACCAAGACCGGCATGGTCATCGTCTTCGGCGAGATCAAAACCGACCCGAACAAGAACGTGAACGTGCCGGTCGAGAAGATCGTGCGCGATACCGTGCGCAAGATCGGCTATACCAGCTCCGACATGGGCTTTGACGCCGATACCTGTGCGGTGATGAACGTGCTGGGCGAACAGTCGATGGACATCAACCAGGGTGTGGAACGCGCCGCCCCGGAGGAACAGGGCGCCGGCGACCAGGGCCTGATGTTCGGCTATGCCTGCAACGAGACGGATGTGCTCATGCCGGCACCGATCACCTATGCGCACCGCCTGGTCAAGCGTCAGGCCGAACTCATGGCCGACGGCACCTTGGGTTGGCTGCGTCCGGACGCGAAGTCGCAGGTGACCTTCGAGTACGAGAACGGCAAGCCGAGCGCGATCAACGCTGTGGTGCTGTCCACTCAGCACAATCCCGACATCTCGCAGGCCGACCTGCGCGAGGCCGTGCACGAAGAGATCATCAAGCCGGTGATCGGTAATCTGCTCACCGACAACCCGACGATCCATATCAACCCGACCGGCAAGTTCGTTACCGGCGGGCCGCTAGGCGACGCCGGGCTAACCGGGCGCAAGATCATCGTCGATACCTATGGCGGCATGGCGCGTCATGGCGGCGGCGCTTTCTCCGGCAAGGATCCGTCCAAGGTCGACCGCAGTGCCGCTTACGCCGCGCGTTATGTGGCCAAGAATGTGGTCGCGGCCGGGCTGGCCGCGAAGTGCGAAGTCCAGCTGTCGTATGCCATCGGCGTGGCTGAGCCGACCTCGATCTGGGTCGAGACCTTCGGCACCGGCAAGGTCGACGATGAAAAGATGACCCGTCTGATCCGGGATCACTTCGATCTGCGCCCCTACGGCATTCTCAAGATGCTGGACCTGCAGCGTCCGATCTATGCGCCGACCGCCGCCTACGGCCACTTCGGCCGCGAGGACGTCGACCTGCCCTGGGAGCGCACCGATAAGGCCGACGCGCTGGCCAACGACGCCGGCATCCAGGCCGCCTGAACCCCGCGCGACACCGCGCCCGTTGGCCGACCTAGATGTCGGCCGACTTTACGAACCGATTTCAACGACAGGAACGAATTGATGAGTAGCCCTGCCGAAAAGCTCAACGAAGATTTCAAGATCGCCGATATCAGCCTGGCTCCCTGGGGCCGGCGCGAGATCGAGATCGCCGAGACCGAAATGCCGGGCCTGGTCGCCCTGCGCGAGGAATACGGCCCGCAGCAGCCGCTCAAGGGCGCGCGCATCGCCGGCTCGCTGCACATGACCATCCAGACGGCCGTGCTGATCGAGACGCTGGTCGCGCTCGGCGCCGAAGTGCGCTGGGCCTCGTGCAACGTGTTCTCGACCCAGGACCACGCCGCCGCCGCGATCGCCGAACAGGGCATCCCGGTCTATGCCTACAAGGGCGAAACGGCCGAAGAATACTGGGAATACTGCCACGCCATCATGGACTGGCACGACGGCGGCCTGCCGAACCTGATCCTGGACGACGGCGGCGATGCCACCACGCTGGCCACCTTCGGCGTCAAGGCGACCGACGACCCCTCGCTGCTCGACAACCCGGGCTCGGACGAGGAAAAAGCGCTGTTCAAGGTCATGAAGAAGCGCCTGGCCGAGCAGCCGGACTTCTACAAGAAGCTCGGCAAGGCCATCACCGGCGTGTCCGAAGAGACCACCACCGGCGTGCATCGTCTGTATCACCTGGCCAAAGAAGGCGGCCTGACCTTCCCGGCGATCAACGTCAACGACTCGGTCACCAAGTCGAAGTTCGACAACCTCTACGGCTGTCGTGAATCGCTGGTCGACGGCATCAAGCGCGCTACCGACGTGATGGTGGCCGGCAAGGTCGCCATCGTGTGCGGCTATGGCGACGTCGGCAAGGGCTCGGTTCAGTCGCTGCGCGGCCTGGGTGCCACCGTGTGCGTCACCGAAATCGATCCGATCAACGCCCTGCAGGCCGCCATGGAAGGCCTGCGCGTAGTGGATCTGGAAGACCCGGGCGTAGTCGAACAGGCCGATATCTTCGTGACCGCCACCGGCAACTATCACGTGATCAACCACGATCACCTGAAGCGCATGAAGAACGAAGCGATCGTGTGCAACATCGGTCACTTCGACAACGAGATCGACGTGGCGGCCCTGCGCCAGTACGAGTGGGAAGAGATCAAGCCGCAGGTGGACCACATCACCTTCCCGGACGGCAAGAAGATCATCCTCCTGGCCGAAGGCCGTTTGGTGAACCTGGGTTGTGCCACGGGCCATCCGAGCTACGTGATGTCCAACTCGTTCACCAACCAGGTGCTGGCCCAGATCGAACTCTGGAACCATCGCGATCGTTACAACAACGATGTGTACGTACTGCCCAAGCATCTGGACGAGAAAGTCGCCGCCCTGCATCTGGAGCGGGTCAACGCCAAGCTGACCAAACTCACGCCCGAACAGGCCGACTATCTCGGCGTACCGGTCGACGGCCCGTACAAGCCGGATCACTACCGCTACTAAGCGCGTGAACACCGGCTTCGACAAGGCCTAGTTCAAGGCCCGGCCCGCGGCCCGCGTGGGCCGGGTTTTTTATGCGCACCACGACCGGCGTTATCGCGTCACGACGCCGGACAACCAAGGGGAGACGCCATGAGCCATGATGTCTCGCACAACGACTTCTCCATCGAGCTGTTCCCGCCCAAAGGCCCGAAGGGGGACGCCCGGCTCACGGAAGCGCTGGAATCGCTGGCCGAGCTGCACCCGGCGTTCTTCTCCGTGACCTTCGGCGCCGGCGGCACCACGCGTTCCGGCACGCTCGACACGGTGAGAAAGGCGATGAAAATCACCGGCCGACCGGCCGCGCCGCATTTGTCCTGTATCGAGGGCACGCGGGAGTCGATCGGCGAACTGCTCGACAGCTACAAGGCCGCCGGCGTGAAGCGTATCGTGGCCTTGCGTGGCGACCTGCCGGACGGCATGGACAAGCCGGGCGTGTTCAACTACGCCAACGAGCTGGTCGCCTTCATCAAGGAGCGCCACGGCAACGATTTTCATCTGGAGGTCGGCGCCTACCCCGAATATCATCCGGCCGCGGCCTCGCCGGCCGAGGACGTCGACAACTTTGTGCGCAAGGTCAAGGCCGGCGCCGACTCGGCGATCACCCAGTATTTCTACAACGCCGATGCCTACTTCAATTTCTGCGACGAAGTGGCGGCACGGGGCGTCGATATCCCGATCGTGCCCGGCATCATGCCGATCACCGATTTCGGCCAGATCTCGCGCTTCTCAGCCATGTGCGGCGCCGATATCCCGCGCTGGGTACGCCAGAAGATGGAGTCCTACGGCGATGACACGGCTTCGGTCCAGGCCTTCAGCCGTGACCTGATCGGCCGGCTGTGCGAGCGCCTGCTCGCCGGTGGTGCGCCTGGCCTGCATTTCTATGCACTCAACAAGGCCGAACCCACGGCTACGCTCTGGCACGATCTCAAGCTGCCCGGGCCGGCACGCCACAGCGCCGCCTGAGCGACGGGCGGGGATCTTACCTCGGGCGTGTCGTCACGAGAGACGCTCCAGGGCGTGTTGAGGTTTCGTGCGAGCGCCGCGTTGGCGTCCGCAAATCGTGTCCGGCAAGGCGCGAGTCGCCGCGTCGTGGTGTGCCACGCCCCAGACTCGCAACGCCGCCGGGCGCGATTTGCGGCCCAACCCTTCGGGACAAGCGCTGTTTTGCGGCAATACAGCGTTGTCGCTCTCTCGCGTAGAACAACTACGCCACGTTCGCTACGCCTCGTCTTGCCGCAAAACAGCGCTTGGCGCGGACTCGAACGAAACCTCAACACGCCCCAAAAAACCCGGCGAGCTGCCGGGTTTTTTTTGAACCGAGCCACGTGGCGCGCGCGTCACTGGTTTGCCACGCAGGCCGGCTAGTCCTCTTCGTTGAGCATGTCCCGCAACTGATCGTTGTAGCGCGCGGTCAGGCGCGCGAATTCACGACGGTCTTCTTCCGACCAGTTCTTGAAGCCCTCTTCCACCCGCTCAAGACGGCGCTCGCGCACTTCGGCCGCCGCATCGCGTCCGGCCTCGGTGATGGTCACGAAGCCGCCGCGACGATCGTCGGGATTATCGTGCTTTTCGACCAATCCCGCGTTTTTCATCGCTGCAACTTGACGTGTCACCGTCGAGGCATCGAGATTTACTTGATCGGCCAACGCGCCCACCGACTGACGATCGTTGCGTTCCAGCAAAATCAACAGCAGATAGTGCGCTCGCTCAAGGCCGTAGTGGAAACGCCGGCGCAATGCCTCCATCCGGCGCACAAGAAAGGCCAGTTCATATTCGAGCGCTTCTGCCGACGGGCATGTGGCCGGCAGGTGATTGCCCAGTGAAGGGTCTTTCTGTTCGGAACGACGTTTCATCGAATGAAGGTCCCCGTGCACCTCTGAATGAAGACAATAAGAATTTGAGACTTTAGGGTAACTTAACGTGTCCGATTATATTGAAAAACTATAGTCGTAGATTATCGTGCCCATTTTTCTGCTGTCGGATCGGGCCATTCGAGGCTTTCCGGCAAGGGAGCTCTCATGCGTGCCTGTTTTCTCGATGCCGGCTCGGTCGGCGACCGTCTGGATTGGTCTCGGCTGGAAGCGGCGGCCGACGAATGGCGCTGGTATCACACCACCCGTCCGGAGGAACTGTACGAGCGCATTGCCGACGTCGATGTGATCGTGGTCAACAAAGTCGTCATCGACCGAAAGGCGATCGAGGCGGCCCCCGATCTGAAGCTGATCTGCCTGACGGCCACCGGCTATAACAACATCGACATCGAGGCGGCGGCAGAGCGCGACATCCCGGTGATCAACGTCACGGGCTATGCCACCGCTGCCGTGTCGCAGCATGTGCTGGCGTTGATGCTCGCCTTCGCCACCCGCTGGCACGATTACGACGCCGCGGTAGCGCGTGGCGAATGGCAACGCGCCGAGTTCTTCTGCATGCACGACTATCCGATCGAGGAACTCGACGGCGCAACGCTCGGCATCGTCGGCTACGGCGAACTCGGCGCCGCGGTAGCGCGGCTGGCCGAAGCTTTCGGCATGCGGGTGATTGTGGCCGAGCGTCCAGGCGCCGAGCGGGTCCGCGAAGGCCGGATGCCCTTCGAGGACGTTCTGGCCGCCAGCGATTTTCTGACGCTGCACTGCCCGCTGACCGAGCATACGCGCGGGCTGATCGACGCCGCGGCACTGGCTCGGATGAAAGACACGGCGGTACTGATCAACACCGCCCGCGGTGGCGTGATCGAGTCACGCGACCTTATAGACGCGCTCGAAAATGGCGTCATTGCCGGCGCCGCCGTGGATGTGCTGGATCATGAGCCGCCGCGCGACGGACATCCGCTGCTCGAACACAAGCCAGCGAATCTCATCATCACGCCGCACACGGCCTGGGCCAGCCGCGCCGCGCGCCAGCGCTCGATCGACGGCGTGGCCGCCAACATCGCCGCCTTTCGGGCCGGTGACGATTCAGCGCGCGTGAACTAGCCCTAATCGGCGTCTCGACGCCAGATCAGCAGGCGATTGTCGCTCGGCATGACCAGCCGGGCGACCCGTACGAGGCCGTGCTGCCCGGCCAGCGCATCCAGCGCCTCGCGCCGGCGGAGGCCCATGCCGGGATCGCGTGAGCGCAGCGCACGATCGAAAGCGAGATTGCCCTCGCCCGGCGTCTCGTCATCGTCGAAGAACGGTCCATAGAGACAGAACAACCCGCCCGCGACCAGATGCGACGCCACGCCGGCGAACATCGCCGCGACGGCGTCCTCATGCATGATGTGGGCAACGTTGGCGGCAAAGATCGCGTCGTAGCGCTGGGCCGGCCAGGCGCTGCGCACATCCAGCGCCAGCGGCGACGGCAGCCGCGCCTCGTCATGAGCATCCACCAGCGCTGCGGTCAGACCGCGGATATGACCCGGTGCCTCGCTGGTCTGCCAGCGCGCATGCGGCAGGCGTTCCCGGGCATAGCGGGCATGGGTTCCGTCGCCACTGCCGATCTCGAGTATGTCGCGGGCATCGACCAGCCAGTCGGCGAGCGCATCGAAGATGGGGCGTTTATTGCGTTCGGCCGCCGACAGATCGCCGATGCGCGGTTGGGTACTCATCGTTTGCGTGCCAGCGTGAGGCCGTCGCCGATCGGCAGGACCGAGATATCCACGCGCTCGTCGGCGGCGACATGGCGATTGAACGCGCGCACGGCTTCGGTCTCATCATCATGGCAAGCCGGGTCGGCGACTCGGGCATACCAAAGCGTATTGTCGATCATGATCAATCCTCCGGCGCGCACCAGCGCCATGCAGCGCTCGTAATAATCGATCAAGCGCGCCTTGTCGGCGTCGATGAGCGCGAAATCGTAGGCGCCCGCCATACCGGCCGCGACTTCTCGATTGAGCGTATCCAGTGCATCGCCCAGCCGCAGATCGATCCGATCGGCCAGCCCGGCGGCGGCCCAGTCGGCACGCGCTCGCGCGGTAATTTCGGGGTCGTGGTCGCAGGCCAGAATACGCCCGCTCGGACCGATCGCCTCGGCCAGCCAATGCGTGGAATAACCAGCGTAGACTCCAATCTCGATGCCGCGGCGAGCTTCGGCCAACGCGACCAGCAGTGCCATGAGCTGCCCCTGGCGCGGACTGACCTGCAAGTGTCCGGCCCCGGAGGCTTCGGTTACGCCGCGGTTGGCCGCCAGATGCGCCGGCTCGCGATCGCCGATCTCGTCGATATAAGCCCGTAATCGAGCATCAAGTGCGGCGGGTTCTGCTTCCTCTGCCATGCTGTTCAGGATACGCCACCCGTCGAGCCCGCGAGAACCGTATGCCACGCGATATCACTGTGCTGCACATCACCGATCCACACCTGCTGGCACGGCCGGGCGACCGCTTACATGGCTGGGATGTCGCCGCCGCCTTCGAGCACGTGCTGGAGCATGCGCTCTCGACTTATCCGGCCCCCGACGCCATCGTGCTCGGCGGCGACCTGGTGGATGACGAAAGCTCGACCGGCTACCGCTGGCTCGACGCCCGGCTCGCCGCACTCAATCGGCCGGTGCTCGCGATCGCCGGCAACCACGACGACCCCCAAGCCATGGCCGCGTATCTGTCGCACGCCGTCGTGCACGACGTGCTCACCGTCGGCGGCTGGCAACTGATCGGGTTGTCGACACATTGCCCCGGCTCGGAAAGCGGACGCCTCGGTACCGATCAGCTGGCCGGACTCGACGCCGCGCTTGCGGCCCGCAGCCTGCCGACGCTCGTCTGTCTGCATCATCCACCGGTCGATGTCGGCAGCGCATGGATCGACGCCATCGGCTTGATCGATCGGGACGCCTTATGCACGACGCTGAGCCGGCACACGCAGGTGCGTGGCCTGTTGTGCGGGCATGTGCACCAGCGCTTCGAATCCCGGCACGACAGCTACGAGATCTGGACCACGCCCTCGACCATGCGCCAGTTCCGCCCGCGGAGTCCGGAATTCGCAGAAGACGACGAACACTCGCCCGGGTATCGCTGCCTCCGTTGCCGTGCCGATGGCACGATCGCCACGCGAGTGCATCGCGTGCCCCGGCCGCAGGCCGACGACGTGTCGACGCCGGCGAAACTGCCGAAAGAATAAGCGCTTGCCTCAATCACCTCGAATTCGACTGCGTTATCAGACCTTTGGATGACCGACAACATCTTGACAGTGGGTGACGAGTTGTGCCGGAGCGGCGCCGTCGCTGGCGCCACCGGTCTAAACGCTTGAGTGGCAACGCGAAAGCGTATGCATTCACAAATCCTGTGGATAACTCTGTGGAAAGACCTCGGTGTAGCCGCCGCCGAGGGCGTGAATGCGGTGATTGAGGCAAACCGGCGAATTTGTAACCAGTACGACACAAATCAATAAAAACAATGCGTTGCAATTTATTCAACAGGCCATCGTGACGTTTCTGAAAAATATACGACCGACGTCGAATATTTGCCCAACGATTGTGCATAACAGGCGCGATTGCGCACGCTTGATCACCGCTGCTCGTCCGTCATGAACCGTCACCGTGCGTCGCTACACCGCGGACGATGTTTTTAGAACCTATTCCAATAGGCTCTTAACCTCTGCAACGGCACTCACCCGCACCTCTCCTCCAGGCGGTCGGTCCGTTCAAGGGCTCGCACGAAACCGGAACAGGCCCTAAACTGCGCGGCATGACGCGCCCCAATGTCCTCGTTCTGTCCGGCCACGATCCCAGTGGCGGCGCCGGCCTGCAGGCCGATATCGAAGCCGTCGCGGCTCAGGGCGCGCATGCGGCCTCGGTGGTCACCGCCCTCACCCACCAGGACACGCGCAACGTCTACGGCGTACAGCCGACCGCTACGGATTTCTTTGCCGCCTGTGTCGATACTCTGGTCGATGACATGCCGTTCGCGGCCATCAAGACCGGCGTACTCGCGAATGTCGACCAGGTTCGGTTTGTGGCCGCACTGGCGCAGCGCCTGCCCGACGTGCCGCTGGTGGTCGACCCAGTGCTGGTCGCGGCAGGCGGCGGCGAGCTGGCGGGCGATCCGGTCGGCCGCGCCATGTGCGACGCGCTGTTTGCCCAGGCCACCGTCATCACCCCCAATGCCGACGAGGCGCGGCGACTGTGTTCCGGCGAACCCGATGTCGATCGCTGCGGCGCCATGCTGGTCGAAGCGGGCTGCCACGCCCTGATTACCGGCGGCGATGAAAACGAGGGCGACGTCATCAATCGCCTCTATGCGCCTGACGGCACGATCGAGCGTTACAGCTGGCCGCGCTTGTCGGGCCGTTTTCATGGCTCGGGCTGTACTCTGGCTGCCAGTCTCGCAGCACGCCTTGCGCTGGGCGAGTCGCTGATCGACGCCGTCGCCGCGGCCCAACGCTACACGTGGCAGACCCTGGCCGACGGATTCGCGGCCGGCAGCGGCCAGTCGATTCCGGCGCGCTGGCGCGGAGGTGCCGCATGAATGCGCCCCGTGGCGTATACGCGATCTACGACCGGGCCAGCCTCGCGAGCGATCGGCTCGATGCGGTCGAGGCCGTCCTCAGCGCCGGCGCGGTGTGGCTGCAATATCGCGACAAGCGCGAGTCCGCGCCGGATCGCGGCCTGCTCGCCGAACTCGCCGCACTGACCCAAAGCCATGGCGCAAAGCTGATCGTCAACGACGATTGGCGATTGGCCGTAGAGATCGGTGCCGATGGCGTGCACCTCGGTCAGAGCGACGGCAGCGTGACCCAGGCCCGCAGCGCCTTCGGCCCGAACGCGATCATCGGCATCAGCTGCCAGGACCGGATCGAGCGCGCCCGTGCCGGCATCGCCGCCGGCGCCAGCTATGTCAGCTTCGGACGATTTTTCACCTCCACCACCAAACCGGATGCGCCCCCGGCCGCACCCGGCGTGCTGACCGCCGCCCGCGAACTCGGCGTCCCGGTGGTTGCCATCGGTGGCATCAACGCCGGCAACGCCGCCACGCTGATCGACGCCGGCGCCGATCTGGTAGCAGTCTCGGCCGGTCTGTTCGCCGCCGCTGATCCCGGCGCCGCGACCGCCGAGCTCGATCGTCTGTTCGCAGACCGCGCCCAGAACTGACGCCGGAACGCCGCGTCGCACGCTTCGATGCGATCCGAATCCCGCCCTTGGCCGTCGCCCCGGAACACGACTGCGAAATCCCGCGCCTGGCCACCACGCGAGCGCCCCGCTCGCCGGCGAAGCAACGCTCGGCGGCCCGCCTGTCGCGCTGGATCGTCGGTTTACAACGCGGCGCTCGTACGACACCGCAACAGCCCCTAGAATGACCGTCACACCAATTGTTTGGAGTTTTCGATGAGCTCGCAGCACGCCCGTCCCGGTCCGCGCTCGATCGAACTGTTCGATCGCGCCCGTCGCTTCACCCCCGGCGGCGTCAATTCGCCGGCCCGCGCCTTCAACGGCGTGGGCGGCGGCGCGCCGGTGTTCATCGATCGGGCCCGGGGCGCCTGGATCACCGATGTCGACGGCAATGAATACGTCGATTACGTCGGATCGTTCGGGCCGATGATTCTTGGCCACGCCGACCCGGCCGTGGTCGAGGCCGTGCAGAAACAAGCAGCCAAGGGGCTGTCTTTCGGCGCGCCGACCGGGCTCGAAGTGGAGCTCGCCGAGCTAATCAGCACCATGGTCGACTCGATCGAGTCGGTGCGCATGGTCAACTCCGGCACCGAGGCCGCGATGACCGCGATTCGCCTGGCGCGCGGGCACACCGGGCGCAACAAGATCGTGAAGTTCGCCGGCAACTATCACGGCCACGTGGACGCCCTGCTGGTCAACGCGGGTTCCGGCCCGCTTACGCTGGGCATTCCCGGTTCGCCCGGTGTACCGGCCTCGGTGGTCGAAGACACGCTGGTGGCCACCTACAACGATCTGGAGTCGGTCAAGACCGCGTTTGCCGAACATGGCGACGAAATCGCCGCGATCATGGTCGAGCCGGTGGCCGGCAACATGAACTGCGTGCCGCCGGTGGACGGTTTTCTCGAAGGGCTGCGCGAGATCTGCGATGCCCACGGCACGCTGTTGATCTTCGACGAAGTCATGACCGGCTTCCGCGTGCACCCGAACTGTGCACAAGCGTATTTCGGCGTCACCCCGGACGTGACCGCCCTCGGCAAGATCGTCGGCGGCGGCATGCCGGTGGGCGCCGTCGGCGGTCCCGCCTCGGTCATGGAAACCCTGGCGCCGAGCGGTCCGGTCTATCAGGCGGGCACGCTATCCGGCCATCCGCTGGGCATGGCTGCGGGCATCGCCACGCTCGAGCAGATTCGCGACGGCTCGGTGCATGCCGCGATCGAGCCGAAGATGACCGCGCTGCGCGACGGCCTCGCCGCACGTGCCCGCCAGCACGGCGTACCGTTCATGACCCAGGGCGCGGGCGCGATGTTCGGCATGTTCTTCACCGAAGCCGAACGGGTCACGCGCTTCGACGAGGTCGCCGCCTGCGATCTCGATGCGTTCACCCGCTTCTTCCACGGCATGCTCGACAACGGCGTGTATCTCGCGCCGGCTGCCTTCGAGGCGGCTTTCGTCTCGCGTGCTCACGACGAGGAGGCCATCGAAGCGACGCTCGCCGCCGCCGATAAGGCATTCGCGGCGGTTGCCGCAGGCTGACCTGACCCGTACCGTCGATGGCGCATGAGATCATCGCCGGGATCCTGGCCTGGGTCTCGGCGCATCCAACGCTGGCCCTGGCCGTGGTGTTCGCGGTGGCCGTGGCCGAGTCGCTGTTTCTGTTCGGTCTGCTGATTCCGGGGGCGATCTTCATGTTCGCTTTCGGCGCGCTGATCGGCAGCGATGCGCTGGCCGCGGTACCGACCTTCGCCGCGGCCGTCATCGGCACGATTCTCGGCGATTCGGCCAGCTATGCCCTCGGCCGGCGTTATCGTGGCCGGCTGCACGCCCTGCCGGGGCTCTCCCGTATTCCGGGCGGGGTCGCACGCGGCGAGGCCTTCTTCGCGCGTCACGGCGGTAAAGGGATCGTGCTCGGGCGACTGATCGGCGCGCTGCGGCCCGTCATGCCCACCGTGGCCGGCGCGGCTGGACTCTCGATTACGCGTTTCGCGGTCATGGAAGTGATCGCCAGCGCTCTGTGGGCGCCGATCTATATCGGCCCCGGCGTCGTGTTCGGCGCGTCGCTGGACCTGGCCGCCCAGGTCGCGACCCGGCTCGCGATTCTCCTCATCGGTGCGTCGGCGATCGTCTGGGCGCTGACCAGTCTCGCGCGGCTGCTCGTGGTGGCCGGGCGCAGCGCCGGACGCCGTTATGCCGAACGGCTGATGAGCTGGAGTCGGCGACATCGACGGCTCGGTCTGCTGGGGCCCGCCCTGGCCGATCCACGCCAGCCGGAAATTCCGGCCCTCGCGGTCGCCGCCGCGGTCCTCATGGCCGCCGTCGCGATCCTCTATCTCGGGCTCTGGGGTTGGGCCGGGCCGCGCTATCCGACCACCTTCGATGCGTTGGCCTTCTACCTCATTGCGAGTCTGCACAACGCGCCGACCGACATGGTCGCGCGGCTCGTGGCCGAACTTGGCTCACCGCTGGTTTATCTGCCCTTCGCGGCCGCCATCGGCTTGACCCTGTCGCTGATGGGGAACTGGCGGGCCGCCGCGCACTGGATCGTCGCGGTCGGCTTCTCGGCGGCCGTGACACTGCTGCTGCGTTGGCTGCTGGCCATCCCGCCGCCGGCCGTCTATTTCCAGCTTGCTGCGGTGGACCCCATGTATCTGGCGGGCGGCGGGCAGGATCTCATCCTCTGTGCCACGGTTTATGGCCTCGCCGGCATGATCGTCGGCGCCCGCCAACCACTGGATCTACGCCCCTACTACTACTCGGCCACGGTGGCCGGCGTCGTCCTCATCGCCCTGGCGCGGCTCTATCTCGGGCTTGATTGGGCCAGCGACAGCCTGATCGGGCTCGGTGTCGCCTTCGTCTGGATCAATCTGTTGATGATCGGCTTCCGGCGTCAGCGCCCGCGGCGTATTCGGGGCCGCCCGGTACTCACCGCGCTGGGCGTCTGCGTGGTGTTCGCCGGCCTGTTGGTGCTGTTGCCCGGCGGCGCCCTGCACGATTTGCCCGGCCGGCTGGGCGCGCCGATCGCCGGTCCGGCTCAGGTCGTCGACGACTGGGCTGGCGGCGGATACGCCGAACTGCCGGCCCATATCCAGACACTGCGGGGGCGCAACGGGGCGCCGCTCAACGTGCAGGCGGCCGGCGATCTCGCCGCGGTGCACGCCGCGTTGTTCGACGCCGGATGGCGCCCGCCCACTCAGCTGGGCGCCGGTTCCGCGCTACGCAGCCTCGCACCGGATACCCCGATCGATGCCCTGCCGGTGTTGCCACGCGTCCATCAAGGCCGGCGGCCCGCCCTCGTCCTCACGCATCCGATCGACGGTAGTCCGGGGCGCCGTTGGGTACTGCGTCTGTGGGCCACGGCACGCGTCACCGGCCATGGCCACCGGCCGATCTGGGTCGGCATGATCGATGGACAGCACGTCGGTCACGAACTGCAGATGCTGACCACCGCGCGCGACGAAATGGATTACCGCGCGGCCAGTGCCTTTCTCGCCGCCAACCTGGCTTCGCATGGCATTGACCACCGCAGCGTCAGCCGCGACGGCTTCACCCGCATCCTGTTGTGGCCCCGAGCCCTGGATGGCGATGCTAAAGTATGGCCGCCTCAGGGCCTGTTGAATTGATGTACGAGTCCGCGCCATGCACTCGACCCGGCAAGACGGCGCACGGCGGCCGCCGGCCGCACCGCCACTGACATAAGCTGGATCTTGGCGCCGGTCGAGCACTTGTGCCTCGGGCCGCTTCGCCCGGCACGAGCCGGCAACGTTGCACTCGTACCGGACCTCAACGGCCCCGACGCGACACGCATCGCTGTTTCTTTCCGTCGTCATCGACTCGAGCCGAGAAGCCAATCGCCATGGCCAAGCCCGACAAAAAAACCACCAAGCTCAAGCAACCCGGGTTCTTCACCCGGATGCGCGCCAGCCTCAACAAGGGCAACTCCTGGCTCACCTATGACCTGCGCAATCTGCTGCCGGGCGAAACCGTGGATCAGGACGCGCTGGACGAACTGGAGACCCAATTGCTGCTGTCCGACGTCGGTGTGGATGCCACCGGCCAGGTCATGCACCGGCTGCAGACGCTCTACGACGGCGGTCGGCTGCGCACCTCCAAGGATCTGGGCAAATCGCTGCGCGAGCATCTCGGCAACATCCTTGCGCCCTGCGAGGCACCGCTCGAAATTCCGGACGATGTGCAGCCCTACGTGATCCTGATGGTCGGCGTGAACGGGGTCGGCAAGACCACGACCATCGGCAAGCTCGCCAAGAAGCTGCAGGACGCCAACAAGTCGGTGATGCTGGCGGCGGGTGATACCTTCCGTGCCGCCGCGGTCGAACAGCTCATCGAGTGGGGCGAACGCAACAAGGTGCCGGTGGTCTCGCAGGGCAGCGGCGCCGACTCGGCCTCGGTGGTTTACGACGCCTATTCGCGCGCCAAGGCGCGCGGCATCGACGTGCTGATCGCCGACACCGCCGGCCGCCTGCATACCCAGGGCCACCTCATGGAGGAGCTCAAGAAGATCAAGCGGGTATTGGCCAAGCAAAACGCCGACGCGCCGCACGAGATCATGCTCGTTGTCGACGCGACCACCGGCGGCAACGCCTTGCAACAAGCCGTGGCCTTCAACGACGCCGTGGGCCTGACCGGTATCACCGTCACCAAGCTCGACGGCTCGGCGTCTGGCGGTGTGGTGTTTGCTATCTGCCAGAAGCTCGGCCTGCCACTGCGCTTCATCGGCGTCGGCGAAACGGTCGACGACCTCGGCGTATTCGAATCGGAGCATTTCATGGACGCTCTGTTCGATCGCGCCTAGGCGCCGTATCGGCCCAGCCTTGCCAAACCAGCGGTCCTGCCCGAGGATTGCGGCACGACCGACAGGCTCTTTCCGATGACTGACATCGTCGCCTTCGACAACGTGGTCAAGCGCTATCCGGGCGGAAAACTGGCCCTGGATCGGGTGTCTTTGCGTCTTGCGCGCGGCGAGATGGCGTTCCTGACCGGCCACTCCGGCGCCGGCAAATCCACGCTGATGAAATTGATCGGCCTGATCGAGCGGCCGACAAGGGGCCGCGTGGTCATTAATGGCACCGATCTGGCGAAGGTGCGCCGCGCTCATATTCCCCGCTACCGCCAGCGGGTTGGCCTGATATTCCAGAACTACAACCTGCTGTATGACCGCACCGTGTTCGACAACGTGGCGCTGCCGCTGGTCATTCGCGGCATCGGCCATACCGAGATCGCACGCCGCGTCCGAGCGGCGCTCGATACGGTCGGGCTGCTCTCGCACGAGAAGAAATTCCCCATTACGCTGTCGGGCGGCGAACAGCAGCGGGTGGGCATCGCGCGCGCCGTGGTCAACCGGCCGCATCTGTTACTGGCAGACGAGCCCACAGGCAATCTCGACCCCGACCTGTCGGCCGACATCATGCGTTTGTTCACGCGACTCAACGAGACCGGCACCAGCATCATGATCGCGACCCATGCCATCGACCTGGTCGAACATATGGGCTATCGACGCATCGCGCTGGACCACGGCCATCTGGAGGCTGGCTGAATATGCCCGAGCCCCAATCGAGCGGCAGCTCGCGAAGCGCGGGTCCGGCGTCACGTGGCAGCGGTCGCGGTCGCCTCGCGGCCTGGGCCGCCTCGCATGCCCGCTGTCTCTTGGAAAGCCTCGGCCGGCTGCATCGTCGCTGGGTCGCCAGTCTGCTGACGGTGCTGGTCATCGGCATCGCACTGGCGTTACCGGCCGGGCTCTACGTTCTGGTCAAGAATCTGGATACGCTGGCCTCCAGCTGGCATCAGTCCGTGCGTATTTCGCTCTACTTGAAACAGGATGTTTCGGCCGACAGCGGTCAACGCCTGGCCGACGATCTCGCGGGCGAGAACGGTATTTCATCGACACAGTTCATTTCAGCGGATGAAGGACTGCGCCAGTTCAAGCAGGCCAGCAGCTTCGGCGCGGCGCTCGATGCGCTGGGCTCCAACCCGCTGCCGGGCGTGATCGAGGTAACGCCCAAAGCGTCGCTACCACCGGCCGCGGTCGGACAACTGGTCGATCAGTTGTCCAAACGCCGGCAGGTCGATCATGCCGCCCTCGATCAGGCCTGGTTACGACGCCTGACCGCGATTCTGGCGCTGATCTCGCGTGCGTCGTGGGTCATCGGGGCCCTGTTGTCGGCCGCCGTGTTGTTCATCGTCGGCAACACGATTCGTCTCGATATCGAAAATCGTCGCCAGGAAATCGAGGTGATGAAACTACTGGGCGCCGGCGACGCCTTCATACGCCGTCCGTTTCTCTACAGCGGCGTATGGTATGGCTTGCTCGGCGCGATCGTGGCCATCATGGTTCTGGTCGCCTGCTATATGGCGCTGGGCGGGCCGCTCTCGACGCTGACGGCGTCGTATCAGGGCGGTTTGAGTCTCACGGGCCTCAGCCTGCGGGAGAGCGCCGGTTTGCTGGCGATCGGCATCGCCCTCGGCTGGGCGGGCTGCGCCATCACCGTCAATCGCCAACTCGCCGCGATCGAACCCCGTTAATCGTGATCGATCGCCGGGAACCCGCCGGCCGGGCCGCGGTCTTACCACATAACTCATGCGCCCGCACGATGTGACCCCAAATTTGCTAAAATGGGGTCATCTGCCATTGGCCCAAGGAGGCTGATTCATGGCCAACGATGTATCTCTTTCGCCTGCGAAGATGAACCTGCCGACGCTATCGTCGGCCAGCATCGAAGCCTATCTTCAGGCGGTTTCCAACATTCCCGTTCTCGATCAGGAAGATGAGCAGCAGCTGGCGCGTCGCCTGCGCGATGAAGGCGACATCCAGGCCGCCCAGAAACTGATTCTGTCCAACCTGCGCTTCGTCGTGCACGTTGCGCGTGGCTACTCCGGCTACGGCCTGCCGCTGGCCGACCTGGTACAGGAAGGCAACATCGGCCTGATGAAGGCAGTCAAGCGCTTCGACCCGGATGTGGGCGTGCGCTTGATTTCGTTTGCCGTGCACTGGATTCGTGCCGAGATTCACGAGTACATTCTGCGCAACTGGCGCATCGTGAAGGTGGCGACGACCAAGGCCCAACGCAAGTTGTTCTTCAACCTGCGCAGCTCCAAGAAGCGGCTCGGCTGGATGAACAATTCCGAGGTCGAGGCCGTGGCCGGCGATCTGGGCGTGAAGCCGGAGACCGTGCTTCAGATGGAGCGCCGCCTGTCCGGTGGCGACCAGTCGTTCAACGCTCTGCCCTCGTCAGACGACGAATCCAGCTATGCGCCCGAGGATTATCTGTCTTCGGACGACGGCGACGATCCGGCGTCGGATATCGAGAACGACAACTGGCAAACGTACCAGCATGCCAACCTCGAGCGAGCCATGACCCGACTCGACGAGCGCAGCCGCGATATTCTCGAATCGCGCTGGCTGCGTGAGGAAGGCAAGATCGGCCTACAGGAACTTGGCGACAAGTATCAGGTTTCGGCCGAACGTATCCGTCAGCTCGAGGTCGCCGCGATCAAGAAGCTGCGCAACGCAATGGCTGACGCGTAACGCCCCGCAGGGGCGTTACGCCCTGTCTTTCGATGGATCGACGTAGACGGCGCCTGCTGCAGTCCGCCGCGGCCTGGGCAGGCGTCAGTTCGATCGGCGGCGTGCCGGCGAGCTGGGCTGCAATGAACGCGCCGCTCTCCGGCGGCGCGCCGTTTTCGTTCGACCGGCTTATCGCGCTGGCCCGTGACTTGGCGACCCTTCCTTACGTGCCGCCGAAGCCGCGCTACGGTCAGCTATTGTCCCAGCTCGGCTACAAGACCTTCATGGGCATCAAGACCCGCAAGGGTCACCAGCTCTGGGAAAACACCGATCTTCCGTTCTCGGTCGAGTTCTTTCATCTCGACAACGGGATTCGGGTGCCGGTCGATATCAACATCGTCAGCAACGGTCACGCGCGGCATCTGGATTACGACCCGAAGATGTTCGTCTATCCGGACCCGACACTGGCACACCGCATGCCGGACGATCTCGGCTATGCCGGATTCCGGCTGCACGATGCCCGGACCGACCACCGCGAATGGCTGGCGTTCAAGGGGGCGAGCTATTTCCGTAGCCCCGGTACCGAAAACCAGTATGGCATGTCGGCGCGCGGCGTCTCGGTCAACAGCGGCGAGCCCGGACCGGAATCGTTTCCCGATTTCACGCGGTACTGGATCCAGCGCCCCCATCCGGGCGACGACGCGATCACCCTATGGGCATTGCTCGAAGGTGAACATCTCACCGGCGCATACCAGATGCGCTGCAGCCGCCCAGGCGACGTGATCATGGATATCCGTTGCCGATTGTTCCAACGCGAGGCTATCGAGAGACTCGGTATCGCGCCCCTGACCAGCATGTTCTGGTTTTCCGAAACCAATGCGCGTCGCGGTGCCGATTGGCGCCCCGAGGTCCACGACAGCGACGGTCTGGCTATTCAGACCGGGACCGGCGAACGAATCTGGCGCGCGCTCAGCAATCCGCCTCGTCCCGACATCTCGCTGTTCGCCGACGACAACCCGCACGGTTTCGGCCTGCTGCAACGCGATCGCAATTTCGATCATTATCAAGACTCGGGCGTATCCTTCGAGCGACGCCCGAGCACATGGGTCGAACCCGTCGGCGACTGGGGCCACGGTCAGGTCGCGCTGTTCGAACTGCCGACGAACGACGAGATCTACGACAATATCAATGCGTTCTGGATCCCTGCCCAGCCGGCGACGGCGGGTTCTCGCTGGGCCTTCGATTACAAGCTTTTGTGGACCGATCACGCGCCCTTTCCGGGCAACCTGGCGCACGTCACCGCCACACGAACCGGTCATGCCGGCGATCCGAGTACCTATAAGGACCGGCGCCCCACCGATCGCAAATTCGTGATCGACTTTGACGGTGGCCCGATTGGCCAGAATGAGCCCGGGGCGGATATACATATCGACGCCTCGGCCAGCTTCGGCGAGATCGACAATCCTTATGTCATCGCCATCGGCTCGGGGCACCCAGGCTGGCGCGTATTCATCGACTGGCGCGGCGACACGCCGCCCGATCAGCAGTCGGTGGTGCTGCATTGCCGCCTGATGCGCGGCAAGGAACCACTCACCGAAACCTGGGTGTATTCCTACTACCCCAAGCCGCTACCCGGCTGACGCCGACCCGAGTCTCGACAACGACACGTTGCGCCCGGCCTGACCACGCTAATAATCGCCTGGCCCGCCCGCCCAGGCACGCATCGGCGGCCAGGAGACGTCGTGCTCGCTTTGGCGATGGGCACGCCGGCTTTATGTCTCGGGCAGCCCGCCTTCCGGCGCATCGGCATCACCCGCGTCCCGTGTTTTCTTGCTCGCCCCCGTATCCTGGCCGATCGAGCGAGCGTCGCCGAAGCGGCGTCGCACGCTGTCGTCGATCGAGCGGATATGCAGATCCTGCTGCGGGTAAACGATCTCGATCCCATTGGCATCGAACGATTCGTGGATGCGCCGATACAACGCGTGCTGCAGCGGCAGCAGGTTGTAGAGATCGTGGTAGAACACTCGCGCCTCGTACAACACGGCGCTGTCGCCATAGCCAACCATGAACACGGAGGGTGCCGGCGTATCCAGCGCCACCGGTTCGGCTCGAATCGCGTCGTAAATGAGTTTTTCCACCAGGTCGCCGTCGGCATCGTAAGACACGCCGACTTTGATGATCAGACGCGTGATGTCATCGGTCAGCGTCCAGTTGATCACCGTCTCGGTGATGAACGTCTTGTTGGGAATGACGACTTCCTTGTTATCCCAGTCGGTCACCGTGGTCGCTCGGATCCGGATACGGGAAACCGTGCCGGTGTAGGTCCCCACCGTCACCGTGTCGCCCACGCGTACCGGGCGCTCGAACAGAATCACCAAGCCGGACACGAAATTGGCGAAAATCTCCTGCAGGCCGAAGCCAAGGCCGACGCCGACCGCCGCGATCAACCACTGGATCGACGACCAGTGCAGACCGATGAGATTCACGCCCACCAGCAGGCCGGCGATCACGATGGCGTACTGGAACAGCGTCGCCATGGCATAGCGGCTGCCGGCATCCAGCGAAAAACGGCGCAGTATGGTGATCTCGAGAAAGCCCGGCAGGTTACGGCCGGCCAGCGCGGTGACCAGCGTCACGGCCATGGCCAGCAGCAGCGCCCCCAGCGTCACGTTGGTGACCTCGGTCTTGCCATCGACCCGCGAGGCGTATTGCCACAGATTGATGTTATTCAGCAGCTGCAGCGCCGGCAGCGTCCCCGACCAGATCAGCCAGAAACCCGCGCCGATAATCAGCGTAATCACGACCTTGATCAGCCCGCGGGTCTGTTCGCTGATCTGTACCAGGTCGATCTCGAGCCCATCGAGCGTGTCCGGCGCGCTTTCGCCGGACACCGCGGCAGCCTCGCGCGTTGCACGCGCTTCCCGGGCCTCTTCGCGCTTGCGTAATGCCCGGGCCAGCGCCAATCGGCGCTCGACCACGGTCAGCCAGCGTACGATGAGACTGTAGACCAGCACGGACGCGCCCAATAACGCGATCGAGTAGAAAAACCGCGTCTGCAGCTGCAGCGCCGTGTAGTAATAACCCAGTCCGGCCAGCCCGCACAGCGCGAGCGGCGCGCCGGTGGCCAACGGCAGCCAGAGATAGCCGAGGCGCCAATGCTCGCCACTTTCAGGCGTCATGACGTCGGCCAGCGCCCCGCGGATCGGGTGCAATACGCGCCAGGCGAACACGGCGATCGACAATTCACCGAACATGAACGCCGCGCGGCCCAGCGTTTCGCGCTTGGCGTCATCGTCGAATGCTTCGGTCATCCCGATGATGATCACCGGAACGATAAGCGCGATCATCACCCAGCGCAGATTACGGTGAATCCCCACACGCGCGCTGCTGGGCCAATGAAAATGACGGTCCGCGAGCCCGTTCACACGACAGACATTCGCGAACGGCTCGATAAAAACCAGCAAAAACCCGAGCTGGAATATCGCGGCCGCCGCTGCATGACTGAACTTGGAGGCATCCGGCGCGTGGCGCAACAGAAACGCAATCAGAAAGAAAATCAGAATGCTGGGCAGCGAAAGCACAGCCGTGATAACCGTCGCCCGCAGCGTCAGCCAGATCGTATCGTGGCTGACGTTGCCGACCGGCTCACCGAGCGTGCGTAGTCGGCGACGGGCCGGCCGGCGCAGGGCGATCAGTACCGCAATGAAGAGCGCGCCGAGGCCCGCCCAGATAGGCCGGGCAAGGACACCCGCGGCGAGCGCATGGAGTGCCTGCTTCCAGCTGCGCGGGTCGATCAGCCAGGGGACATCGGCCGCGGTTCGGCTGGGCCAATCCAGCCCCACGGCCCGGAACGACGGTAGCCAGAACAGGCGCTCGTCGAGCAAGCGATTGAACGAGGTCAACGTATCCTGATACTGCTGCGACAAGCTCTTCAGGTCGCGCCCGATATCGACATAACGGGTCTGGGCGTCGATCAGCAGATCGACGATCGAGCGGCGCTCCTTGAGCAGGTTGACCAGCGAGTCGCGCTGATCCGGGCTTAATTTCACCCCGGCCTTTTCTGCCAGCCGATCGGCCATGGCTTCGGGGTTGTCCAACTCGCTGCGATCCTGCTGCAGCTGGAACCGCTGTAGCTCCGCCGATGAAATATCCGGCTGATTGGCGGACGAACCGGAACCCGGAAGAAAAGGCAGCCCAGGGTTCGCCAGACGTCGTCGCTGATTGCGTAACACGTCACCCAATGCAACCGAGCCGCCACCGATTTCCAGCTGGCGTTGAACCAGGTTCAGTCGCCGTTCCAGATCCTCTACTCGCGCCCGCTGCTGGCTCTGACGCTGACTGAGTGCCTGCGTGCTCTGGGTGATCTTCGCCAGCTCGTGCGTGAGCTCGACGTTTTGTTGCGCGGCCTTGGTGATCGGCGCCAGCGACGAACGCAGCTCGCTGAGCTTGTCTTCGCTGGCCGTCTGCAACGATTCCGCCGACGCCTTCTGCTCGCGACTGAGTGCCGTCTGGATACGTGCGAGCGACTCATTGAGCCGCGCCACCCGGGCCTCGGCCAAAGACCGCTGTGCCTCGAGCAACTGCTCGTGGCTATCCAAGCCCGTCAACTCCTGCTGCAACCGGTCGATCCGGGCATTGAGCGCATCGCGGCGAGCCGTTGTCAGAGCGTTCTGCGCCTGGCTGCGCACGCTGCTTTCCTGACCCAGTTCGGTGGTATTCTCGGTCGCCAGCGACTGCAACTTGTTGCGCGCATCGGCCAGCGACTGGCGCACGGCTTCCGGCCGTTGCGCGGCCCGCGTGAGCTTGTCGCGCAGGTCGGATAGATCCGCCTGGGCATCGGACAACTCAGTGCGCAGATCATCGGCGCGCGACGACAGTTCGTTGAGCGACAGCTCGGTCAGCTTGTCCAGCGACGTCGGCTTCTTCTCCAGATCGGCAAGCTTGCGCTGGGCTTGTGCGATCTGTTCCGGCGCGTCAGCGGCCTCCTTGTGCAGCTTCGCCGCCTGCTTGTGGTCAGCCTGGGCCGACTGCAAGGCAGATATAGCGTGCTGATAGGTATTGATCGCGTGCTCGCGCACGCCGTCCGCCAGATCCTTGCGCGATTTGAGCGCGTCGATCTGCTCCTTGAGATGCTGAATCTCGCCCGCGTAGTCGGTTGACTTGTTATCGGGCTCCGCAGCAAACGCCGATGTCGACGCGATGACGCTGCAGGCCAGTACCAGCCAACACAGCAGCAGCACGACCCCGCCACGAGAGGCGGGCACAAAACGACGGCAAGGAAGCACGGCCGATCGACTCGCTCAGTCCAATTCGAAGTCGGCTAGTTTACGGCCTGACCCGGCCGCGGGCGACACAAAAATGAACGACGTGGTGCCATCGTCGATCAGGCCGCGCCTCAGCGCGTCTTCTCCGCCTGACGACGGGCGCGGGCATCGTCGATGATCTGAAACACATCGGTACCGAATTCGCCGATCTCCCGATTCAGACCTCGTAACAAGTCGTAGATCGACCCCGCGCCGTATTCGTCACGGCGTCCAACGACGACTGGCAGCTGCGATCGACTACGGCGGCGAGTCGAGAGGTAGCCGCCCACCAGATGGTGGCAGTTTTCGAGGCGGACCACTGCGGAATCGAAAGCCGATTCGGCCGAGTCTTTTAGCGTTTCGAGCAGCTTGAGCATGGTCATGGACGCCTGGCAAGCACCTACAAGAGCTTAGATCGTTTACCGACGCGAAACAACGCGGTCACACCGGCTCGACTTGTCCGCACGGATTGCTGCATCGCACAATGCCATGCTGTCGCAGTTCGCGCCGCACACGGACTGCAACATGGGGTTTTACGATCGAATCTGTTACAACCACGCGCATGGCTCGCTCCGACTCACGTTCTCCCGCTCCCGGACGCACCCCGCCTCGCCGCGGTGAGGCGCGTGCCGCGCTGATGGAGGCCGCACTCGAGCTCGTGGCCAGCGAAAGCAATTTCTCGGCGCTGTCGCTGCGCCGTATTGCCCGTCATGCCGGCGTGGTGCCCACGGCATTTTATCGTCATTTCCAGGATATGGACGCGCTCGGCATGGCGCTGGTCGAGGATACGTTCACCGAGCTGCGACGCATGCTCGGCGCGGCCAACCTGCCGGCCATGCCAATCGAAGGCCTGACGCGCTACTCGGTCGAGCTGTTCGCCCTGCACGTCCGCGATCATCGGCTTCTGTTCCAGTTTCTCATCAAGGAACGCTATGCCGGCAGCTCGGGCATGCGCGCGGCGATTCAAGGCCACATCAGCGCGCTGATCGATGAACTGGCCGGCGATCTCGCCCAGTTCGACGAGTTCCGGCATATCGACCTGGACGATCTACGCATGATCGCCGAACTCGTGGTCAACGCCATCATTGCCGTATCGGAACGCATTCTGGACGTAGCGCCGGATGCCGCCGAGGACGAAGCGCTGATGCGACGCGCCGAAAAACAGCTCCGCCTGATCTTTCTCGGCGTCGGCCGCTGGGATAGCCGGGCAACACGACAAGCGGACGACAACAGACTCTGATTCAGACTAGCCGAGCGGCCGGCGCGCCCGACTGGCACGATCCGACCGGTCCTACCGTGCCGTGGTGTCGCTGCTGTCAGCGTTCTGTGCGTTCAACTGAGCTCGCACCCGCTGCACGATTTCAGGCACCAGCGACAATCCCCACTGCGAACCCAGATCCATCGTCTCGGACATCAGTTCGGGCGAGGTATTGACCAGTTTCTGACCCAACGGCGACTTGTAGAACTGCACCAGCTGATTAAGCTCGATCAGGTTGAAGTGCTTTTCGTAAACCGGCGCCAGTACCGAATACAGCGCATCGCCGTCGTTGATGTGCTCCGACACCACCGCCCGCGTCTGCTGGCTGATGACGTTCATCGTCTGCGGGTTGAGCGTGGGCCCGAACATCGAGATCGCGCTCGAGACCCGATTGATGAGCTCCTGCGAGAACAGCGCCTGCACTTCCGGCGTATCGGTCAGGTTGACCAACGTGCGAATGAGCTGTTCCTTGCTCTGATCGGTAGCCGCCGCGCTCGGCGTTGTCGAAGCGTTGGGCGCGTTGCCCTGAGCTCCGCTGTCGGCCGCCCAGGCCGCGACCGGCATGGCGAACACCGCCAGAAGCACAACCCGGGCCAGCGCACGCGCGCCGGCCCGGGATCGATTATCGCGGCGGTTATGCCGCTTGTGCAGGACCCACGTTGTCATGGAAGTTGCGCCCTTCGGTGGTCGCGGCGATGACGCCGGTACGAATCACGAAATCACCGAAATGCTCACCGTCCTCGCGTTCGGCGGCAAAGCGCTCGATCAGCGGGGTCAGTTCGGCGAGGATCTCGTCCTCGCCAATATTCTCGCGATAAAGCTTATTCAAACGTGAACCGTCGAACGCCGCGCCGAGATACAGGTTGTACTTGCCGGGCGCCTTGCCGACGAACCCGATCTCGCCGAGGAACGGACGCGCGCAGCCGTTCGGGCAGCCGGTCATGCGGATCACGATGGGCACATCGCCCACGCCGGCATCGGTCGCCACGCCCTGCAGCTTGTCGACCAGCTCCGGCAGATAACGTTCGGATTCGGCCATGGCCAAGCCGCAGGTCGGGAACGCCACGCAGGACATGGACGCATGCCGCAGAGGCGACGTCTCGCGGCCGTCGTCGAGACCGTAGTGTTCGACGATATCCTCGATCGCGCTCTTGTCGGCCTCGGCCACGTCGGCGAACACGATGTTGTGGTTGCCGGTGAGCCGGATCGTGCCCTTGTGCACCTTGGCCAGCTCGCGCAGTGCCGTCATCAGCTTGTAGCCCGGCCGACCGTGGTATTGGCCGTGGTGGGCCAGGCCCTTGTCGTCGAAGTCGGCGATACGGCCGTTTTCGATAAACAGGGTCAGGTGCCAAGCCCCATTGTCCGACTGCTGCCAGCCCAGCGGATCGCCGTTGCGATCGAAGTGATAGTCGCGCGCGGTCTCGAGCTTGATATCGGCGCGCTCGGCCAGCTGCTCGTGGATGAAATCCAGGCCGTGATCATCGATCGTGTACTTGAAACGCGCGTGCTTGCGGTTCTCGCGATCGCCGTAGTCGCGCTGGATGGTCACCAGCGTCTCGACCGTTTCCAGCGTCTGGTCCAGCGGCGCGAAACCGATCACCGTGCCCAGGCGCGGATAGGTCGCCGGCTCGCCGTGGGTCGTGCCCATGCCGCCGCCGATGGCGACGTTGAAGCCGATCAGCTCGCCATCATCGACGATCGCGATCAGGCCGATATCGTTGGCGAACACGTCGACATCGTTTTCCGGCGGCACGGCGATGGCGATCTTGAACTTGCGCGGCAGATAGGACTTGCCGTACAGCGGCTCGTGGTCTTCTTCGCCGCTCGGCTTCTGCTCGAGAAAGATCTCTTCGTAGGCGCGCGATTTCCAGGCCAGATGCTCGGAGATCTTGGTCGACCACTCGTGGATCGCCGTATGCACGGCAGATTTTTCCGGAAACGCCGAAGCCATAACGTTGCGGTTCACGTCGCCGCAGGCACCGCGCGCATCCACGCCAATCCGGTAGGCGTCCTGCAGCAACGGGCGCAAATGCTTCTTGGCCACGTGGTGGTACTGGAACGTTTGGCGCGTGGTCAGTCGTAGCGTGCCGTTGGCATATTCATGCGCCAGCCGGTCGATCTCCAGGTACTGCTCGCCGGTAACCACACCGGCCGGCAGCCGCAGGCGCAGCATGAACTGATAGTGCGGCTCCAGCTTGGAGGCCTTGCGCTCGGCGCGAATATCGCGATCGTCCTGCTGATAGAAGCCATAGAACTTCGTCAGCTGGGTATCGTCCTCGGCGATCGAGGCGGTCAGTTCGTCGGCCAGGCCGTCGGCAATCGTGCCGCGCAGATAGTTACTGGCCAGCTTGATGTGCTCGACGGGCGAAAGATTCTTGGTGTCGCTCATGGCGGTCACTCGGTCGTGGAAAGGGCGCGGGTCGCGGCGTCGGGGCGCAGCGATCGCCGGTTCGGCGGCAATCGCTTAGTAGACGTCGCGCTGGTAGCGCTTTTCCTTTTGCAGGTTCTTCAGGTAGCCGGCCGCACCTTCGGCATCCAGATTGGCATGCTCGGCAATGATGTCCAACAGCGCATCGTGCACGTCCGCCGCCATGGCGTTGGCATCGCCGCAGACATAGATCGTGGCACCGGATTCGATCCAGTCGAAGACGTCGGCGCTAGCCTCGCGCAGCTTGTGCTGAACATAGACCTTGTCGGCCTGATCGCGCGAGAACGCCACGTCCATGCGCGTCAGCAGGCCGTCGTCGCGCCAGCGCAACCAGTCGGTCTGATAGTAGAAATCGGTGCGGAAATGCTGCGCGCCGAAGAACACCCAGTTGCGGCCGCCGGCGCCGCGCTCCTCGCGCTCTTCCATGAACGCACGGAACGGCGCGATGCCGGTTCCCGGCCCGATCATGATGATCGGCGCGTCGTCGTCCGACGGCAGCTTGAAGTTCTTGTTGTGGTCGATGTAGATCGGCAGCTTGGTATCTTCGCTGCGATCGGCCAGCTGGATCGACGCCACGCCGTGACGGTCGCGCCCGTGCGCCTGATAGCGCACCGCGGCAACGGTGAGATGAATCTCGTCCGGATTCGCGGCATGGCTGGAGGCGATCGAGTACAGACGCGGCGGCAGTTTGCGCAGCAGGCGCACGAAGTCCGCACCGGTCATGTCGGCGACCGGATAATCCTCGACCAGATCGATGATGAAGCGCCCATCCATATAAGCGGCGAGCTGCTCTCGGGCCTCTTCGACCAGCAGCGCGTTGAGCTCGTCGTTGGCCGCGCGCTCGGCATACTTCTCGATGAACGGCCGGGTCAGCGTCGTGATTTCGTACTGGTGCGTCAGGGCATGCTCGAGGCTCACCTCGCCGTCCAGGCCGGTGACTTCCTCGTCGGCGGACGCGCCCAGCGCGGCAATCAGCTCGGCCACCACCTGCGGATCGTTCGAGGGGATGATGCCCAACGAGTCGCCGGGCTCCCAGCTCAGGCCCGAATCCTCGGTGTCGAGCTCGATATGGTGCACTTCCTTGTCCGAGCCGCGGCCATTGAGTACGACGTTGGTCAGCAACTCCGCCTGGAACGGATTCTTGCGGCTCCACTGACTGGCCGCCGGCTGCGCGGCGGTGCCGGGCATCACCGTGACGTTGCCGTGCGCCGGCGCGGGCTCGCCGCCGCCCAGCTCGTCCTTGAAACGCGATACGACGTTGTCGATCCAGGCCTCGGCGGCCTCATCGAAATCCACATCCAGATCGACGCGGTCGACCACGCGCGTCGCACCCAGCTTCTCCAGCTGAGTGTCGAAATCGCGCCCGGTCTGGCAGAAGTGCTCGTAGCTGGAATCCCCGAAAGCCAGCACGGAGAACTTCACGCCCTCCAGCTTCGGCGCCTTCTTGCCGTAGATGAATTCATGCAGCTCTTCGGCATTGTCGGGCGGATCGCCCTCGCCGTGCGTGGAGACGCAAATAATGAGGTTCTGCTCTTTCTTTAGATCGCGCGGCTTGTAATCGAGCATATCGATCGCTTTCGCGCTCAAACCCGCAGCCTCGGCGGCTGCCACAAGCTGCTCGGCGATATCCTCCGCATTGCCGGTCTGTGAGCCGTACAACACGGTCAGCGGCTCGGACGCACCCGCGGCCGGCGCGCTCGCGGCCTGCGGCGCCGCGACCTCGCCGATGGCGGCGTGCGCGTTGAGCCCGGCCAGATAGCCGCTGATCCAGGTCGCCTGAGCAGGGCTCAAACTCTGGATGAGCGACGTCAGCTGGGCGGCCTGCTCGGCGTTGAGCGGGCTGCTGTGTTCGTCAATGGTCACTGCATTCATTGCCATGATGAATCATGCGTAGCCGGGGGCGGAGGCAAAGGCTATCGCGACCGCCTAAAAATTAAAACTTTCGTTTCCGTATTTTTATAGAACCAAAAGCTATGAAAGAGCCGGATCCGGCGATTTTGCGAAGGCGTGATTATACGCATCGCGTCGTACCCTTGCCGTAGCGGCTCTGCCAGGGTCTGTTGAGGTTCGTGCGAGCGCCGCGTTGGTGTCCGCAAATCGTGTCCGGCAAGGCGCGAGTCGCCGGCTCTGCGCCCGCCACGCCCAGACTCACGACAGCGCCGGGCGCGATTTACGGCAATACAGCGTTGTAGCGCTCTCGCGTAGGATGACTACGCCACGCTCGCTACGCCTCGTCTTGCCGCCCCTAGTCAATTTTCAGGGAGCGCTTCGCGCGGACTCGCACGAAACCTCAACAGACCCTAACCTGTCGCCATGCGTACTCTCCTGCTTGCCTGCCTACCCCTGTTATTGCTCACGGGCTGCGTCACCGCGCCGCCGAGCAATCCGTCGAACCTGTGCAGCGTGTTCAAGGAGAAGCACGGCTGGTATCAGGACGCCGACGATGCCTTCAAGCGTTGGGGCGCGCCGATCCCGGTCCAGATGTCGATCATTTATCAGGAGTCGCAGTACGTCGGCGATGCACGACCGCCGCGCAAGCATCTGTTATGGATCATTCCGTGGACCCATATCAGTTCTGCTTACGGCTATACCCAGGCCCTGGATTCAACCTGGGACCATTACAAATCACAGACCGGTCATCCGTTCGCCGATCGTGACGATTTCGGCGACGCGACGGATTTCGTGGGCTGGTATATCGACCAGAGTCATCGCATCCTGGGAATATCCAAGGCTGATGCGTATCGCCAGTACCTGGCGTATTACGTCGGCGCGGGCGGTTATCGCCAGGGTGCTTATCGCAGCAAGCCCTGGCTGATGCGCACCGCGCGCCGCGTGCAGGGCCGCGCCAATCGCTATGGTCAGCAACTGGCGGGCTGCCGCTCCGAACTCGAACACCCCGGCCACTGGTGGTGGCCGTTCTGATTTCCCAACCGGTGCCCACGATGACATCGCCCCAGAATTCGCAAGCGCTAGCGCAGGCCGCCGATTGCGTGCTCGCGGTCGAACAGGCCATGCGTGACGGCGGCCTCTGGCATACCGACGTGCCGACGCCGGCCGCCATGGCCAGCCGGACGCCCTTCTGCGCCGACACGCTGGCATTCACCGAATGGCTGCAGTTCATTTTCGTTCCGCGGATGCGTGAACTCATCGAAACCGGCGGGCCGCTGCCGTCGGCCAGCGGCATCGCGGTGATGGCCGAGGCCAAACTGACCGGCAACAGCAGTGCCGAAAACCTCGTGATCGAAGTACTGGCCGCCTTCGATCGGCTGGTCGAACGCGAGGCCGGTTAGCCGGTAATCACCGGCATGTAGTGGTCGACCAGCAGCGCGGTGAACAGCGCCATCAGATAGACGATGGAATAACCGAACGTCTTCATGCCCAGCCCCGGATAGGGCCGCCATTTCAGGCGCGCGGCATAGACCAGGAACCAGCCGGACAGCACCACGGCGGACGCCAGATACAGCCAACCGCTCATGCCCGAGAAAAAGGGCAGCAGCGACACGGCGAACAGAATCACCGTATAGATCAGGATCTGGGTGCGCGTGTGCTCGATGCCGTGGGTGACCGGCAGCATCGGAATATCCACCTCGGCATATTCCTTGGCGCGATCGATCGCGAGCGCCCAGAAATGCGGCGGCGTCCAGATGAAGATGATCAGGAACAGAATCAGCGAGTTGAGCGTCACCGAGTTGGTGACCGCCGCCCAGCCGAGAATCGGCGGCGCCGCGCCGGCCGCCCCGCCGATCACGATGTTCTGCGGCGTCGCGCGCTTGAGATACATCGTATAGATGCCGGCATAGCCGACCAGCGCGAACAACGTCAGCCACGCCGTCAGCGCGTTGACCAGCGTCAGCAGAATCACCATGCCGGCCACGCCGATGGCGAACGCGAAGATCGCCGAGCGGCGCGTATCCAGATGGCCGGTCACCAGCGGACGTTTTCGGGTGCGCTTCATGCGCGAATCCGCCTGCACGTCGATCATCTGATTGACCGCAGCCGCCGAGGCCGCCATCAGCCCGATACCGAGCGTACCGAACACCAGCGCGCCGATCGGCACCATGCCCGGCGTGGCCAGGAACATGCCGACCATGGCCGTGAACACGATCAACAGCACCACGCGCGGTTTGCACAGCTCGTAGTAGTCGGTGATCCGCTGCGACAGCGTCGGCTGGTAGGTAGCCGAGGAAGAGCTAGACATGATCGCACGCACTCCGGGGTCCTGAGGGGATGGCGGCCGGCGGCCATGATAACAACCGGCTCGCCTGATGCCGCACTAACCCGTTGCAGCCATGGCGGCGAAAGCGACGCATGCAATGCGGTACGCGCCAGCAAGTACCGGGAGTGTCGACAAGGCCAGACATCGCTTGAGCCGCTCGTGTCATACGGGCAAGTGTTTCAGATCGCCCGTTATTCATGACTCTGCAATACGGCCAAGCGCCGGCTGCAGTTGCAACCGCAGCCACGATGAAACGCTATTATCGCCTGAAATCGTGCGGCCCTGCATCCGGTAGGGCCCGTACGCCGTGGCGCGGACACACGCGTGCACACGCCGGCTGCGATCGCCGACATCCGAAATCATGCGCGGCGCCGGGTATTCACGACCACCAGAATGATCAGAGCGATCAGCGCCATCAGAAACCACTGCGACGCATACACATAATGCGCCCACGGGCGCAGCCCGATCGGGTCTTCATCCCAGTCGCGCACGAACCCGCCCGGCGCTTTGGGATCGAGCAGCAGCAACCCGTCGGCCACCGGCGTTTCGTACTGGCAGCGCACCGAGGCCGTACTCGGGTAATTCAACGCGCGCGGCCAGCCCCTGTGATCGCATTGACGATCGGCGCCGAAACGTAGCCCCGGCTGCGGAAAACCCTGCCAATAACCCCGCACGCGCACCTGGTCGTTCGGCGCCGGCGGGTTCGGCAACTCGTGCCGGTTGGAAGGCGCCGCAACCCAGCCGCGATCGACCATCACGCGCACACCGGAAGGCAGCACCAGCGGCGTCCAGACGCGATAACCGGTCTGCGTGCCTTGGACCTGATCGGCGAGCAGCAACTGATGGGCGGCGTCGTAGTGGCCGGTCGCCACATAGCGATAACCACGCCGCGGGCCGTGGCCGGCCGACAGATCGGACGGCGTGATCCGAAGCTGCTGCGGCCCGGCGGCCTGGGCTTTTGCATGAGCCGCTACCAACCGCTGCTTGTAATGCGCGCGCTCGATCTGCCACATGCCGAGGCTCGACAGGATCAACACCCCGACCAGGGCCAGCACCACACCCCACCAGGGCGGCGCGAAACGATAAGGACCGATCTGCATGACGCGCTATTGTGCCTCAAGCCGGCGGCGGGGGAACCGGAATCGCGCTAACCGCCGACCGCCCGATCACGCCAGGCTTGCGGCCGGATCGCGAGATCGGCCGGCGGGTCGATCGGCACACGCGCGACGCACGGCCCGGGCATAGCGTGGTCGAGCCAGCCCAGATTCTCCTCCAGCCGCGGCTGGCGCGGCGGCAGCGTGTTGGCCACCCAGCCGGCAAACCGTGTCGTCGCCGCGATCGCCCGCGCGCTGAGCATGGCGTGATTCACGCAGCCCAGGCGCATGCCGACCACCAGCAGCACTGGCCAGCCGTGACCGCTCGCCCAGTCGGCAAAATCCCAGTCCGTGCCAAGCGGCACATGCCAACCGCCCGCACCCTCCACCACGACCCAGTCCGCGCGCTCGGCCAGCCGCGCGTGGCCGGCATCGAGCACGTCGCGCTCAATCGTGACCCCGGCGTCAGCCGCCGCGATATGCGGCGCGATCGGCGGCTCGAACGCATAGGGATTGATCTCGTCGTAGGCGAAGCCCGGCGAGCCCGCGGCGGCCAGAGCCAGCGCATCCTCATTACGCAGCCCGTCGGGCGTCGTCTCACAGCCGCTGGCCACGGGCTTGTAGCCGACCGCGACATGCCCGACCGCAACCAGCCCGCGCAACAACGCCGTGGCAATGCGCGTCTTGCCGATTTCGGTATCCGTGCCGGTAACGAACAGCGTATGCGCGGTCATGCAATCTCCTTCAGGGTAAGCATCGGTGGCCTGGCGGCACCGGTGGCGATCGCCGCCGTCAACGCCGGTGCTATGCGTTCAAGCGCTCGACACGCATGCAGGTGCGGCGTGGGCTGACAGGCCCACCGCCGACCAGGATTCGGCGAGTGCGGCGACCAGCCCGTCGACCTCGTCGTCGGTATGCGCGGCACTCAGCGTGACGCGCAGGCGCGACGTGCCGGGGGCCACCGTCGGCGGGCGAATGGCGCCGACCAGATAGCCCCGCTCCAGCAGCGCGTTCGACAGCCGCAACGCCGCGGCCTCGTCGCCGACGATGACCGGCTGGATCGGGCTGTCCGATTCTGCGACCGCAAGCCCGGCCGTCTCGGCCTGGGCCTTGAAGCGCGCCACCAGTGCCCGCAGATGCGCGCGCCGTGCCGGTTCGTCACGAATGATCGCGATGCCACGCCGCGCGGCCGCGGCTACCGGCGCCGGCATGGCGGTCGAGAAGATCAGCGAGCGCGCGGTCTGGAGAATCGTCTCGATCACATCGGCATCACCGGCGACGAAGGCGCCCGCCGCGCCGACCGATTTGCCGAGCGTGCCGGTAAGAATCGGCACCCGGTCGCTGCCGAGCCCGGCTTCGGCCACACGCCCGGCGCCGTCCGGGCCAAACACGCCGAGCCCGTGGGCGTCGTCGACCATCAGCCAGGCATCGCGCGCCGCAGCAATATCGGCCAGCCGCGCGAGCGGCGCGGTATCGCCGTCCATGGAGAACACCGCGTCGGTCACCACCAGCCGATGCCCGCTTCGGACGGCCTCGTTGGAGAGCGCCCGATCCGCCGCCATGGCATCGCCATGGGCATAGATATGCTTGGCCGCGCCCGACAGACGCGCACCGTCGATGAGCGAGGCATGGTTGAGCGCATCGGCCACGATATGATCGCGCTTGCTGACCAGCGCGGCGGTCGTACCGACGTTCGCCGCGTAGCCCGTGGAAAACACCAGCGCGCGCTCGCGCCCCAGCCAGTCGGCCAGGTCGGCCTCCAGCGCGGCATGTTCGGCGTTATGCCCGGTGACCAGCTGTGAGGCGCCCGCGCCCGCGCCGGTGCGGCTCGCGGCCGTGGCCATGGCGTCGATCAATCGTGGATCGGTCGCCAGGCCCAGATAATCGTTGCTGCAGAAATTCAGGGCATGACGGCCGTCGACCGTGACGTGCACGCCGTGGCCACCATCGACCACGCGTCGTCGGCGGCGGCGGTCATCGGCGTCGATGGCCGCCAGACGCTGACGACAGAAAATTCGCAGCGATTCCATCCCGACGCCGAGCTGTCAGGCGCGCGCGGCCTGGGGCGCGTGATCGGCGTGCGGGGCTTCGCCCGGCTCGAGATCGGTATATTTCGGCGTGGCTTCCGGTCGCATACCCAGCTTGTCCAGCAGCGCGAGATCGGCCTTGTGGGCCGGGTTCGCCGTGGTCAGCAGCTCATCGCCGTAGAAAATCGAATTGGCACCGGCCAGAAAGCACAGCGTCTGCACGGCTTCCGACATGGTCTCGCGACCGGCGGCCAGACGAACATAAGAGGCCGGCATCATGATCTTGGCGACCGCGATCGTACGCACGAAATCCAGCTCGTCGATCGGATCGGTGCCGTGCAACGGCGTGCCTTCCACCTGGACCAGATTGTTGATCGGCACGCTCTGCGGATGCTCGGGCAGATTGGCCAGCTGACGCAGCATCTCGGCGCGATCGGTGGGCGCTTCGCCCATGCCGACGATGCCGCCGCAGCAGACCTTGAGCCCGGCATCGCGGACGTGGCCCAGCGTATCGAGCCGGTCCTGATAGGTGCGCGTGGAGATGATGTCCTCGTAGTACTCGGGCGAGGTGTCGAGGTTGTGGTTGTAGTAATCAAGCCCGGCGGCGGCGAGCGCTTCCGCCTGGCGCGCCTTGAGCATGCCGAGCGTCACACAGGTCTCCAGGCCTTCGGCCTTGACCGCCTCGACCATGTCGATGACCTTCGCCAGATCCTTGTCCTTCGGGCTGCGCCAGGCCGCGCCCATGCAGAACCGCGTGGCCCCCGCCGCCTTGGCACGCTTTGCCGCGTCCACGACGTGTTCCTTGGGCAGCAGTTCCTCCCGATCCAGTCCGGTCTGGAAGCGGATGCTCTGCGGACAGTACGCGCAATCCTCGGGACAGGCCCCGGTCTTGATCGACAGCAGCGTGGACAGCTGGACATCGCGGGCGTCGAAGTGCACCCGGTGGGCGCTCTGGGCGCGATGAATCAGCTCTGGAAAAGACAACGCGAACAAGGCGTCGACTTCGTCGCGGGTCCAGTCATGGCGCAGTGCGCCGGCTCCGGAGATGTCGGTCATGGCAGGATAACGTCGAGGATGCAGCGTTAACAGCTTTATGCAGCCGGCGCCGACCGTCAACCTGAAATGACATTATTTCTTTACGACTGGGCAAAAAATATACAGAACGCGTGGCTTGCTCCGCGCTGCCCGGTCTGTGCCGCCGCCATCGATGCGGCGGCGCCCTTGTGTGCCGGCTGCCACGCCGATCTGCCGGTGCTTGAGACGCAATGCCGGCACTGCGCGATCGCGCTGTCCGAGTCGGCCGCCACCCGGGTCTGCGCCGACTGTGCCCGACGACCGCGCTTCGACCATGCGCTCGCGGGTTTCCACTATCGCCAGCCGATCGCGTGGATGATCGGCGGTCTCAAATACCATCGCCACCTGGCGCATGCCCGCCTGCTGGGCGATCTGCTGGCAGAGCGCATCGCGCTGCAGGCCCCGGAGCCGCCGGATCTGCTCGCGGCGGTGCCGCTGCACCCGGCGGCGTTTCGACGGCGCGGGTTCAATCAGGCCGAGCGTATCGCGATCCGCCTCGCCGACCGGCTCGGCTGGCGCGTTGAGCGGGACGTCTTCGCCCGAGTGCGCGATACACCGCATCAAAGCGCGTTGGACGCCGCCCAGCGCGCGGCCAACGTTCGTGACGCGTTTGCCGCACGCCGCGATCTCGCGGGTCGCCACGTCGCCATCGTGGATGACGTCATGACCACCGCCCGTACCGCGAGCGCGCTCGCTCGCACCGCGCGAACGGCTGGCGCGGCCCGCGTCGATGTCTATTGTGTGGCCCGGGCCTAATCAGCGCACAAGCGGTGTAGCTCGGATAAGTAACACGTTACCCGGCAAAGTGGAGGGCTTACATGCCGGGGCGCCGGCTGAAACTCGGGGGCCTGCAACACGCGCCAAGACGACCGACTTGCCCACAAACCAAGCCTGCGCTTAACTGAGCGGCCAACGCCCGAATCGTCATATCGCATGCTTGGTTACCCCCTGTCCCGCCGCCCGCCGCCTGGCCGTCGTCCCGGCGCCCTGGTGGATCCGGCACCGGAACATCGGATCGGCAAACTGCTGATCTATCGCATGGATTTCGGCGGCAGCGGGGGCGCGCTGGAGCGCTGCGAGGATCAACTCGAAAAAGCCTTGGCGCCGATCGATCAGAGCGATCACAAGCTCACCTGGCTGCACTTCGAGGGCGACGTCACGGCCGTACAACTGGCGCGCCTGGGCGGCGATTTCTCGCTGCATCCCCTGGCGCTCGAAGACGTACTGAACAATGGCCAGCGTCCGAAGCTGGACGCCTATCGCAACACGCTGTTCATCACCCTCGCCCTGCCCTACATGCGCGAAGACGAACTGCTCTTCCAGCAGGTGAGCCTGTTCATCGGCAAGGATTTCGTGCTGAGCTTCCATGCCGGCGACCACGACGTATTCGCCCCGGTACGCGAACGCATCCATGCCGCTCACGGGCGTATCGCGCACGCCGAATCCGATTATCTGGGTTATTGCCTCGCCGACGTCGTGGTCGACTCGGGCTTCGCGGTGCTGGCCGACTATCACGACCAGCTCGAAGAGCTGGAAGACCGCATCTTCGAGGACAAGACGGACGACCTGATCAGCGTGATCCACGATCTGCGCCGCCGCCTGATCGGCATGCGCAAGGTGCTGGTCTCGCAGAACGAACTCCTGGTGCGCTGGGTTGGCCTCGAACATCCTTTGATTCACGACGACAACCGGCCGTATTTTCGCGACGTACAGGATCACGCCAAGCGTGTGGTCGATCTGGCCGACGGCTATTACGATACCGCTCGCTCGCTGCTGGACACGCATCTGTCGCTCGCCTCGGCCCGCCTCAACGACGTCATGCGCGTGCTCACGCTCATCGCCACCGTGTTCATGCCGCTGTCGTTTCTGGTCGGCGTCTATGGCATGAACTTCGACACCAAGTATCCATGGAACATGCCGGAACTATCGTTCCGCTATGGCTACCCGGTGTTGCTGGGCGTGATGCTCTTGCTGGTGCTCGGCATGGTGATCTACTTCAGACGCAAGCGCTGGCTCTGAACATCGTCCGTGCGGCGCAGCGTGCCGCCCGGATGATCGATCCAGCGGATCAGACCCGCGCGTAGGCCGCTCCGGCCTGGGTCCAGCGCTCGATCAGGAGCTCGGCCTCCCGCGGGTGGTACGCGAGCACATCGTCGGCCATGCTCAGGGCCGATTCCGCCAGATCGGCATCGCGCACCAGATCGGCGATGCGGAATTCCTGCGCCCCGGTCTGGCGCGTGCCGAGCACTTCGCCCGGTCCACGCAGCTCCAGATCGGCGCGGGCGATGGCAAAGCCGTCCGACGTGCGGCGCAGCGCGCTCAGGCGCGCCCGAGCGGTATCCGACAACGGGCCCTGATAGAGCAACACGCAGTGGCTCGCCACGGACCCGCGCCCCACCCGGCCGCGCAGCTGGTGCAGCTGGGCCAGGCCGAGTCGTTCCGCGTTCTCGATGATCATCAACGACGCATTGGGCACATCGACGCCGACTTCGATCACGGTGGTCGCCACCAGCACGTCGATGCGCCCTTCCTTGAATGCCGTCATCGCGCGCGCCTTCTCGGCGGCCTTCATGCGACCGTGGACCAGGGACACGCGGACACCGTCCAGCGCTTCCGACAACGACTCGGCCGCCGCCTCGGCCGCCTGCGCCTCGAGCTTGTGCGAAGCCTCGATGAGCGTGCACACCCAGTACACCTGCCGGCCTTCGGCCACGGCATCGCCAATACGTGCGATCACTTCGTCGCGCCGTGTGTTGGGAATGGCCACGGTGGTGATCGGCGTGCGTCCGGGCGGCAGCTCGTCGATTACCGAAGTATCCAGATCGGCATAGGCGCTCATGGCGAGCGTGCGCGGGATCGGGGTCGCGGTCATGATCAGCTGATGCGCCGTCATGCGCCCCGAGCCGGCCTTGTTGCGCAGGGCCAGCCGCTGATCGACGCCGAATCGATGCTGTTCGTCGATCACCGCCAGCCCGAGCCGGCCGAACTCGACCGCGTTCTGAAACAACGCATGCGTACCGACGGCCACGCCGGGCTGGCCCGAGCCGATCGCGGCGATGATTTCGTCGTCCTTCTTTCGCTTGCCGGTGATCAGCCAGACCGGCACGCCGAGGGGCTCCAGCCAGCGCGACAGCGAGGCATGATGCTGCTCGGCCAGCAACTCCGTCGGCGCCATGAACGCGCCCTGCCAGCCGTTGTCGACCGCGGTCAGCAGCGCCGCGGCGGCCACCACGGTCTTGCCCGAGCCGACATCGCCCTGCACCAGCCGCAGCATCGGCGCAGCCGCGGCCATGTCGGCCAGAATCTCGCCGATCACGCGCCGCTGGGCGTTCGTGGGCGCGAAACCCAGTCCCTCGAACAACGGCGCCAGCCCACGACCGGGCTCGCGCATGGCCGGCGCGCGATCACTGCGAATCTGCTTGCGACGCGAGCGCAGGGCCAGCTGATGGCCTAGCAATTCCTCGAACGCCAGCCGGCGGCAGGCCGGATCGCGACCGTCGGCGAGCGCGGCCAGATCGGCACCCGGCGGCGGATTATGGATATGACGCAGCGCCTCGGCCGCACTCATCGCCACCGCCGGCCCGGTCAGATCCGCCGGCAGCCCCTCCGGCCAGAAATCCGAGCGATCCAGCAGCGACAGTGCCTGGCCGACCAGGTCGCGCAGCCGATTCTGAGTCACCCCCGACACCGCCGGATACACTGGGGTAAACGACGGCACGAAGTCGTGCCCGGCCGCGGCATCGGCCACGACCTCGGTCTCGGGGTGCACCATCTCCGCGCCGTAGGCCCCGCCGCGCGGCTCGCCGTAGACGCGCAGCCACGTACCCGGGGCGAGCCGCGCCTGCTGGGCGGGCCCGAAGTGAAAAAAACGCAGCCACAAGCGACCGGCACCGTCGGATGTCGTCACCAACAGGCTGCGCCGACGCCCCATACGGACTTCGGCGGATTCCACCCGCACGACGGCAAGCGCGGGCCGGCCCGGCGCCAGTTCCAGCACCGGTGTGATGCGGCTGCGGTCCTCGTAGCGGGTCGGTCGATGCAACAGGACATCGCCGATAGCGACGATGCCGAGGCCGGACAGCCGCTCGGCCAGCTTCGGGCCGACGCCCGCCAGCCGGCGTACGCTGGCGGTGGCGCCGACCGTGGCATCCGTCGCCGCGCTCGAGCTAGCCGGCGGCGAAGATGGCATCCGCCTCGACGGCCGCGTTCTTGGGCAGGGAGGCCACGCCGATCGCGGCCCGCGCCGGGTACGGCGAATTGAAGCGCGCTTCCATGACTTCGTTGACCACGGCGAACTGGCTCATATCGGTCAGATAGAGGCCGATGCGCACCGCGTTGTCGAGGGTCAGCCCTGCCGCTTCGGCAATCGCGGTGAGGTTGTCGAAGACCTGCTCGACCTGGGCCTTGAAATCGCCCTCGATTAGCTCGCCGCTCTTCGGATCGAGCGGGATCTGGCCCGACACGAAAATCATGCCGTTGACGCTGACCGCCTGCGAGTACGGGCCGATCGCCGCGGGGGCGTCGTGGGTATGGATGATCTGCTGGTTGATGGGCTGCATGAGACGCTCCGGGAATGAAAACAGACGCTGTATTTTTACACAGCGTCTGTCTGCGGCCCAGACATCAGGACAGCCGATCAGCTGCGCTCCACCTTCTCGACCTGCGGGATCCGGCGAATGCGGCGGATGACGCTGGCCAGATGCTGACGATCGCGCACGCTGATCAAAAACCGGATGGTCACCAGCGCGCCGCCGCGCTCGGGGAAATTCACGTTCTCAATGCTGCAGCCGCCGTCGGCGATGCGTGACGAGATGTTCGCCAGCAGCCCGCGCTCGTTGGCGGCGGTCACGCGCAAGTCGACGTCGTATTCGCCGGAGACATTGTCGGCCCAGGTCAGCTCCACCCGATCGTTGGACGCGCCCTTGCGCGACGAATACGCACACCCGGTGCGATGCACGACCAGCCCGCGCCCAATGCTCGCCTGACCGTGGATGGCATCGCCCGGCACCGGGTGGCAGCACTTGGCGAATTCCACCACCAGGCCCTCGGTGCCCTGCACCGCCAGCGGCTTGGCTCGACGGCCGGCCGCTACCGGGGCGTCGCTGGCCAGGAAATGACGGGCGACCAGGGGTGCAAGCCGGCGTCCGAGCCCGATCGCGGCATATAGCGCCGGCAGGCTAGCCTCACCCATTTCGGCCAGTCCGCGGTCGATATCGGTGCGCGACAGGCGCCGCAGCGACAGGCCGAGATCCGAGAGCGCCTTCTCGAGCAGGCGTTCGCCGAGTTCACGCGCCTTGTCCTCGCGCTGGTTCTTCAGATAATTGCGTACGCCGGAGCGCGCCTTTCCGGTGCGCAGAAAATGCAGCCAGGCGGCGTTGGGCCGCGCATGCTTGGCGGTGATGATCTCCACCGTCTGGCCGGACTGCAGCTGATTGTTGAGCGGCGCCAGATGCCCGTCCACCCGGGCCGCGACACAGCGGTTGCCGAGCTCGGTATGTACGGCATAGGCGAAGTCGACACAGGTCGAGCCCTTGGCCAACTGGATGATCTGGCCCTTGGGCGTGAACACATAGACCTCGTCGGGAAACAGGTCCATACGCAGGTTGTCGACGAAAGCCAGCGAGTCGCGCTCGCCTTCCGTCATTTCGGCGAGATGGCCCAGCCAGGCATTGGCATCCAGATTACCGAGCTTGCCCACCGATTCACCGAGCTTGTACTGCCAGTGCGCGGCGATGCCCGATTCGGCGATCTGGTCCATCTCGCGGGTCCGAATCTGGACCTCGAACTTGATACCGCCCCGTGCGAGCACCGTAGTGTGCAACGACTGGTAGCCGTTGAGCTTGGGGTTGGCGATGTAGTCGTTGAACTGCTCGGAGATCGGCCGGTAGCGATGGTGCACGATGCCAAGCACCCGATAGCATTCGTCGACCGTGTTCACGATCACGCGCACGCCGTACAGATCGAACACATCGAGAAAACGCCGATGCTTTTCGCGCATCTTGCGATAGATGCTGTACAGATTCTTGCGCCGGCCGCGCACGGTCGCGGTCAGGCCTTCGGCCGCCACCGCTCGCGACAGGTTCTCCTCGATCTCGCGCAGCAGCGTCCGCCGATCGCCGGTAATCGAGCGCGAGGCGCGTAGCAGCACCTCGTAGCGGCGCGGATAGAGATTGGCAAAGCCTTTCTCCTCGAGTTCCTCGCGCATGGTGTTGATGCCGAGCCGACGGGCGATCGGGGCATAGATATCCAGCGTCTCGCGCGCGATCTGGGCCCGTTTTTTCGGGCTCATGCCGCCGAGCGTACGCATGTTGTGCAGGCGATCGGCGAGTTTGACCAGAATGACGCGAATATCGTGCGTCATCGCCAACATCAGCTTGCGGAAACTCTCCGCCGTGGCTTGTTCGCGGCTGCGAAACTGGGCCTTGTCGAGCTTGGAGACCCCATCCACGAGCGCGGCGACTTCGCTGCCGAACCGCTGGGCCACCTCGTCGCGCGCGGCATCGGTATCCTCGATCACGTCGTGCAGGATGGCGGCCATCAGCGTGGTCGCATCCAGCTGCATGTTGGCGAGAATCCGGGCAACCGCCAGCGGATGATAGATATAGGGCTCGCCGGTCTTGCGGAACTGGCCGCGATGCTGGCGGGCGCCGTACTCGTAGGCCGATCGCACCTGGGCGATCTGGTCCGCCGGCATATAGGTTTCCAGATGCTCGGCGAGCGCATCGATCCCGTACTCGCGAGAAATACGCGAGGTCCGGATCTTGCTCTGGATACGGGTCAGGCCATTCAGTTCCATGGCCTTAGATTACTTTGATTGCCCGGAGCTGGCGAGAGTCCGGACGTCGCCGCTAACGATCCGGGCGCGCGGCGAGCGCGCCCGAATGCGGCCGCAGTTATTCGCCGCTGTCGGCGCGCTTGGCGCCGCGCTTTTCGTCGGCCTGAAAGTCGTCTTCGCTCGGCTCGGCCGGGCGCGGGGCTTCCATGCTCGAGGACATGGGCGGCAGGTCCGGCTCTTCCAGAATATCCCGGCTCACCAGGCCTTCGGCGATTTCACGCAGAGCCAGCACAGAGGGCTTATCGTCTTCCCAGTCGAGCTGGGAATGTGCGCCGCGCGCGAGCTGACGAGCCCGCTTGGACGCGATGGTCGCCAACTCGAACTTGTTGTCGACATGTTCGAGACAATCTTCAACGGTTACGCGCGCCATGGGTACCTCTCAAATCGAGCGCAATCAAACATTATAACGCCTCGGCTCCGCCACAGCCAGATGCCGGATCGGACTAGACCGTGCGTTCGAAGATATCGGTCAACTCGTCGAGCGCGTGCTCGAAGCGATCATTGACGATCTGGTAATCGTAATCGTCGGCATGCGCGAGCTCGTCGTCGGCCTCGGCCAGACGCCGCTGGATCGCCACCTCGTCTTCCGACCCGCGGGCGCGCAGGCGCCGCTCCAGCTCTTCGCGCGACGGCGGCCGGATAAAGATGGTGATCGCTTGCGGCGCGCGTTCGCGCACCTGGGCCGCGCCCTGCCAGTCGATATCCAGCACCACATCCTGCCCGGCATCCAGCCAGCGCGCGGTCTCGGCCGCCGAGGTGCCGTAATAGCGATCGAACACGCGGGCGTATTCAAGGAATTCGCCGCGCTCGGCCATGGCCTCGAACTCGTCTCGTGAAACGAAGTGATAATCCACGCCATCGACCTCGCCGGCGCGCGCATTCCGCGTTGTATAGGACACGGAGAATCGCGCCACACGGCCATTGGCGCCGAGACGCTCGATCACCGCGCGGGTAAGACTCGTTTTGCCGCCACCCGAGGGCGCGGAGATCACATACAGCCGGCCGGCTCGATTTTCGGACTGGGTTTCCACGGTCATTCGATGTTCTGAACCTGTTCGCGCATCTGCTCGATGAGCACCTTCATTTCCACCGCATGCCCGGTCACCTCGGCATCCGAGGATTTCGAGCCGAGCGTGTTGGCTTCGCGGTTGAATTCCTGCATCAGAAAGTCGAGGCGTCGTCCAACCGGCTCGGACCGGCTGAGCGCCTGCTTCAATGCCTCGATATGGGCATCGAGCCGGTCCAGTTCCTCGGCCACATCCATGCGCTGGGCGGCCATGACCAGTTCAGTCTCGACCCGGGCCGGATCGGCCTCGACGTCCATCTCGGCCAAGCGAGCACGCAGTTTTTCGGCCTGTTCGGCCCGCACCTCGGGCACGCGCTGACGCACGGCCGCGGCGTGCTCGCGAATGGCCTCGGCGCGCGTCGTGAGCATCTCGGCCAGACGCGCGCCTTCCGATGCGCGCATATCACACAGATCGGCCAGCGCCGCATCGAGCGATTCCAGCGCCGCCGCCTGCAGGGTTTCGGTATCGGGCTCGATGTCTTTTTGCACGCCGGGAAAAGTCAGCAGACGGAGTGCATCCGGGGCGCGACAATCGATCACGTTCGTACGCACGGTATCGACCGCCGCCGACAGGGCCGCCAGCCGCTGGGTGTCGACCTCGATCGAGCGATCCGAGCGCGTGGTGGCCAGCCGGCCGGTCACCTCGACCTTGCCGCGGCCGACGTACTTCGCGACTTTTTCCCGAATCGTGGGCTCGAGCGCGCGCAATGTCTCGGGCAGGCGCGGCGACACATCGAGATAGCGATGGTTGACGCTGCGGAGCTCCCAGACGAGTTCGCCCCACTCGCCCTGGGCCTCGCGACGCGCGAATCCGGTCATGCTTCGGGTCATAACGATGCCTTGAATCGATGTCTGTCATGGTCGCGGAATGGCGCGCAGTATCGCATAGCCGGCCGGGATGCTGGGCGCGGCGAGTGGTTCGACGAGCCGCGAACGCCACGCCCGCGCTGATACACTAGCCGGCTATTCAACAGCATTTCGCGAGGCGAACTTGATCAACCGACCCAGCGGCCGCGCCGCCGACCAGCTCCGTGACGTGACCATCCAGCGCCATTTCACCAAGCACGCAGCCGGATCGGTCCTGGTGTCGTTCGGCGATACTCGCGTGATCTGCACGGCGAGCGTCGAGGATCGCGTGCCGCCGTGGCTGCGCGGCTCCGATTCCGGCTGGCTGACGGCGGAATACGGCATGCTCCCCGGCGCGACCGGCACCCGCAGCGGTCGCGAGGCCGCGCGCGGCAAGCAAGGCGGCCGCACGGTCGAAATCCAACGCCTGATCGGCCGCTCGCTGCGTGCCGTAATGGATCTGAAAGCGCTCGGCCAACGCTCGATCACCATCGACTGCGACGTCATTCAGGCCGACGGCGGCACCCGGACCGCCGCGATCACCGGCGGATACGTGGCGCTGGTGGATGCCATGAATCGCCTGGTCGCCGACGGCAAGCTCAAATCCAGCCCGCTGCACGGCCAGCTGGCCGCCGTATCGGTTGGCATCTACGACGGTGCGCCGGTGCTGGATCTGGACTATGCCGAAGACAGCCAGGCCGAGACCGACATGAATGTCGTCATGAACGAGGCCCGCGGCTTCATCGAGATCCAGGGCACCGCCGAAGGCCATGCCTTTGCGCGCGGCGAACTCGACGCCCTGCTCGGCCATGCCGAAAAGGGCGTCGCCGAGCTGATCGACATCCAGCGCAGCGCGCTGGCCGGAGACTGACCCATGGCCGAGCGCTGGGTACTTGCGTCGTCCAACGCCGGCAAGCTGGCCGAACTCGCGGCCCTGCTGGCCGACCTCGATATCGAGGTGGTCTCGCAATCCGAGTTCGATGTACCGGATGCGATCGAGGACGGCGTAGCCTTCGTCGACAACGCGCTGATCAAGGCCCGGCACGCCGCGGCCGCGACCGGCCTGCCGGCGATTGCGGACGATTCCGGGTTGGCCGTGGATTATCTCGGCGGCGCGCCGGGCGTGCATTCGGCGCGCTACGCCGGCACCCACGGCGACGACGCGGCCAACAACGCGAAACTGCTGGCCGCACTCGCCGACGTCTCCGTGCCGGCGCGCGGCGCGGCCTTTCATTGTTGCCTGGCCGCCACCCGCGCCGTCGACGACCCGGTACCGGTGATCGCCCACGGCGTGTGGCGTGGGCGTATTCTCGAGGCGCCACGCGGCGACGGTGGCTTCGGCTACGACCCCTTGTTCTGGGTGGCCGCCGAGAACGCGAGCGCGGCCGAACTGACCGCGCATCGCAAGAACGCGATCAGCCATCGCGGCCGGGCCATGGCCAAACTCATCGAACAGTTGCGTGAGCGTCGCTGACGCCACCATCGACGAGCCGCGCGCGCACGGCGATGTCGCGTCGACGCCGCTGGCGGTCTATGTGCATCTGCCGTGGTGCGTGGCCAAATGCCCGTACTGCGACTTCAACTCGCACCGGGCGCCGGCCGAGTTGCCGGAAACAGCCTATATCGACGCATTGCTGGCGGACTGGCAGATCGCCGCCGCCGACGAGACCCGCTCGATATCGAGTGTATTCATAGGCGGCGGCACGCCCAGCCTGTTCTCCGGCGCCGCCATCGGGCGCGTGCTCGACGCGCTCGACCGTCGACTGGGGCTGGACACCGACTGCGAAATCACGCTCGAGGCCAATCCCGGCACCACCGAGCGCAGCCGTTTCGCTGATATGGCCGCGGCCGGCGTCAATCGGGTTTCGCTCGGCATCCAGAGCCTGGACGCCGATTGCCTGACCGCCCTAGGGCGCATCCACGGCCCGGACGAAGCGCTGGCCGCCATCGACGATGTTCGCGCGGCGGGCATCGCACGGCTGAACTGCGATCTCATGTTCGGCCTACCGGGCCAGACGCTGGCCTCGGGGCTGGCCGATGTCGAGACGCTGTTGGCGCGCGATCCCGGGCATATTTCCTACTACCAACTCACGCTCGAACCGGGCACGCCGTTCCATCGACGCCCGCCGCCGCGCCCGGACGACGACGCGATCGTCGATCTGTTCGAAGCGGCCGCCGAGCGCCTGCGCGCCGCCGGCTACACGCAGTATGAGGTCTCGGCGTGGGCCGGCGATCATCGCTGTCGTCACAACGACAACTACTGGCGCTTCGGCGATTACCTCGGCATCGGCGCCGGCGCGCACGGCAAGCAGACCCGCGCCGACGGCACGATCGTACGCACTGCCCGTCAGCGCTGGCCCGCCGGCTACATGAAATCCGCCGGCACGCCGGCAGCAGTGACCGAAACCCGACAGCTCACGGCCGACGACGCGCGTTTCGAAGCCCTGCTCAACGGCCTGCGACGCCGTGGCGGCATTTTGCGACAAGACTACGAACCCCGTACCGGGCTCCCCTGGCCGGATCTACTCGCTACACTGGCGGCCCCGATAGATCGTGGGCTATTGGTTGCCGACATCGAATCACTGCACGCCAGCGACCAGGGCTGGTATTTTCTCGATACCATCCTGGCGGAGACCCTGTGATGATCGAAGAGCCGAGCGTGGCCTGCCCGTATTGCGGCGAGACGATTACCGTCGTGGTAGACACCACCGCCGGCAATCAGCGTTACGTGGAAGATTGCTTCGTCTGCTGTCAGCCGATCGTGCTGACGATCGTCACCGACGACGCGGGCGAACTCGAGCACGTCGACGCCGAGCCGGAAAATGTATAGTTTCGGGTGCGACGCATGAGCGTCCCGGCTGGTCGCATCGACAACGGCCGTCTATACTCGACCGTCATTTGCTGTGCGCACGCGCGGTCCGGCGCGTTCACAAGCACAGAACAACCGATTGGGCTGTATGGCCGAATATTCGCGTAAACAGGAAGCTCTCGACTATCACGCCCGCCCGAAACCGGGGAAGCTGGGCATATCGGTCACCAAGCCGTTCACCACGTACGGTGAATTGTCGCTGGCCTACACGCCGGGTGTGGCCGAGCCGGTCAAGGCGATCCGGGATAATCCGGAAGACGCCTACCGCTATACGTCCAAGGGCAACCTGGTCGCCGTGATTTCCAACGGCACCGCGGTACTCGGCCTCGGCAATACCGGCGCTCTGGCGAGCAAACCGGTGATGGAAGGCAAGGCGGTTCTGTTCAAGAAATTCGCCGATGTCGACGTCTTCGACATCGAAGTCGACGCCGACACGCCGGAAGCCATGATCGAGACCGTGGCCCGGATTGCACCGACCTTCGGCGGCATCAATCTGGAAGACATCGCCGCGCCGCACTGCTTCGAGATCGAGAACGCGCTGATCGAGCGCCTGGATATTCCGGTCTTCCACGACGACCAGCACGGCACGGCCATCATCGTAGGCGCCGGCCTGATCAACGCGCTGGAGCTGCAGGGCAAGAACCTTGCCGACGCGAAGATCGTGTGCATGGGCGCCGGCGCCGCCGCCATCGCCTCGATGGATCTGCTCATCGAGATGGGTGCGACGCGCGACAATATCTTCATGTGCGACAGCAAGGGCGTTATCCACGATCAGCGCGACGACCTGTCGAAGTACAAGGCCAAGTTCGCCACCAAGACGGACAAGCGCACGCTGGACGACGTGATGGCGATCGCCGATGTCTTTATCGGCCTGTCGGGCCCGGACACGGTGTCCAAGGAACAGATCGCGGCCATGCCGGCCAAACCGGTGGTATTCGCGCTGTCCAACCCGAATCCGGAGATCACGCCCGAGGACGCCAAATCGGTGCGCGACGACCTGATCATGGCCACCGGCCGCTCGGATTATCCGAATCAGATCAACAACGTGCTGGGCTTCCCTTATATTTTCCGCGGCGCGCTGGACGTGCGTGCGCGGCGCATCAATCGGCAGATGTGCGTCGCCGCCGCCCGCGCCATGGGCGAACTCGCCCGCCGGCCGGTGCCCAACACCGTGCTGGAAGCCCACAGCAAGGACAAAATGTCGTTCGGACCGGACTATATCGTCCCGAGTCCGTTCGACCCGCGCCTGATCGATTTCGTGCCGCCGGCGGTCGCCGCCGCCGCGATCGAAACCGGTGTGGCGCGCATCGAATACCCTTCGCATTACCCGCAGCCTGCGATCGACGTTTCCGATCAGTAGGAGGTCCTGCGGCAACTTTCGGGAGACTCCATATGGCCAACACGTACAAACTGACTAACGGCGACGAGAGCCAGACGACCGAGTTGCCCCTGGTCGAAGGAACTCTGGGATTGCCGGCCGTCGATGTACGCGGTCTCAATCAGGAACAGGGCGTATTCACCTACGACCCGGGCTTCACGGCCACCTGTTCCTGTGATTCGGACATTACCTTCATCGACGGCGAGAACGGCCGCCTGATGTATCGCGGCTATTCGGTCGAGGATCTGGCCGACAAATCCAGCTATCTGGAAGTCTGCTACTTGCTGCTCAACGGCGAACTGCCGAACAAGCAGCAGATGGACGCCTTCCGCGATTCGATCACGCATCACACGATGCTCAACGAGTCGCTGGTCAAGTTCTACGACGGCTTCCACTACGACGCCCACCCGATGGCGATACTCACCGGCATCACCGGTTCGCTGTCGGCGTTCTACCACGACACCACCGACATCACCGATCCCGAGCATCGCGAGGTCTTCGCGCATCGCATGATCGCGAAAATGCCGACGATCGCGGCCGCCGCCTATAAGCACTCGATCGGCCAGCCCAAGATCGGGCCGAAGAACCATCTCGACTACACCTCGAACCTGCTGCGCATGATGTTCGCGGTACCGGCCGAGGAATACGAAGTCGATCCGGTGGCGGCCAAGGCGCTGGACATCCTGTTCATCCTGCATGCCGATCACGAGCAGAACGCCTCGACCTCCACCGTGCGCATGGCCGGCTCCACCGGCGCCAACCCCTATGCCGCGATCTCGACCGGCATTGCCGCGCTCTGGGGTCCGGCGCACGGCGGCGCCAACGAGGCCGTACTGAACATGCTGGCCGAGATCGGCGATGCGTCGCAGGTGTCGAAATATATCGACAAGGCCAAGGACAAGGACGATCCGTTCAAGCTGATGGGCTTCGGCCATCGCGTCTACAAGAACTTCGACCCGCGCGCCAAGGTCATTCGCAGCTACTGCCATGAAGTGCTCGAGCACTACAACATGCAGAACAACAAGCTGTTCGAGCTGGCCCTGGAACTCGAGCGCGTCGCGCTGGAAGACGACTACTTCGTCGAGCGCAAGCTGTACCCGAACGTCGACTTCTACTCCGGCATCATCTATCAGGCGCTGGGTATTCCGATCAACATGTTCACGCCGATGTTCGCCATCGCCCGCACGGTCGGCTGGGCCGCGCATTGGTCGGAGATGATGGCCGATCCGAAGCGTCGTATCGCGCGTCCGCGCCAGGTCTACACCGGCTACGACCTGCGTGACTACGTCGACATCGACAAACGCTGATCCCGCGCCGGCGGTCAACGACGCGACCGGCCGCCCAGCCCCCGATCCGAGCCCGCGGCACCCAGCGGTGTCGCGGCTCGCGCTTTGTCGCGAATGCGACTGGGTCTCCCGTCTACCGCCGCGCCGTCCGGGCCAGCAGGCCCACTGCCCGCGCTGCGGGCATCACCTGACCGGCGTCGCCCAGCGTGACGCCCAGGCCCCGATGGCATGGGCCATCGCGGCCCTGATCGCGCTGGGGCTGGTATTCGTCTTTCCGTTTCTCGGGTTTTCGACTCATGGCGTCGGCCATGTCATGAATTTCGGCGACACCGTCAGCGCGCTCATTGGCGACGACTACGGTGCGCTGGCCGCCGTGCTGCTGGCGACCACCGTGGGCTTTCCAGGCGTGTATCTCGCCGCACTGATCTATTTGTGCATCGCCGCCGGGCGCAATCGCCGACCGCTACCCGGCGTGGTGCCGCTGGCCCGGCTGTTGCGCCCGCTCGAGCCGTGGATGATGTCCGATGTATTCATCGTCGGCGTGCTGGTCAGCCTGATCAAGATCGTCTCGCTCGCCGACATCCACATCCGTGCCTCCTTCGTAGCGTTCTGCGTGTATTCGTTGTTGCTGCTGCGCACGCTGACGCTCATCGACTGGACAGCACTCTGGGATGCGGTCGCGCCGGTGCCGGCGCCCGGGCGCGATATCCGCTCCGGCGCTACCGGGCGTAGCCAGTCGCTGGTCGCCTGCGCGGCCTGCGATACGCCGTTCGTGGCCAACCGCCATCATCGCTGCCCGCGCTGCGGCAAGCGGCACCATGTCTTTCGCGTCGATCGTATCCAGCTCACCTGGGCCCTGCTCGTGACGTCGGCTCTGCTTTATATTCCGGCCAATATCTACCCGGTACTCTCGACCATCACGCTCGGCAACGCGCAGCCGCAGACCATCGCCGGCGGCGTGTTGCATCTGGCCGAGGCCGGGGACTGGCCGATCGCCGCCGTGATCTTCGTGGCCAGTATCGTGGTGCCGATCTCCAAGATCGTGGCGCTCGGCTGGCTATGCATTGCCGCGCAAGGCCGTCCGGGCGCATCGCTGTCGCGAACACGCGCGTATCGTCTGACCGAGAAAATCGGCCGCTGGTCGATGATCGACGTATTCGTGGTGGCGGTACTCGCCACGCTGGTCCAGGCCGGCGCGCTCATGTCGATCGAGCCCGGGCGCGGGGCGGTCGCGTTTGCCGGCGTGGTGATCCTGACCATGATCGCCGCACTGACCTTCGATACTCGGTTACTCTGGCCCGATTCCGCTTACCCCGACCCCGATACCGAATCCAGCGCATGAGCGATACCCCGCCCGACGATACCGCCGAGCTGTCCGAACCGCGCCGCTGGCGCATCTCGCCGGTCTGGCTGATTCCATTGGCCGCCGCGCTGATCGGCGGCTGGCTGGTCTACGACAATTTCACCTCGCGCGGCCCAGTGATCCAGCTCGACATGGATACCGCCGAAGGCATCGATGCGGGCAATACCCAGCTTAAGGTACGCAGTGTGCCGGTAGGCCACGTCACCGACGTCTCGCTGGCCGACAACTACAAGGGCGCCGTCGTCACGGTGCAGATGAATCCGGATACCGGCAAGCTGCTGGGCGATGACGCACAATTCTGGGTCGTTAAACCGCGGGTTGGCCCGCAGGGTATTTCGGGCCTCAACACCATCATTTCCGGCGCCTATCTACAGATGCGCCCGGCCGACAAGCGCAGCGACAAGCGGCACTTCAAGGTTCAGGACAATCCACCGCCGACCCCGAGCAACAAACCCGGGCTGACGGTCAAACTCGTCAATTCCGGCGACAACACACTCTCGGTGGGCGACCCGATCGTCTATCAGGGCCAGAACGTCGGGCAGATCGAGGACAGTCAGTTCTCGGTGGCCAAGCGGCAGACGGTTTATACGGTGTTCATCGGCAAACCGTATTCACAGCTGATCACCAACGTCACCCAGTTCTGGCTGCGCTCGGGAGTCGACCTGCATCTGGGCTCGGATGGCGTGGATGTACAACTCGGGTCGCTGCAGAGCGTGCTGGCCGGCGGTATTACCTTCGGCCAGCCGGAAGACGTGGATACCGGGAAACCGGCCAAGGACGGCGCGCGTTTCAAGCTCTATGAAACGCACAATGCGGCGACCCAGGATCGCTATACCCGCAAGCTCAAATATGTCGTGCTGCTCGATGATTCGGTGCGCGGGTTGTCCGCGGGCGCTGCGGTGGAATACCGCGGACTGCGCGTGGGCACGGTGGAAAAAGTGCCGTTCTACCCGAAGGACTTCAAACCATCGAGCTTTTCCGGCTTCAAGATCCCGGTGCTGATCTCGATCGAGCCACAGCGCCCGAGCCTGTCCTGGGCCCATATGTCCAACGACGAGTGGCACCAGCGCAATGAACAGTTCTTCAAACATGGCCTGCGCGCCACCATCAAATCCTCGAATCTGCTCACCGGCGCGATGTTCATTGACCTGACCTTCGACCACCACGCCAAGACTTATCACGCACAGAAAGTCGGCCCCTACCGCGTGTTCCCGAGCGAACCAAGCCAGATTACGAGCATTCAGCAGCAGCTATCGAACCTGATGGACAAGCTCAACAATCTCGATATCGGCCCGATCGTCGACCAGCTCAAACACGCGGCGAGCACGACCAACGATACGCTGGAACAGCTGCAACAGGCCACGCATCAGATCAACAAGTTGCTCGCCCAGCCGGGCACGCAGCGCCTGCCTGGCGAACTCAGCGATACCCTGCAGCAGCTGCAAAATACGCTGGATAATTTTCAGCAGGGGGCGCCAGCGTATCAGCAGCTCAATCAGACCATCGAGCGCTTGAATCAGGTGCTCGACAATGCCGCGCCGTTGACACGTACGCTGCGCGATCATCCGAATTCACTGATCTTCGGCCGCCCCCAGGGCAAGGATCCGGTACCGAGGGCCCACCCATGACCACCCTTCGTCACTCGTTCATTCGCCGGGCCTGGGCCGCCGGGCTGCTGCTAAGTCTCGCACTCGTCGCCGGCTGCGCAACCACAGCGAACTCGCCGTCGCTTTTCGTACTGGACTCCAGCCCCGGCACCGCCGACGCCGCGCCGCAACCGGGAGCGCCCACACTGATGGTCGCGCCCGTGAGCACGGCGTCGTATCTTGACCAGGGCGGTCTCGTCTACCAGACCGGCCCGCACAAGGTAGTGATCGCCAACGACAATCGCTGGGCGTCGTCACTCTCGGGCCAGCTGACCGACGATCTGTATGCGACGCTCGATCAGCGCTTGGGCGGCATCAACGTGGTCCGTGCGAACAGCCATCAGCACGACGTGTATCAACTTCAAACCCACGTCGATCAGTTCCTCGGGCATTATGACGGCAACGCCCATATCGCGGGGCGCTGGACGCTGATCGGTCCGAATGGCGATACGCTGGCCGCTCGGGCGTTTACTCGCCGCGTCCCGCTCAAGACCGACGGGTACCCCGCCCTGGTCAGCAGTCTGTCCAGCGGCTGGCACGCGATCGGGCGTGATATGGCGCCGGCCCTGGCGCAGACCATCAAATCCCGGGGATCGGGATCCTGAGCAACGGCGTTCGCGCCGCGCGATCAAAAAAAGCTCGTCGCATATTAGCGGGGCCGATGCAAAACCGGATCATGGCCTCAGCTGGATGGTTAGGTGGGCCGCGATGCCACGGTTTATGGAAGACGCCGAGCTCTGATGCGCCGTGGCTGTATTCCCGTCCCGTTGTGCGGCGACGGCGAGGCGTGGTGCTGGCGGGTGTCCGGCGCACGGCGCCGGTGCGCCCAGCCTGTCTGAGCATCGCCAAAGCGATGCGCCATTGTCATCGACTAGGTGGGCGCATCCCGCCGGCGCTACGTCTCGACGTGAACCGGCGAAGCCGGCGCCGTGCCGGGTGCTTTTCTCTTGGTTACATCTGCCGAGCAAGCAAGAGAAGTGACTCGCGCTGCAGCGCGAAACCAAAGGCCGGCGAAGACCCGCGAACTAGACTGTTCGAGTGCGAGGTCGGCGGTGCTGACCCAGTGCATGGCTTAGTCGTATCTACCCATGCCTGAATCCCCGGAACTCGCCGGGATCGTGGCCCCGCTATCCGCGATGAACCAAAAAAAGCGGGCCGGAGCCCGCTCTTTTTTTGGCCGTGATCGACGGCTTTGACTAACGCTTCATCGATTCGAAGAATTCGGCGTTGGTCTTGGTCTGCTTCATGCGATCGATGAGCAGTTCCATCGCCGCGAGATCGTCCATGCCGTGCAGCAGCTTGCGCAGCACCCACATGCGCTGCAGCTCGTCCTGCGGCACCATCTTCTCCTCGCGGCGCGTGCCGGAGCGATTGACGTGGATGGCCGGGTAGACCCGCTTCTCGGCGATACGGCGATCCAGGTGGATCTCCATGTTGCCGGTGCCCTTGAACTCCTCGTAGATGACTTCGTCCATCTTGGAGCCGGTTTCGATCAGCGCCGTGGCCATGATGGTCAGGCTGCCGCCCTCTTCCACGTTACGCGCGGCACCGAAGAAACGCTTGGGCTTCTGCAGAGCGTTGGCATCCACACCACCGGTGAGTACCTTGCCGGACGACGGCGCCACGGTGTTATAGGCGCGCGCCAGACGGGTGATGGAATCCAGCAGGATCACCACATCCTTCTTGTGCTCGACCAGGCGCTTGGCCTTCTCGATCACCATGTCGGCGACCTGCACATGGCGGGCGGCCGGCTCGTCGAAAGTCGAGGACACGACTTCACCGCGCACCGAGCGCTCCATCTCCGTCACCTCTTCCGGGCGCTCGTCGATAAGCAGCACGATCAGATGACAGTCGGGATGATTATGCGCGATCGACTGGGCGATGTTCTGCATCATCATCGTCTTACCGGCCTTGGGCGGCGAGACGATCAGGCCACGCTGGCCCTTGCCGAACGGGGCCACCAGATCGATGGTGCGCGCCGTGATGTCCTCGGTGGAACCGTTGCCGAGTTCCATGTGCAGCCGTTCGGTCGGGAACAGCGGCGTGAGGTTCTCGAACAGGACCTTGCCCTTGGACTTCTCGGGCGGGTCCTCGTTGATGTCGTCGACCTTGAGCAGCGCGAAATAGCGCTCGGATTCCTTCGGCGGCCGGATGCGGCCGCGAATGTTGTCGCCGGTGCGTAGCGCGAAGCGCCGGATCTGGCTGGGCGAGACATAAATGTCGTCGGGCCCGGCCATGTAGGAAGATTCGTTCGAGCGCAGGAACCCGAAGCCGTCGGACAGGATCTCCAGCACGCCGTCGCCATAGATGCGCTCGCCCGACTTGGCGTGCGCCTTGAGCATGGCGAAAATCAGGTCCTGCTTGCGCAGGCGGGAGATGTTTTCCAGGTTCATGTCCTGGGCCATCTCCATCAGCTCGGCGGCGGTCTTGCGCTTGAGTTCGGTCAGATTGAGGATCGGGCCATCGCCGGCGACGCCGGCATAAGCCTCGAATTCCGCCTCGTCGATATCCTCGTTCGGCGGATTGTTCGGCCCCTTGTTGCCACCGGACCGGCCACGATTACCGCCGCTCTTCTTATTATTGTTGCTGTTATTGGAGGAGCCGCCGTTGTTGTTCTTGCGACGCCGGCCGCGACGGTTGTTGTTGCTACCGCCGTTGCCACCATTGCCACCGTTGTTGTTATTGGATGACGAGGTGGAATCCTTGGGCTGGCGTTCTTCAACAGTTTCTTCGGACACGGTTATATACGCTCGTTCGGGATATGTCGTCGCCCGGTCAGGCCACGAGTCGAGGATGAAGGTTCGGCGCGTGCCGCCAATCGCCCTCGGCGGCACGCGGGTCGAATCAGACTAGATGTGCTGATCGACAAATTCGGCGAGCTGGCTCTTGGAGACAGCGCCGACCTTGGTCCCGGCCACTTCGCCGTCCTTGAACAGCATCAGGGTCGGAATGCCGCGTATACCGTAGCGCGGCGGCGTATTCGGGTTTTCATCGACGTTGAGCTTGGCGATGGTCAGCTTGCCTTCGTATTCGTCGGCGAGCTCGTCGAGCACCGGGGCAATCTGCTTGCAGGGGCCGCACCATTCGGCCCAATAGTCCACAAGGACAGGACCGGAGGCCGACAGCACGTCGTTTTCGAAGCTGTCGTCACTGACTTTGACGATGTTTTCACTCATGAGCGTCCTCACGTCTGGAGCAGGACAAATGATAGAAGCGGGTTGATTGGCTTTCGATCCGTAGAAGATCAAAGCCTCAGACACCTAATTAGGGGCGCGGGAAATGTTTGCAAGCTTGCCAATGACCAGCGACCCGGTCGCCAAGATCACAAGCTGTTATAGTGCGGGTTGCACGAAACAAGCGCCAGAAAGCGAGTTGATGCAACTCGAGCATACAACGGTTCGCTGCATGCATAATCTTCGCTTGTATTGGAGCTAATCTCAAGCATTTTTTCAACCCTTTTCCAAGGGCCCGTTGATGCTTTCGGACAAAAAACGATGACGGGCCCTAATCGCCGACCCGGCGCGAAGAGAATTCAATGAGCGAGAGTGACACCATCGCAGACGCCAATCCGCGCAAGCTGGTCACCGAGACCCGGCTGGACACGCTCGGCCTGCACGAGACCATCGTATCCGGCCTGAACAAGCGCGGCTTCACCCATGCCACGCCGATCCAGGCCGAGACGCTGCCGCTGGCGCTGGCCGGCGGCGACATCGCCGGCCAGGCCCATACCGGCACCGGCAAGACGGCCGCGTTTCTTCTGGCGACACTGGATCGCCTGCTTCGACAGCCGCCCGAGCCCAGCGATCAGGCGCCCTCCGGCGCGTCGCAGCCGCGCGCGCTGATTCTGGCGCCGACGCGTGAACTGGCCGACCAAATCTACCAGGATGCGCTGCCGCTGGCCGCCGATACCGGACTCAAGTGCGTGGTGTGCTACGGCGGCACCGGCTACGATACCCAGCGCCAGTCCATCGCGGACGGCGTCGATATTCTGATCGGCACCCCGGGCCGCCTGATCGACTATTACAAACAGAAGGTCTACACGCTTAAGGCGATCGAAGTCGCCGTGCTGGACGAAGCCGATCGCATGTTCGATCTCGGCTTCATCGACGACATCCGTTACATGTTCCGCAAGATGCCGCCGCCCGGCAACCGCCAGAACCTGTTGTTCTCGGCGACCCTGTCGCACCGCGTGCTCGAGCTCGCCTACGAGCACATGAACGATCCGAAACTCGTGCGCACCGATACCGAGACGGTCAACATCGATGCCATCGAGCAGAAGCTCTACCACGTGTCCAAGGACGACAAGCTCGCCCTGTTGATCGGGACCCTGCGCCGAATCGGCGACGGCCGGACGCTGATCTTCATCAACACCAAACGCATGGCCGAACGCATTCAGGACACGCTGGTCGCCAACGGCTTCAACGCCGCCACCCTGTCCGGCGACGTGGCCCAGAAGAAACGACTGCGTCTGCTGGAGGAATTCAAGAGCGGCGAGCTGCCGATCATGGTGGCCACCGACGTCGCCGCGCGCGGGCTGCATATTCCGGACGTGTCGCACGTGATCAACTTCGATCTGCCGCAGGACGCTCAGGACTACGTGCACCGTATCGGCCGCACGGCCCGGGCCGGCAACACCGGCCAGGCGATTTCGTTCGCCTGCGAGGAATACGTGTACTCGCTGCCCGATATCGAGGACTACATCGAGCACAAGATCGATGCCGAGATGCCGACCGAGGATGAATTCGTACACGACTTCACCCCGGCCGCGCCCCGCAAGCGCAAGCCGCGTGGCGGCCCGAACCGGCGTCGGCGCAGCGGTGGCGGCAATCGCCGGTCATCGGGCAACCGATGATCGATTGCGCCCGGCTTGTGCGCACCCGCAAGGCCGGTATGATGCGATGTTTTACTGCGAACGCCACGGCCTAGGATCATGGAGATCAACCGCGAACTGCTCGATGCTGTCTGCCGCATCGCCGTCGAGGCCGGCGCGAAGACGCTGCCGATCTACCGCAGCGATTTCGACGTCGCGACCAAGGACGACGATAGCCCGCTGACCCAGGCCGATCTCGCGGCGCATCGCTCGATTGCCGCCGGGCTGTCGGCGCTCACACCGGATACGCCGCAGCTATCCGAGGAAGGCGCCGACATCGACTACGACACGCGCTCGGAATGGCGCGAATACTGGTTGATCGACCCGTTGGACGGCACCAAGGAATTCGTCAACCGTAACGATCAGTTCACGATCAACATCGCACTGATCGAGGATGGCCGGCCTGTGCTCGGCGTGGTCTATGCCCCGGCGCTCGACCGGCTCTGGTTCGGCGCGCATGGAGTCGGCGCTTTCCGGCGCGAGGGCGACGGCGAGATCGAAGCCATACAGGTCAGCCCGGCTCGAACCGAGAAGCCCCGTGTGCTGGTATCGCGCTCCCATCGTTCGGATGCCATCGAACAGCTGCTGTCGAAGATGGACGACTACGAACCCGTCAGCATGGGCTCGTCGCTGAAGTTCTGCATCATCGCCGAGGGCGAAGCCGACTTCTATCCGCGGCTCGGCCCGACCAGCGAATGGGACACCGCAGCCGGCCACGCCGTGCTCAAGGCCGCGGGCGGTTACGTCACCGATGCCCGAGGCCGCCCGCTGCGCTACAACGAAACCGACAGCCTGCTCAACGACTGGTTCATCGCCTATGGCGACGACGGTTACGACTGGCTATCGTACGTCCCCAAGTAGCGCAAGCGCAGGCCGCACTCGATCGCCGCGGCGGACAAGACCGCCGCGGGCCGTTTTACGTCTCGATCGACGGGTCCTGGGCGATCAGCAAACTGCAATCCAGACGATCAAGCAACGAAGCGCCCACCGAGCCCTGCCACCAACGCGCCAGAACACCGCGGCGCTGGTGGCCGACGATCACTAGATCCACCTCCAGCTCGCCGGCGAGCTTGGCGATCTGGTGCGCCGGCTCGCCGACGCGGACATAGCCCTGGGCATCGATCCCCTTGGCCTTGAGCATGTCCACGCCCTCGGCGAGGATCTTCTCCACCCGCTCACGCTCCGACTCGTACATGCTCTCGGTATAAAAGCCTTCCGCGGCGGCTACTGCACCGGTCAGCGGCACCACCGCCAGCAAATGTGTGCGCACCTCGCCTGCCCCCAGAAGTGGCAACGAGCGTCGCAAGGCGATACGCCCCTGTTCGCTGCCGTCATAGGCCAGAAGAATGGTGTCGAAGTTCTGCATCGGATCCCTCGGCGAACCATCAAGTCTGCAATTTCTTGATACCACGGCCCGCCGGTATTCGTCATCTAGCATATAGGCTTAAAACATCAGCGCTTAGCGCTGGCCGAACATCGCCATCGGCTCATTCCCGAAAACCCGGAAAGGCCGGCAGCGTGCGATAGAAATCGAAGTCGTGATTAGGCCAGAGCTCGGCGCCTTCTTGCGCTGCCAATTGCTTGAGCCGTCGAATGCTGTCCACCGCTTGGGTTTCGCGATCCTGCCAGCAGTAACCCGGGGCGATCTCGTCGTCCAGATTTTCCATCAGATCCGCGGCATCTCCGCATAGAATCACCGGCGGCCCCTTGGGCAGCTCGATGAACAACGACATATGACCGGCGGTATGGCCCGGCGTCTCGATCGCCTGGATGCCGGGGGCCGGCGAGTATGCCGCCGGCTGGATACGCCAGTTGTCGCGCTCGGCGATTTCATCGTCAAAGATGCCGCTGACCTCGCCGGTATCGGCCGCTTCGACCTCGTCGCGATGAATATGTACCTCGCAGCCGGGAACATCGCATAGCCCGCCGGCATGGTCGAAGTGCAGATGACTGAGAAATACCAGATCGATATCGTCCACGGTCAGGCCGAGCCGTTGCAGATATTCGGGGATGCGCTGCGTCTGGGACATCTCCGGCACGTCGAAGGTCGGGCGCATCGGTTCCAAATAACGGGCACGCAGTTCCGGCGTGGCGATCTTGTGGTAGTCGCAGCCGACATCGAACAGGATGCGGCCATTGCGCGTTTCGATCAGATACGCCAGGATCGGCGCCTCGATATAGACCCCGTGACCACGGCCGCGCGTGGACACGGTCTTTTCATAACGATGCGTAGCCGTCAGCAATGGCCTGATGCGTAATGCGCCGCTCATCCGTTGGCCCTCCAGGTTATTGATTCGGGAAAAACCCGATCCGCCAGTCTTGTATTTTCAAAGGCTCCACGGCCGCTGGGAGCTTTTCTTACCGGGCGTCCGGTACTTCGCAGAGGTCGCCGATTCGCCAAGGATGGGTCGAACGCGCGACGCGCCATCCGTCGGCGTCGCGGCACAGATAGCTGACCTCGGTCGCCGCACGCCGGGCGAGCGCGGCGCCGGCCAATGTTTCGGGCGCTTCCAGCAACTCGTGGTCGGCCTCCAGCGACGGCCGGGGGACGATACGAAACGCATGCGTGCCCTGCTGCAACCAGACCGGCAGACCGACCTCGTCGATCCGCGCCACCTCACCGGTCGCATCACCGGACGCGACCTTCTCCCAGCGCTCGAGATAACGGCCGTCCGGATGCTGTTCTTCGAGCAGACGGTCGGAGAGAAACCGCATCGCGCCGATGTCCTTATCCAGTCCCGGCGCCATATCCACCAATCGATGCCAGGTACAGAAGCGGCCCTCGACGATCGTACGCCCGGCGAAAGCCGTCAGCCCGGCGATCCAGATCAACTGCATACGATCGCAGTCGGCGAGGCTCCCCACACCAGTGAAATCGGGCATATCGACCGGAATGCGCAAGTCGGCATGCCAGAGGCCCGTCTGTAGCCAGTACACTTCGGTGGTCGTATCTTCGACCACGGACGGACCGGCCGCCGGCTCGACATACAGTCGGCGCCGCCACAAGCCGCGATAGCGCGCCGGTACCTCGCTCACGAGGCGTCGCCGTGACGGGCGTGCTGGCCGAAGGTCGCCGTACCGCGGGCCCCGGCCGGCAGGGCGATCTCGCCACGCGCCAGGCGCGCCTGCAGATAATTGAAGGTCTGGATGGTCTGGGCGTAGAGATGTTCGCCGGCCTGCAGCGGCTCATAGTTCGCTGCACCATCCCGCGCGACCAGATGCGGTAGCGGCGCGACCTCGGTGTGATAGTCGCAAGCAAAGAACAACGGAAAGCTATAGCGCTCTTCCGGCACCTTGCGTACCCGGTGCGACGTGGCCACGAACTCGCCGTTGGTCCAGATCTGGAGCATGTCGCCAATATTCACCACGAGCGCCCCCTCGCGATACGGCACGCTGATCCATTCGCCAGCGCCGTTCATCACCTCCAGCCCGGCCGCGGTCGGCAGCAGCAGGGTGAAGCACTCATAGTCGGTATGCGCGCCAATGCCCTGAGCGTCTTCGGCCTCGGCATCGTAGGGGTAATGGATCAGCCGGAGCTGGCTCGGCGGTTGGGTCACATGCCTGGAAAATTGATCGGCCGGCAGATCGAGCGCGACCGCGAACGCTTCCATGAGCGCGCGGCCGACCGCGAACGCGTCTTCGTAATAGCCATAGACTGCCTCGCGGAAGCCCTCCAGATCCGGCCAAACATTAGGACCGAGCATGGGCGTGCCTGCGGCCTCGGCCCAGGACATTTCGAAGGCAAGATCAAAGGCTTCCTTGCGATCCGGTTTATTCGGATCCGGCGATTCTTCGCCCGGGGGTACATAGCCACGATGATGGGTCGAGCGGCCGATGTAGTAATCCATCTTGCGGTCGTGATCGAGGGCAAAGAACCGCTGGGCCTGGCTCAGCAAAGCCGCGCGGCGCGCCTCGCCGATGCCATGCCCGACAATCTGGAAAAAACCGACCTCGCGGGCCGCACGTGCCAGTGCGTCCGCGACCTCGGCGCGAGCCGCCGGGTCGCCGCTGAACAGGCCGGCCATATCGATGGTCGGCACACTTGCGAAGTCGGCCGGTTGTCCGGGATTCATCAACAGATCTCCTGTTCGGTGGTCGATGCCAGCCAGGCCCGCCAGCCGCCAAAGGCGCTGATTTCGATGACCTCGGCCTGGGAATCCAGGGCCCCGGCGGCACAGATGAAACCGGTCACCGAGCGATCGTCGGCCAGCGTGACCCGGCCCAGACCGAGGGGCGCTGGAATACCCGCGAGGAAACTGCCGATGCTCGCCATGGGCAGCCGCCACAATTCGACCGCGATCGCCTGCCCTGCCTCGGCGTCCTCGATCAGCGCCGGGCGCGGTGGTTGATCGGCGGTAAGCGCGAACAATCGATATCGAGGCGCCGTTTCGGTCACCGCCGTGCGCCGGCCGCCGCGTTCGACCAGCTGATGGTTCAAGGCCAGACCGTCTAGATGCGCACCGCAGACGGCGATCTCCAGGGTCCCGTCGCCGGCCGGCGGCAGCGCCGGCAACGCCGGGCGCGGTCGCCCGGTTGCCCCGAGCGGCAGATCCAGCCGTGCCTCGAGCGCGCGCGCCAGGCTCAGCAACGACAGATCGGCAAACGCCGGGCCGAACAGCGTTACCCCGCCCGGGCGCCCGTTTTCGCCGATCGCGATCGGCACGGCCAGCGCACTGTAGTCGAGCAGATTCATGAAATTAGTCCAGGTGCCGAGCCGCGTATTGACCGCGACCGGCTCGGCCGCCACCGCCGCCTTGCTCGGATGCGCGACCGTCGTCGGCGCCAGCATTACGTCGACCTCGGCCAGCAGACGATCGGCCGCGCGCTTGTGCTCGGACAGGCGATAACCGGCATCGAAGGCATCCAGCGCGCTCGGCGCCCGCCCCGCTTCGATCACCTGGCGGGTAACCGGATGCAGCGCGTCCGGCGAGCGCTCGATCAGCGATCGCACGGCGTGATAGCGCTCGGCGACCCACGGACCGCCGTAAAGCAGCCGGGCCGCCTCCAGCATCGGCGTGCAATCGATCTCGACCGGTTCGCCGCCGAGCGCGCGCAGCTCGCCGATCGCGGTCTCCATGCAACGGCTGTAGGCGGCATCGGTCTGCCATTGATTGCGCGGCGGCACCCCGAAACGAAAATGCGCCGGCGGCCGGCCATAGCGCTGGCCTGCGATCGCGAAATCATGCGCGCGTGCCTCGGCACAGTCCCCGTCGAAGACCGCCGCGACATCGAGAATCGCTTGGGCATCGTCGGCCGTCAGCGCAAACAGGCTGATCGTATCGATGCTGCGACAGGCCGGGACCACGCCGCGATTGCTCAACAAGCCGACGGTCGGCTTGAGACCGAACAGATTGTTGAAACAAGCCGGCACGCGACCGGAGCCCGCCGTGTCGGTGCCGAGCGCGAAGCTGACCTGGCCGGCCGCCGTGGCCACCGCAGAGCCGCTGCTGGAGCCGCCGGGGATGTAATCGGGATCGAAGGCATTGCCCGGCACGCCGTACTCGGCCGGCGCGCGTTCGCCAACCAGGCCGGTGGCGAACTGATCCAGGTTGGTCTTGCCGAGCGGAATCGCCCCGGCCGCGATCAGCTGTTCGACGACGAAGGCATGCTGCGTGGGCACATAGGCGAATGCCGGGCAGCCCGCCGTGGTCGGAATACCGGCCAGGTCGATGTTGTCCTTGATCGCGAACGGCAAACCATAGAGCGGCAAGGTCTCCGGCGATTCGCCGTCGAGCGCGGCCAGATAGGGTTCGAGCTCGTCGACGGTCAGGCGCCGAATCCAGGTCGGATCGGAGCCGCGTGCGGCGGCCTCGGCCAGCAGCTTGGCCACCAGGGCGCGAGGCGTCAGCTCGCCGCTGCGATAGGCAGCGTGCAGCGTAAATCGGGTCAGATCGCGGCCGCTCATACCGAGGCCTCCGTGTTGGCGTCGACAATCACGACGGGCTGGCCGGCGGTGACCGCCCCGCCTTCCGCGATGGGCAGGCGCGCGATGCGGCCGGGCCCGCGAGCCACGATCTCGACTTCCATTTTCATGGACTCGACCAGGGCCACGACCTGGCCCTCGGCGACCTCGTCGCCGACCGCGACCTTGAGTTTCCACAGACTGCCGGCCACCGGGCTATCGATGGCGGCTTCATCGGCTCCCAGCTCGGCGGTTTCGCTGGTTTCGGGCACGTGGTCTTCGAAAGTGAACTGCCCGTTGGCGCGCCAACGTGCCATCTCCTCGGCAAACGCGGCCTCGCGTTTTTCCTGAAAGGCCGCGATCGCGTCTTCGCTGCCGGCCAGATTGCGCTCGTACTCGGCCAGCGAGAAGCGCACGGTTTCGGTTTGCAGATCGAAGCGGCCATGCAGGAATTCGGCCCGGATCGCCATCAGCTCGTCGTGCGTGACCTCGTAGAAAGACAGCTGATCAAAAAACCGCAGCAGCCAGGGCTGGGTGAAATGCCGGGTCTCGCGATAGCGGTTCCACATCTGCAGCGTCCGGCCGACGAACTGATAGCCGCCCGGGCCTTCCATACCGTACACACAGAGATAGGCGCCGCCGATACCCACCGAATTCTCGGCGGTCCAGGTGCGGGCCGGATTGTATTTTGTGGTCACCAGGCGCTGGCGCGGATCCAGCGGGGTCGCGACCGGCGCGCCCAGATAGACATCGCCCAGCCCCATGACCAGATAGCGGGCATTGAACAGGATCTCGCGGATCTCGGCTTCGCTGTCCAGGCCGTTGATACGCCGAATGAAATCCAGATTGCTGGGGCACCAGGGTGCATCCGGGCGCACGCTGCGCTGGTATTTCTCGATCGCTTCGTGGCAGGCCGGATCGTCCCAGGACAACGGCAGATGCACCAGCCGTGATTCGACTTCCAGATCCTCGACCTCGCGCAACTCGCGCTCGGCGGCCTCAAGATGGGCGAGCAACGCCGCCAGCGTCAACCGGTTCGGATCGTAGTGGATCTGCAGCGAGCGAATGCCCGGGGTGAGTTCAGCCATGCCGTCGATCGGATGCTCGCGCAGCCAGAGCATCCAGGCATGGGCCCGAAAGCGCAGCGCGATATCCAGCGTCATCTCGCCGAATTCGATCAACAGGAAATCGTCGCCCGCCTGCCGATAGACCAGTTTTTCGCCGGCAGTCTCGGCGTCGAGTTCGCGCAATATCGGCGCCCCGCGCTCGATCGGCCGTTCGGGCTCGGGCACCACGGCGAGCGTTTCGATCAGACTTCGTTGGCGGGCCTCTAGCGCTCGCGCGGTCGCCTGGGAAACCGGCACGAACCGTACCGTATCGCCCGCAGCCAGCTGACCGAGCTTCCAGCGCTCGGCGCGCACGGTCGTGGCCGGACAGACAAACCCACCGAGCGAGGGCCCGTCCGGCCCCAGGATGACCGGCATGTCGCCGGTGAAATCGATGGTGCCGAAGGCATAGGCATTGTCGTGGATATTCGACGGATGCAGGCCGGCCTCGCCGCCGGTCTCGCGGGCCCACTCGGGGCGCGGACCGATCAGGCGGATACCGGTGCGGCTGGAATTGAAGTGCACTTCCCAGTCGTGGCTGAAGACGGTGTCGATATCGGCTTCGGTGAAGAAATCCGGCGCGCCGTGCGGGCCGTACAGCACGGCGATCTCCCAGTGCCGCTTGCCTTCGCGGGTCTCGCCGAAAGTCGGGCGCAGTTCGGGGGCCAGGCTGCGGACCGGCACCGGCTCGACCGCCGCCAACGGCAAGGTATCGCCAGTGCGCAGAGCACGCCCGGCATGGCCGCCGAACTGACCGAGGGTGAAGGTGGACCGGGAGCCGAGATAGCGCGGGCAGTCAATGCCACCGGCGACGAGCAGGTTGCAGCGCGCCCCGCCCTGAACGCGCCCGAGCACAAGCGTGCCGCCGGCCGGCACGTCGATCACCTGCCAGGGCTCGATCCCGGCATCGTCCAGGCGCGCCTCGATCGGCGCGCCCGCGAGCACGATCTGGGTCGCTCGGTTGAAGCGGAGGGTCGGACCGGCCAGCGTGATTTCCAGACCGGCGGCATCGGGCGCGTTGCCCAGCAGTCGGTTGCCGAGCGCAAACGAGAAATCGTCGAACGGGCCGGAGGGCGGCACGCCCACATCCCAATGGCCGAGCCGGCCCGGCAGGTCCTGAATCGTGGTCAACGGGCCGGCGTCGAGCACTTCAAAAGTCGGCGGCGCCCAGTCGAGAGCGCCCAGCCAGCGGGTATGGATATCCGCTGCGGCAAAGCGCGTATCGCGCAGCACATGGGCCAGCCAGCTCAGATTGGTTTCGATGCCGTAGACCCGGCTGGCGTTCAACACCTCGGCCAGCCGCGCCCGCGCGCTCTCGCGATCGGCGCTATGTACGATCACCTTGGCCAGCATCGGGTCGAACAGCGGCGAGACTTCGAGACCGGCCTCGATCGAATGATCGATACGCAGATCCCGCGCCTCGGGGAACGCCACTTGGGTCAGCAGACCGGCGCTGGGGCGGAAATCGTGGTGCGGATCCTCGGCATAGAGCCGGGCCTGGATCGCATGTCCGGTCGGCGCCAGATCCCGCGTCATCTCGGCCAGATCGAGCGCCTCGCCGGCACCGAGCCGCAGCATCCAGTCGACGATATCGACGCCCCAGACCGCCTCGGTCACGCCGTGCTCGACCTGCAGCCGAGTATTCACCTCGAGGAAATAGAAGGCTTCGCGGGCGGCGTCGTAGATGAACTCGACCGTGCCGGCACTGCGATATTGCACGGACTCGCCAAGGGCGACGGCCGTGGCCAGCAGATCGCGGCGTACCGGCTCGGCAAGCGCCGGCGCCGGGCACTCCTCGATCACCTTCTGATTACGACGCTGGGTGGAGCAGTCGCGCTCACCGAGGGCAACGACCGTGCCGGCCCCGTCGCCGAAGATCTGGACTTCCAGATGCCGCGCCCGGGCGATATACGCTTCCAGAAACACCCCGGCATCGCCAAAGTTACGTTGGCCGAGTCCGCGTACCGAATCAAAAGCCCGTCCGAGCTCCGCCTCGTTCTCGCAGACCTGCATGCCGATACCACCCCCACCCGCGGTGGATTTGAGCATCACCGGGTAACCGATCCGCGCGGCTTCGTGCTTGGCGGTTTCGACATCGTCGAGCAGCCCCGAGCCCGGCACCAGCGGCACGCCGGCGGCCTCGGCTAGACGACGCGCCTCGTGCTTCAGCCCGAAGGCACGCACCTGCTTGGCAGTGGGGCCGAGAAAGACCAGGCCGGCATCTTCACAGGCGGTGATGAATTCTTCGTTTTCCGAGAGAAATCCATACCCCGGATGAATCGCCCCGGCGCCAGCCGAGGCCGCAATATCGAGCAGTTTGTCGCGATCGAGATAGGTGTCAGCGGCGCTGCCCTCGCCGAGCGGGTAGGCCTCGTCGGCCGTTTGCACGAACGGCGCATCGCGATCCGCCTCGGCATAGACCGCGATCGATCCGATACCGGCCGCGTGCAGGCTGCGCTGGATACGCGTGGCAATCGCGCCGCGGTTGGCGATGAGAACTTTGTTGAACATGGCTCGATTTCGCTAGGCGCGGGTCGTCCCGCGGGAACTCGCAACGCCATGAGTCGTCCCATGGCTGTTTTTAATGGCCCGCCAATAAACGCGAACAAGCACAAGACAGTCCTCCGCGGATTTCGCAGATGACGCAGATTTAGGTTCTGCGAAATCGGCGGATAAACCAGGGTCCCTATTTGCGTTTAACTCGCGTTCATTGGCGGACTAATCGATCGATATTCAGATCAATCCCAGACCAGCACTTCCAGCGGCGTCGGATTGAAACCACTACAGGGGTTATTGAGCTGCGGGCAGTTCGAAATCAGCACGACCACATCCATGGCGGCGACCATTTCCACATACTTGCCGGACCCGGAAATACCGTCGTCGAAGTAAAGCTCGCCGTCGGCGGTGACCGGCACGTTCATGAAGAAGTTGATGTTGTGCGCGATATCCCGTTTGTCGATGCCGTATTCCGGATGGTTGGCGATCGCCAGCATCCAGTTGTCACGGCAGGAGTGCATGTGCCGCTTTTCCAGGTCGTAGCGCACCGTATTGGACTCGCTGGCACAGGCCCCGCCGAGGGTGTCGTGGCGGCCGACCGTATCGGCGGTGATGGTCAGCATCACGTTATTGAGATTCGAGCGCAGCTCGCTGCCGGTGGTCAGATAGACTTGGCCCTGCTCACGAAGCGTGTCCATGCAGCTATAGCGCTCGGCCGGATCGTGGGCATTGAAGAACAGCGTATCGGCGGCTTCGTTGCCGTCGACATCGACGATACGAATTGTCTGGCCGGCTTTGACCGGGCCGATGTAGTGGTCCCCGGCATCGATCAGATGGCGGGTAACGGCGTTTTCGACACGCCGGGCACTCGCGATGGTCATGATGAACTCCTGGATTCGTGTCTAGCGCGGCGCGCCGAGGTGATACAGGCGATTGTTGGCAAAGCCGCGCGCGTTCTCAGCGCAGTGCGCCCAACAGACATCGTTTTCGTCCGGCGGGGGCGCGGTGCCCAGCGCGATATCCACGCCGCGCTTGGGATAGTCGGCGCTGGGGTCGAGCGGATGCGGGCAGGTATGCAGGGCCACCAGCGTATCCATCTCGAAACGCAGGGTGACCGAGGCCCCGGCCGGACAATGATCGGGCACATAACTCAGCCGTCCGGCGTCGTCGGCCACGACCTTGGAAAACAGGTTCAGATTGGCCGCCAGATCGCGGGCGCCAAGGCCATATTTGGCCAGCTCGATCAGGAAACTGTCGTGGCCGGTCTGGGTGCGGTCGTTGAGCGCCTGCTGAAAGCTGACCGGCTGCCAGCCCTTGGCGATCATATGTCCGGCATTCAGATTACCGCCGACGCTGTCGTGCCAGCCCAGATCGTCTTCGATGATCGAGGCAAAGATCCGGCCCATATCGGAATACAGGCAGTGACCTCGGGTCAGCTTGAAGGTGTGCTGGCACTTGAGCGTATCCGGCAGGTTCAGCCGCTCGAGCAGGTTTTCCGGGTTGTACATCAGCAGCCCGACGTTGGCGCCGGCCTCGGCGGCGGTCAGCCGCATCGTGGCCCCGCGGCGCAGTCGCAGCGACCAGTGCTGGCCACCCGGCAGGTGGGTCTCGTAGTCGATGGCGTGGATTGTCATCAGCTCAGGGCTCCTTGATTGGCGTTGTTCAAAGCGGCGGATGGCTGGCTATCGCCCCACTCGGCCAGTACCGTCGCGGTATCGCGTACCCGGCCGAGAATCGGCCCCTCCGGGCCCTCGATCAGGCCGAGTGCGGCGGCATGAATAGACGCATCGGCCGCGGCACAGGCATTGGCGACGGTCACGCACTCGTAACCGCGATCGACCGCCTCGCGCAGCGTCGAGTGCACGCAGATATCCGTGGTCACGCCGGTCACATAAAGATGCGTCGTGGCCCGGACCCGCAGGAGCAGTTCAAGATCGGTCTGATAGAACGCGCCGTAGCCGGGTTTATCGACGACCCGATCGCCCGCGGCCGGGGCCAGTTCGGGCACGACCTCATGCCCCGGTTCGCCGCGCACGAGAAAACGACCGAGAGCGCCGCGCGCGCCGATACCGGCGCCACACGCCGCGCTGCGCGCCCGCTTGGCCGGATGACAGTCCGCCAGATCCGGGCGGTGGCCTTCCCGGGTATAGATCACGGCGATCCCGCGCTCACGCGCTGCCGCGATCAATCGGGCGATCGGCTCGATCGGTTGTCTCAGCAGCGCGATATCCAGCCCGCAGGCGGCCGCATAGCCGCCGGCCTCGCAGAAATCGCGCTGCATATCGATAACGAGTAGTGCTCGACTCATGGCGATTCGGCGACCGACCGATCAGTGGGCCAGCGATTGCACGATGCTCGGATCGATCGTGTCGGCGATCTTGGGCGCCGACTCGATCTGCTTCTTGCGCACCAGCACCTGGCTGATGACCTTGCCGCTGACATAGAACGACTGGCTGCTGGATCCCGGGGCGAAGGTCGTCGACATCTGATCCAGCGGCAGGTTCTTCACGCCCTTGAGCTGGACGGCGACCTGATCGGTATCGATCCGCAGCTGCTTGCCGATGATGGCGGCCGCTTCCTGCGGATGCGACTGCATGAAATCCAGGCCCTTCAGGTAAGCCTGGATCACGGCCTTGACCTGGTCGCGATGCGCCGCGATGTAGCTTTTCTTGAACACCAGCACGTCGGTGATCAGGCCCGGGGCTTGATGCGAGGAATACAGCACGTGGAAGCCCTTCCCGTGGTCGACGATACGCGACACGCTGGGCTCGTAGGTGACACCGACCTTGATCGAGCCGCCGAGCATGGCGCTGGGCACATCGTCGGGCGTCATCGACACCGGCTGGATATCGCTCGGCTTCAAACCGTTCTGTTCGAGCGCGTAGTCGAGCAGAAAAGCCGACGGCGACAGCGGATTGAAGGCGACCTTCTGGCCCTTGATCTGTTTGACCTGGGTGATCGACTGGGTCGCGACGATGGCATCGGCGCCGTCCGAGTAGTCGATCGGCATCACGACCTGCAGCTTGCGGCCTTTCGCGTCGGCATTGATCACCTGGTCGTAGGTCAACGCCGCGCCGTCAATGGCCCCGCCCGCCAGCGCCGAGGGCATGGTCGCATTATCGCTGAAGGTCACCATATGCACCGGCACGCCCTCGGCCTTGAAATAGCCTTTCGCGTCGGCGACATAGAGCGGCCCATAGCCGATCCAGTTCACCACGGCGAGCTTGAGCGGTTTGGCGGCCAGCGCCGGGCCGGCCAGTGACACGGCGGCCAGCATGAGCATGGCGGTGAGGCCACGACGAACACGGCGCGATGAGTTCTCTTTCATGGTCAATCTCCAGGTTCTCAAGACAGGGCCGCTCTGAACGACCGGATAGACACAACAGGACAGGCGAAACAGGTACGCACCACGAATCAGCGGGCGGCGTTGCCTTGCATACGGCGCCCGAGCGCGGTCATGCGTTCGATCAACTTGTGATCGGCTTCCATGCCCGAGGTCTCGCGAATCCGCTCGGTCAGCTGCCCCTTGACCTTCGTGAACTCGGGGTCGAGCTTGAGCGCCGGCTCGCGCTCGCGGCCCCAGGCCATGTGATGGATGCCGTCGATCCGTCCCGGATGCGGCGCCAGTACCACCACCCGATCGCCGAGATAGGCGGCCTCCTCTACGTCGTGGGTAACGAACATCACGGTGGTCGGCTCCACGGCGAACAGCTGCAGGATCAGGTCGTGCATGACTTCGCGTGTCTGGGCATCGAGGGCGCCGAACGGCTCGTCCATGAGCAGCACCCGCGGGCGCGACAACAGCGCACGCGCGATCGCCACGCGTTGCTGCATGCCGCCGGAGAGTTGGTTGGGGTAATGATCGCGGCGATCTTCCAGGCCCATCATCTCGATCAGCGCATAAGCGCGATCCACCAACCCCGAAAGCTCGCTTTCGGTTTCGATCGCCCGCATGTTGGCGCCGAGTTCCAGCGAGAACATCACGTTCTGCTTGACCGTGAGCCAGGGAAACAGCGTGTAGTGCTGAAACACCATGCCGCGATCGGCCCCCGGCTGATCGACCACTCGATCGCCGAGACGGATGACGCCGCCCTGGGCATGCTCGAGGCCGGCGACCAGGCGCAGCAGGGTCGATTTGCCGCAGCCGGACGCCCCGATCACGGTAACGAATTCGCCCGGCTCGACGCGCAGCGAGACATTGTCGAGCACGGTCTGCTGTCCGCCGCGACCGTCGGGATAACGTTTTTCCACAGACTCGATATGCAGGATTTGATCGCTCATCTCGGCTTCCTTCGGACAGGGCGCGTTCAGTGCAGCCAGGGGAACAGCCGCCGATGCAGCTGGCGGAAGAACAGATCGAACAGCAACCCGATCACGCCGATGATCAGAATCCCGGCAAAGATCGTGGAGGTGTTCATAAAGCGCTGGGCCTGCAGGATCGCGTAGCCGAGCCCCTTGTTCGCGGCCACCATCTCGGCGACCACCAGATAGGTCCAGGCCCAGCCCATGTTCACGCGCAGGATGTTGATCAGCGGCGGCAGACTGCCGCGCCAGATCACCAGTCGCAGGGCTTCGCCCCGGGTCGCGCCCAGCGTGTAGGAGGCTTCCAGCCAGCTGCCGGGCACCTGCCGGACCACGTCCGCCACCATGACGATGATCTGGAAGAAGACACCGATGAAGATGATGGCGATCTTTGAGCCTTCGCCGATGCCGACCCACAGAATCATCAGCGGGATAAACGCGGCCGCCGGCATGTAACGCACGAAATCGTTGATCGGCTGGAAGAACCCTTCCACGGCCTTGAACGAGCCGATGAACACGCCCAGCGGCACGCCAAGACAGGCCGCCAGGACGAAGCCGCTCACCACGCGCACGATGCTGGCCCAAGTATCCTGCGCGAGCGAACTGTGGGCCCAGGTCCAGCCCTGCTCGATGACGTCGCCCGGCGTCGGCAGGAACATGGTGTCGATCAGGCCGCTGCGTGACAGCAGTTCCCATGCCACCAGCGGCAGTACGAAACCGAGTATCGACAGCGTGACGTAGACCTTGCGCGGGATCGACTGCTGCAGCCGCAACAGCGGGCGACGACGAACCGCCGGCCGCGCCGTGGCCGATTTCACGGCCCGATCCCGTGCGCGAGGTGTATCGGGGCCCGCGTGCGCGGCCGGCCCCTGTGCGATCGCCTGGCTCTTCATGACATTCAGTCCTGCGAGGCGATGGCCTGATTGACCACGCTCGCGTTGATGAACGATGCCGGATCAGGCTCTTTGGCCAGCTTGCCGGACTTTTTCAAAAAGGCCGCGGTATCCCGCGTGCTGGTATAGAGCGACTCCGGGGCGTCGCTTTCATGCATGGCTTTCTGATTGAGTTTTTCGCCAAAGAAACGCGTGCCCTTGAGCGACAACTCGTATTCCTTGGGCTTCAGATCCACATGCGGCGCCATGATCGCGGCCGCTTCTTGCGGATGGGCCTTGATGAACCGGACCACCGCAAACCAGGCCTTGGCGATAGCCTTGTATTGCTCGGGATTGGCTTCGAGCGATTTCTGCTGTGCCACTAGCAGGTCCGGAATAAGACCGGGCGCCGACGCACTGGTGAACAACGCATGGCCCTTGCCGCGCTGCTCGATGCGGTTGATCCACGGGTTCCAGACCCCAGCGGCCGCGACCCGCCCGGCCATCAGCGCCGAGGCCGCGCTGCCGGTGGTCATGCTCACGATGTTGCTGTCGTCGATATCGAGCCCTTGCCGCTTGAACGCGGTATAGGCCAGATAGTTCTCGATCGAGTAACGCTCGAAGGCGATGGTCTTGCCTTTGAGTTGCTTGAGGCTTTTGATGCCTGGCTGGGCCATGAACGCGTCATTGCCGGCCGAGTTGTCGGTCACCAATACGACCTTGAGCGGGGCGCCCTTCTCGATCGGCGCGAGCGTGTCGATCAACGCCTGGCTGTTGGCATCCAGCTTATCGGCGGCCAGCGCCTGGACCGAATCGATATACGACGGGAACCAGACCAGCTTTACGTTGGCGCCGTACTTCTTGAAATAGCCTTTTTCCTCAGCGATGTACCAAGCCACCCAGCCCGGCCAGTCGCTGATCCCGATGGTGATCGGGCCCTTGGCCATCGCCGGCGCCGCGACCTGCAGACCGACACCGAGGGTCAGGACGATCAGCATGTGTCTGAACAGTTTTCTCATGATGTGCTCCTAACAAAGAAAGTCAGTCGGGGCCGCTTCGAAAAAGGAATGCGGGATCGGACAACGGATCGGTGGCGACTCATTCGGGGCACGGCGACTCTCCGGTGCGGGAGCGGGCGGCCACGTAATCGCTCGACACATGGGCAACCGACAGAACGTGCTGGCGCACCGCCTGCGCGGCGCGCTCGGCGTCGCCCGCCGAGATCGCCGCGACGATCTCGCTGTGCTCGGCAAAGGAGTGCTCCGGCCGGCGCGCCACCCGGAACTGGGTATGACGAAAAGGCGCCAGCCGGGCGCGGGTCGATAGCGTCAACTCGATCAGATAATCGCTTTTCGAGCCCTGATAGATGAGCGAGTGAAAGGCATCGTTGAAGACGGCGTATTCGCTCGATCGGGTCGAAGCCCGCAGATCGCGCGAGCCTTCATGCATGGCACTCAGCTGATGCCGTTCGGCGAGCGTCATGCGCTGGGCGCTCAGCCGCGCGCAGGCGGCTTCCAGTTCCGCCATCGCCTCGAACATGGCGAGCAGATCGGCCTGCGACACCTGCGCGGTAATCACGCCGCGATGCGGCCGGCTTTCGGCCAGACCCATGGCACAGAGCTGACTCAACGCTTCCCGAACCGGGGTTCGCGACACGGAAAACCGCTGCGCAATTTGCTGCGCTGGCAATCGACTGCCCGGCGGCCATTGCCCGGATACGATCTCCTCGGACAATACCGCCACCATATGCTCGACGGCCTGCCCGGTTCGCAGGGACCGAGTCGGCAACGGATCTTCTTCCGAATGCGATGACGACATGAGCAAGCAGCGCAAATTCAATCGTGCTGGATTGCATGCACATCGCGTGCCACACGCCGGATGGCCGTGATGACGCCTTAAAAACCGCGAATAATGCGCATCTCGCGCCGAATTGGGGCGCCGTTAAATTGCATGCACTTTTGCGAAGCACGGGGAGCCCGCATGCGGATCCCGTATGAAAGAGCCGGCGCAGCCGGCTTGCACGAGGTCAAAGCCCAGCACCTTGGAATCGACTTAGAGCCTATTCCAATAGGACGGCGTAGGCTGCGGCGCCCGCTCGGGCCGCAGGGGGAGGAAGGGGCGACGCGGTGTGGTGGCGCTACACAAGGAGTCCCTGACACCGCCCTGGGGCCCGAGCGGGCGCCCCGAAGGGATGGGCTGAGCGCGCACCCGGCGGTGTTGCGGCCTCCTGACGTGGCATGACCACGCGGCGTCGGCCGCGCCTAGCCGGGCACACTCTCAGACCAGCGCAGACCCCGCTGTCCTATTGGGATAGGCTCTTAGCACCGTACTCAGAGCACCGCGCCCGAACACAGAAACGGCAAAGCGCCTGCGTGTGGTCGATTCGAACGATCGATCAGCGTGTATCGGATCGGCCCATCCGGCTGAAATGACTCAGCATCGCGGCAATCTCAGGCCGGGCAGGCGGCCAACATCGGGCGCGCCCGGAGGCCGTCACCATGGCAAGCGGGATAGCAGCGCCCAGCCGGCGGCCCATACGCTCAGCGTGACTCGGCGTCACCTGGGCGAGGCGACGTTGGATCTCGTTCCGGGCCGGTCTCAGGCGATCAGAGACTGGCCAGCCGATCCTCGAACTCGGCCTGCTCGATCAACTCGACCACGCGATTGAGATTGGCTCGTTCCATGGGCGCACCGTCGACCAGGCTACGCGGGGCCTCGCGGATTTCGGTATCGGAAAACAGTGTCGCCTCGAAGCGATGTTCGCCGGCCACGAATCGAAAAGCCGGATAGAAGCGATAGCCGGTGGGAAATCGATAGCGTCGTTCGACGATCTCGAACGGGATGCCGCGTCCTTCCAGGAACAGATCGAAGCTCTCCGATTGTTCTGCGAACACATGCAGCTGAATATCGGAATGCGCGTTGGCCAGACCGGACAACACATCGCCCACCAGACGTGGCTTGAAATCGGCGAGCAGGCGCATGGCCGACAGCGCGGCTTGGCGCATATCGGCCAGTTCGGCCGGCTGATCCTCGGCCGAGAACAGGCGTTGGTGCTCGGCCAGCGCGGCCTCGATCTCGCTGTTCTTCGGCAGAATCGACTGGCGCACATCGATACCCATCTGATGCGCCGCCTTTTGCTTGGCTACCCGAAAATCCCGGATGCCCTGCTCGGCCATCAGGCGTGCAGCGACCTGTGCCAGTTGCTGACGCTGTGCGACTTGCTTGCGGGCGCTGGCCATGATCGGCTCCGATTGGCTTGCGAGCGGCAACATAACGCTGCCGCCCTTCATCAGAACAACTGCTGAACTTCGTTGCTCGAGTCGTGTTTACCCGAATGGCGGGCTTGCTCCACGGTCGGCGCGTGACCTTTGCGGAAGATCTCGGGGATGCCGCCACCATTGAGGGCGCGCTGACCGGTCTGGGGATTGATCTGCACCGTCTCGATATCATCGGGCTTGGGCGGAATCGCTTCCGGCTGGCCAGACAACGCCGCGCCCATGAAGTCGGTCCACATCGGCAACGCGGCATGCGCGCCGGTCTCGGCGTGGCCCATCGGCTTGAGCTTGTCGAAGCCGACCCAGGTCACGGTCACCAGATTGGCGTTGAAGCCCGAGAACCAGGCATCGATCTGATGATTGGTGGTCCCGGTCTTGCCGGACAGATCGTTGCGGCCGAGCTTGAGCGCGCCGCGGCCGGTGCCGTGCTTGATCACGTCCCGCATCATGTCACCCACGATATACGCGTTGTCCGACTTGATCACGTGCGGCGCCAGCCGAGAGGTATCGTCGGCGCCGGACGTATCGGTGAGCGCAGGACAGTTGCTGACCTCATCACAGGCCACTTTGGGCTTGGCCTGGAACACGACCTTCCCGCGCCCGTTCGTGATCTTGCTGATGTAATACGGCTTGACCTGGTAGCCCTCATTGGCCAACACGGAATAGGCCGTGGCCATCTGCAACGGCGAGAAGGTCGCACTACCCAGGGCCAGCGACAGGTTGTGCGGCATCTGGTTGGCCGGCAGGCCGAACTTGCTGATGTAATCGATCGCCGTTCCGATCCCCACGCGGCGCAGTACGCGAATCGACACGAGGTTGAGGGAATGCACCAGCCCCTCGCGCAGCCGCGTCGGACCGTGAATCGTCCCCGAATAATTCTGGGGGCGCCATGAATCATCCAGGCCCGAGCCCTGATACACGACCGGCGCGTCGTTGACGATCGTCGCCGCGGTAAACCCGTTGGCCAGCGCCGCGGAATAGAGAAACGGTTTGAACGACGAGCCGGGCTGACGGCGGGCCTGTACCGCGCGATTGAACTTCGACAAGCCGAAATCGAAACCACCCACCAGCGCCTCGATGCCGCCGGTATGCGGGTCCATCGCCACCAGCGCCCCCTGAACCTTCGGGATCTCGGCCAGCGTCCACTGCTTGTCCTTATCCTTGGCGCCGGTATAGGCCAGACGCACGACGTCGCCCCTGCTCACCAATGAGCTGGCGGCCTTGTTGCCATGCAGCCAAGGGATCTGACTGGCGCCAATCGAAACCTTGCCGTACTGGCCGGTCTGCAAATGAACCGTCTGGCCGTCGGTCGACAACACCACGGCCGGCACCAGCCCGCCGCGGGTGGTCATATCGTCCAGCGCGTCCTGCACCGCCTTCGAATCTTTCATGGTCGACGAATCGAGCGTCTTCTCCGGGCCGTGCCAGCCATGACGTGCGTCGTAGGCCAGCAGATCCTTGCGCAAGGCGTGATCCGCTTCGCGCTGGCGCTTGCTGCGGATCGTAGTGACCACGCTGTAGCCGCCGGTATAGGCCTTGTCGCCATAGCGCGCGACCATGTCCTGACGCACCATCTCGGCGATATAGCGCGCCTCGTAGCGCGCCGGATTTTTCTGGTCGCTGCCTTCGCCCGCGGTAATGGGCGCGTTTCGAGCCTGCTTCCAGGCGGCGTCATCAATGAAGCCCAGCGCATGCATGCGGCGCAGGACATAATCGCGACGCTGCTTGGCGCGCGTCGGGTTGACAATCGGATTGAAAGCCGACGGCGCCTTCGGCAGCCCGGCCAGCATCGCCCGTTGCGCGAGATCGAGCTTGTCGAGCGGCTTGTTGTAATACACTTGCGCCGCCGCGCCGATGCCGTAGGCCCGCTCACCGAGATAGATCTTGTTGAGATACAGCTCCATGATCTGTTTCTTGGTCAGCTTCGACTCCAGCCGCAAGGCAAGGATCATCTCCTTGATCTTGCGGGTATACGTCTTGGCATCGGACAGATACAGATTACGCGCGAGCTGCATGGTGATGGTGGACCCGCCCTGGGTCTTGCGCCCGGTGGTCACCAGATGAATCACCGCACGCATCAGGCCTTGATAATCCACCCCCGGATGTTCCCAGAACCGATCGTCTTCTGCCGCCACGAAGGCATCGACCTGCTGCTTCGGGATTTCGTCGTAGGTCACCGGCTTGCGACGCTCGGTGCCATACTCGCCGATCAACTTGTGATCGGCGGTATAGACCCGTAGCGGCTCGTTGAACTGGGTCTGACCGATATCGCCGGCATCGGGCAACTGCGGCCCAAAATACAGATAGACCCCGGCGACCACGCACACCGCCAACGTAATGGCCGACAACAACCCGGCCAGCAGAACTATGACGACGCGGACGCCGCGTGATCTTTTCTTCATCGAGTCGCCAACCCAAGAGGGTCGTTCATCAAAACGGATTGCGCATCATACCGGCCGGGGCCGGCGGCTGTCGCACCCCGGCGCCAATGGGGCAGATGACGGCGGACTGCCCGCACACCACCGAGGCCGGAATCTAGGCCAAACCGTGCGCGGCGATCCACACGAACGGACACGACGTGACCCGCACCTGCGTGCATCCAGTGCGAGCACGGACATCGCCTGACGTCCCGCCCGTCGTTCGCACTCCCGGCGAGAATCCGCCCCGGACCTATCGAAGCCGCGAGCCGAAGCGGCCCGTCGTTACGCCAAATCCGTAAAATAATCCGACACCTCAATATACGCCATTCGTCGGTATTTTTCGCCGATTCAAGACTTTATCGTGTTTATGGCGTTGCCAGGCGAGACGGCTCGGGTATAGTGGCCGCGGGGGTATTCCTGGTTCGCACGCCACGGCAGCGCGGCCGACAAAATTAAAGCGGCACATGGGGAGATTGACGAATCCAATGCGGCGCCGTCGCGGACTGATAGGGGTAGATATCAGCGCCACGCGGGTCAAGCTGCTCGAGCTCGATCGCACTGGCGACGAGCTGCGCGTGCTGGCCTATGCCAGCGAGGCGATGCCCGAAGGCGCCATCCGAAATTTCCAGATTCTGGATGCCGAGGCGGTGGCCCGCGCCATTCTGCGCGCGCTGGAGCGCAGCGGTAGCCGCACCCGGGATGCCGCGATCGCGGTTTCGGGACCGTCGGTGATCAGCAAGACCATTCTTATGCCGGCAAGCCTCGACGATGCCGAGATGGAGCAACAGATCCATTTCGATGCCGAGCACCACATTCCGCATCCGATCGAGGAAGTGAATCTAGACTTCCAGGTGCTCGAACCGGATCCGGACAATGACCAGTTCAATCGTGTGCTGCTGGTCGCCTGTCGACGCGACAACATCGAGATGCGTACGGCCGCGCTCGAAATGGCTCACATGCGCGTCCAACTCGTCGACGTCGAGGAATATGCGCTACAAAACGCCTGCGCACTGCTATCGGACCAGGTCGAAGGCATGTCGCAACGCCACAGTATCGCTGTCTTCGATATCGGCGCCGACAACACGCGCCTGACCATTCAGCGCGACGGCCGCAGCCTGTACACCCGCGAAATCCGGTTCGGTGGCGCGACGCTCGATGCCGCTCTGCTGGAGCGTTACGACATACAGGACTTCGATACCCTGCGCGCGCGCTTGCGTGCCGGCGAAATCGCCGCCCCGGAGACTGCGAACGACGTCCGGGAGTTCGCCGATCGCCTGGCGGTCCATATCGATCGCGCGTTGACGTTCTATCAATCGGCTTCGGCCGGCGGCGACGAGCCGATCGACCACGTCGTACTGGTGGGCGGCCCGACCCTGTATCCCGGTCTCGGCGAAGCGTTGCGCCAGCTTCTGCCCTGGCCGGTGAGCCTCGGTAATCCGCTGGACGGCATGCTCGCGAGCGCGGCCGCCCGCCGCAATCATGTGGATACCGATGCCCCCAGTCTGATGGTGGCGGCCGGTCTGGCCCTGCGGGGCGTGGTATGAGCGCGCCGCAAAGCCTGGCCGTACGCATCAATCTGCTCGACTGGCGAGCCGAGCAACGCGAGTACAAGCGCAAACGGTTCATCGGCCAACTGGTCGGCGCTGCGGTCGCCACCGTCGTCGTAGTCGGCGTACTGCCAGTGATCTACTACGATCACCTGATCAGCGCACAGCAAGCACGCAATAACTATCTGCAGCAACAGATCGCCACGGCCGACAAGCAGCTTGGCGAAATCCGCGAACTGAAAAAGACTCGCGAAAACCTGGTCAATCGCATGCAGGTCATCGGGGCCCTGCAAAAGTCGCGCTCGGCCATCGTGCATTACTTCGACCAGCTCACCGCCACCATCCCCGACGGGGTCTATCTCACCGCGCTGGACGAAAGCGGCGATACGACCACGCTCAACGGCGTGGCCGAATCCAACGCGCGCGTATCGCAGTACATGACCAATCTGGACAACTCGGCCTGGTTCACCAACCCGCGCCTGATCGTGATCAAGCGCGACGACAGCAACGGCCAGCGCCGGGCGGATTTCACGCTCAAGGTGGATAGCACCTCGCCCGAACAGACAAAGCGCGCCGCGCCCGGTGACGCCGCCGACAAAGGACAAGCGTCGTGAGGCCGCTTCGCGAATACATCGACGAACTGCGCAGCCTCGACCAGAACAATATCGGCAGCTGGCCGACCTGGGCGTACGGGCTCGCCATTTCAGTGGTCTCCCTCGTGATCATGCTGATCGCCGCCTGGTATTTCGTGCTGCCCAAACGCGAGGCGCTGGCCGACGCCCGGCATCAGGAGCAACAGCTCAAGGAGTCGTTCCGGATAAAGGAAGCGATGGTCTCCAATCTCGGCGCCTATCGCGACCAGCTGGCCAGCATGCAGGCCGAATTCGGCACTCTGCTGGCGCAGCTGCCCAGTAAAACGGAAGTGCCGAGCCTGTTGCGCGACATTTCGCAGACGCGCTCGGCCAACGGGCTCGACGAGGAGCTGTTCAAGCCCGCGCCCGAACAGACCAAGGATTTCTATGCGGTACTGCCCAACGATCTGATCGTCACGGGCGACTTTCACCACTTCGCGACGTTTGTATCCGATGTGGCCGCGCTGCCCCGGATCGTGACCATCAGTAACGTGCATATCGAACCGGTGAACAAGTCACGCGGTAGCGGCTCGTCATCCGGTCAAGCGAAGGGGCCTCTGCGCATGAGTCTCACGGCGAGCACCTATCGCTATCTCGGCGAGGACAGCGGCAGCGATCACAAAACCTCAAGCAAGGGTAAGGGCAAATCGTGAGCGGCCGGCAACGCATACGGCGCGGCACCCGATGGGTCCCCCTGATCGGGCTGTGCGCCGTGCTGGCCGCATGCGGCTCGAACACCGACGACCTCCAGGCCTTCGTGGCCCGCACCAAGGCTCGACCGGCACCGCCGGTCGAGCCCATGCCCAAGATCGCCACGTACGAACCCTATACCTACAAACCCGACGGCCGCCGCTCGCCGTTCGCGGCGCCGGACAATAGTGGTCCGGCCCATGACAACGGGGTTCGCCCCAATCTCGATCGGCCGCTCGACCCGCTCGAACAATATCCGCTGGACGCCCTGCGGATGGTCGGCACGATCACCAGCGACGGCGTGACCTACGCCTTGATCGCCGCGCCGGATCAGGTCGTGCACCGCGTCGCACCCGGCGACCACATGGGTCGACATTATGGCCGTGTCGACACCATCAGCCCGGCCGGCGTCACGCTGACCGAGATCGTGCCAGACGGCAACGGCGGTTACGTCAAGCAAGGCGCCGCTTTGGCGCCGCCGCAATGAACCCAGGGTATTTCGACCTGCCATGAAGCCAATGACCGACCGAATTCGCGCCCTCGCCGCAACCCTATGCCTGCTGGCCGCCGGCACGAGCCTGCTGATCCCGGCCGCGGCGTTGGCCCAGACGGCCAACGGGCTCGCGCTCGAATCCATCAGTACTGCGGCCGGCAGCGGCGATCGCGTGAGCCTGCGCTTCAAGCTCTCGGGGCCAGCCCCCTCGCCGTCGGTTTTCACCGTAGAGAACCCCGCCCGCCTATCGATTGATCTGCCGAATACCTCACTCGCGCTGGATAAACGCTACCAGCGGATCGCCGAGGGTCCGGTGCAGGCGGTGACCGCGGCGTCGGCCGATCACAAGACTCGGGTCGTGGTCGAACTCACCCAGATGGTGAACTACAACATCCAGCGGCGCGGCGACGAACTGATCGTCAGCCTGGGCGGGGCGCGGCATACGTCGACCGACAGCGAGCGCCCCGCCGCAACTTACAGCAATGCGGGCAGTACGAGCAGCACTTCGTCGAGCTCGGGGCCGGCATCGGCCATCCGCAATATCGACTTCCGTCGCGGCGATGACGGTGCCGGCCGTATCGAGATCACGCTCAACGGCAGCAATGCGCCGGTCGACGTCAGCCGCGACGACAACAAGATCGTGGCGCGTTTATCCGGTATTTCATTGCCGGATCGCCTGGCCCGGCGCCTGGACGTGACCGACTTCGCGACACCGGTGCGCACGATCGACGCCATGTCGCGCGGCGGCAACACCCGGATCGTCATCACCCCGCGCGCGAACGCCCAGTTCCAGCGTCTGGCCTATCAGACCGGCAACCACCTCTATATCGAGCTGCAGCCGCTGACCGACGCCCAGAAGAAACAACGCGATCAAGCGCATCCGCAATACAACGGCAAGAAAATCTCGTTGTCGTTCCAGAACATCGACATTCGCTCGGTGCTCCAGATCATCGCCGATGTCGCCAATGTAAACATGGTGGTATCGGATAGCGTTTCCGGCACGATCGCCCTGCAGCTGCAGGATGTGCCCTGGGATCAGGCGCTGGATATCATCCTCAACGCCAAGGGCCTGGGGATGACGCGTACCAATAACGTGATCACGGTGGCGCCGCTGACCGAAATCGCCAATCGCGAAAAGGCCAAGGCCGCCGCGCGTGAGGCAACCAATGACCTCGCGCCGCTGCATTCCGAGATCATCCAGATCAACTATGCCCGGGCCTCCGACATTGCCAATATCCTGCAATCGGATACCGCGTCACGGGCCACGCCCGGCGGGTCGGGTGGCGCATCCGGCGCAGCCGCCACACCGGTCGCGGCCGGCGGAGCGGGCAATGACCAATCCCTGCTCTCGCCACGAGGCCATGTCACGGTCGACGATCGCACCAACAGTCTGCTGGTCACCGACACGCGCGAAAAGCTCGACCAGATCCGCAGCCTGATCGATCGCCTCGATATTCCCGTGCGCCAGGTCCTGATCGAATCCCGCATCGTGATCGCCAACCGCGACTTCACGCGCAACCTTGGGGTGTCGCAGACGGGCGTCGACAACTCCCATCTGAACAATGCGCTCAACGCCCAGAGTTCGGGTTCTCTGGGCAGCGCCTACAACGCCAACAATAGCGGCTATTCGGTGAGCCTCCCGGCCACCAATGCCACAAGCCTGCTGGCCACCAGCATCATCACCGATACGTTCAGCCTGAACCTGGAATTGTCGGCGATGGAATCGGAGAACAACGGCGAGATCATTTCCTCGCCGCGCGTGATTACGGCTGACGGTCAGGAAGCCAATATCGAACAGGGCCAGGAAATCCCGTATCAGTCGGGCACGACGGGCAGCAACCAGGGCACCAGCGTTCAATTCAAGAAGGCCGTGCTCAGCCTCAACGTCACGCCCAAGATCACGCCGAACAAGAAAGTGATCATGAATCTGAAGGTCACCCAGGATTCCGTGGGCAAATACGTCCCCACAGCCGAAGGCGGCTCGGTGCCTTCCATCGATACCCGCAGCCTGACCACCCAGGTGCTGGTCGACAACGGCGACACCGTGGTGCTCGGCGGCATCTTCGAACAGACCAACCGCGATACGACCAACGGCGTGCCGTTTGTCAGCAAGATCCTGCTGCTCGGTTCGCTGTTCAAAGGACACTCGCGGCAACGCGACAAGCAGGAGTTGCTCATCTTCGTCACCCCCAAGATCCTCGATAACCATATGGCGGTTGGCAGCCGCTGATCGTTGCGGCCGGCCGGGTGTGGATTGATCGGCAGCGCGCCGTGCGCAGCCGGGCCGGTCTTCTCGCGCTCGCAAACAAAGACCTAGGGCGTGTTGAGGTTTCGTGCGAGTCCGCGCCAAGCGCTGTTTTGCGGCAAGACGAGGCGTAGTGCGCGCCGTGCAGTCACTCTGCATAAGCGTGCTACAACGCTGGATTGCCGCAAAACAGCGCTTGTCCCTTCGGGTTGGGCCGCAAATCGCGCCCTGCGGCGTTGCGAGTCTGGGTCGTGGCACGCCACGACGCGGCGACTCGCGCCTTGCCGGACACGATTTGCGGACGCCAACGCGGCGCTCGCACGAAACCTCAACACGCCCTAGGGTCGGCTTGAGCCGATCGTCGGCCTGAACGATGGCGTGGCATGGCGCCAGCCACGAGCACCCACGACGCCGGCGAACCCCTTGATCAGGATGGCATACTGACGTAAGGCGAGGACACCGGCACTCACGCAACGCCTGCTCCAAGCCAGATCGACCGCTTGCCGTGCATACCCAGTCCGGGCGCAATGGGACAGCGGATTTAATATAAGCTATCCAAAAAACTTCCGGGGTTGGGTTAAAGTACGGGTTCGCGCCACTGCGACCGTACACGGCAGCGAAACTGCGCAGAACGTGTTTTCCAGTTCTGCCCGCTGCCGCAAACGATGTCAGCCCCAGCAACGATGGCAATCCTCCGGGCGTCAGGAGCCCGTTCGGTACGGATGGCGTATGCGCGACAACCTGCGATCCAGACTCCAATGAAGAGAAGTGATCGTGGCTTCGTATTCAAACTATTTGTAGCGAGTACATGGCAGCAAACCCGAACATCTATCTGATCGGCCCCATGGGGGCCGGCAAAACCACGGTGGGCCGGCGTATCGCCGAGCTCAAGGGCATGACCTTCGTCGACTCCGATCAGGAAGTCGAAAAACGCACGGGCGTGGATATCTCATTCATCTTCGACATGGAAGGTGAAGAAGGTTTCCGCAAGCGCGAGCGCGACATGATCGCCGAGTTGTCGGAACAGCCCAACACCGTCATGGCCACCGGCGGCGGCGCCGTGCTCGATCCGAGTACGCGCGACCTGCTATCCGCGCGTGGCGTGGTCGTCTACCTGGAGACGTCGTTGGAGCAACAGCTCGCGCGCACGCGAAAGTCCAACAGCCGCCCTCTTCTGGCCGGCAGCGACGACCTTGAGGCCACGCTCACCGAGCTCATGGAGATCCGCGACCCGTTGTATCGCTCGATAGCCGATATCGTGGTCACCACCGGCGATCAGCAGGCGCGCAAGCTGGCGCGTGAGATCGTCGAGCAACTGGAAGCCATTGGCACGGCCTGATGACGAGGCCGGACAACGGCAGCGCGTGGGTCTACGCCGGATTCTGGATTCGGGTCTGGGCCTCGGTCATCGACAGCGTGCTGTTGTTGTTCCTGATCTTTCCGCTTCTCTCGCTGATCCCCGGGGCCGCGCGCGACAGCGCGGCGGCCTCGCGGCTGTTCAGCCCGTCGGGGCGCATCAACTTCGATGCCTTGACCCCGGCGCCACCGGGTCCGCTGCATATCCTGCTGTACTGGATATTGCCAGCCGCGGTCGTCATGATCTTCTGGCTAACGCGCGCTGCCACGCCGGGCAAGATGGCTATCGGCGCGCGCGTAGTCGACGCACAAAGCGGTGAGCGCCTGCGCCCAGGGCAATCGTTGCTGCGTTATCTCGGTTATTACGTCTCGACACTACCGCTCGGACTCGGGCTGATCTGGGTCGGTATCGATTCGCGCAAGCAAGGCTGGCACGACAAACTGGCCAACACGGTCGTGATCCGCCGACGGCGCACGGTCGAACCGGTACACTTTGAAGCCGCCGACGAATCGTCCGGCGCCCACACCGGATGGAACAATGAGTGATCTACCCGCCGAAAGTCGCCTGCGCGTCGAACTCGACAGCCGGGCCTACGATATTCTCATCGGCCCCGGGCTGATCGGCCAGGCCGCCTCTTACGACGGAGCGATCCGCGGCCGGCAGGTTCTCATCGTCACCAACGACACGGTCGGCCTGCACTACCGCGAGCCGGTGGAAGCCGCCTTGCGCGATGCCGGCCACGACGTCGACACGCTAATCCTGCCCGACGGCGAATCGCACAAGAACCTGACCACACTCGATACCATCGCCGAGCATCTGCTGGACAACGCCTACGGCCGCGACACCACGATCGTCGCCCTCGGCGGCGGCGTGATCGGCGATCTCGCCGGCTTCGCGGCCGCGATCTATCAACGCGGGATCGATTTCGTGCAGGTGCCGACCACTTTGCTGGCCCAGGTCGATTCCTCGGTCGGCGGCAAGACCGGCGTGAACCATCGTCTCGGCAAGAACATGATCGGCGCGTTCCACCAGCCGAAACGCGTGCTGGCCGACGTCGACGTGCTGACCACCCTGCCCGCACGCGAGTTCGCGGCCGGCATGGCCGAAGTGATCAAGTACGGCCTGATTCGGGACGCCGGCTTCTTCGACTGGCTGGAAGCGAATATGGCCGGCATCAACGCGCGCGATCCGGCCCTGATCATCGAAATCATCCGCCGCTCTTGCGCGAACAAGGCCGAAGTCGTGGTCGCCGATGAACGCGAAGCCGGCGAGCGGGCGCTGCTCAACCTGGGCCATACCTTCGGTCATGCGCTGGAGGCCGAACTCGGCTATGGCGCGTGGCTGCACGGGGAAGCCGTCGCGGCCGGCATGTGCATGGCCGCCGATACCTCGCGGCGACTCGGATGGCTAAGCGAGGATCAGGTTACGCGCATCGAGGCCGTGCTCGCGGCCGCCGGCCTACCGATCGCCCCGCCGAGCGGGACCTCCGCCGCGCGCATTTTCGACCTGATGCGGCGTGACAAGAAAGTCAGCGCCGGCGCGCTGCGTCTCGTGCTGCTCAAGGATATCGGGAACGCGGTGATTTACGAAGACTATGGCGTCGCGCTTGACGATACGCTGCACCATTATCTGGCAGCCTGACGGGTTGACAGGCGGCCGGCGATTGATTGTCGCTCGCTGGCCTTTTATATTGAATTCAGCGGTTCCACCGCTCGCACGTCACTGAGTGGCGCTGCCCGTCGCCGCCGAAACCGCGTTTCCCCAGTTGCGTAATCTGCCTGACGGGCTGCGGCGTGCGCTGCGACGACTTCAGGGTCCGGCCGGTCCTGCGCACGGTGCGCATGGCCTAACCGGGCCGTAGCCCATCCAAGGGAATGGACTATGCACAAATTCGAAGGCGGACTCTATTCACCAGAGTTCGAGAAGGATGCCTGCGGCTTCGGCCTGATCGCCCATATGGACGACAAGCCGAGCCATTGGCTCGTCGACACGGCGATCGGTGCTTTGGAGCGCCTGACCCATCGCGGTGCAGTGGCGGCCGACGGCAAGACCGGCGATGGCTGCGGCCTGCTGATCAAGAAACCCGATTCGTTTCTGCGGACAATCGCCGACGAAGCCGGTATCGAACTGGCCGAGCTCTACGCCAGCGGCATCGTATTCCTCAGCCTTGATGACGACACGGCCAAAGCGGCGCGTACCGAGCTTGAGAAACAGCTCGAGGCGGCGGGTCTGATCGTGGCCGGCTGGCGCGACGTGCCCGTCGATGCCGAATCCGCCTGCGGCGCCGAGGCGCTCGAAACGCTGCCGCGCTTCGAGCAGATCTTCGTCAACGCGCCGGCGGACATGGATCGCGACGTGTTCGAGACCAAGCTGATCATCGCCCGCCGCCGGACCGAAAACGCCCTCAGCGACGACGACACGTTCTACGTGCCGTCGCTGTCGGCCCGCGTGTTCTCGTTCAAGGGCATGGTGATGCCGAGCTATCTCACCGTGTTCTACAAGGATCTGGCGGACGAACGTCTGGAAACCTCGCTGTGCGTGTTCCATCAGCGCTTCTCGACCAACACACTGCCGCAGTGGCGTCTGGCGCAGCCGTTCCGCTATCTCGCCCACAACGGCGAGATCAACACCATCACTGGCAACCGCAACTGGTCGACCGCGCGTGCCTCCAAGTTCGCGTCCAAGGATCTGCCGGATCTGGAATCGATCCTGCCGTTGGTGTCCATGAATGGCTCGGATTCCTGCAGCCTCGACAACATGCTCGAGATCCTGCTGGCCGGCGGCATGGATATCTTCTATGCCATGCGGCTGCTGATGCCGCCGGCCTGGCAGAACGTGGATTACATGTCCGCCGACATGCGTGCGTTCTATGAATACAACTCCATGCACATGGAGCCCTGGGACGGCCCGGCCGGCATCGTGCTCACCGACGGCCGCTATGCCGCCTGCTGCATGGATCGCAACGGCCTGCGACCGGCGCGCTACGTGATCACCAAGGACCGGCACATTACGCTGGCGTCCGAAATCGGCGTGTGGGACTACAACCCCGAGGATGTGGTCACCAAGGGCCGGCTGAAGCCCGGCGACATGCTGGCCATCGATACCGAAAACGGCGAGTTACTGCATCCGCGCGACGTCGATGCTCGCCTGGCCAACCGCGCGCCGTACAAGAAGTGGCTCAAGAAGCACGCGCGCATCCTCGAATCGCGCCTCACAGACACGCGTGAAGAAGCGTGGATGGAGCGCACGCGTCTGAAGTCGCTGGAAAAGCTGTTCCATGTCACGTTTGAGGAACGCGACCAGGTGCTGCGCCCGCTGGCCGAGGCCGGCCAGGAAGCCACCGGCTCCATGGGCGACGACACGCCGTTCCCCGTACTGTCGCGCGTCGATCGCGTGCTCTACGACTACTTCCGTCAGCAGTTCGCCCAGGTCACGAACCCGCCGATCGATCCGCTGCGCGAACGCATCGTGATGTCGCTGGAAACCTGCTTCGGGCGCGAACTCAACGTCTTCGACGAATCCGAGGATCGCGCGAAGCGTCTGGTGGTGGATTCGCCGGTGCTGTCCACCGGCAAGTTCCGGCGCCTGCTGTCGGTCGACGATGACGACTATGCCCACGTCATGCTGGATCTGACCTACCCGGCCAACGGCGATCTGCGCGAGGCGATCGAAGCCCTGAGCGAGCGCGTGGTCAACGAAGTGCGCGCGGGCAAGACCATCATCGTGCTCACCGACCGTAACGTCGAGCAGGGCCAACTGCCGATCCAGGCGTTGCTGGCCACCGGCGCGGTGCACCATCGCCTGACGCGCGAAAATCTGCGCTGCGACGCCAATCTCGTCGTCGATACTGCCTCGGCGCGCGATGCCCACCACTTCGCCTGTCTGATTGGCTATGGCGCCACGGCGATTCATCCGTATCTGGCCTATGAATGCCTCAACGACCTGCTCCAGGTCGGCCAGATCAAGGACCGCGACGCGGACGAGCTGTGCGCGGCTTATCGCAAGGGCATCAACAAGGGCCTGTACAAGATCATGTCCAAGATGGGCATCTCCACGGTTACGAGCTACCGTGGGGCCCAGCTGTTCGAGATCGTCGGTCTGGCCGACGAGGTCGTGGATCTGTGCTTTGCCGGCACCGTGTCGCGTATCGGCGGGGCGAGCTTCGCCCATCTGCAGGCCGATGCCGCCAACCTGGCGCGGCATGCCTGGAATCCGCGCATCGCCATCGACCAGGGCGGCATCCTGAAATTTGTCTACGGGCAGGAATACCACTGCTACAACCCGGACGTGATCGCCACGCTGCACGAGGCGGTGTCCTCCGGCGAGTACGCCAAGTACCAGGAATATGCCCGCGTCGTACAAGGCCGCCCGGTCGCCGTGCTGCGCGACCTGCTGGGTCTGCGTGAGGATCTGGAGCCGATCGATCTCGACGAGGTCGAATCGATCGAGGACATCACGCCGCGTTTCGACTCGGCCGGTATGAGTCTGGGTGCCCTGTCGCCCGAGGCTCACGAGTCGCTGGCCCAGGGCATGAACCGCATGGGCGGGCGTTCGAACTCCGGCGAAGGCGGCGAGGACTCGGCGCGCTTCGGCACGGACAAGATGTCCAAGATCAAGCAGGTGGCCTCCGGCCGCTTCGGCGTGACCCCGCACTATCTGGTCAACGCCGAAGTGCTGCAGATCAAGATCGCCCAGGGCGCCAAGCCCGGCGAAGGCGGCCAGCTGCCGGGTCACAAGGTCAACGAGATGATCGCGCGGCTGCGTTACTCGCGCCCGGGCGTGGCCTTGATCAGCCCGCCGCCGCACCACGACATCTATTCGATCGAGGACCTGGCCCAGCTGATCTTCGATCTGAAACAGGTCAATCCGAAGGCGCTCGTTTCGGTGAAGCTGGTGGCCGGCCCCGGCGTGGGCACGATCGCGGCCGGCGTGGCCAAGGCCTATGCCGATCTGATCACCATCTCCGGCTATGACGGCGGCACCGGCGCCTCGCCGCTGACCTCGGTGCGCTATGCCGGCACGCCGTGGGAGCTGGGGCTGTCCGAAACACATCAGACCCTGCGCGCCAACGATCTGCGCGAAAAAGTGCGGGTGCAGACCGACGGCGGTCTGAAGACCGGCCTGGACGTGATCAAGGCCGCGATTCTGGGCGCGGAATCCTTCGGTTTCGGTACCGGTCCGATGGTCGCGCTCGGCTGCAAGTACCTGCGCGTGTGTCATCTCAACAACTGCGCGACGGGCGTGGCCACGCAGAACCAGACGCTGCGCGAACGCTACTACATCGGCATTCCGGAAATGGTGCAGAACTTCTTCCGGTTCATCGCCCAGGACACGCGCGAGATCATGGCCTCGATCGGGGTTCGCAAGCTCGAGGATCTAATCGGGCGCACCGATCTGCTCGAGATTCTGCCCGGCGAGACCGCCAAGCAGTCCGGGCTCGATCTCAAGCCGCTGTTGTCCAAGGGCGGGCTGGCCGATACCAACCCGATGTTCTGCGTCTCGCCGCACAACGAACCCTTCGACAAGGGCGAGTTGGCCGAGCGCATGGTCGCCGACACGCTGTCCGCCATCGAGAACAAGTCCGGCGGCACGTTCAAATACGACGTACGCAACAGCGATCGCTCCATCGGCGCCCGCGTGTCGGGCGAGATCGCGGCGCGCCACGGCAACCTCGGCATGGAAGACGCGCCGATTACGCTGGAGCTCACCGGCACGGCCGGCCAGAGCTTCGGCGTCTGGAACGCCGGCGGCCTGCACCTGCACCTGACCGGCGACGCCAACGACTATGTCGCCAAGGGCATGGCCGGCGGCCGCATCATCATCCGCCCGCCGGAGAACTCCGATTTCGTGGCCCGCGACGCCGCGATCATTGGCAACACCTGCCTGTACGGGGCCACCGGCGGCACGCTATATGCGGCCGGCGAAGCCGGCGAACGCTTCGGCGTGCGTAATTCCGGCGCCACCGCGGTGGTCGAGGGCGTGGGCGATCACGGCTGCGAATACATGACCGGCGGCTGCGTGGTCGTGCTCGGCGGCACCGGCGTGAACTTCGGCGCCGGCATGACCGGCGGCGCGGCCTATGTGCTGGACGAGAAACGCGAATTCGTCGATCGCTACAACCATGAGCTGATCGACATTCATCGCGTGGTCTCGGAGAACATGGAGGCCCACCGGCATTATCTGTACCAGCTCATCGAGGCCTATGTTGAGGCCACCGGCAGCGCCTGGGGCACGGAGATTCTCGACGATTTCCGCGACTACGTCGGCCAGTTCTGGCTGGTCAAGCCCAAGGCCGAGAGCGTGGAGACCATTCTCGACACGCTGACCCGGGCAGCTTAGAGGGGACATATCGCGAAGCCGGGCCGCGGCGGTTTGCTGCGGCCCGTTGCCGACAACGCGACAAGGGACATCGATGGCAAAAAACAATCTTCAGTTTCTCGACGTGCCGCGTCAGGATCCGGCCAAGGTGGCCGTGCCGGTGCGTATTCACGAGTTCGCCGAGATCTACGGCCAGTTCGACAAGGAAACCGCGGCCCAGCAGGCCGGGCGCTGCATCTCCTGCGGCAACCCGTACTGCGAGTGGAAGTGCCCGGTGCACAACTACATTCCGAACTGGCTCAAAATGGTCAACGAGGGCAACCTGTTCGAGGCAGCGGAACTGTCGCACGCCACGAACACGCTGCCCGAAATCTGCGGCCGCATCTGCCCGCAGGATCGGCTGTGCGAAGGCGCCTGCACGATGAACGACGGCCTGGGCGCGATCACCATCGGCTCGGTCGAGAAATACATCACCGACGAAGCCTTCCGTCAGGGCTGGCGCCCGGACGTCTCGGACGTGGTCTGGACCGACAAGAAAGTCGCCGTGATCGGCGCCGGCCCGGCCGGTCTGGGCGCGGCCGATATTCTCGTGCGCGGCGGCGTCAAGGCCGTGGTGTTCGACAAGTATCCGCGCATCGGCGGTCTGCTCACGTTCGGCATCCCGCCCTTCAAGCTGGAAAAAGAGGTCATCGAGACCCGCCGCGAAGTCATGGAAGGCATGGGCGTGGAATTCCGGCTCGGCGTCGAGGTCGGCAAGGACGTCACCATCGAACAACTGATGGAGGAATACGATGCCGTGTTCATGGGTATGGGCACCTATACCTACATGAAAGGCGGCTTCCCGGGCGAGGACCTGAAAGGCGTATACGAGGCCCTGCCGTTCCTGGTCGGCAACATCAATCGCGAAATCGGCGTGAAGGGCGAACATCCGTTCGTCGACATGAAAGGCCAGCGTGTGGTCGTGCTCGGCGGCGGCGATACCGCGATGGACTGCAACCGTACTTCGATCCGCCAGGGCGCCAAGGAAGTCATCTGTGCCTATCGACGCGACGAGGACAACATGCCCGGCTCGGCGCGCGAGGTCGAAAACGCCAAGGAAGAAGGCGTGCAGTTCCTGTTCAACCGCCAGCCGGTCGAGATCGTGGGCGACACCCACGTCGAGGGCATCAAGGTGGTCACCACCCAGCTCGGCGAGCCCGACGAGCGCGGCCGCCGGCGCCCGGAGCCGGTACCCGGAACCGAGGAAGTGATCGAAGCCGACCGCGTCATCATCGCCTTCGGTTTCCGGCCCAACCCGCAGGACTGGTTCGACACGCACGAAATCGAATGCGACGACGGCGGCCGCGTGATCGCGCCCGAGCGCGGGCGTTTCAAGCACCAGACCAGCAACCCGAAGATCTTCGCCGGCGGCGACATGGTGCGCGGCTCGGATCTCGTGGTGACTGCCGTCTTCGAAGGGCGCGAAGCCGCCAAGGGCATTCTGGACTATCTCGACGTCTGAGCCCGTACTGTCCGTTACGCTGTTCCAAGGCCCGCCGAGTGCGGGCCTTTTTTATCCTTCAAACAGACACTTGCAATCGAGGCAATACACCATCCTATAGTCGTAAACGTCCGTTGGAACCGAACGTTTTAGCAACAAGTCGAAGCATAGACTGCTGGGAAAACGACGCGGCGAATTCGGCATGCGTCGTACATCTGCCCCCAGAAGTACAGGCTTGCATGCGCTCGACCGATCATCAGGGCCGGCTACTCCGGCTTGCGAAGGCCCTCAAGCCCAACCTGCTCGTCAAGGCATTGAGCGGGGCCCCGGTGCTTTGGCTTCTGCTGCCGGAGGACGACAGCGCCGGCATGACCGTGCATCGACTGTTCGCTCGCCAGTGCTGGCAGGACGGTGACGGCAGCGAATGCGCCGTACTCGTCGCCGGCGCCGGCGCCATGCTCCCGGCCCTGTTGATCGCCGCCACGGTATACAGTTGGCGTTGCGGCTCTCGCGTGCGACGCGAGACCGGCAAGTCGATCGTCCGGCAATGGCTGGAGCAACTGGCAGTCGGTTGCCGGGTCGGCGTATCGCCGCCTTGGTATTACATGTTCGAATTCTACCGGCCCGAGATCCGGGAGCGCGCCCGCGACTATCTTTACCGCAGTGAAACCAAAAGCGGTATCTACGACATGCTGCGCCGACAACGCGGCTGCACCGACAGTACGGAACGCCTGCGCGACAAGGCCGCGTTTGCCGCTCATTGCCATGCCAATGGCCTGTCGGTGGTGCGTACGCTGGCCGTGGCCCGCAACGGACAAATCGATGGCGACATCGAATTGCCTGCGGCCGACCTCTTCTTCAAGCCCATCAAGGGCGCGGGCGGCCGCGGGGCTTCGCGCTGGTTCAGCGACGGGCCCGATCATTATCTCGCCAGTGACGGGACCCGCGTAACCCGCGCCGCGCTGACCGAACATCTGCGAACGCTGTCGCAGGACGAGGCATACGTCGTACGGCTCCATCTGGCGCCGCATTCCGACATCCGGGACCTGACCGCCGGCGCCCTGCCCACGGTACGGCTGGTCACCTGCCTGAATCAGGACGAAGACCCGGAAGCCACGCATGCCGTATTCCGCATGCCACGCAGCCCGGACGTGGTGGTCGACAACTTCCATGCCGGCGGGATCGCCTCGGCGGTGGATCTGGTCAGCGGCGAGCTGGGCACGGCCACGGATATGGGACTCACCGCCGAAAGCCGCTGGTTTGAACAGCATCCGACGACCGGCGCGCAGGTCGTCGGCCGTACACTGCCGCACTGGCCGGCCGTCGTCGCGCTCGGCGCGGCGGCCCATCGTCTGTTTCCCGACCAGGTCGCCATCGGCTGGGATATCGCGATTCTCGAAGACGGCCCGTGCCTGGTCGAAGGCAACAAGTCGCCGGATCTCGACATCCTGCAGCGGACGACGCGCAGCCCGGCCGGCGACAGTCGCCTCGGCACGCTGCTGGCGCATCACATGAAACAGGCCTTCAGCGACCGTCAAGTCACGGCATACTAGAACCTGCTGATGCTTCAATGCGTCCTAACATCTCAACTGTTCAGCCCGGCCGCCGCATAGCGCGCCGGTTCGCAACCCGAGAACGCCCATGACGACCGCATCCCATTCCGCAGCCATCGCCGACATGCTGACGCTCGACGACATGCAGAAGCTCGACGATGCCGCCCTCCGCGACCGGGCGCTATCCACGCTCGAAACCGGCGGCATCGTCTATCTGCCGCAGGCCGGTTTCGATTTGACGCCCGACGAGCTGGCCTTCGTCTCGGATGCCAGCGCCACGCTGCCGACCAAAGCCGAGAAGAAAAGCCAGAACGGGCGCCCGACGATCATCTACAACCCGAACAGCGGCCGGCTGGAACGCAGCCGGGTGCGCGCGCCCCAGCGTACGCAGCTGATCGCCCTGCTCGATCGCTATGCGCAATGGTCGACCGATCTCATCAACACGCTGTTTCCGGGCTATCGCGACGGCATCGTGCGCGATCGCACCACGTACCGCCCCTGCCCGCGCAACGCCACCCAAGGCCTGCACGTGGATGCCAGCTACGGGCGGCCGACGGGCGGACAGAGCATGCTGCGGGTGTTCTGCAACATCAATCCGGACCGACAGCCGCGGGTCTGGCGGGTCGGCGAAACCTTCGAACCGTTCGCGCGCCGCTATATCGACAACGCCCGCCCGCGCAGTGCCGGCACGCTCGACCGGCTCATGGCGCGGTTGGGCATCACCAAAGGCCAGCGCACCGCTTACGACCTGCTGATGGAAGATATCCGCGGCCAGGTCAAGCGCGACCGCGACTATCAGGCCAACGGGCCGCAGCAGGTGGTGGATTTCCCCGCCGGATCGGCCTGGATCGCGCTGACCGACCTGGTGCTGCATGGCGCGATGACCGGACAGCACTCGCTCGATCAGACGTTTTTCGTCCCCGACGAGATCATGGCCGATCCGGAGCGTTCATCGCTGCGCATACTTGAGCGTCTGGCCGGCCGGCCTTTGCTGGCGGCCTGAACGCACCAGCGGCCCCGCCGGGCGCGCCTCACCACTTGCGCTGACCGCGCAGGCTGCGCCTCACACGGCGCCCGAGCTTGCCCGCCAGGCGCGGCAATGGCGACTGACGCGGGCTGCGCCGGCCATCCACGTCGGCGTCCGACATCGCGTGCCACTCGCGCGATGCGGGGGCCGCGATGCCGGCGCTCCACAGCACGCCCGAGGCCACGAAACGGCGGGCCTCGTCATCACGCCAGAGCCGATGATTATCGGCGCCCGTGAACACGAAACCACGCCCGCCGGCCGGCGGCTCATAGGCCCAGGCCACCATGCGCGCATGGCGCCGCTCGCGATCCGAGGTCGGTACGTCGTCCGGCCACAACAAAGGCGTGACATCATCGGCACGATCGGCCGGCAGCGCTGCGTGATCCAGCCAGCCGTCGCGGATGGCATGCGACTGCCAGGCGCGCGCGATCGGATGGTCAGCGCCCTGCAGGCGTACGCGCCGATGACCGCGCCGCGATACCCCGGCCTCATAGACCGCGCCGAAATGACGCTGGCCCCAGGCACACAGTTCTGTCGGGAAACCGGCCGCCTGATGCAGCAATACCAGACCACAGCCTCGCTCGGCTTGTCGTTCGATCAGCGCGCGCCGCTCGGCGTTTGCAAGAAAACCCTGCTTGCCGCCGCCGTTGTCGTAAAACACGATCGAAGCGGCCTGCTCGAGGCTTTGCTCGTCGGTTGGCCAGCCGTTTTCCACGACCTCGCTGGTCACGCCCGGGACCCGTGAAAGCAGCTCTGCGAACAGCCGGCATCCCGCCACGTAATCGTGGTGCCCGGCGCGTCCAGCCGCGCGTACCGGCCCGGCCACCAGGACGATGTGTGGGTCTGTACCGGCAAAACTCATGCGTTGTCCTCGAAGTCGTGATCGGAAGCCCTTATCATGGCCGGCTGGGCAGACCGCGGGCGCGCCAGTGTCCCCGATCCGCGTATCGGACGCGTTCGCCCGCCCTTGTGTACTGGCTGAATCATAAACGTCATGCCCGAAATTTCCGTCATCATCCCGGTGTACAACCGCGAACGCTATATCGAAACCGCGGTGGCCAGTATTCTGGCCCAGACCGGCGTGCCGTCGCTGGAGCTTCTGGTGGTGGACGACGGCTCCACCGATGACAGTGTCGCCCGCGTCGAGGCGATACAAGACCCGCGAGTCCGCCTGCTTCGAGCATCCGAGAACGGCGGCATTGCGCATGCGCGCAACCGGGGCATCGCCGCCGCCCGCGGTCGCTATGCGGCCTTTCTGGATAGCGACGACATCGCACGGCCCGACCGACTGGCGCGTCAATTCGCGTTTCTCGAACGCAATCCATCGCACGCCGCGGTCGGCGCCTGGATCGGCTGGATCGATGATCGCGGCCATCGCCTGTCGCGTATCAAGCGCAAACCGCGCCGTGCGCGCCTGATCGCCGCCGAGCGTCTGTTCCGCTCCGGCATCGAGAATTCGACGGCCATGGCGCGGCGCGACATCCTCGCCGCATACCCTCACGACGAATCGCTGGTCGTGGGCTCGGACTACGATCTGTGGGCCCGTGTTGCGCGCGATCACGACGTCGCCAATCTGCCGCATCTGCTGGTCGACCGGCGACAACACGACGCCCAGGCGACGGCCGAGAACGTCTCGCGCGACCGGCGGTTCCGTTGCCGCATCTTCGCCTGGCAGCTGGATGAGCTGTGTATCGAGCACAGCGAGGACGATCGCATCCGGCATTATCGCTTGCGCCGTTTCAACAAGGCCGGCGATGCCCCCGATGCTGAATATCTCGACTGGGCCGAAGACTGGCTGCAACGGTTGCGCGCCGCCAATCAGCGCGCTAACTGCTACCCGGAGCCCGAATTCTCCCGCCTGCTGTCACTGTTCTGGGCCAGCGCCTGCGTCCACGCCCAATCCAGAACACACGGCCTGCGCCGCCTGGCCGGCTCCTCGTTATCCAGCGCCCTGCCCGCCGGCCTGTGGCAAGGCTGGTCGCAGCGGCGGCGCCTGCCGCGCCACCGGGTCGTGCTTCCAGCCTCGTCGTCGTAGCGCCGTTGTGCTTGTCGGGCTTCGTTCGTCGAAGAAAGGCAATCCGCAGATTTCGCAGATTACACAGATGGCGGTCCTCCTTTTGCGGCATTGTGAATTCGAGGTGCCCACCCGCTTCCGGTTGAACGCAGCTTGTGACGCGAATGATTTGTTAGGAAACGAAGCACATAGGGCCGGCCGCGCCAGGAGCGAACCAACGCCACCAACGATTAACCGCCATCTGTGTAATCCGCGAAACCTGCGGATCAATGTCTTGAGGAACGAAGCCACAGGTCACGCGGCGCCCCGAAACAAAACCAGTCCGCCATTGGCGTCGTTTGCGGTCATGAGCGGACAGATATCTCGACCGGACTGTTGCTCCGCTCGTGCGACGAGCGAACGAGGGCTTGGCCTGCGCGCCTGCCTACCCCGGTGACGGGAGCCGCTATCGTGGCTGGCATCAATCGAAGTCTTATAATGGCCGCCCACCACCGGCCTGATCGCCGACCATTCCGTCGCCCCATTCAAAACGGATCGCCCGCATGACCGAGATTCCCGACTGTCGCGACCGTCTCATCTTCGCCCTGGACGTCCCGGATACCGACGCTGCCCGCACGCTGGTCGAAACCCTCGGCGACACCGTCACCTTCTACAAGGTCGGTCTGGAACTGGCCATGTCCCCCGGCTACTTCGAGCTGGTGGACTGGCTCAAGGCCCGCGGCAAGAAGGTGTTCGTCGACGTGAAACTGTTCGACGTGCCGGCCACGGTCGCCGCCGCGGTTGCACGGCTGGATGCGCGCGACGTGGATTTCATCACCATCCACGGCAATCAAGGGATCATGGAAGCCGCCGGCGCTGCCCGTAAGGGCAAGGCGAAAATCCTAGCAGTGACCGCCCTGACCAGCCTGGATCGCGGCGACATGACCGATCTGGGCTTCGACTGCGACATCGACGAGCTGGTATTGTCGCGCGCCCGCCGCGCGCTGGAAGCCGGCTGCGACGGCATCGTATCCTCGGGCCTGGAACTGGAACGCCTGCGCGCAGAAGCGCCCGAGACGCTGATCACCGTCACCCCCGGCATCCGTCCGGTCGACAACGACGCCCCGCCCGACGATCAGAAACGCGTGATGACGCCCGCCCGGGCAATCGCCGCTGGCGCCGACTATCTGGTGATCGGCCGACCGATCCGCCAGGCTGCGGACCCGGCGGCCGCTGCGACGGCCATTCAGGACGAGATCGCTGCGGCAGTGGCCGAGCGCGGTTAGCCCGGCATCATTCGCTCGGCCTGTACCGCCCTGCTGGCATAGGCTTTAAGCCGGTTCGGGAAAACCATAGAGCGCGGCCGGATTATCGACCAGGATCCGCCGGCACGTCGCCTCGTCTGCCAGATCGGCGAGATTGCCGAGCAGGACCGCGTCGTCCGGATAGTGTTCACGGGCCACACCCACGTGCGGCCAGTTGGAGCCCCAGATCACGCGTTCGGGCGCGTGCGCGATCACGCGACGCGCGATGCCCGCCACATCGGCGAAATCCGGCGCGCCGGCCCGGCTGGTCTCGTACAGCCCGGCGACCTTGAACCAGGCATTGCCCCGGTCGATCAGGCGCAGCAGCGTATCCACGCGGGCATCGTCGGCCGCCACCGGTTCCAGGAACTTGCCGGTATGGTCGATGATGTAGTCGGTTTCGATGGCCTCCAGCGCCACCCGATGGCGTTCGATCTCGCGGCCGTCGAACTGGACCATGAGATGCCAGCCGAAGGGCCGGATACGCGCCTCGACGTTCGGAATGCCGTCGACCCCGACCGCTCCGCCAGGCAGATTCATGATGCGCGCACCACGTACGCCAAGGGCGTGGTAGTCGGCCAGCTCGGCTTCGGTGGTGTCCGGGCCGACGACGACCACGCCGCGCGCGGTCTCCGAGCCCATCGCCTTCAGCCCGGCGATGGTCGCGCCATTGTCGAACTGGTAGGCGTTCGACTGGGTGATCACCACCCGTTCAAGGCCGAGCCGGCGCTGCACCACCGCATAGTCCGCCGGCGTCGCCAGCTCCGCGATCGGCGGTCCGCCCGGCTGCGGCGCATGGCCGTCGAGATACACATGGATATGACAGTCGGTTGCGCCTTTCGGCATGGCGAGCTTCGGCGCCGGGCCGTCCAGCTGACGGGTATTGGCCGGAATATCGCCCATCAGCCGTGCTCCGCCAGCGCGTAGCGGGTCAGCGCCTCGCGATCGACCTTGATGCCGAGCCCGGGCGCCTCCGGCACGTCGACCCAGCCGCCGTCGTGCTCGATCGGCGTGCCGAGTATGGCCTGGCGGATCGGGTTCACCGTACGGTCGAATTCCAGCATCGGGGCCCGCGGCGTCGGGCGCGGCGGCGCGAACGGAATGCTCGCCAGACAATGCAAGCTGGCAGCCAGCGCGATGCCACTGCCCCAGACGTGGGGCACGACACGCACGCCGTAGAGTCCGGCCATGTCGACGATGCGCCGCATTTCGCTGAAGCCGCCGGTGCCACAGACGTCCGGCTGCAGGATATCCACCGCCCCGGCCTCCAGAGCCTGGCGCATGCCGTGGCGGCCGTGCCAGGTCTCGCCCCCGGCCAGGGCCAACGGCTGGCCGGCCCGGACCCGGGCATAGACGGCCGGCTCCTCGGGGATCACCGGCTCTTCGAACCAGTCGATATCAAAGCGCGCCGCGGCGCGCCCGAGCTCGATCGCCTCGAGCGCGTCGTAACCGTGGTTGGCGTCGATCATCAATCGCACATCGGGCCCGATCGCCTCGCGCACGGCCTCGATGGTGGCCAGGTCCTCGGCGTGGCCGAAACCGATCTTGATCTTGACCGCCGCGAAGCCTTCCACGACATAGCCGGCCATTTCGCTGGCGGTAGCCGCGGTACGATCCGGGCCGTCCGGTCGAAAGCCCCCGGTGGCATAGGCCTGGATCGCGTCGCGGAATCGCCCGCCCATCAAGGTGGAGACCGGCGCGCCAAAATGCTTGCCCTTGATATCCCAGAGCGCGATATCGATACCGGACAACGCAGTCATCGTCACGCCGCGCTGCCCCTGATCGCGCAGCGCGTGATACAGCTCCAGCCAACGCACATCGGTGGCCAGCGGATCGCGGCCGACCAGCAGTCGGCCGTAGGTCGCGACCGCCGCGGCGTTGATGCGCGGCGGGCCGAGGCATTCGCCCCAGCCAGTGGTGCCGTCCTCGCAGACCACTTCGACCAAACAGTGCTGGCGCCGCTCGAAGCGGCCGGAGGCACTCTCGAACGGTTCGGCGAGCTCATGATCCAGACAGTGGGTACGAACTTCGGCGATGCGCATCAGCCCTGGCTCCGGACCAGCGCTGCGAGCATGTCGCTTTCTTCAGCGGTGAGGTCGGTCAGCGGTGGACGTACCGGGCCGGTGTCGAAGCCGGCGCGACGCACGCCGTCCTTGATCGCGGACACCGCATAGCCGACGTTGCGATCGCGGATCGCCGCGAACGGATAGAAGAAATCGTTGAGGATCGCCGTGGTCTGGGCCCGATCGCCGGCACGCAGCGCCTGATAGAAACGCTGGGCCAGTTCCGGCACGAAGTTGAACACGGCCGAGGAATAAGTCGTCACCCCCGCGCCGAGATAGGCGTCGGCGAACAATTCCGCGGTCGGCATGCCGCCGAGATAGGTCAGACGGTCGCCCAGGCGTGCGGTGACCTCTCGAACGAGCCCGATCTGGCCGGAGCCGTCCTTGAAGCCAATCAGGTTCGGGCAGCGCTCGCACAGGGCTTCGAGCGTATCGGCCTGCAGGATCGAGTTGCCCCGGTTGTAGACGATCACGCCAAAATCGACCGCGTTGCAGACCGCCTCGATATGCGCCATCAGCCCAGCCTGGCTGGCGCCGATCAGGTAATGCGGCAACAAAAGAATACCGTCGGCGCCGGCGGCCTCGGCTTCGCGGGCGATGGCTACGGCCATGCGCGTGCCGTAGCCGCAACCGGAGACGATCGGGGTATTCCCTGCTGCGGCCTTGGCCTCGCGCACGATCGCCGGAATCTCCTCCGGCGCGAGCGAGAAGAACTCGCCGGTACCCCCGGCCGCGAACAGGGTGGCCGCATCGAAGCCCGACAACCAGCCGATATGCTCGGCGTAGGGCTTGGGCGCGAACTCGCCTTCGGCATCGAAGGGCGTGACCGGAAAGGACAGCAGGCCCGAGGCCAGCGCGGATTTCAGTTCATTGGGCTCCATAAGATTCGGCGGTACCGCTCCAGTTGCGTAGTCGACGCCTCGATCCTAACTCGTCTTATCTCTAACATGAAGACGTATTATCACATCGTCTAAGTTCCGCGAATCAATCGCCGGTAACGATCCTGACTGCCCTTGAGATGAGCCCGCATCGCCTCGCGCGCGCCGGCGATATCGCGTTCCGATATAGCCTGGATGATGGCGCGGTGCTCGGACTGGATCTGCGCCATGTAGTTTTCCGGTGCGGTGTTTTCGACGCTTTCCGGCAAGGCCGAGCGCGGAATGAGATGCTCGCCCATCAACGTGAGAAACTCGCGAAAACGCGGGTTGTTGGTGGCATCGGCCACGGCCAGATGCAGGGCCATGTCGGCCGCGACCGTCGGCTCGTTCGTCTCGATCAGCCGATTCAGATCGTCGAAGCGTTCGAACAGGATCTCTTCCTGCGCCGGCGATCGCCGCTCGGCCGCCAGGCCGGCCGCCTCGATCTCGATCGCCGAGCGCAGTTCCAGCACTTCGATCATCGAGGATATCCGCGCCCGGTCCACCGGCTTGAAAACCGACGCCGGCTCGGTGGGCTCACGCACGAACACGCCGACCCCGTGGCGCACATCCACCAGCCCGTCGGCCCGCAGCGAGGCGATGGCCTCGCGCACGACCGTACGACTGACGTTGTATTCCCGGGTCAGGCCCGCTTCGCTGGGCAGCTTGTCGCCGGGCTGCAAGTCGCCGCCGGCAATGAATTCGCGCAATCGACCGCTGACCTCGGCCACCAGATTGCGGCGATTCTTGTTCTTCTTCGGCGGCGTATCTGTCCGGGTTTCCGAATCGTTCACGTCGCTATTCCCCCTTGCATGGTTCGAGCCCTTTCCGGCGTTGGATCCACCCATTCTCACCTCTGCCGATTACTCGAATGTTTTCGACCAACGTCTCAGTTGTATGAGCACTATCGCTCTGTCATCTTACAACAACTGCGATCGGCACGCACCGAGGAAGGAATAGCATGAAGACACTGAGAACAATCACCCACCGTACGCTGCTCGCCGCCGGTTTGGCCGTCGGTCTGTCAGTCGCTGCATCGGCCTCCGCGACGACCTGGCGCGGCTGGAATATCCACAGTCCGGGCTATCCCAACTCGGTAGCGCTCAAGCATTTCGCCCAGACCATCACGAAGAAAACGCACGGCGACATCCAGGCCACGGTATACAACAACGCCGTGCTGGGCGATCAGACTGACGCGATCCAGCAGGTCAGCAACGGCGCGATCAATTTCGCCAACTTCAACATGAGTCCGATGGGCCAGTACGTGCCCAAGACCGACATCCTGTCGCTGCCCTATCTGTTCAACAGCGTGAAACAGATGCATCACGTCATGGACGGGCCGATCGGTGATCAGTTCGCCGCCGACATGAAGAAAAAGGGCCTGGTCGTGCTGTCCTGGTTCGACTCCGGCGCGCGCAGCTTTTACAACTCGAAGCACCCGATCACCAAGCCGTCGGACCTCAAGGGCATGAAGATCCGCGTACAGGACAACGACCTGTACGTCGACATGGTCGAAGCACTCGGCGGCAACGCCACGCCTATGCCGTTCAGCGATGTCTATCAAGCGCTCAAGAACGGCGTGATCGACGGTGCCGAGAACAATTACCCGTCCTACAAGGAAACCAACCACTACGAAGTGGCCAAGTACTACTCCGAGGACGATCACCTGATCATTCCCGAGTGCCTGTGCATCTCGAAGATTAGCTGGGACGCGCTGTCGGCCAAGGATCAGAAGATCGTGCGCCAGGCTGCAGTCGCCGCCGCCAAGGAACAGCGTCGGCTCTGGGCCAAGGATTCGCGCGAAGCCAAGAAATATGTGGCGAACCACGGCGCCAAGATCAACAAGATCAAGAACCTCAAGCCGTTCCAGGATGCCATGAAGCCGGTTTACGCCAAGTTCTACAAGGCGCACCCGGACCAGAAGGCCCTGGTACAGAAGATCCGCAACACGCAGTGATCGGTCGCCATGAGCGTACGACCCGTTGCTGATGCACGCGCCGAGCCGGCCGATTCGGGTCGAGGATCGGCCGGCTTGGATCGCCAGGGTTCGTCGAATTCCGCCGAAGCGTCGACCGGACATACCGTGCCGGCCGGCCTGGCCGTCGCCCGTCGGGTACTCGACGGCATCGCTTGGCTTTGCATGCTGGCCGCCGGGCTCGGCCTGGTGTTTATCGTCGCCAGCTTCGGCTGGCTGGTCTACGGCCGCTACATACTCAACAACACGCCGACCTGGATCGAGCAGCTCTCGCTGCTGCTGATCATCTACATCGTGTGTCTGGGTACCGCGGTCGGCGTACATCGCCATACCCATCTGAGCATCGACTTCGTGCGCGATGGCCTGCCCCGCTGGCCGCGCCGCATCCTGCATGTCCTGGCCGATCTGATGGTCGTCGCCTTCGGCGTGATCATGCTCTGGCAGGGCTGGGTGCTGACGCTGACCAACGCCGACCACCAGCTGCCGATGCTCGGCGTCACTGCCTCCTGGCGCGCTGCGCCGCTCGTGCTCTGCGGCGCGCTGATCGTCGTCTTCACGGTCTTCGACTTCATCGAACGCCTGTTCACCAACCCGGGAGAGCTACACTGATGGGGCTGACCATTCTCTTCGGCTTGTTCTTTCTCGGCCTGATCGCCGGTGCGCCTGTGGCCTTCGCCCTCGGGCTGGCCTCGATTGCGACTTTCATCTATGAAGGGCTGCCGCTGTTCGTGGCCTTCCAGCGCATTCTGTCCGGCATTGCGAGTTTTTCGCTGCTGGCGATCCCGTTCTTCATCTTTGCCGGCGAACTCATGCTGCACGGCGGTATCGCCAATCGGCTGGTCCGCTTTGCCGCCGCGGCGGTGGGCCGCATGCGCGGCGGGCTCGGCATGGTGGACGTGGTGTCCTCGATGCTGTTTGGCGGCATCTCCGGTTCGGCCGTAGCGGATACCTCCGCGCTCGGTTCGATCCTGATGCCGGTGATGAAGGAAAAAGGCTACGACGCAGACTACGCGGTCAACGTCACCGTCACCTCGTCGACCGCGGGCGTGGTGATCCCGCCGAGCCACAACATGCTGCTCTATGTCGTGGCCGCGGGCGGCGGCATTTCCGTAGGCAAGCTGTTCATCGCCGGCATCGTGCCGGGCATCCTGATGTGCCTGTGTCTGGCGGTGGCGGCTTATCTGGTTGCAGTCAAGCGCGGCTATGGTTCCGAGCCGTTTCCGGGCTGGATGGCCCTGCTGGTGAGTTTCATCGTCTCGCTGCCGGGCCTGCTCACGGCGGTGATCATCGTCGGTGGCGTGCTCTCCGGCGTGCTCACCGTGACCGAATCCGGTGCCTTCGGGGCCATCTATGCCGTCGTGGTCACCCTGCTCGTCTATCGCGAGCTAACCTGGGATGCGTTCAAGACCGCCGTGGCCCGCGCGGTGCGCACCACGTCGCTGGTCATGATCCTGGTCGGCTGTGCGTCGGCGTTCGCCTATCTGCTCGCGCTCTACCGGGTGCCGGATCATCTGGCGACGTTCCTGACCTCGGTCTCCAGCAATCCGTACGTGATTCTGCTGCTGCTTAATCTCATGCTGCTGGTGCTCGGCATGATCATGGATATGGCAGCCCTCATTCTGATCTGTACGCCGATCTTTCTGCCGGTGGTGTCCGATATCGGCATGGACCCGATCCAGTTCGGCGTGGTGATGATGATGAATCTGGGCCTCGGGCTGTGCACGCCACCGGTCGGCTCCTGTCTGTTCGTGGGCTGCGTGATCGGCGATATCCGCATCGAGCAGGCGGCCAAGACCATCTGGCCGTTCTATCTGGCGATCTTCGTGGCGCTGATGCTGACGACCTATATCGCGCCGATCTCCATGACGCTGCCCCATCTGCTGAATTGATTCGCAACGTTTGAAGGAAACAGCCATGCTCGAACGGCTTCTGCTGACCGGCGCTGCGGGCGGTGTGGGCACCGCGATCCGACCGCTCGTCTCGCGCTTCGCGAACCACGTCGTGCTCTCGGACCGGCAACCGATCACCGACACGGCCGATCACGAAAGCTCGGCCGCCTGCGATCTGGCCGATCGCTCGGCCGTGGCCGATCTGGTCGCCGGCTGCGACGGTATAATCCATCTCGGCGGCGTGTCGGTGGAAAAACCCTTCGACCAGATCCTCGACGCCAACATCGTCGGCGCCTATAACCTGTTCGAGGCCGCCCGCGCCCAAGGCCAGCCGCGCATCGTGTTCGCCAGCTCCAACCACGTGATCGGCTACTACCGGCGCGACCAGCGGCTGGATGCCCACGCACTGCCGCGCCCCGATTCGCTATACGGTGTCTCCAAGGCCTTCGGCGAGAATCTGGCCAGCCTGTATTTCGACAAGTTCGGCCAGGAATGTCTGTCGATTCGTATCGGCTCCTGTTTCGAGCAGCCGAAGAATCCGCGCATGCTCGCGACCTGGCTGGCGGCCGAGGATCTCGCCGATCTCTGCGCCCGCGCGTTCGAAGCGCCCCGACTGGGCAACGCCGTGGTCTATGGCGCTTCCGACAACGACGAGATCTGGTGGGACAACTCGGCCGTGGCCTTTCTTGGGTGGCGGCCCCGCTACAGCTCGAACCGCTGGCGCGAAACCGTGCTGGCCAACGCCGCCCCCGAGGATCCGAACGATCCCGCCGTGATCTACCAGGGCGGCGGCTTCGCGGCCGCCGGCCATCCCGACGACGACGCCTGAGCCCATCGCCGTCATCGCTTGCCGGGGTTGTATTCAAGCCCGGCAGTCAATATCTATTGTCCAGCAATCAAAAACTATAGGGCGATTCGTCCCGCTATCCGGGATGATCGTCGTCTTGTCACGTCTTTCGTCAGTGAAAGGAGTCCCCCATGCCCGAACTCACCGGCCAGCAATTCATCGGCGGCGCCCGCGTGGCAGCCGGCCAGAACACGCTTGCCAGCCGTGCAGCCGAGGACAACGCCCCCTACAAGCAGGATTTCTTCGAAGCCACCCCGGCCGAAGTCACCGCGGCCGCTAAAGCCGCCCATGACGCCTTCGACAGCTTCTCCACCACCGATCCCGAGACCCGGGCGCAGTTTCTCGAAGCCTGTGCCGACGAGATCGAGGCGCTGGGCGATGCCGTCATCCGCGAGGCCATGCGCGAGACCGCCCTGCCGGAAGCCCGGCTGACCGGCGAAGTCGGCCGTACCACCGGCCAGCTGCGGCTATTCGCCAAGGTGTTGCGTCGCGGCGATTATCTGGGCGTACGCATCGATACGGCCACCGACGCCGCCCCGGATCTGCGCCAGATCCAGCAGGCGATCGGCCCGGTCGCCGTATTCGGCGCCTCCAACTTCCCGTTTGCCTTCTCGGTCGCCGGTGGCGATACGGCTTCTGCTTTTGCGGCCGGTTGCCCGGTGGTGGTGAAAGCCCATCCGGGGCATATGGTGACCTCGGAGATGGTCGGCAACGCAATCGAAGCCGCGGTGGCCAAGACCGGCATGCCGGCCGGGACCTTCAACATGATCTTCGGCGACAAGGTCGGCGCCCAGCTGGTGCAGGAACCGGCGATCAAGGCGGTCGGCTTCACCGGGTCGCAGAACGGCGGGCGCGCCCTGTTCGATATGGCCTCGCAGCGGCCCGAGCCGATCCCGGTCTATGCCGAGATGTCGAGCGTGAACCCGATGTTCATGCTGCCGGAAGCCATCGAGAGCCGCGGCGAGCAGCTGGCCGAAGGCCTGGCCGGTTCGGTGTGCCTGGGCGTGGGCCAGTTCTGTACCGGCCCGGGGGTGATCATCGGCGTGAAGTCGCCGGCGATGACGCGTTTTGTCGAGACGCTGGGCGAACAGCTCAAGGCCAAGCCCGGTCAGGTGATGCTCAACCACGGCCTGCTGGAGAATTATCAGCGCGGCGTCGACCGGTTGAAGGGTCTGTCGGGTGTGACGGAAGTCGTGGTCGGCGCGGCCGAGTCCAACCAGGCAGCGGCTCGACTGTTCAGCGCCGACAAGTCGGTGTTGTTCGATGACGCCCAGCCGCTGATGGAAGAAGTGTTCGGTCCGAGCACGGTGGTGGTCGAGTTGGACAGCGAAGACGAGCTGGAAGCTGCGGCCCGAGCGATCAACGGCCAGCTGACGGCGACGGTCACCGGCGAGGACGCCGAGGTGGCCCAGCACAAGGCGCTCGTCACCGAGCTGACGCGTCGCGCCGGCCGGGTGTTGTTCAACGGCTTCCCGACCGGGGTGGCGGTCAACGATGCGATGGTCCACGGCGGGCCGTATCCGGCCACCACCGATTTCCACAGCACGTCGGTGGGCACGCTGGCGATCAATCGTTATCTGCGCGCCGTGTGCTACCAGAATGCACCCGCCGCCGTGCTGCCCAAGGCGCTCGCCGATGACAATCCGCTGGGCATCCGGCGGTTGGTCAATGGCGATATGACGACGGCGGCACTCTGATCCCGCAACGCAATAGGCGTATTGAAACGGCCGGCATTCTTGCCGGCCTTTTCTTTATGCGTCCATCGTCTCCAGCTCCTGAGAGCCTATTGCAATAGGACGGCGGTCGGCCCGCCCGGAATTCGCGCCTGCGCCAGGCCGCGCTATCGCCGGCCCCGCGGCAGTCGGTAGAATCGCGGGATCACTTATTGGCGGCCTCGTTACCCATGTCCCACGATCGTTTGCTGCGGGCGCTCAGACGAGAGCCGGTGGATGCCACCCCGGTATGGCTGATGCGTCAGGCCGGGCGTTATCTGCCCGAATACCGCAAGCTGCGCGAGGAAGCCGGCAGTTTTCTCGATCTCTGCCAGAACCCCGAACTGGCCTGCGAAGTCACGCTACAACCGCTGCGCCGTTTTGATCTGGACGCTGCCATCCTGTTCTCGGACATCCTCACGGTGCCGGAGGCCATGGGTCTCGGGCTGCATTTCGTCGCCGGCGAAGGCCCGCACTTCGCGCACCCGGTGCGCACGCCGGGGGCGATCGACCGGCTGGTCATGCCCGACATCGAGGAAGAGCTCGGCTACGTGCCGGCCGCGGTGCGCCTGATCCGACGCGAGCTGGACGGCAAGACGCCGCTGATCGGCTTCGCGGGCAGCCCGTGGACGCTCGCGACCTATATGGTCGAAGGCGGGCCGTCGAAGAACTACCAGCACATCAAGGCCCTGATGTTCAACGCGCCGGACGCGCTGCATCGGCTGCTCGATCTGCTGGCGCGCGCCACGGCGGCCTATCTCAATGCCCAGATCGCGGCTGGCGCCCAGGCCGTGCAGATCTTCGATACCTGGGGCGGCGTGTTATCGCCGGCCAACTATCGGGCATTCTCGCTGGCCTATATGGAAAAGATCGTGGCGCAGCTCGAACCCGGGCCCGACGGCGCGGTGCCGACGATTCTGTTCACCAAGGGCGGCGGCCCGTGGCTGGAAGACATCGCGGCCACCGGCACCTCGGCGATCGGCCTGGACTGGACCATCGACATCGATGATGCCGCGGCCCGCGTGGGCGACCGCGTCGCGCTGCAAGGTAATGCCGATCCGGCCATTCTATTCGCCCGGCCCGAGCGTATTCGCGCGGAGGTGCGCGATATTCTCGATCGCTTCGGTGATCGGCCCGGTCATGTGTTCAATCTGGGCCACGGCGTCACGCCGCAGGTCGAGCCCGATCACGTGGCCGCGCTGGTCGACGCCGTGCACGAGTTCTCGGCACGTTGATGGCCATGCCGGGGCCCATCCGGGGTGTCGCGATTATCGTGGGCCTGATCGGGCTGACGATCATCGGCGGCATTCCGCTGGTTCCGGCCAGCGTCATCAAATTGTCTCTGCCCGAAGGGCGCGCGCGGGATCGCATGACCGCCGTGGTGCTCGGCATTGCCAAGACCTGGGCCCGCAGCGCCAACGGCCTCATCTTCGGCATTAGCGGGACGCGCCTGCGTTACCAACAGCAGATGGCCGACGATCCGAACGGGCGCTACGTGCTGATCTCGAATCATCAGTGCTGGGCCGACGTGATGGCCCTGATCAAGGCGATCGACCCGCAGCTGCCCTTCCCGCGCTTCTTCATCAAGGAACAGCTGCGCTGGCTGCCGGTGATCGGGCTGGCCTGCTGGGCGCTCGATTTTCCGTTCATGAAGCGCCACAGCCGGGCCGCCATCCAGAAGAATCCGCAGCTGCGCGACGAGGACATGAACACCGTGCGCCGCGCGTGCCAGGTATTTCGTCGCCTGCCGGTCTCGCTGGTCAACTATGCCGAGGGCACCCGCTCCACGCCGGCCAAGCGCGCCGCCGCGAACTCGCCCTATCGCACGATGCTGCCGCCCAAGGCCGGCGGCACCGCGTTCGCCGTCAACGCCATGCGTGACGTGCTCGACGGCATTCTGGACATGACCGTCGCCTATATCGATACCCCCGAGCCGCAGTTCTGGGATCTGCTGTGCGGGCGTATCCCGGAAGTCGCGGTGCGCGTGCGTTACCTGCCCGTACCACAGGGGCTGGCCGAGGGCGACTACGGCGCCGATCCGGAATATCGGGAACGGTTCAAGGCCTGGCTGGGCGAGCTCTGGGCCGAAAAAGACGCCGAAGTCGCGGCGATCCAGAACCCGGACAATCCACAACGCACGTTCGTCGACTTGAGAACGGAGGCGGCCCATGCCTGAACGCATTGCCTGGATCACCGGCGCCAGCTCCGGCATCGGCGCCGCGCTGGCGTTGGAACTGGCCGATCACGGCTGGCGTGTTGCGGTGTCGGCCCGACGCAGCGACGCCCTGGCCGAGCTCTGTGCCCGGCGCCCCGAACAACTCGTCGCTTACGCCCTCGACGTGACCGATGCAGCGGCCTGCGAAGACGTCGCCGGGCGGATCGCCGCGGACATGGGCCCGATCGATCTGGCCGTGTTCAATGCGGGCATCGGGGCAAGCTTCGATATCCGGCATTTCGATGCCGCGGACGTGAACCGGCGCATGAGCGTCAACTACGGCGGCACGGTCAACGGTATCGGCGCCGTCCTGCCGGCCATGCACGCCCGCGGCGCCGGTCGCATTGCCATGACCGCCAGTGTGGCCGGCTATCGCGGCCTGCCCGGTGCCGCGCCCTATGCGGCTTCCAAGGCCGCCATGATCTCGCTGGCCGAAAGCCTGCATCTGGATCTGGCCGGCAGTGGCGTGGACGTGAGCGTGATCTGCCCCGGCTATGTCACGACACCGCTGACCGCGGACAACAAGCACCCCATGCCGTTCGTGATCAGCGCCGAGGCCGCCGCCCGCCGTATTCGCCAGGGCCTGGAGGCCGGCCGGTTCGAGATCGCCTTCCCGCGGCGTCTCGTCTGGTTGCTGAAAACTTTCCAACGCCTGCCCTACGCGGCGTATTTTCCGATCATCCGCCGCGTGACCGGCGCCTGAGACCCGGGCCGGTCAGCCGTTGCGGCGGCCGATCGTGCGCTGCAATTCGGCATGGCGGCTGCGATCGAGCGGAAAATCCCACATCAGGATGATGACGCCGATCTTGATCACGACCGGCAACAAGCCATAGAGCGCGGCCAACGTCCATAGTGCGGTCGCGTCGTTGGGCTGGCCGGCATCGAAACCGGCCAGCCACAGCACCGGATACGCGATACCGAGCGCGACCGCGAACGCCAGCTTGGTCGCCATACCCCAGAGCCCGAAATACAGCCCGGCCCGGCCGTCGCCGCCGGCCGCCGTGTCTTCGTCGACCACATCGGCCTGGATCGAGGCGGCCGCTGCCTGATCCACGCCCAGGCAGGAGCCGCCCAGAATACAGATCAGCGTATAGGCCGCGTAACTGTAAGTATTGTCGGACAACGTGATCGTAAAGACGAAGACACCCGCCACGAACGCCATCGAGGCACACCAGAGCCGATGCTTGGACCAGCGACGGCCGATCCGGAACCAGACCGGTAATCCGGCCACGGCGGACAGGAAGTAGATCGCCAGGAATATCCCCGCTGTCGCCTGGCTGGCCCCCAGCACGGACTGCACGAAGAACAGGAACAGCGCGGCCGGCAGGCCATTGGCGGCGCCGTTGAGCAGATAAGCGGTCACGAGCCGGCGAAACGGCTGATTCGCGGCCAGCAGTCGCACACTGTCCGCCCAGGGTACGTGGGAGGGTGCTCCGCCCGGCTCCGGCACGCGCCAGAGAAACAAGCCGACCGCCACCGGTAGCGCGACCAGCAAGAACATTGCGATCGCCTCCAGCCCGGCGGCCTGGCCGCCGGCCAGTTTGCCGACGCCCGCCGGCAGCACAATCGCCGCCATGGTGCCGAGCACGAAAAACCCTTCGCGCCAGGCGGTGATACGCGTGCGCTCATCGTAGTCGGACGACAGCTCGGCGCCCATCGTCGTGTACGGCAGATAGATGAGCGTCCAGCCGAGATAGGCCGTCATGCTCCAGATCAGCAGATAGGCCGCGCTGGCGCGCTCGCCGGGCACGAACAGAAACCAGGCCGCTAGCATGAGGATCGGCGTGCCCACGGCGATGTACGGCCGACGGCGGCCGAAGCGTGCCGGGGTACGATCGGACATCGTGCCGATTAACGGATCGGTGATCACATCGAACAAACGCGCCGCGAAGATGAGAATACCCACGATGCCGGTATTGAGTCCCGGCATCTGCGAATAGAACGGCGGCAGAAACACCGTCAGCGGCAGGCCCAACGCCGCAAGCGGCAGGCCGAGCCCGCCGTAGGGCGCCAGCCGCGACAGCGGATAGCGCGTGCTCATTGCGGCCGTTGTAGACCGATCTGCATCAGATCGATATTGCCGGAGGTGAAACCGGCGGCGCAGTAGGCCAGGTAGTAGCGCCACATACGATAGAAGGATTCGCCGCGCCGGGCGCGGATCTCGGCGCCGGCCGCGACCACGGCCTGGTCCCAGCGCATGAGCGTACGCGCATAGTCCGCACCGTAGAACGCTCGATTGCGTTCGGCCAGCCCCGCAGCCTCGGCGTGCTCGATGAAGATCGCGGGCGACGCCAGCATGCCGCCGGGAAAAATGTATTCCTGGATGAAATCCACGTTCCGGCGATAATAGTCGAAGCGCGCATCTTCGATGGTGATCGCCTGGATCGCGGCACGACCGCCGGGCTTGAGCGCATCGTGAATAGCCTTGAAATAAGTCGGCCAATAGGCCTCGCCGACCGCCTCGTACATTTCGATCGAGACCACGTGATCGTAGCGGCCGCTGACGTCGCGATAGTCGCAGAGCTGAAAATCGACGCGATCGGCCAATCCGGTCATTTCGGCCCGCTCACGTGCGAAATTCAGCTGTTCCTTCGACAGGGTGATACCCGTAACGCGGACATCGCGCGTCGTCGCGGCATGCCGCGCGAAGCCGCCCCAACCACAACCGATCTCGAGAATATGCTCGCCCGGCGCGGGGTCGATCCGGTCGAGCAGCACGTCGTACTTGCGTCGCTGAGCTGCGGCCAGCGGTTCGTCGGCCGAGGCGAAAACCGCCGCGGAATAAGTCCAGGTTTCGTCCAGCCAGCGGGCATAAAAATCGTTACCCAGATCGTAGTGATAGGCGACATTGCGCTGTGAGCCGGCTCGACTGTTGGCGCGCAGACGATGCCGCACGGCCGACAACAGCGTGTAGACCCACTGCAACCGCGAGAAGTCGGGCTCGAGCGCGGCCGTGTTCAGATGCAGCAAATAAATCAGTCCCGGGAGATCGTCACAGTCCCACTCGCCGGCCATATAGCCTTCGGCAAAGCCGACCGACCCGGCCTTGAACAGACGCGTCACCATGCGCGGCGAATGAATGGTCAGTGTCGCCGTCGGCCCGGGCGCCTCGCCCTGGAAACGCGCCACGCTGCCGCTGGGCAGCGTCACGTCCAACCGGCCGCAAATCAGCCGGTCCAGCCGTTTGACCACGGCGCGCTCGCGCCATCCGACGGGGCAACCGGAATTTACGGTCGCGTGGTAGGAAGTCGAATTCATGTTGTTGTTCTTACGATCGGTTCGGCCGCCGCGGCTTGGGCTTGGTATGGAATGTCGCCCCGCGCAACCAGATCTTTAGAGCCTGCCAATGGATTGCCGCCGTGACCTTGAGTGTCATCAGAGGTACGAGGCAGGCGGCGATTCCGATGCTTCGCGTGTTCAATGGCCGGTGCGTGCCCGATAACGCGGTCGCGATACGCAACGTTCCGGCCTCGTCGTAGAGCCGAATGCCGAGTCCCACGCGCTCGCCCGGCGCCATGACGTGAAACCGATACGTGCCACTGCGATCGAAGAACGGCGAGACATGAAACTGCTTCGCTTTCTCGCGAGTCGCGCGCCAGTCCATGGCCTCGCCGTTCTCATGCAGCACGTAGACATGGTGCTCGCCGAAGGTGTTGTGTACCTCGGCGACGATGGCCCGCAGCGTACCGTCGCGATGTTCGGCGTAGTACAGGCTGATCGGGTTGAAGCCATAGCCCAGCACGCGCGGCATCGAAAGTAGTCGAACACGGCCGCCGGCCAGTGCGACGCCGTGTTCGGCGAGCACGCCGTCGATCCAAGTCCGCAGATCGCTGCCGTCGTGCGGGCCGTGGTCAGCGTCATAAAACGACAGCAGATTGAACCGATTACGCGAGATCAGTGGCGATACGCCACAGGCCGCATCGATCGCATCAATGTCGAGCAGCAAGAAGAACGCCCGATAAGCGAAGCGATAGCGCGGCGGGCCGGGCCGCCGGTGCATGATCCGGCAGCGATACAGCGCCGGCGTATTCACCCCAACCACGGCGCCCGGACGCCCAGGGCCTCGGCGACACGGGTCGCCGACGCGAGCCCATCCTCGTGGAAGCCATAGCCAGACCACGCACCCACATGCCAGACGCCGCCGTTGCCCTGGATCGTCGACAGGCGCTTCTGGGCCGCCAGCGCCGCGCGATCGAACACCGGATGCGAATAGCCGATGTCGGCAATCACCCGGGCCGAATCCGGCTCGGTGAGCGGATTGAGGCTGACGAAATACTCGCGCGGGCCGCGTATCGACTGTAGCCGGTTCATCCAGTAGGTCACGGCCACCCGCTGATCGGACACCTCGGCCCGATCCGCCATGTAGTTCCACGACGACCACACGCGCCGGCGCTTGGGCATCAGGCTGGCATCGCTGTGCAGCACCGCCCGGTTCGGCTGGAACGCGAACGCCCCGAGCAGCTCGCGTTCCAGTGGTTCGGCATCCACCAGCAGACGCACGGTCGTATCGGCGTGGCAAGCAAAGATGACCTGATCGAAATGCAGGGTCCGACCGCGCGCAGTGATGAGGGTGACGCCATCGGCCTGGCGGCGTACGCGCTGAATGGGCGTGGCACAGCGCACCCGGTCGCCCAGCACCGCCGCCACGGCGTGAACATAAGCATGGCTGCCGCCCACCACCGTATGCCACTGCGGCCGGTTCTGAACGTCGAGCAGCCCGTGGTTGTCGAAAAAGCGCAGAAATGCGGCCAGCGGGAAAAGCCGGATGCCGGCCGTCGGCGTGGACCAGATCGCCGCCGCCATCGGCAACAGATAGCGCGCCGCGAACGCTTCGCTGAACCGATAGGTACTGAGAAACTCGCCCAGCGCCATATCCGGCACCTGATCGGTCGCCAGCATGCGCTTGGCCCGGCGGTTGAAGCGCAGAATATCGATAATCATGCGCCAGTGGCCGGGATCGCGCACAAGGCCGGGCTGGGCGAACAGCTTGGCCGGATTGTCGCCGGCCCATTCGATTGCGCCATCGCCGATCGAAACCCCGAACGACATGTCGCTGGGCTGCGTGGCCACGCCGAGCTCGTCAAGAAAGCGATTGAAGTACGGGTAATTGCGATCGTTGGCCACGATGAAACCCGTATCCACCGGCTGCTCGCCGTCCATGATCGTGCAGACATGACCGCCCAGCTCGTCGGCGGCCTCGAACAACGTGACGTCGGCTGTATCGCGCAGCAGCCAGGCTGCCCCCATGCCCGCGATGCCACCGCCGATAATCGCGATTGTCTGCATGCTCTGCGTTCCCAAGATTGAATTGTGCTCATAGTGCCACGAGCGGGTACGTCACCGAGCCGAAGGCGGAGGCTTTGGACCGTATTTTGGGTTTGGGCTATGCTCTGTCGCGCATTATGGGCAAGACGCGGCCCGTTTCCGGGCGCCTCGGCTTGCCGTTCATTGCCGTGGCCGGCTTCGCGATGCCGGCCCGCCGATTCGCAACCACGCCAAGTCGTTCAATCAAGGAGCCGCCATGAAAGATCCCGTACGCGTTGCCGTGACCGGGGGCGCCGGCCAGATCAGCTATTCCCTGATCTTTCGTATCGCCACCGGCGAAATGCTCGGGCACGACCAGCCGATCATCCTGCAACTGCTGGAAATCCCGCCGGCCATGGACGCGCTCAAGGGCGTGATCATGGAACTCAACGACTGTGCGTTCCCGCTGGTGACCGAAATCCACGGCACCGACAACCCCGAAGAAGCGTTCTATGACGCCAACTATGCCCTGCTGGTCGGCTCCAAGCCGCGCGGCAAGGGCATGGAGCGCTCGGACCTGCTCAAGGCCAACGGCGATATTTTCTCGGTGCAGGGCAAGGCGCTGAACGACTACGCCGCGCGCGACGTGAAGGTGCTGGTGGTCGGCAATCCAGCCAACACCAACGCGCTGATCGCGGCCGAAAACGCGCCCGATCTGAATCGCAATCAGTTCACGGCCATGATGCGCCTGGACCACAACCGTTCGTTGTCCCAGCTGGCGCAAAAGACCGGCACGCTGGTGACCGACATCGACGGCATGATGGTCTGGGGCAACCACAGCTCGACCCAGTTCCCCGATCTGTCGCACGCCACGGTCAAGGGTCAGGCCGCGCTCGATCTGGTCGATCAGGACTGGTACGAGAACGACTTCATCCCAACCGTGCAAAAACGGGGGGCGGCGATCATCGAAGCCCGCGGCGCCTCCAGTGCCGCATCGGCCGCGAGTGCCGCCATCGACCACATGCGCAACTGGGTGTCCGGCACCAATGGCCAGATCGTGAGCATGGGCATTCCGGCCGACGGCAGCTACGGCATCGAGCCGGGCATCATGTATTCGTTCCCGGTCACCTGCGACAACGGCGAGTTCAAGATCGTCCAGGATCTGGAGATCAACGACTTCGCCCGCGAACGCATGCAGGCGACCGAGGACGAACTGCGCAGCGAGCGCGAAGCGGTCGCCCATCTGCTGTAAGCACGGGTATCCGTTGCGTTAGACAAAGCCGGCCTCGCGCCGGCTTTTTTTATCGATATCAAAACGTTGGCACACTATTTCTGCAATTTGTAAGCCGCGCGTCGCCCGGCTAATCTGGGTTACACCCGACGTGTTCCTGCCTTGTTTTTTTACCGGAGACCTTCATGCGCCGCCTGTTCTGGATCGTTACATTCGGCCTGAGCCTGATCAGTGTCGCAGCCCAGGCACAATCCGAATCCAAGGCCGATCTATGGGCGCGCTGGAAAGCCCACGATGACAAATCGACGGCCACGATCGACAACAGCGCCTACGATGCTTTCCTGAAGAAGTACGTGGTGGTGCATCAGGACGGCCCGAACGGCGTGCGTTACGGCGACGTCTCCGCTGCCGATCGACAAAAGCTCGAGCAATACATCCAGACGCTGGAGAAGGTCGATATCGATCACTACAACCGCCAGGTGCAGCGGGCGTATTGGCTGAATCTCTACAACGCGGAAACGATCGATCTGGTGCTACAGCACTACCCGGTCGATTCGATCCGCGATGTCGGCACGCTGCTACACCACGGACCGTGGCAGAAAAAGGTTTTGAAGGTCGAAGGCCAGAAGCTGACACTCAACGACATCGCCCGGCGTATCCTGCGCCCGATCTGGACCGACGGTCTGACGCTCTATGGTCTGAGCTGCGGCGCTATATCCTGTCCCAGTATCCGCCAGAGCGCCTATACCGGCAGCAATGTCTACACAGCGCTTTACTTGAACGCCGAGGACTACGTCGACTCACCGGAAGGCGTGCATTTCGACAATGGCCAGCTGAAGCTTTCGAAAATCTACGACTGGTACAAGCAAGACTTCGGCGGCGACCCGCGTGGCGTGATCAATCAGATCCGTCGCTACGCTTCGCCGGGCCTGTCGGCGCATCTGGAAGTGACGCAGCATATTGATGGCTACGACTTCGACTGGGCGCTAAACTCCGAAGCCAATATCTCCCACCAACAGGCCGGCACCGATTAGGATCTGCTGACACGCCCCGCGCCGGTCGCGTTGCTGCCCCAATGGTGATCCGGCAAGGCGCGTAGCGCGGGCTTTGTTATTCGCAGACTAAGAGCCTATTTCAATAGGCTCTAAGCCGCGCAACGCCGCAGGGCGCGACTCGCGCCTTGCCGGGCGCGATTTGCGGGCTCCAACGCGGCGCGCGCACGAAACGGCAACAGTCCCTAACAGGCCCAGAGCCCATTCCAATAGGCTCTGGACCACTCGGCGCTGGACCGATCAACCGGTGCGATGCGCCACCGGTGCCACCCACATCAGCTTGCCGCCCGGCGTAGTGGTACCGGCGCGCGAGGTGTCTTCCATCGAGACCATGATCTCGCTGTGATCGCCGAGCTGCGCCCGCAGCTTGGCCGACAGCGGCATCGTGTAGTGCCCGCGCGTATGCGGCAACTGACCAATCAGCTCCGGTTTACCATTCGCCGACTTGATCCACATGCGCAGCATCTTGCCGGAGGGCACGTTGAAATCGCCCATGGCCTCCACCGACAGTTTGCGTCCGTCGGCGGTGGAGGTCACCAGCCAGCTCATGCCCGTAGGCTTGTCGTAGATGACGCTGGCATAGCTGGGAGCGGACGTAGCGCCTTCGTGCCAGAGCGGCAGTTCGTAGACCGCCAGTCCGGCGAGCAGTACCGCCGCCACCGAGGCCGCCATGGCCAAGCGCCGCCAACGCCGCACCCGAGGTGCGTCGTTGGCCGCCGCCGCAGGTGCCACGGCCGGGCTCGACACGGCAGATTCCGTCCGGGCGATACCGGTATGACGCGCTACGCCTTCCCAGACATGCGCGGGCGGCTCGACCGGCTCCAAATCCAGACCGAGGCGGGCCAGGCGCTGCTCCCAGGCGGCCAGGCGAGTACGCGCCGCGGCGTCGTCCACCAGACGCTGCTGGAAGGCGCGGGCCTCTTCCGGATCGAGCGTGCCGAGGACATACTCGGCCGCGATCAGATCCAGCTCGTCGTGCTCGGGCATCGTCATGACGAACCCTCCGCCAGACAATCACGCAGACGCAGAAGGCCACGTCGGATCCAACTCTTGACCGTGCCGAGTGGCGCATTCATACGCTCGGCCAGTTCCTGGTGCGTCAATCCCTCGTAATAAGCCAGAAGCACGCTCTCGCGCTGCTCGTCGGACAGCTGTGCCAGACAGGCATTGATCGCAGCCAACGACTGCTGATTCTCGTTTTCCTGTGCGGGCGACAAGCTCTGTTCGTCCTCCAGAAGCGTGGCGACGCGGTCCGGCTCCTCCGGCATGGCGACTTCCGGCCGCCGACGCCGCAGCAGGTCCAGCGCCCGATAACGCGCAATCGACAACAGCCAGGTCAAGGGCGCGCCACGCTCCGGCGAGTAGGTATCGGCTTTCTGCCAGATACGCACATACGCATCCTGCAGTGCATCCTGTGCCCTTTCCGGGCTACGAAGAATACGCAGCAGCAACGCATAGAGTTGCGGCGACGTCGCGGCATACAAGCGCTTGAACGCCTGCTCGTCGCCACGCGCCGTAGCCGCGAGCCATTCGGCCAGCTGTTCGCGTTCAGCCATCCTGCCGCCCTGCACCAGCGGAGCGCACTTCAAACAAATATAGGGCTGCCATCGTCGACCACGATCCCCAATCGATCGTCCTAGTGTGACCGCTTACGGCGCGCGACTCAATCGCGTGCCATCGGCCGGCCAGGCGGCTAGAATCCTGTATATTACACCGATATCGCCGCGCGCCGCCGGCCCGGAGTTGAATCGCTGCCCGGGCGGTTCTATCGTCGGCGCCAACATTGCACCCGAAGGGTTTGTCATGCCACACACTTTCCCCGGCCATTTTCCGGCCACCCGTCTGCGTCGCGCCCGCGCCAACGATTTCACTCGGCGTCTCGCGCGCGAAAACCGTCTGTCGGTCGACGATCTGATCTATCCCGTGTTCGTCACCGAGGGCGAGGCCGTGGACGTCGCCGCCATGCCGGGCGTACGCCGGCATACGCTTGACGGATTGATTCGCGAGGCCGCCGAAGCGGTCGAGCTCGGCATCCCGGCCCTCGTGCTGTTCCCCGTCATCGACCCGTCGAAGAAGACCCCCGATGCCGCCGAGGCGGCCAATCCGGACGGTCTGATCCCGCAGTCGATCCGAGCCATCAAGGCCGAATTCCCGCAGCTCGGCGTCATGACCGATGTCGCCCTCGATCCCTATACCAGTCACGGCCAGGACGGCGTGATCGACGAGGACGGCTATGTCATCAACGATCCAACCATCGGCATCCTGGCCGAGCAGATGCGGGCTCACGCCGAGGCGGGCGCCGATATCGTCTCGCCGTCGGACATGATGGACGGTCGCATCGCCGCCATGCGCCAAGCACTCGAGGGCGATGGTCACGTCAATACAGTCATCATGTCGTACGCGGCCAAGTTCGCCTCCTGCTACTACAACCCGTTCCGGGAAGCGGTCGGTTCCGCGGCCAATCTCGGCAAGGCCGACAAACGCACCTATCAGGTCGACCCGGCCAATACCGACGAGGCGCTGCGCGAGGTCGCGCTCGATCTCAAGGAAGGCGCGGACATGGTGATGGTCAAGCCGGGCATGCCGTATCTGGACATCATCCATCGCGTGAAGGAAACCTTTGGCGTGCCCACCTTCGCTTATCACGTCTCCGGCGAGTACGCGATGCTCAAGGCAGCCATCAACAACGGTTGGCTGGACGAACGCGCCGCCGTGCTGGAATGCCTGATGAGCTTCAAGCGCGCCGGTTGCGATGGCGTACTGACCTATTTCGCCAAGGACGCCGCGCGCTGGCTGGCCGAATAACGTCGCGATGATTCGGCAGCCGGAGCGTGTTCTGGTCGTCGGTCCATCCTGGATCGGCGATATGGTGATGGCCCAGAGCCTGTTCATGGGTCTGCGCGCGCGGCTACCCTCGGCAACCCTGGATGTCTTGGCACCGGCATCGACCGCACAGCTCGTTGCGCGCATGCCGGAAGTCGATGACGCCGTGATCATGAACATCGAACACGGCGAATTGGCCTGGCGCCGGCGCCGCGAAGCCGCGCGGGCACTACGCGAACGCCGCTACGACCAGGCCATCGTGCTTCAGCGCAGCGCCAAGGCCGCGCTCGTGCCGTGGCTCGCCGGGATCCCCTGGCGTACCGGCTATCGTGGCGAACTGCGCTTTGGCCTGATCAACGATGTCCGCACGCTCGACAACACCCGTTATCCGCTCAAGGCCGAGCATTACGCCCTGCTCGGTCTGGCGGCCGACGGCGACTCGCTCGATACGATGCACTGGCCGCGTCTGACCGTCGATGCCGCGCGCCAGCAGGAACTCGTGGCTGAGCTGGGGCTGAGTCTCGAGCGGCCGACCGTCGGTTTTGCCCCAGGCGCGGCTTATGGCGGCGCCAAGGCCTGGCCGATGCGTCACTACGCCGCGCTCGCCGCCCGCCTCGATGCGGCCGGCCAGGCTTGCTGGATCTTCGGCAGCGCGGCGGATCGCGAGGTGGCCGAAGCCATGGCTGCGGCCGCTCCGCGCTACGGCGTGAACCTGGCCGAACGTACGAGCCTGCTCGATATCGTCGATCTCGCCGCGCTGACTACACAGTTTGTCGGCAACGATACCGGCGTCATGCACCTCGCCGCGGCGACCGCTCCGAGCGTGATCGGCCTATACGGCTCGACCGATCCGGATTATGCCCCGCCGTTGGCCGCCACCTCGCAGCGGCTATGGCGCGGCATGGACTGTTCGCCCTGTCGCGAGCGCGAATGCCCGTTGGCACATCATGCCTGCCTGGAGGACCTGCCGGTGCATGATGTGTTCGCTGCCTGTACGGTGCCCGGCTCGGCGAGCATCGCCTCGCTGCATGCATTGACCCATTACGGTCCGACGCCCGCGACCCGGTAAATGTTTGCGCGCGGTCGGCGGCTTGGTCACGATAGCCGCCCGTGCCCGCAGCGAGCATTCATTCCATGTCGTCAGCTCCCGATCGCTATGCCGTTATCGGCCATCCGGTCGACCATAGCCGCTCGCCCGATATTCATCGCCTGTTCGCCGAGCAGTGCGGCCAGGTCATGGAATACACGCGCTTGCCGGCGCCTACAGACGGTTTCGAGCGCGTCGCAGGCGAATTCTTCGGCGCAGGCGGTGCCGGCCTGAACGTTACCCTGCCCTTCAAGCTGGCCGCGGCCGAGTTCGCCGATCGGCTGACCGAGCGGGCCGAACGCGCGGGCGCGGTGAACACGTTGAAAACCACACCTAATGGCCTGCTGGGCGACAATACTGACGGCGCCGGGCTGGTCGCCGATCTGGTCGACAACCTGGGGGCGACGGTCGCCGGACGCCATGTGTTGATTCTGGGCGCCGGCGGCGCGGTACGCGGGGTCGTGCCAAGTCTGCTGGCTGCCGGGGCAGCACGCATCACGATCGCCAATCGCAGCATCGACAAGGCCCGCGCGATCGCCACCGCCTGTGCCGGCATGGGCGAGGTCATCGCCTGCGGGCTGGACGCGCTGCCCGAGGACGCCGATCTGGTGATCAACGCGATTTCCGCCGGACTCACTGAAGGCACGATGCCCGCGCTGAACCCGCGCATCCTGGCTCGCGCTGGCGCGGTCTACGACATGATCTATGCCGACGCGCCGACGCCGTTTTTACGCTGGGCCGCCGAGCACGGCGTCGCGGCCGGGCGTGACGGGTTTGGCATGCTGGTGGAACAGGCCGCCGAGTCGTTCGCGCTATGGCGCGGCATGCGCCCGAGCACCAAAGCGGTGATGGACACCCTGCGCGGGCCGGCCACACGTGGCCCCGGCTGAACCGCTATAATGACGCCACTATGAATGCACGGCCCTCGGCACAAGAGCTGGATCACGTCCTGCGCGACGATACGTCGGGCGAACTCCTCGACCCGCAGATCCACGCGCGGCAGTACAGCAATGTGCGCAAGGCGCACGAGACCGAGCTGATCGAAGACTACGTCGAGCTGATCGCGGATCTGATCGATGCCAAGGGCGAGGCACGCGCAGTCGAACTGGCCCAGCGCATGGGCGTCACCCAGGCCACCGTGGGCAAGATGATCCGGCGCATGACCGAGTCCGGTCTCGTGACCAGCCAGCCTTATCGCTCGATCTTTCTCACCGAGGCCGGCCACGAGATGGCCCGCCTGTCGCGTGAGCGCCATATCGTGGTGCTGCGTTTTTTGCGGGCGCTGGGGGTGTCGGAAGACACGGCTCGTCAGGACGCCGAGGGCATGGAACACCATGTCTCCGACGAGACGATCGAGATCATGCGCCGCTTCGCAGACGATCGCGAGTCCGGATAACCCCGACCTCGGTCCTGTTTCATCCGGATTCACGTCGACGGGCATCAAGCGGCACGATGCATGATCGCCCGCCGTCCTTCGCCCGATCATCGCGATGCCGCCATCGCTGCGGGCCGAGCCTCGAGAATTCGTATGGAAGCAGAACCGACTCCGACCCCGACCCTCCGGGAAACCGCCGATGGCCGCCGACGAATCGAGCATGCCTGGCCGCGCGAGGCGCGGGCCGGGCGCGCGATTCAGGACGCAATCGCCGAACATGTGGATACCCACAACTCGCTACCGGCCGATATTCGGACCGTGGCCGGCGTGGATATCGGCTTCGAGGATGGCGGCGAGACGACGCGTGCCGCCATCGTCGTGCTTGACCCGTCCGATCTCAGCGTGGTCGAACAGGCGCTGGTGCGGCGCCCGACGCGCATGCCTTATATCCCGGGCCTGCTGTCGTTTCGCGAAATTCCGGCCGCGCTCGATGCCTTGGAACAACTTTCCGCCCTACCCGATCTGTTGATGGTGGACGGCCACGGTATTGCGCATCCCAAGCGCCTGGGCGTCGCGACGCATCTGGGTCTGGTCAGCGGGCTGCCCACGATCGGCGTCGGCAAGAAACGCCTGACCGGTCGCCACGATCCCGCCCCGGAACAACGGCTGGCCTGGACCCCACTCATGGACGGGCATGAGACCATAGGGGCGGTGCTACGGTCGCGGGTCGGCGTTAAGCCGATCTTCATATCGCCCGGGCATCGTATCGATCTCGGTACGGCGATCGAATGGACGGCGCGTACGCTGACTCGTTATCGCCTGCCGGAGACGACGCGAGCCGCCGATCGGCTCGCTTCACGGCGTTGATATCGCGCATGCGCGGCTCAGACGCACTGATCGCAATTTTTTGGCCGTCTTAATGCAACTGTTATGCTTTTCTGCGGTCACAAGCGATTCGGCTAATTTCATACCAACAGGTTTTTCTATGATCAAACGTGTTTGCACCCTCTGCGCGCTGGCGATTGCCGCGCTGTCCTTCACGGGCATGGCCGTCGCGGCCGACAGCAGCGGCCAGAACAACACACAGCAGCTGATGAAGACGTACCGCTCGGACGCGCAGCAGCTCAAGCAGATTCACGACAAGACCATCAAGAACAATCCGGGGCTGGCCAAGGAGCAGCAGCAGTTCCAGGATCAGGTCAAGAGCGCCATCAAGAAGCAGGGCTACGACATCAATGAAGGCCAGAAGCGCATGCAGTCGATGGCCAAGAAGCTGCAGTCCGGCAAGCTGAGCGACAAGCAGCGCAAGCAGGTCATGCAGAACTTCCAGGAAGAACGCCAGAAGATGGTTAAGGCACGCAACGCCGCGCTGTCGCAGCCGGATGTCCAGAAGTCGGGTCAGAAGCTCGAAAAGGACACTATTTCGGCCATGAACAAGCAGAATCCGAAGACCCAGCAGCTCATCTCCGAGATGAAGAGCGTGCGCGGCAAGCTGCAGCAGTCGGCCGGTTCGAACAGCGGCAGCTAATAAGCGCCGAGCCCGTTCGATCTCGCGATCGATATCAAGCCCGGCTCCGGCCGGGCTTTTTCATGCGCGGCGCTTATGCATACGCGTAGGGCCCGCCACGCTCAAGGGCGCGCCGATAGGCCGGCCGAGCATGAATCCGCGCAACGAATTCACGCAGCTTCGGACAACGCTCGCCCGCCCCGCCCCGCGATACCGCGGCCTCGATCGGAAAACTGAGCATGATATCGGCCGCGCTGAACGTGTCGCCGACGAACCACTCGTGGCTGCGTAGTTCGTTTTCCAGATAGTCGAAATGCAGCAACCGCTGCGGCCGGATCCACTGCTTCTTGACCTGTCCCGAGATGGCGCGCGCCATCGGCCGAGCCAGCCATGGCGCTTTCGTTTCGACGGTATCGAATACGAATTGCAGCAACAACGGCGGCATGAGCGAGCCCTCGGCGTAGTGCAGCCAGTACTGATAGCGCAAGTACTCCTCACTCCCCGGGGCTGGGGCGAGGCGGCCACCGCCGTGCTCGCGCACGATGTAATCGACGATCAGCCCGGTCTCGGCCACCGTGCGATGCGCATCCGTGATCACCGGCGATTTCCCGAGGGGATGCACGCGCTTGAGGGCCTCTGGCGCCAGCATCGTCTTGGGATCCCGAGCGTAACGCTCGACCTCGTAGGGAATCTCCAGTTCTTCGAGCAACCACAACACGCGCTGGGAACGCGAATCGGCAAGATGATGGACCGTAATCATGGCCGGTCGGATTGATGGTGAAGACTTTGACCATAACCCGACAATCGCGATGCGTCAGCCGGTCGCGCGCCGCCCGCCACCAGGGCCCGGGCCAACTGGCGGTTTCCAGACATTGCGGATGGCCTGTCGGCCGCGCTCCGGGAATCCCCCGCTGAACCGCAGTCGCGCTGCCGATCCGCCGCCCCGGCATTCGATCGTGCCCCGTTCGATACCGTGCAGGCGCACGATATCAGCCACAGCGGACACGAAGCCCGCAGGAGGCCGCCCCACCCGAGTGGTCACACGGCCGTCACCCTCGACGGCGAGCCGGTAATAGAGACGAAATCGATCGAGCACGTCTTGGCCTGAAGGGCATGGCCTGTCAAAGTCTCGACATGAATCAGGCATCACGCAAGTCGGAATCCACGGCCGCCCCTGCCGTTCGGGTCGACAAATGGCTCTGGGCCGCACGTTTTTTCAAGACGCGCAGCCTGGCGTCGACCGCGGTCAAGGGCGGCAAGGTCGAGATCGACGGACACAAGGCCAAACCCAGCGCCAACGTGCGCGCCGGGCAACAGCTGCGGATCACCAAGGGCGAAGTCGTTTTCGAGATCGATATCGTCGACGTGTCGGACAAGCGCGGCCCGGCCACCCAGGCTGAGACGCTGTATAGCGAAACCGAGGCCAGCCGTGAACGACGCGCCGAGCGGGCTGCCGAACGGCGTGCCGCGAGGATCTCGATGCCGCGCCCCACGACGCGACCGGATAAGAAACAGCGCCGCCAGCTACGCCGCTTCAAGCATGGCGATTAAGAACCATCTCCGGGCCCGCGCGCGGCCGGCGTCAGGTCGCCAGCAACCCCCGGGCGGCCAGAATGGATTTCAATTGCTCGGGCCGCTCGGCGCTGAAGGCCGGTTCGATGCGCTGGCTGCGGAGCCTGACTCGGAACAAGCAATCGCGCGCCGGACGTCGCCAGTCGCACGCGAACCACACATCGGGTGCGCCCGTCCCCCAGAGCCGGAAGCGACCATGGCCAAAACCAGGCTTGAACGCCTGCACGCGCACGATATCGTTCAGCGGCACGATCTTGGCGGTTGCCAGGGCGTGTGGAGGTTTCGTGCGAGCGCCGCGTTGGCGTCCTCAAATCGTGTCCGGCAAGGCGCGAGCCGCCGCGTCGTGGCGTGCCACGACCCAGACTCGCAACGCCGCCGGGCGGGATTTGCGGCCCAACCCGAAGGGACAAGCGCTGTTTTGCGGCAATCCAGCGTTGTAGCACGCTTATGCAGAGTGACTGCACCGCGCGCACTACGCCTCGTCTTGCCGCAAAACAGCGCTTGGCGCGGACTCGCACCAAACCTCAACACGCCCTAGGGGAAAGTAGTAGTGCTTGATCGTCAGACTTCGGTCGGAGAGTTCGATCAAGCGATCGCGATACAACATGGCAGGACCCGCCCTCAACGACAGCTGGCAGGCAGATCGTCCGCGGGCACGCCCGGATTGGTGCTGTCGTCCTCTGCCGGGGCCGTACAATCCCAACGGATCGCGCCTGAACCGAAATCGGCATTCAGATAGACCACCCGGTCCTGGATCGAGCCGCCGCTGTACTTGATATAAATCCCGGGTGCGTCCGGATCGTTGTGCCACCAGATACGCTGGACGTAACGGCCGCTCGCCGCCCCGTCGTTGCCGCTGGGCATGTTCAGCTCCGCCAGCACGCCGTTCCAGGAATTGCTCTTCGGTAGGTGCCCATGCGTGCTGTAGTACTCGGCCACGGCCTGTTTGAGCGGCTGGGCGAGTATCAGGCCCTCGCTGACCTTGGCGCGCGTCTCGTAGTGGCGATACAACGGTACGGCAATCGACGCCAGGATGCCGATGATCGCGACGACGATCATCAGCTCGATCAACGTGAAGCCGCTTTCGCCCGCGACTTGGCTCCGGCGTGGCCGCTCAACCGCTCCGCCCTGCATAGTTTGTCCCGTGCGCTTCCCCGGAATCCGTTTTTTTGCCGGCTATCGCACGTCCTGTCAAAACACGCGCCCGCAACAATCCACGTCACGATCGATCGATATGATTCATCCAGCTGACCTGTCGCCGTTTTTTGACTTGGATGCTGCACTCGGGGCCCATGTCAGAGCGCTGGCGCGGCGGCATATGCCCGTATTGCCGCGCGCACGGCTCGGGTTGGTCCCGCGCGGCGGCGTTGCGACTCTGAGCCGCAGCACACCCAGAGCCGGCGACTCACGCCTTGCCGGACACGATTTGCGGACGCCAACGCAGCGCTCGCACGAAACCTCAACACGCCCTAGGATGAGTGCACTGAACGACAACGAGGATTATTGATGGGTCAACAGATCGAATTCACCCGACCGGACGGCGCCAAGGCGCCGGGCTTTTACGCCGAGCCGGAGGGCCAATCGAACGCGCCCGGGATCGTCGTGATCCAGGAATGGTGGGGCCTGAACGACCAGATCAAGCGGGTCGGCAAACAGTGGACGGACGCCGGCTATCGCGTCCTGATTCCCGATCTGTATCGCGGCGAGAAGGCCCTGGACGCGGCCGAAGCCGAACACAAGATGGACGATCTGGATTTCACCGACGCGGCCACGCAGGACGTGCGCGGCGCCGTCCAATATCTCAAGGCCGATAGCGAGTCGGTCGGCGTGATCGGTTTCTGCATGGGTGGCGTTCTGGCCGTGCTGGCGGCCATGCACGTGCCGGAAACCGACGTGGCCGTGTCGTGGTACGGCATTCCGCCGGACGAGGCCGGGGATGCCAGCGCGATCGACGTGCCGCTGCAGTGTCATTTCGCCACGCAGGACACGTTCTTTCCGATCGAACAGGCCGATGCCTTCGAGAAGAAACTCGAAGCCGGCAACGTCGAGCACGAATGCTATCGCTACGATGCCCAGCACGCGTTCGGCAACGAAGAATGGGACTACTACGATCCCGAAGCCAGCAAGCTGGCCTGGCAGCGCAGCATGGCGTTTTTCGAGCGCCATCTGAAGGGCTGAAGTTCAGTCATCAGGGCGGCCTCAGGGCCGCCCTTTTTTATAGCGTGTTAGGGCGTGTTGAGGTTTCGGGCGAGCCCGCGCCAAGCGCTGTTTTGCGGCAAGACGAGGCGTAGCGAACGTGGCGTAGTCGTTCTACGCGAGAGAGCTACAACGCTGTATTGCCGTCGTGTCGTTAATTTAAGGGCGCTTGTCCCTTCGGGTTGGGCCGCAAATCCCGCCCGGCGGCGTTGCGAGCCTGGATCGTGACGCGCCACGACACGGCGGCTCGCGCCTTGCCGGACACGATTTGCGGACGCCAACGCGGCGCTCGCACGAAACCTCAACACGCCCTAGCCCGCCGGTCGGGTCACTGGCCCGATGACGTCAGTCGACGGCCGCCTCGCTGCCGTCGAAGATCGGCAGATGACCGAGCGCGATGACATCGGACCAGTCGCTGCGATCGCCTTCGGTCATGATGGCGGCCTCGCCGGCGATGATGGCCCCGGCATGACCCATGATCTTGCGCATTGCTTCCAGCGTGGAACCGGAGCTGATCACGTCGTCGACCAGCACGATGCGCGCCTCGGACACCAGCTCTCGATCCTTGGCATCCAGATACAGCGTCTGCTCGTCGCCGGTGGTAATCGACCGCGTCGTCGCCGACAGCGCATCACCCATATAAGGCTTGTAGCTCTTACGCAGCACCACATAGGGACGCGCCGTTGCCACCGACAACGCATGCACCAACGGAATCGATTTGGCTTCCGCGGTCACCAGCACGCTGTAGTCGAGTGCCGCCAGCCGATTGGCCAGCCCGCTCGCGGCCGCCTGCACCAACGCGGTGTCGCCCAGCACGTTGAGCACGGCGATGCGGACGCCCGACGCCACCTGGAACAGGGGCAGGTCGCGCTTGAGTCCGGCGATTTCGACGGGATAGGTGCGTTGCGTGGCTTCCATCGGTTCGAGCGAGCTGGATTGGAGTCAGCGCTGCATTGTGCAACAGGCGGGGCGACAAATCTAAATCCGCTGTGTCTCGGCGCTGCATGCCGGGCTCATGTAGTCTGGCTCCGATTGATTTATACCAACGCGGCGGCACGTGCCTATGCCCGCGCCGCCGGCGCAGCTCGCGAGGTCGCTATGCAAACCCGTGCCGCCGTACTGCACGAAATGGGTCCGAAACGCCCGTATTCCGAATCCAAACCGTTGTCGATCGAGACCGTGGAGCTGGCCGGCCCGGCTCGGGGCGAAGTCCTGGTCAAAATGCATGCCGCCGGGCTGTGTCATTCCGACCTGTCGAGCATCGATGGCAATCGCCCGCGGCCCACGCCGATGGTGCTAGGCCACGAGGCCGCCGGCGAGATCGTGGAACTCGGCGAAGGCGTGACCGATTTCGCGATCGGCGATCATGTCGTGTGTGCCTTCGTGCCCAGCTGCGGCCATTGCCCGTACTGTGCCGACGGCCGCGCCGCACTCTGCACGCCCGGGGCCGAGGCGAACAACGCCGGCGTGATGCTGTCGGGCGGACGCCGGCTGTCGCAGAACGGCCATGAAGTGCATCACCATCTCGGTGTCTCCGGTTTCGCCGAATATGCCGTGGTCGCCACCGAGTCGCTGATCCGGATCGACAAATCGCTGGATTTCGATATCGCCGCGGTCTTCGGTTGTGCGGTGCTGACCGGCGTCGGGGCCGTGTTGCAGACCGCACGGATGCGGCTCGGTCAGAGTGTGCTGGTGGTTGGCCTGGGCGGTGTCGGGCTGTCGGCCGTACTGGGGGCCATCGCCGGCGGCGCATCGCAGATCATCGCGGCCGACATCGCGCCGGACAAGCTGGAAACCGCGCGCTCGCTGGGCGCCACCGCGACCGTCGATACCCGCGACGAACACGCGCTCGAACAGATTCGTGATCTCACCGGTGGGGGCGTGGATCTGGCCGCGGAGTTCGCCGGCGTCGACAAGGCGCTCGAATTCGCCTTTGCCGCTACCGGCAAGGGCGGCACGACCGTCACCGCCGGCCTGCAGCATCCCGATTCGCGCATGTCGCTGCCGGCGCTGACGCTGGTGGCACAGGAGCGCCGCCTGCTCGGCTCCTACCTCGGCGGCCACGTGCCCAAGCTCGATATCCCGGACTATATCGCGCTCTATCAGGCAGGCCGGCTGCCGGTCGATCGGCTGCTCACCCATCGTCTGACGCTCGACGAGATCAACCTCGGCTTCGAGCGTCTGGCCGCGGGCGAAGCCATTCGACAGGTGATCCAATTCTGAGCGCTCGTTCGTATAAGTTCCGGACACCGCGCCGGAACGTCGCGCCCATTGCGATGTCCGATCCTCATGCGCTCGACGGGCCGGGCTAATCGGCCCTCAAAGGAGTTCTCGATGTTTCGTCGTCTGATTGTCGCCAGTGTTCTGCTGTTCGTCGCCGCGACCGCCGTCGCGGCCCCGGCCCAGAGCTTCACCATTGTGGGACGCAATGATCTGCGTTTCTCTCAGGACCACATCACCGTTGCGCCTGGCCAGAAAGTCACGATCAAGCTGGTGAACAAATCGCATCTGCCGGCCTCGGCCATGTCGCACAACTGGGTGTTGCTCAAGCAAGGCACCGATGCCGGCGCCTTCGACAACGCGGCCCGAAGCGCCGCGAACAACGATTACATTCCGAAATCCATGAGCAATCGCATCATTGCGCATACCGCCATGGTCGGCGGCGGCCATAGCGACACGGTGACCTTCACCGCGCCGAAAAAGACCGGCGACTATGAATACATCTGTACGTTCCCGGGCCATTTCCGGGCCGGCATGAAAGGCACGCTGACTGTATCGAGCACGAATTGATCGCGCCCCGTTGATTTTGCGAAAAACGCCGTCAAATCAAACGCGTTAGTGTTCATCAAGGATATTCATGCCTTACGACAAACTGCTTTCACCGATTCGCTTCGGCTCGCTGGAACTGCCTAATCGCGTTGTCATGGCGCCGCTCACGCGCGCCCGCTGCCCCGATCTGGTACCGGGCGAGATGCAGCAGACCTATTATGCCCAGCGCGCCAATGCCGGGCTGATCATCTCGGAGGCCACCAACATCTCCGAATCGGCCCGTGGCTATGTCTATACCCCGGGCATTTTCACCGACGAACAGGAGGCCGGCTGGTCGAAGGTGGTCGACGCGGTGCACGACGCCGGTGGGCGCATGTGCCTGCAGCTCTGGCACGTCGGCCGCATCGGCCATGGAATGGTGCATCCGGACGGCCGCAAGCCGGTCGCGCCCAGCGCGCTCAAGGCCGAAGGCGCGGAATGCTACGTCGAGTTCGAGGACGGCAGCTCGGGGAATCATCCGACATCGACCCCGCGCGCCCTGGAAACCAAAGAAATTCCGGACGTCATCGACGAATACCGCCAGGCAGCGATCCGTGCCAAGCGGGCCGGCTTCGACATGGTGGAAGTGCATGCCGCCAACGCCTATCTACTGCAGCAGTTCATGGCCACCGGCGCCAATAAACGCACGGACGCCTACGGCGGTTCGGTGGAAAACCGTGCACGGCTGACGCTCGAAGTCGTCGATGCCGTGGTCGAGGTGATGGGCGCCGATCGGGTCGGTATCCGCATTTCCCCGTTCATCGAGATCTTCGGCCTGACCGACGACGAGCCCAAAGCCATGGCCTTCCATCTGGCCGAGCAGCTCGAACAACGCGGCCTGGCCTATCTGCACATCAACGAACCGGACTGGGCCGGCGGCGATATCAAGCTCACCGACGATTTCCGGGCCGCGATGCGCCAGCGCTTCGCCAGCGGCGCGCTGATCTACTGTGGCCACTACACGGCCGAGCGTGCCGAAAAGCTGATCGAGGACGATTACGGCGACGGTGCCGCCTTCGGCCGGCCCTACATCGCCAATCCGGACCTCGTGGCCCGCTTCGCTCGGGATGCGGCGCTGAACGAGCCGGACCCGTCGACCTTCTATGGCGGCGACGAGCACGGCTATACCGATTACCCGACCCTCGAACAGGCTCAGTAACGGGCCTGGGGCTGATCGACAACGGACCCGGCGGCGCGTCTAATCGCGTCGCCGGACCGGGTCACCCCGTCGGCATCACGCTCGGGGCACGTCGATGCCGGCGATACCACAGCGCCCACGCCAGCAAGAAAACCAGCACCACGGCCGCGCCCATCAATCCACTGGGCAACAAGGCCAAGCTACGGGCGAGCCAACCGCCTGGCGCCCATTGGTCGACGATCAGCTCGCCCCATTCCAGCAGACTTACCAACAGCGCAACCGTCACGGAAAACGCGGTGACCGCAATATTGAAGCCCAGGCGCCGGCCGGCCCCGGCCTGCCCCCAGCCATAAGCCCGTTGCATGAAATAGCCGTTGGCGGAGTCCATCAGCGTCATACCGGCGGCGAACAGCAACGGCAGCGCCATGATCATCCAGGGCGACCACAGCGTGTTTTGTGCCGCCGTGGCAGACAGGCCCAGCAACGCGACCTCTGTGGCCGTATCGAAGCCCAGGCCAAAGGCCACGCCCACGGGATACATCTTCCATCCGGCGTCGACCCAGCGATAGCCGCGGCCGATCCATCGCGACATGACACCACGCCGAGCCAGCAACGCCTCGACCGTTGCATCGCGATCGGAAGCCGGCATTCGGCGCTGGCGCCACAGGCCCCGCAGGACCTGGAGATTGAGCACGCCGATCAGGCCGAGAAACGTGGCCGACACGATGGTGCCGATCACCCCGCCCAGGCCGGCAATATCCCCCATATGTGCGTTGACCTGGCGGGCAAATAGCGCCGTCAGCAAACACAACAGGAACACGACGGTCGAATGCCCGAGCGAGAATGCGAATCCCACCGATGTCGCGCGGCGACCATCGCGCACGAGCTTGCGCGTGACGTTGTCGATGGCGGCGATATGGTCGATATCGAAGGCATGCCGCAAGCCGAACAGATAGGCCAATCCGGCCAGACCGAACAACAGCACGCCCTGGGTCGCGGCCAGTGCCAACACCGCGAATCCGGCGAGATGCAGCAGCGCGACCGCGACAACCACACCGCGAACCGACGCACCGCGACGCCCGGCGTCAAGTTCATGCTTCAAACCGGACATCCCTGTACATCGAAACCCTCCGTCCAACCGTAACGTGCGACGAGCGCCTTGGCTGCGCTCTTTACGCAGATCACCCGGTGCAATGGCTAGTGCACGCTAACTCGCCCCGAGCGGCTCCACGGCACGACACAAGGAGCAGACCACCCCGTTGTGGTGGGCCGAATACAGCACGTCGGGCCGTTCGAAATCGGCGTTGCAGGCCGTGCAGGCGTATATCGCGCTGGACGGCGTGCCGTCCTCGGTGAAGCGCGGCGCATTGACGCCGTCTTCGCTCTTTCGCAGATAGAACCGCCCGCGCGTAGCGATCGCCAGAATCGGAGGACACACCACGCCGACCGCCACCGCGATCAACGGCGGATAGGACGACAGAAACGCGCCCAGCACGCCGAAGTAGGCCGCAATGGCCAGTCCCGCGGCGAGGATGAACGATACCGTGCCGACCGGATTGATCGGGTACAGCATGCCACGCCGGAACTCCGGTAGCTTGGGCGAAATACCCAGCATGTACTTGTTGATCACGATATCCGTGGCTACGACGACCACCCACGCGATCGCGCAATTGGAGTAAAAGCCCAGAATGTTGTTCAGTACGGCGAACATATCGCCTTCCATGAGCGCCAGCGCGATACTAACGTTGACCACCACGAACACCACGCGCCCCGGGTAATGCCGCGTGATGCGGGTGAAGGCATTGGTCCAGGCGAGCGACCCCGAATAGGCATTGGTGACGTTGATCTTGATCTGGCTGATCACGACCAGCACCACGGACAACGCCAGTGCCAGCCACATCGGCACCATGTCGGAAAAGATCGAGACGAACTGGCGGACCGGCTCGGTGGCGGCGGAGCCCGCGACCTTCGACAGCAGATAGAACGCCAGCAGCGCGCCGATCATCTGTTTGATCGCGCCGAGCACGACCCAGCCCGGCCCGGCCGCCAGCACCGCCGTCCACCACTGGCGACGGTTGTCGGCCGTTTTCGCCGGCATGAAGCGCAGATAATCGATCTGCTCGCCGATCTGGCCCATCAAGGCGAGCACGACACCGGCGCCCAACATGACCGCTGCGAGACTGACACCGCCGTAGCCTTGCGTGCCGGTATATTGCAGCCAGTCACCCACCACCTGCGGCTTGGCCGAGACCAGATAGATGACCGGCGCCGCCATCAGGACCAGCCAGAACGGCGTAGTCCAGAGCTGGAGTTTCGACAGTGCCTTCATGCCGTAGATCACCAGCGGCAGCACGATCATCGTGGCGATCAGGTAACCCAGCCAGAGCGGGATGCCGAGGCCGACGAGCAAGCCCTGGGCCATGATCGAGCCTTCGAGGGCGAAGAAGATGAAAGTAAACGACGCAAAGATGATCGCGGTGAGCACCGAGCCGTAGTAGCCGAAACCGGCGCCGCGCGTGATCAGATCCAGATCGATGTTGTAGCGCGCCGCGTAATACGCCACCGGCAGGCCGGTGATGAAGATGAGCGCGGCCGCAAACAGGATCGCCAGAATGGCATTTGCCGTGCCGTAGCTGATCGCGATACTCGCGCCGATCGAGAAATCGGCCAGATAGGCAATCCCGCCGAGTGCCGTGATGGCCACCGTCATCGGCCCCCAGCGCCGAAAGGAATGCGGCGCATAACGCAGGGTGTAGTCCTCCAGCGTCTCGTTCTTTGCGCCGGAGGCATCGTCCTCGGGACGGAACAGCGTTTCGCTCGTACTGGCCACATCGATCACCGGTTGGAAACTCGAGTGGTGTTCAGAGCAATGTTGATGCCAGCTACCAGCCAGCCCTGTATCGACGTGCACCGGGGGCGGGCCCTGTGCTTGCGCAAGCGCTCAACAACGCGTCAGACGCCCCGACCCGGTGCATTTGCACCAGAGCGGAGCGTTGATCCCCGCTATGCCAGCACGCCTTCGCGTTCGATGAACGCCATGATGTCAGTCAGCCCATCGCCGGCACGCAGGTTGGTGAACAGCGTTGGACGATCGCCGCGCATCATCTTGGCGTCCCGATCCATAACGTCGAGCGAGGCCCCGACATATGGCGCCAGATCGGTCTTGTTGATCACCAGCAGATCCGAACGCGTGATGCCCGGACCGCCCTTGCGCGGGATCTTGTCGCCGGCCGAGACGTCGATGACATAAAGAGTCAGATCCGACAGTTCCGGCGAGAACGTCGCGGCCAGGTTATCGCCGCCGCTTTCGATCAGGATTACGTCGAGATCGTCGAACGTCGCGGTCAGTTCGTCGATGGCGGCCAGATTGGCCGAGGCATCCTCGCGAATCGCGGTATGCGGGCAGCCTCCCGTCTCCACGCCGCGAATCCGTTCTTCCGGCAAGGCGCCGCTGCGAATCAGGAAATCGGCGTCCTCGCGGGTATAGATATCGTTGGTCACGACGGCAATCGAATACTTGTCGCGCATGGCCTTGCACAACGCATCGGTCAGTGCCGTCTTGCCGGATCCCACCGGGCCACCGATACCGACGCGCAGCGGCGATTGCTTGTCCATACTTACCTCTTGCAGGTGATCGATCACGACCGGTAGAGCCGTGAATACATCGTTTCGTGAGCGGTGCTGGCCAGAGTGACGCCGGGCAGCGATCCGCCCAACTCCTTATCGGTCAGCTCAAAGGCGCGCGCGACCGCCGCCGGCACATGCTGTGCCAGTTCGAACAACAGGATCTGGCCGCGCGTCTGCCCCAGCGGCACGAGTTTCACGGCCGCCAACACTTGGTTTTCTAGCCAGGCCCATGCCAGCCCCGACGCCGCACTGCGGGCATCGATCCGCCAGCGTGTGGCCGCCAGAGCCCAGAGGGCTGCGAACGACACATCATCGGCCTGCGCCCCGCCGATGCGCCAATCGGCAGCGCCCGCCTCGCCCATACCGTCGAGCAAAGTGGCGAGCGCGTGTCCGAGATGACGTTCCTGAGCCCGGCGTTCGGCGGTCTCGCGCGAGGTCAGCAGATATCGGCTCCAATCCTGCACGCACCCGATATCCCCGGCTTCCCAAGCCACATGCAACCGGCCATAGATCGCCAGATCGAGCGGTACGAGCGTCGCCTCCAGACTGGCCGCGAGCCAGTCGCGTACATCGCGCTCATGGCGCAGCCAGCCGCGCTCGACCGCGGCTTCCAGCCCTTCGGAATACGCGAAAGCACCGACCGGCAGCGATGGGCTGGCGAGTTGCAGCAATCGCTGCAGCGCGAGCGCCTCGTCGGCTTCAGCCATGGGCGCGAGTCAGGCTCCCGTCCGGCAGCGGCGCCGCCGCGTGCTCGTGCTCGTGCTCGTGCTCGTGCTCGTGCTCGTGCTCGTGACCGTGACCGTGACCGTGACCGTGACCGTGCTGATCGTAGGCGCCGGGCTCGGGATGAAAAGCGCATTGACAGAACTGCGGCCGACCGCCGAGACCGGTCACCATGGCGTCCAGCACATGGTCGTGCCGATAGGCGACCGCATCGGCATGGACCTGCAGCGGCACATGCCGATTCCCGAGGTGGTAACAGATGCGGTTCAGCAGCAGGCGATCGACGCAATGCACGTACGACAGCGACTCGGCGGCGGCGACGATCCGCACGAAAAAAAGTCGGTCGGCGTCGGTGAGCACGTCGCCATCGGACAGCGTCGTGCCGCGCGCCAGCACGACGCCCGCCGCGCCCCCGCTATCGAGCACGATGCGCTGACGCGACTTCTGGCGGGCGTCGAAGTCCAGAACGGCCGTGGCATTGATCTGGACGGCGCCGTCGTGATGTTTGTGAACGAGTCGAATCATGTCGTTATGGAGAGCTATGAGGTCGACGCCGAGCGTCGAACTAGAACAGAAAATAACGCTGTGCCAGCGGCAGTTCCGCCGCCGGTTCACAGACCAGCAGTTCGCCGTCGGCCCGGACATCGTAGGTCTGGGGGTCGACCTCGATATGGGGCAAGGCGTCGTTGTTGCGCATATCGGCCTTGGACAATTGCCGGGTGCCGGTCACCGCGACCAGCCGCTTGCGCAGGCCGAGCTGTTCGCCGATGCCGGCCGCCAGTGCGGCCGCCGAGGTGAACGTCACCGATGTCGCGGTGCGCGAGCGGCCATAGGCGCCGAACATCGGTCGGTAGTGTACCGGCTGGGGCGTGGGAATCGAGGCGTTCGGATCGCCCATCGGCGCCATGGCGATCGCGCCGCCCTTGATGATCGTCGCCGGCTTGGTGCCAAAAAACGCCGGCTTCCACAGTACGAGATCCGCCAGCTTGCCCACCTCGACCGAGCCCACCTCGTGCGCGATGCCGTGCGTGATCGCCGGGTTGATGGTGTATTTGGCGATATAACGCTTGACGCGTTCGTTGTCCGCCCTTTCGGAATCGCCCGGGGCGGGCCCGCGCTGGACGCGCATCTTGTGGGCGGTCTGCCATGTCCGGGTGATGACTTCGCCCACGCGGCCCATGGCCTGGGAATCGGAAGCGATCATGGAGAACGCGCCGAGATCATGGAGGATGTCTTCGGCGGCGATGGTTTCACGCCGGATGCGCGAATCGGCGAACGCCACATCCTCGGCGATCGACGGGCTCAGGTGATGACAGACCATGAGCATGTCGAGATGCTCGTCGACCGTGTTGGCCGTATACGGCCGCGTCGGATTGGTGCTCGAGGGCAGCACGTTGGGTTTGCCGGCCGCGGTGATGATGTCCGGCGCATGGCCGCCGCCCGCGCCCTCGGTGTGATAGGTATGAATCACCCGGTCCTTGAAGGCGGCGAAGGTATCTTCGACGAAGCCGGATTCGTTGAGGGTGTCGGTATGAATGGCCACCTGGACATCGGTTTCGTCGGCCACGGTCAGACAGTTGTCGATGGCGGCCGGCGTCGTGCCCCAGTCCTCGTGCAGCTTCAGCCCGCAGGCGCCGGCGAGAACCTGCTCGTGCAACGGGCCGGGCAGACTGGCATTGCCCTTGCCGAGGAAACCGAGGTTCATGGGAAATGCATCGGCGGCTTCGAGCATGCGATGCATGTGCCAGGGGCCCGGGGTGGCCGTCGTGGCCTTGGTCCCAGTCGCCGGACCCGTACCGCCGCCGATCATGGTGGTCACGCCCGAGGCCAGCGCTTCCTCGATCTGCTGCGGGCAGACGAAATGAATATGCGCGTCGATGCCGCCGGCGGTCAGAATCTGGCCCTCGCCGGCGATGATTTCCGTGCCCGGCCCGATCACGATCTCGACGCCGTCCATGACGTCCGGATTGCCGGCCTTGCCGATGCCGGATATACGGCCGGCCGAGATGCCGACATCGGCCTTCACGATGCCCCACCAGTCGAGGATCACCACATTGGTGATCACCGTATCGGCGGCGACATCGTTCCCGTGCTGGCTCTGCCCCATGCCGTCACGCACGACCTTGCCGCCGCCGAACTTCACTTCGTCGCCGTAATGGCCGTTATCGGACTCGATCTGGATGACCAGGGCGGTATCGCCGAGCCGCACGCGGTCGCCCGCCGCGGGCCCGAACATCTCGGCGTAAGCCGTGCGGTCCATACGTGTCATGCCGAATCCTCCGACAAGGGCCCCATGACCTCGCCATGAAAACCATAGATCGTGCGCCGGCCGACATACGGCACCAGCGTCACCCGACGCGTAGCCCCCGGCTCAAAGCGCACGGCGGTCCCGGCCGGCACGTCGAGCCGCCAACCGCGAGCCGCGGCCCGATCGAACGACAACGCCGGATTGGTCTCGGCAAAATGATAGTGGGAACCGACCTGAATCGGCCGATCGCCGGTATTGGAAACCTCGATCTCATGCCGCTCGCGGCCGGCATTGATCTCGATTTCGCCCTCGGCGGGCAGTATCTCGCCTGGAATCATGGCTACCTCAGACAATCGGATCGTGGACGGTAACGAGCTTGGTGCCGTCGATGAATGTTGCCTCGACCTGAACCTCGGTCAGCATCTCCGGCACGCCTTCCATGACGTCGTCGCGCGAGAGCAATGTCCGGCCGTAGTCCATCATCTCAGCAACCGACCGCCCCTCGCGGGCGCCTTCCATCAGTGCCGACGCGATAAATGCCATGGCTTCGGGATAGTTGAGCTTCAGACCACGCTCGCGCCGTCGCTCCGCCAGCAGCCCGGCCGAGAAGATAAGCAACTTGTCTTTTTCACGAGGCGTGAGATCCATGACGCATTCCGGGTTTGGCGGCGGATCGGTGAGACTCCGAACCCGCCTGATCTGACAATCGCGGCACAACGGGGCGAGCCGGCCACGGCAAACCACGCGCTGGCGGCCGATACTCGGCCTGCCGACACGCGCCGGGCGATAGCTCAATGCGGGGAATAACCGCGCAGCAGAGCCTAAGTCGCCCAAATGCGGGGCGCAACGGCCGATTTGTCGTAGACCAAAGGCCGCAACCATACCCATAAGTTGCGCAGCGGCGGCTGTATTTCATGTGCTTCACGGGCGGTCACGCGAACCACCAGCAAACCATCGACCGCCGAAACGCCGACGGCAAGATCGTAGACCGCAAGCACGCTTCGAACATCGGTCACCGTGGCTTCGTCGAACCCTTCTGGCCGATAAGCAACGAGCGTGCCCATTGCGCGCGCCCCACCCATCCCCCAGGTGGCATCCAGCATGGGCGAGTCGCCAGCGCCGGGCACGCCGGTGCGCTCGTGCCATAGCAGTCGTCCGTCGAGGCGTACGTTCAAGCGTCCGTCGTAGCGGCCGTGCTGGAACGACTCGCCGGAGGCCGGCCGCCCGAGCATCCAGACATCCCAGGCGATCGCCCGCGCGTCCGCCGCCAGATCGAGATCGAGCGACGTCTGTGCACGGGCCCCGTCAAAAACAATCGCTTCCTGCGGAAGCCATTCAAGGCTGCTGCCACGGCCCACACACAACTGCACGCTCTGTCGGCTGGCTCGATCGGGCGAGCGATAGAGTTTGGCCGCCGAGGGCGTGGTAATCAGGGCTTGGGCGCCGGGTTCGACGGCAACGCTGAACACGATCTCGTCGCCCTGAACGACACCCCCGGGCGGATGCAGGAGCATCACATGCGCGGTACCGTCAAGCTCGGGATACAGCGGGCGCTGGATATACACCGGCCCGACATGGCGCCGTCTCACGGCCACGCTGCGCTCGCCACGCCGCGCGATGGTCAGGTCCAGCCGCGCGCGCCACCCGAACTCGAGCGAAGGGCTGTCCGGTTGAATATCGACGGTTGAGACGATCACGAGCTCCGGGCATGGGTTGGCTCGTCATCTTCTACACAAAAAGAAACCGCCCGCCAACCCAGACTCCTCTGGTCGGAGTCCGGCGCTGGCGGGCGGTATCCCGATCGATTCAGCGTCGATCGCGGGCGCCGGTATCAAGCCAGCCGCCCACCTCGATCGCTGGCTCTTACGGGTTGTTTTTCTGCGGTTGCGACGACATCTGCGTCTGCGTCTGCATCGAGCCATTGGCCTTCATGCCGCCGCCGGCGGACATCGTGTTGTCGCCCCGCCGCATCGTCTGCGATGCATTGTTGCGCATACGATCGGCCTGACTCTGCATGTTGTGCTGCGTCTGCGAGGCCTGATTCTGCATGTTGTTCTGCATACCGGACATACGATCATGCGCGCTCTGGCTCATCTGCGATGCCGAGTTGCGCATCGACTGGCCGGCCGAACGCATGTCTTGCTGCGTGCGCTGCATCGCATTGCCGGCCTTCTGCGCGGAGTTCGATATCACGCGCTTACTGCCGTTTTTCATCACGGTGTACGTTTCGCCGCCCGATACGGCCGGGCCCACGGCGCCGCGGCTCGCGGCCTGCATGCCCGCCTTGAACTGATTGAGCGTAATGCCACCCGCGCTTTCATCACCTTTCTTGGCGTGCGGATCGGTCTTGATCGACGCGTTGGTGTCCATCGAGTCGTAGAGTTTGGCCACCCGCGGGTTGGCCTGGGCTTCGCTGGGGCTCAGCACACCATCGTTATTGGTATCGAGCTTGTGAAACTCGGCCGTCAACGAACCACTTGTGGACATGTTCGCCTGCCCATTGCCAGCCGTCGCGCCGGCTTGGCCGGACGCACTCATGCCGGAACCGGCAAACGCTGCGCCGGTCGCCATAGCCAGACCCAAAGCAATAGCGGTTTTCTTGAACATAGGGTGTCCTACTTGGTTGTAAGAAACATCCCGAACCTACGCGCAGCCAATGAATTAAGACTGAATTAGGGCCTGTTAACACTTCGCCCTTGACCCCGTGACCGCGTTGCCGCCCAAAAACCGGCCAAGCAAGGCGCATGGCGCCGGCCTTGGTCATTCCAAGGTCAAGCCGTGCAACGCCGCATGGCCGGTTTTTGGGCGCAACCCGACCGGACGGCGGTCATTTTTCCGCAATCCGGCATTGTCGTTCGCTACGGCAGAATGACTGCGGTACGCGACCTATGCCTTGCTCTTGCAAAAAATGATCGCCGGCGCGGCGCACGCGGAAGGGTTAACAGGCCCTAACCGAAGCGCCCGCAACGAGCACCCGTCAGCTGGATTCCTGTTCTCGCTCTCGCGCCCCGGGCGCAAACATCCGCGCCGTGAACAGCCCGACTTCATAGAGCAGGTAAATCGGCACCGCCAACAGGGTCTGCGAAATGACGTCCGGCGGCGTCAGCAGCATACCGGCAGCGAACGCAGCGACCAGCACATACGGCCGATAGCTGCCCAGCTGCTTCGGCGTCACGAACCCGGCCCAAACGATCAGGAAAATTGCCACCGGTAGCTCGAACGCAATACCGAAGGCCATGAACATTTTCAGGACGAAGTCCAGGTAGTTCGAGATGTCGGTCATCACCGTCACGCCGGCCGGCGCCACCGAGACAAAGAAGCCGAACACGATCGGGAAGATGACGTAATAAGCGAACGTCATGCCGAGATAGAACAGCAGCGTGCTGGACACCAGAAGAGGCGTCACCAGCCGACGTTCGGCCATATACAGACCGGGCGCGATGAACATCCACACCTGATACAGCGTCCACGGCAGCGAGACCGCGAACGCGACCATGAGCGAGAGCTTCATCGGCACCAGAAATGGCGCCGTCACCCCAGTCGCGATAAGGCTGGAATGATTCGGCATGTGTACGAGCAACGGACCCGACAAGTAGGTGAACAGCGAACGCGAGAAATAGAAACAGGGCAGAAAAACGACAACGATGCCGAGTGCGATGCGTATCACCCGGGTGCGCAACTCGAGCAGGTGCGCCATCAAGGGCTGTTCGTTGTCGTCGATTTCTTTGTCGCTCACGGGCGATTCTCGTCGTTTCTATGCGTTGTCGGCGCGCCGGACTCGGCGCTCGAATCGAGGGCCTCGGATGCGGCGATCGAATCGGACTCGCTGGCCTCCCTCGGTGCGCCTCCGCTGTCGTCCGGGCCGGCGGGCGCGGCCCGTTCGCTTTCGCCCTCGATCGGCTCCATCAACGGGCTGACGGCCTGTTCCGTGCTCTCGCGAAACTCCCGCGTCTCGGACTCGATCTGCTCGCGCGCGCGCCGCACGTCCTTGCGAATATCCTCGGCGGCAATCTCGTTTTCGAGCTCTGTCGTCAAGGCGTTGACATAATGTCGGGCGCGCCCGGCCCAGCGACCGAGCGTGCGGGCGACCACCGGCAAACGCTCGGGACCGAGCACGATCAGCCCGATTACGCCGAGAACCGCCAGTTCCCAGAAACCGATGTCGAACATGGCGTACTCGCTTTAGTCGCGACGGCCGGCGGTGTCGTTATCGGCACCGGTGTCGTGACTACGGTGTTCGCCGTGGCTCGATCCGTCTTCACGCTTGGCGTGATCCACGACCTTCGGATCGTGCTTGTCGTCGCTCTTGCTGTCGTCGTCGTCCTTCATCGCGGAACGGAAGCCCTTGAGCGCGGAGCCGAGATCCGGTCCGAGATTGCGCAGCCGCTTCGAGCCGAAGACGAGCAGCACAATGACCAGAAGGATGAGCAGCTGCCAAATACTGATACCGGAAAGCATATAAACCTCTTCGTGTTAGGCGTTGTCCCCGCCGTGTCCTCCACGGGCGGCTTTCTCCTCGTGCCCTGATACGCCGAAACGCCGGGCCAATTCATCGCGTACCGCCGTGGAATCCAGCCCTCTCGACTGGAGCAGAACCATGCAGTGAAACCATAGGTCGGCCACTTCGTGCACGACATGCGAATCGTCGTCACCGCGGGCGGCCTCTATGACCTCGGCCGCTTCCTCGTCGATCTTCTCGCTGATCGCGGCCACACCACCAGCATACAGCGAGGCGGTGTAACTATGCGCGGGATCAGACATTCGACGTTTGGCCAAGGCGGCATCCAGCGCGGTGAAAACGTCGCTGTCGGCCGGGGCTGAATTCGGGGCTGATTTACTCATGCAGACCATACATTCGCTGGGGATCCTTGAGCACGGGATCCCGGGTGACCCAGGTATCGCCGTCCAGTATCTGGAAGAAACAGGATTCGCGCCCGGTGTGGCAGGCGACGCCACCAATCTGCTCAACGCGCAACAACAGCGCATCGTTGTCGCAGTCGAGCGCGATTTCGACAATACGCTGAAGATTGCCGGAGGTCTCGCCCTTGCGCCATAACGTCGCGCGCGAACGCGACCAGTAGGTGGCGTACCCCGATTCCACCGTGGCCGCGAGCGATTCCCGATTCATCCAGGCCAGAGTCAACACGCGCCCGGTCTCCACGGACTGCGTAATCACCGGCACCAGCCCCCGATCGTCCCAATCGACGGCCGCGAGCCAATCTATGGCCTCGCTCGAACTCATGGCGAACTCCGTTGTGATGGCATGGGCCCGTATCCTACCGTTCGCAGACGAGACAACCCAGCGACCGGGCAACTTCGCAGGACGTCACTATTGCAACGCATGCGGGCGCGATCTACTGTTGCCGCGCATGAAGATCATCATCCTGGGGGCGGGCGAAGTCGGCGCGACGCTGGCCGAAAATCTCGCCCATGAATCGAACGACGTCACGGTCGTCGATACCAACGAATCATTGCTGCGACCACTGCAGGACCGGCTCGATATCCGGGCCGTACACGGCTATGCCGCGCATCCGGCCGTGTTGCGCGATGCCGGCGCCAACGACGCGGACATGATCATCGCGGTGACCGCGGTCGACGAAATCAACATGGTCGCCTGCCAGATCGCCTATACGCTGTTTCATACCCCGACCAAGATCGCGCGCATTCGTTCCGCGGAATACCTGGTTGAGGAGCGGCTGTTCCATCAGGACGCCATCCCGATCGACATGTCGATCAGCCCGGAACAGCTCGTCACCGACTACATCAAGCGCCTGATTCAGTATCCCGGCGCCTTGCAGGTGGTCGATTTCGCCGAGGGCCGGGTGCAGGTCGTCGGCGTGAAGGCCTATTACGGCGGCCCCCTGGTCGGCAACGAACTGCGCGCGCTGCGCCAGCACATCCCGAACGTCGATACTCGCGTCGTTGCGATCTATCGCCGCGGCAAACCGCTGATTCCGCAGGGCGACACCATCGTCGAGGCCGACGACGAGGTGTTTTTCGTCGCCGCGCGCCGCGACATCAAGCAAGTGATCGGCGAGCTGCGCAAGATCGACCGGCCGGTCAAACGCGTGATGCTGGCCGGCGGCGGCAATATCGGTACCCGTCTGGCGCTGGCGCTGGAAAACCAGTGCCAGGTCAAGGTGATCGAGCATAATCCCGAGCGCGCCGGCTGGCTGTCCGAACGCGTGAACCGATCGATCGTGCTCAAGGGCGACGCCGCCAACGAGGCGCTGTTGCGCGAGGAGAACATCGAATCGGTCGATGTGTTCTGCTCGGTGACCGACGACGATGAAGCCAACATTTTGTCGGCGATGCTGGCCAAGCGTCTGGGCGCGCGCAAGGCGATGTCGTTGATCAACCGGCTGGCCTACGTTGATCTGATCGAATCGTCCGGCACCCAGATCGATATCGCCATCTCGCCCAAGCAGTCGACGATTTCGGCGCTGCTGGCCCATGTGCGGCGCGGCGACGTCGTACGCGCCCATACGCTGCGCCGCGGCGCGGCCGAGGCCATCGAGGCGATCGCCCATGGCGAGCGCTCGAATTCTCGCGTGGTCGGCCGTCGCATCGACGAAATCAAGCTCCCCCCCGGCGCCTCGATAGGCGCCATCGCCCGTGGCGACGATGTGCTGATCGCGCATCACGACACGGTGATCGAGTCCGGCGATCACGTGATGATCTTCATCATCGACAAGAAATACACGGCCGAGGTCGAACAACTCTTCCAGGTTGGCGTGTCGTACGTCTGATGTCGTTGTCTGCAATCGTCCGGGGCCGCCTGAATTATTACTATGCCGTCGTACAGCGGGTGCTCGGCCTGCTGTTGATGATCTTCTCGGTGTCGATGCTGGCGCCGGTGGTGGTCGCGTTAATCTACGGCGACGGCGAGATGGAAGCCTTCATTATCGGCTTTTTCATCACGCTGGCGACCGGCCTGGCCGCGTGGCTGCCGACTCGCCACGTACAGCGTGAACTCAAGATCCGCGACGGCTTTCTGGTGGTCGTGTTGTTCTGGATGGTGCTGAGCCTGTTCGGCGCCATCCCGCTGTGGCTGGCCACCCGCCCCGACATGAGCTTTACCGACGCGACCTTCGAATCGGTGTCGGGGCTGACCACGACCGGGGCCACCGTACTCACCGGGCTCGACACCCTGCCCCACGCCATTCTGTTCTGGCGCGTACTGCTGCACTGGATGGGCGGCATGGGCATCATCGTGCTGGCGGTCGCCGTACTACCCATGCTGGGCGTAGGCGGTATGCAGCTGTATCGCGCGGAAACGCCGGGCCCGATCAAGGATTCCAAACTCACCCCGCGCATTCGCGAGACGGCCAAAGCGCTCTGGTATCTGTACGTCTCGCTCACGGCGTTTTGTGCATTGCTGTTCTGGGCCGCCGGTACGACGCCGTTCGATGCGATCAGCGATGCCTTCTCGGCCATCGCCACCGGCGGTTTTTCCAACCACGATCTTTCGCTGGGCTATCACGACAGCCCGGTTATCGAGCTGGCCGCGATCGTGTCGATGCTGATCGGCGCTATCAGCTTCGGCATGCATTTCTCGGTCTGGCGCAGTGCCAACCCGTTGAACTACTGGCGCGACTCGGAAACCCGCACATTCCTGATCATGGTCGTGGCCGCCACCGCCGTGACCACGATCGTCCTGCTGGCCTCGGGCACCTACGTCGATGCCCCCGACGCCGTCATCAAGGCTTTGTTCCAGGTCTTATCGATCGGCACCACAACCGGCTTCACGACCACGGACTACACCATCTGGCCGAGCTTCCTGCCCATGTTTCTGCTGCTCGGCAGTTTCATCGGCGGCTGTGCCGGATCGACCACTGGCGGGATGAAAGTCGTCCGCTTCATCCTGTTGGCCAAGCAGGGCACGCGCGAGATCAGCCGCCTGGTGCATCCCAACGCCGAAATCCCCATCAAGATGGGCGGCAAGGTCATCCCCGATCGGGTGGTGCATGCGGTCTGGGGCTTCTTTTCGGTCTATGTGACCGTATTCGCGGTGATGTTTCTCATCCTGCTGTCGACCGGACTCAACGAGCTGACCTCGTTCTCGGCCGTGGCCGCGACAATCAACAACGTGGGCCCAGGGCTGGGCGCGGTCGCCTCCAACATGGCCGGCATTCCCAAACTCGCCAAGTGGGTGCTATGCATGTCCATGTTGCTCGGGCGCCTGGAAGTGTTCACGCTGCTGGTGATTCTCACCCCGGCATTCTGGCGGCGCTGACTGACAGCCGCACGCGCCGTTTCGGTACAATCGCCGCCATGACGATGCAGGATCAACTTCAGGCCATGATCGACGCCGGCCGCGATACGCCATTGGCGCGCTTCACGCTCGGCGAGCTATTGCACAAAAACGGCGATGACGAGACCGCGCTCGTCCATCTGGCGGCGGCGGTCGAACAAGACCCGCAGTATTCCGCGGCCTGGAGGCTCTACGGCCGCGTGCTGCTTGAAACCGGGCAGACCGACGCTGCCATCGATACCCTGACCCGCGGCATCGAGATCGCCCAACAGCGCGGCGACAATCAGGCCGCCAAGGAGATGCAGGTGTTTCTCAAACGCGCGCGGCGCGCGTCCTAGAGCGTCGCTCGTGTCTGTCTATACCCGCGTCGAAGCCGACGACCTGCGCGCCTTGCTCGCCGACTATGCGGTCGGCGAACTCGAGGATTTCGCTGGCATCTCCGCCGGCATCACCAACACCAACTATTTCGTCGACACCAGCCTCGGACGCTGGGTGCTCACGCTGTTCGAGCAGGTCGATGAAGCCGAGCTGCCGTTCTTCATGCAGCTCATGGATCATCTGGCCGGCCATGGCGTGCCCTGTGCGCATCCGGTCGCGCGCAACGATGGCGGTTTTCTCAGCCGTGTGCGTGGCCGTCCTGCGGCGCTGGTGTATCGGCTGAATGGCGCCAGCGTGGAAACGCCCGACGCGCAACACTGCCGCTCGCTCGGCGGCGTGGTCGCCGAAATGCACCGGGCCGTAGCCAGTTTCACGCCGGCTCAGCGTAACGCCCGCGATCTCGACTGGATCAGCGCCGCCGCCGAGCGCCTCGAGGGCATGATGCCGGCCGAGGAGCATGCCGTTCTCGCCGACGAGATCGCATTCCAGCAGGCCGCAGCCGGGGATCTGTACGCCGAGTTGCCTGCCGCCGTCATCCATGCCGACCTGTTCCGGGACAACGTGCTGTTCGACCAGAACCGCGTCTCGGGGCTGATCGATTTCTACTACGCCTGCCACGACTATCTATTGTTCGATCTGGCCGTCATCTGCAACGACTGGGCGTTCGACGACGACGAGCACTACTGCCCGACTCACTGGCAGGCGTTCATGACCGCCTATACCCGTCGCCGTACACCCGACGCCGCCGAAGTCGCGGCCTGGCCGGCCATGTTGCGCGCCGCCGCCCTGCGTTTCTGGGCCTCGCGCCTGATTGATGCGTATTTCCCGATGAGCGGCGAAGTCGTCCACATCAAAGACCCGGCCCCGTTCAAACGACTGCTGCTGGCGCATCGTGCCGATCCGCCGGCGCTGGCGCCGTAAAGAGCCGCGGAGAACACCTGATGATCGCGCTCATTCAGCGGGTCACCCAGGCCTCGGTTACAGTCGCCGGCGAGCGCATTGCGGCCATCGATGCCGGCGTGCTTGCGCTGGTGGCCGCCGAACCGGACGACACCGAGGCCCGCGCCGAGCGCCTGGCCGAACGCGTGCTCGCCTATCGCATCTTCGCCGACGACGCCGGGCGCATGAATCTGGGCGCGATCACCGCGGACAAGGCCGTGCTGGCGGTACCGCAGTTCACGCTGGCCGCGGATACCCGCCGCGGCAACCGACCGGGATTTTCCACCGCGTGCCGGCCCGAACGTGCCGAACCGTTGTTCGTGCATTTCGCCGACGCGCTGGCGGCGCGCCATCCGCGCATCGCCACCGGACGATTCGGCGCTGATATGCAGGTCTCACTGGTCAACGACGGCCCCGTGACGTTCTGGCTAACGGCCTGATCGCCGTGATCCGCCGGCCTGCCCGCCCCCTCTCGCATCGGCGTGATCAACGGCGTATGATCGACCGTCCTGAGGGGCATTCCGAGTACACCGCGAGACCATGACAGCGCGTCGCGCCACGATCGAACGCTGCACTGCCGAAACCGATATCCAGCTCAGCCTGGATCTGGACGGCACCGGCAAGTTCGACGCCGATACCGGCATCGGCTTCTTCGAGCACATGCTGCATCAACTGGCCCGGCACGGGCTGGTGGATTTGGATGTGCGCGCAAAGGGCGATCTCTATATCGACGACCACCACACGGTGGAGGATGTCGGCATCTGTCTCGGCGCGGCGCTCAAGCAAGCCGTCGGCGACAAGAAGGGCATCATGCGCTACGGCCATGCCTATGTGCCGCTCGACGAAGCGCTATCGCGCGTGGTGCTGGATTTCTCCGGGCGCCCCGGCCTGCATTTCCGCGTGCCGTTCACGGCGGAGAAGATCGGCACCTTCGATACCGAACTGGTGCGCGAATTTTTTCAGGGCGTGGCCAGCGGCGCGGCATTGACGCTGCATATGGATACGCTGGCCGGCGATAACGCTCATCACATCGCGGAAACGCTGTTCAAGGCCTTCGGCCGGGCGCTGCGCGCCGCCGTGGCCCGCGATGAACGCGCTCTCGACGCTCTGCCCTCCACCAAGGGCAGTCTCTAGAACTCAACTCGTCGTTTTATGGCAACCGTCGGCATCATCGACTACGGCATGGGCAATCTGCACTCGATTGCCAAGGCTTTACGCTACGTCGCTTCGGACGAACAGATCGAGGTCAGCTTCGACCCCGACGCGCTCGCACGCATGGACCGGCTGGTTCTACCGGGCGTGGGCGCGATCGGCCATTGCATGGATGAACTCCAGCGCCTGGAACTCGACGACATGATCCGCAGCGTGCTCGGCAAGACGCCACTGATGGGCGTATGTCTCGGCATCGAGGCGCTCATGGCGCATTCGGAGGAGTCCGGCGGCGTGGATTGTCTGGGCGCGTTCCCGGGCGACACGGTGAAGTTCGCCGAAACCGAGGTCATGGCCGACGGCTCGCGCCGCAAGATCCCGCATATGGGCTGGAACCAGGTCCATCAGGAGCGCCACCATCCGTTGTGGAAGGATATTGCGCCCGATTCCTGGTTCTATTTCGTGCACAGCTACTATGTCGTGCCCGACGATCCCAAGCACATTGCCGGCACCACCGACTATGGCGTGCGCTTCACGTCGGTGGTTCTGCGCGACAATGTGTTCGCCGTTCAATTCCATCCCGAAAAGAGCCAGTCCGCGGGGCTGCAGCTGCTTGCCAACTTCCTGGAGTGGAACGGCGCGGCCTGACGATTTCGTCGGCCGCCCGGTCCGGTTATCTGCCGTCAATAAAGCGAGGAGAAACGGCGTGCTACTCATCCCTGCCATCGACATCAAGGACGGCCAGTGCGTCCGCCTGCGTCAAGGCGACATGCACGACGTCACGGTATTCGGTGATAATCCCGTGGCCGTGGCGCAGCGCTGGATCGACGAAGGCGCCGATCGTATCCACGTGGTCGACCTCGACGGCGCCAAAGCCGGCTACCCGGTCAACGATCGCGTCATCGGCGAGATCGTCGACGCCGCCGGGCGGATTCCGGTGCAGGTCGGCGGCGGCATCCGCGATGAAGCCGCAATCGAGACCTACCTGGAACGCGGCGTCGAATTCGTGATTCTCGGCACCCGCGCCGTCTCCGAACCGCACTTCGTGGCCGACGTCGGCGTTGAATTCCCCGGCCATATCATCGTGGGGCTGGACGCGCGCGATGGCATGGTCGCCACTGACGGCTGGTCCAAGCTGTCGAACCACACCGTGGCCGATCTTGCCCAGCAGTTCGAGGAAGACGGCGTGGTCGCCATCATCCATACCGACATCAGCCGCGACGGCATGATGCAGGGCCTCAACGTCGAAGCCACGCGCGCACTGGCCGCCGAGCTGACGATCCCCGTGATCGCTTCGGGCGGCGTGACCGACATGGCCGATATCGATGCTCTGCTCGAAGTCGAATCCGACGGCGTGGCCGGCGCGGTGATCGGCCGTGCGATCTACGAAGGCACGCTCGATCTCGCCGCTGCTCGCAAGCGCGTCAACGAGCGCAAGGGAGGCTGATTTGTCCCTGGCCAAGCGCATCATTCCCTGCCTGGATATCGACAAGGGGCGCGTCGTCAAGGGCGTGAAGTTCCTCGATATCGCCGACGCTGGGGATCCGGTCGAGATCGCCCGCCGCTACGACCAGCAAGGCGCCGACGAGCTCGTCTTTCTCGACATCACGGCATCCACCGAGGATCGCGGCACGCTCATGGACGTAGTCGAGCAGGTCGCCGGCGAAGTCTTCATCCCGCTGACCGTCGGTGGCGGCGTGCGTACGCTCTCAGACGTCCGCCGGCTGCTGTCGGCCGGTGCGGACAAGGTCTCGATCAACACCGCCGCCATCGGCAATCCCGAATTCGTGGCCGAGGCCGCCTATCGCTACGGCAGCCAGTGCATCGTGGTCGCCCTGGACGTGAAGAACGCGGCCAAGAAGGACGAAGAACCACGCTACGAAATCTTCACCCACGGCGGCCGCAAGTCCACCGGCATCGAAGCCATCGGCTGGGCCAAGAAACTGGTCTCGCTGGGCGCCGGCGAAGTGTTGCTGACCAGCATGGACCGCGATGGCACCAAGTCGGGCTTCGATATCCAGCTTACCCGGGCCGTCTCGGATGCCGTGCCGGTCCCTGTGATCGCTTCGGGCGGCGTGGGTGACCTGGAAGACCTCTACGACGGCCTGTCGGCTGGCCATGCCGATGCCGTGCTGGCGGCATCGATCTTCCATTTCGGCACCTACACGATCCAACAGGCCAAGAGCTATCTGGCGGAGCGCGGCATTCTCGTGCGCGACGCCGCTCTGCGCTGACGCCGTCTCTGTCGCCCCCGGTTCAATCTGCACTGCCCGTGTCATGCCGGGCAGCCCGCGGGCGCCTCGGCGTCGAGGCGCCGAACGGCTTCCCCTCGACCCGCCATTCGTTTTTTAGGCGTGGCCGATAGCGCGATCGCGCCACGGCCCGCGTGGCCGGCGTGTGCCCGGCGCCGCATCGTCATAGAACCGCGGCGAAATGCTTTACGGGCCCGTGCTGCCGCGGCACCGCCCATCGACAATCATCGCGATACTCGCGCGAAACCTCGACACGCCCTACAGTAGTCATACCAGACGTGCAGCCGGCGTCATGCCGACTATGAGATCGGAGTGAATCTCATGCGCGATAACACGATCCCGGCTATTATTCTCGGCGTGTGCCTGATTGTGGGCCTGGTCGGCGGCGGACACTACCTCCAGGCCGCCGCTCGAACTTGGCAGGCGGCCAACCACAGTGTGACGGTCAAGGGTCTGGCCGAACGCGATGTGCCCGCGAATCTCGCGCTCTGGCCGCTACATTTCTCCACCAACAGCAGTTCGCTCGGCGCAGCCCAGCAAAAAATCGACGCCCAGGCCCAGACCGTGCGTCAATTCCTGCACGCCGCCGGCTTCGTCGACAAGGAAATCACGCTCACCTCGCCGCAAGTGAGCGACGAGTGGGCGAACCTCCCGGCGAGCCAGCGTGGCAGCGCCGACGATCGCTACAAGGCCGAGGCCACAATGCTGGTGCGCACGCCGAAGATCCAGGCCGTAAAGAAAGCCATGCCGCGTGTGGGCGAACTGATCGGGCGCGGCGTACTGCTGTCTCCCAACTACAACTATCGCACCGAGTTCCTGTTCACCGATCTCAACCGGATCAAACCGCGCATGATCGCCGAGGCGACCGCGAATGCGCGCGCGGCCGCACGCCAGTTCGCCAAGGACTCGGGTAGCCACGTCGGCGCCATCCGGCAGGCCTCGCAAGGCTATTTCTCGATTTCCGATCTCGACAGCTATACCCCGGAGATCAAGAAAGTGCGGGTCGTGACGACCATCGACTATGCGCTCGACAACTAAACGCGGATTTACACGAAAAAAAACCCGGGCGTAGCCCGGGTTTTTCAACGATCGATCACTCGATCGGAAGATTAATATCAGACCGTCTGGTCTTCGTGCCGACCCTCGGCGAATTCCTCGATCGCCTTCGCGCAGAAGGCATCCAGATCATCCGGCGTACGGCTGGTGACCAGCGCTTCGTCGCAAACGACTTCTTGGTCGACCCAGGTCGCGCCCGCATTCTGCAGATCCGTCTTGATCGACGGGAACGAGGTGACGGTTCGGCCATCCAGCACGCGTGCTTCAATGAGCACGATCGGGGCGTGACAGATCGCGGCCACCGGTTTGTGTTGGGCGAAGAAATCACGAACAAAGGCGACCGCCTTGTCGTTCGTGCGCAGATTGTCGGGATTAACCACGCCGCCCGGCAGTACCAGACCGTGATAATCCGAGGCCGAAACCTCGTCGATCGTCTTATCGACCTTGAAAGTGTCCGCCTTGTTGATATCGCCGTTCATGCCCTGGATTTCGCCGGATTCCAGCGAAATCAGATGTACTTCGGCACCGGCGTCGGTGATGTCCTTACGCGGACGGGTCAGTTCGATCTGTTCGAAACCGTCCGCCGCGAGAAAAGCAATCTTCTTGCCGTTAAGTTGGCCTGCCATGGGTTGCTCCTTGGGGCATGCGAATGCATTACCCGGCAGACCATGGCGCCTACCCGAAACGTTGCCAATCAGTAGAGTTACGCAGGTTACCCGGTATGTTCCAGTACCGCGTAATAAAAACCGTCGAAACCCTGGTCGCCCGGTGCGATGCGCCGGCCGACGGCTTCGGGGCGTCCCCATTCAGCCAGGATCGGGACGGCCCGGGCATCCGCGGTCGCGCTCAGGAAATCGGCCACCACATCCACACCTTCGGCACGCAGGATCGAACAGGTGGCATAAACCAGTCGGCCACCGGGCGCGAGCAACGGCCAGAGGGCGGCCAGCAGTGCGCGTTGACGCGCGGCCGCCGTGGCGATATCGGAGGCTCGCCGTAGCCATTTGATGTCGGGATGGCGCCGGATCACGCCCGTGCCGCTGCAGGGGGCATCGAGCAGAATACGATCGAACGGTTCACCGCCCCACCACGCATCCGGCGCGCCCGCGTCACCGACCTGAACCGTTGCGGTAAGTCCCAGCCTTGCCAGCGTCGATTCGAGCGTTGCTACGCGCTCGGTATCGATGTCGAGCGCAGTCAATGCAATATCGGCCCGCTCCAGCAAATGGGCGCTCTTGTTGCCGGGCGCGGCACAGGCATCGAGCACGCGCTGGCCGTCGACGGGCCCAACCAGATCGGCGGCGAGCTGGGCCGCGCCATCCTGAATCGAGACCTCACCCTCGGTGAAACCGGGCAGACGTTCGGCGGCGACCGGCTCGTCCAGAGTCAGACCATCGGCGCAGTGCTCGATCGGCGACGCCGCCACGCCGGCCTCGGCCCAGCGCTCGCGCAGTGCCGCCGGCGTCGCGCGTCGGCGATTCACGCGCGTATGCATGGGCGCGCGCGCGTTGCCGGCAGCGAGGACCGCCGGCGCGTATTCGCCCCAGTCCTCGGCGATCATCGTCGCCAGCCAGTCGGGATAGCTCTGCGCCACGGCGTCGCTGGCATCGTCCAGCCGCACCGGCTCACGTTGATGGCCTCGCAATACAGCGTTGACCATCCCGCGGGCCTTGGCGAGTTTGAGTTTCTGCGTCGCGGCCACGGTCGCGTGCACGGCCGCGTGCGGCGGCACGCGTGTGGCCTCGAGCTGGTAGAGCCCGACGCGCAGCAACGCATCCAGCAACGGCTGCGGTTTCTTTTTGAGCTTCGGCGCCAACAGCGCCCCCAGCCGGCGATGATCCCGCAGCGTGCCGTAGGCCAGCAGCCGCGCCAGCGATCGATCGGCGCCCGACAACTCACGCGGCCAGACGGCCATAGCGGCGTCCAGGCTGCGTCCCTGATCGATCACTGCGGCGACCGCGCGCGTGGCGTGGACCCGGGCTGCCGTTCCCGCCGACTCAGCCAAAACGGGTCCCGATCCAGTCGCGCCCGTTGGCCGCATCGGCCGCACTCATGCGGCGTTTGCCTGGCAGCTGCAGCTCAGTGACGCGCAGGATGCCGTCGACCGTGGCGATATCGATGCCGTCGCGCCCGGCCGCAACCACCGTGCCGGGCTCAGCCGCTGCCGATGTGTTCCGGCTTACGGCCTGCCAGAAGCGCACGCGATCGCCGTCGAGCTCGGCATGCACCACCGGCCACGGCGAAAAAGCCCGCACCAGCCGAGCGATACGCATCGCCGGCTGCGACCAATCCACCGCAGCCTCGGCCTTGTCGAGCATGGCGGCATAGGTCGCCTTCGCGTCGTCCTGAGGTTCGGGCTTGAGACCGTCGGGTAGCGCATCCAGCACCTCGACCAGCGCGGCCCCGCCCTGCGCGGCCAGTGCGTCATGCAGCGCGCCGGCGGTCGTGGTTTCGTCGATCGGCCATCGACGCACGGCCAGCATGTCGCCGGTGTCCAGGCCGACATCCATCTGCATGATGGTCACGCCGGTTTCGGCGTCACCGGCCTCGATCGCGCGGGCGATTGGTGCCGCTCCGCGCCAGCGCGGCAGCAACGATGCATGCACGTTCAAACAGCCGTAGGTCGGCAGCTCGAGCACAGCTTTCGGCAGGATCAGCCCGTAGGCGACCACCACCATCACGTCCGGCTCGAGCGCGGCGAGCTGCTCCAGCGCCTCGGCGTTCTTCTTGAGCTTTTCCGGTTGAAATACCGGCAACCCAAGATCGAGTGCGGCGGCCTTGACCGGCGACGGTTTGAGCTTGCGGCCGCGGCCGGCCGGGCGATCCGGCTGGGTGAACACGCCCACCAGCTCGTGGCCGCTGTCGGCGATGGCCTGCAGCGTGGGCAGCGCGAATTCAGGGGTGCCGGCAAAAACAATGCGCATCGCGTCAGTCGGCCTTGGCGCTGTCGCGCTTGGCGGCTTTGGCCAGCTTGCGTCGGATGCGCTCGCGCTTGAGCCGCGAGAGCTTGTCGATATAAAGCCCGCCGTCGAGATGAGCGAGCTCATGCTGCACGCACTGCGCCAGTAGGCCTTCGGCGTCCATTTCGTATTCCGTGCCGTCGCGGTCCTGGGCGGCGAAGCGCAGGCGCGTGGCGCGGGTGACGCGGTCGTAGTGATCCGGCACCGAAAGACAGCCTTCGTCGACCACTTCGTCTTCTTCGGCCCACAGGATGCGCGGATTGCACATCACGATGCGTTCGCTCTTGTCCTCGGAGCAGTCCATGACCGCCACACGCCGCGTATCGCCCACCTGGGTCGAGGCAAGGCCGACGCCCGGCGCGTCGTACATGGTGTCGAACATGTCGTCGATGAAACGCGACAGCGCCTCGTCGAACACGGTAATCGGTTCGGTGACCTCACGCAGCCGCGGGTCCGGGAAATGCAAAATCTCGAGAATAGCCATATTCTGTCGGCAGTTGACGTCGATTGTTCAGACGGCGGCGGAAAAGCTGCGGCCGGCGATCGAAATCCGGGGAGTATAACGGTTTGAGGCATACGCGGATTGGGGGAAGACGACTCGTCGGGCTCGGCCTGGCAGTGCTGATGGCCGGCTGTGCCCATACACCCGGCCGACAGCCGCCGACATCGCACGACACGACGGCCACCGACGCATCGGGCCCGCGCGCCACCACGCCCCTGCCCTCGACGCCCGCCCCCGCGCCGCAGAACTTGCACACCTCGGATCTGGCCAACCATATGCGCGCCGATGCGCCGCTGCGCTACGTGGTCAAGCGCGGCGATACGCTATGGGCTATCGCCGGCAAGTACCTCGATGATCCGTGGTATTGGCCACAACTCTGGGATGCCAACCCCGACATCGCCAACCCGCACCGGATCTACCCCGGCGAAGTGCTCGTGCTGACACGCGGCATGGATGGGCAACCCCGCGTCGCCCGCGACGAGACCGTACGTCTGGAACCCAAGGTGCGCGAAGAGCCGCTGTCGGAGGCCATCCCGGTCATTCCGTATTCGGCGATCCGCGATTTTCTGGAAAGCCCGCGCCTGGTCGATGAAGATACGCTCGAGAACGCGCCCTACGTGGTCTCGTTCGACGACCAGCATCTGGTCGCCGGCAACGGGGCCACGGTCTATGTTCGTGGCGCGAAACCGTCCGGCCCCGATCGCTACGAGCTGGTGCATCCGGAAGGGCCGTATCGCGACGCCAGAACCAACGAGGTACTCGGCCGCAAGGCGGTGCCCGTCGGCCGCGTGACGGTTCAGTCGTTCGGCAAACATGTCGCGACCGCCACCATCGACAAGTCATATCGCGAGGCCCGACCCGGCGACCGACTGCTGCCGGTAGCCGACGCGGACCTGCTGCACGACTTCTATCCCCACGCCCCGGACAAGCCGCTCAGTGCCCACATCATTTCGGTTTACGGCGGTGTCAGCGAGATCGGCCAATACGATGTGGTCACGCTCGATCGCGGCCGGAACATCGGCCTGCGTCGGGGCGACGTGCTCGATATCTACAAAGCCGGCCGCACCGTGCCGGACCCGGTGGCCGGCGGAGAAGTGAAACTTCCGGAAGTCGAGGCGGGCTACCTGATGGTGTTCAAGGTCGACAAGAAAGTCAGCTTTGCGCTGGTGATGCACGCAACCCGCGCTATTCACGTCGACGATGTCGTGCATTCGCCGGACGCCACATGACCGATCGCGCGGCCTGGCTGCGACTGGCAACCACCCCCGGTATCGGGGCCACGCTGGCCGCGCGCCTGATCGAGCGTTTCGGCAGCGTCGAGGCCGCCCTGGCTGGAAGCGATACGGCCTGGCGTGAGGTCGGACTGTCCGCGCCGACGCGGCGTGCGCTGGCCGAACCGCCCGGCGACGGCCTGACCGCGACCGAGGCCTGGCTGGCCGAGGACGGGCATCATTTTTTGACCGTTGACGATGCGTCGTATCCGGCCGCGCTGGCTGAACTCGACCCGCCGCCGCCCTGGCTGTATGCGCTCGGCGATCTCGACCTGCTCGATTATCCGGCCATCGCCATCGTCGGCAGTCGCAATCCCACGCACGCCGGGCGCGAGGCCGCGCATGAGTTCGGCCGCGCCCTCGCGGCGGCCGGGCTGGTGGTCGTCTCCGGCCTGGCACGCGGCATCGATGCCGCGGCTCACGAAGGCGCGCTGGATGCCGACGGCTTCACCATCGCCGTCACCGGCACCGGGCTCGATCGCGTCTACCCCGCCGCGAACAAGGCACTGGCCGAGCGTATCGCCGAGCGCGGCCTACTATTGTCGGAGTTCGGCCTGGGTACGCACCCGGCACGCGGCAATTTCCCCCGTCGCAACCGCGTCATCGCGGGGCTGTGCACCGCTACGCTGGTGGTCGAGGCCGCGCGGGCCTCTGGTTCGCTGATCACCGCGCGCATGGCCAGCGCCGCCAATCGCGAGGTCTTTGCCCTGCCCGGCTCGATCCACAACCCGCTGGCGCGCGGCTGCCACCAGCTTATCCGCGAAGGCGCCAAGCTGGTCGAGACCACCGACCATATCCTCGAGGAGATCGCGGGCTCGATCGGCGGCTATCGTCGTCGCCCGACAACTGGAATCGAAGCGGGCATGAAAACGTCGACAGCCGCCGAGTCGACCGGCCAGGACGACAGCGACGAATTGCTGACCGCGATCGGCCACGATCCGGTACGTATCGACGACCTGGTCGCGCGCACTGGCTGGAAGGCCGATGCCGTGTCGTCGACGTTGCTCATCCTGGAGTTGGAAGGCCGCGTGCAGGCCGTGGCCGGCGGCGCCTACATCCGCTCTGCCTGACCCGGCGCCGCGCGCGCTGCTCGGGGTCATCATGGTAGAGTCTGTGCCATGAACGAGAATGTCCTGGACGTCCTGCTGTATCTGTTCGAGAACTTTTCGTTGACGGACGTAGGCGCCACCGGCGACGTCCGCCAGGATCTGGGCGATGCCGGATTCTTCCCCGACGAGATCGACGATGCCTTCGACTGGCTGCGCGCGGCTCAGCCGGAAGGGCGCGCGCCGATCACCCCGCCCTCGAACGACAGCATCCGCATTTATGCCGGCCCCGAGCTGTATGTGCTCGACGCCGAATGCCGCGGCTATATCGCCCGGCTCGAACGCGCCGGCGTGCTCTCGGCCGCCAATCGCGAGTTGGTCATCGATCGCCTGATGGCGCTGGTCGACGACGAATACGACGGCGCGGAGCTGGAACAGGTGAAATGGGTCGTAATGATGGTGCTGTCCTCCGCCGACGGCCACGACACCGCGCAAGCCCGCATGGAAGCGATGCTGCATGCGGAGGCGCCCGGCGCAAGCCACTAGGGTCTGTTGAGGTTTTTGTGCGAGCGCCGCGTTGGCGCCCACAAACCCGGGCGTGAAAAACACGGGACCGCGCGGCGACGTGCCACGACCCGCAATCGCCGAAGCGCAGCGCGCCCCTGAATGAATTTTTCCTGGGCGGGCTGACCTTGCCCACCCTGTCGAATCGCTGCCAGGCCTTCTCTGGCAGGCCATGGCTTGTATCCCGCGCTCTTGAAAAGCGCCTGTCTGGGCCGCATCGCCCGGGCAGGCCATCTTGACGCTGGCGCATCGCGCGTGCTTCAAAGGCTGTGCTAGGGTTCGCCACGCAGCGGGCCCGGCCCGATATTCATTCCTTCAAAGTGTGAGTCGATGAGCCGAAATCTCGTCATCGTGGAGTCCCCGGCCAAGGCCCGGACCATCGAGAAGTATCTGGGCAAGGACTATCAGGTCCTGGCTTCGTACGGCCACGTGCGCGATCTGATCCCGAAGGAAGGCGCGGTCGACACGAAAAACGACTTCGCGATGCACTACGACATCATCGACCGCAACGCCAAGCAGGTCGACAAGATCGCGAAGTCGCTGAAGCAGTCGGATACGCTGCTGCTCGCGACTGACCCGGACCGCGAAGGCGAAGCGATTGCCTGGCATCTGCTGGAGCTGCTCAAGGACCGCGGCTTGCTCGAGAACAAGCATGTCGCTCGCGTGGTCTTTCACGAGATCACCAAGCGCGCCGTGGCTCATGCCGTTGAGCATCCACGCACGATTTCCGACGATCTGGTCAACGCCCAGCAGGCCCGACGCGCGCTGGATTATCTGGTGGGGTTCAATCTCTCGCCGCTGCTGTGGAAGAAAGTCCAGCGCGGCTTGTCGGCCGGGCGCGTGCAAAGCCCGGCGCTGCGCCTGATCTGCGAGCGCGATGCCGAGATCGAGGCCTTCGTGCCCGAGGAATACTGGCGCATCGAAGCCAAGGCCGAGAAGGACGACATCCCGTTCTCCGCGCGCCTGTCCCAGCTCGACGGCGAGAAGATCGAACAATTCACCATCAACGACCAGGGCGGCGCCGACGCCGCTTATGAAAAACTCGTGGCGGCCGCTCAGGGCAAGCTGCGCGTGGCCACGGTCGAGAAGAAACAGCGCCGGCGCAATCCGTCGCCGCCGTTCACGACCTCCACGCTGCAGCAGGAAGCCGCGCGCAAGCTCGGCTTCAACGCCCGGCGAACCATGCGCACCGCGCAGGGCCTGTACGAAGGCGTGAAGCTCGGCGACGGTGAAGAAACTGGTCTGATCACTTACATGCGAACCGACTCGGTGAATCTGGCCAACGATGCGCTGACCGAGATTCGCCAGATGATCGGCGATCGCTACGGCGACAAAAATCTCCCGGACAGCCCGCGCACGTTCAAGACCAAGTCGAAGAACGCCCAAGAGGCCCATGAGGCCATCCGTCCGACCGCGAGCGCGCGTATCCCGAGCGAGATCAAGCAATATCTGACCTCGGACCAGTTCCGGCTGTACGAGCTGGTCTGGCAGCGCACTGTCGCCAGCCAGATGGTGCACGCGCTGTTCGATACGGTCTCGGCCGATCTGGCCGCGGGCGAGGACAACCGGCATCTGTTCCGCGCCAGCGGCCGCACCCTGCGCGAGCCCGGCTTCCTGTCGGTCTACAAGGAAGGCCGCGACGACGGCGACAAGGCCGAGGACGACAACGATAAACGCTTGCCCGCGCTGGAAGAAGGCGAAACCATCGACCTGGCCGAAATCGTGCCGACCCAGCACTTCACCGAGCCGCCGCCGCGCTTTACCGAGGCCGCGCTGGTGAAGACGCTCGAGGAATACGACATCGGCCGGCCGTCGACCTATGCGGCGATCATCTCCACGCTGCAGGATCGCGAATACGTCGAGATGGACGGCAAGGCCTTCATGCCGACGCCGCTGGGCAAGATCGTCAACAAGTTCCTGACCGATCACTTCACCCGCTACGTCGACTACGAGTTCACCGCCAATCTGGAAGACCGGCTGGATGCTGTCTCCCGCGGCGAACAGGACTGGCGCCCGCTGCTGGCCGAATTCTGGGAGCGTTTTTCCGACCAGATCGAGTCCAAGCAGGATCTCTCGCGCGAGGAAGTGGCTCAGGCGCGTGAACTCGGCACCGATCCCAAGACCGGCAAGCCGGTGATCGTGCGCATTGGCCGCTATGGCCCGTTCGTGCAGATCGGCTCCAAGGACGACGAGGAAAAACCCAAGTTCGCCGGCCTGCGCAAGGGCCAGGACATGGACAAGATCACGCTCGACGAAGCGCTGTATCTGTTCAACCTGCCGCGCGATCTGGGTGAAACGCCCGAGGGCGAGGAGATCCAGGTCAACATCGGCCGCTTCGGGCCTTACGTCCGCTACGGCAAGAAATTCGCCTCGCTCAAGGAGGACGACCCGTACACGATCTCGAAAGAGCGCGCGCTGGAAGTCATCGCCGAAAAGAAGGAAGCCGACGCGAAGAAGCTGATCAAGCACTTCGAGGCCGAGGGCATCAAGGTCCAGCACGGCCCGTTTGGTCCGTACATCACCGACGGCAAGAAGAACGCCAGCGTGCCGAAGGACATGGAGCCCGAGTCGCTGACTCTGGAACAGTGCCAGGAGATCATTGCCAAGGCGCCGGAAAAGAAGAAGCGCGGCCGCAAGAACGCCAAGACGAGCGCGAGCAAGAAGGCTTCGAGCAGCGCCAAGACGAGCAAATCGTCGGCGTCCAAGGCGAAAACCTCCAAAGCCAAGACGTCCAAGAGCAAGACGGCCAACGGCAAGACCGCTACCAAGAAATCCGCCTCGCCCAAGACCAAGAGCGCGTCGAGCAAGAAGAGCACCGCGAAGAGCAAGACCAGCGGCGACTCATCCTCCGGCGGCCAGGCCTCGACGTAACGCGACCCGGCGCGGACATGACGGGCGCTGGGCAAGCTGCAGCGCCCGTCCCATGGCGAGGCAGCCCCGTCGGCGTTGACCGCTGACGCCCGCCACGACGATCAGCGTGACTATCCCGTTCGAATCCGCACCCCGAAATCTGTCAACCGGCGTACAATTCGTAGCCGTTTTTACTGGGCGTGTTGAGATTTCGCCCGAGCGCCGCGCGCGAGTCCGGTAGAGACGAGTCGCTGTGTCGTGATGTGGCACGATCCGGACTCGTAACGCTGCCGGTCGCCGTCATGCATTAGGCATCGGCGGCCAACCAGCGCGGACTCGCTCGATGTTGCAGCACGTTTCTGGAACCGCGGGCTGGGGCCCACCGGGGACGCTTTCTTTTCAGGGATTCGGTCATGCTCGATATTCATGTCTCGCCGCACCGACTACGACACGCTGCTCGTACGCTCGCCGACGGCGGTATCGTCGCGCACGCCACCGAAGGCGTATGGGGGTTGGCGGCCGATGCCTACGACGCAGACGCCGTCTGGCGGGTACTCGCGGCCAAACAACGCGATGTGTCGCGCGGGCTGATCGTGGTAGCGGCCGATGCGGCTCAGCTCGCACCCCTGGTCGACCCGGCCGCCGATACAGCCTGGCGGCGGGCCGTCGAAGCCTGGCCCGGTGCCGTCACCTGGCTGCTGCCGGCACGCGCCGATGCGCCCCGGTGGCTGACCGGCGGCCAACCGACCATCGCCTTGCGCGAAACCGCCCACGGGCTGACGCGCGCGCTTTGTCACGCATTCGGTGGCCCGATCGTCTCCACCAGCGCCAACGTCACCGGGTGTCCGCCGGTTACTTCGACCTGGCGCGCGCGGGCCCGCTTCGGCGACCGTGTCGATATGGTTCTCGGCGGCCGGCTCGATACGCCTGGGCGTGCCAGCACCATCCGTGACGCCTGCACCAACGAGGTTATCCGTGGCTGAATCATCCGCTACGCGCGACATCGCCGATCCCGATGCCGCCATCGCCTATTTCCGCGATCTACAGAATCGCATCGTCGAGCGCCTGGAGGCCTTCGAACCCGAGGCGCGCTTCCACGCCGATACCTGGGCGCGGGAGGAAGGCGGCGGCGGTGACACGCGCGTGCTGGCCGATGGCGAGGTGTTCGAACGCGCCGGGGTGAATTTCTCCCGCGTGCTCGGCAGCGAACTGCCGGCCTCGGCTTCCGCGCGTCGGCCGGAATTGGCTGGACGATCGTTCATCGCCTCCGGCGTGTCGCTGGTGATCCACCCTCGTAATCCGTACGTACCCACGTCGCATGCCAACGTGCGCCTGTTCGTTGCGGAAAAAGAAGGCGAGGATCCGGTCTGGTGGTTCGGTGGCGGATTCGACCTGACGCCGTACTACCCCTTCGAGGACGACGCCGTCGCCTGGCACGAAGCGGCGCACGCCGCCTGCGCGCCGTTCGGCAACGATTTGTATCCGCGCTTCAAACAGTGGTGCGACGAATATTTCTATCTGCCCCATCGCGGCGAGACCCGCGGCGTGGGCGGGCTGTTCTTTGACGATTTCGACGAGCTGGGCTTCGCCGATTCGCTGGCGTTCGTGCAGTCGGTGGGCGACGGCTTCGTCGACGCCTACGCCCCGATCGTGGAAAAACGACGGCATCACGCCTGGGGCGAACGCGAGCGCACGTTCCAGCTCTATCGACGCGGCCGCTACGTCGAGTTCAACCTGCTTTACGATCGCGGCACGCTGTTCGGCCTGCAATCGCGCGGTCGCACCGAGTCGATCCTGATGTCGATGCCGCCGCTGGCCGCCTGGCAATACGGCTTCAACCCCGAGCCTGACTCGGCCGAAGCCGATCTGACCGATCGCTTTCTGACGCCGCGTAATTGGCTGGCGGCGGAATAGACTATAAGCTCGATAGGCGATGCATATAACTCTCACCGAACTGCGGTATCTGATCGCGCTCGACAAGGAGCGCCACTTCGGCCGCGCGGCCAAGCGTGCGTTCGTCAGCCAGCCGACGCTGTCGGTCGCGGTCAAGAAGCTGGAGGGCGAACTGGGCGTCACCGTGTTCGAGCGCAACCGGGGCGAAGCCCGGGTGACGCCGATCGGTCGACGCATCATCGAGCAGGCCTACCGCGTGCTGGGCGAAGTCAGTGCGCTGGAAGCGGTCGCCGAGCAGGGGCGCGACGAGCTCAAGGGGCCGTTGCGTCTAGGCGTGATCTATACGGTCGGCCCATACCTGCTCCCGCATCTGATTCCGCGGCTGCGCGAAACCACGCCCGAGATGCCGTTGATCATCGAGGAAAACCTCACCGGCAACCTGACCCAGCAGCTGCGCAACAACGAGCTCGACGCCGTCATTGTCGCCATGCCCTATGAAGTGTCCGGCGTGGCGACCTGGCCGGTTTACGATGAATCGTTCGTGGTCGTCATGCCGCAGAACCATCCCTGGGCCGAACGGGATGCGATCGAGCCCGACGAGCTGGCGCGCGACAATCTTTTGCTACTGGGCCCGGGCCATTGCTTTCGCGATCAGGTTCTCGCGCTGTGCTCGGAGTGTCGCGAATCCGAGGAGGCCAGTCGCACGCGTTCCGGCTCCAGCCTCGAAACAATCCGGCACATGGTGGCCAGCGGCCTCGGTGTGACCGTTTTGCCGCGCTCCTCCATTCCGAACCTATCGGCCGAATCCCGTCTGCTGGAAACGCGCCCGTTCGCTGGCGAGCCGCCAACACGCCAGATCGCCATCGCGTGGCGTCGCAGCTTCCCGCGACCGAAGGCCATTACCGCGCTGCGCGAAGCCGTGCTGCAATGCGACCCGGCCGGGGTGACGCTACTACCTGACGCGGTCGCCAGCCACGCCGACGACAACGTCCTCGACGCCTCCTGAATCGTCGCCGGCACGGCCGGCGGCGGCAGCGCTCTGATGCGGTACACTCGCCCGGTCATCCGTCGTAGCCGATCCGTCATGCGCGCGCTCTCGATCGCCGCCGCCCTGGCTTTTGCCGGGCTCGCCCACGCCGCCACCAGCGACGCCACGCGCAGCGAATTCCTGGATGCGCTGTCCGCCGCGCGCCATGGCAATCTGGCCAGCAAGTCGGCCGAAGTCGCCGACCTGCGCAACTATCCACTCTACAGCTATCTCGAAGCGGCCCAGCTGCGCGCCGAGTTGCGGACCAACGCCGGCAGCGCGCTGGATACGCGTATTTCGAATTTCATCGCCGCGCACCCCGAGCTGCCGCCCGCCCAGCGGCTGCGTCATGCCTGGATCGCCAATCTGGCCGATCGCGGGGAGTGGCAGCAAGTGATCGACCAAACCCGCGATTCGGACGGCACGGCCGCCCAGTGCCGGGCCGTGCATGCCGCCATCGAGCTCGGCCGCACACCGGTCAATCGCGCGATCGACCTGTATACCGTGGGCAAGAGCCAGCCCTCGGCCTGCGATACGGTCTTTGCCTGGCTGGAGAATACCGGCCGGCTCACCGCGCCCGTCATCCGCAAGCGCGCACACGCTGCCATCCTCAACGATCAGTATGGCCTCGCCCGTTATCTAGCCCGGCAGATGCCGACCGCCGATACCGCGACCATCGATCGCTGGCTCGACGTGGCCGAGACCCCGTCGCATCTGGCCAACGCACCCGCCGGACTCGATCCGGCCATCGCGGTCTATGCCTTCAAGCGGCTGGCGCTACGCGACGTCGATACCGCCGCCGGCCTGATCAAACCGCTGGTTTCGCGGCTCGGGCTCGATGCCGACGAGCGCTATCAGATGCGCCGCTATGTCGCCCTGCTGTATGCCGAGGATCATCGCCCGGAAGCGCTGCTGTGGTTCGCCCGTATTGATCATTCGCGCATGGCGGGCGACGAGCACGCGCTCGGCTGGGAGATCCGAGCGGCCGTCTATCAGCAGCGCTGGCCGCTGGTGCTGGATGCCATTAACAGCCTGCCGCCGAAAACCGCCAGCGATGAAGAATGGCAGTACTGGAAAGCGCGCGCGCTGGCGCAGACCGGGCACAAGCCGCAGGCGCAGACGATTTACGCACAGCTGGCCGCGCATCGTTCGTATCATGGCTATCTGGCGGCCGATGCGATCGGCCAGAGCTACAGCTTCAACGAACAACCGGTACCGAATAACCCGGCCGCCCTGGCCCGGGTCGAGGCACATCCGGCTCTGGCGCGCGCGCACGAGCTGCACGAGCTCGGCATGAACAGCTATGCCTATCTCGAGTGGAAAAACCTGATCGCGCACCTGAATTCGGCCGAACTGGCACAGGCCGCCAAACTGGCTTACCAATGGCAGTGGTATGCGCGCGCGATCACCACGCTGGCCAAGGCCGACTACTGGGACGATCTGGATATCCGCTATCCCACGCCGTTCGCGGCGGATGTGCGCCAGGCCGCCAGTCGCAACGGCCTGGATCCGGCCTATGTATTTGCCATCATGCGCACCGAGTCGCTGTTCCAGCCGACGGTTCGTTCGCCGGTGGGCGCCCATGGGCTAATGCAGCTGATGCCGGGCACGGCCGACCATCTGGCCCGGGCCATGGGCCAGCCGGCGCCCTCGGTGCACGACCTCAACGATCCCGCCACCAACATCAGCTTCGGCGCGCGTTATCTGCACGACATGATGGCCGACTGGTCGGGCAACATCGCCCTGGCTACGGCCAGCTACAACGCCGGGCCACGCAAGATCGTTCAGTGGCTGCCCGACGCCAAGATGCCGGCCGATATCTGGATCGCCAACATCCCGTACACGGAGACCCGGCATTACGTGCAACGCGCCATGTCCCACATGACCGTCTTCGAGCATCGTCTGTCCGAATCCGTCGTCCCGCTCGACAAGCGCATCGACGACGTGAAATCGAGCTATCCGGACGATACGCAGACGACGTTCTGACCTGCCGGCCATGCAACGTTATCTGGTCGGCGGCGCACTGCGCGATGAACTGCTGGGGCTGGCGATCTCCGATCGCGACTGGGTCGTGGTCGGCGCCACACCGGAAGACATGACCGCCGCCGGCTATACGCCGGTCGGGCGTGATTTCCCGGTTTTTCTGCATCCGGAAACCCGCGAGGAATACGCGCTGGCGCGCACCGAACGCAAATCCGGACGCGGTTATCACGGCTTCATTTTTCATACCGGCGCCGACGTCACGCTCGAGGCCGATCTCGCCCGGCGTGACCTGACCATCAACGCCATCGCGCGCGCCGACGACGGCACGCTGGTCGACCCTTACGGCGGCCGGGCCGATCTCGAAGCGCGCGTACTGCGTCATGTGTCCGATGCCTTCGTGGAAGACCCGGTCCGGCTGCTCCGGCTGGCGCGCTATTACGCCCGCTTCGCCCCGCTGGGCTTCACCGTTGCGGATGAGACCCTGGCGCTGGCGCGCAACATGGTCGCCGCCGGCGAGATCGATCATCTCGTGCCCGAACGGGTCTGGGCCGAGATGGAGCGCGCCCTGTTGAGCGCGGAGCCCCATCTGTTTTTCTATCTGCTGCAAGCCACCGGCGCACTGGCTATCGTACTGCCGGAACTGGATGCGCTGTTCGGCGTCCCGCAGCCGGTGCACTACCACCCGGAGATCGACTGCGGCGTGCATACGCTGCTCGTGCTCGCCCAGACCGCCCGCGCCGACGCCGGGCTGGCCGCCCGTTACGCGGCGATCTGCCACGATTTCGGCAAGGCCACCACGCCCGAGCAATTTTTGCCCGGGCATCGCGGCCACGAAGAACGCGGCGTGGCCCCCACGGATGCCGCCAGCGCGCGCCTTGGCGTGCCGAAGCGTCTGCGCGACACCGCCCGGCTGATCACCCGCTGGCATACGCATCTGCATCGTATCGACGAACTCCGGCCCGGCACGGTGCTCAAGCTTCTGGAAGCCATGGACGCGTTTCGTCGTCCCGAACGGCTCGAGGATCTGATTGCGGTCTGCGCGGCCGATGTCCGCGGCCGGCTGGGCTACGAGGATCGCGCCTATCCCCAGGCCGAACGCATCCGGGCCGCGCGCGCCGCCGCGGCCGCGATCGACGGTGCGGCTCTGGCCACGCGCGGCCTCGAAGGCCCGGCCATCGGGCGCGCCCTGCGGCAGGAGCGCATCCGGGCCATCGCCAAAGCCCTATAAACTTCAGAACGCTCATCCACGGCCGCGTATCTCATGACCCACCCAACCCCGGACGACGCGCCCGTCGTCGTCACCGGCGCCAACCGCAACGTCGGCGCCCATATGGCGCATCGTTTTCTCGACGACGGCTTTGCGGTGATCGCTCAGTACCGCACGCCGACCGAGGCGATCGACGATCTCGCGGCACGCGGCGCGGCGCTGGTTCAAGGCGATTTCGCCGATACCGACAGTATTCTCGCTGTGGCCGACGCCATCGCCCGGCACGCGCCGCGCATTCGCGCATTGATCCACAATGCCTCGGCCTTCTCGCCCACCGACGACGATGCGCGCGATGCGGCCGAACAATTCCAGACCTTCTTCGAAGTGCACATGCGGGCGCCGTATCTGCTCAACACCCGGCTGGGCGAGCGGGTTCGTGCGGCGCACGGACCGGGCGACATCGTGCACATCACCGACATCTACGCGGATAATCCGGCGCCGCAGTACGACATCTATTGCGCGACCAAGGCGGGCCTGCAGAATCTGTCGAGCGCCTTCGCCCGGCGGCTCGCGCCCGATGTGAAGGTCAACGTCATCCAGCCGGGCCCGATCACGTTCGAAGAGTGGGTCGACGCGCAGCAGCAACAGCAGATGCTCGACGCCACGCCGCTCGGCCGCACCGGCTCGCCGGACAATATCTATTGCGCGGTGCGCGCCCTGCTCGACAACGACTATCAGACCGGCGCGGTGGTCGCGGTCGACGGCGGACGGCGGCTCGGCCGTCAGTAGTCCAGCGAGATCTCGGTCAGCGGCTGGCCGGGCCGATCGAACGCGTGCCAGAGCTCACGATAGGTCCGGCCGTCGGTCGGATGGCGCGCATCGGGCCACATGTCGGCCAGTGGCCGCAAAACGAAGGCATAGTCGAGGATATCGGCGCGCGGCACGCGAATATCGCCATTGTCGAATACCGCATCGCCAAACAGCAGCATGTCGAGATCCAGGGTGCGCGACCCGTCGCGCGCTGCGCGATTTCGCCCGCCAGCGGCCTCGATCTCGCGCAGGCCGTTCTGCACGGACTCAATCGGTTCGTCGCTGTTGAAGGCCACCACCAGATTGACGAAGTCGGCGCCGGAGAAACCCACGGCGGGACAGGTATAGATCGGCGATACGTCGAGCGTGCCGAAACGCTGGGCCAGCCGATCGAGCGCGGCGCGGACGTTACGCTCGGGATCGATATTGGAGCCCATGCCGATCACGACTTCGGTCATTGACTGCGCTCCCGCGTGATGCGGATACCCACGCCCTTGGCGCCCCGCAGCGCATGCGGCTTGTCGAGGCGAAGCGTGACGCGGTCGACCGGGAACTCGTCGAGAATCAGCGCGGCGATGCCTTCCGAGAGCGTCTCGACGAGATCGAACTCGCTCGCCTCGACGAAGGCGATCACGCGTTTGGCAACGGCTTTGTAGTCGAGCGTCTTGGCGACGTCGTCGGTGGCAGCCGCTTCGCGGATGTCGAAAGTCATCTCGAGATCGAGAATCACCCGTTGCCGGATGCGGCGCTCCCAGTCGTACAGCCCGATGACCGTATCGATGGCCAGTTGATCGATGAAAATAGTGTCCACGAATGCTCCCAGCCCAGTGCGGCGCCGCGCAGCTTATCAAAAGCGTCAGGCGGTCCCGGTTCGATCCGCTGTCGGCGCCTCGGCCATGGGCGGCGCCAGCTCGTCGAGCGGCCAGCGCGCCACGGCCTCGGCGCCCGCAATGCCGCGGCGGAACTCGCTGCGGCGCAGATAGCCGGTCAGCGCAATCATGGCCGCGTTGTCGGTACAAAACGCCTGGCGCGGGAAGGACACCGAGAAACCATCGCGCGCCCCGCGCTCGATCAGCGCCGCACGCAGGGCCTGGTTCGCACCCACGCCGCCGGCCACGACCAGTCGCTGCATGCCGGTGGCTTCGATCGCACGCGCACATTTGGCCACCAGCGTATCGACGACGGCCTGCTGAAAGCTCGCCGCGATGTCCGCGTCCGCCTGCGGCGAGCGCTCGCCGTTCTTCACCGCCAGCATCACCGCGGTCTTGAGCCCGGAGAAGGAAAAATCCAGCCCGGGGCGCGCCAGCATCGGCCGCGGGAAATCGTGCGCGGCCGGGTCACCGCTAGTTGCGAGCGCGGCGAGCGCCGGGCCGCCGGGATAGCCGAGATCCAGGATCTTGGCGGTCTTGTCGAACGCCTCGCCGACCGCATCGTCGACGCTGCGCCCGAGCAGTCGGTAACGTCCCAGGCCCTCGACGGCCACCAGCAGCGTATGCCCGCCGGAGACCAGCAGCGCCACGTAGGGAAACGCCGGCGGCTCGTCTTCCAGCAGCGGCGACAGCAGATGACCTTCCATGTGATGCACGCCCAGCACCGGCACATCCAGACTCATGCCAAACCCGGCCGCGACCGATGCGCCGACCAGCAGTGCCCCCATCAAGCCCGGGCCACGGGTATAGGCGATGCCGGTGAGCTCCGGGTTGCCTGCTTCGGCGCGCACGCGCTCGATCAACGGCAGCAGCTTGCGGATATGATCACGCGAGGCCAGCTCCGGCACCACGCCGCCGTAGTCCGCATGCAGCGCCACTTGGCTGTGCAGGGCATGCGCCATCAGGCCGGATTCACCATAGATGGCAGCCGCGGATTCGTCGCAGGAACTCTCGATGCCGAGGATTATGGAAGGGCGTTGCAAAGCGGCGCTCTCGGGCGTATTATTCATCGCCCTATTCTAGCCGGTCGTTCCAGCTTGGGTCACCGGCTTAAAAGATGTACATCAGATTTCCCGGAGAGTGATGCTCAATGCCTAGCGTACGCGTCAAAGAGAACGAGCCGTTTGAAGTCGCACTGCGTCGTTTCAAGCGCAGTTGCGAAAAAGCCGGCGTCGTGACCGAAGTACGCCGTCGCGAGTTTTTCGAAAAGCCCTGCCAGACTCGCAAGCGCAAGCGCGCGGCTGCCGTCAAGCGCCACGCCAAGCGTTTGCAGCGTGAGCAGCAGCGCTTTACGCGCCAGTATTGATTCTGGCCGTCGCGTCGATTCCCGAATCGATTGCGGCCATCGATTGAATCGATGATTGCAGCGGCCCCTGGGCCGCTGTTTTTGTGTCGGCCTCTTGTATGTATTTCATTATGAATTCGAGGCGTGTCGACGTTTCGTCTGCGGATCGAGTCTGTCGTCCGGCCTCACGCGCGGCGCATTGATGCACGCTACCGGCGGGCCGACCGAAAACCCGACGCGACTTGCGCGTACGGGGCTCGTCGAAGCCAGCGGGGATCCAGCCGGCCGTAGACTCGGCCCCTGCAGACATGGGCATGGCCCGGCCCGTCCACGCCGGCTCGATCCGCGCCGGGGAACGGCCGCGGATCAGGCGCGGGCAGCCTCGAAGAAACGTCAACACACCTATGGGAGAGTGCGAACGTGAATATCAAGGATCAGCTGTCCGAAGACATGAAGTCGGCCATGCGCGCCCGCGACAAGGAGCGTCTGGCGGTCATCCGCATGGTCAATGCGGCGATCAAGCAGCGCGAGTTGGACGACGGCAGCACGCTCGACGATCCCGCCGTACTCGCCGTGATCGAGAAGATGGTCAAGCAGCGGCGTGACGCCGAGTCGCAGTATCGCGATGCCGGCCGCGACGAGCTCGCCGATGCCGAGGCCGCCGAGATCTCGGTACTCGAGCACTATCTGCCCGCTCAACTCTCCGAAGCCGAAATCGATGCGGCCGTGACACGCGCGATTGCGGATACCGGCGCCGAATCCATGCGCGACATGGGCAAGGTGATGGGCCAGCTCAAAAGCGAGTTGGCCGGTCAGGCCGACATGGCCGTGGTCAGTCAGCGGCTCAAGGCCAAGCTGCAGTAGTAGAACCGGCCGGGCCCTGCAGCCCGGCCCGGATTTTCAACCCGCTCAGCGGGCCGTGCCTTCCGCCCGTCGTTTAGAATGGCCCCATGGCGCGCATTCCCCAGCACTTCATCGATCAGCTGCTCGAACGCACGGACATCGTCTCCCTGATCGATGAACGAGTGTCGCTGAAGAAGGCCGGTCGCGAATACACCGCCTGCTGCCCGTTTCACGACGAGAAGACACCGTCGTTCACGGTCTCGCCCACCAAGCAGTTCTATCACTGCTTCGGCTGCGGCGCCCACGGCACGGCGATCAGCTTCCTGATGGAATACGACCGCCTGGAATTCCGCGACGCGGTCGACGTCCTCGCCGATGCGGCCGGTCTGGACATTCCGGAAGAAGCGACGTCCCAGAGTTCGAGCGGCCCGCCGCGTGAGCCATTGCTCGACGCGATGCGCCAGGCCGACCGCCACTACCAGGCCGCCCTGCGGCGCGATCCGGGCGTGATCGACTATCTGAAGAATCGTGGTGTATCCGGCGAAATGGCCAAGCTGTACGGCCTGGGTTTCGCGCGCGATGCCTGGGACGATCTCACGCGCCGCCTGCCGAACAAGGCGGCGGCCGCCCAGGCCGGCCTGCTGATCGAACGCGATTCCGGCGGCTATTTCGACCGTTTCCGCAACCGGCTCATGTTTCCGATCCGCGATACGCGCGGGCGCACCATCGCCTTCGGCGGGCGCACGCTCGGCGACGACAGCGCCAAGTATCTGAACTCGCCCGAGACACCGCTGTTCCACAAGTCCGATCACATGTACGGCCTGTTCGAGGCACGCCAGGCCATGCGCCAGCTCGACCGTCTGCTCGTGGTCGAGGGCTATATGGACGTCATCGCCCTGGCGCAGCACGGCTTCCCCAATGCGGTTGCCACACTGGGAACGGCCACCACCGCATCGCATCTGACCACGCTGTTTCGCCATACCCAGGAAGTGGTTTTCTGTTTCGACGGAGATGCCGCCGGCGTTCGGGCGGCAAGAAAAGCGATGGAACACAGTCTCGGCGTGATGCGCGGCGCCCGGCGCGTGCGTTTTCTATTCCTGCCCGACGGCGAGGATCCGGACAGCCTCGTGCGTGGCGACGGCGGCCGCGACGCGATGGCGGCAGCGATCGAGTCCGCGCGCCCGGCCTCGGAAGTCCTGCTCGGCGAGCTCACTGAAGGTCTCGATCTGGCGACGCCCGACGATCGCGCCCAGCTGGTGGAACGTGCTCGCGCCCCGGTCAATACACTGCCGCCGGATGCCTTTCGCGCTGAGATGGTGGCCGAGATCAGCCGCCTGTCGGGGCTGCCGCCGGACGATATCCGCGAACTCTATGCGGCGAACCAACCGGCGCCGCGGCCGGCCACGGCCCAGAATGACGCTGAATCGAACAAAAGCACCTACAGCGCGGAACTACCGCCGGTGACCCGCGGCCTCATGCTGTTGCTGGCCGATCCCAGCCTGGCCGGCCATATCGCCGGTACCGACGGGCTGCGCGACAATGACAACCCCGGCGCACAAATTTTGGCCGAAGCGATTGACTTTTTCGCAAGAAACCCAAACGTATCCGTTGCGCAATGGCTTGAACATCATCGCGAATACCGGTTTTTCGACCGTCTGCAACGATTGGCCGCGGCCGACCCGCCCGGCGACGCAGAACATCGCGCGGGCGAATTCGCAGACGTGGTCGCGCGGCTGCAGAAGCACAGCCGCTCCCGCGCGACGCTGCGCCAACGCTACAACGCGCTGGTCGCACAACAGGAACGTGGCCCGCTCGATGCAGCGGCCGCAAAGGAGTTGAAGGAAGTCTTGAGCCAACTGCAAGGTCGATCTCCGCCCCCGACCTGACGCCGCACGAGCCGCATCGAATCGATTCGGCCCGCTCGCGATGCTATAATGGTCGGTTATCGCCGAGTGCGCCTTGCCCCACGAGCCCAACACGCAGCGAGTCACATGAGCAAAGACAAGAAATCCCAGCTTCGGCTACTGATCGCCCATGGCAAGCAGAAAGGGTATCTGACCTACGCCGAGGTCAACGATACCTTGCCGGACGATATTGTCGATCCCGAACAGATCGAAGATATCGTCAACATGATCAGTGACATGGGCATCACGGTGCACGAGCAGGCGCCGGATGAGGACGATCTGGTCATCGCCGGCAACACCGTCAACGACGATGATGACGACGACGCCGAGGAAGCCGCGGCCACGCTCGCCGCGCTCGATCCCCAGTTCGGCCGGACGACCGATCCGGTGCGCATGTACATGCGCGAGATGGGCTCGGTCGAATTGCTCGACCGCGAAGGCGAGATTCGCATCGCCAAGCGGATCGAGGAAGGCCTGTCGGAGATGATGTTCGCGCTGGCCTATTTCCCGGCCACCACCGGACGTCTGATCGAGCTATGGGATCAGGTGCTCGCCGAAGACAAGCGTCTAACCGACGTGCTCGTCGGCTTCGTCGACCCGGATACGGGCGACCCTGTCGACAGCGGCGCTGAAGAAACCGCCGAAGCCGCCGATTCGGACAGCGAGGACGACGAAGACGAGGAAAGCTCGGCGCCCGCCAACGACGGCCCGGACCCGGAAGAAGCCAAGGCCCAGTTCGCCGAACTGCGCCGCCTGCACGACGCCGCCGTGGCCTCGCTGGAAGCTAACGGCCGCGAGCACGCGGAAACCGAAGCCGCCCTGTCGGCGCTGGCCACGCACTTCATGCGCTTCAAGCTCGTGCCGAAGACGGCCGACGACCTGACGTTGCAGCTGCGCACCGCCATGATCGACATCCGCAGCGCCGAGCGCGACATGCTGCGCATCTGCGTGACCGAAGCCGGCATGCCGCGGCGCGATTTCGTGCGCCAGCTGCCGGACAACATCACCAATGAAGACTGGCTGGAAAAACTGATCCGCGCCAAGCGTCGTTATTCCTCCACCATCGCCAGCCGGCGCGAGGAACTCGTGCGCCACATGAACCGCGTGCGCGAGATCGAGCAGGAATCGGCGCTGGACGTCAATCACATCAAGGAAATCAACCGCAAGATGTCGATTGGCGAGGCCAAGGCCCGCCGCGCCAAGAAGGAAATGGTCGAGGCCAACCTGCGTCTCGTGATCTCGATCGCGAAGAAATACACCAACCGTGGCCTGCAGTTCCTGGACCTGATCCAGGAAGGCAACATCGGCCTGATGAAGGCGGTCGACAAGTTCGAGTACCGTCGCGGCTACAAGTTCTCGACCTACGCCACGTGGTGGATCCGACAGGCCATCACCCGCTCGATCGCCGACCAGGCGCGCACCATCCGTATTCCGGTGCACATGATCGAGACCATCAACAAGCTCAACCGCATCAGTCGCCAGATGCTCCAGGAAATGGGCCGCGAGCCCACGCCCGAGGAACTGGCCGAGCGGATGGAAATGCCGGAAGAGAAGGTCCGCAAGGTCCTCAAGATCGCCAAGGAACCGATCTCCATGGAGACGCCGATCGGCGACGACGAGGATTCGCATCTGGGCGACTTCATCGAAGACGTCAACGCGGTCGCCCCGGACGATTCCGCCTCGGGCGAATCGCTGCGCGAAGCCACGCACAACACCCTGGCCAGCCTCACCCCGCGCGAGGCCAAGGTTCTGCGTATGCGTTTCGGCATCGACATGAACACCGATCACACCCTCGAGGAAGTCGGTAAGCAGTTCGATGTCACGCGTGAGCGTATCCGCCAGATCGAGGCCAAAGCCCTGCGTAAGTTGCGCCACCCCTCGCGCGCAACCTTCCTCAAGAGCTTCCTCGACGAGTAGGCCCGCCGAACGCTTGGCGGCTACACGGCCGTCACGCTATAGTGCCGCGCCGGGCGTGCAACGCGCCCGGCGCTTTCATTTGGGGGCCTGTAGCTCAGCGGTTAGAGCAGGGGACTCATAATCCCTTGGTCGTCAGTTCGAATCTGACCGGGCCCACCATTAAATCGGCTATTAGCAGATATCCCGGCCCCGGTGCATTTCCGCGAGTACAGCGCCGGTACATTGCTCGGTCGTAGGCCGGGCGGCATATCTATTGCTCCCGGTCATTCCGGCAAGTTGCGGCGTCTGCTCGGCAGAGCCACAACTGTTTTTCGGTGACCGTCGTGGCGCTCAAACCTCCTTTGACCAGCCGGCGACGGCGTCAAACTTCGCTTGGCCCCGCCTCGGCGTCGTTAATACCGCGCCTTCCGCAAGACCCAAGAAGAGGAATGGCGCGGCGATCGCGCTCTATTCGGCTATGCCGTTGGCTCGAGCCACGTAATCCGTCAGATGCGGCACGTAATCTTCCGGCCCATCACCGCCGCCCGCGACGGCGGCTGCAAATGAGTTCTTGACCGCGCTGGAAACCGGCGTCGTGCAGCCGCCGTTATTGGCCATCGCTTCCAGATAACGCATGTCTTTATAGGCGTTGGTCAGCGTGAATTTATGGGCTTCGCGATTGCCTTCGAGCGAGTAACCCATGAAAGTCCGATAGAACCCGCAATCCATACGGCTGCCGCGGATTACGCTATCGAACTGCTCGATCGAAAGCCCGGCCTTGCGCGCCACCGACAGCGCCTCGGCATAGAGCGCGCCATAGCCTAGCGAAATGAAATTATTGATGAGTTTCATGCGATGGCCGTCGCCGACGCCGCCGATATGGATCGTGCGCGCGGTCCAGCACGCGAATACTGGCTCAAGTCTTTCGAAGACATCGGGTGCCGCGCCGACGATCGCCTGCAACTCGCCGGCTTCGGCCTGATCGGGCGTGCCGCCCAGCGGCGCGTCGCAATAAGCCACGTCGCGTTCGGCCAGGCGAGCCACCAGTCGCATCGTGACGACCGGATCGGATGTCGAACAATCGACAATGACGGTGCCTGGCTTGAGTGCCGATTCCATCTCGCTCACTACCGATTCGACGGCGACCGAATCCGTGAGACAGAGAAACACCACCGTCGAGGCCGCGGCCAGCCCCACAACCGATGTGGCCTCCTGGGCGCCCTGGCCCACCAGATCGTCGACCGGCGCGCGATTACGATGCGCAATGGCCGTCAGCGGGTATCCCTCGGCCAGCAGGTTCGCCGCAATGCCATGGCCCATGAGACCGACGCCGACGAACCCGATCGTCTCTTTTTTCGTTGCCTTGGTATTCAATATTCATCTCCGTTTTATTATGTGTTCGCGAACATACGCCGCGCGCGCGACCGCCCCTGCTGGGGTGTGTTCATCCGCGCAGTGACCGCGCCAGTGCGATCCGAAATCCATTATTGCGGCCAGCCGGTATTCACAGCCGAACATACCGGTATACCCCCCATCACGGGGTGCAGCCAGTGCCGTCGCCTAATCCAGCATTCCGGGTTCGTTGCGGTCGGGGACGTCGGCCTTCTGGATCCGCCCGACATGGTCAACGCATTGTCCGAGCTGCGTGACGACATCGCTATGCTCGGTTCGTATGGGATAGCCGTCGAACCGGATCTTGAGCCGCGGATGGCCGGCCTGGCCGACGCTATGCTGTGCCGGGTCGAGGCGCCCGACAACCGGATCGCGCGACGGTCGATCGATTCAACAATCACACAGTCGCTGACGCTCGGCGCGTAGCTAAGCGTGTCGCTTGACACAGCTTGGGCGCGCCGCCCGGCATGCCCGCTTTCCCGGCCGGCAAGCGAACGGCGCGCGCCGTCTCATAGACTTGAAGCGCTGCTCATCTTTCGATGCGATCAACCCGCCGCATGCGACAGAGTCGCGAGACTCGCCAGCGATGACTTCTTGATTGCGACCATGCCGATCGCGAACGCGGCCATGGGGATGATCGCCAGTAAGGTGCTGATCCCGACGCCCAGACCCGTCACGGTGGTGAAGTTCGCCAGCACCAGATAGAGGATGAAAGCCAGCAGCGCCGTTGCGGCGACCGGCATCCAGCGGGTGGTGAGCGCCCGGCCCGGCGCCAGATGCGGCGCTTTGAAGAAGAAGGCCGCCGCCGCGATCGATGTCAGCAGCATGAGCATGACGATGCCGACGGTGGCGATGCCGGCCATGGAGCCGAATACGCCGACCAGCGGACTCGCACCACTAATGGCACACAGGGCGACCAGCACGATGGCCGTGACGGTCTGCACCAGCGAGGAGATATGCGGCGAGCCGTGCCGCGAGTGGCTGGCGGCGAACGCGCGCGGCAGGATGCCGAAGTTGGCCAGCACGAACTGATAGCGCGCCACGATGTTGTGGAACGACAGGATGCAGGCCATCAAGCTGGTCAGCAGCAGCAATTGCATGAGATCGGCCAACGCGTGGCCGGTGTAGAAGCGCGCGGTATCGAGCACCATGTTGCCGCCGTTGCCCAGATATTGGTTGGCGACCTGGCGCACCGTCGCGGGGCCCCAGGCATGCACCAGGCACCAACACGACACGGTGTAGAAGGCGCCGATGATCAGCACCGCCAGATAGGTCGCGCGCGGGATCGTCCGATTGGGGTCGCGTGCCTCGTCACGAAACACGGCGGTGGCCTCGAAGCCGATGAACCCGGTCACGCCGAACAGCACGGCGATGCCGAACGGCCCGGCGCCGGCCGGTGCCGTAGGCGCATGCGCCAGGCTGCTCATGGCGCTGCCGGAAGGCTCGGCCACGATCGCGACGTTCATGATCAGAACCACGCTGATCTCGAGTATCAGTGCGACACCGAGCACTTTCGAGCTCAGCTCGATATGGCGATAACCCAGCGCGGCCACGGCGATCAGCGAGGCGGCTGCATACAGCCACCACGGCAATGCCGGCCCGCCCATGGCCACGACGGTGTCGTTGGCCGCCCAGCCAAAGAAGCCGTAGATGCCGAGCTGGATCGCGGTATAGGTGATCAGCGCGACAAAGGCCGTGCCCTGCCCGGCACGCGCCCCGAGTCCCGTGCCGACATACGTGAAGAAGGCGCCCGCCTCTTTCACATACGGCGTCATCGCGACGAAGCCGACCGAGAAAATCAGCAAAACGATGGATGCGAAGATGAAGCCCAGCGGCGCGGCAGCCCCGTTGCCGAGCCCGATCGCCAGCGGCGTGTTGCCGCTGACCACGGTGAGCGGCGCGGCGGCGGCCACGACCATGAAGACCACCCCGGCGGTGCCGAGCTGACCGGACAGGCGATTCTTATCGCCCGGCGATGTGGTTGATGCATTGGCAGTTGTCATGATGATCCGAGTTCTCCTGGTTTGCCCTCACGAAACAGCCCGGCCCGCCGGGCACAGAATCAAAGCCCGTCGACGTTCATCGCGATGCCCGCCCGGCGCAGCAAGGGCGCCAGACGATCGACATCCAGTGCCGGACACCAGCCGGCCGGTTTGTGCATGGCAGCCCCCTCGGCCATGAATAGGGCGTTGAGCACGGCTTCGTCGGTCGCCTGCACCGCCGCCATATAGAAGGGATCGAAATATTCGTTGTTCACGCAGCGCAGCTGCTGATGCGCGGGGGCGAGCTGCGGCAACGGCCCCTGATTGGCCGTGCTGAACGCCAGAAACATATCGCCGGAATCGTTGCCGCCCGGGCTGCCGGCCCGGCCGATGCCGAGCCCGGCGCGCTGGGCAAGACGCTTCAACTGGTGCGGCAGCATGGGCGCATCGGTGGCCACGATCGCGATGATCGAACCGCGCTCGCGATTGAGTTCGGCCGGTTCGTTGTCATCGACCAGCGCCTCGCCAACCGGCACGCCGCAAATCTGCAGCCAGTCGCGCTTGCCGTGATTGGCCTGGACCAACACGCCAACGGTGTACTGCTCATCGCCCACACGCACCCGGCGCGAGGCGGTCCCGGTCCCGCCCTTGAAGCCGTAGCAGATCATGCCGTTGCCGCCGCCGACGTTGCCCTCGGCGATCGCGCCGCCGGCTGCGGCATCAAGGGCGGCACGGGCGTGGTGCACGTCGACATGCTGGCCGTTGACATCGTTAAGCACGCCGTCGTAGGTCTCGGCCACCACCGGCATCGCCCACAGATGGTGCGCTTCGTAATGCGATGCATAGTGATCGAGCATCCAGCGCGTGGCCGCGTGGTGCACGATGCCCACGCTATGCGAATTGGTCAGACAGACCGGGCCGACGAAGTAGCCGCCGTGCTCGATCCAGTGCGTGCCCGTAACTTCGCCGTTGCCATTGAGCGCATGAAAGCCGGCCCAGACCGGCATCGGCGTACCCGACCGACCGTGCGGCAGGATCGCCGTCACGCCGGTCTTGATTGGCCGGCCGTTGGCGGCCGTGCCGTCGAGGGTTTCATAGCCCACCAGAACCCCATCAACATCGGTTATGGCGTTGTTCGGGCCCGTGGCGCCGGCCAGCGGCAGGCCGAGATCACGTGCGCGGTTTCGAGTCATTCGCGAAAGCTCCGTTCGAACAGTGCGAGAATGGCCGGCATTGTCATTTGCCCATCGAGATATCGAATCGTCATGACGCGCCGCCTCCTCGCGGATCACGGCCCCGTAGGGGCCACATCTTTCACCCGTCGCATTGATCGGCGAGACGACGAGTGATCCGGCTGTCAATCTAGACGCGCATGACATGCAAATACCATAAGCAATTCGGATGCCATACGAATGTCAAAGGCTGAGGAATCCTCGCTCCTGACTGAGCGCGTCGAGCAGCTCGAAGGCGGCCTGTCGCCGTCCGAGCGCACGCTCTACGCGACATTGCAGGCGAACCTGGAAAATCTGGCGTTCGAGACCGGGGCGAGCCTCGCGCAGAAGAGCGGCGTGAGCCCGAATACGGTGAGCCGCTTTCTGCGGCGACTCGGCTACAAGGGCTTGAACGGCCTCAAGGACGCGCTGCGCGACGACCTGCGTACGCGCTCGTTGCTTAACGCGACGCTGGTCGAACGCGTGGAGCACCAGCCCGCGGACCTGATGGGCCATCTCAACGCCGAGATCAACGCGCTCAAGGATTTCGCCGAGCAGCTCGGCGGCGCCCACTGGCGCACGATCGTGTCACGCGTGGCCGCAGCCGAGCGCGTCTTCGTCTCTGGTTTCCAGACCGTACGCGGCCTGGCCGAGGATTTCGCCAACCGGCTGGCGCTGGTCCGGCCCGGCGTCGAATTCATCGATCTCTACAGCGGCGTGCTCGGCCAGTGGATCGACAGCCGCGACGAGCGCTGTTGCGTGGTCCTGATCGATATCACGCCCTATGCCGAAGCCGGCATCACTTTCGCCAACGACTGCCTCGCCAGCGAGACCGATCTGGTCGTCTTCAGCGACGAATACGGCATCGCCCGTTATATCGACACGCCCTATATCGTCAGCATGAAGACCCAGACTGGGCTGATCCTGGAATCCACCGGCGGGCTGACGAGCGCGCTCAACGTACTGCTGCACTGCGTCGCGTCCGAGCACAAGACCGATCTGCGCGAGCGCATGGAGGCCTATCGCGCGCGCGTACAGAACCTCAGGCTGTATACGAAATAGCCGGCGCGGCGTTTTCGTCGAACGGATCGCCCGCGCCGCGCCGCAGCGCGCCCGGCGTGACGCCATGCACGCGGGCGAAGGCCTTGGTGAAGCTCGGCGCATCGGCGAACCCGGTCTCATGGGCGATGCGGGCGATGGCCGCACTCGTATTCAACAGCCGCTGGCGCGCCCACTGCAGGCGGCGTGCCAACACGGCCTGCTGAGGCGAAGCGTCATAGCGCGCCCGGCACCACGCGTGCAGCGCCGATCCGCTCATGCCGAGATGCCGTTGAAGCTCGGCGTTGCTGGGCGGCGTGTCCAGCCGCGCATCGACCAGCGCCTCGAAGCGCGCGCGCTTGTCGTCGCGGGTCGGCTCAGCGTGGCCTGCGGCCAGCCGGTAAACCTGCACCGCCAGCATGGTCGCCCATTGATGCGCAACCAGCCGGTCTGCATCCGGGCCCTGGGCCAGCTGGGCCGCGGCACAGCCGATCAACACGCGCAGCTCGCTCGGCATCGGGAGCGATCGCGGCGACTGCAACATCTGCAGCAGACCGGCGCGTGGTTCGAGCTCCTGGATCTGGCGTACGGCCGCATCGTCTGGAAACAGATCAACGACCAACAGCCGGCTGTCGTCCGTACGACCGGCGAAGAAATGCTCGGCGTCGGTCGGAACGATGCCGATATGATCGGTCGACACCTCGAATGCGCCGGCGGCCATCTCGCAGTGCACCGTGCCGCCCAGCCCGAACAACAGCTGCGCGAATGAATGCCTGTGTTCTCCGCTGCCCCGTCGAATCGGGTTCAATCGAGCCTGAGTCTGATTCATAAGCAATGGATTCGGGCCCCGTATTTGCCACCCCATACGCGGCATTTCGGACAAGCGACGCACAAGATCGAACAACACGAGCGCCGCAAAGAACGCTAGGCTCGACGGTCGTGCGTCTGCAGCGGGCGTGGCCTGGGACGATCGTCAAACTGCCGGTCGCGGCCTTAACCGCTCGCGCTGCCGCACGATCGCCACCGATGGGTACGGGGCAGGATTTTTACCACGGGAGTCGCGCAATGCAATGGTCAGCACCCAGAGTTTATGACGATCCGAGCTATCAGAACGTGCTCGCCACTTATCGCGCCGACGAGGCCGAACAAGTCTCCCGGCTGCTCGACATTGCGGCGCTGGATGAAAGCACCGCCAGCATGATCGAGGCCGATGCCGCCAAGCTGGTCGAAGTGGTGCGCGCCAAAGCCACCGAGGGCGGCGGCATCGATGCCTTCATGCAGGAATACGAGCTCTCCAGCGCCGAGGGCGTGGTGCTCATGTGCCTGGCCGAGGCCCTGCTGCGCATCCCCGATTCCGAAACCGTCGACAAGCTGATCGAGGACAAGATCGGCGGCTCGAACTGGGAATCGCATCTGGGCGAATCCAAGTCCTGGTTCGTCAACGCCTCGACCTGGGGCCTGATGATCTCCGGGCGCATGCTACGCCGCGAAGACCTGCCCGAGCGCAATTTCCGCAGCACCATGCGGCGCATGGTGCGCCGCTCCGGCGAACCGTTCATCCGTTCGGCCGTGCGTCGCGCCATGCGCGTAATGGGTCATCAGTTCGTCATGGGCCGCTCCATCGAGGAAGCCCTGCGCAACGCGAAGTCCCTGGAGCGCCGCGGCTATTCTTATTCCTACGACATGCTGGGCGAAGCCGCGCGCACCGACGCCGACGCCCAGCGTTACTTCGACGACTATCACCACGCGATCGAGGCCTGCGGCAAGGTCAGCGCCGAACGCGGACCGGAGGACGCGCCCGGCGTGTCGGTGAAGCTGTCGGCCCTGCACGCGCGCTACGAGTTGGGCCATCGCGACCGCGTGATCGATGAACTGTTGCCGCGCCTGCAGCGGCTGACGCGGCTGGCTGCGCAGTACGACATCAACCTGACCATCGACGCCGAGGAAGCCGACCGCCTGGATCTGTCGCTCGAGTTGTTCGAGCTGGCCTCCGCCGACGACGAACTCGGCGACTGGCAAGGCCTCGGCCTGGCCGTTCAGGCCTACCAGAAGCGCGCACTCGACGTGATCGAATGGCTGGCCGATCTCGGCCGTCGCCATCGTCGCCGCATTATGGTGCGGCTGGTGAAAGGCGCCTACTGGGACACCGAAATCAAGCGCGCCCAGGAAGCCGGTCTGGCCGGCTATCCGGTGTTCACGCGCAAGGCCAACACCGACGTCTCCTACATGGCGTGTGCGCGCCGCATTCTGGCGCACGACGACGTGTTCTATGGCCAGTTCGCGACCCACAACGCCCACACGCTGGCTTATATCCACCATCTGGTCGGCGACCGGAATGACTTCGAGTTCCAGCGCCTGCACGGCATGGGCGAGGATCTGTATTCCGAGATCGTGGAGAAGCAGGACAAGAACCAGCGGCCGCGCTGCCGCATCTATGCCCCGGTCGGCGCGCACGAGGATCTGCTGGCCTATCTCGTCCGGCGCCTGCTGGAAAACGGCGCCAACAGCTCGTTCGTGAACCGTCTGGTCGACGAGAACGAGCCCATCGCCGATATCGTGGCCGATCCGGTGCGCGTCGTGCGTGGACAGGAGCAGGTTCGGCATCCGCGTATCCCGTTGCCGCACGACCTCTACGGCGAGCGCCGGCCCAACGCGCGCGGCATCGACCTGTCCGATCTGCGCCAGCTCACGCAACTGTCCGAAACCATGGCCGAAGCCGCGAGCCAGAGCTGGCAGGCCGGCCCGCTGATCGGCGGCCAATTGCCCAAGCGCGCGGCTGATGCGCTGGCGGGCGATCAGGCCGAGGCGGTCCGTAACCCGGCCCATAACGACCAGATCGTCGGCCACGTGGCGCTCGCCGATGACGACGACGTGGAAGCGGCACTCGCCACCACGCACGACGCCGCACCGCGCTGGGCGTCGACCCCGGCCGCCGAGCGCGCGGCCTGTCTGCGGCGCTATGCCGATCTGCTCGAATCCCATCTGGGCGAGTTGATCGCCATCTGCACGCGCGAGGCCGGCAAGAACGTCGCCGACGGCGTGGCCGAAGTGCGCGAGGCGGTGGATTTCTGTCGCTACTACGCGGTTCAGGTCGAAGATGAATTCGCCACCGATCATGTCCTGCCCGGCCCGACCGGCGAGCGCAATACCTATGGCCTGTATGGCCGCGGCGTGTTCGTGGCGATCTGCCCGTGGAACTTCCCGCTGGCGATCTTCTCGGGGCAGGTCGCGGCCGCCCTGGCCGCCGGCAACGCCGTGATCGCCAAGCCGGCCGAGCAGACCTGTCTGGTCGGCAGCCGTGCGATCGAGCTGATGCACGAAGCCGGCTTCCCGGGCGACGTGCTGGCCTTTCTGCCCGGCGCGGGCGACATCGGCGCCAAGCTGGTCGCCGATTCGCGTATCGCCGGCGTTGCCTTTACCGGGTCGCTGGCCACGGCCAAGAAGATCAACCTGACGCTGGCCGAGCGCGACGGCCCGATCATTCCGCTGATCGCCGAAACCGGCGGCCAGAACGCGATGATCGTGGATTCCTCCGCACTGATCGAACAGGTCGTGGCCGACATCATCCGGTCGGGCTTCCAGAGCGCCGGCCAGCGCTGCTCGGCGCTGCGCGTGCTCTATGTCCAGGCCGACATCGCCGACACGCTGATCGAAATGCTCTCGGGCGCCATGGCCGAACTCTCGGTCGGCGATCCGTGGAACCTCGGCACCGATGTCACCCCGGTGATCGACGCCGAAGCGCGCGACAACCTGGCGGCCTATGCCGAATACGCCGACCAGACCTTCAAGGCGCATTACACTTGCGAACTCGGCGAGGCGCATACCAACGGCACCTACATCGCGCCGCGTATCTACGAGCTCGACTCGATCTCGCAGCTCGGCGACGAACAGTTCGGGCCGATCGTGCACATCATCCGCTTCAAGGCCGACGAGATCGACCGCGTGGTCGACGACATCAACGGCCTCGGTTATGGCCTGACCTTCGGCATCCACAGCCGTATCGACACCACGGTCGAACGAGTACTCAAACGCCTAAAGGTCGGCAATGCCTACGTCAACCGCAACATCATCGGCGCAGTCGTCGGCGTGCATCCGTTCGGCGGCGAAGGCCTGTCCGGCACCGGTCCCAAGGCCGGCGGCCCGCACTACCTGCACCGGTTCGCCACCGAGCGGGCCGTGTCGCGCGATACCACCGCCGCCGGCGGCAACGCGTCGTTGATGTCGCTGGAAGAAGACGAACCGGCCGATCATGTGTTCGTCACCCCCGAACCACAGCGCTTCAACCGCCCGAGCGAAACGATCCGGGAAACCGAAGCGGCGGAATAAGAGCATGAAAAAGCGCCGCTCGGTTTCCCGAGCGGCGCGATTCAGGCTCGCTTTACGGGCCGGCGTCAGTGCGTCGGCATCGCAAACGCGTTGGCGTCGTCCGGGGCATCCGGCCAGCGCTGGGTCACGGTCTTGAGCTGGGTGTAGAAGCGCACGCCGTCCGGGCCGTGGGCATGCAGCACGCCAAAGCGCGAGCGCTTCCAGCCGCCGAAGGAATGGAACGCCATCGGCACGGGAATGGCCACGTTCACGCCGACCATGCCGACGCGGATGCGCTCGTGGAACTTGCGCGCCGCGCCGCCGTGGTTGGTGAAGATGGCCACGCCGTTGGCGAACTCGTGCGCGTTGACCAGTTCGATGGCCTCGTCCAGCGAGTTCTGGCGTACCACCGACAGCACCGGGCCGAAGATCTCTTCTTTATAGATCCGCATGTCCGGCGTGACGTGGTCGAACAGGCAGCCGCCGAGATAATAGCCGTCCGGATTGTCACTCGACTTGAAGCCGCGGCCGTCCACGACCAGTTGGGCGCCTTCTTCTACACCGAGGTCGACATAGCCGTGGACCTTGTCGCGGTGTTCAGCGCTGACCAGCGGGCCCATCTGCGGCTCCGGATCGGCCAGACCGTCACCTACGGTCAGTGAGGCCAGACGTTTTTCGATCGCGGCCACCAGACGATCGGCGGTTTCCTCGCCGACCGGCACCGCCACCGAGACCGCCATGCAGCGCTCGCCGGCCGAGCCGTAGGCCGCGCCCATCAGGCCGTCGACCACCGCGTCCATATTGGCGTCCGGCAGCACGATGACGTGGTTCTTGGCCCCGCCGAGCGCCTGTACGCGCTTGCCGTTGGCCGCGCCGCGGGCATAGATGGATTCGGCGATCGGCGTGGAGCCGACGAAGCTGAGCGCGGTCACGCGTTCGTCGTCGATGAGCGTATCGACCGCTTCCTTGTCACCGTTGACCACGTTAAACACGCCGTCGGGCAGACCAGCCTCGGTGAGCAGCTCGGCGAGACGCAGTGCCGTAGCCGGATCTTTTTCCGAGGGCTTCAGGATGAACGTATTGCCGCAGGCCAGCGCGATGGGGAACATCCACATCGGCACCATCGCCGGGAAGTTGAAGGGCGTGATGCCGGCGACCACGCCGACCGGCTGGCGCAGCGAGAAGGAATCCACGCCGGTGCCGACGTTGAGGCTGTGCTCGCCCTTGAGCAGTTCCGGGGCGCCGCAGGCGTACTCGACGACTTCCATGCCGCGCACGACTTCGCCCTTGGCATCCGAAAATACTTTGCCGTGTTCGCGGGTGATCAGCGCGGCCAGCTCGTCGATATGCTCGTCGAGCAGTTGCTTGAAGCGAAACAGTACCCGCGCCCGGCGCACGGGCGTGGTCGCCGCCCAACCGGGCAGCGCGGCTTCGGCGGCCGCAATGGCTTCATTCACCTGGGCTGCGTCCGCCAGCGGCAGATCGCCGAGGGCTTCGCCGGTGGCCGGGTTGTGTACGGGCAGCGTGCGCCCGCCTTCCGGGGTCACGAGCGTTCCGTTGATCCAATGGCCGTAGCTCATGGCAGTCTCCTTGATCCGTTGATTAACTGGCCAGCGCGTCGGCAGCCGGCACGTAGGTATGGCCGAGATTGCTCGCCACTGCTTCGTGCGTCACCTGGCCCTTGTGCACGTTCAGGCCGGCGGCCAGATGCGAGTTGTCGGTCAGTGCCTGCTTATAACCTTTGTCGGCCAGTTGCAGCACGTAAGGCAGCGTGGCGTTGGTCAACGCAAAGGTCGAGGTCCGTGCGACACAGCCCGGCATGTTGGTCACGCAATAATGCACGACGCCGTCGACCGTGTAGGTCGGCTCGGCGTGGCTGGTGGGCCGGCTGGTCTCGAAGCAACCGCCCTGGTCGATCGCTACGTCCACGACGGCGCTGCCCGGGCGCATGCCGGCAATCATCTCGCGGGTGACGAGCTTGGGCGCGGCCGCGCCCGGCAACAGCACCGCCCCGATCACCAGATCGGCCTCGGTGACCGCGCTTTCGAGATTCTCGGTGTTGGAATACAGCGTGGTCAGGCGGCTGCCGTAGAGTTCGTCGAGCTCGCGCAGCCGGTCGATGGACTTGTCGACCACGGTCACATGGGCACCGAGGCCGACCGCCATGCGCAGCGCGTTGGTGCCGACCACCCCGCCGCCGATCACCGTCACCTTGGCCGGTGGCACGCCGGGCACGCCGCCCAGCAGCACGCCCGCGCCGCCGGTCACGTTCTCCAGCGCGGCGGCACCCGCCTGCACCGACAAACGACCGGCGACTTCGCTCATCGGCGACAGCAGCGGCAGGCCGCCGTTGGCGCCGGTGACCGTTTCGTAGGCAATGGCGACACAGCCGGAATCGATCAGGCCCTGGGTCTGCTCGGCGTCGGGCGCCAGATGCAGATAAGTGAACAACAGCTGGTCGGCACGCAGGCGCTTGTACTCGACCGACTGCGGTTCCTTGACCTTGACGATCATTTCGGCGGCGTCGAATACGGCCTCGGCCGAGTCCAGAATCTCGGCGCCCTGCGCCGTGTAGGCCTCGTCGGCGAAGCCCGCGGCCGAGCCGGCGTTGGTTTCCACGAACACGCGATGGCCGTGGGCGACGAGTTCGCGCGCGCCGGCCGGGGTCAGACCGACCCGCGCCTCGGCGGCCTTGATTTCCTTGGGTACACCTACTTGCATGCTGGGTTCTTCCTTGCAGGCAGCCGCCGCGACGACCGTGTCGGCGGCAATGAAACGCGACCACGCCCTACCCTGCCATCGCCGATCACGATGGCAGGTCAGGATGATCGTAGCGGGTTAAGCGTGCGTGTCAGTCGACGCTGCGGATCGCGGCGTCGAGCACCTCGCACATGAAATCGATATCGCGGCGCTCGGCGATGAAGGGCGGGCCGAGCTGGACCGTATTGCCGCCAAAGCGCAGATACATACCACGATCCCAGGCCGCTTGGGCGATCTTCCACGGCCGGTAGGTCGGGTCCTCGCCGGCAGTTTCGATCTCCAGCGCGCCGGCCAGACCGAGATTGCGGATATCCACGATATGCGGCGCGCCGCGCAACGCGTGCAGTTGGTCTTCGAAATACGGCGCCAGTTCGGCCGCGCGCTCGACCATGCGATCGTTTTCGTAGATATCCATGGCCGCGAGACCGGCCGCGCAGGCCAGCGGATGCGCCGAATAGGTATAGCCGTGGGCCAGCTCGACCGCGTGGTGCGGCCGCTCGGTATCCATGAACGTGTCGTAGATCGCGTCGCTGGTCACGACCGCGCCCATCGGCACCGCGCCATTGGTCAGGTTCTTGGCCAGCGTCATGATGTCCGGCGTCACGCCGAACAACTCGGCACCGAAGCTGGCGCCGACCCGGCCGAAACCGTTGAGCACTTCGTCGAAGATCAGCAGGATATCGTGACGATCGCAGATCTCGCGCAGCCGCTTGAGATAGCCGGCCGGCGGCACGATCACACCGGCCGAACCGCTCATCGGCTCGACCATCACCGCCGCCACCGTATCCGCGCCGTGTTCGAGAATACGCTGCTCGAGAACATCGGCCACCTCGGCGCCGTGCTCGGGCACGCCGCGGGTGAAGCGATTGCTCTCGATCAGCGTATGCGGCAGGTGCTCGGTGGTCAGCATGTCGCCGAAGAACGCCTTGTTGCCGGGGATGCCGCCCATGCCGGTGCCGCCGACGTTAACCCCGTGATAACCCTTCTCGCGACCGATCAGCCGCGCTTTTTCCGGACGGCCACGGTGCGCCCAGTAGGCGCGGGCGATCTTGATCGCGGTATCGGCCGATTCGGAGCCCGAGTTGGTGAAGAACACATGTTCGAGCCCGGCCGGCACGATGTTCTTGACCCGCTCGGCCAGTTCGAAGGCCATCGGATGGGCGTACTGGAACGGCGGCACGTAATCGAGCGTTTTGGCCGTCTTGGCAATCGCCTCGGCGATCTCGGGCCGGCCATGGCCGAAGCTCGCGCACCAAAGCCCGGACAGACTGTCGAACACCTGGCGACCGTCGGCGTCGGTGTAATGACAGTCCTTGGCGGCCACCATCAGTTTCGGGTTGGCCTTGAACTGACGGTTGCCGGAAAACGGCATCCAGTAGCTATCGAAATCCAGCGTTTGTGCAATGTCAGCCATGACGAGCTCCGGTCGACGAACGATGACTGAGACTAGGCCGATTCGATACGTGATTAAATATGGAAGTTTTTTAATTCACGTTATATTCCATTAAAGCATGTGGAGTCCGTCATGAAACGCGGCGTCGAACGGCTTGGCCAGATCAGCGATATCGACCTGCGGCTGCTGCGTGTCTTTCGGGCGGTGGTGGACGCGGCCGGTTTTACCCCGGCGGCGGCCCTCTTGGGCATCAGCCGTTCGGCCGTTTCCATCCATATGGGCGAGCTGGAAACACGGCTCGGTTTCACGCTCTGCCAGCGCGGGCGCTCGGGGTTCGTGCTCACCGCCGAGGGCGAGGCCGTCGACCAGGCCGCGCGGCGCTTGATCGCGCATCTGCAGAGTTTTCGCAACGAGGTGAACGCGCTGCACCACGAGCTCCGCGGCGAACTTAATATCGGCATCACCGACAACCTGGTCACCCTGCCGGAGATGCGGATCACCGACGCGCTCGCCGCGCTCAAGGATCGCGGCCCGGCGGTGCATACCAATATCCACATGATGCCGCCGGGCCATATTGAAACCGCGGTACTCGACGGGCGCCTGCATGTCGGCGTCACCCCGGCCCTGTCGCGGCTTGCCGCCCTGGATTACATCGCGCTGTACACCGAGCAGACGCTGCTCTATGCCGCGGTCAGCCATCCGCTCGCCAGCACAGAGGCACCGACAGTGGCCGCGATTGAAGCCGCCGATGCCGTACTGCCGGCCTACCCGCTATCCGACGAGGCCCAGGCGGTGGTCGACCGTCTCAACCACACGGCCACGGCCAGCGAACGCGAAGGTATTGCGTTTCTCGTACTCACCGGGCGCTATATCGGTCTGTTGCCCGAACACTATGCCCAGCGCTGGGTCGATGCCGGCCGGCTGGTTGCCCTGCGGCCGGACATCTTCAGCTATGCCATCGATTACCACACGATCACCCGCAGCGGCCGACGCCCGAATCGCGTACTCGATACGTTTCTGGACCGCCTCGTGTCCGGGCCGATGGGGACTCACGCGAGTCGCCAGAAGTGACCGCGTCGTCCACGATCTACGCGTCGAAGCCGAAGACGTTTGACCCGCAGATTTCGTAGATGACACAGCTTCTTTAAAGCAGTGATAGAAACCCGCATTCGCGGCTTCCGCACCGTTACCGCGCCCACGCGTCACGACAAGACAACGACACGCTCTCCATCTGCAATCTGCGCCATCTGCAAAATCTGCGGATAAACAAGGAACGCAGCCGCCCGGCTCAAGCCGTTGCCGATCGCGCCAGCCATCGACATCGCCGGGCTTTATCTAGGTCACGATCCCAAGCCACAAGCGGTTTGATCCGCAGATGACGCGGCTTTTCAAGCTATGCAAGAAAGTCGCGTTCGCGGCTCTCTCACAGCTACCGCGCCCGTCCATGCATCACAAGAAGAGAATGACAACAATCCAGTCTTCTTCAATCTGCGCCATCTGCGAAATCTGCGGATAAACAAGGATCGCAGGCGCCTAGCTCAAGCGGCCGCTGCTCGCACCGGTTTAAGCGCTTCGGGCTCCAGCAATTCGATCCAGTGTCGCACCGGCACGCCGGCCGCGGCTTCCAGATGCAACTGGCACCCCACGTTGGCGGTAACGATCACCTCGGGGTTGTCGGCGCCCAGTGACGAGAGTTTGTCGGCCCGCAGCTGGTTGGCGATCTCCGGCTGGAGGATCGAATACGAGCCGGCTGAACCGCAGCATAGATGCGCGTTGGAAACATGCGTGAGCTTGTAACCGGCGCCGGCGAGAATCACGCCGATCTTGTCGTGCAGGCCGGGCGCATTCTGCAGCGTGCACGGCGGGTGATAGGCTACACGCCGGCCGCCGCCGATATCGGCGAGTGCGGACAGGTCTTCGTCGGCCAGAATATCGCTGAGATCGCGAGCCAGTTCGGAGACGCGCGCTGCTTTTTCGGCATAGGCCGGGTCGTTGCGCAGCATGTACCCGTACTCGGTGATCGACGCGCCGCAGCCGCTGGCGGTGATCACGATCGCTTCCGCCCCCTGCTCGATGTACGGCCACCAGGCATCGATATTGGCGCGTGCGAAGTCATGGGCTTCGGCGCGATGCGACAGATGCTGCGACAACGCGCCGCAGCAGCCCGCCCCGCTGGCCGCGACCAGTCGGATACCCAGCTGGTCCAGGATGCGCGCCGCGTGAGCATTGGTATTCGGCGTCGCGACCGGCTGCACGCAGCCGTCGTGTACGAGCATCAGGCGCGAGCGCTCGCTCGCTTGTGGCCAGTCGACGCGGGGGCGGCGCGGCGGCAGTTTCTGGCGCAGCGGTGCGAGCCGCCCGACCAGAAACGGGCGGGCGATCTGGCCCAGCGCATGGACTACTGCAAACCGACGCCGATAGGCGACGACGTGGCGCAACAACCAGCGCAGCCAGCGCTCCCGCGCCGGCCGCTCGACCTGGCGATCTACCAGATCGCGGCCGATATCGGCCAGCTTGGCGTACTCCACGCCCGACGGACAGGTGGTTTCGCAGGCGCGGCAGGTCAGACAGCGATCCAGATGGTACTGGGTCTTCTCGGTCGGTGTTTCGCCTTCGAGCACCTGCTTGATCAGATAGATCCGCCCGCGCGGGCCGTCTCGCTCGTCGCCCAGCAGTTGGTAGGTCGGACAGGTCGCGGTACAGAAGCCGCAATGGGTACAGGCACGCAGGATACGATCGGCCTCGCGGCCGTCCTCGGTGTCACGCAGGGCGTCGATGATCGAGGTCTGCATGGCTAGAACTCCGGGTCGATCCGGCCCGGGTTGAGAATACCCGCCGGATCCATCGAGTGTTTGAGGCGTTGCGAGAGCTGGCGCAGCGCCGCCGGCATGGGGTGCTGGCGCGGCCGGATCGGCTCGCCCGCCGCGTCCCGATACACGCTCGCATGCCCGCCATGCGCCGCGACCGCCGCGCGAATCGATTCGGGCGATTCGTCCGAAACCAGCCAGCGCTGGGCCCCGCCCCAGTCGAGCGCGGTTTCGCCGTGAAGATCGAGCGTTGGCGTGGCCGGCGCCACGGACAGGCGCCACAGCGGCGCGTCGCCGCGCGTGAAAAAGTCGCGACGATGCTCGCGTACGTCGGCCCAGAATAGGGCATCGTCCGCCAGCGTTTCGCCGCCGAGCGTCTCCATCGCCGCGCTGACCGAGGATTCAGCGCCCGAGAGGCGCAGATAAGCGCGGCCGTCTTCCCAGTAGGCCGCCGTGATCGGCCACGGCCGCAGCCCCCAGGCATTAAAGCGTTCGATGGCCGTCGCCGCATCGAATTCGAAGACGCGGGTGCGGCTGAAACGCGGCGCCGGCAGGACCTTGAGGCTGATCTCGGCCAGCACGCCCAGCGTGCCGTGGGCGCCGGCCATGAGCCGCGACAAGTCGTAGCCGGCCACGTTCTTCATGACCTCGCCGCCGAAACGCAGGACCTCGCCGCGGCCGTTGATGATCTTCGTACCGAGCACGAAATCACGGGCCGCTCCGGTATATGGCCGCCCCGGGCCGGAGATGCCGGTGGCGATAGTGCCGCCGAGCGTGGCGGTCTCGCCGTAGTGCGGGGGTTCGAAGGCGAGCCGCTGGCCTTCGGTATCCAGCGCGGCTTCGATCTCGGCCAGCAGGGTGCCGGCGCGGGCCGTCATCACCAGTTCGCCCGGGTCGTAGCTGACGACACCGCGGTACGCGGTGATATCGAGCTTTTCCGCGTTCGTGTCGGGCGGCGCCTCGCCGAGAAACGGCTTGCTACCACCGCCGGCGATCGTCAATGCGCGTCCCGCCTCGCAGGCATCCGCGACCTGGGCCGCCAGTCCGGCCAGCGTGGAATCGGTCGTCTCAGTCATGATTACAGGCGTTCCAGTTCCGGGTGCGGCAGCTGACCGTGATGGACATGCATGGCGCCGAATTCGGCACAGCGATGCAGCGTCGGCACGGCCTTGTCCGGATTGAGCAGCGTCTTCGCATCGAACGCAGCCTTCACCGCATGGAACTGGGTGAGTTCAGCGGAGGGGAACTGCACGCACATCTGGTCGATCTTCTCCACGCCCACGCCGTGCTCGCCGGTGATGGTGCCGCCGTATTCCAGACACAGCCGGCAGATCGCCCCGCCGAAAGCCTCGGTGTTTTCGAGTTCGCCGGGCTGGTTCGCATCGTAAAGAATCAACGGATGCAGATTGCCGTCGCCGGCATGAAAGACATTGGCGACACGCTGGCCGTACTGCTCGGACAGCTCGCCGATACCGATCAGCACGTCGGCCAGCGCCCGTCGCGGAATCGTGCCGTCCATGCAGTAATAGTCCGGCGAGATCCGCCCCATGGCCGGGAACGCGGCCTTGCGACCGGCCCAGAACAACGCGCGTTCGACGTCGTCGCGCGAGATACGGATATCGGTGGCACCGCTAGCCTCGACCACCTCGCGCACGCGGGCCATGTCGTCGGCCACCTCGCCTTCCGTGCCGTCGATTTCGCACAGCAGAATCGCGGCGGCATCGGTCGGATAACCGGCGTGCACGAATTCCTCGGTCGCCAGGATCGCCGGATGGTCGAGCATCTCCAGCCCCGCGGGCACGATGCCGGCCTTGATGATCTCGGCGACCGCATTACCGGCCTTGCGGACGTCGTCGAAGGCAATCAGCGCGCACTGGGCCAGCTCCGGCTTGGGCAGCAGCTTGACCACCACCTCGACGATGACGCCGAGCAGGCCCTCCGAGCCGGTCATCAGCGCCAGCAGATCGTAGCCCGGCGAATCCAGCGCGGGGCTGCCGATGGTCAGCCGCTCGCCTTCGATGGTCACGATCTCGATCTGGACGATGTTGTTGGTGGTCAGCCCGTATTTCAGACAGTGCACGCCGCCCGAGTTCTCGGCCACGTTGCCGCCGATCGAGCAGGCGATCTGCGAGGAAGGGTCGGGCGCGTAGTACAACCCGAGATGGTCCACCGCCTGCGAAATCGCCAGGTTGCGTACGCCCGGCTGCACCGTCGCGCGCCGGTTCGCGGTGTCGATATCGAGAATACGATTGAACTTCGCCAGCGACAGCAGCACGCCGGATTCCAGCGGCAACGCGCCGCCCGACAACCCGGTACCGGCCCCGCGGGCCACCACCGGCGTGTCATGGGCATGGCAGATACGCAGCACGGCCTGGACCTGCTCGATGGTCGACGGCAACACCGCCAGCATCGGCAGGCGCCGATAAGCCGACAGGCCGTCGCATTCGAACGGCCGCAGATCCTCTTCGGCATGCAGCACGATCTCTTCAGGCAGCTCGGCGGTCAGCGCCGCCCGCATCCGCGCCTTGGCATCGTTCTCGGGCGCGGGCGCACCTGCCCCGGCTGCGTGCGCAGCGGGCAGTTCCGACATGATCTCCTCCATTGACCGTGATCCGCCGCTCGGCGGTGGGCCTTTGTACCGCGGACGGCGATAACCGCCGGGTCTTTGTTTTTCGACTATACGCCCGGCATGAAGCGGGTCAAGCGCTGGCCGGATCGCCCGCGAGGAGGCCGGTACAAGCCTCGCTTGCCTCCGCCAGGGGCAGTGCCGCGCCGGCATTCACCCCGCTAGTCCGGCCCGGCGCCACCACGAAAAAGCGCGGTTGTCGCTCGCCGCCCGCGCCAAATCGCGACGAGCCGATCTTTTCGAGATGATATTGGTACGGAGGTCGGTATGGCGCTCTCCGCGACCAACGTGCGGGGCTTTTACACGCCCCGCTATGAGACCGGCCTCTGTCAGCGGCTCGGCTGTCCGGCCTCACCGCGGGCGGCGTTCTGAACCTGCTCGCTCAGCCAGCGCTCCATTTTGCGACGCGCACGGCGATTGGTCAGCCGGCGGCTGTAGATCGAATCCGGCCGGAGCCGGTCGCTGTTCTCGCCGTGGACAACGAACTTACGTTGCACGCCGATCGCTTCGCCGGACGGCCCGTAATTACAGATCACGGTCAGCTTGAAGTTGCGCACACCCATGCGCTTGACTGGGTTTTCGTCGCCGTCGATCAGGTCGTGCTGCTGGCCTGACTGGCGCAACAACGTCTGGAACGTGCCCAGATTCATGTACGAGCCGGTGTTCAACGGCCCCTGGCGGGTGATTTCCTGCGGATCGTTTTTGGCATTCCAAGGTTCAGCGTCATCAAAATCGGTGACCGAATCGCGAAATTTGCGCCCGTCCTCCAACTTCAGGCTGAGCACCACGCACTGGATGTAAACCGGCTCGTGGCTCATGTTGCTGACGATCGCCACCGAATTGATCTGTTCGCCCCAGCCCTGATTGATCAGAATCCGGGCCTGGCGCTGCCGCTTGAACGCCTGGTACAGCAGGTGGGCATAAAACACCCACACCACCATCGTGCCGAAACTGGCAACTACGGACAGCGCCTTGGCGTTGGCCGTAAAAAACTCCCACATGATTTCGCTCCTGTGTTTGCGGGCGACAGAGCATGGGGCTCGATCTATGGCGGGACCATCGGTTCAACACGGCAGATCGCCTGGGAACATCCCGTATTGAGGCCGCAGCGCGGGTCGTTACGCCGCGTTCATACCCGTGAATATCGAAACGAACGGGGCCCGGATCACCTACAGGATCGCCCGCATGTCGTGGCTTCCACAGGGCTGAAACCATGGCCGCTCATCCGAACATGCCATCCGGAGAAAACGCCCATGCCATCCACCACTCTCAAGGATCTCTATGTTGCGTCGTTGCAGAAGATGTACACCGGCGAGAACGAGATTCTCGATGCCCTGCCGGGCATGATCGAAACAACCGAAAACGCCGGTCTGCAACAGGCGTTTCAGGATCACCGCGATGAAACCGCCAACCACGTCAAACGCCTCGAGGATTTGCTCAACGGCGTGAACGCGGACCTGGGCGACGCCGAGGCCCGCGGTATCGCCGGCCTGATCGCCGAAGGCGAAGACACGATCGGCTCCAACGCGTCGATCGAGGTCAAGGAAGCCGCCATGGTGGCGGTCGCGCAACAGATCGAGCATCTGGAAATCGCGGCCTACGGCACGCTGTGCACCTATGCCGAAATGCTCGGGCGCGGCGAGGACTTCAACCAGCTACAGCAGACACTCGACGAAGAGCGCCACACCGATTCGAAGCTCAACGAACTGGCCAAGGAAATCATCAACGGGCAGGCCCGCGGCGACTGACGCCGGAGCCGGCCGACTGCTCGTTCGGCCGGCTCTTTTCATGACGGCGCCGGGTCTAGGTATTGAGGATTACCCCGCCGTTGAGGTGCAGCGTCTGCCCCGTCATGTACGACGATTCGTTGCAGGCGAGATAGACATAGGCCGGTGCGATCTCGCTGGGCTGTGCGGCCCGGTCCATCGGCACCTGGCCGCCGAAGTGCGCCGTCTTTTCGGCATCGAAGCTGGCCGGAATCAGCGGCGTCCAGACCGGCCCGGGTGCGACCGCGTTCACGCGGATGCCGTCGTCGACCAGATCCTGAGCAAGCGAGCGCACCAGGCCCTGAATGGCGCCCTTGGTGGCCGAGTAGTCGATCAGCGTGTCGTTGCCCTTGAACGCATTCACCGAGGACGTGGCGATGATCACGTCGCCCTCGCCCAGGTAAGGACGTGCCGCGCGACTCATATAGAAATGGCTGAAGATATTGGTTGCGAACGTGCGATGCAGCTGCTGATCGCTGATCCGGGTAATGTCCCGCCAGTCGTACTGCTCGGCCGCGTTGTTAACCAGAATATCGAGACCGTCCCATAGGTCGCTGGCGCGCTCGATGACCTCTTCGCAGAAACTCGAATCGCCGACATCGCCGGCCATCTTCTCGCAGCGGCCGCCGTATTGTTCGACCAGTCGTACGGTCTCGTCGGCATCGGCATGCTCGTCGAGATAGACGATCAGCACCCGTGCACCCTCGGCAGCGAAATGCACGGCGACGGCCCGGCCAATGCCGGAATCCCCGCCGGTGATGACCGCTCGCTTGCCTTCGAGTTTGCCGGCCGGACGGTAATCGCTGCGGATAAACTCCGGCTCGGGCTGCATGGCGTGTTCGTCACCCGGCTGTTCGGACTGGCTCTGTTCGGGAAAATGCTTTTCGCTCATGGCATTAGCTCTCGAAGAAGAAAATTGATCGACGAATGCAAGAGGCCCTAATCGTGTTGGCTGGTGTCGTCGGTGCGATGAAACGCACAGCTGTGCAGTGCCGTCTGCACGCTCTGTCCGCTTTGCCAGCAGTTGGCCTGCGGATGGACGTGCGGCATGGGAATATCCGCCCGGTTCGCGCGGCGCTCGTCGGAATCCACGCCCAGGCGACGATCGCGCTCGGCCAATTTCTCGCGATCGATCTGTCCGTCCTCGGTGAAGGCCATCATCAGCTGCGGCACGCCATACGGAAAATCGTCGCGATCGACCTGCCAGGTATGAAACGTCTTGCCGTAGGTGGTCACCAGATCCTCGAAATAGGCGTGTTCGGCCATTTCGGGGATTCCGGGCGCGACCAGCTGGCCGGATTTGATCTCGTAGTGATGGCTGTGCCATAGCCGCTTTTCATCGTCCGGCAGCCGGGCATAGCGTTCGGCGCTGATGATGTATTCGATACCGATCAAGCGCGCGTCGGCGGCGTTCGAATCGAAGATCACGCACTGATGCAGATCCGGCGCGAGATGCATGCAGAAATGACTGGCCTCGACCTGGCGCCCCATATCGTCGGCATACATATGAAAACCGTTGAGATAGGTGTTCATCGATTCCAGCGGAATCTTGCGCTGCGCCAGGGCGGCGGCCGTATCCAGCGCCTGATGCTTGGGCGGGTGGCCGCGTCCGCTGGGCACCGCACGGCTCAGGCGCCGTCCGAGCCAGAAACCGCCCGCGACCGCCAGGCCGGCGGCAAAGCCCAATGCGCCTTCGGCGGCGCCGGTGGGCAGCGAACGGCGCGAGCGCGGCCGAAGATCGAATCGAGACGGATCGAACCGGGACATGGCACTACCTCCGTTTGCGGGCGCGGCCCATCAATCGGCCGGCCGGTGATACGTCTGCCGAGTGTGGTTGGCTTCCCGGCGCCTCGTCTGTCCGGGTAAACCCCGACATGGCACACTCACTCGGGGGCGTCGTCCCGAGATAGGTAAATACCCGAATTTTCAGCAGCTTCGGGCTGCCCGAAGCTAGCCCCTGTTGATGTTGCGTGTTTTGATCGAGCCGTTGTAATGCAGACCGAAACCCTGACCGCAGCCGTTCACAACAGCTGCCCCGACCTCGACGCCCAGCGCGTGGCGCAATGCACGCTGATTACGCTGGATGCACTGGGCGAGCATCTGAGTACCGAGACCGGCGATCGGGTGGCCTCGGGGCTGCCGGACGACGCGGCCGGCGCATTGCGTTCCGGTTCGCGCCGAGCCGACACCACCGGCGAATCGGTCAAGATCGGCGTGTTTCTCGACAAGGTCCGCACGCGTACCGAACTGCCGCCGGAGCAGGCCGATTCGCTGACCTATGCGGTCGCAATCACGCTCGCTCACATGCTCGACGAATCGCGGGTGCAGTTACTGCGCGATCGGCTGCCCTCGGAACTCGACCGGCTGTTTCGCGACTAGGGCCGCAGCAACTCGCACGAGACGCCATCGCGCGCCGGCTCCCCTATTCAGCGCTCCGCTGCGGCCGCTCGGCGATGCCCCGCCGCGCGGTTACGGTATAGACCCGGTCTACTGCGGCCGATTACAAATCGTGGCCAGCTCGTCCAGCAGCCATTCCGGATCAAATGGTTTCTGAACAAATTCTACGTCCGGGGCGAGCTGTCGTGGCAAGCGATCGTCCACGAATTGGGTGCCGCTCATCAGGATGAGAGCTGGCGGACGATCGAGGGCGGCGACTCGCTCACAAAGCGTGGCACCGCTCATACCGGGTAATAGCCAGTCGACCAGAAGACAACGAAAACGTGGCGTTTCATCCGCGGCGATGAACGATTCCGCCGAATCGAAAAGCCGCACATCAAAACCGTCGCTACCCAATAACGCGGCCATTGACATGGCAAAACCGGCGTCATCATCGATCACCGCGATTCGGTATTGTCGAACGGTATCCGGCATGGCTACGGCTCGAAGGGAACTGATAGCACTTACGCGCGAGGCGTGAGTTTCGATGCACCGTGACACATTAGTGCACTTTCACCCGCGGCCCGCGCTGGGGCGAGAACAATTCCTTGAACATACGGGCGCTGCCCCGCACCCGTCCCAGCACTACCATCTCATGCTGGCGCTCCAGTCCACGATAGGCTGCCGCTGCCACCCGACCGCGGATTTGCAGATCGTGTCCCAACCCGCTGCGCAGACGTCCGACGGCGCCCGCGGCGCCCAACGACATCAGCGTGCCCTTGTGCCGATATTCGAAGGCGCGCGGCGCTTGACCCGCGCAATAACGCGGCAGCTCACGCGCCAGGTGGTTGGCCTGTTCGCTCGCGGCTTGTGCCGTCGGTGGCGCCTCCGATCCTTCCACCGCAGCGCAATCGCCGAGCGCGAAAATATCCCGGCGGTCGACGCTCTGTAGCGTCTTGCGAACCCGCCACTGACGCTTGTCGTTGGCTTGTAACGCATCGATTTCGTCGACGATCGGCGGTCCGACGCGCCCGGTCGCCCAAACCGTGAGCCGGGAGTCGAGCCGCGTACCCTCGTCGGTTTCGACATGATCGGCCGCGACGCGGCTGATTTGACAGCCGGTGCGAATGGTCACCCCGACATCCTCCAGCCGTTCGCGCACGGCGCGACGCTCGGTTTCGCCCATCGACGGCATGAATTCATCGACGGCTTCCACGAGAGTGACGCGTAGACGCGGCCGGGCGTCGCGCGGCGCCAACGCAGCGGGTTGCGCATCCGTCGCAAGATAGGCCGCCAGCTCGACCCCGGTCAGGCCGGTTCCCACGATCACGGTATCCATGGCGTCCCGGCACTCGCCGACCGTGGCATCGAGCGCGGCGAGGGACAGCCGGCTGAACAACGCCTCCGCATCTTCGGCGCGATCCAGCATGAACGCATGCTCGGTTACCCCGTCGACGCCCAGATCCGGCGTTACACCGCCGATGGCCAGTACGAGGACGTCGTACTCCAGCTCGCGCTCACCCACGACCCGATGGCCCTCACCGTCTTCCATGGCATCGAGCTCGATGCGACGCGCATCCGGCGCGATATCGCGCAGACTACCCTGCACGAATACGAAGCCCCAACGCTCGGCCAGACCGGCATATTCCATCTCGTCGACCATGCCGCGTCGGGCGCCGGCCGCCATCTCGTGTAGCCGGGGTTTCCAGATGTGGGTGGGCGACTGGTCGACCAGAAAAACCCCGATACCGGGTTGACCGGCCAGCCGCACGGCCAGCTCGAGGCCGCCGGCGCCGCCGCCGGCGATCACCACACGGGTCGAAGTTGAACTCATGATCTCTGTACCTCGCGGGTCGCAGATTCGCGTTTGCCGCCATGGTCGCGCAGGTCGGCGATCGAATTGATCCGGGAAAGCACATAGAACCTTCGGGCCGATCAGCTCCGGCCGCCGCGATGATCCGCGCCGCACGCACCACGACGCGCCCCCTCGTGATATCCCGTAGCGGCCCCGTCGGCCTGCCCTATGGTCAGCCTTTCCTGATCGGGCGGATGCTGGCTGCATCATTCGTTTCTGCTGGAATCACATCATGCGTGCACTGCGCTGGCACGGTACCCACGACGTCCGCGTCGACCAGATCGAAGACCCCGCGATCGAGGATCCACGGGACGCCATCATCAAGGTGAGCGCCACGGCGATCTGCGGCTCGGATCTGCATCTGTACAACGGCCTCATGCCCGGCATGCGCGCCGGCGACGTGCTGGGCCACGAGTTCATGGGCGAAGTGGTCGATACCGGCGCGGCGATCGACAATCTCGCCGTCGGCGATCGCGTGGTCGTGCCGTTCACCATTGCCTGCGGCGACTGCTTCTTCTGCAACGAGCGGCTGTATTCGCTGTGCGACCACTCCAACCCCAAGGCCGATCAGGCGGCCGAAGCCATGGGCCATTCACCCTCGGCGCTGTTCGGCTATTCGCATTTGCTCGGCGGCATCGCCGGCGGGCAGGCCGAATACGTCCGCGTGCCCTATGCCGACGTCGGGCCTCTGAAGGTCGAATCCGATTACTCGGACGAGCAGCTGCTGTTCCTGTCGGACATCTACCCCACCGGTTGGATGGCCGTCGATAATTGCGACATGCGTCCGGGCGACACGGTCGCGATCTGGGGCTGCGGCCCGGTCTCGCTGTTCGCTATCCGCAGCGCGTGGATGATGGGCGCCGGCCGTGTGATTGCGATCGACCGCATACCCGAGCGCCTGGCGATGGCCGAGGAGAAAGCCGGGGCCGAGACCATCAACTTTGAAAAAGAAGATGTCTACGAACGCCTGCAGGAGATGACCCGGGGCCGCGGTCCGGATTGCTGTATCGATGGCGTGGGCGCCGAAGCGCACGGCGCCGGCGACCCGGAAGCGGTGCGGCGCGATCCGGACTCCGGGGAGCCCAATCACCCGGAAGCGATCAACGAAATGATCAAGAGCTGCCGCAAGGGCGGCCGTCTGTCGCTCCCCGGCGTTTATACCAGCCCGGTCGACGGCTTTGCGCTCAATGCGTTGATGAACAAGTCGCTATCGGTGAAAAGCGGGCAGACGCATATGCACGCCTACATGCCGGCGCTGCTCAACACGATCGAGCAGGGTCTGATCGACCCGTCGTTCATCATCACGCATCGCTACGGCCTGTCGCAGGCCGCCGATGCCTATGCCCAGTTCAACGCGAAGGAAGACGGCTGTGTGAAGGTCGTCATGACACCGGACTGATCGCCCCCATCCGAGAATGAACCACCAAGGAGCACATCATGGCTGAATGCGATTGCTGCGGTAACGAGTACGACGGGGCGTTCGAGCTCACCCAGGACGGCAAGACCTATACCTTCGACAGCTTTCAGTGCGCCATACAGCAGATGGCGCCGGTCTGCCCGAGCTGTCATTGCAAGGTGATCGGTCACGGCGTCGATCTGGGCGACCGAACCTATTGCTGCAACCATTGCGCCGGCCAGGCGTCATGATCCGCTGGCGGGCGGCCGCGAGGCCGCCCGCGTTCCCGTATTCGAGAGCCGTTACGTGACCCGACCCCTCTGTTTCTTTGTGCATCATCAAGGCCGTGGCCATGCGGCGCGTACGCGCGCCACGATCGCCGCGATGTCGGAACAACGACCGGTGAGCGTCGTGACCGCGGACCCGAGGCTGTTCGACGGCTTCGAGCGGGATATCGAGATCGTCGCCCTGCCGAACATGATCGGCGCCGCCGTGCCGACCGCCACTCTCTATGATCACGCCACCCCGGATACCTTGCACTGCGTGCCGCTGGGCGTGCGCGAGATGCGCGTGACGATGCGTCGGATAATCGATCATCTCGACGAGCGCGATGTCGGCCTGTTCGTGATCGATGTCTCGGCCGAACTCGCCCAGCTCGCCCGGATTGCGAGCGTACCGGCGGTCAAGATTCGAATGCACGGCCGCCGTGACGACCCCGGCCATCGGGCCGCCTATCAAGCCTGTACCGGCCTGCTGGCGCCGTTCGACGAAGCCCTGGAACAGCCCGAATACCCCGGCTGGGCGCGCGCCAAGACGTTCTATACCGGCGGCTTGTGCACCCACACCAGTGCCGTACCCGAGCGCGCCGACGCCCGGCGGCGGCTTGGCCTGCCGCTCGATCGCGAAATCGTCCTGGCCATGACCGGCGGCGGCGGCGCCGGCACGCCGTATGCCCCGCTCACGGTCGCCGCGCGGGCGGCGCCGCACGCCCTGTTCGTCACCGTGGGTCCGTTGCATCGCGAGGGCCACGAAACCGATTTTGCGAACCTCGTTAACCACGGCTGGATCGACAACGTCACCGACTATGTCGCCGCGGCGGATATCGTGATCGCATCGGCCGGCGACAATACCGTTACCGAGATCGCGCGCGTCGGCCGACCCTATATCTGCACGCCGGAATGGCGCTATTTCGACGAACAGACGGCCAAAGCCGAACGCCTGGCCGCGCTCGACGCGGCCTTGCATACGCCCCGGCTGCCGGGCGACAACGCCGGCTGGGTGAGCCTTCTCGAGCAGGCCCGGGCATTGTCCGTGGATCGCCTTCAGCGCCTGTACGATCCGGCCGCCGCCGTTAACGCGGCCGGCTGGCTCGAACGGCTGACCGATCGTCTCTGGCAAGACGCGGATACCGCGGAAGACTCACATACGGTCCGCCGTCTCCACGCCGCGGGCCCAAGAGCCGCGGCATCCCGGGCCGGCAGTTAGCCGAAACAGGCTTCGGGGCCAAGCCGTGCCGCGCGGATCTCTTCGGTCGTCGGGCGACGTCGTACGGCCAGCTCGTCGGCATCCGGCTGCCAGTCGATGAACCCGTCCTGTGCCAACAGGTCGAGCCAGTAGTCCATGCACCATTCGCCCCAGATCGTCCGATAGCGGCGTGCGTTGGCCACAATCGAATCGAAGTGGGCCAGCGGTGGTCGATGCACGGCGTGATGCTGATGCCACGCGCGGGCGTTGCCGACCCAGTAGGCCGGAATACCCGTAGCCGCGAGCCGCCGGGCATAATCGGTTTCTTCGCCGCCGTAGCCGATATAGCCCTCGTCCATGCCACCGGCCGCGAAATAGTCGGTCGCGTGGAGCGCGAACGACAGCCCCCACAGCTGGCCATGATCCGGCTCGTGGCGAATGCCGCCGCGGGGCACGGCGGGACGGGCCGGATGCACCACCGCGCGCTGATCCAGCCGTGGGCCATCCAGACGGCCCGCAGGGTCGAACACTACCGCCCCGGCCGGCAGATATCGGACCTCGCCCATATACAGCGCCGGCCCGCTCGCGAGCGCGCGTCGGTAACGATCGACGAGCGGACGGCTCGGAATACAGTCGACGTCGAGAAAGATCAGGCCGGGATGTGCGGCGACTGCCGCCGCTGCGTTGCGGGCCGCAGCCAACGGCAGCGCCTGGCCCGGCACATAGATATGACGTACCGGGAACCGGGTCGCCGGCAAGCGCGCATCCGCTTCGGGCTGCATCCAGGCGATGACCAGTTCGTCCGGCGGCGACTGCTGTTCATTCAAGCCGTGCATGAGGTTAATCAGATGCCGATGCCGTCCGCGCACCAGCGTTGCCACGCTAACCTTCATGACGCGCGCACGCCGGCACCAAGAAAATACTGCATGCCCTCGACCACACCGCGCCCGTGGCCGGCACGGGCGCGATAGGCGTGGGTCAGACCGGGATACGCGATCAGCTCCGCCTCGGCGTTGGCCACGATGATCGACTGCTGCGACAACCGCAGCATTTCGGCGTCGTTGCCGGAGTCACCCGCCACGATCACCTGCTCGGGCGGCAAGCCATAGCGATCTCGCAACCGCGCCACTGCCGCGCCCTTGGATACGCCCAGCGGCAACACATCCAGATAGCAGCCATGGCTGTGGATCACGGACGCCTTGAGCCCCTCGCGGCGCAGGCGCCGACGCACGGCGGTCGCGATCGCGGGATCGTCGCCGGTGAGATAGCTCAGTTTGAAGCGACGCTGTTCCAGCGGGCTCTGTGCCAGCACGCCCGGCACGTCGGCGACACAGGCCGCGATATCCGCACGCGGCCAATTCGCGGCGAGGCGATGCACCCATCCGTGATCGCGGCGATAGGTCGTGCCATCGTCGGCCAGATGATAGATCTCGCTGCCGACCGAAGTGATCAGACAGCGTGGCCGCCGTATGCCGGCCTGTTCGAGCACGTCCAGCGCGCTGTGGAAGCTGCGACCGGTGGCGATCGCGAGCACCACGTCGTCGTTTTCCGCCTGCCAGGCATTGAAACGCCGTACGCCGGTACGACAACCGACCAGCGTCCCGTCGATATCGCAAACCAACAGGCGCGCCCGGGGCGACACCGGCGCGGGTGCAGGCGCCGCGTCGAGATCGGCGAGCAGCGCATGATAGCGATTGGCATGTTCGTGCCAGTCGTAATCGAGCGCGGCACGGCGGCCGTTGCGCGACAACCGCCCCCAGCGTCGGCGATCGGCCAGCACGCGCTCGATCGCCGTAGCAAGGCCGTCGGTATCGTGCGGGGAGACCAACTCGCCGTTGTCGCAGTACGACACGATGTCGTTCGGCCCACCGCTGTCGGTGGCGACGACCGGTAGTCCGGCCGCGGCCGCTTCCAGCAAGGTCAGGCCGAACGGCTCGTTGAGCGCCGGATTGACGAATACGCCGCCGCGTTCCCGAGCCCAGGCGTAGATCGCCGGAATATCCTCGGCCCGATGCTGCTTGGGGTACGCGATGCGTCCGTGCAGATCGTATTCGTCGATGGCTTCGAACAAGGCACGCATGTTTTCGGCCAGTTCCGGTTCCAGATCGGCGAGCCGCTGGCGCGTACCGGCCACGATCACCAGATTGGCGCGTTCACGAAGCGTCGGCGACTGCCCGTAGGCCCGCACCAGCCCCAACAGATTTTTGCGTGCGACCGGCCGCGCGATCGCCAGGATGACGGGCTTGTCCGGTTCCGTCAGAAACCGCGCCAACAGCGCGTGGGCATCGTCGGCCGGGCGGGCATCACGAAATGCCGCGCTGTCGATACCGGGACGCACGATGCGGATGCGCCCCGGGTCATAGTTCTCGTAGTCCGCATACTGCAGTTCGGCTTCGTCGCGCGAACTGGCGAACACTAGGGCCGCCCGCGCCAGAGCGCCTTCTTCGTATTCGATCCGCCGCGCAAGGGCCGCCGGGTCCGAAGCGCCGCCGTGGGCCTGCTTCACCCGGCCGAGCGAATGCGCCGTGAATACGAAGGGGATCCCGTGGCACGCGTTGGCCCCGGCCGCCACTTCGGCGGCATCGGCATAGTGGGCATGGATGAAATCCGGCCGACGCGGTGCGCGGGCGATGTATGCATTGAGCGCGGCGGTCAGATCGTCCAGCTCGGTGTGCAGCGCTTCTTTGTCCAGATACTCCGGCTTGCCGGAGGCCAGGCGTATGAGTCGTGTCTTGGCATTGACGGTTTCCTCGGCGCGCCGGTAATCGTGCGCGCTGAAGGGCGCGTCGAAGGCGCGCGTGACGATATCGATGCGCTCGACCCGAGGATCGCTCGCCGAGGCCGAAACCAGTTGCATGAGGTACTGGATATGGCCGCCGGTATCCGAGGTGATGCCGTATTCCACGGTATTTGCCCGGAGGCAGCCCTGTAATGCGATGTGCATGATGTACATCGTCTACACCTGCCCGGAGACGGTATGTCCGCCCCTCGTCCACTGCGCATCGCCCAGGTCGCGCCCATGATCGAACCGGTGCCGCCGACCCGTGCCGGGGGCACTGAGCGCGTGGTCGCCGACCTCGGCCACGCGCTGGCCGGGCTCGGGCACGAGGTCACCCTGTTCGCGGCCAGCGACAGTACCGCGGCGCTGCCCCGTCACGGCGCCCATCCCAGTCTGTCGGCCCTGATTGCACAACACGGCGACGTGCCACCCGGTGTGCCCGGCGCGCTCGAGGCCGGGATGCTCGACGACTTGCGCGGTCGTCTCGACGCGTTCGACATCATCCATTGCCATACCGAATTCGCCCATGCCGCGCTTCTGGGCCCGGCCCGGAAGCGCAGCCTGACCACGCTGCACTGGCGGGCCGACCAGCTCGATCGACAACTGTTCTTCCAGCAGTTTCCGGACCTGCCGGTCGCCGCGATCTCGGCGCGCCAAGCGCGTGACGTCCCGGCGAGCAATCTGGCGGGCGTGGTCCACCACGGGCTCGATTCGGCCCGCTTTACGTTGGCCGGCGCGCCGGGGCGCGAGCTGGTATTCATTGGCCGGATGACCGACCAGAAGCGGCCGGATCGAGCAATCGAGATAGCGCGTCTCAGTCATAGACCGCTGAAACTAGCCGGCGGCATCGATCCCGGGAATCCGGATTATTTCCGGCGCGCTATAGAACAACACCTAGGCCCGACGATTAGCCATCTCGGCGCACTCGACGAGATGGCCAAGAATCGCCTGTTCGATGATGCGGCGGCGCTGTTGTTTCCGATCGACTGGCCCGAGCCGTTCGGCCTGGTCGTGATCGAAGCCATGGGCCGTGGCGTACCGGTCATCGCCTGGCCCAACGGCGCTGTGCCGGAGCTTGTCGAACATGGAATAACGGGCTTCATCGTGCAATCCGAGGCCGAGGCCGCCGATGCGGTCGCAGCCTGCGGCCAACTCGACCGGCACGTGATTCGCGAGCGTTTCCTGCAGCGCTTCACGGCCGAACGCATGGCACGCGATTATCTGACGATCTATCAGCGGCTGATCCGGAATGCGGGCCGTTAACCCCCGACCGACCTCGGGTTAGCCCGGATGCCCCGTGCCGGCGTTGCGGCTTAATCTGACCCGGCCATATCGCAACCGCCGGAACCGCATGCTCGCACGCCGCCCCGGGCCCCATCGATTCGCTGTCTGCTTGCCGGCGAGCCACGATTGAGCCGGGTCTTGCCGATGCCGAGCGCGGCGAGCGCGCCGGTCGTCGTCTGTGTACCGGTGCGTGACGAAGCCCGACGTCTGCCCGCGCTGGTCGCCGCGCTGGCCGCCCAGATGGATGCCGGCGAATTCGAGCTCTGCCTCGTATTCGACGGCGACGAACCGGCGCTGCGCGAGCGCGTTGTCCGCAAGGCCCGAGCGGCCGGTCTGGCCCTGGTCTGCCGCCACATCGCCCGCGGGCGAGCGCCGAATGCGGGCCGTGCTCGGCGCGCCGCGGCGGCCCTCGGGCTCGAAATGCTGGGCGACCGATCCGATGCCCTGTTGCTGACCACCGACGCCGACAGCATTCCGGCCCCGGACTGGATCGCGGCCAGCCGGGCGGCCCTCGCCGAAGTCGATGTAGTGGCCGGTTATGTTCGTCGCGACAATCGCCCGCCACTGCCGATTCGTGATCGGCTCGAGGCTTATCTGGAAAGGCTCTATGCCCTGGAACGCGAACTCGACCCCATCGCTTACGAGCCGGCGCCGTCGCATCCGGGTGTGGGCGGCGCCAGTCTCGGCTTCCGCGCCGACGTCTATCGTGCGCTAGGCGGTTTCGGTGAACACCCATTCGAAGAGGACCTGGCCATCGTGGACGCGGCCCGACGGGCCGGCTATCGGCTCCGCCGGGATCGCGCGGTCCGCGTCACTACCTCGTCGCGGCTGTTCGGGCGCGCCCGCTCGGGCCTGGCGGACGACTTGCGCGGACAGCGCGCCGCGCGCGAACTGCCGCGCGTCGAACACCCCGCGGATGCCAGCGCCCGCTATCGCCGCTCGGCGGCCGCCCGCGCGTTATTTTTGGCCGGCGCCAGCGAAGCCGAACTGATCGAACTGGCAGCGCACCTCGATTATCCGCTGGCCGACCTGCGTCGGGTCGCGGCCACAGCGCCGAGCGCCGACGCTTTTGCATTGGCCCTGGTGCCGCCGCCGATTGCACCGCGGGACGTCGATCTCGCTACGGCCGAAATCGAGCTGACACGGCTGCTCGACCAACACGAACCGACGATGAGCCATGCTTGACCCCAGCCCGTTAAACCTTGGCGACATCGATCGACGCACGCTGGATAACGCAACGTTCCTTCGCTGGGGCATCGCGCGCCTGGGCCAGAACCTGGCCACCGGCGATCCGGCGAACGCCGACCAGATGCTGGCCCTGCTGCGCCGACTGTATGCCGCCGGCCGCCACGATCTGGCGCTCGGGCGGTTGTTCGAAGGCCATGTCGATGCGCTGCAGATCATCGAACGCTATGGCAGTGCCGAGTGCGTGCGCCAGGCGCGCGCGCATGCCCGGGCCGGCGCGAGCTTCGGCGTCTGGAATGCGCCGTGGCGCGATAAGCCACTGGTCCAGGACGGCGATCGCCTGCACGGCGGCAAATCATTCGCCTCCGGCGCTGGTGTGCTCAGCCACGCGCTGGTCACGCTGCACGCCGGCCAAGCCGAGCACGTGCAGCTGTTGCTCGTGGATCTCGTCGCCACACCGCCATGTGTGGAAACCGGCTGGTGGGATATCAACGGCATGCGCGATTCCGAAACCCATCGCGTGTATTGGCAAGACCTGCCCATCGATCGCGTCCAGCCTATCGGCACGCCCGGTGATTACGAACGCCTGCCATGGTTCGCCACCGGCGCGCTGCGATTCGTGGCGGTTCAGGCCGGCGGCATCGCGGCCGTATTCGACGGCGTTCGGGGTCATCTGACGGCCGCGGGGCGCGACGGCGACCCGCATCAACGCCGACGGCTCGCGCGCCTGTTCACCCTCGCCCAGAGTGCGGCGGCGATATGCCGCGATACCCGCGACGCGCTGTTCGTCGAACCCGCCGATCGTCAGGCGGCTCACGTCGCGCATGCGCGCAGCGCGATCTACGATCTGGCCGAGGAAGCGCTGGTGCTGGCGCAACAGTCGGTCGGCGTGGCGGCGCATTTCCATGCCCATCCCTTGTCGCGTGTGCTGACCGATCTGATGGTCTACCTGCGCCAGCCGGCGCCGGATGCCCAGCGCATGGCCGTGGCCGAAGCCGCGGCCGCCGGCCAGCTGGAGCCCGCGCTGTGAGCGCGCTCGATTTGACCGGCCTGCGCCGCGCGGTGGTGATCGCGCCGCATCCGGACGATGAAGTGATCGGTGCCTTCGGCCTGATTCGTCGCCTGCGCGAGCACGGCGTGCGGGTGCAGGTGATCGTGGCCACCGACGGCGCGGCCTCGCATCGCCACAGCGCCCGGTTTCCGCCCAAGCGCCTGGCGGCCGCGCGCCGGGCCGAAAGCCGGGCCGGCATGGCACGGGCGGGCGTCGCCGCTCACGACGTGCATTTTCTCGCCCGCGCCGATGGCAGCCTCGGCGACTACGACTCAGCGGCTTGCCGCGGGCTGGCCCGAGATATGGCCCGCGGGCCGGCGCCCGATCTGCTGGTGTTGCCGTCGCCGGCCGACGACCACCCCGACCATCGCACGGTGGCCCGCGCCGGCCGCCTACTCTGGCCGCGCTGTCGACAGCGTCTGGCGTACCTGGTCTGGCCGCGCACCGACCGACCGACGCCACCGACCCGGCTCTGGCTGTCGCTCGGCGATCGACACTGGCACATGAAGCGCGCGGCCCTGGCCTGTCATCGCACCCAGACCGGCTTGATCGAAGACGACCCGGACGGCTTCCACATGAGTCAGGCCGAGCGGGTTGCATTCACGCGCCCGATCGAACGCTTTACCTGGGCATGATGAGTCAGCGCATCGGTCGCACCGGCTTCGATGCCCGCTTCGCGGCCGACAGCGATCCGTGGGGGACGTTCGTCCATCGTGACGAGGCGCGTAAACGCCGCGCCATTCTTTGTGCGCTGGGAGCAGGCCTGCAGGGTCGCGTGCTTGAGCTCGGCTGCGGCAACGGCTCCAACAGCATCGCCCTGGCGCGACGCGCGTGGACGCTGGATGCCTGCGATGCCGCGCCGAGCGCGGTACGGCTGACCGCGGCTGCCTTGGCCGATCAGCCGCGGGCATCCGTCTATTGCCGCGTGCTGCCTGGCCGGTTTCCGCGGGCACGCTACGACGCGGTCGTGATCGCCGAGCTGCTCTACTATCTACGCCCGTACGCCATGCAGCGCCTGGCCGCCGACGTCGGGCGTGCGCTCACCCCCGGTGGCCGCCTGGTTCTCGCCCATCATCACGTGGACTTCCACGATACCGCGCAGACCTCGCGCGCCATCCACCGACGTTTTATTGCGCATACCGGCCGGTCGTGGCATCCGCGCTTTCAGCACCAGAACCGGCGCTGGACCGTTGAATCCGGTCGGCTGGTTAGCCCGGCCTTGCCGGCCCGCGATCGCTCGCGCACGCCACCACGCTATACATCGAGGCGCCCATGATCGAAACCAGCTGGCTCGGGGCGAGTGCAAGTTCCGTGCTGTCCATGCTCGTCTCCACGCTTGGTATCTACGTCGCGCTGTTGTTGTTTACGCGTCTTTCGGGGTTGCGCAGTTTCTCCAAGATGTCGAGCTTCGACTTCGCGATTACGGTCGCCCTGGGCTCGATCCTGGCCTCGACCGTGCTGTCGAAGAATCCGGCGCTGCTGACCGGCGTGGGCGCGCTCGCCGTGCTGTATCTGATTCAGTACGTCGTGGCACGCGGGCGACGAACCAGCCCCTGGGTGAAGCGCCTTGTCGACAACGAGCCGCGCGTGTTGATGGCCGGCGAAGACATCCTCGCCCACAACATGCGTGCGGCCCGCATCACCGAGGGCGACCTCAATTCCAAGCTGCGCCTGGCCGGCATCACGCATCGCGCGCAGGTCCTCGCCGTGGTCATGGAAAGCACCGGCGATGTATCCGTCATGCGTCGCGGCGAGGATATCGACCCCCGCCTGTTCCAGGATGTGCGAGACGCCGAGCGTATTCCCGGCGTACCGTCACGATGAAGGCGCCTGGCGCGGTCAGGGCGGGCGTAGCCCTCGATTTCGGGCCGCGCCGCGCCGCACCTGGCCGCGATGCCCACCGCTTTTCGCCGCCGCCTCCATATCCCTAACCGATGAGTCGACGCCACGTGACATCAAGAACGCCTCAAACCATGCGCGACGCGGCCCGACGCGTGCCACGTTGGATCGGAATCGGCCTGTTTCTTTATGCCTCGGTGTTCGCGCTCAGCGCCGCCAAGGCGTTCCTGGTGCCCGTGGTTCTGGGATTTTTGTTGTCGATGGTGTTCGCGCCGGTCCGTCGAGCGCTCGAACGGCTCGGTCTGCAGAGCTGGCTGGCGTCATTTCTCATTGTTCTCGTGCTGCTCTGCGGTTTTCTCGGCACGGTCGCGACACTCGCCATGCCCGTGAGCACCTGGATCGAGAATGCGCCGCGCATCGAACGCCGGGTCGAAGTCCAGCTCAACGGGGTGTCGCAATCGATTAACGAGGTGTTCCGGGCCAACAAGAAAATCGAAGCGCTCGCCAGCGGTTCGGACGACTCCGGGCAAAAGGTTCAGGTCGAGAAAGGACAATCGGTGACCACACAGGCCGCCATGCTCGCTCCCAGTATGGTGGCGCAGCTGTTGTTCACCTTCGTGCTGTTGTTCTTCCTGATGGCCTCGGGCGACATGTTCTACGAAAAGCTCGTGCACGTGATGCCGACGTTCCGTGACAAGCGCCGGGCGGTGCGCATCGTCTACAACGCCGAACGCAAGCTGTCGCGCTATCTGTTCACCATCACCCTGATCAACTTCGGCCTCGGTGTGGCCGTCGGCACCGCGATGCTGATCTACGGCATGCCCGATCCGGTCATGTTCGGAGTGGTGGCCTTCCTGCTGAATTTCGTGCCCTACCTCGGCGCTCTGGTCGGCATCGCGGCCGCCGGCGTGATCGCGTTGCTGAGTTTCGACTGGTACGGCTGGTCGTTGATCATCGCCGGTACCTATCTCGCGCTCACGACCATCGAGGGGCAGTTGGTCACGCCCTACTTCGTCGGTCGCAATCTCCGGCTGAACACGGTCGTGGTGTTTCTGACCGTATCGTTCTGGGCCTGGCTGTGGTCGGCGGTCGGCATGATCGTGGCGCTCCCCTTGCTGGTGGCCGTCCGTACGATCTGCGAACACATCGAGGAGCTCGATCACATCAGCGCATTTCTCTCCGAGCGCCACGCCGAGGAATTGCCGGCGGAACCGGAAGACACTCCTGACGCCGGAAATTGACTAATGCGAACGCAAGGCACGCTTGAGCTGGGCCTTGTTCATCTTCGAGCGATCCTCGATGCCAACCTCCTGGGCTTTTTCGTACAGCTCGTCATAGGTCCAGTCTTCATAGGGGTCGGACTTGCCACCTTTCTTGCCGGGGTTGTCGGCGTTGGCGATACGGGCTGCCTTTTCCTTGCTGGCGCCTTCTTCGCGCAGCGCTTCGTACTGATCGTCGTTCTTGACCGATTTGCTGTGATCCCGGCTCATGAAAATTCCTCGGTTTGGATGGTTTATGTCGACCTATCGTCCAGCCCATCACGACCCGGCGTCACGACAGGCAACGCAAGCATGGCAGGACCGGCGGACACCGACCTCTGGCGCAGTACCGGAACAAACTAGGTAGTCGCCCTCATCGCGGCGACTGAAAAACCCTCTATTTTTGAGCGCGACGTTTTCCAATCCGCTCCATCATGTCCAACCCATTGTTCTGGGTCGGCGCCGCCCTGCTGCTCGTTCTGGCCTACGACGCGACCCGAACCACGTTGTCGGCCTCCAGTTCCGGGCCCGTCACCAATACGCTGACATCGGGCCTGTGGCGCATTCTGCTGGGCGTACACCGCCTGCGCGGCAACCACGCGCTGCTGGCCGGCGGTGGACCCGCGCTGACGCTGGTGCTCATCGTGACCTGGGTACTGCTGGCCTGGAGCGGCTGGCTGCTGGTGTTCTGTTCGGCACCCGATGCGGTCACGCATTCCACCACCGGGCTACCCGCCGACACGGTCAATCGCGCCTATTTCGTGGGCTACACGCTGACCACGCTGGGTTATGGCGACATGGTGCCGGGCGGCGGGGTCTGGAAAATCCTGGCGACCGTGGCCGGGGCGAACGGGCTGCTGCTGTTCACTCTGGCGATCACCTATGCGCTGCCGATCGTGTCCGCGGCCACCGAGAAACGCCAGCTGGCGCTTTGCATTCATGCCATGGGCGCTTCGCCGGAGGAAATCCTCGAATTCGGCATCGGCAACGGCGATTTCGACAGTCTGTCCGGCCATCTCGACGGATTCGAGAGCATGATCGCGGGGGCGAGCCAGAAACATCTGGCCTATCCGATCCTGCACTACTTCCACAGCGCGAGTTCGGTCACGGCGCTGCCGCTGGCGCTGGTCCGGCTGGACCTGGCGCTGGAGCTTGCCCGTCTGCGCGATGAACCGCTGCCGCCTTCGGTCGCCGCCCGCATCCGCAGTACGCAGCATGTGATCCAGCAGTTCCTCGCCACCCTGCGCGGCGCGTTCATCCGCCCGATCGACACGGGACCGGAGATCCCGTCGCTCAAGCACGGCGCCCGCCTTCTCGACGCCGATCCGGACGATCTCGCATGCCGGATCGATCGGCTCGAGAAGCTCAATCTGCTGGCGGCCTATATCGAAGACGACGGCCGCGCCTGGTCGCATGTCTGGCATCCCACCGCGTCCTCGCGCACACAACCGGAACAGGATTACTGATTGGAACCCGGGCGGCGCCATGCGGCCCGGGTTGAGTCAGTCGCCTCAGGCCGGCATGTCGTTAGCCACACAGTTGCGCGCCCAGACGCGATGCTCGCCCAGGACCGCCGCGAAGTCGTCGAAGACTTCGGCCACGGTATCGCCGGTGAATACACCGCGGGCCATGCGGAAGAAACTGGCCCGGGCCAGCAGTTCCTCGGCCTCGGAAATGATGGCAATCGGCTTGAGGTGCTTGAACGCTTCCTGCAGATAGTAGATCGCCAGACCCGACTGGGTCAGCCGATCCACGCTGGTCTGACCACCGGCCACGATCACGCCGTCCACGGTCACCGAGGGCAGACCGTTGAGCATGCCGTCGGATTCGATCGTCTCGCCGTTGGCGGCCGTGACCGGCGCCATCGTCGGTGCAATGACCAACGGTGTCGCACCACCCTCGGTCAGCCGTTGCTTGATGTCCTGGACCTCGCCGGCATCGACGCCGTCGGCCGCCAGAATCGCCACCTTGCGGTGCTCGATATCGCCCGGCAGCCGCGCCAGCAGGCTCAACGCCTCGGACACTTCGGTACAGCCCTCGCCGTACTCGCCGGCCTCGGCCGGCGGCACGTCCGGCACGGATACGCCGTGCTGCTCGCCGACGCCGCGGGCGAGATCCATCGAGATATTGGGCAGGATCGACTGGATCACGCGTTCCCGGATATACGGGCGCGCCACCTTTGACAGTTCGAAGGTATAAGCCGCGACGATGTGCTCTTTTTCCACGTCCGTCTGGCTGTTCCAGAACAATCGCGCCTGCGAGTAGTGATCGCCAAACGAATCGCTGCGCGCCCGGATCTTGCGGGCATCGATCTTCTCGTTGACCGACTCGAAGCCGCCGGCTCTCGGGCCCGGCGCGGTTTCGGCCGGCCAGCCATCGTCGATCGAGTTGGGCTCGTAGGCGGCCTGGCCGGTGTTGACCGTATGCCGGTGTTGGCCGTCGCGCTGGTTGTTGGCGAACGGACAGACCGAGCGATTGATCGGGAACTCGTGAAAGTTCGGCCCGCCGAGCCGCATCATCTGGGTATCCAGATAAGAGAACAGCCGGCCCTGCAGCAGCGGATCGTTGGTGAAATCGATGCCGGGTACGATGTGGCCGGGCGAGAACGCGACCTGCTCGGTCTCGGCAAAGTAGTTGTCCGGATTACGGTCGAGGGTGAGCTTGCCGATCGGCTCCACCGGCACTTCTTCTTCCGGAATGAGCTTGGTCGGGTCGAGCAGGTCGAAGTCGAAGTTCATCTCATCTTCTTCCTCGACCACCTGTATGCCAAGCTCCCATTCCAGCGCATCGCCGTTCTCGATGTCGTTCCACATCTCGCGGCGATTGAAGTCCGGGTCACGCCCCCAGAGTTTCTGGGCTTCGTCCCAGATCAGCGAGCAGGTGCCGGCCAACGGTTTCCAGTGGAATTTAACGAAGCGCGCAGTGCCCTCGGCGTCGACCAGGCGGAACGTGTGCACGCCGAAGCCTTCCATGAATCGGTAGTGGCGCGGGAAGGCCCGGTCGGACATGGTCCAGAGCACCATATGGGCCGATTCCGGCATCAGCGAGACGAAATCCCAGAACGTATCGTGCGCCGACTGGCCTTGTGGTACTTCGTTGTGGGGCTCGGGCTTCACGGCATGAACGAAATCCGGAAATTTCATCGCGTCCTGAATGAAGAACACCGGCATGTTATTGCCGACCAGATCCCATATGCCTTCGGAGCTATAGAACTTGGTGGCGAAGCCACGCACGTCGCGCACCGTGTCGTTCGAGCCGCGCGAGCCCTGCACGGTGGAAAAGCGTGTGAACACCGGCGTGCTGGGATCGGAGAACACCGCTGCCTTGGAGTATCGCGCGGCGTTGTCGTAGGGCTGGAAATGCCCGTGCGCGCCGGCGCCGCGTGCGTGAACGATGCGCTCGGGAATACGCTCGTTGTCGAAGTGATTCATCTTCTCGCGGAAGATGAAGTCCTCCATCAGGCTCGGGCCGCGTTCGCCGGCCTTGAGTTGGTTGTGGTTGTCGGCGATGCGTACGCCCTGATTGGTACGCAGGTCCGCGCCGTCGTTGTAATGTCGATCGCGTTCCAGATCGGCGTTCTTGCTGTTGGCGTCGAGTTCGGGGTTGTCGGTGGCCGCGCTGCGGTTGGATTCGGTATACGGGTTGCGACTGCTCATGATTCGACGATTCGTCGATGGGCCGTGGGTCCATCTGAACAGCCGATACGCGTCGAACATACCGGCACAGCACCGCGTCTACCCTCGGGAAACCCCGCATTCGCGGGTCAAACGCATCGGGCTAAGATAACGGCAGTCGCCTGTACTAGACACCAATTCGCGTCTGACCGTCCGTTTAGGCATGATGTCATGGTGTGAATTGCGGTCGAGCCACCGCGATACAGCGAGTTGATCAAGCTCGAAAGGAGCATGCGCGAATGCCATCCGCAGACGAGGCGATCGACGATAGCGTTGAGGTCGCACGTCAGCAGCTGCAGCTGCTTGCCGATATCAGCGATCCGGCCATTGCCTATCTCGATACGCAGAGACGTTTCGAGATCACCAATAAAGCGTTCAAACGACGTTTTGGCGAACCCGAGCGGGGTACGGTCGCGGGCGATTTCTTCGACGGCATTTGTTCGCCGGATGTAGACCAATACCTGCAGCGCGCCATCGAGCGTCGCTCGGCACTCAGCGCCCAGTTGGACTGCACAGCCTCCAAGGACAGCAGCACCGAGCGACTGCGACTTCAAGCCGTACCGCATCTTACGCCGGACCAAGCGGCGGGCGTATTCCTTGTTTTCGAGGAACTGGAAACCCGCGCCCTGCCGTCCAATCGTGAGACGAGCGACGATGACGAAGAAGACGAGCGCATGGTTCATCTCCAGCGCATGGCCAAGCTCGGCGAGATGGCGGCCGGCTTGGCGCACGAGGTTCGCCAGCCGCTCGCGGCCATCGGCAACTACGCCAATGCGCTAACGCGCATGCTGCGCGCGGGTAAGTCCGGCGAGGACGTGATCTCGGTGGTCAGCCAGATCGGCGAACAGGCCAAGCGCGCCGACCATATCGTCGGTAATGCGCGCAGTATGATCGGCCAGGGGGCGGATCGCGTGCGGGTCTTCGATATCCGGCGGGTGATCGACGACACCCTGGGTTTGGTCGAACGGCGCGCCCGCCAACTCGACGTGGACATCCGCTACAGCACACCCTCCGAGCTGCCCGAGGTGTATGGCAACCCCGCTCAGATCGAGCAGATCCTCGTGAACCTGATGACCAACGCGATGGATTCGATGACGGACTGCAACCCCCGGGTCATGCGGGTGGAAATCGACTCGACCCGCGCTAAGACGGTCCGCGTACGGGTGCGCGATTCCGGTTGCGGCATCCCCGAGGACCGGCTGTCGTCGATCTTCAACGCCTTCGATACCAGCAAGTCGAGCGGTATGGGCATGGGGTTGTCGATCAGCCGTGCCCTGGCCGAACGCCACGGCGGCCAGCTCTGGGCCGAGACGGACATCTCCGACGGCGCGAGCTTCGTGCTCGAGCTGCCCGCCTGCAATGACGACGACGTGACCGAGGCCGAGTAACCAGGCTTCGTCCGCTCGTCACATCTTTTCGCGCGGCGTCCCGCTTCGCTTGCGTCACGCCTGTCGGGCAGCCCTCCTAAAAATACGAGCGCAACTAACGCCGCCGTTCCGGCCCTCGATTGCGCAATGAACTCGGCGATTCACCCGTGGCCGTGAGATGCAACCGGACGAGCTCGGCCAGCGAGCCGGCGCGCATCTTGTTCATCACGTTGGCCCGGTGCAGCTCGACCGTTTTCGGGCTGATGCCCAGGCGCCGGGCAACATGCTTGTTCGACCAGCCGGCCACCACTTCCTCGAGCACATCGGCTTCACGCGGCGTGAGCAGTGACATACGCGCACAGACACTCTCGCAATGTTGATGCTCGGCGAGAATCTCGCGGCTGCGCTCGATCGAGTCGCGCACCTCGGCCAGCAGCAGTTCGCCGTTGACCGGTTTGGTCAGAAAATTCGCCGCGCCTTCGCGCATCGCCGATACCGAGGCCTCGACGTCGCCATAGCCGGTCATGAAGATGACCGGCAGGTGCTGTGCTTCTTCTGCCAACGAACGCTGAATATCCAGGCCACTCATGTCCGGGATTCGCAGGTCCAGCAGGACACAGCCCGGGCGCGAGTCGCGCTCGCGCTCGGCGAACGACCGACCGGTCGGATATTCGGCACTCTCGATCTGGATCGAGTCGAGCAAACAACGAAGCGAATGCCGCACCGCATCGTCGTCGTCGACGATATGAACCAGCGGTTCCATCGCATCTACCGCTTGCATGTGGTGTGCCAAGGCTAGCAGCAGACGCGCCCCGTAGAACCCCGTATTTGCCCGCATGTCGCCGGTTGGCGTCACTTCTCCGGACCCGGCGTGGGGCAAAAAACCTTAAGGATAGTCACGGATTGGGCAGGCAGCGCATTGCGCCTACGGTGGGACCGCTATTCGATGCGGATATCTACTATGTCCCAGACGGTTGGAGATTTCATCGTATCGCGCCTGCACGATTGGGGCGTGACGCGCTGCTACGGCTATTCCGGTGACGGCATTAACGGCGTCATGGCCGGACTGCGCCGCGCCGAGCACGGCCCACGCCTGATTCAGCCGCGCCACGAGGAACTGGCCTCGTTCATGGCCAGCGCCCACGCCAAGTTCACCGGCACGCCGGGCGTTTGTATTTCCACCTCCGGGCCGGGCGCGATCCATTTGCTCAACGGGCTGTACGACGCCAAGAAGGACCACGTACCGGCGGTCGCGATCGTCGGCCAGCAGTCGCGCATGAGCATCGGCACCGATTACCAGCAGGAGATCGATCTGATCTCGCTGTACAAGGACGTGGCCGACGACTATGTGCACATGGTGTCCGACCCACGCCAGGCCCGGCATCTGGTCGACCAGGCGATGCGCATTGCGATCGGCCGGCGCGCGGTGACGGCGATCATCGTGCCCGCCGACGTTCAGGATGCACCGATGCAAGAACCGCCGGCCGCGCATGGCGCGACGTTCTCGGGCATCGGTTACAACCATCCCGTCGCGATCCCCGCCGAGGCCGATCTCGACGCCGCGGCGAAGATTCTCGATGCCGGCGAGCGTGTTGCCATTCTGACCGGGGCTGGCGTCAAGGACGCGGCCGATGAAGTGATCGCACTGGCCGATACGCTCGGCGCCGGCATCGCCAAGGCAATCCTCGGCAAGACGATGATCCCGGACGACGTGGACTACGTGACCGGTACCATCGGACTGCTCGGCACCGAACCGAGCGCCGACATGATGGCCGGCTGCGACACGCTGCTGATGATCGGGACGCGTTTCCCGTATGCCGAATTTCTACCCGCGAGCGATCAGGCCCGCGCGGTTCAGATCGATATCGATCCAGAAGCGCTCGGCCTGCGTTATCCGACCGAGGTCAATCTGGCGGGCGATGCCAAAGCGACGGTCGCCGCGCTGAACCAACGCGTGGCACGCAAGACCGATCGCAAGTGGCAGACCCAGTTGATCGAGAAAACCCGGGATTGGTGGAACACCATGGCCGAACGCGCCGAGGTGAGCGCCGACCCGGTGAACCCGCAAGCCGTCTTCGCCGCCCTGTCCGAGCGCTTGCCCACCGACGCCATGCTGGCTTGCGACGTGGGATCGGCCACCAACTGGTATGCGCGCTATCTCAAGATCCGGCGCGGCATGATCGGCTCGGTCTCCGGCGGGTTGGCCTCGATGGGTAACGGCGTGCCCTATCTCACCGCGGCCAAGTTCGCCTATCCCGACCGACCGGGTATTGCCATGGTCGGCGACGGCGCGATGCAGATGAGCGGCAACCAGGCGCTGCTGACCATCGCCAAGTACTGGCGCGAGTGGGCCAACCCCACCGCCATCGTGTTGGTGCTCAACAACCAGGACCTCAACCAGGTCACCTGGGAGCAGCGCGTCATGGAGGGCGATCCCAAATTCGAAACCTCCCAGGACCTGCCGGACTTCGCCTTCGATCAATACGCCGAGCTCCTCGGCCTGAAGGGCCTGCGCATCGCCTCGCCCGACGATATCGGCCCGGTATGGGACGCCGCGCTGGCGGCCGATCGCCCAGTGGTGATCAACGCCTATACCGATCCGGAGGTCGCACCGCTACCCCCGCATATCAGCTTTGATCAGGCCAAGAGCTTTCTGTCGTCGATGGTGAAGGGCGACCCGGAGTCGGCGCACATCATTAGCGAATCCTTCAAACAGATGTGGGCCAAGTGGCGTAGCTGAAGAGCCGCCTTCATTTCACAGCAACGAGGGACATATGTCGGAATCCAACGATCTCGGTCAGCTTGGCGCCCATGAATTGCGGGCGCTCTATGCCCGCGGCGAGGCCTCGCCGGTCGAAGCCACCGAAGCCGCCCTGGCCCGTATCGACTGCTTCAATACGACGGTCAATGCGTATTGCCATATCGACCGTGACGGCGCGATGCGCGCGGCGCGCGAGTCGGCCGAGCGATGGGCGCGCGGCGAACCGCTCAGCCCGGTCGACGGCGTGCCCTCGTCGATCAAGGATCTGGCCGAAGTCACCGGCATGCCCGCCCGCGCCGGCTCGTTGACCACGTCGGACGAGCTCTGCGATTACGACTCGCCGCCGGCGGATTTCATGCGCCATGCGGGCGCCGTGATTCTCGGCAAGACCAATACGCCGGAATTCGGCTGGAAAGGGGTGACCGACAACCGCGTGTTCGGCGCCACCGGCAATGCCTGGAATAGCGAAAAAACTTCGGGCGGCTCGTCCGGCGGCGCGGCCTCGGCCGCCGCGCTCAACATGGGCGTGCTGCACCAGGGCAGCGATTCCGGCGGTTCCATTCGTATTCCGGCAGGGTTTTCGGGCGTGTTCGGATTCAAACCGACCTTCGGGTGGACACCGCAGTGGCCGCCGTCCAAATCCGCCCTGCTGGCGAGCATCGGCCCGTTGACGCGTTCGCCGCGCGACGCCGCCACGATGCTCAACATCATCGGCCGGCATCACCCGGACGATGCCTATTCGCGCGGCCGTCAGCCGGCCGATTGGGGCGAACAGATCGAGCCGACGCTGGCCGGTGTTCGCATCGCCTATTCGCGCACACTCGGCTTTGCCGATGTCGATCCGCAGATCGCCGGCGTCATCGATACCGTGGCGCGGCGCCTCGAAGCCCTCGGCGCCGAGATCGTCGACGCCGATCCGGGCATCGAGGAACCAATCGATATCTATCGCAAGTACTGGTTCACCGGCGCGCGCCAGATCTGGGAGAACCTGGACGAAGCCGGCCGCGACCAGCTCGACCCGGGGCTGGCCGAAAACGCACGCCGCGCCGAGGCGTGGTCCTCGGTCGATCTGTACCAGGCGATCGACGGCCGCGTACGCCTGAACGCGCACATGGCGCGCTTTTTCGAAGGTTACGACCTGCTGCTCACGCCGACGCTACCGCTCGAGGCCTTTGCGGTGAACCACCAGGTGCCACCGGATTCGGATATGCACGACTGGCAGGAGTGGGCCAACTTCTCTTATCCGTTCAATCTCACCGGCCAACCCGGCGCCTCTGTGCCCTGCGGCTTCACCGACAACGGCCTGCCGATCGGTTTCCAGCTGGTCGCGCGCCGTTACGACGACGTCCGCGTGATGAACGCCTGTCAGGCCTATATGGACGCCCACCCGGCCGTTTTCCCCGATCAGCCGAATGCCGCCGCCCCTGCCGCCGGAGTGTTGTCATGAGCCGTAATGCCAGTACCGCGATATCGCCGGGCCCGGACGCCGAGAACATGCCAGCCCACGACACCGACCGTGTGATCCGGCATCTGCACGATCATATCGAGCGCGACGAACAGAACTTCGTCGCTCTGCTCGAACAATCGCTGAAAGAGGCGCGCGAGCGCGCGGCCGAAGAACTGCGCGAACCGCTGTTCGAGGCGTTGACCTGGCCCACCGACTTCAACGGCTATACGGCTTACGTCGCCGACTTTCTGCGCTGGATTCCCTACCAATCGGACCACGAAGCCTGGCAGAACGCGGACTCCGACCGCGAGCGACACGATCAAGAAGTCTACGATCGACTCTGTCATTTCTTCTGGCTGATCGACCAGAACGTCGGCGACGATTCGAGCGCGATCATCGAGAACGTCGACTGGTTTCGCGATTGGCTGCTGGAATGCGCCCGCGACTGGGGCGCGTTTCTCGACACACCCGCCTCGTTCAGCGAAGAGATCCTGGAATCGTTCGTCAAGAACGCGCCGCAGTATCGGATCGAGGAATCGCTGATCGATGGCAAGCCGAACCAGCCGAGCGGCTGGCTGACGTTCAACCAGTTCTTCGCCCGCCAGCTCAACAGCGGGCTGCGACCGATCGACGCGCCGCAGGACAACCACGTTCTGACCTCGGCGGCCGACTGCGGCTACCAGCGCCAGTTCGCCATCGATGAGGATTCGAAGATCCCCGCCACGCGCGTCAAACGCACGCATGCCTACGGCGATGTCGCCGAACTGCTCGACGGCAGCACGTATGCCGATGCGTTCGCGGGCGGCACGTTCGTGCACTACGCCCTGCCCCCCTCGGCCTATCACCGTTATCACCTGCCCGCCGCCGGGCATGTCCGCGAAGCGTTCACCGTCGACGGCCGGGCCTATCTCAAGGTCAGCCTCGGCGAAGGCGGCTTCAATTCGCACGACGATGCCACCACCGGCTACGAATTCAGCCAGACCCGCGGCGTGGTGATCCTCGATACGCGGGAGTCCGACGCTGGCGATATCGGTCTGGTCGGCCTGGTGCCGGTCGGCATGTCGCATGTCGGCTCGATCAACCTCACGGCCGCACGCGATCGCGACGTCGCCAAGGGCGACGAATTCGGCTACTTCCTGTTCGGCGGCTCCGACATGATTCTGCTGTTCCAGCGTCATGTGACACCGAACTTTCTGACCGACCTGGGCTTCCAGCTCTACGGTTCGCGGATCGCGACCTGTTGATCCGTTCATCCGGGCCGGCGATCCCGACCCATTTTCTCTACTCCGCAATAAAGGAGAGCACAATGCTTATTCGTACCCACGAAGACGCCAAGAACGACGCCGTCGAAGACGACAAATGGATCAGCCGGCGCTACACCCTGCGTGCCGACGGCATGGGCCATTCCATGCACGAGACGTATATCAAGCCCGGCAAGGAACTCCACATGTGGTACAAGAACCACAAGGAGACCGTCCTGTGCATCGAGGGCGAGGGCAAGATACAGGACCTGACCGAAGGCGGCGAATGGGAGCTCAAGCCCGGCGTACTGTATGCGCTGGACAAGAACCAGCAGCACATCCTGTCGAGCGAAAAAGGCATGACCGTCATCTGTGCCTTCTCGCCGGCACTGGTCGGCCCCGAGTCGCATGACGAACAGGGCAGCTATCCGCTGTTGGACGACGACGGCACCGTGATGCGGCGCTAGTCGACCCTCTGGGGTTGCCGGCCTTTCCGGCCGGCGCCCTCGGCGCGCTCGTCATGCCACGTCGGCGCGCCGTGCTGCCAGCACCGCCGGCCGGTCTCGTTCCTCCGGGATAAGACACAGCCGGCGGCGCTGCATGACAGCGCCGACCGTCCGGCGTCCGCTCCACACCGTCAACGGCACGGCCATGGTCGGACCGATGATGATTGGCGCGGCCCAGAGCGCCGCGCCGGCCCCGGCCGCGATCCACAACGTCGTCGCGACGGCGATTCCCGCCAGCGTATGCGGCACCAGCGGCGGCCACGCATCGCGCCAGGGAATATCCAGCCGATCCCGATTCTGCCCGCCCCAGGCGACGGTGCGCCCGAACAGCAAGCCCAGCAGAAACAGCGTGATCGATAACGCCACCACCGGTGCGATGAGAGTCGACCAGAGCAATTCCACGGCCACCGACGCCGCGAACAACAGCGCGCCGCCATAGCGCGCCGTGCCGCGATGCGACAGCAGCACATCGATCACCCCCGCGATCTTCGGCGCAATCGCCAGCCCGAAAACAGCCACGAAAAGCGTCAGGCCCAGCGTCACGCTGCCCAGACTGAGATCACCCAGCACGCCGCCGATACAACTGGCGGCGATCATCGCGATCCAGGCGGCCGGCGCGAGATACATACCGATCGCCTGCACCAGCTGGAACCGGCTGACCGGCTCCAGCCCGGGGGTCGTCAGCAGGCGCAGATACTGCATGTTGCCCTGGCACCAGCGCAGCTCGCGCCGGATGAAATCCAACAGCGTCGGTGGGTTGATCTCATAGCTATCGGTTTCGACCGGCACCACCCGCACCTCGTAGCCGGCACGCCGCATGAAGGCGGCCTCGACCTGGTCGTGGCTGAGTATCGCGCCGCCCAGCGGCGGCCGCCCCGATAACTCGGGCAACCGGCAGTACGCGCGGAAAGGCGCCACGCGGATGACGGCGTTATGGCCCCAATAGCTGCCGCAGTCGGCCGTCCACCACGCCGCTCCGGTCGTGAACGCACGCATGGCATGCCGCATGCCGAACTGGAAGACGCGGGCGAAACCGCTCTCGCTCGGCATGCCGACGACCAGACTCTGCAGAATCCCGATAGTCGGCCGGGCCTGCATGACGCCCACCAGACGCACGATCACCTCGCCCGACATCAGGCTGTCGGCATCCAGCGGGATAAAATACTCGAACGCCGCGCCGCGGTCGTCCAGAAATTCAGCGATGTTGCCGGCCTTATAGCCGGTATTGCGCTCACGCCGGCGATAAAACGGTGCCGCTTCGTCGGTGGCCGCGCCGGCAGCGAAAGCCCGGAATTCCGCTTGCTCGGCGGCGATGACATCGGGCGCGTCCGAATCGCTCAACACGGCAAACGTAAAGCGATGGATGACGCCGATCGCTGCCAGCGACTCACGCATGCGCGCCAGCCGTTCGAACACGGGCGCCGGCGTTTCGTTACGCAGCGTCACCACCAGCACGGTATGGCCGTCCGGGACCGGCGGCGCCGCGGCCGTGGTCAGTTCGGCCACGCCGGGCATGGCGTCGACCGTCTCCGGCCAGCCGTGGCGTAGCACCAGCCCGATCACGGCATTCCAGAACCCGAGCACCGTATACGGCATGCTCAGCATTAAGCCGAGCCCGATCACCGCTTCGGCGAGCGTGAGTCCATCCGCGCACAACAGCGAGGCCATGGCGGCAAACGCAACGGCCAGCGTTGCGGCATTCAACGCGACAACAAAACGGCGACGACGCCGGATAGCGACCGATGCGGACATGAGACCGCGCCCTCCAGAGGACGATCAATCCGAGTTTAATCGGCCAAGGCAGATATCTCGATAGCGATCACCGCAAGGCTTGATTTCATTGGCCCGGTATTGCCACAGCGTGGCCGGCGGCCAGTTGTTTGCGATGCGTCGATAGCGCTCGGCGCGGTATCCCCACAGTCGCAGATGCCGCTGACGCACGGGCGACCCCGGGAGATAGGTGATCTGGGTGAAGGCCGCGCCGGGGGCGGCCCGTTCGAAGCAATCGTCGAGCACGGCGCGTTGCGCCGTCAGCCCGAAATTGAGAATCGGCAGGGTCGATACGATGGCGGCGATGCGCTCGATCCGACGGGCTTCGAAAAAAGGCTCGAGCGCCCGCGCATCCGCCCGCGCGATCACGTCGCGCCCGAAGCGGCGACGCAGATGGGCCGCGAGTTCGGCATCCGATTCTACGATACACAGGCGCTCGCGCGCGATGCCGGCCGCCAGTATCGCGGCCGTGACCGGCCCTGTGCCGGCCCCGAGCTCGACGATCGTGCCCTCGTCGGGCGCAGTGGCGATGGCGTCGACGAAAGCGGCGGCCACGGCATCGCTGCTCGGTGCCCAGGTGGCGATCTGGCGCGGTTTGGTCAGCCATAACCGCCAGAGAAGGGTCAGGTCCGACATGATGACGATATCCGGGGTTTTGCCCAGACATAGCAATGCTTGATGACCGCGCGATGACGCGTATCCGTCACCAGGCGGTCATACGAAGGTCATCGAGTCATCACATGGCGCGACGAGAATCGGGGCCGTTCATCCGGTCTCTGGAGGCCATCGCATGTCCCTCGCACCCCGTACCGAACGCGTGCCCCGCGGTTACTACTACAGCTTCGCCCAGAACGAGCACGACGTACTCGACAGTCTCGCCCTGCGCCATCGGGTGTTCGTCGAGGAGATGGGCGCCCGCATCGAGCCCGGCCCCGCCGGCATCGAAACCGATGCGCTGGACGAATACTGTCTGCACCTGATCGTGCGCGAGCGCGCCACCGATCGTGCCATCGCCAGCACCCGGATTCTGACCCACGAAGCCGCGATCGCCGCCGGCGGCTTCTATTCCGCGGCCGAGTTCGATATCGATCGCATCCTGGCCACGCCGGGCCGATTTCTGGAAATCGGACGGACTTGCGTGGACGCCGCGCATCGCAGCGGCGGCGCGATTGCCGTGCTCTGGAACGGCCTGGCCGATCTGATCCGCGCCGACGATTACGATCACCTGATCGGCTGCGCCAGCATCGATCTGCGCGACGGTCTGGACCGCGCTCACGCCATCTGCCGCGACATCCTGGCGCGCCAGCCGGTCTCCGCCACGAGTCGGGTGGCCCCGAAACGAGCGCTGCCGGCCGCCTCCAACCGCCTCGCGCGCGCCGTGCGTCTGCCGCCGTTGATCAAGGCCTACCTGCGCCTGGGCGCACGCGTCGGCGGCCCGCCCTGCTACGACCCGGACTTTGGTGTGGCCGACGTATTCATGCATGTCGACGTGGCCCGCTTGTCGCCCCGCTATGCCCGCCATTTTCTCGGCACGGTCCGCACACCGGAAGACGAAGAGCTGCGCCTGACCGCGTGACCGCCGTTATGTCTCACGCCCGAACGGAGTGCTCAGGTAAGCTAGGCGCTTTTTGAGGGCGATGCTTTGACGGATTTGCTCAACGTTACGCTGCTCGGGATCATCGAAGGCATTACCGAATTCCTGCCGATCTCCAGCACCGGCCATCTGCTTATCGCCGAACGCTGGCTCGGCCAGCGCTCGGATCTGTTCAACATCGTCATTCAGGCGGGCGCCATTCTGGCGGTCTGTCTGATCTATCGGCAGCGCATCGTCGCGCTGCTGTCCAGCTGGCGCGATCCGGCACAACGCGATTATCTGGCCAAGCTGATCGTCGCTTTCCTGATCACCGCCGTGCTCGGGCTGATCGCGGTCAAGCACGGCTTCCAGCTGCCGACCCAGCTCAACGGCGTCGCCTGGGCGCTGATCATCGGCGGGTTCTGGATGATTGCGGCCGAACAGATTGCAGCGCGACGCCCAGCCTCGTCGAAGGTCACCTGGACCGTGGCGATTCTGGTCGGCATCGCACAGATGGTGGCCGGCCTGTTCCCCGGCACCTCACGTTCCGGCGCGACCATCTTCATCGCGCTGCTGGCCGGCACCAACAACCGCAGCGCGGCCTCCGAGTTCGCGTTCCTCGTCGGCATTCCGACCATGTTTGCCGCCAGCGGCTATGAGCTGTTCGACAAGTACCACCACGGCCAGATCGACAACGTGAACTGGACCGCCGTGGCCATCGGCTTCGTGGTCTCGACCATCGTGGCGTTCATTTCGGTGAAATGGCTGCTGCACTATATCCAGACCCGTCGATTCACCGTCTTCGCGGTCTATCGCATCATCTTCGGCGTGTTGTTGCTGACGCTGCTGCCGGCCGCCGGTTAGCCAGCGACGACCTCGCGGCGGTTCGACACGCCGGGCCGCCGCGGCGATCGTCTCGGGGCGCAACCGGCGCTTGGATCGTTACACTCGGGTGCACCACTCACCCGCGACCGCCCGTCATGCAACACGCGCTCGCCGCTCGACTCAATCTCGACCATGGCCTGATTCAGGCCCCGATGGCCGGCGGCCCCACCACGCCGGCGCTGGTGGCCGCCGTATCCAATGCCGGCGGGCTCGGCTGCATCGGCGCCGGCTATCTGAGTCCGGCGTCGCTCGAGGCCGCCATCGGCGCGGTGCGCAGCGCGACCGGCCGCGCCTTTGGCGTCAATCTATTCGTGCCCGGCGCGTATACGCCCAACCCGGGGCGTGTGGCCCGGGCCAACCGGCGTATGGCCGATTTTCGTAGCGAACTCGGTATCGAGACACCGTCAGAGGTCGGCCCGGTAGCACCGGATTTCGAGGGTCAGTTTGAAGTCCTGGTCGACGCGGCGCCCGCCGTGGTGAGCACCACTTTCGGTGCGCTCGCCCCGGAACGCGTGAGCCGACTCCAGTATGCCGGCTGTTTCGTAATCGGCACCGCGACCACGGTCGCCGAGGCGCGCTATCTGGAGACCACCGGCGTCGACGCCGTCGTCGCCCAAGGCTTCGAGGCCGGCGGCCACCGCGGCAGTTTTCTGGATAATTTCGAGCGCTCCGCCGTGGGCACCCTGGCGCTCGTGCCCCAGATCGTCGATGCGATCGCGCGTCCGGTGATCGCGTCCGGCGGCATCATGGACGGGCGCGGCATCGCCGCCGCGCATTGCCTTGGCGCGGCCGCGGTCCAAATGGGCACGGCCTTTCTCGCGACCGAAGAGTCCGGGGCCAAACCCGAACATAAGGCCGCACTCCCCGGCGCGGCCGACACGGCCACCACGCTTACGGCGGCCTTTTCCGGCAAACCGGCTCGAGGCTTGCGCAACCGCTTCATCGAGACCTTCGAGCACAGCGACGACGCTCTGCCCGACTACCCCGAACAGAATGCCTGGACCAAAGACATCCGCGCCGCCGCAGCGCGGCAATCGCGGCCCGAATTCCTGTCGATGTGGGCCGGCCAGGCCGCCGGGCTCGCACGCGCCATGCCGGCCAGCGAACTGGTCGCCGCACTCGTGGCCGAGGCCCGCGCGCTAATCCCCGACTGTATCTGAGGGCCACGCCCAGAAGACGAACCCCGGCGGATACCGGGGCGGAGATTCGTCGTGCTCGTTTGGTTTGTATTTATATGTATACAATTGTATAACTCGAATTGGAGACAGGATTAGAGCGGGTCGACAATCATGGATAACAACAAGGCGGGGTACGACGTGCTCGTTGCCGGCGGCGGCAATGCCGCCTTATGTGCGGCGATTACGGCAGCGCGCGCGGGCGCTTCGGTGCTGGTGGTCGAACGCGCCCCGGCGTCGTATCGGGGCGGGAATACACGCCATACCCGCAACATGCGTGTCGCCCATGGCGCTGGCAACGAGATCCTGACCGGGCCTTATCCGGTCGATGAATTCTGGGAGGATCTGCTGCGCGTCACTAACGGCAACACCGACCGGGAACTGGCGCGCATGACGCTGGAAAAGTCGGCCGAGCTCTGGGATTTTCTCTACGACCAGGGCGTGCGGTATCAGCCATCACTCGGGGGCACGCTCTCGCTCGGACGCACCAATGCTTTCTTTCTGGGCGGCGGCAAGACGCTGCTCAACGCCCTGTATCGCACCGCCGAGCGGCTGGGCGCCGTCGTGCGCTACGACACCACCGTGGTCGATCTGACCATGGAGAACGGGCGCTTCGAATCGGCCACCGTCGAGCATGGCGGCACCCGTGAGACGATCCATGCCAAGGCTTTCGTAGCGGCCTCCGGCGGCTTCGAGGCCAATATCGAATGGCTGACCGAGGCCTGGGGGCCGGCGGCCGCCAATTTTCTGATTCGCGGCACCCCCTACAATCGCGGCGAGCTGTTGCGGCTGTTGCTGGACAAGGGGGTGGCCCAGGTCGGCGATGCCACCCAGGGCCATGCCGTGGCGATCGACGGCCGCGCGCCGAAGTTCGACGGCGGCATCGTGACCCGGCTGGACTGCGTGCCATTCGGCGTGGTGCTCAACGCCAACGGCCAGCGCTTTTACGACGAGGGCGAGGATTTCTGGCCCAAACGCTATGCCATCTGGGGCCGTCTGGTTGCCGCCCAGCCCGAACAGGTCGGCCATGTCTTCATCGATTCGAAATCGATCAAGCTGTTCATGCCCTCGGTATTCGCGCCAGAACAAGCCGATACGATCGAGGAACTGGCTCAGAAGGTCGGCCTCGATCCGGCAGCGGTGCGCGCCTCGATCGACGAATTCAACGCCGCCTGCCAGGTCGGGCATTTCGATCACACGGCCTACGACGAATGCCATACCGAGGGCATCGACCCGCCCAAGTCGCATTGGGCACGCCCGATCGATACCCCGCCCTACTACGCCTATACCCTGCGCTGCGGCATCACCTTTACCTATCTAGGGGTGAAGGTGGATCGAACAGCGCGGATGCAGATGGCTGACGGCGCCCCGGCCGACAATCTCTATGCCGCCGGCGAGATCATGGCCGGCAACGTCCTCGGCCAGGGTTATCTGGCCGGCATCGGCATGACCATCGGTAGTGTTTTCGGCCGGCTGGCCGGCGAAGGAGCCGCGACCCATGTCTGAAGTGAATACATCGGATTTCAACCTCGCCGACCTGGCCCGCATGAACCAGGACGAAGCGGCGCGGCAGATGTCGATCTGCAATGCCTGTCGTTACTGCGAAGGGCTGTGTGCCGTATTTCCGGCAATGGAGCTGCGGCGGGCGTTCGCCGGCGAGGACGTCGATTATCTGTCGAATCTCTGCCACAACTGCGGCGCCTGCTACGACGCCTGTCAGTACGCCCCACCGCACGAATTCGGCGTGAACGTGCCGCAGGCGATGGCCGATCTGCGCGAGAACTCCTACCAGCGTTATGTCTGGCCGGCGGCGTTTGCCGGGTTGTTTCAGCGTAACGCATTCTGGATCGGGCTCACGGCAGTCGTTTTCGTTGCCGCCTTCATCACGGGCGTGATCGGCTGGCATGCCGCGGGTGCGATGTTCGCCACTTATACCGGCGACGGCGCCTTCTACCGGTTGATCCCGCACGGCGTGCTGGTCGCGATCTTCGGCGCGCTGCTGGGCTATGCCGTGTTAGCCATGGCGCTGAGCGTGCGCCGCTTCTGGCGCGCCTCGCATTCCGGCGAAGCCCTGGAGCCCGGCTCGATCGGCCAAGCGATCCACGATACCGCCACGCTGCGTTATCTGCACGGCGGCGGGCCGGGCTGTACCGGCGTTTCCGGCCGGCCGAGCGACCATCGGCGATGGTGTCACCACGCCACGGCCTATGGTTTTCTGTTGTGCCTGGCTTCGACCAGCCTCGCTACGGTCTGTCATTACCTCGGCTACGAGGCCCCGTATGCGATCTGGCATCCGGTGGTGATTCTCGGCGTGGCCGGCGGCCTCGGCCTGATCGCCGGCCCGATCGGGTTATTGACCGGGCGTCCAGCCTCGGCGCGTAGCCGCAATCGCTCGGCCGATATCGGGCTGGTGTTCATCGTGATGCTGCTGGCTACCAGCGCGTCGGGCCTGGCCGTACTGGTGCTCCGCGCCACGCCGGCGATGGGCCTGGCGCTGACGATTCATCTGGGCATCGTCGCGGCGCTGTTCATCAGCCTCCCGTACGGCAAGTTTGTGCACGGCCTGCACCGCGTGGCCGCGCTCGTGCGCCACGCCCACGAGCAGCGTGCGGCCGCCCGCCACTGACCGCGACCCGCGATGTTATAAGCTGTCGAAAAAACAGGCACGAATGCGACACACGAGGGGACATGGCGAATAACGTATCTCGCGGCGAAGCGGCTTACCTGCAGCTCAAGGAAGCGATCCAGTCCGGGGCGCTGGCACCGGGCACGCGCGTGCGCGAGGTGGAGATCGCCGAGCGCTTCGGCATCAGCCGCACGCCGGCGCGTGAGGCTATCCGACGTCTGGAAAGCAAGGGGCTCATTTCGATCGTGCCGCATCAGGGCGCGGTGATTGCTTCGCTGGATCATCAGCAGACCATGGAGCTGTACGATCTGCGCGAAATCCTGGAAGGATCGGCCGCGGCGTTCGCGGCCCGGCATGCCTCGGCCGCCGAGATCGAGGAACTGGCCGAGCTGGTGGCCTCCGAACCACCTTTCGCCGAGCAACCGGAGCGCCTGGCGGAGCTCAATCGGATATTCCATGCGTCGCTATACCGTGCCGCCCACAATCGTTTCCTGGAACGCGCGCTGCTCGGTCTGCGCGACTCGATGGCCCTGCTCGGTGGCACCTCGCTACAGGTCGAGGGGCGCTACGACACGGCGCATGCCGAACATCAGGCGATGATCGAGGCGCTTAATGCGCGTGATGAAGCCAGCGCGGAGGCGGCGGCCCGGGCGCATATTCGCAACGCCCAGCGCGCGCGCCTCAAGCTGATGCGTGGGAAATTTCTTGATCAGCCAGTGGACAACTGAAAACGATACAAGGCGCTTTCAGAGTCGTGACTCCGCCGGCCCTGCTACACCGTAGATCGCGCCACGAGACCCTGTTTTCCAGGGCGATATCGACGACTGCGGATCGCAAGCCGTGTCAGATCATGAGCCACCGCATACCGGTTCCTTCGTGGGCGGTTCGGGATTGAGCGAACGAATCGCTATTCACGGATTTTATTTAAAATTTTAAAAAGACAGATATCCGACATTGAACTGGATATCAAACTTCTGAGGTCGCGTTACACATCAGTGTTCGCGCGGTGGCGCCGAACTGGATGCATTGGGTTGTGTCTGATCCTGGTATTCCCGCTGCCAGCGTCGCAGGAAAGTGCGTCGTTTCTGCGGGTCGGAGATCGCCATCAACCCGGCATCGATGGGGATCGGGAACAGATGGTCGCCTACTTCGGCGCGTAATCGCCACGCGCTGTAAGGACCACTCACGTCCTTGCGGCGGCTGAACAATGGCGTGTCATTGGCCAGAATCTTCTGGCCGGCATGGCTGAGCAGAAAATCGACGAATTGCACCGCGGCGTGGAGATGGCGCGCTTGACGATGTACGAATACCATCCGGCTCAACACTAACGTGTAGTCACGCGGGAACCGCACCACGATCTCCGGATGTGTCTTCGCCCAGCGCAGCGCGTAGGAACCGATCAGATTGTAGGCGAATACGAAGCGCCCGCTGGATAGCCCCTCAAGCATCGTCCGAGTGGTGCCGACCTGCACGGCCTGAGCCTTGCCCATCGCCGAAACCAGTTGCCAGAAACGGGCGGTATAGCCGGCATCGGCCTGGTAGAGCGCGTAGCCAACGTCACTGCGTGCTGGATCGTAGAGCGCCATATGACCGTTCGCCAGCGGCGAATCAGGCACCTGCAGCGCGCGATACAGAGCGCCGTGCGACTGTGGTGGGCTCATTCGGTTTGCCAGATCCCGACGATAAGCAAATACGACGGGCTCGAAGGTGAAACCGAAGACTTCGTCGCGCCATTTTGCGCGGGCGGGCCAAGCGCGTGTTTCGCGGGTCGACAGTGCTTGTGCATAGCCGGCATTCACCTGCGACATCTGGGATGGCATAGCCGAGCTGATGACTACGTCCGGCGGATTGTCAGAATCGCGGATCCGCCTATTCACTTCCCGAGTCGACAGATCCTGATAGTTCAGGGAGATACTCGGGTGAGTTGCACTAAAGGCGTCAAGCACCGGCTGAATTGCACTTCGATCGAGTGCTGCGACAACGATCAGCGGTGTACGGGACTTAGAGCTGGATGCAGGCGTCGCCCTGCCGGTCGCCGATAACCAGGCCAACCCCATAAGCAGAACGGCGCAGGGCAACGCCCATCGAGAGACCCGGTATCGAGTTTTCCTCATGAGGTGCGCTCCGGCGGCTGACCACTCATCGGCAAGCAAACCGACACAAGCAGCCCTCCACCGTCACGGTTGCTGATGTGCAGACGGCCCTGATGTCGATCGATGACCGAGCGTACGATGGCCAACCCGAGCCCCGAGCCATGTTCGTCAGTACGACCTGCCCGCTCGAAGGGCTGGCCGAGCCGAGCGATGAGGGCCTCGTCGACACCGGGCCCGTCGTCCTCGACACTCAGTTCGACGTTCTGCCCCCGCCGGCGGACGCCGACGGTGATGGCGCAACCCGCGGGTGTGTACCGCAGGGCGTTGTCGATGAGATTGCCAATCAACTCGCGTAGCGCCCAAGCTTCCCCCTTGACCGGACCCGTGGCGCGGTCAAAAGCTGCGAAGCCCAGATCGTGTCGGAACGCAGACGGCGCATCAGCCCATTCACGCGTGCAGTCCGCCGCCAGTGCAACCAGGTCGATCGATGCCGGGGGGCTTGATGGCACATGGCGCAACCGAGTGAAATTAAGTAACTGCCGGGCCAGCCGGCTCGTGCGATCCGCCGAGCCGTGGATCTGCTGTAACGCCCGGTGCCAGGCAGCCGGATGCGATTCTTTCAGTGCCAATTCACTGGCATTCTGCAGCCCCGCCAGCGGTGTCTTGAGTTGATGACTGGCGTCCGCGACAAAACGCAGTAGTTGGGCGCGCGCATTTCGCTGGCGGGTCAGCAGGTCATCGAGTGTCTTGGCCAATTCGCTGAGCTCGCCGGGTACGCGCGCGCTCAACGGCGTCACATCGTCGGCCGCTCGAGTTCGCAGTTGATCGCGCAGGCGATGCAGGGGCCTCAATGCGCTGCGGATGGCGAGCCCGCCGAACAACGCAGCGCCCATCAGAAATACGATAAATCGGATCAGCGCCGGCATGAATAGGTGATTGGCCAATGTACGGCGACCGGCGTTGGTATGGCCAACCCATATTTGCAATGACTCGTTGGATGACCAGCCAGCCAGCTCGAAGCTTTGTCCATGCAGACGCCAACTGACATTCTCGAAAGAGGTATCCAGATAAACCGAACTCTGCCGCGCACTTTTCTGCCACGCGGGTTTGATCGGCAGCGCGAGATTACCCCCTAACCGGCGGCCGTCTTGAGTAAACACACTGTAGAACACGCGTTCCTGATGCTCGCCGGCGAGAATACGCAGTGCGGCGGCCGGTATCGACACCACCGGCTGGTCGTCACGCCAGCGGATACCGTCGGCAATGGTCAGGGCCGCGGCTCGGAGCTGCGCGTCATAGTCACGATTGGCCTCGGCATGAGCGTTGATCCAGGCGTCGACCAACAACAATGTGCCAAGCAAGGTGGCGCCCAACAGCAACCAGCCGGCTAAACGCGATCGCAGACTGCGAGTGATCTCGACCATCGCGGAATTAGTTCATGGGGCTGGAGTCGCGTTCGATTCGATAGCCAAGACCGCGCAGCGTACGAATCGCCACACCGCTACCAGCCAGCCGTTTGCGCAGACGGCTAATATAGACTTCCAGGGCATTCGGGCCGACTTCATCAAAACCGAACAGGCGTCGTTCCAATGTTTCGCGCGGCACGGTGCGCTCGGCATACAAAAGCAGGCCTTCGAGTAGCCGTAGCTCGCGCCGCGGGAGTTCGAGTAACTCATCGTTAACGCTGGCGGTGCCGTGTACAGAGTCGACGCTGATGACGCCGAGGCTAAGTCGGTTATCCAGGCGTTGCTGACTGCGCCGCAGCAGCGCGCGCACGCGAGCTTCCAATTCGGCTAGCGAGAACGGCTTAGCCAGATAATCATCGGCGCCCAGATCCAACCCGCGCACCCGGTCGTCGATATCGTCGCGCGAGGTGAGAATAAGCACAGGAGTCGTCTCACCGGCGCTGCGGCGAGCAGCCAATAGATCTAGACCGCAGCCGTCGGGCAATCCCAGATCCAGCAGCCATAGATCAAAGTGGTCACGGGCCAGCGCATTGCTGGCTGCCGCATATGTCGCGACTACATCGACGGTATTGCCGATCGCGGTAAGTGCGGCGTACACCGACTGTGCGATCAGTCGGTCATCCTCGATCAACAGCAGGCGCATACGACTAAAGTTTGCGCGCCGACAGCGTGGATGACAGGTTGATGACAGCTTGTACGCCTAGCATAAAGACAGTCCAGAAAGGCTTTAAAACGTATTAACCGAGGATGATCGACAACGAAAACCGCAGACTTGCGCAACTTACAAGATAGCAGGTCGCCTATAGTTGTAATACAGACGCGGATTATCGATGCACGTGGCAATTCGCAGTTCAGGCGGGCTGCAATAGTAAGAACAGCATCCACACCATGCGCACGGCTCCGACGTAGCGCCTGGGATGTAGCTGAGGATCGAAGCTGTATTGCAACAATCAAAAGCCATGTATTTGAATAATCACTTCGGTAGATAACAGCGGAATTTCAATAACAATTATTGATAATGGCTTTGGAAAATAACAGTAAGTAGAAGCGCGATATAAAAGTAATAAGCGGCGAAACCGTCGTTTATGCAACATCGACCAAACAAAGGGAGAACTATAGTGCGGGGAAAGAAATTAAGTGCGGCTGTGCTCACAGCCGTGATCAGCGGCGCCGCTCTTGCTGCAACCAGCCATACCGCTAGCGCCGCGGACCTGACCGTGCGCCTGGCCTGGTACATGCCGCCGAATACCGCGGTGGCCGATCAGGGCCAGGAGATCGCGGACAAGATCAAGTCGATGAGCCACGGCAGCATCGACGTCCAGACCTTCCCGTCCGGTTCCTTACTCAAGGAGTCGAACATCGGTCAGGGCGTGGCCAACAACACGGCCAATATGGTCATCAGCGGCATGCACTGGTGGTCCAATCAGGCGCCGGCCCTGCAATGGGACACCATTCCGTTTCTGGTCGACGATGCCTCGAGCCTGCTCAAGAAACTGCACGGCCCGCTCGGTCAGGACGTCAATCACGAGCTGAACCGCTTCGGCACGCAGGTCATCGGCTGGAGCTTCTACGGCTACGCGCTGAGCTACATCAATAACAAGCACCCGGTGAAGGTTCCCTCCGATCTCAAGGGCCTGAAGCTGCGCTCCGAGGGCAAGCTGTCGGCGCAATTCCTGAAATCTCAGGGCGCGACGCCGGTGGCGATGGATTCCAGCGAGGTCTATACCGCCATGCAGCGCGGCACGCTGGACGGCGGTGTCTCGGGCCTGTCGTCGATCGTTTCACGCAAGTGGTATGAAGTCGGTAAATATGTCACCGCGATTCACTATGCGCCGCTGGTCTACCCGGTCCAGGTGAACCGCCAGTGGTGGATGAGCCTCAAGCCGGAGCAGCGCGATCTGATCAAGAAGGCCGTGGCCAGCACCGAAGGCGACGCCGTGGCGGCGATCGAGAAAGAGTTCAAGCACGATATCGCCCTGATGAAGAAAAACGGCAATCAGGTCTATCGCCCGACCAATGCCCAGCTCAAGACCTGGCAGGAAGCGACCCAGGCCCAGGCGCGTAAGAACTATCTCAAGGACGCGGGCGCCAAGGGCAAGAAGATCCTGCACGACATCGACGCGTCGTCGAAGTAGCCCCGGGATCGAATCATGAGCAGCGAGCGTTCCTCTCTCTCGCATGCCGGCAGCACGCGGCGCCCGGCCCTGGCCGGGGCCGCCGCCGTGTTCGGCTGGGTCGGCGTTGCGGCCGGCGTCATAGCGGCCGCGATCACGCTAACGCTGACAGCCTCGGTGCTGCTCGGTATTACTCTGCGTTCGATGTCGATCGACAATTCCTGGACCTATGACCTGGATAATTTCGCCCTGATCTGGCTCGCCTTTGTCGGCGCGGCCTATACGGGCTATCGCGGCTCGCACGTCACCTCGGGCATTTCGCTCGAGCATCTGTTCGGCCGCGGCGCGATCGTGCTGGCACTTCTGCGCTTCGTGCTCGTGGCCGGTTTTCTCGCGGTGTTCGTTTATTCCGGATGGACGCAATTCCATAGCAGCTGGATGTTCAACGAGAAGACCCTGGATATCGCCCAGTGGCCAGTCTGGGTGGCCAAGCTCGCCCTGCCGGTCGGCGGCGCGGCTTGGCTGGCGGCCGAGATCCACAAGCTGTTGGCACTGCTCGCCGGCAGCGCGCCCGCGAGTACCGAACCCGCCGATTGATCGGCGGGTTCGTCCCGCACAGCCAACCTCTCTTTTTTTCACTTCCGCGTTTTTCCGGTAGCCGACTATGCATTTCATCCTGATGCTCGTGGCCTTGTTCGCCTTGCTGATCCTGGGCGTGCCGATCGCGATCGCCCTGCTGATCAGCGGCGTGCTCGGCTACATGCTCACGATCGGCATCGATCCGGGCATGAACGCCCTGGCCCAGATCTCGTACTCGGACGTGAACTCGTTCGTGATCATCGCGATCCCGCTGTATATCTTCATGGGCCAGATCATGCTCAAGGGCGAGGCCGGGCGGGATCTGTTCGATTTCGCCCAGCGCATGACCCGACGTCTGCCCGGCGGGCTGGTGATCGCCGCCATTCTGGCGAGCGCGATCTTCGCTGCTATTTCCGGCTCGTCCACCGCCACCGCCGCCACCATCGGCTCGATCAGCATTCCCGAGATGATCAAGCGCGGCTACGACAAACGCATGGCCGCGGGCGCCGTTGCCGTGGCCGGTAGCCTCGGCATCCTGATCCCGCCGAGTATTTCTCTGATTCTCTACTCGCTGGTCACCGGCGCCTCGGTAGGCAAGCTGTTCCTGGCCGGCATTCTGCCGGGCCTGATGCTGGCGCTGTTGTTTGCGGTCTACACCGTTGCGCGCACCGCCGGCGGCTCGTTCGCCCCGGCCGCCAGTCCGACGGCGCCGGCGGCGCGCGGCGCCGAGACCGGCGACGAAATCCCGCCGCTCACTCTCGGCATGCTGGGCAGCCTCGCCATGATCGTCGTGGTGCTCGGCAGTATCTATGCCGGGCTGGCCACGCCGACCGAAGCCGCCGCGATCGGCGTCGCCTATGCGCTGGTCCTGACCTTTGGGGTCAAGCGCACGCTGGGCGCCCGGCTGCTCGGGCTGGCCACGCTCGACAGTGTAAAAACCAGCGCGATGATTCTCATGCTGATCGCCGGGGCCTCGGTGTTCGGCAATACGCTGTCGCTGCTGCGCGTGCCGCAGGACGTGGCGAGCTGGCTGGACAGCCTGCAGCTCGCCCAGTGGCAGTTCCTGATCGCGATCAACGTGCTGTATCTCGTGCTCGGCATGTTCATGGATGCCTCGGCGGCGATCCTGGTGACGGTGCCGATTCTGTTGCCGGCACTGCAGGCGCTGAACATCGACCTGATCTGGTTCGGCGTGATTCTGGTCATCAACATGGAAATCGGCGCCGTGACACCGCCGGTCGGCATGAACCTGTTCGTGGTGCAATCGCTGTCCGATGACTACACGATCACCGACGTGCTGCGCGGTTCGCTGCCGTACGCCCTGATGGGGCTGGTCGGCCTGGCGCTGGTGATCATCTTCCCCCAGATCGCGCTCTGGCTGCCCTCGCTGACGCATTAGAGCGTGAGCCAAACCAGACGACTCGCCGGGCTGCGCGCGCACGCCGCGGCCCTGGCCTCGGCCACGGCCGGCGGTGGCGTGTTCGCCCTCGCCCATCTGCCCATGCCATGGCTGCTGGGCGCGATCACCGGCACCGCTATCGCCGTGATGAGCGGCGTGACCGCCACCATCCCGAAATGGCTGCGCAACGTCGTGCTGGTCGTGCTCGGGCTGATGATCGGCGCCACGCTGCAGCCGGCCATTCTCACCCATCTCGTCCGCTGGCCGGTCTCGCTGGCCGCCGTGGTGGTCTATGTCGGCGTGGTGACCACGGCGCAGTATCTGTACTTCCGGCGCGTGGGCGGCTACGACGCGCCCACCGCTTATTTCTCCGCCGCACCCGGCGGCTTCATGGCGATGACTGTCATTGGCGGCGAATACGGCGGCGCCGAGCGCGTAATCGCGTTGATGCACGCCGTGCGTATCGTGCTGGTGGTTTTTGCCCTGGTACTCGGCTTCCATCTGTTAGTCGGCCATGGCGCGGGCTCCGCCCACCGCTATGTCACGCTCGCCGATGTCTCGCTGCGCCACTGGGGCGTGCTGGTGGCGGTCGGCCTGGTGGGCGCCGCGGCATCGAAGGTGCTACGCCTGCCCGGCGCCATCATGATCGGGCCGCTGCTCGCCATGGGCCTGGTACAGATTACCGGGCTGACCAACGTACACGTACCCAGCGCGCCGATTCTTGTGGCGGAAGTCGTGCTCGGCAGTTCCATCGGCGCCCAGTTCGCCGGTGCCAGCCTGGCCGAAGTCCGCCGCGGGCTGGCCCTGTCGGTAAGCGCGACCCTGGTGATGCTGCTGGTCTCGGCCGGCTTCGCCTTCGGCCTGCGCGCCTTGACCGGGCTCGATCTGGAAGCCCTGTTTCTGGCCTTTTCGCCGGGCGGCATGTCCGGCATCTCGTTGATCGCGCTGGCGCTCGGTATCGAGCCCGCCTTCGTGACCGTGCACAACATGCTGCGCGTGCTGATCATCCTGATCGCCGGCCCGGCCGTGTTCTCGGCGCGGCGACGGCGCGCCTAATCAAGTCAGGCCATAAATAGACGCAAAAAGCGCAAATTACTAAAGGGTCAGAGACGCCGGCCTGGTTGCCTCTTGTTTGTGTTTCCTTGCGTTCCTTGGCGGACTACTTTTTTAATTACCGCGTCGAGCTGTGACCGCCTAAGTTGGGTCGCCCGATACCCGGAGGCGATGCCGACTCCCCCAGAAGCAGTCATCTTCATTTGCGCCTTTGGCGTTCATTGGCGGACGGATTTCCCCGCCGCGCATAAAAAAAGGTTCTTCGCAGATAAGCGTGAAAGGCGGCGGTGACCGCATGGCTTAAG
>NZ_APNK01000002.1 GCF_000732535.1 Salinisphaera hydrothermalis C41B8
GGTCAATTTTCAATCGGCGTTTCAAGACCAAAAGGGGTCACTTTTCAGTCGGCGTTGACATCTTGGTGAGGAAAGAGGCCACCGTCATCCGCAGCCGGTTATGCATATAGCCGGTGGCCCAGAGTTCGCGCATACCGGCATCCACCATGGGAATACCCGTTTGGCCGGCCCGCCAGGCATCGAGCGCCTCGTCGTCCTCGATCCACGGAAAGTGTCTAAAGCGCTGATCCAGCGGCTCGCGCGGCGTATCCGGAAAATGAAACAGCACATGATGCGCGAATTCGCGCCACCCGATTTCGCTCTGAAAACTTTCGATATGCGGGCGTGGTGCTGGGCTCGCGTGTTCGTCGAGCCACTCATCGGTGCGATGCATCACCTGATGGGGGCTGATTTCACCGAAATGCAGATGCGGCGAAAGATACGACGTGCCCTGTACAGACGGCCGATCCCGCTCTTCGTCGTAGCGCTCGGCCGGCGCGTCCAGAAACGCTTCGAGCCGCCGCTGAGCGCCGGATTCTCCGGGCTCCCAGCGCTGGCGGATGCCGTCGTCCCAGCGCACGCTTGGCAATAAATCGAGTTCGGCGATCTCGAGTGTGCCGATACGCGACCCGACCGGCGGTAGCTCGGTGGGCCGGGGTAGTGGGGCGCGGCGCGGCTCCTGCTTGATGCACTTCCAGAACGGGGTAAACACCTTGTACGGGGCGCCCTGACGGGTGGCAATCTGCCAGGGCTCGAATAACAGATGGGCCTGGAAACTCGCCACATGCAGGTCGCCGCGCCGGTTCAACGCCTGCTTGATCTGTTTGTCGCGCGCCACGACGAGCGGGTCATACAGCCGGTTCCAGAATACCGCGCTGGCGCCGGATTCCTCGATGAGCCTCTCGAGCGCGTCGAGCGACGGCCCGCGACGCACGACAAGTCGTGAGCCGATGGCGTCCAGTTCGTTGCCGAGCGCGGTGAGCGATTCGTGCAACCACACCCGTTGGGCACCGCCCTCGGCCCAGTCGCCCCGCTCCTCGGGGGCATGAATGAATACTGGAACGATGCCGTCGTAGCCCCCGTCGACGGCAGCGCGCAAGGCGGGGTTGTCGGCCAGCCGGAGGTCGCGGCGAAACCAGACGATGGCGCGATTCTTCATAGGAATTCCTGTGCTTCGATACGGCGTTTCAGTTCGCGTGCCCGATCGCGAAGCGCGGCCATGAAGTCCGCATCCTCGCGTTTCTTTTCCAGGTTCTTGACCTGAAACACCAGGCGTCGATTGTCGCGAAAGGCGTCGAGATTCCGGTCGAGAAAATCCCAGTAAAGCGTTGTAATCGGGCACGCCTGGTCGCCGATCGCGTGCTTGTAATGGAACCGGCAGTTTTTACAGTAATTGCTCATCTTGTTGATGTAATTACCGGATGCGCAATATGGTTTCGTGCCAACAAGGCCGCCGTCGCCAAACTGACTCATGCCGAGCGTATTGGGCAGGCTCGCCCAGTCGATGGCGTCCAGATACATGGCCATGTGCCATTCGTGGAAACGGTAGGGATGAACGCCCGCCACGAGCGCGAACAGGCCAAGCACCATCAGGCGTTGGATGTGATGTGCGTAGCCATGATCCAGCACGTTGGCCATCGCGTCGTGGATGCAGGCCATATCCGTTTCGCCGTCCCAGAACGCGCGTGGCACCGGCAGCTGGGCGCGCAACGCATTGCGATGCGCGTAACCGGGCATCTCATGCCAGTAGATGCCGCGCACGAATTCGCGCCAGCCGAGGACCTGGCGCACATAGCCTTCCACGCTGTTTAGCGGCGCGTGGCCGGCTCGGTACGCGGCCACGGCGGCATCGACACAATCGCGTGGATCGAGCAAATGCAGATTGAGCGCGGCCGACAAGCGTGAGTGATAGGCGAAATGCCGGCCCGTCCAGAGCGCATCCTGATAATCGCCGAACAGGGGAAGCCGATGCGCGATGAAATCGCGCAGTGCCGAGCGCGCTTCGTCGTGTGTCACCGGCAGATCGAATGGCTCGATATGACCGGGATGGCCACCAAAACGGGACGCCACCATGGCGATGACGTCGCGCGTGAGCGCGTCGGGTCGAAAACGTCGCACATGCGGCAGCTCGCCCGGGCCATCGCGGCCGAACGTCTCGCGATTGTCCTTATCGTAGTTCCACTGGCCGCCCTCCGGCTCGTCCTCGTCCATGAGGATGTTTTCGGCGCGGCGCATCGAGCGATAGAAATGCTCGAGCAGCAGCGTGTTGCGGCCGTTCGCCCATTCGTCGAAGGCATCCTGGCTGCAATAAAAATGACGATCGGGGCGCACCTGCAGGGCAAGGCCGTGCGATTCGGCGCATTCAGCCAGCATGGTCTGCACGCGATGATCCCCGCACTCGGTCATCACCAGCCGCTGCGGTGCGCACTTGTTGATGGCGACGGTCAGGATCGCGGCAAAATCGCGGCCGCTGTCGTGTCGCGCATCGGCCTCGAGGGCGTGGTACCAGACCTCGTAGCCGCGCTCGCGGAGGTCGTCGCGATGATGGCGCATGGCGGCGAAGAACAGCACCAGGCGTTGCTTGTGGCACCAGACGTGGGTCGCTTCGGTCTGGTTTTCCGCCATCCACACGATGTCGCGATCGGCGTCGTAATCGTCCAAGGCAGATAACCCCCGGTCGAGCTGATCGCCGAGCACGATCACGAGATTTCTGATCCGGCTCAAGCGGGTTCCCCTGTAGTTGTTGTGGCCTGATCGGCTACGCATGGCCAAGCGTACCGGATGAGGCCGACGTATCGCGGCCCGTCGAAGGCGGCGCCGTTATGGTCCCCAGCTCGCACATACCGGCCTGGCGCGTGTAGATCGGCTTAGGCCAAAGGCTGTAAGCCGACAGCGTCGACGCCCGTAATCGTTGATCCACGCCCGTCACCATCCCACCCACATGTCGGGTTACGCCTGCGGCTAACCCGACGTACGCAAACGGATGCCGCAGTACGAGTGCCAAGCGCCTCCATTTTCGCCCAGCCCGCGCAGGTCCCGCTCACCGCGTGTAGGTCGGCTTAGGCCAAAGGCCATAAGCCGACAGCGTCGCCGCCCATGATCGTTGATCCACGCCCGTCGCCATCCCGCCCACACGTCGGGTTACGCCTGCGGCTAACCCGACCTACGCAAACTGATGCCCCAGTAAGAGTGCGAAGCGCCTCCATTTTCGCCCAGCCCGTGCAGGTCCCGCTCACCGCGTGTAGGTCGGCTTAGGCCAAAGGCCGTAAGCCGACAGCGTCGCCGCCCATGATCTTTGATCCACGCCCGTCACCATCCCGCCCACCCGTCGGGTTACGCCTGCGGCTAACCCGACCTACGCAAACTGATGCCCCAGGTGCGAGTGCCACGCGCCTCCATTTTCGCCCAGCCCGCGCAGGCCCGCTCAGCGCGTGTAGGTCGGCTTAGGCCAAAAGGCCGTAAGCCGACAGCGTCGACGCCCGTAATCTTTGATCCGCGCTCGTCACTATCCCGCCCACATGTCGGGTTGCGGCTAACCGGACCCACTCAAACCGCAAAGCCTGCGTAGGTCGGCGTAGGCTAAGAGGCCGTAAGCCGACAAAAGCACGCCCACAGCCCGTTCAACCCGCCACACGCGTCGCATCACTCGGGGCGCAATCACGGCAACCCAAGACAGCCCCCGAAGCCCTCCGGCATACTGGGCGGATGTCTGACCCCCGCGGCGTATCGACCATCGACGACAGCATCGCGCAAGCGGCGAGGGTGCTTGGGTCGGCTTCGCGTGTACTGGTCATCACCGGCGCGGGCATGTCGGCCGACTCCGGGATGCCGACGTACCGCGGCGTTGGCGGGCTGTATGAAGAACAGTCGACGGCCGACGGCGTGGCCATCGAGGAAGCGCTGTCCGGCCCCATGTTCGAGCGCGACCCGGCGCTGACCTGGAAATACATCGCCCAGATCGAATCCGCATGTCGCGGCGCGCGGCCCAATGCGGGACATCACGCCATCGTGGATCTTGCCGATCATGTCGAGCATCTCTGCGTGGTCACGCAGAACGTCGACGGCCTCCATCGAGCCGCCGGCACGCGTGAACTCATCGAAATGCACGGCAATATTCATCGTCTGTTCTGCATTCGCTGCGGACAATCGCGGACGGTCCCGGATTACTCGAGGCTGATGCAGTGGCCGCCCCGGTGCGGGCGCTGTAACGGCTTAGAGCGTCCCGCCGTGGTGTTGTTCGAGGAGATGCTGCCGAGCTCGGCGTTGGAGCGATATCAGCGCGAGCTTGCCGGCGGATTCGATGTGGTGTTGATGATCGGCACCACAGCGGTTTTCGAATACATCGCGGCGCCGGTACGCGCCGCTGCTTCGGGGCAGGGCACGGCGATCGAAATCAACCCGGCCGATACGCCGGTCACAGCACTGTGCGATATAAAGTGTCCAGGGCCCGCGGCCGATGTGGTCCCGGCGATTGTCCAGCAGCTCGAAACCCGCGGGTTTTGAGCGCGTCTTGCATAGTCGAAAGGCAAACTCGAACCCATGAGCAACAACGAGAACCTGGTTTGGCACGAAGGCACGGTAAGCCGAAAACGACGGGAGGCGATCAATCGTCACCGCGGGCTAACAATCTGGTTTACGGGGCTGTCGGGATCGGGCAAATCCACCATATCGGTCGCGCTGGAAGAACGCCTCACCAACATGGGGTGTCGCACCTATCGTCTCGACGGCGATAACGTCCGCACCGGGCTCAACCGTGATCTATCGTTCACGCCGGAAGACCGGATCGAGAACATCCGGCGCATTGGAGAAGTCGCCAAGCTCTTTCGGGATGCCGGCGTGATCAATCTCACGGCGTTCATCTCGCCTTATCGCCGTGATCGGGAGATGGCGCGCGCGCTCTCCAGCGAAAACGATTTCGTTGAGGTGTTTGTCGACGCGCCGCTGGATGTTTGCGAGCAGCGTGATCCGAAAGGGCTGTACAAGAAGGCACGGGCGGGCAGCATTCCGAATTTCACGGGCATCAGTGCGCCCTACGAGCCGCCGGAGCATCCCGAAGTGCATCTGCACACAGCGGACAAGGACGTAAATGGCTGCGTCGATCAGCTTGTCGAATATTTGATTACGCAGGGGTATCTGGAGAATTCGCTCGTGGCCGCTGCCGGTGCCGGTTCCGCTTGATGATATCTGGTGTTTTTTTTCGTAGCGGCATGTCGGATAGCGTGTGCTATCCTGCCGCGCTTTCGACTCGAACCGCTGGTGCGAACCGTATGTTCATGATGCGCTTGGGCTTGCTGCTCATTTCGTCCGTTGCGCTTTCTGCTTGTAGTGTCCTCCATTTGGGGGACAGTGCTTCGGGCGTTTCGGTCGTTGGCAAGAACACCTACTGCGGAACGCCGTCGCAGCAGTCCGAAGCCCATTATTTCGCCACGCCCGGCGCGTTCCAGAACTGGATTGACTACCGCAACATCTCCGGCTTTAGCCCGAAAATGGCGCGCAACGGTGTGCTGGTCGTCGAAATGGGCCAGCGCCCGACGGGCGGTTACAACGTCAAGCTCGACGGCAAGAAGACCGGCCTCAAGAATGATGTGCTCACCGTGGGCATGGACTGGCACGCCCCACGGCTCGACGCCGCGGTGAGCCAGGCGATGATTACCGAATGTGTCGCGCTCCACCTGCCGCAAGGGCAATACAACAAAGTTCGCGTGGTGGACCAGCTCGGCAATCTGCGCGGTAGTGTGAATGTTTCCGGCAGCAAATCGAGTTCCTGATCGCGGCTCGATAGCCTCCCAGTATCTAGAGTTCGTCACGAGGCTGGAGATGAAAGTATTGAATGGCGTTTTTTGCGGCTCAAACGTTTTTGTGTGCTGCGAGCCAACATCTACGTGTTTAGATTTAGAGTGTTGAGATGCAATTGAACAGCCTGCTCTGCGTCTGTACAGGCAACATCTGTCGGAGTCCTTTGGCAGAGGGGTTGTTTCGGCGAGATACAGCGGGCCTAGATGTCGGCTCGGCCGGTATTGCGGCCGTCGTGAATGGCAGTATGCCGGATGCGGCGCGCGGGATAGCGGAGCGTGAGGGGCTTGATCTGGCGGCACATAGCGGTCGGCAACTGACCGAAATCATGCTCCGCGATTATGATCTAGTGCTGGTGATGGAAGATGGGCAGCGCCAGTGGATCGCCGAACGGTTTCCGGAAAGCCGCGGGCGAGTATTTATGATCAGCCATTGGCGTGGAGGAAACGATATCAAAGACCCCTATCGCCACCCGCGTGATGTTTTCGAGTCAAGTTATGCCGACATCGCAGAGTGCGTCGGAGACTGGTGCGATCGGCTTGGTAAGTAGTTGACTGGGGCCTGCGCCGCGCGTTAAGCGGCTGTCTTGGTTTGAGACGCATAAGGTCTGTCGCCGAAGTTGGCAGACCTGCGATAGTTAGTTAGGGGACGGATTGCTAATGCGAAGTATTGACGGCGCCTTGCCTGTGTGGATGTGCGCGAGTATGCGAGGCGCTGCGAGTGCTGCCGCATTGGCTCTATTGAGTTTGAGTGCGGGTTGTGCGATGCCCGGCTATAGTTCCGATGGCCTCAATGGGCCGGCGTGGTACAACTTCGGAGCGAGCCACGAATCCACATACCAGCAAAAGCAGAATCAGCAAAAGATCGACTATGAGCCGCGTCTGGTTAAGATCACGCCAAGTCTCATAGAGCAACAAAACCAGAAAAGATCTGAGCAGACTGTCACCCCGGCTGAAAAGAAAGTCAGTGTGCGGTCCAAAACCTCGGTTTATCGTTTGGGGCCGGGCGATGTGTTACAGGTTGTTGTTTACGGCCATCCGGAACTCACCAATCCGACGCAATCCACCAATAGCAGTGGCGATATTCAAGGCCAGCTGATTAACGCCGATGGGAAGTTGTACTTCCCTTACGTCGGGCAAATTAAAGCTGCCGGGCTAACGACTGCTCAATTAAGACAAAAGATAGTTACCCGTCTTTCTACTTATATTCGTGACCCGCAAGTGGATGTGCGAGTCATGAAATACCGTAGCCAGCATGTGTATATCTCGGGCGATGTAAGTAAGCCTTGTACCGTACCAATCACAGATATCACGCTAACGCTGTTAAGCGCACTTGATCAGTGTCAGTCGCTGAGCGGCTCAGGCTCGGCCGCTCGAGGTAGCACGAGTTCGGGAGCGACCAGTGTCGGCGTGCAAAATGTCGTGCTTGTGCGCAATGGCCATAGGACGCGTCTAGATCTGAATCAAATCTACTCAGCCGGTCGGTCGGTGCCGCTGCAGGCAAATGACCATTTGCTGATAGACGATAGTGCCAACCGGGTATTTATGGTGGGCGAATTCTCGAAACAGATGGCGCTTCCATATTCGACTGGCGGAATGTCGCTTAACGATGCTATAGCGGACGCGGGCGGCGTAAGTCTCGATTCGGCAAATACCAGTGCAATTTATGTTATTCGCGGTTTGACCGACGAAACTTCAGTCAATTCGGAGAGCGGGCAGACCATTTCGCGTCCCACGGTGTATCGCCTGAACGCGAACTCGCCTGTTGGTCTCGTGTTGGCGAATCAGTTTGAACTGAAGCCACGCGATATCGTATATGCGGCGCCGGCAAGTCTCGTGAATTTCAACCGGGCCTTCGCACAAATCACGCCTGCGCTCAACACCATATTCCAGACCTTGCTGATCTACAGCCGTGCCAACAACGGCGGCCTTTAGGGAGCGTTTGTAGTTTGATTAACGAATCGCCCGGCAACCCGCCGAGTCATCAAATGTCCTACGAGCCGCGAACCGAGGAGGCGCCCAGCGACGAAATCGATCTCGTACGCCTCTGGGCGATCCTGTCCGCCGGCAAATGGAAGATAGCGGCGTGCGTGCTGGCCGCTATCGTGCTGGCCGTGTTCTACCTATGGGCAACCCTACCCACCTACAGCGCGAACGCGTTGTTACAGGTCGAGACGAACCAGCCCGCCTCGCCGTTGCAGGGGCTCACCTCTCAGCTCGGCCAGATCACCGGGCAAAGCACGAGCATCGCGGCGCCCGAGATGCAGATCATGAAATCCCGCTCGGTCATTGGCCAGACCGTGCGGGACCTCGGCCTGGATATCGTCGCCAAACCGGATTATTTCCCCGTGATTGGCCACGCGATAGCGAAAAGCCGCAAGCCGACCAAGGCCAGTGCCGCGGCGGTGCCGGCGAGCCAGGGGTTCTGGTTTTCGCACTATGCCTGGCAGCCGGCACACATCAAGGTGACGCGCTTCGACGTGCCCCACGCATTGCTCGGCAAACCGTTCGATCTACGCGCGCTGGGCGACGGTCAATATGTATTGTATGGCCCCGAGGGGTCGAAGATCCTCAAAGGCCAGGTCGGCAAGGCGGCGAGTGGCCATACGCCCGACGGCCAGGCGGTCGGGCTTTTCGTGCAAACGTTGCACGTCGCCGCGCCGCCGACGGATTTTACCGTCACGCACAATGCCTGGCTCTCGACGGTCAACGGCCTGTCGAAAAAGCTCAGCGTCTCCGAGCGGGGTAAGGACACGGGCATTGTCCAAATCGCGTTACAAGGCCACGATCGGCATCACATCACGCAGCTCGTGAACGCCATTGCCAACAATTATCTGCAACAGAATGTCGAAGCCCAGTCGGAGCAAGCCAAGAAAAGCCTGGACTTCCTGAACAAGCAGCTACCCAAGCTCAAGTCCGACGTACAGACCGCTGAACGTAAGCTCGCGAACTACCAACAAAGCAACGGCCAACCGGTGGACCTGAACGAGGCGGCGCAATCCCTCCTCAAGCAAGGGGTGGATCTGCAAAACCAGCAGTCCAAGCTCAAGATGAAACTGGCCGAATTGCGCCAGACCTACACCGGCAAGCACCCGGCGCTGGAAGCCGCGCGCGATCAGATGGCGCAACTCAAACAACAAGAAAAACAGCTACAAAAGAAGATCAACAAGCTGCCGGACGCCGAAAAAGCCATCCTGCGGCTTAAACGCAACGTGAAAGTCAAGACACAGCTCTACACCACGTTGCTCGACCGCGCCCAGCAACTGCGTGTCATGAAGGCGGGGACCGTCGGCAACGTGCGTATCGTCGACCCGGCGGTCCCGCCGGTTAAACCTGTTGCGCCCAGCAAAAAACTGGCGCTGATTCTGGCCGTGCTGCTGGGCGGCATCGTCGGCGTGGGGCTGGTGTTGCTGCAAGCCGCTTTGCGCCGCGGTATCAACGACCCGAGCGAGATCGAAAACCAGCTTGGCCTGCCGGTTTACGCCGTCGTACCGTTCAGTAATTGGCTGGAACGCCGTGCGCGCAGAGCTGAAAGGCAAGGGTTGCCGACCCCTGTGCTTGCCCGTGACCATGGCGACGATGTGTCTGTAGAAGCGCTGCGTAGTCTTCGAACTAGCCTGTACTTTGCTCAGATGGAGTCGGGCAGCAACGTCATCCTGATCACTGGCCCAGCACCCGGCGTCGGTAAGTCGTTCATTAGCGCCAATCTCTCCTGGCTGCTGGGCGACACCGGGCAACGCGTTATTGTAGTCGACGCTGATATGCGTAAAGGTCGGCTTCACGCCTTTACTGAAGGGCGGCAACGCGAACCTGGTTTGTCCCAAGTGCTCACCGGCCAAGTTAAGTTCGAAGATGCGGTGCGCAATATAGGTGAGCAAGACAATGTGCAATTGCTCACCAGTGGTCAGATACCTCCGAACCCGTCCGAGTTGCTAATGCGGCAGTCATTTGGTGAACTCATCGAGCGGCTCAAACAAGAATACGATCTTGTGATTATCGACGCGCCGCCGATCCTGGCGGTGACAGACGCCGCCGTCATCGCTGCGGCAACGCCCGGAATTGTCACGTTCATGGTGGCTCGCGCGGGCGTCCATCCTATGGCCGAACTGGAAGAAAGCGTCAAGCGGTTCTCCCGCCAGGATCGCAAAATCGCGGGTGTGGTGTTCAACGCCTATCGCCAATCACACGCCAAGTCGGCTGGGGTCTATGGCGGCTATTACGAGTACGAATACAAGGCCTCCAGCTGAGTAAGCGGTAAAGTTGAACGCGGTGGTCGGCGAGATTCGCAAGGAAACGTGTGGGAATTACCTGTTGGCAAGCAACCGATTATCGCAATGCTGGCGCGGCAACTCCTTTAGGAGCGGCGCCCGCCGCGATGGAACGTTCCGCCGTGCCACGCCGAACCTCGAATCAACCGGATCGCAGCTTCTACAGGTGGCCAAGTCAGCCCCGAGGCTGATCGAAACCCTGTCGGCGAATCGATATCGTGGTCTACGACCGCCGGGGGGCTACGTGCGATCGACGCCCATGCAGGGCAAGCTGGGGTCCCCTTGTGGGCGCGATCACGTCGGCCACCCCGGAGATCTGGCGACGGCGCTTGAACGCTCATGCCGGTTTAGCCAACGTATGAATAGCCATCACAGTGCCATTCGCAATTATGGCGTGACGCGGCGCGCCTCGGGGCCGATCTGTCCGAAAGCGTTTTGGTTGACGGAAAAACGAATTCAAAACGGGGTCAAAGCTGGTGCGGATCCCTGCTTACTCACCGAAAAACCACAACCTGAAGCTCAAGATATGAAAATATTGATTCTCGGTGGCGATGGATTTTGCGGCTGGCCCACGGCCCTACATCTATCGTCTTTAGGTCACGAAATCGCAATCGTGGACAACCTCTCCCGTCGCCAGATCGACATCGAGCTCGAATGCGAATCACTCACGCCTATCCGGCCGATGGGCGAGCGCCTGCGGGCATGGAGGGAAGTATCGGGCCGAGAGATTTTATTTTATAACTTCAGCGTTGCGCGTAATTATCAGCGCCTGCTTGATCTGATCAACGGCTGGCAGCCGCATGCTGTGGTCCATTTCGCCGAGCAGCGCGCTGCGCCGTATTCGATGAAGTCGAGCCGGCACAAGCGCTATACGGTGGACAACAATCTCAACGGCACCAATAACCTGTTGGCGGCGATTGTCGAAAGCGGTCTGGATATCCATGTGGCTCATCTGGGCACCATGGGCGTCTACGGCTATGGCACCGCGGGCATGAAGATTCCGGAAGGCTATCTCACAGTCAAGGTCGAAACAGAAGACGGTGAGTTAGTTGAGAACGAGATCCTGTATCCGCCCAACCCCGGCAGCATCTACCACATGACGAAAACCCAGGATCAGCTCCTGTTCGCGTACTACAATAAAAACGATCACGTTCGCGTAACCGACCTGCACCAGGGTATTGTTTGGGGCACGCAGACAGCGGAAACGCGGCACGATGAGCGGTTGATCAACCGTTTTGATTACGATGGCGACTACGGCACCGTGCTTAACCGTTTTCTCATGCAAGCGGCGGTAGGCTACCACCTGACGGTCCACGGCACCGGTGGCCAAACGCGGGCATTCATCCATATCCAGGACACGGTGCGCTGTATCCAGCTTGCGCTGGAAAATCCGCCCGACAGCGGCGACAAGGTGCACATTCTTAATCAGATGACGGAGACGCATCGAGTCCGGGACTTGGCTCGCATGGTTACGGAGCGGACCGGCGTGGAAGCCGAGTATCTGGACAATCCGCGCAATGAAGCCGACGAGAACGAGCTGCACGTGGCGAACGACCGCTTTCTGCACTTGGGCCTGGAACCGATAACGCTAGGCGAAGGCCTGATGGAAGAGGTGACGGAGGTCGCGCGCAAATACGCTCATCGCTGCGACAAGAGCAAGATTCCGTGTGTGTCGTTGTGGCGCAGTCAGCCTGAGTCATCGATGCAACCGTCAGATGCCAGCGATGCGTACCCTACTCATCCTGACAACGGCTAAGACAGGCACATCGGCAATATCTTGGTGGTGAAGAGTATGTGATTCATGCGACGAGCGATTTTCTACACCACAGGCACGCAACTGCTGATCCAGCTCATAGGCTTGGGCACGGGAGTGTTGGTGGCGCGCCTGCTTGGGCCCGATGGTCGCGGTGCACTCGCCGCGGTCATTAGCTGGACATCCATGTTTGCTTATCTAGGTAACCTTGGTTTGCCGGTCGCGATAACGTATGCGTCTGCACGCTACCCGATGCAACGACATCAATTGCTGGGTAATGCGACGGTGCTGGCAGCCTGCCAGTGGGTGTTTCTTGGATTGTTGGGCTGGTTGGTGCTTCCCGGGGCGCTGGCTGGTCATGGCGCTGCCCTCGGTAATCTGGCGGTGTTGTATTTGTGCGCGTACCTGCCGCTCAATCTGTTGACGCTATATGCCAATGCGATTCAGCAGGGGGCGGGGCGCTATGCGTCCTTTAATGCCGTGCGAGTGAGCGTGCCTTTAGGTTATGCGCTGATCTTGCTGGGACTGTGGATGACGCACCACATCCGAGTAACCACCGTTGTCACTGCCAATCTCGCAAGTAATGCCCTCGCGGCGATTCTTGCGTTGTCGCTCACGGTGCCCATGCTGTTACGGCTGTGTCGACAAGTTGAAACACGCTGGTTTGACAGGAAAAGCCTGCGCCGCGAGCTGAGATATGGCGTTTCAGCCCAACTGGGTACGCTGCAACCCTTCACCGGCTTACGGATCGACGTGTTGGCGCTTACCTTGTTGGTTTCTACGCACGATATTGGCCTGTACATCGCAGCGCTGGCGGCCGCCAACCTCATTCGTGCACAGGGTTTTGCCCTGGGGCAGGTGGTGCTGCCCGAAATTGCCAAGTGTGGCAACGCTGCAGACCAATGGCGGGTGCTTCGTCGCTTCCTCCTGCTGGCGGCAGGTGGGGGCACTCTGGCTACGGTTGTCGTCATGTTTTGGGCTGTCGACCTGTTGCGACTCGTATACGGCGAGGCGTTCACTGCGGCGGCCCTCATGCTTAAAATCCTCTGTATCGCAGGTACGCTCGGCGCCTTATACAGGGTGATTGCGGACGGCCTGCGTGGCATGGGCCTGCCCATGGTATCGACCATTGCTGAACTGGTCGGCCTCACGATTGGGGTGGTTACGCTTATTGTCTGCGTGCCGACATGGGGGCAAGAAGGTGCCGCCTATGGTGTCCTTGCTGCGTCCGCAACGTCCCTGTGTGTAGCCGTGTGGATGGCGTTTCGAGCGCGACGTATTGCTCTCGGCGGGGGAGAAGTCGCCATGTCTGGAGGAGCTTCAACATGAATCACGCAAAGGCTTCAGGCCGTATGCTCCTGCTGTGTGGAACATTGTCCACCGTGCTGGTTACGACGCTGCTGGCCATGGCGGGCAGTCGCTTTCCTCTCGGCGCCAGATTCACTCCACACTCATCACATCCGCTAAGTGGGCGATCCCGAATTCATAATGATCTTAATCATCAACAGTTCTTTTCCCGAGTTGAATCAATTGGCCGCAGGTTTGGCCGAAATGAACGTCCTCTCGTGCTACGTCCGCCCATATACCAATCTTGATCGGTGGGGGGAACATTTATTGGAGCGAGTGCCTGTCCTAGGCAGCATATATGTGAAGTCCTTCGGTAGGCGTCGCATGCCAGAAGGACTAAATGCCACGCATGTGCGGCAGGTAGGTCTAGGTTGGGATTTTACATTGGCCTTGTGGTCAAAGCTTCCTGCTTGGATACCATTTCATCGGTCACTGCGCGGGCGAATCATTTATCTGCTCGGAAGCGCGGTCGAGCGTTCTGGAGCTCACGCGTCGAGGGATTCGACCGTAACGGCGGTGGTGGCTACTTGGGGCTGCGCCGAGTCAGCATTTCGGATAGCGAAGGAGCGGGGTGCTGTTTGCGTACTCAACTATTCGTTAGCCCATCATGCCTTCACCCGCCGCTATCTGCAGGATGAAGCCGCTCGCGAACCTGAGTTCGCCGCCACCCTGAACAGCCATGAGCGACCCGCTTGGCAGATGGAACAGTTGGATCGGGAGATTGAGCTGGCTGACCATATTCTGGTTGGCTCAAGCTTCGTTCGCGACACGTTCATTTCCGAAGGCGTGCCTATGGAAAAGTTGGAGGTAATTCCTTACGGGGTGGATACGTCTCTATTCCACCCCGACGGGCGAAGGCAGGCACAAGATGAAAGCTTTAATATCGTTTTTGTCGGACAATTGAGCCAGCGAAAGGGCCTTTCCTATCTGCTTAAGGCCTATCAGGAGATTCGCGATCAGAACACCTCACTGACCTTGGTCGGCCAGATGCAGGACGATGGTTCGGCACTGAAGCCATGGAGGCACTTGCTCCGGCATGTACCTCATCTGCCACGCGCACAGCTTGCCGAGGTATTGCAGTGCGCGGATGTGTTTGTATTTCCCACACTTGTCGAGGGGATGCCGCTTTCCGTCGTTGAGGCAATGGCCAGCGGCCTACCCGTGGTGACCACGCCGAATGGGCCAGGCGACATCGTTCGCGACGGCGTAGAGGGGTATATCATTCCGCCCCGCGACGTCGATGCCCTAGTGGCTCGACTGCGCCAGCTCAAGGGTGATAAAGCATTACTTCAATCTATGGGAGACAACGCGGTGAAGCGATCAAAAGCCTTCACTTGGACCGTCTACAGGAAAACTGTAGTGGCACGCGTGTCGGAATGGGCTGGATTGCAACGCTGACACGCACAAGAGCCTACAATTTCGCACAGCCAACCCTCTTTCCTATTGTCTGATGAGCGTAAAATTCCGAAACAAACCTGTGGTTGTTTATTGGAACAACATCCCCTCGCCCTACATGGTCGAGCGATTCAACGCCTTGGCCGACCGGGATGCCTTCGATTTTGAGGCCTGGTTCAACGACCGAGTGGAGCCGGATCGCAGCTGGACTGTGGACGAGAGTACCTGGCGGTTTCGTTATCGCTACGTGCCCAGCACGCGCCTCGCGGGGAGGATATTGCATTGGCCTTGGCTGGTGTTGGGGCGTCGGCCCGATGTATTGGTAAGCCTGTATGCAGAGCCGTCGTTCCTGATTGGCTGGGCTCTGGCCAGGTTGCGCGGCGCGAAAACGGCGTTTTGGTGCCAAGTCACGATGGATCGTTGGGTGACGCGAAAGGCTTGGAAGAATTCAGTTAAAAAATTGGTGTTCCCGCGTGTCGACGCGACGTTGGGCAGTGGCGAGCAAAGCCGCACCTTTGCCATGCAGTTTGGTACCCCTGCTGACAGGGCCATGTGCCTGCCGCATTCGATCGATGTTACTCACTATATGAGTGGAGCTATCGAAGCGCGGCCTGACAGAAATATATTGCGGGCTGATCTGCAGCTTAAGGGTACGACCTTCATCTACGTCGGACGCCTTTGGTGGGGGAAGGGTGTCAACTATTTGCTGGACGCGTTCGCCATGGTGCAGCGTCAGAGCGCCGAGGAAGTGAGTTTGCTGCTCGTCGGCGATGGGTCGGAGGAAGCTGCACTACGGGAAACTTGTACTGCGCGGGGTATCCGCAACGTGGTGTTTGCGGGCTTCAAACAAAAGCCGGAGTTGCCCGAGTATTACGCCGCCTCCGATGTGTTCGTGTTTCCGACGCTGGGCGATCCCTATGGTCTGGTGGTGGATGAGGCCATGGCCTGTCGATTGCCCGTGATCAGCACCAGCGCAGCCGGTGAGATTCGCGATCGCGTCGAGGAAGGTGTCAACGGCTATATCGTGCGGCCGGAAGATAGTGCCGTGCTGGCGTCGGCGATGCTTAAACTGAGTCAGGACGAGGGCCTGCGCGAACGCATGGGGCAGGTGTCTGCGGAAAAAATCCAGTGTCACACGCCGGAAAAATGGGCCGAGGATTTCGAGCACATTGTTGCGACATTGCTGGCGGAGAAATCACGGTGAAACTCTTTGCACCATGGCAGACCATTCGTCACTACTTGAGTCATCCATTGGGCCGTCGTGACCGTGTGGGTACGCTGCGTCGGATGTTTCGCTGGCAAGTAGGCAGTCGTCTGCTGCAGCAGCCCTGTGCAATGCCTTTTATGGGCGAAACACGGCTGCTCGTTCGCAGGGGCATGCACGGCGCAACAGGCAATGTGTACGTCGGACTGATGGAGTTCGAAGACATGGCATTCGTTCTGCACTTTCTTCGTGCGGATGACGTGTTCCTCGATGTCGGCGCCAATGTCGGTGTCTACAGCATCCTGGCGGCCAGCCGTGGTGCGGATGTGCTAGCGATGGAGCCGGTGCCTTCGACGTTTGAATGGTTGCTTGATAACGTCTATTTCAATCGTTTCAACGATCGGATCGTTGCACGGAATATCGGCGTGGGACGTGAATCTGGTCAGGTGAGATTTACGAGTGATGTGGGGGGGGCGACTAATCACGTATTGACTGAAGCGGATGCGATCGGCAATGCAGTCGAGGTGCCCGTTTTGCCTCTTGACGATCTAGCGACCGAGGCGGCGATGCTGAAGATAGACGTCGAGGGTTTTGAGGCGGAAGTCATCCAAGGGTCAAAAGATTTGCTCGCTACCGACGCCTTAAAGGCAGTGTTGATCGAACTGAATGGCCTGGGCGCACGCTACGGCTTCAACGATGAAGACATTCACCATCAAATGGGGGGTTACGGTTTTGTGCCAATGCGCTATGACCCCTTCACCCGCGCACTGACGCGGCTATCTGGTCGCAACAAGAGCGGAAACACACTTTATATTCGGCCATCCGTATCGCTAGAGCAAAGGTTGCGCGCTGCCCCGGCTGTAACATTTGGAAGTGCGACATTTTGAACGAGGGAAATTCAAATATGCGGGTATCGCGCAGACCCCCCCCGCCTCGCAGACTTGTTCGGCGATATCGCGGCTGTCGCTGCGAGCGACGCACAGTCAGGAGCCTCTATACAGAGCCAATGCAGAGAAGGTTCATGGCGATACGCTGGGAAAAAATGCTCCGACGAACTCGAGCATATCTACGAGAGAGCGTTGGCAGTGGAATGGTAATCCCCCCAGAAAAGAGTGCAGGTCAAAAGTGGAATTTTCTCGTAATCTAACCCGAGGAGGTTCCCGTGAAGACATCGCGTTATACCGACAGCCAGATTCTGGCGATCTTGAAGCAGGCCGAGGCCGGCACGCCCGTACCGCAGCTGTGCCGTGAGCACGGCATGAGCTCCGCCACGTTCTACAAGTGGCGCAGCAAGTATGGCGGCATGGACGCCTCGCTCATGGCCCGCATGAAAGAGCTGGAGGACGAGAACCGCCGGCTCAAGAAGATGTACGCCGAGGAGCGGCTCAAGGCCGAGATCGTGCAGGAAGCCCTGGCAAAAAAATGGTGAGGCCATCTCGTCGACGTGAGATGGCCCGACACAGCGTGCGTGAATACGGGATCAGCATCCGGCTGGCCTGCGTGGCGTTTTCGATCAGCCGGACCTGCTATCGCTATCAGCCGACGTTGTCGGATGAGAACGCCGAGATTGCTGACTGGCTGATCCGCCTGACCGATCATCAGCGCAACTGGGGGTTCGGCCTGTGTTTCCTGTATCTGCGCAACGTCAAGGGTTTTCGCTGGAACCACAAGCGCGTGTATCGGATCTATCGCGAGCTGGAACTCAATCTGCGGATCAAGCCGCGCAAGCGCTTGAAGCGAGACGCACCGGAGAAACTGGCCGTGCCGACGGCGTCCAACCAGAGCTGGTCGATGGACTTCATGCACGACCAGCTGAGTGATGGCCGCAGCTTCCGGCTGTTCAACGTCATCGACGACTACAACCGCGAAGGCCTGGGGATCGAAGTCGATCTGTCGTTGCCCTCAGCCCGGGTCATTCGCAGCCTGGAGCAGATCATCGAATGGCGCGGCAAGCCGGCCGCCATTCGCTGTGACAACGGCCCGGAATATATCAGTGGCGCGTTGATCAAATGGGCCGCCAAGCGCAAGATCCGGCTCGACTATATTCAGCCGGGCAAGCCGCAGCAGAACGCCTACGTCGAACGCTATAATCGAACGGTTCGCTACGACTGGCTCAATCAGCATCTGTTCGAGTCCATTGCTCATGCTCAGGACGCTGCGACGCGTTGGCTCTGGACTTACAATCACGAGCGGCCAAACATGGCGCTCGGCGGCATCACACCCATGCAGAAACTGAGTATGGCTGCTTAACTCCGCTTTTGATTTGCGCTAAAAACGGGGGGATTACCGAATCACGATGACCACTGGATGGAGCGCCAAAGTTGATTCCACTTCCCTTGTTCTGGATTGTTCGTGAAGATTACTGATACTGCGAGGTAACCAATTGTTGCGGTGGTACCGTTAATTGCGGTGATGGATTGGGGGCTATGCGACCTAACGCGACATTGCTAACCTGTTCCGATGGGTGCCATGAAATGATGGTGGCGACCTTGGGTCATGCCGGACGTGCACAGCCCACGCGCTGGGGTCTCCAACGGCTGATGCTGTCCGGCGAGCACAAGAGCGTGGAACCCATGGTGGCTCGGGGCACGCCTGACAGCGTTCCGCTCCGGGGCATCAGGCCGGCCGTGCATCATACGGTCGTCCATGCCAGCTGGGACGACGACGACTGCTGCTGCCGGCGAGCGGGTAATGCCGGAGCTGCTGCATGAAAATCTCGAGCCGGGCGTTCGGAAACTGTTGGCACGTTCCAGCGTGATCGTGCTGTGGCTCGGCCACGAGAACACCCGGCAAGGACACAGGCCACTATGTGGAAGCAGACCTCATCATGAAGAAGCGTTTGGTCGCGCGGCACGAATCGCAGGAACAGGCGCTACGCCTATATAAACCACCCTATAGTCGGATTGGCTTCCACCGGGCGCTATGATGAAGTGAGGCGCTGGTTTATCAAATGCTCATGCGGCGGGCGATCTGGTGCTTCACATAATCGAGTACCGGACCTAATTTAGCTTAAGCGAAGCTTCGCATTAGCGGAAGGGCTGACTGACTGCTGATACCCGGCGGGTGCTCACGCTAGCGCTGTCCTTGATTTCTTGATCGAAACGGCCGAAGTCAATGACCAAGAAACCTACGCCTCGCTCGGATACGTTCTTGAACGTCTGCGTACGGCGACATGGAAGCCATGCTGACGTTGAATCTGCATGAGCAGGATTAGCCATGAATCTGTTCGCCTGGAATGATGAGGTTTGCGGATCGCTTGTCGAACAACATGGCCCCGCCCTACATGGTCGAGCGATTCAATCCGTTGGCTGATCGCCGCGCGTTCGAGTTTAATGCCTGGTTCCATGACCGAGTCGAGCCGGATCGCAGTTGGATCGTGGAGGAGAGTATCTCGCGGTTTCGCTACATGTACGTGTCGGCACGCGTCTCGCGGGATAAGTATTGCACTCGCCCTGGGGTTGGCGTGGGGCCGACGGCCCGATGTGCTGGTAAGTCTGTTTCGGGGCAGTCATTCCTGATCGCCTGGCTGCGAGCTTAGTTACGCGGGGTAAAAACCGCGTTTTTGGACCGCGATGATATTCGAGCGCTCAATTTCTTCGTGCCAATTTTGAATTTGGAAGCTGCTTTCGCAATGTATTATTCGATTGATCTGATATTACTGGTGTTGAATGGGGCGGCGCTCTCGGTATTTCTATCACGGCCTGCACGTCACACGTTGTTGCTCATCGTGAATTCAATATATCTGACGATTGGTATTATTGGTTTTTGCTTTTATTCATATGGCATTGATTTGATTAATGTCCCCTTTTATAGGATCTTCGCGCGCTCGTCAGACTTTAATTCTATGTCTCTTTTTTTGTATTTATCAGCTTTGCTGGTCTTAAATATCACTAGTGCCGCTATAGAATTGCTACTGCCGAAGTTGAGAAGTTCGAAAAATTCCGTTGCTCGCGTTCGAGGCATGCGGTTCATCTCCATTAAAAAATCGACTTACTCGTTGGCTATTGTCTTAATGTTCTACACGATATACGTGTCTGGGCGTGGACTTGAAAATACATTGTTCGGTGGCGCATATCTTGCGCAAGATAATAGGGCGCTAACTTTAATTGGAACCGTTGGCATATTGCCGTCGGCCTTTATTTGTGGCTGGTGCGTTTCCGGATCACGACGTGTCGGCATAAAAATAATTTCGGTGATAATTGGGCTTTTATTTTGGGCGACGCTTGCAGGTCTCGCGACGCGTTTGTCCGCGTTATTTTGGGTCATGTTTGTCGGCGGACATATATACGGGAAAGGGTCGTTGCGTCGATCGAAGGCATTGATTTTCATTTTGGTCTTGATGTTGCCTAGTTTGTTAAGTATCCCGCTTTACATGCGCGGGAGTGCCGATCTAGGGTTGCTTAATTTGCCGGAATCTCTGCTTAGTTATATATCATTGCGAAGCTTTGCTTTTACGTGGTGGTTCTCTGTTATTTCAACGGTAGAGAATTTTACATTTGGTCTCCCGCTGGCGGGAATGGTTTATTCCTACGCCAAAATACCGGATATTTACTTTTGGACGGAAATTAATCCGCTTCCATCTTTCATTGGATTCCCGGGTCTTCCTGATTGGTATACAATCGCCCCTACGTTAACGATCCCCGACTATGCTTTTATTCCATACAATGGGATTGGCGAATTGGCCAATTACGGTTTCATATTTTTTTGCTCTTACTACATTTTGGCGAGCGTTGTAATAACTTTCTTTGATCGGAAAAAACGCTACTTTTCCGGATCGGCGGATGGGGCGTTCGGTGCGGGGGTGGTGAATCTTTGCTCCGTTTTGATTGCATTGTCGTTTTTATTATCTACCCAGTATGTACTGCGTGCGTCTACTAGGTTTTTTTATTATGCAATTTTCATTTATATAATTTATCGAATGGGCGGAAGGTTAGTAAGGATGTTTGTCCGCTCGACCGGAGGGAGTCTAAGAGGGCGCTGAGTCTTGCGCTGTCGCTGCAAATAGTGATTTATTGCGGCGAGTGGGCAGGCATGGGGCTGTAGTGTGGTAAAACAAACATGGAAATTTGTTCTAAGGGCAACTTCGCTATATTCGAGCGTGCCTGCTCATACGCCTACCGTAGCTGCAACGTCTTCTCATTATATCTCTCCGGCGCCCGGGGGCACCGCGGAACCGCTTCCCGATTTCCATCGACGAGTTGGTAGTGTGGTCGTTACAATTGAAGATTCCTAGTCAAGCCAGCACTGGCCAGTGTGCCCGACTGGTACCCTGCCGCAATTCGGGTTTTTCAGACCCTCGGATAGTTCTGCGTGCCAATTTATAAATGGACCGCAACGGCAGTTACTCAGTAATATTGATTGGCCCGTGCAAGATCGAATTGCCGCGGCTCATTCAATCGCCTCACATTTGATAAAGTTATGCGGCAGCGCGATCAGAGACCCATTTTTACTGTTGGCACATTTCCACCGCCTACACATGGCATGGCTGCCGTAAACGCTGCCGTGCGCGAAGCGCTACGCAGTGCGGGTGCGGAGGCTACTGTTATCAACTTAGCGGCCTCTGGCATTGATCGTTCGTTGACCAACCGACTCGGTCGGCTGCCTAGAGTTCTGCGGGGGCTTGCGCGTTTTGCATGTTTGCCTTGGCGGTGCCGCGCAACGCTGTATATGAGTGTGTCCGGGGGGTGGGGTCAGGTATATGAGCTGCCATTTGTCGCGGTGGCCCGGTGGCGCGGTATGCCGGTGTATCTGCACCATCATAGTTTTGCCTACCTCGACCGGCGCAGCCGGTTGACGGGCTGGCTGATGCGACTTGCAGGCCCTGAATGCGTACATATCGCGCTCTCGACGGGCATGGCGTCTCGCTTGCAGGCGCAATACTCGGTCAAGCAAGCTGTGGCGGTGTCGAATACCGTATTTTTCTTGCAGCCAGATACTACGACTGAAGCCACCACTTTTGCGCCGCGTCGGAAGCTGCATACTCTGGGATTGCTCAGCAATCTTGCCGAGGAAAAAGGCGTTTTCCTGTTTCTCGATCTGATGGCCGCAGCACGGGATGCTGGGTTGTCGCTACGCGGCATGCTGGCCGGCCCATTTCAGGACGACGAGACGGAGCGGCGGGTGCGCGCACGCCTGACGCACTTGCCCGCGGTCGAGTACGTGGGGCCGAAATACGGCGCAGAAAAAGACGCATTCTTCGCGAGCATTGATGTTTTTGTTTTCCCCACAACCTATGTCAATGAAGCCGAGCCATTGGTACTGCACGAAGCAATGCAGCGCGGCATTCCGGTCATCGCTTATGGGCGTGGCGCTATTCCCGAAATAGTCGGCGCAGAATCTGGCTTGGTGGTTGATCCCGCTGTGCTGTTCGTGCCCGCGGCGTTGGATTGCCTTCGGGTTTGGCTGCATGAGCCGGCTGTCCTCGAGGCGGCTTCGAGTGCAGCCGTACGTCGCTGTGTGGAGACTTACAGCGCGAGCGAAAGGCGCTGGCTGGCGTCGCGGGATGCATTGGTAGACGGCGTTGCGATGGCGTCTCCGAGCGAAGAACAGTCGAGGAGCACCTCATCAAAAGTCTGACCACTACGGCCGGCAAGATCGCTTGCATACTGCCTGTGCCTGCGTTGCGTCGGGCACAGATGTGTTGTCGCTTGGCGGCGGGCTTGGAGCATGCAGGGTTGCTGCAGCACCTCGGCGCGATGAAGGCTGTGGTAGGTATCGGCTCGAACCGCAGGCATTTCGCGTTGGTGACACGGCACGTTTTCCGCCGGTGCGGGTTGTCTCCCTAGAGCCGCTACCGGGGCCAGCTGAATTGTTCCGGCGTGTGTTTGACGGTGATGCCGGTGTGGGACTGGTAGAGGCGGCCCTCGGCCCCGAGCGGGGCGAGGCGGTGATTCACCTCTCTGCACGCGACGACTCGTCTTCGCTGCTACCGATCACCGGCAGGCAGAACGCGCTGTTTCCGGGCACGGTCGAGGCCGGCGCCGCCACTATCCGCTGTGCGCGAAGCGATGGTGCAGATTAACGAGTGGGTGGATAGTCGCCCTCTGGGCTTTCAGCCTACATCGACGTGAGCTGGAAGACGATTGCTGGTACTGACAATCACATTCATGATAGTTAGCGTTCTTTGCTGCGGGAGTTAATCGGTGCGGTGGAGAGTAGTGATTCGTCATCAAGGTAGGTGATTTGGCGAATGGTGGTTGATTTTCGAGACAGCTAGATTTTTGCAGTCTTTGTGGTATGAACGTTAGCGCTATATAAATGCTTGATAGATATTGATGGTGCCGGTATGACCCGCGTTCGAAACGACCTGTTCGATGCAAAAAAAGGCCTGGATCGGGGCCGTCCTAAATTGGTAGAGGCCGTCTGGTACCTGCTTAAGGTCGCCTTCTTTTTAAGTGCGCTACCTTGGCCGTCCTCTTTGAAATGCCGGATTCTGCGCTGGTTTGGTGCCTCTATCGGACAAGGAGTGGTGATCAAGCCGCGCGTCAATATACATCTCCCCTGGAAGCTATCAATCGGAGATTATTCTTGGGTTGGCGAAGAGGCATGCATTATCAACTTTGAGCCGTTGGTGATTGGAAAGCACTGTTGTGTCTCACAACGGGCTTTTCTGTGTTGTGGAAACCACGACTATCGTAGCCCGGACATGGCATATCGAAATGCGCCGATCGTTGTTGAGGACGGCGTCTGGATCGGTGCTCAAGTGTTTGTGGGGCCGGGAGTGACGATTGGTGAGGATGCGGTGGTAACCGCGGCGTCGGCGGTTTTTAGCGATATGAATGCTGGAATGGTATGTGCTGGTGTGCCTTGTGTCGCCACAAAACCCCGGTGGCGCGATGACAGTTTGTGATGACTGATGTCGTCGTTAGTACGTTAATGGTAATTTTTTATAATTAATGCGAATTCTTATTTACGGGATTAATTTTGCTCCGGAACTCACGGCGACGGGAAAATACACGGGCGAAATGGCGAGTTGGCTCTCACGGCGAGGTCATCAGGTTCGTGTGGTTACTGCGCCACCTTATTATCCCGACTGGCGAGTAGGTGACGGTTATTCGGCAAAGCGTTACGTGCGAGAGTCGGATCTGTCAGAGAATGGCGAGATGACGGTTTATCGGTGCCCGCTTTGGGTGCCAAAGAGTCCGAGCGGTAGTAAACGTTTGGCGCATCTTGCCAGTTTTGCGGTCTCCAGCGCGCCCGTGATGTTGGCGCAGGCGAGATGGCGAGCGGACTTGGTCGTAGCGATCGCGCCAACTTTGTTCTGTGGGCCAGTGGCTCGTTTGATCGCGAAGTTGTCAGGCGCCAAGAGCTGGCTCCATATTCAGGATTTTGAAGTGGACGCCGCATTCGATCTCGGCATGTTGCAATCGCGCAGAGCGCGTCGATGGTTTCTCGGAGCCGAGGGTTCTCTCTTGCGCAGCTTTGATCGTGTGTCGACGATTTCGGACCGCATGCTGGACCGTTTAGCGGACAAGGGGGTTGCTGCGTCGCGACGCGTGTATTTCCCGAATTGGACGGATTTGGAAGCCATTCATCCGCTGTCACAGGCGTCGTCCTTTCGGGACACGCTCGGTCTGGCTCCTAGTACGCGGGTGGTACTGTATGCCGGGAATCTTGGGGAGAAGCAGGGGCTGGACGTTTTGATCGACGCTGCCCGCCAAACCGTTGAGAATACGAATATCGTCTGGATAATTGCAGGCGCTGGTAGCGCCAAGGCTCGGCTCCAGGCGCGTGCGGCGGACCTGCCGAATGTGCGCTGGTTGCCATTGCAGCCGATGGAAATGCTCAACGAGCTTTTGAACCTCGCTGATGTTCATGTGCTGCCACAGCGCGCGGATGCAGCCGATCTGGTGATGCCGTCGAAGCTTACCGGTATGCTGGCGAGCGGCCGGCCGGTGGTGGCGACGGCAGCCGAAGGAACTCAAGTGGCATCGATTGTCTCCCGGTGTGGTATTTGTGTCCCGCCCGAGGATGGGGACGCGCTTGCGGAAGCTTTGCTCGAGCTCGCAGGGGATGAGGAACGCCGAGAGGTATTAGGCGCCAGTGCGCGACACTATGCCGAAACACATCTGGGTTACGAGCGGATCATGAAGAATTTTGAGTTAGAGGCGGAAGCGCTTGTGAACGGCGCAGCCGATACAGTGGAAGAAGATGCATGACTAAGCGCGCGCTTATTACCGGGGTTACCGGCCAGGACGGGGCCTATTTGGCCGAGCTGTTGCTCAGCGAAGGCTATGAGGTGCATGGCATCAAGCGGCGGGCTTCGTTGTTCAACACCGATCGTATTGATCACCTGTATCAGGACCCGCACGAGGCTAATCCGCGGTTTATTCTCCATTATGGCGATTTGACGGATTCGACGAACCTGATTCGTATTGTTCAGCAGGTGCAGCCCGACGAAATTTACAACCTGGGTGCTCAGTCGCACGTCGCAGTCTCATTCGAAAGCCCGGAGTACACTGCCAACAGCGATGCACTGGGCACCTTGCGCTTACTCGAGGCGATCCGAATTCTTGGTCTTGAAGACAAGACACGGTTTTACCAAGCGTCTACATCGGAGCTTTACGGCAAGGTGCAGGCGGTTCCCCAGAACGAAACGACGCCTTTCTACCCGCGGTCGCCTTACGCCGTGTCGAAGTTGTACGCGTATTGGGCCGTGGTCAACTACCGCGAAGCGTATGGCTTATACGCATGCAACGGTATTTTGTTCAACCATGAATCGCCGTTGCGTGGTGAGACTTTTGTAACCCGGAAGATCACGAGGGCATTGGCGCGCATCAAGCTGGGCCTGCAGGACTGTCTTTATCTGGGAAATCTCAACGCTCTGCGAGACTGGGGGCACGCACGTGATTACGTGAAAGCGCAATGGTTGATGCTGCAGCAGGCCGCTCCCGAAGACTATGTGATCGCCACCGGTAAGCAGTATTCGGTACGCCAGTTCACCGAGGCCGCTTGTCGCGAGCTGGGTATCGATATCCGTTGGGAAGGTGCCGGAGAGAGTGAGAAAGGTTACGACGCAAAATCCGGAGCGTGTCTGGTGGCCGTGGACCCGCGGTATTTCCGTCCGACCGAAGTGGAAACGTTGCTGGGCGATCCATCGAAGGCTCGTGAGCAACTCGGCTGGGAGCCGGAAGTGTCCTTCGATGCGCTCGTTGCCGAAATGGTTCGCGAAGATCTGATGAGTGCCGAGCGAGACGAGCTATGCCGGCGGCAAGGTTTCCAAACCTTCGATTATCACGAGTGAACGCGTAATTGAAGTCGGGCCAAGTGATTCCGCTCATCAGTGGAGTCGAAGAGCAAGTTGGCCTGGGTTTCGGCGGGCGCTTTCAGTAGATTACACCCCGATATAGCCAAAGCCCGCTTCGTCGGCAGATGAGGCCTGCCCGGCAGCGAGTGAGTTGGAGAGAGTTTTATGGCAATTGAGTCCGAGTCGTCCGATATTGCGCCTGCCGCTAGGCTGAGTCCGGAGTCACGTATTTTTGTCGCCGGTCATCGCGGCTTGGTGGGTAGCGCTATTGTACGGCGGTTGCAGGCTGGTGGATTCAATAATCTCCTGTTGCGCAGCCGCCGCGAGCTGGATCTCACCAGCCAAGCCGCCGTGGATGCCTTCTTCGAAACGGAACAGCCGGAATACGTGGTCTTAGCCGCGGCCAAAGTCGGAGGTATTAGAGCCAACAATACGTACCCAGCCGAGTTCATTCGAGACAATCTAGCCATGCAGACGAATGTAATTCATTCTGCATGGGCGCATGGCACTAACAAGCTGTTGTTTTTGGGATCGTCGTGTATTTATCCGAAACATGCGCCACAGCCGATGCCCGAGGATAGCTTACTTACAGGCCCTCTTGAGCCAACCAATGAGTGGTACGCCGTTGCCAAGATCGCCGGTATCAAGATGTGCCAGGCATATCGAAAACAGTACGGGTTCGATGCGATTTCGCTAATGCCGACCAATCTATATGGTCCCGGCGATAACTTCGATCTCAAGAATTCTCACGTTCTCCCGGCTCTCTTGCGCCGTATTCACGAGGCGAAGCAGGCGCAGCAGCCGGAAGTGGTCGTATGGGGTTCGGGCACGCCGCGGCGCGAGTTTCTTCACGTGGACGATCTGGCTGATGCGGCGGTAACGCTGATGGCGAACTACAGCCGCCCGGAAATCGTCAACGTCGGAGTTGGCGAAGATATATCGATCCTGGAACTGGCCGAACTGGTCCGCGACGTTGTTGGCTACGAAGGTAAGTTGGTTCTGGATCGGGACAAGCCAGACGGCACGCCGCGTAAGCTGCTGGACGTGTCGCGAATAAATGACATCGGCTGGCGCGCACGCATTTCGCTTAAGGACGGGATCGAGGAGACGTATCGGTGGTTTTTGGATCACCAGGATCAATATCGTGGCTGAATGAGTGCGATCGAGCTCGATCGTCTAACTCCCAAAGAGGTCTCGGTGTATCAAAGGCGCCAGGACAGGGCGTTAGCTGATGCCTATGCGCTGTGGACATGCGCCTCTTGCCCGAAGCTGCTTGCGCTTAATGAGCTTTCGTAACAGTCGTTACAAGACGAAATTCAAATCGTGACGGCCTGTTGACTCTTGGCGGATTATGGTCGCGTTCATCGACGCCGCATTGCCGTTCGATTGTCTGTCCCAAGTGGTATTGCCACCCGGAAATGAGCGGGCTGAGTTAGCGGTGGGTTTTAATCTGAATACCCGGATCTTCATCCTCGGTTCGGCCGGGTGCAGCAGGTCGCCAATTTGCGCACCTTAATCTCCGGTCCCTATGGCAAAGCTGCCACAAATTCAACAAATAAGGGTCGGGCGGGCATCCAGGCTTTCGCCTTTGATGGGTTGGCCGTATAGTGACTGGGCGTCCAGGCGCAGGGGGTAGGTAAGGGAGTCTGCTAAGTGAAAACGGCAGATAGTGTGTCGGGTGAGCTCGATACTGGTCTCGATCGTGCAGCTCAGCCGCCCAGGCGGCCAGAAACTGGTTTCGGTCGGTCGCTTGACTTAACTGGAAGCGTCGTTCTTCTGTTGTTCTTGGCGCCGTTGTTTGTGTTGATCGCTATCGGCGTGCGATGTTCGGGCCGGCGGATCCTGTTTGCGCACGAGCGTGTGGGACGTAATGGACGTCGATTTCGTTGCCTCAAGTTCCGGAGCATGCACCCGAACGCTCAAGCCCGTCTACGCGAGCTGTTACAAACTGACGCCGAAGCCCTCGCCGAATGGCAAGAGAACTTCAAGCTGAAAGACGATCCCCGTGTGACGCGGGTCGGCGCCTTTCTAAGGCGCTTCAGCCTGGATGAATTGCCGCAGTTGTTGAACGTGATAGCTGGAGACATGTGTCTTGTAGGGCCGCGGCCAATCGTCGAGGACGAATTGGCCCTTTATGGACAGTACGCACATATCTATCTTTCGACGCGGCCGGGAATGACAGGTTTGTGGCAAGTCAGTGGGCGCAGTGATACAAGCTATCGACGGCGTATCGCTCTAGACTGCGCCTACGTGCGGCGACGGAGCATCTGGCTGGACTTCAAAATTTTGCTCAAAACCGTGCTTGTGGTGTTCGGCCGACAGCGAGGCGCATATTGATAAGCCTGCGAGTTACTTCTGCGGTAGCGTGGGAATGCTGTAAAATACACGTCCTCAATAGATCTCTGTGAGGAGCGAGTCGTTTATTGCCAGCCGGTCTTTAGCCGGTTTTTTTGCAGCTTTTTTACACCTTCTCGGGTCTGATTCGCTCGTATAGAGTCGCATCCGTTTATAAAGATCAACAGAAGAATGTTTCGACGCGGATTTTTACGAGATCACAGCAGTGTTTCGCTCGGCCTGTATGTAGTGGTCGACCTCACCATGATCTGTATAGGAGCCTATCTCGCGTACGCTTGGCGCTTTGGTAACCTAGGGCTGGATACGCATTATCGTGGACCGGTTTTCGTCGCGATTCTGCTGACTTGGAGCGTGTTTCCGTCGCTGGATCTTTACGACTCCTGGCGCGGTCGTAGCCCTGTCGATCAAATCCGAATGGTTACGCTCGGCTGGATCGCTGTGATGTTGGGGCTGATTCTGATTGGTTTCGCGCTCAAACAAAGCGATAACTACTCCCGGCTTTGGGTTCTTGCTTGGGCGCTCTCGGGATGGGCACTTTTGGTGCTTGGTCGTATCGTAGCGTATACCCTTTTGCGTGAGCTACGCGCTCGTGGCTGGAATCATCGCCGCATTCTTATGGTAGGAAGCGGCCCCTTGGTGGAGGAAGCCTTGGCGCGAGTGAAAGATGCGCCTTCGACGGGGTGGGAAGTGATCGCGGTGGCGATGCTCGATCACGACGGTCGTCGAGACATCCATAACGTCAGAGTAGTGGAATACAAGGCGAGGACCGAGCGGCTGGCGCGTCGCTTCGACGCAGACGAGGTCTGGCTATGTCTGCCGCTTGACCAGCAGCCTCTTATAGATCGCGTGCTTTGGGATTTTCGGCACAGCACGATCACTATGCGCCTGGTGCCGAATCTTCATGGAATGCGGCTGATCCAGCATCCGGTGACGGATATTCTGGGCGTGCCAATGCTCAACCTCAGCGTTTCGCCGATGCATGGGCTTAGTCGGCTCATGAAGGCGATCGAGGATAGGACGCTGGCGCTGATCATTCTTACGCTCATTAGCCCGCTGCTATTGGTCTTGGCGATCGGCGTGAAGATGAGCTCGCCGGGCCCGATTTTCTTTCGCCAGAAGCGGATGGGATGGAACGGTCGGAATTTCACGATCCTGAAGTTCCGCTCGATGCCGGTGGACGTCGAATCCAAAACCGGCGCGGTATGGGCTAAGGCGGGCGAGAAGCGGTCGACGCGTTTCGGCGGATTTTTGCGGCGAACCAGCCTCGACGAGTTGCCTCAGTTCATCAACGTGTTGCGCGGCGATATGTCCATCGTCGGGCCGCGACCCGAACGCCCGGTGTTCGTGGATCAGTTCAAGGATGAGATCCCGGGGTATATGCAAAAGCATATGGTGAAGGCCGGAATCACAGGGTGGGCTCAGGTCAACGGCTGGCGCGGTTCAACCGATCTGACCAAGCGCATCGAGCACGATCTGTATTACATCGAACACTGGTCGATATGGTTCGACTTGAAGATCATCTTCCTGACGATCCTCAAGGGCTTCGTGCATAAGCACGCTTATTAGAGGCGGCGATTTTCGCGCGAGCATGTAGGTCGGCTCAGGCGACGGGCCGTAAGCCGACATCGAGAGCCCGGCGTGCCGATCATTAGGTGACAGGTTGGCGTGGCTCCGAGTCGGTTCTGTCGGATTACGCCTGCGGCTAATCCGACCTACGGGACCAGACGAGACGGAGATAGCGCTGGTAATTCGGGGCGGTGCGGACAGGGCTCGGTTGGCTTTTAAGTCGTGCTTACGCGAGAGGTGCGACATGGGTGGCCACAGTAGATCATTGCAACCAGCCGCGCCGCCCAATCGCTTGGGTTAAAGCCTCGGCGACGTCGAGCAATATGGGTACAAAGCGGTGCCCGTTATTGAGTGCGTCGGCCAGGATATTTGGATCCTCGATATATTCGTGGACCATCTGGTTACGCAGCTTGCGCATCGCCAACCACTCATCAGCTGACGATAGGAGGCCCAACTGCTCTGCACGATCCAGGCGATCGAGGGCGGTACCGGGAGATTCGCCCTCGGCGCTTAGGTAAGCAGGTAATAACTTGTCCCCGAGCGTATCCTGGAGCCGCCCGAATCTTCCAACAAAAGCCTCTACGCGTTCCGCTTCGTCAGGGTTGTCCTGTAAAGCTATTGCTCGCGCTGAAGTGAAGGGCTGCTGGTAGAGTCGACGATCCGTCAGCGCGAGATGGTCACTTTCACGCTGCACTACGCGCACGAGGAACTGTAGGCGTTGCCTTGTTGCAGCGTCCTGCGTCACAAAGGCACCCCGTCGCGCTCGGCGATTTGGTGAATACCGGCATGTCGAAGATTCGGCGCAGACAGCAATACATCGACGTCGCGGCCTTCGAGAAATCGGCTGATCCGGGCTTCCAAGCGGGCTGCGAGCCACGCAGGGTGAGCAACCGGGTTATCGAGCTTAACCAGCAGGTCGAGGTCTCCCCCCCGCCGATTATCATCCAATCGCGATCCGAAGAGACGTACTTGGGCCGGACGTTGTTCGCTCTCTTCGGCGATGATGCGCCGAATGGCCGAAGCCTGTTCGCTGGATAGTCGCATGCCACTCTCTCCACGTGCCGCGCCGACGATCGACGCATACTGGATCGTAATTATTTAGAGTAAGTATGGCAGTTGCTTACGTCTTCGACTATGCGGGCAAAAGTGTTCGCAGTATGTAGGTCGGCTTAGGCCGCAGGCCGTAGGCCGGCATCGAGAGCCTAGCGTGCCCATCATTAGGTGACAGGTTGGTGTGGCTCCGAGTCGGTTCTGTCGGATTACGCCTGCGGCTAATCCGACCTACGGGGCTACGGGCAAAGGTGTCGCAGTATGTAGGTCGGCTTAGGCCGCAGGCCGTAGGCCGGCATCGAGAGCCCGGCGTGTTGATCATTAGGTGACAGGTTGGTGTGGCTCCGAGTCGGTTCTGTCGGATTACGCCTGCGGCTAATCCGACCTACGGGGCTACGGGCAAAGCTGTCGCAGCATGTAGGTCGGCTTAGGCCGCAGGCCGTAAGCCGACATCGAGAGCTGAAGATCATTTTCCTGGGGCAATGCGTGCACAAGAATACTTAATTAGCCGGGCGGGCCGGGGCAAGCGCCGGCGGCCCGTTTTGGGAGGCGACTAGCAGTTGTAGTAGTCGCGATACCAGTTCACGAAGCGTTCGACGCCCTCGGCGACTGTGGTCTGTGGGCGGTAGCCGACGGCCTCGTATAGGCCGTCGACGCTGGCGTGGGTCGCTTCGATATCGCCGGCCTGCATGGGCAGCATCTCTTTCTCGGCCGTCACACCGAGGCATTCCTCGAGCCGATTGATGTAGTCCATGAGCGGTACGGGATTGCCGTTGCCGATGTTGTATACCCGCCAGGGCGCCGGGCTGCTGTCGATGCGCGGGCTGTCGCTGTTCCAGTTCTCGTCCGGTGTAGCGGTTTTGTAGAGAACACGAACCACGCCTTCGGCGATGTCGTCCACGAAGGTGAAGTCGCGCCGATGCTGGCCGTGGTTGAACACTGGGATGGGCTCGCCGGCGAGCATTTTCTTGGTGAACAGGAACAGTGCCATGTCTGGCCGGCCCCACGGGCCGTAGACGGTGAAGAAGCGCAACCCCGTAGTCGGCACGCCGTATAGATGGGCATAGGAGTGGGCCATCAATTCCGTAGCGCGTTTCGACGCGGCGTAGATCGCCAGCGGGTGATCGGCATCGCCGCTGGGCGAGAAAGGCATATCGGTCGACGCCCCGTACACCGAGCTGGTGGATGCATACACCATATGGGCAACATTATGGTGGCGGCAGCCTTCGAGCACGTTCAATGTGCCGGTGACATTGGCATCGATGTAGTCGTGCGGATGGTCGATGGAGTGCCGGACCCCGGCCTGCGCTGCCAGGTGTACGACGCGCTCGAAGCCATGGTCTGCAAATAACGCGGGCATGGCCTGGCGGTCGGCGATATCGAGTTCGATCTGTTTGAACGATGGGTTCTTTTCGAGTTCGGCCACACGCGCGCGCTTGAGCGCGACGTCGTAGTACGGGTCGAAATTGTCGACGCCGATGACGGTTTCGCCTCGATCCAGCAGTCGCTGCGCGACATGAAATCCGATGAAGCCTGCGCTGCCGGTAACGAGAATGCTCATTGAGGGTCCAGTGGTGCTACGGATGGGCGAGAGAATTATACCGGCCGCGGGCGGAGCTTCCGAAGCGGCGGTGCCGTGTGAGGCCGAATCATCGTATAACTTCGCCGGTTTTGCTCGAACCAGTAGTGCAGCGTTTCCGGTATCATCCTCCGGTCGCGAATCAGGATCACACGTCCAGATCGAGGGGATGGCGAGTGTCAAAAATCGATGCGCCGGAAGGCGACCGGCTGGCGGTGCTGGGCCTGGGGTATGTCGGGCTGCCGCTTGCTGTTGCGTTTGGCCAGCACCTGCCCACTCTGGGCTTTGATATCGACGAGAAACGGGTCGAGCAGCTGCGAGGCGGCTACGACTTCACGCGCGAAGTCGCGCGCGAGCGTCTCGGGGCATCGAAAGACCTGGCGTTTTCGGCAGACCCGGCCGATCTTTCCAGCGCGAACATCTACATCGTGACCGTGCCGACCCCGGTAACAGAGGCAAAGGTGCCGGATTTCGGGCCTCTTGAATCCGCATCGCGCTCGCTCGCGCCTTATCTTTCGCCTGGCGATATTGTGGTATACGAGTCGACCGTCTATCCGGGCGCAACGGAAGAGCGCTGTGTGCCGATCCTCGCGGCTGGGTCCGGGTTGACGTTCAACGAAGATTTCTTCGTGGGTTACAGCCCTGAACGCGCGAACCCGGGGGATGCCGAGCACGGGTTGGCGAATATCGTGAAAGTAGTCTCCGGCTCGACGCCGGAGGCTGCCGATCGTCTGGTGGCTTTGTATCAAAAGGTGGTGCCGGCGGGCGTACATCGGGCTTCATCGATCACGGTTGCCGAGGCCGCCAAGGTCATCGAGAACGTGCAGCGCGATATCAATGTGGCGCTGGTCAACGAACTATCCCAGATCTTTGTGCGCCTGGGCATCGATACACAGGAAGTACTCGAGGCGGCGGGTACGAAATGGAATTTCCTGCCGTTCAAGCCGGGGCTCGTGGGCGGGCATTGCATTGGGGTGGATCCGTACTACCTTACTTACAAGGCCCAGGCGGTCGGGTACCACCCGGAGATCATCCTGGCGGGGCGGCGAATCAACGACGGCATGGGGCGTTATATCTCGCAGGAAGTCGTTCGACTGATGCTGCGAAGAAGCATTCAGGTCAACGGATCTCGCGTTCTCGTCATGGGGCTTACCTTCAAGGAGAATTGTCCGGATATTCGTAATACCCGAGTGGTCGACATCGTGCACGAGCTCAAGGCGATGAATGTCGACGTCGATGTGTATGACCCTTGGGCCGATGCCGCGAAAGTCGAGCATGAATACGGCCTGGCCCCGGTCGAGTCGCCAGAGGCTGGGGCCTATGACGCCGTGATTGTTGCTGTAGCGCACCGTCTGTTCCGGGAGGCCGGTATCGATAGCGTGCGTGCCTACGGCAAATCGACGCATATCGTGTACGACGTCAAGTACGCATTCGCCGCGGAAGAGACGGATGGCCGGCTTTAGTTGTGACCTCTAGGGTGGGGATCGTCACAAACTAAGCGCATCGGTGACTTGGCGCGCCCCGGCCCGCGAGTGAGGTATGACTTCGGATGGTGGCGTCCGGCGAGGCCAGAGGCGTTCGGGTTACGCCGTCGTACCGCTTGATGTGGCATCGCGCGCCTCGGTCGTGGCCTGCGCCTTGGCTCAAGCGACGAGATCAGCTTACGCGGTGCGTATCTCGCCACGACCGCCACAGCCGCTTGAATCACATTCCGTCGTGAGTCGGGTGCTGGTGGCTAGGGCGTGTTGAGGTTTCGTGCGAGCGCCGCGTTGGCGTCCGCAAATCGTGACCGGCAAGGCGCGAGTCGCCGCGTCGTGGCGAGCCACGACCCAGACTCGCAACGCCGCAGGGCGCGATTTGCGGCCCAACCCGAAGGGACAAGCGCTGTTTTGCGGCAATCCAGCGTTGTTGCTCTCTCGCGTAGAACGACTACGCCACGTTCGCTACGCCTCGTCTTGCCGCAAAACAGCGCTTGGCGCGGACTCGCACCAAACCTCAACACGCCCTAGAATGCCAGCAACACGCCCATGCCAACGGCCACATTGTTCCGGAGCGTGCTGTTTTCGGCTCTCAGATCATTCTTCTTGATGGCCAGGCCGCCTTGAAGCCCGACTTTTTCGTTCAGCCAATTCTGCGCCATGAATCCGCGCAATCCACTGCCCTGGTTGAACAGGCGTGAATCCTTCTCCAGCGCATCATCGTCGTCGAGGTGAGGATTCAAATTGAGCGCGAGTGGATCGATGACGGCCCGTGGTGTACTGGCCGTCCGGGCCTTGGGGAGTGGCTGTCTGCCAGTGCCGGTTAGCAGAGTCTCGTGGGCCGACGTCGTCGGGGGAAGTTCCAGATTCAGCGGCGGCGGCACGCTGACCCTTGTAATCACGATCGGGCTGGAATGCTGACGCTTCGGGCGTTGCGCCAAAGCATGCATCGGCGACCACTGAAGTTTCAGATGATGTTTCGACGGAAGCAGCCGGAGTCGCGACGATATCGATGCGACATGAAAGTGATGCGTCCGCGGTTGGGTCGTAGCGGATGCATTCTGCGTGGCGGGCTTGTTGCCGATCGAAGTCTGGGCCGCCGGCCAAAACAAGTACGCGCTGGCGCCAAGTGTGGCACTGGCCAGTATCGCAACAGCCAAATATCCAGATGTTATGCGCGAGACCATGGCGCCACGCTAATGAGTCAGCTATCCGACAAGCTGATTTTTATTATACCGATTTTCAACGGCATAACCGGATAAATATTGAATTTAGCGAAGCAGCTCGCGTTTAGCCGGTTGTGCGTTCTCGTTGGCGGGATTCGTCGCCACATGCGATGCATGCCCGAAAGGTGCTCGCGAGAGCATATCCAGCTCAGTCCGAATGCCGGGGAACGCGCGGCGGCAGGGGATGCGCGGTCAACCCCGTGAGAGTCCCGTCCAGCCAATACCGGGGTTGATACGTGTTGCGTAAATATACGGCGCTGGTCGGCTTGGGCGAATGCAGCCGATGCCAGTAGTCATAGGCTGTGAATACGCCCACGTAGAGCGATGCGGATAAAACCAGGGCTCGCACCGCCACATTCGTAACGAAGTCGAGGCGGCCCGGGTCGCGTTCGGCCCTGGCGGGTGCTGCCGAAAGCGCAATTCCGCCCGCAAGCCCGGCCACAGTGACGAGCATGAACTGGCTGGCGGGCATATCGATCACGCCACTTACCATGGCGTGGATGCCCCCGGCAATAAGTGAAGCCGTGACGGCGACGACTAACGCTGGCGGTATGTCGCTGTCGTCTCTGGTCACCAGCCGTCGTGCGATTCGGATCCACTTGAAATAGAGATAGCCGAGGCCCGATACGAACAGCGCCGCGGCGGGCAGCCCCCATTCAACGGCCCATTGGAGTACTGCATTGTGCGGATGGGACGCCAACCCTGTGTCGATGGCCGCGAACTGCATCGGTCCGATGCCGAGCCACGGATGAAGGCGAATGTATTCAATGGCAATACGCCATAGATAAAGCCTGCCATTCGGTGACGTCGAGAGTAAGTGCTCGGTGGGGCCTTGGCCTCCGTGAAAGAACATTATGAGGTATGCGACATAACCACCCGCTGCCAGCGCGGCCATCCCCATGGCGTGGCGGATACCGGCGCGGCCATGGAGCAGGACGACGGCTGCGGTTGCCAGTAGCGTGGCGTAGCCGGTGCCGCGGCCGCCGGTGCGCCAGTAGAGGGCCCAGAAAAAAATGCCTACCGTGGCGATGAACGCGATCCAGAAGCCTCGTCGCGCTCTCGTGAGAGGATTTGGCAGGGCAAGGGCAGTTGCCAGGAATGGCAGCAACCACGTCTGATACTGATTGAAGAAACGAATATTGCCGTAAGTGCCGACAGGCTCGGGGAAGCGCAGCGGGAGGTTGCTGAGCAGAGAAGCGTAGATCGCGATGATCGCAGAGAAGCACGCGAGGACGATTGGAGTAGCGGTCGCGAGCACGATTAAACGCTCGGGCCGCAGCGATAGACCGGTAAGCGTGGAAGACACGCCGTGGGCCGCAACAAGCGCGAGGAGCAGCGTGTATGTGACTTCCAGCAGGCTCCAGCTTGGCAGCGAGCTCGCCGCGCTGGAGATAATGCCGAGGAGTAACAGAGCAACGAAAAAAGGAGTCGCCGTGCCGCGTATCGGTTTTCGCCCTCCGGTCGCGACCATCACGCCGACCAAGCAAAGGGGGCCGGTGATTACAAGGCGTCGAGAATCGAAACCTGAGGCAATTGGAATAATCCAGCCAGTTGCGAGCCATAGGCCGGCTATTGCGCTTTGAGAAGCTGATTTCGAGCGATTGGCTAGCACGCGCTTTACATGAAGCGAAGGGATGCAGACTTGCCTTAATGTCTCAGGCTGCGATCTGTCGGATTACGCCTGCGGCTAATCCGACCTACGCGACTTGTGAGTGAGTCTTGCAGTCAGCATCCCGATCATTAGAGGCAGGCATCTGCAATACAACGAGGGGCAACCCAGAAAGCGCTCCTTGGGTTGGTGCTGAGCAGATAGCTGCGACGGTAACTATTTGAAGTGTCGAACCTCAGATCAAGCTTGCCATGCAAGCTGGTGATAGTTGAAGCGGCGAATAATACCTTGAGACAATTTATTTTCTCGATAAAAAGCCCCAGTTAACTGGGGCTCACATCCAACAGGTCTAAAAATTAGGACCCTCGACAATTAGCCGGTACATATGCCGAGTCGAGCCCGTTAGTGGAGCAAGTCCAAGTTATCGAATTTGTAGGCGGCGTGCCTGCAGACAATGCTTTTCCGCCGCTTTTAGGAGTAAGAATTAGCTCCTTCGCGCCGGTTCCTGGAATTTTGTCTGTATAGCTTACAGTGATCGCCCCGGTGCTAGAATCGACGCTTAAGCCACTAACAATATCAGTTGTTTGCCCTGTTTCGGCGCCCTTGCTGAGATCATCCGACCCATTCATAGCATTTTCAGCAACAGTCGTTTTAAGAGACGATGCGAGGTTAATTCCCTCCGTCACTTTCGATCGGGCGACGTAATTCTGATACTGCGGAATCGCGATCGCGGCGAGAATGCCGATGATCGCGACCACGATCATCAGTTCGATCAGTGTGAAGCCTTGTTGCTTCTGCATTGCGGGTTCCCCCTTGAAAAGTGCTGAAAATAGTCACGCGGACTGGTGCACGCGTATCAAAGCATAAGCTGTGCCAGCCGGGAACCGCAGTTTAATCAGAAAGTTGACGTGAATGCCAGAGGCCTTTTGCCTCGGGCCGCCGTCATAAAGTGACGTGGTGCGTCACTTCGCTGCCGTCTAGCGGCCGCGGTAGGTAATACGGCCCTTGCTGAGGTCGTACGGCGTGATCTGAACGGTGACGGTGTCGCCACGCAGGATACGGATGTAATGCTTGCGCATCTTGCCGGAAATATGGGCGGTCACGATGTGGCCGTTTTCCAGCTTCACGCGAAAAGTGGTGTTGGGCAGGGTCTCGACGACCGTGCCTTCCATCTCGATATGCTCTTCTTTTGCCATTAGCTCCTGATCTCTTGCTCGGCGCGGTAGAACGCGCCGGATTATCTGTCAACTGGGCGCGCGGTTCAATCGCTACGCGGATTCTGGGTGCGCGGCATGGCTAAATCCAAGCCAATCAACCGCATTCAGCTGGTGCTGGATGTGCTGTCGCGCGATGTGTTTTCAAGATGCGCGCTGGATTGCGGCGCATCGATGTCGAAAGACCACGGGGCCGGCGGGGCACGCTCCGGCCTCGGCAGGCGGATCGCCTCGAGAAAACGGGCGCGGGAGATGTCTATAGCGCCCATGCGATACAGATGCGGTGAGCCGACCTGGCCGTCGAGGTAGCGATAGCCCCAGGCGTGCAGTTGCCGGGCGAGCCAGGTGAGCGCGATTTTGCTGGCGTCGGGCTCGGTGCTGAACATGGATTCGCCGAAGAACACGCGGCCGCGGGCGATGCCGTAGAGCCCGCCGATGAGTCGGTGCTCGCGCCATACTTCAATCGAGTGGGCGTGGCCCATTTGATGCAGGCGTTGATAGGCGGCGCGCATTTCCGGCCCCAGCCAGGTGCCTTCGCGATGAACGCGCAGCGCGGCGCACTGGTGGATGACGCCGTCGAAATCGCGATCCAGAGATACGGCGTAGTCGTGCCGGGCCAGAATGCGCTGAAACCGGCGCGACACATGCACGCCGTCGGTCTCGAACACGGTGCGCGGGTCAGGGGACCACCAGAGGATCGATTCCTCTGGGTTGTACCAGGGAAAAATACCGAGCGAATAGGCGCGTAGCAGTCGCTGCGGCGACAGGTCACCACCCATGGCGAGGAGGCCATTCGGCTCCTCGAGCGCGAGGCTGGGATCCGGAAAGGCGCCGTCAGGCTGGTTGGGATCGAGCCAGTACAGCCGGATGCCGCTCACGATTGCATCGCCGGTGTCTGGGAGAAATTGCAGCGGTCGCGTTGTTCGGCCTCGAACGCGGCCATCATCTCGGCCTCGCGCTCCACGAAATCGCCGATGGCATGGTCGAGGCGCGGATCGGCGATGACATGCGTCGACCACGTCGGCACCGGCTCGAAGCCACGCCGGATCTTGTGTTCGCCCTGGGCGCCGGCGTCGAAGCAGGCGAGACCGTTCTCGATGCAGTATTCGATGCCCGCGTAATAGCAGGTCTCGAAATGCAGGCTGTGGTAATCGGTTTCGCAGCCCCAGTGGCGACCATACAGCGTATCGCCGCTATGCATCATGAAGGCCATGCCGACCGGTCGGTCGTCGTGATAGGCGATGAAGAACAACACCTCGTCGCGCAACCGGGTGGTGAGTTCGGCGAAAAATTCCGGCGTCAGGTACGGGTCCTGGCCGCGGATCGCATAGGTGCGGCCATAGAACGCATAGAGCGTTTGCCAGAGCTCATCCGAGATGTCCGCCGGGCGCCGGACACTCACTTGTACGCCGGCGTCCGCCATGCGACGGCGCTCGCGTTTGATCTCCTTACGGCGTTTGGATGACAGCTCGCCCAGGAATGCCTCGAAATCGGCGTAGTCGCGGTTGAACCAGCGATACTGGCATCCGCGCCGGGCATGGGCTTCGGCGCCGAGCATGGCAGCGGTCGACGCGTCGTCGCCGAACAGGCTGTGCAGCGACGACACGCCCATGTGTTCCGGCAGTCTGGCCAGGGCGCCGGCCAGCGCGCGCCGGGCGCCATCGTCGCGGGCCAGCAGGCGCGGGCCCGATACGGGCGTGAACGGCACCGCGTTCAGCAGCTTCGGGTAGTAGTCGAGGCCGACCTGGTCGTATGCATTGGCCCAGGCGAAATCGAACACGAATTCGCCGAACGAGTGGTCCTTGAGATACAGGGGGGCAGCGCCGACCAGGGTGCCGTCGTCAGTACGAAGCAGCGCGTGTGCGGGCTGCCAGCCGAGATGGGGCGATACACTGCCGCTGGCTTCCAGCGAGGCCAGAAAACCGTGCTGAATAAACGGCTGATCGGTGCCGCAGAGCGTGTTCCACTCCGCGGCATCCACGTCGAGAATGCTTTCGACCTGCGTCAGTGTCGCCATGATGTCGAAGGATGAGATGTATGGCGGCGGAGTGGCGTCGCCGTCAATTCAGGGCATAGCTCTGGGGCAGGGTTTCGCGCAGGGCAAACTGGACGCAGGCGTCGTGCTCGAACTCGTTGAGCTCGTCCTGGGCATCGCGCGCGCGATCGGCCTCGGTCAGGCGCCCGGCATCGTCGAACTTCACGATGGCGCCGAGTGTCTTGACCTGGATTTCGCCCTCGTCGTTGGCCTGGTCGTCGAAAGCCACCTGGACGTAGCGCAGCTGCTGGTCGGCAAAGCGCGGCAGGTCCTGTTTGCCTTCCGCGACCGCCGACGCCTCGTCTTCGGTGAACTCTTCCATGGAACCGTTTTCGGTAAGCAGGAAATGGCGGACCGACATCGTTACCTCGTATTGGCCTCGTATGTCGTCGATATTGGCGCAAACAGCCTGAATTCAAGCGTCTGGCGGCACGACCACAACAGGCCCTTCGTTGCCTCGGTTACACTATGGGCATGAGGGCAGCGCAACCACAACCCAACCTCTTCGATATTTGGCTCGGAGCGCATTGTTAATGGCCAGGGCAGCGACCAAACAGGGCAAGGCGAACACCTCGTCCAAGGCGGCCAAGGCCGGCCCGAAGAACAGTAGCCGCGCCGCGGCCAACGACGCCGACGAAGCGCCCAGCGCGTATCGCCAGCGCCTGGGTCGACTGCTGCGCGAAGCGGCGTTATTCATCGCGATGGCGATTACGCTGTTTCTTCTGGCCGCGCTGATCTCCTACGATCCGGCCGATCCGGGCTGGTCGAACAACGGCAACGGCACTGCCGTGCGCAATCTGTTGGGCGTGCCCGGCGCGTGGTTTGCTGACGTGCTGCTGAGCCTGTTCGGCTATCTCGGCTTTATCTTCCCGTTTCTGGTGCTCTACGGCGGCTGGCTGGTCTTCGTCGATCGCGATCGGCCGAGCGGCGAGCTGATGTCCAAGAGCATTCGTGCCGGTTCGCTGTTGCTGTGCCTTATTTCGGCCTGTGGTCTGGCGTGGCTGACGTTCGGCGGCATTCAGGCCAGCGGCTTGCCGCAGGGCGCCGGCGGCGTGGTCGGCGCAGCGGCGGCCCGTCCGCTGGCCGGCGTCATCAAAATGGTCGGCGCGGCCTGGGCGTTGATCACCGTGTTCGTGATCACGCTGTCCATGGGGCTCGGCTTCTCGTGGCTTGCCGTGGCCGAGCGCATCGGCCATTTCGTGCTGGGCGGGGCGGTCAACATGGTAATGTCGGTGGTCGATCGGATCGGCGCCTGGCGCGCGGAACGCGCCGAGCGCGCGGCCGAGCGGGCCGCGGCGCCGCCCAAACCCAAGCGCGAGAAGAAAGCCAAGCGCAAGGCACCCAGCGTCGACGACGCTGGCGCAGCCAAGCCGGCCGCTGCTCCGGCCCCCGCCGAGACGGCGAAAGCAAGCGCGCCGGTCGCGGTCAAGAAGCCAAAGAAAGACAAGAGCAACAAGCGCAAGGCCACCCAGCTCGATCTGCCCATGGACGAGCAGGTCGATGTGCCCACCTACGATCCGGAACGCGACAGCCCGATCCCGCCGATCGAGTTGCTTGACCCGGCGCGCGAGCCCAAGGGCGATCAGGACGAGGCCGTGCTCCAGCATATGTCGGAGCAGCTCGAACAGCATCTGGCCGATTTCAACGTGCAGGCCAAGGTCGTGGCCGTGCAGCCGGGCCCGGTGGTGACGCGCTTCGAGATCGACCCGGCGCCCGGCGTGAAGGTGAACCAGATCTCAAATCTGTCGAAGGATCTGGCGCGCGCCATGTCGACCACCAGCGTGCGCGTGGTGGAAGTCATCCCCGGTAAATCGGTGGTGGGTCTGGAAATTCCGAACGCGGACCGCGAGATCGTGGCGCTGCGCGAGATTCTCGATTCCTCGCTCTATGCCAAGGCCAGCTCGCCGCTGACGCTCGCCCTCGGCAAGGACATCGGCGGCAGCCCGGTCACGGCCGATTTGGCCAAGATGCCGCATATGCTGGTGGCCGGCACGACCGGTTCGGGTAAATCCGTGGCGGTGAACGCCATGATTCTGTCGATCCTGCACAAGGCGACGGCCGAAGAGGTCCGCCTGATCATGATCGACCCCAAGATGCTGGAGCTGTCGGTCTACGAAGGTATCCCGCATCTGCTGGCGCCGGTCGTCACCGACATGAAGGATGCCGCCAACGCGCTGCGCTGGTGCGTGGGCGAGATGGAACGCCGCTACAAACTCATGGCCGCGCTCGGCGTGCGCAACATGGCCGGCTTCAATACCAAGGTGAAGAAAGCCATCGAAGCGGGCCAGCCGATCGAGGACCCGATCGCGAAGAACGCGCAGTCGAACGAGGCAGCCGAAGCCGGCGAAGAACTGCCCACACTCGAGCCGTTGCCGGCGGTGGTCATCATCGTCGACGAGCTCGCCGACATGATGATGGTGGTGGGCAAGAAGGTCGAAGAGCTGATCGCCCGTATCGCCCAGAAGGCCCGTGCGGCCGGTCTGCACATGATTCTGGCGACCCAGCGGCCATCGGTGGATGTGATCACCGGCCTCATCAAGGCCAACATCCCGACTCGCGTCGCCTTCCAAGTGGCCTCGAAGATCGACTCCCGCACGATTCTCGACCAGCAGGGCGCGGAAAGCCTGCTCGGACACGGTGACATGCTCTATCTGCCGCCCGGGACCGGCTTTTCCAACCGCGTGCACGGCGCCTTCGTGGATGATCACGAAGTGCACAAGGTGGTCGAGTATCTCAAGCAGACCGGCCAGCCCGACTATATCGAGGAGATCCTCGAGGGCGGCGCGGACAACGCCGAGGGCGGTGGCGAAGGCGAGGACGACGTCGAGGCCGATCCGCTCTACGATCAGGCGGTGGCGATCGTGCTCAAATCCCGCAAGGCGTCGATCTCGTATGTCCAGCGCCGGCTGCGCGTGGGCTACAACCGGTCGGCGCGGCTGATCGAGCAGATGGAGAATGCCGGCATCGTCGGCCCGGCCGAAGGCAGTGGCGGGCGCGAGGTGCTGGCGCCGGCCCCGCCGGACGACGACTGACCTTCCCTCGGTGTTCGGTGCCAGTTCAGTAGTGATTCACGGCGGCGGCGCCACGCTCGCGTCGCATCGATATTATTCAATCTACGCGCGGCGCGTGCAGATGCCGCCCGTAAAAACGAGGATCCAGGTATGCGGATGACCCGCTGGCTTGTCGCTTTCGTGATGCTTTGCGTGGCCGGAATGGCCCAGGCAGAGCAGGGGTCGAAGACCCTGCAGGCGTTCTACAACAAGGTGCATACGCTGTCGGCCGACTTCCAGCAGGTCCAGCGCGACGACAATGGCAACGTCGTGCAGCAGGCCAGCGGTACGTTCCTGCTGTCGCGGCCGAAGGAATTCCGCTGGGAATACAAGCAGCCGTACAAGCAGATCATCGTCAGCAACGGCAAGGTTTTCAAGTTTTACGACGTGGATCTGGCTCAGGTGACCGTGCGCGACATCGGCGCCACCCTGAAGGCCACGCCGGCGTTGTTGCTTACCGGCGGCGAGGCACTCAACGACGCGTTCAAGATCACCGACGGCGGCAAGCACGATGGCCTGACCTGGGTGCATCTGACGCCCAAGGCCAAGGATACGGACTTCAAGTCGGTGGACCTGGGCCTCAAGAACGACGTGCCGGCGCTCATGAAGCTGCATGACAACCTCGGGCAGACCACGAGCATCACCTTCGGCAATATCAAGATCAACCCGAAACTGCCCGAGTCGAAGTTCACGCTCCACGTGCCGGATAACGTCGAAGTCGTCGACGGGCGGGCCAACGGCAAGGGCCAGGATGGCGCGCATTGACGGTTAACGGGTTTCGCCGCCTCTGGTTGGGCATCGGGCTCGCACTGTGCGCGGTCTTTATCTACGGCTGCCTGATGCCGAACCCGCCGTCCGAGCCGGGTATACCGTTCTTCGATAAATTCGAGCACGGTTTCGGGTTTCTCGTGATGGGTGCCTGGTTCGGTGCGTTGTATCCCAATCGGCGGGTGCGCGTGCTGTTGGCGCTGTCCGCGTTCGCCGCGGCCACCGAAATCATGCAGTGGGCGAGCGGTTATCGCGACGGCGATCCGTACGACTGGATGGCCGATACCGCTGGCGCGGCCGTTGCGTTGACTCTGTTGCGCGCGATGGGCATCGATTGGGTTGGTCGTATCGGCGCGCGTCTGGTCGTGGCGAGCCGGGCGGGTGTCTGAGAATCGATTCGACTAATGCGGCGAGAGCGGCTACGGCGGCGCTCGCGATGGCGGCAGAGCTGGAAAAGAGCGACGTCGTCTGGCGGCGCCACATAAGCAGCCCTGGCAGCGCCCTGTGGTAGCGCGAGTGGCATAAGCTTTAACCACGATCCTCACCACGCCGCGCGAGTGTTACATTCGCGCGATATGTCGTTGATGGTTGATGCTGGAGGGTCGACTCGAGCCGCCCAAAGCATCACCGCTCCCGTATTCACCGCGCAACCGCAAGAACGCCGTGTCACAACAGCAGGAAATCGATCTGGCCGCCGATGGCGCCGAGCCGGCCGCTCGCCCGCTCGCGGACCGCATGCGCCCAGCGAGTCTCGACGAATATGTCGGGCAGACGCATATTCTCGGCCCCGACAAGCCGCTGACGCGGGCGCTGGCCGCCGGCCGGATCCATTCCATGATCCTCTGGGGGCCGCCCGGCACCGGTAAGACCACGCTTGCGCGCCTGCTGGCGGCCCGGGTGGACATGCGATTCGTCCAGATCTCGGCCGTCATGGCCGGGGTCAAGGATATCCGTGCCGCCGTGGCCGAAGCGCAGAAAACCCAGCAGACCACGGGCCAGGGCACGTTGCTGTTCGTTGACGAAGTGCATCGTTTCAACAAGGCACAACAGGACGGGCTGTTGCCGTATGTGGAAGACGGCACGGTCGTGCTGGTCGGAGCGACGACCGAAAACCCGTCGTTCGAAGTGAACAACGCGTTGCTGTCGCGTACGCGAACCTATGTCCTGCGCGCGCTGGATGCCGAGGCGATCCGGTCGCTGATCGACCGGGCGCTCAACGACGCTGACCGTGGGCTTGCCGGGCTAGGTGTCACCATGGATGCGGCCTTGCGCGATCAGCTTGCCGCCCGTTCGGACGGCGATGCGCGTCGGGCCTTGAATCTGCTGGAGCTGGCCGCGGACATCGCGGCCGGCACCGAAGACCGGACCATTACCCAGGCCGAACTGGAAGAGGTGCTAAGCGCGGGCCTGCGTCGCTTCGACAAGGGCGGCGATTATTTCTACGACCAGATGTCCGCGCTGCACAAGAGCGTGCGCGGCACCGATCCCGATGCAGCGCTGTACTGGCTGTCGCGCATGCTGGAGGCCGGCGCCGATCCGCGCTATGTGGCCCGGCGCATCACCCGCATGGCCAGCGAGGATATCGGCAATGCCGACCCGCGCGCGCTGCGGATCGCTCTGGATGCCTGGGAAACCTATGAACGCCTCGGCTCGCCCGAAGGCGAGCTCGCGATCGCCCAGGCGGCGGCCTACATGGCTTGTGCGCCCAAATCCAACGCGGTGTACAAGGCGTTCAATGCGGCCTGGGCCGACGCCAAGAATCGCGGTTCGCTGGAAGTGCCGATGCATATCCGCAATGCACCGACGCGGCTGATGAAGGATCTCGGCTACAGCGATGGCTATCGCTACGCCCACAACGAAGACGATGCCTACGCCGCGGGCGAAACGTATTTGCCCGAGGCGCTCGTCGGCACGCGCTACTACGAGCCCGCGCCGCGCGGCCTCGAGATCAAGATCGGCGAGAAGCTGGCGCGACTGCGCGAGCGCGATGCGACCCACGCCCCGCGACAGACCCGCAGCCATCCCGAGGGCGACGACGGCGGCTCCGGGAACTAAGCTGGCCGCGGTTCCGGTCCTTTATCGCGGAAGCGCCGTGGCTCGCTGTCTGCTTTGGTGCTGGGCCTCGCGCCAAGGCGGTTAGATCCAGATTGCGTCGTAGGTCGGCACCGAGGATGTGCTATCCAGAGGCCGGGTTTACGGACGCTGCCTGCTCTGTTTTATCGTCGAGCTCGCTTTTCTGGAGCGGATCCATATACGGATTATCGGATGGCCACTTTCGCAACTTAGACTCTAATTGTGCGGTCGGCCCTGTCGGCCCGGTCGGCTGACGGCCCGCCGGCCTAAGCCGACCTACATCTGGCACGAGGGCGATGCCACCGGCGAGCTGTGCCAGACCCGCAATCACGGAGTCACGTAGGTCGGATTAGCGCTATGCGCGTAATCCGACAACACGAAGCCCGGTGTCATCGACAAGTCGCAATGCTGTAGTTGCGTAGGTCGGATTAGCGAAGCGTAATCCGACAAAACGAAGTCAGGCGGTATGGACAAGCCGCGATTTCGTAGCAGGCGCCACGGTGCAGCTCTGTCTTTTGTCGGCTTACGGCCTGTCGGCCTAAGCCGACCTACATCTGGCACGAGTGCGATGGTCACCGGCGAGCTGTGCCAGACCCGCAATCACGGAGTCACGTAGGTCGGATTAGCGCTATGCGCGTAATCCGACAACACGAAGCCCGGTGTCATCGACAAGTCGCAATGCTGTAGCAGGCGCCGGGGTGTAGCCGTGTCTTTTATCCGCTTACGGTCTGCCGGCCTCAGCTGACCTACGTTAGACCCGTGCCATACCGCCGGCACGCTGCGATAAACCCGCCGTCATGTTTGTCGATTAGCGCTATACGGGTAATCGGACAAAACTAGCTGTCGGCCGCAATGATGCGCTCGGCCACGGCGGCCAGATCCGGACCGACGATATCGGGTCGGTCGCCGGCCGTGTTGATCGAGTCGTCGCCGCGGGCGACAAAGGCGGCCTTGAGCCCAGCGCGCAGCGCGCCGGTAACATCCCAGTCATGACATGCAATCAGCCGTAGTGCGTCGGGCGGGGCGCCGAGCGCATCGGTGGCGACCCCGTAGGCGGTCGGGTGCGGTTTGTAGCAGCGCGCGGCCTCCACGGAGAGCACGTGGTCGAACATGTCGGTGAGCCCGGCGTGTGCGAACTGCGAGTCGACGGCCGACTGCGCGGAGTTGGTCAAGGCCGTCAGCGTAAAGCCCGCCGCGCGCAGGCGATCCAGGGCGGGGCGGACGTCGTCGTGGGGCGGCAATGTCGCGACGGTATCGAATACCCGACGGCGTTGCTCATCGGTGAGTGCTATACCGCGCCGCGCGGCCAGTTGATCCAGACAACGACTGGCCAGATCCGAGAAATCCAGAAACCGCCCGGTGAGACTGGTGACCGTGGACCAATGGAGCAGCGAGGCGAACCATTCGCGCCGACTGCGGCTATCGCCAAAGATGTCACTGAATATCGGATCGAGAGCCGACAGGTCGAGTAGTGTCTCGTTGACGTCGAAGACGAGATGAGTCGTTGGCATATCGCGTTTGCAAACAAAAACGTTGCGTCGCAGGTTAGGGGTTCGGGACGATTGATGCGAGCACTGGCCGATGTGCCGCCGTGGGTCGCGATCACTGCGTCAAGATGGCGGGCCCGATCGAGAGGAACGGTGCACCCGCCCAATCTGCCGGGCGCGGGTCGATCGGATGGGGCAGCGAGTGGGGCCCGATGCCGTGTCCAGCGAGCGCCGCGTTGGTGTCCGCAAATCGTGTCCGGCAAGACGCGAGTTCGCCGGCGCCGAGCGTGTCACGACCCAAATTCACAACGCGGCCGGGCGCCCTTAACGCGTCTCTCATAACGACACGCCCTACGGGAAAGCGCGGATTGCGCGTACAACTTATTAAAAATCACTATCGAGTGACGCCGGTTGGTATGCGCTAAAGGCGTAACCCGCGCGGCGATTGGGGCGCACGGTTCGCGAAGCGGCGCGATTCATATAAGCTGTCGGACCACGCGATGCGTAATACGCGCCACGTTATCGATACATCGTGGTGCCGCCTATCGGCTGTCACCATCAGCAATAGGTCTATCATCGCTAGGTCGTATATGATGAGCGGGGAACTACGCCGAGGCCGTTTTATATGAACACCAGCTCAAAAGCCGGAAGCGCGCACCGGGTCATCATCGCGGACGATCACCCCCTGTTTCGTACCGCCTTAAGCCAGGCGGTGTCGCAGGCGTTGGGCGATCCCGAACTATTGACCGTGGGGAGCGTCGACGAGCTGACTGCGCTACTTGCCGACAGCAACAACGATGCCGATTTGTTGCTGCTCGACCTGAACATGCCAGGTGCTCGAGGCTACTCGGCTCTGGTGCATACGCGCAGCGTGGCGTCGTCGTTACCGGTGATCGTGGTCTCGGCGCACGAGGATGCCAGCGTGGCCCAGGCCGCACTCGAACACGGCGCGGCCGGGTTCATTCCCAAGTCCGCCTCGCCGGAAACCATGGCCGAGGCCATCTCGGCAGTACTTTCGGGCCAGCGCTGGATTCCGAAGCACGCCGAGAACGCCGAGCCCGACAAGGACGACTTCACCGAAAAGCTCGCCACGCTCACGCCGCAGCAGCAGCGCGTGCTGATGATGCTCACCGACGGGCTGCTCAATAAACAGATCGCCATCGATCTCGATATTTCCGAGGCAACCGTCAAGGCGCATATCACCGCGATTCTGCGCAAACTTGATGTCCATACTCGAACCCAGGCCGTCATCGCGGCCCGCAGCCTCGAAATCGACTGGGGCAACTACGCACGCCGCGAACTCAACGACTCTAATACCTGATCGACGCGCCGATCGCACAGCGCAAAGAGCGGCCCCGGGCGGAGCCGCTCTTTTTTTTCTTCGCAGATAAGCTTGGCAAGGGCGGCCGCGCGAATTGGGCAGCGCGCTGGACCAGGGCACGCCGAAAAACGGGGCCTACAAGTATTGCCCGCCCGACGGCGGAGACCTTAACTCTCGCGCCGCAGCCGGAATTACTTTGATGTCGGATTACGCTTCGCTAATCCGACCTACGCGCCATAGGGCCCGCATATTGACGTAGGTCGGCTCAGGCCGCAGGCCGTAAACCGACATGGACGGCCGCGCCCGCACCCGCCGATTGGCGCCCATGGTGCATGGCGCTTCGCTAATTCGGCGGACACGACGGTTGATGAAGACACACTCGGCCGTCGCTAGCGCGCCGATCAACGAAACGCGAACCGCGACGCGGTCCAAGCCGCGCTGCCAGGACGTGCCTAAACCGCTTCAATTTCACCGCCGCGCACTGGCCGGCGAATGGCCTCGCGCAGTTTCTCCGGACCGATCGGCTTGTAGACCAGGCCGACATTCATGGCTTCGACCCGCGCGATGATGTCCTGGCTGCGGTTGGCCGTCACCAGAATGAAGCGGGTGTCGTCGAACTGTTCGCCCAAGCCTTCGATCAGCGTCAGACCGTTCGCGCTGTCTTCGCCCAGGTCGTAGTCGAAGATCGCGATATCGAACGATTCGTCGCCGAGAATGGCCTCCGCGTCTTCCGGCGGCGCCGTCATGCAATCGATGTCCCAGCGTTCGAGCAGGCCGACCAGGGCATCCAGCGAGGCATTGTCGTCGTCCACGCATAGCGCGCGATGAATGGGCTGGGACGCGACGGGCTTGGCGGCCGACGGTTCGGCGGCGGGCGTTTCCGGGGCCACGCGTTCGATATGAATACGAAACACGGTGCCGTAGCCGGGTTTGGAGTTCACCTGGATATCGTGGCCGAGCAGACGCGCCATGCGATCCGCCAGCGACAAGCCGAGACCCAGGCCGCGCTCGCCGGATGCATGGCTCGATGTGCCGCGCTGGAACTCCTCGAAAATCGAGCCGAGTTGGTCGTCGGTGATACCGGGGCCGGTGTCCCAGACTTCGACCCGTACATGGTCGGCACGGCGGCGCACGCCGATCAGCACGCGTCCGGTTTCGGTGTAGCGCACGGCATTGGAGAGGAAGTTCTGGAGAATACGCCGCAGCAGGTTGGGGTCGCTGCGTACCCAGGCGTTCGATGGCACGGCGTGGAGCACCAGCCCGGCGTTGCGTGCCAGCACCTCGAATTCGCGGGTCAGCGGTTCCAGGATCCGCGACAACGGGAACGCCTGATATTTCACGTCCCACGCGCCGGCGTCGATCTTGGAAATATCCAGTAGTGGCTCGAGCAGCGCCTGGGCGGCCTCCAGCGACATCTGGATCTGTTGCAGGGCCGTGCTCTGGGCGTTGGCGTTGCCTTGCTCGGCGCCGGCGGCGAACAGCCGGGCGGCGTTGAGCGGTTGCAGCAGGTCGTGGCTGGCGGCGGCCAGAAAGCGGGTCTTGGACAGATTGGCGCGTTCGGCCTCGCGGCGCGCCTCCAGCGCGGCGCGCTGGGCTTCCGCACGCTGCTGGTTCTCGCGGCGCAGGCCTTCGTTGGCACGCGAGAGTTCTTCCGTGCGCTTGGCCACGCGTGCCTCGAGTTCTTCGTTCATCCGCGTCAGCGCGGCCTCGTTGCGCTTGAACTCGGTGATGTCGTTGAACGTGGTCACGAAGCCGCCGCCCGGCATGGGGTTGCCGGTCATCTGCAGCACCGTGTTGTTGCGGCGATGACGCTCGAAGCGATGCGGCTTGCCTTCGCGCAGATGTTCCAGGCGCTTGCGTACGTGTTCCTCGACCGGCCCGGGGCCGCATTCGCCGCGCATGGCGTTGAAACGGATCAGATCGGCGATGTGCCGCCCGGTGCGGACCATGCCCGGCGGGTATTCGAACAGCTCCAGATAACGGGTGTTCCAGGCCACCAGCCGCAGATCCTGGTCGACCACCGATATCCCCTGGTCGATATTCTCCAGCGCCGCCTGCAGCACGTTGCGGTTGAACTGCACCGCATCGGCCGTGCGATCGAGCAGGCGCACCATGTCTTCGAGCGCGAGATCGCGCTGGCGCAGCCCGGAGGCCAGCATGAGTCGGGCCGACGCGCTGCCGACCACGCCGGCCAGTCGTTGCTCGGCGAACTGCAGCAGCGAAGCGTCCACGATCTGGTTGGATAACAGCTGGCGGTCGTGATGGCCGGCATATTCGTTGAGCGCGGCGCGTGCGGCCTGCGGCCCGAGGAAACGCTGTAGCAGCACCTCCAGTTCACCGACGCGGATCGCCGGCGGCCGGACGTCGGCCGTGCTGCGCGGTTGGCGCCGCATGCCCAGATCGACGAAGGCCACGGCCTGTGCGCGTTCGATCAACGTGATCGACGTGTTGAGCGACACTGACGCCATCACGGCGATCTCGCCGGTGAGGGTCCAGAACACGCCGTGGGTGAGCGTATCGCCGAAATGCGTGCCGAACAGCGCCTGCGGCGCGAGCCAGCCGATACCGAACGGGCCGCCCGTCATCCAGCCGCCGGGCAGCCAGCCCTGGGTGACCATGATGGGTACGACCAGCGTATACAGCCACAGCGCGAGCCCGGCCAGCAGGCCGCTGATGGCCCCGCGCCGGGTGATGCGACGAATGAAGATGCCGCCGATCATCGGCGGTACGAACAGTACCACGCCCGACAGCGACAGCAGGCCGATGCCCGCTAGCGTCTGGCTGGTGGCGAACATGCGATAGAACGCCCAGGCCAGAATCAGGATCACCACGATCAGGATGCGGCGCGTGCGCAGCAGCGCGCGCGAGAGATCCTGACGATGGCCGAACTGGACGCCCGGCAAACGCAACGCCAGCGGTACCACGATCTCGTTGCAGATCATGGTGGAGAGCGTCACGGTCGCCATGATCACCATGCTGGTGGCGGCCGATACGCCGCCGATGTAGGCGACCAGGGTTAGCCAGTGCATGCCGGCATGCATGGGCAGGGCGATCACGAACCGGTCCGGATCGACCGTGTTGACGCCGAAGACCGTCAGCCCGGCCGCGGCCAGAGGCACCACGAACAGCGACATCAGGAACAGATACAACGGAAACAGCCAGCGCGCGGTGTTCAGATCGCGTGTTTCCGTGTTCTCGACCACGCCGACATGAAACTGGCGGGGCAGACAAAGCGTCGCCGCCACCGACAGGATGAGAACGGTGACGAAGCGCGGCGTGAGCAGCGGCTGATCAAACAGCGCATGAAACGCAGGTACGTTCCGGGCCTGGGCGAACAGATTGTGCACGCCGCCGAACATGCCGAACGTGACGACTGCGCCGACAATCAGAAAAGCGCTGAGTTTGACGATCGACTCGAACGCGATGGCGCGGATGATGCCCTGGTGCGATTCGCGCGGATTGACGTGGCGGGTGCCGAACGCAATCGAGAACGCCGCCATGGCGATGGCGACCAGCAGGCCCGTATCGGTCCAGCCGGCCAGCGTGACTTCCGTCTGCGGCTGGCTGTAGGCGCCGTGCACGATGGTGTTGAACGAGGTGGTCAGCGCATCGAGCTGCAGTGCGATGTACGGCAGCACCACCAGCAGCGCGATGCCCGACACCAGCGCCGCCAGCCCCTGCGACTTGCCGTAGCGCGCGGCGATGAAATCGGCGATGGACGTGGTGTTCTGCTGCTGTGAAATCAGCAGCATCTTGCGCAGCACCGGCGCCAGAATCAGCAGCGCGATCATCGGGCCGAGGTAGACCGGCAGATAACTCCAGCCTTCGGTTGCTGCACTCCCGACGCTGCCGTAGAACGCCCACGACGTACAGAACACCGCCAGCGACAGCGCATAAACCACGGGGCGTGGTCCGGGGCGGCGCATCATCCGCCCGCGGCGGTCGCCGATATAAGCGATATAGAACAGAACGCCTATATAGATCAGCGATATGACGATAAGTATCCAGGGACTGATGATGAATCGCTCCCCGGCAGTCCAGCTGCCTGTTGATTGATGACCCCGCGCGACGGCTGATGTCGTAGCGGTGGACCTTGCCCGAAACAGTGCGGCGTCGCTGGCGTCTTCCGCGCGCTGCCGCGCCGCTCGTCATTCTGCCGTAAAACTAGGGCCTTGTGCCGTTTCGTGCGAGTCCGCGCCAAGCGCTGTTTTACTGCAAGAGGAGGCGCGACGAGTGCGGCGCCGTGAGTCTAAGCGAGCGAGCTGCAACGCTCGATTGCAGTAAAACAGCGCTTGCCCCTTCGGGTTGGGCTCCAATCACGCCCTGCGGCGTTGCAAATCTTGATCGTGGCACGCCACGATCGGCGGCTCGCGCCTTGCCGGATGCGATTTGCGGTCTCCAACGCGGCGCTCGCACGAAACGGCAACAGGCGCCGGGGCGAATGACTGCCCACGGGCGCGGATTGTGACGGCGAGCGCCGCGGCCGATTGTGGCAGAATGCGCGTCGGCCATTGGCATCCCACTCGATTAGAAACGCGAACTCGTCATGCTCGATCCCCGTTTATTGCGCAACGACCCGCAAAGTGTGGCTGTTGCTCTTGCCCGCCGCGGTTTTGAATTCGACGCGGCGGGGTATGCCGCGCTGGAAGAAAAGCGCAAGGCGCTACAGACGCGAGCCGAGTCGCTCCAGGCCGAGCGCAACCAGCGCTCCAAGGCCATCGGCAAGGCCAAGGCGGCCGGCGAGGACATCGAGCCGCTCAAGGAGGCCGTCGCGGGACTGGGTGCCCAACTCGACCAGGCCAAGGCCGAGCTCGAGACGATCGCCGAACAGCTCAACGACATTCAGTCCGGGTTGCCGAACCTGCCCGATGCCGACATGCCCGACGGCGCGGATGAAGACGATAACGTCGTGGTCCGGCATTGGGGCGAGCCGCCGAGTTTCGACTTCGAAGTGGCCGATCATGTCGCCGTTGGCGAAAAACTTCACGGGTTGGATGCCGCCACCGCCGCCAAGATCACCGGCGCACGCTTCACGATCATGCAGGGCGGCGTGGCGCGGCTGCATCGTGCGCTGATCGCGTACATGATCGACAAGCATGTCGCGTCGGGCTATACCGAAGTCAACGTGCCGTACATCGTGAACTCGAAGTCGCTTTACGGTACCGGGCAGTTGCCCAAATTCGGCGACGATCTGTTTCGGTTGGCCGAGCCCGACGACTACTACCTGATTCCCACTGCCGAAGTGCCGGTGTCGAACATGGTCGCGGGTGAGATCGTTGAACCGGAACGGCTGCCGCTGCGCTACGTCGCGCATACGCCATGCTTCCGCGCCGAGGCCGGTTCGGCGGGGCGCGATGTGCGCGGCATGATCCGCCAGCACCAGTTCGAGAAGGTCGAGCTGATCAATATCGCGCATCCCGACCAGTCGGATGCCTGCCACGAGGCTATGCTCGCCAGCGCCGAAAGTGTGCTTCAGGATCTGGAACTGGCCTATCGTGTCGTCGATCTGTGCGGCGGCGATATCGGTTTTTCCGCGGCCCGCACCTTCGATCTGGAAGTGTGGCTGCCCAGCCAGCAGACCTATCGTGAGATATCGTCGATCAGCAACACGCGCGACTTTCAGGCTCGCCGCATGGGCGCACGCTACCGCGACGCCGAGACCGGGAAGCCGCGTCTGCTGCATACCCTCAATGGCTCCGGCGTGGCCGCTGGCCGCGCGCTGGTCGCCGTGCTGGAAAACCACCAGCGCGCCGATGGCAGTGTCGGCGTCCCGGCCGCGTTGCGGCCATACATGGGCGGCATCGATGTCATCGAACCGACCGTAGAGTAAGAGCCTATTCCAATAGTGCGCCGGGGTCTGCGGCGCTATCCGGCAAGGATAGTATCCGCAGATTATGCAGATGACCCAGATTTGAAGAAAAGCTGGATATGCTGACTAGTGTGGGGCTTGCACCGTTATAGCTTCGGGGGCAGCCCTTCGCTGTAAGCGAATACGAGCCCCGCGCTTTCAATCTGTTTAATCTGCGGATAAATTGCCTGTATTCGCGACCTGCGGACAAACTGGCCATGCAGATCAATCAGCGCGTCGGCGGTTTGGCCAGGTGTAGGTCGGCTTAGGCCGCAGGCCGTAAGCCGACATGGTCGACCGTACTGCGACTCGCAGATTGGCCTCCATGTCGGATTACGCTTCGCTAATCCGACCTACACGATTCGTCGGTCTTCAGATTTTGAAATGCGCTCTTAAGACGAAGTATCTCAGGCCGCTGTAGAGCTGCGGATACACCGTGGATCCGCGAGCTGCCGGCAAACCGGCCATGCAGATCAATCAGCGCGTCGGCGGTTCGGCCAGGTGTAGGTCGGCTTAGGCCGCAGGCCGTAAGCCGACATGGTCGACCGCACTGCCACTCGTGGATTGGCCTCCATGTCGGATTACACTTCGCTACTCCGACCTACATGATTCGTCGGTTTTTCAGATTTTGAAAAGTGCTCTTAAGACCAAGTGTCTCCGGGCGCTGTAGAGCCCTGATTCGTCGTTGAACTTCGGCACCTGTCCCAAACGAGCACAAAACCCGCACTTTCAATCTGTGTGATCTGCGCAATCTGCGGATAAATGACTGTATTCGGGCTCGGCGGATCGACCGTCCATGCGGGTCACTTAGCGAGGCGTGGGTCGGCTTAGGCCACAGTCCGTAAGCCGACGGGCCGACCGCACGACCGCGCACGAATCGGCCTCAATGTCGGATTACGCTTCGCTAATCCGACCTACCCGCTTGATTGCGAGCTGCCGGCAAACCGTCCACGTGGATCACTCAGCGCGTCGATAGTTGAACTAAGTGTAGGTCGGCTTAGGCCGCAGGCCGTAAGCCGACATGGTCGACCGCACTTCCACTCGCGGATTGGCATTCATGTCGAATTACGCTTCGTCAATCCGATCTACATAACAGCGTAGTTTTGGGATAAGCGAGCTGTATCGGCGGTCTGAGGGGAGCTGGCCGTGTACGTAAATCATCGCGTGGGCAGCTTGGGCCAGAGTTCGTCCAGCAGCTTGTCGAAGCTGGGGCCCGGGTAGGCATCGATCGCGCGGTCGATGACGTCTTCGGTCAGATGTTCGGCGAACATGCGGATGAAGCGCCGCATGTAACCGGTGAGGAACAGGTTGTGCCGGAAGCCGATGTGCGTCGTGCTGGACGAGAACAGATGGCTGGCGTCGAGGCTCACCAGATCGGCGTCGTTGGCGGGATCGTAGGCCATGTTCGCGATGACGCCCACGCCCAGACCGAGCCGGACGTAGGTCTTGATGACGTCGGCGTCGACGGCCGTGAGCACGACATCCGGCGTCAGTCCGCGCTCGGTGAACGCCGTATCCAGCTGTGATCGGCCGGTGAAGCCGAAGGTATACGTCACCAGCGGGTGTTCGGCGATGCGCTCGAGCGTCAGCGGGCTGCCATCGGCCAGGGGATGATCCGTGGGCACCAGAACGCAGCGGTTCCAGTGATAGCAGGGCAGCATGATGAGTTCGTCGTAATGTTCGAGTGCTTCGGTAGCGATGGCGAAATCGGCATCGCCGGCCGCGGCCCAGCCTGCGATCTGGGGCGGGGCGCCTTGGTTGATATGTAGCGAGACCCGGGGGTATGCCTGGCGGAAACCGGCAATCGTCGCCGGCAATGCATAGCGGGCCTGTGTATGTGTGGTGGCAACGCGCAGCGAGCCGCGATCGGTATCGGCGAACTCGCTTGCCGTGCGATTGATGTTGTCCACTTCCGACAGAATCCGGCGCGCGGTGCCGAGGATACGTTCGCCGGCGGGCGTGATGCGGTCGAGATGCTTGCCGTTGCGCTCGAAAATGAGCACGCCCAGTTCTTCCTCGAGCAGCCGGATCTGCTTGCTCACGCCGGGCTGCGAGGTGTGCAGGCTGCGCGCGGCCGCGGTGATGTTGAGTTGCTGGCGGGCCACCTCGTGGATGTACTCCAACTGTCGCAGCTTCATGTCGATCCGGTTATTCGATCGGGGTATTACTGCATCAGCATATATTACTTTTCGGTTTGATGCGCGACTGGTAGCTTGCCGCCTTCATCGGGGCCGCAACCGGCAGGTGCGGCCCGGGACACGCCGGCGGCGCGCCGGATAAGGATGTTTGCATGCTCGCTTTTGTCGTGGCCGGTCTGTTCGTCGGGGCCGCCGTGGGTTTGACCGGCGTGGGCGGTGGCTCGCTCATGACGCCGATCCTGATCCTGCTGTTCGGTTTCTCGCCTTCGGGGGCCGTCGGGACCGACCTGTTGTATGCCGCCGGCACCAAGGCGTTCGGCACGTTGCTGCATGGTCGTCAGCAGACGGTCGACTGGCCGGTGGTCGGTTTGATGGCGGCCGGCAGCGTGCCGGCGGCGCTGCTTACCATCGTGTGGCTGCATCTGGTCGGGTTGCAGCCTTGGGTACAGGAGCTGATGGTCGTCACGCTTGCGATCACGATGATCGTGACGGCGCTGCTGACGTTCGCACGCGATCGGCTCGTACGCTGGCTGCAGACACGGATGTTGTTCGTCTCGGGTAGGAGCCGCTCCGAGCTTCTGGCCTGGCGTCCGGTGATCACGGTGTGTGGTGGCGTCGTGCTCGGCGTGCTGGTGAGCCTGTCGTCGGTGGGGGCCGGTGTGCTGGGCACGACCATGCTGCTGATTCTTTACCCGAATACGCGTGCAGTACGCATCGTGGGCACGGACATCACGCACGCGGTGCCGCTCACGCTGATCGCCGGACTGGGGCATCTGACGCTGGGCACGACCGATCTGGGCGTGCTGGGGCTGCTGCTGCTCGGGTCGCTGCCAGGCATTTATCTCGGCACCCGGATGGGTTGGCGTTTGCCCGATCGCGCGCTACGGCCGATCATTGCCACCGTGTTGATCCTCGTGGCGCTCAGCATGATCTATAAAACAATGCACTTCGGCGGCTGACGGCCGCGTTCTCCGGCTGCCTCCCGGCTCGCAACGAATTCCCCCGATGATCGAGAAGCCTGTCGACGAACAATTTTCGACCTATCCGGTCGCGCTGCGGCTGGCCGGGCGTCGAGTGGTTGTGGCTGGCGGCGGCCGGATCGCGTCACGGCGCGTGGCACGCCTGCTGGCGGCCGGCGCGCGCGTGGCGGTAATCGCGCCAAGACTCGATCCCGCACTTTCCGAACGCGCGGCTTGCGGCGCCATCGAGTGGCAACAGCGCGCCGTGAAAGACTCCGATGCGCGGGACGCCGCGCTGTGTTTCGCTGCGACCGACGATGCCGACGTGAACGCGCGCTTCGCGGCCGCCGCACGTGCGCGCGGTATTCCGGTCCAGCGCGCCGACGATGCCAAGGCTTCGGATTTCCTCGTGCCGGCGTTGGTCGAGCGCGGGCCGTTGCAGGTGAGTGTGTCCAGCGATGCGGCCGCACCCAGCCTCACGCGTCGCCTGCGTGCCCGGCTGGAGACGCTGGTGCCGCACGCCTACGGCGATCTGGCTTCGCTGGCGGGTGAGTTTCGGGCGCAGGTCAAGACCTGCGTGCCGCGCGCCGAGCGCGCCGGATTCTGGAACGCGGTTTTCGAAGGGCCGATCGCCGAACAGGTTTTCGCCGGGCGGATCGACGCGGCACGCCGCGAACTGCAGGCGACGCTGGCCGAGGCCGATCCGATGAAACGAGCGACTCGCGGCGAAGTCTATCTCGTGGGTAGCGGGCCGGGCGATCCCGATCTGCTCACGTTCCGCGCGCTGCGGCTGATGCAGCGCGCCGACGTCGTGCTCTACGACAGTCTGCTGCCGGCCTCGATTCTGGAGCTGGTGTCGCCGGAAGCCGAGCGCATTCACGTGGGCAAGCGGGCGTCGAAGCATACGTTGCCGCAGGACGAAATCAACGCCTTGATGGTCAAACTGGCGCAGGCCGGTCGACGGGTGCTGCGGCTTAAGGGCGGCGATCCGTTCGTGTTCGGGCGTGGCGGCGAAGAGATCTCGGAGCTGGCCGACGCCGGCATCCCGTTTCAGATCGTGCCCGGTATCACCTCAGCCAACGGCTGTGCGGCCTATGCCGGTATTCCGCTCACGCACCGCGACTACGCCCAGTCGGTGACATTCGTGACCGGTCATCTGAAAGAAGGCGAATTGAACCTTTCTTGGGCCGAGCTCGCCCAGCGGGGGCAGACCGTCGTGTTCTTCATGGGCCGGCGCAATCTGGATACCATCTGTGCCCGCCTGATCGAGCACGGCTTGCCGGCCGACTGGCCGGCCGCGATGGTGATCGACGGCACTACTGCGCGCCAGCGCCTGATTCCGGCCACGCTCACCGATCTGCCGCCGCTGGTGGCCGCGGAGCGTTCGACCGGTGCCGCCTTGCTGATCGTGGGCGAAGTGGTGCGCTTGCACGAACGGCTTGGCTGGTTTCATCCGACGGCTGAATACTGAGGGCACGGTTCGTCCAAACGCCCGTTTCAAAACGCTAAGACGGGCGAGTCGTGTAGGTTTGATCGGCGAAGCGCAATCCAACATGGGCACTAATCCGCGAGATTGGTGGGCGTGCGGCCATGTCGGCTTACGGCCTGCGGCCTAAGCCGACCTACATCGATCCCCCTGCTTATGCCGTCTTTCCCAGCCACCGAACAATGCATCCAGGCGCGTAGGTCGGATTAGCGAAGCGTAATCCGACATGGGCACAAATCCGCCAGTGGTAGTGGGGCTCCTTAGAGCCTATTGGAATAGACTCTTAAAACAAGGGGGGGGCTGGAACGTACTCTAAACCGATCTGCCTGTACTTGATGCGACCGACGCCGGGTGGTCGTTTGGCGCGAGGAGGCTGCAGCAGTGCCTGGCCCGCGCGCAGACCAGACCTACGGCGCGTGAGCAGCCGTTGCCCAGTCGACGACGAGCGCGGTACGTTGCACGCCATCGCTGCCGTCGGGCCTCAGCGCGACGAGATCGATCGTTGCCGCCGGCCGTCGGGTCGCGACCCCGATGGCGAAACGATCTTTGACACTGTCAAGCTCCGTCGCGGCGAAGAACCAGGCCGCGGCGGACCGCACTCGCGTGCACCGTAGCGTCGGGCGAAGCCGGAAACTGGGCTTTTTCATGCCGGCGCCAAGACCCAGCCCCTGCGCCTTGAGCGCGGCTTCCTTGAGCGTCCAGAGCTGATGAAAATCGCGCAGCTGATCGGCTGGACCGACGCGTCGAAGTTCGGCGACTTCATCGGCATGAAAACAATGCGCGGCCAGCTGGGCCGGCGCGAAACGCCGCGCATGAATCCGCTCGATGTCGCATCCGGCCGGCGTCTCGGCCATCAGGCTCAGGCAGGCGCTGCCGCTATGGCTGAGGCCGAGATGACGCGAGCCCCGGCGGCATCGGGGTGCAGCGCCTCGCGGGTATTCAATCGATAGCGCTTGGGGCGCGGCGTTGTATTCCGCGGCCAGGTGATGGCGCAGCAGCCAGCGACTGGCGAGATATTCGCGGCGGCGGCCGGCGTGCACGATGCCGGCCTCATGGCCGCGCTCGGTGTCGCTCAGGCCGGCACGAAGATCATCTGGATCGACTGTGTCGTCGAACACGAACAACGCGAGGTTGAGCCGTGTCATGGCACCGAACGGGCCGTTAGCACAGCCCGCCGTTGACGGAGATCACCTGGCGGGTGATGTAGCTGGCATCCGGCGAACACAGGAACGACACGGCCGCGGCAACTTCTTCCGGGCGGCCCATACGCTGCTGCGGGATCATGGCCTTCAACTGGTCGGCGGGCAGGTCGCCCGTCATGTCCGTTTCGATGAGCCCCGGGGCGACGCAGTTGACGGTAATGCGCCGCTTGGCCAGCTCCAGCGCCAGGGCCTTCGTCGCGCCGATAATGCCGGCCTTGGCCGCGCTGTAGTTGACCTGGCCGCGGTTGCCCATCAGGCCGGCGATCGAGGCCAGCGAGACGATGCGCCCCGGGCGGCGGCGCTGGATCATCGGCATCACACAGGGATGGGCGACGTTGTAGAAGCCGTCGAGATTGGTGTCGAGCACGGCGTCCCAGGCTTCCTCGGTGAGCGCCGGGAACGCGGCATCGCGCACGATGCCGGCGTTGAGCACGAGACCGTAATAAGCGCCGTGCTCGGCGAGGTCGGCCTCGATCGCGGCGCGTGTCTCGGCGCGCTCGGCGCTGTCGAATCGCAGCATGCGCGCGTCGCGCCCGAGCGCGCGGATCGACTCGGCGACTTCGCGGGCGCTGTCTTCGCGCTGGCGATAGTGCACGACGATATCGAAGCCATCGCGTGCCAGGCGCAGGGCGATGGCGCGGCCGATGCCTCGGCTGGCGCCGGTGACGAGAATCGTGTCGCTCATGGTTTATTGGACGAGGCCGGGATGTTGAAAGCCAGAGGTTCGACGTCCAGCCGATAGCCGAGGCGCGTGTCGTAGATGGTCAGCCGGCTGTGCCACGGATCGCCGTTCGCGCGGTAGGCGATCCAGAGCAGGGTGTCGCCGCGCCACAGGGTGCGCGTATTACCGAGCTGTTGCAGGCGCACATCGGGATCGGTCAATGCCCCGCGCAGCGCCGGCAACGGCCAGTAAGCCAGCTCCAGGTCGGCCAGAATACGTTTGGCGGGAATCCGCTTGGCGGCCTGGAGTCCCCGCCCGCGCTCCACGGCATGGCCGTTCCAGCCGAGCGTGAATACGCGTTGGCCCATGGCCGACAGGCCGACCAGTGTGAGGTCGTCGGGCACCACCCGCAGGGCGACCTGCAGGCTGCGCGTATGGCCGCGGTAATGCACGGTCACCTGTTGCCGGGCTTCCACTGATTGGCCGAGCGCTGCCGGGCCGAGCGGCTGAATCAGAGGCTTGGGCATGCAGCCGCCGAGCGCGACCGCCAAGCCGACGATCAGCGGCGCGATGACAACAGTGCGCTTCATGCGGCCGGTGCGCACAGCCGGCACAACGTCTCCAGCCGGCGCTCCGGCACGGCCACGTACGGGTTGCTCGTATCCCAGACATAGCCGGCCAGGATCGAGCTCAGCATCGTACGGATGGTGGTATCCGGTGTCGGATTGAAAAACACATGCTTGAGCGTGCCGCGATACCAGGCCGAGATGAAACTGGTGAACACGCGCTGGCCGGCGCGGATCGGTGCTTCGAATTCGGTATCCCAATCGACATCGCTGCCGCGCAGCTGGGCGTCGATCGGGCCGACCGCGCGCAACGCCGATTCCAGCGCAATCGTGACGCCCGACGAGAAGATCGGATCGACGAAGCCAGCCGCGTTGCCGAGCAGGGCATAGTCGCGACCGTGGAGCGCGGCGATGTCGTAGGCATAGTTTTCGGTCTGGCCCACGCGGCTGTCGAACTCGGCATCCGCCAGCAGCCGCGCCAGCCGCGGTTCTTCGCCGATGGCCTGCTGCAAACGCTCGACGGGCGTGCCGTCGAGCCCGTGAAGCCATTCCGGCGGCCCGATGACACCGACCGAGGCCCGGCCGCCCGCCAGGCCGATGAGCCAGTACCAGACTTCCGGCTGGCTCGGATGAATACCGATCACGATCCGGTCGCGCTGATAGTCCGGCGCGTCGATATGATCCGCGACATGCGTGAACAGCGCAGCCCGCGGCGGTGCGCTGCCGGTTCGGTCGAGACCGAGCAGGCGCGGCAGCACGCGGGCAAAACCGCTGGCATCGCAGACGAAACGAGCGGTGAGCGCGGTGCGGGTATCGTCGTCGCCGACCACCGAGAGACGCGGCGCGCCGGGCGTTTCGAAATCCACCGACTCGACCGTCTGGCCGAAGCGAAGCGTGGCGCCGCGGTGTTCGGCCTCCAGCGCCAGCCGGTGATCGAAATCGGCCCGCAGCACCTGCCATGTCCAGGACCAGCCCGGCGTGAACTGGTCGTCGAAGGTAAAGCTGGTATCGCGATCATTCTCGGTGAACGTGACACCGCGTTTGATCTGATAGCCGGCGTGTTCGACCGCATGCAGCATGCCGGCATCGGCCAGCGCATCCATGCAGCGCGGCAACAGGCTTTCGCCCACGGCGAAGCGCGGGAAATGGCTGCGCTCGAGTACGGTCACGCGCCAGCCGCGATCCGCGAGCAGGGCGGCGATCGTGGCGCCGGCCGGCCCGGCGCCGATGACGGCGATATCGGTTTGTTCGGTATTCACGTCAATCGGGCCTCGATGTAGCGATGTCGGCCGCAGGCCTTCCGAGAAGAGAAGCTAGCAGGAAGGTGAAGGTCAGGCCCAGTGCCAGGGTCAGGCCGAACTCATGCAGCGCCGGGGTATGGCTTAGCCCGAGCAAGCCGAAAGCGAGCAGGGTGGTGGCCACCGACAGGCCCACGGCAAGCATGGCCGGCGCATGATCCGCCGGGGCGGTGCGCAGGAATATGCCGTAATCCGCGCCCAGGCCAAGCAGCAGAATCAGCGCGACGAGATTGAACAGGGCGAATGTGGCGCCGGTGGCGGCGAAGATCGCCAGCACGGCGATGCTCGCCAGCGCCGGCGGCAACAACAGGGCAAGCGCACCGCGCGCGCCGAACGCCCGCCATAGCACCAGCCAGGCGAGAATATATTCCAGCCCCAGCAGCCACGTCGCCAGGCGCCGATAATGCGCGAGCAGGCTGGATATGCGCGCCACGCTGTCGACGTACTCGGCGTTCGACTGGTTCGAGATAATCCGATGGAAACGAGCCGCGTCGTTGATCCGATCCACGCGGACGATGGCCGCGTCGCGGCCGTCGACCCGGCCCAGCCAGAGCCCGCGCAGGCCCAGACTGGCCGGGCTGGCCAGCCAGTCCGACAGGCTCAGCGTCCGGCCTTGGGCCGCGCTGAAGGCTTGTCGCGCCGCGGTGATCTTGTCCGGCTTGAATCCGGCCTGGGCAAGAATCTGTGTCAACGGCCCGTGGGGCGCATAGAGGCTTTCGGCCAGGCGGGCATAGTTGGCTTTTTGTGCGGCCACCGGCGGATAGGCATCGGTAATCGCGCGTACCGAGGCCGCCGGGTTGGGGCCGGCACGAAGCCGGTCCACCAATGTCGTTTCGGTGCTCAGCACCTGGGCCGGAGATTGCCCGGTCACCACCACGGCATGCGTTGATAGCGTACTGCCGAGCAGGTTAGCGACCTGGCGATCGGTTTTCAGCAGTTGCGGAGGCGGGTTGTAGAGCACACGCACGCTGTCGTCCGGCGAGAGTTGCCAGAGCGCGAAACCGCCGAGCACCACTGCCAGGCCGGACAGCCCGGCTACCAGCCGCCGCTCGTGGCCGATGACCAGCCGCGACGGGCCATGCGAGCGCCACAACCCGGCCAGCCGCAGGGCGCGCCCCGGACGCGGCGCCGGTCCGCCGGCCCCGGGCAGAAGCAGCAGCATGCCGAGCCAGCCGCCGATCAGCCCGGTCGCGGTGAATACCGCGATCTGGCGCAGCCCGGGGAAGGGCGCGATCACCATGCCGCCGTAGGCAATCACACTGGTGACGAGCCCGAGCAGCACCGGCCGGCGCACGCGCGCCAGAGCGGTGGCCGGGTCCGGCGTGGCCAGACGCTGGGCAAAGAAATGCAGGCAGTAGTCGATCGACACGCCGACCAGGCTGGTGCCGAACACGAGCGTCAGCATATGAATGCTGCCGAACACCAGGTCCGTGACCACGGCGGCGAGCACGATGCCGCCGCCGACCGCCGCCAGGCTGAGCACGAACGGGCGCACCCGCCCGAACGCCCAGAGCATGAGCGCGATGATGCCGATCAAAGACCCGCTGCCGATCACCGACATTTCGAATTTGGCGCGCTTCGCGGCGACGGCGGCATGACGAACCACGCCGGAGATCCGAATCGTCGCCGCGGGCGCTGCGGCTCGGGCGGCCGCCCGGGCTTGCTTGAGGGCGGCCGTGGCCTGGCTTTCGCTGGCCAGCGAGAACGGGTTGTGCCGGGTTTCGGCGAACATCACGTCGATGCGCCGGCCCTGCTTGTCGACGACATAGAAGGTGCCGTCGCCGGCGATACGCAGATTCGGCGCGGGGTTGGGCAAGGTGGCGCGCTGATAAGCCTCGGCCAACCCGAACGGATCGTCGACGAAACGACCGCCGCCGCCGACACCCAGGCCATAAAGCCGGCCCTCGGCACGATTAGTGAAATATTCACGGGCGCGCTCGGCTTTCTGACTACCAGCGGGCGCCTTCGCCAGCGTGGCCAGCGCCTTGGCATCGGCGGGGGCCAGCAGATGGAAGCGATGCTTGAAATACAGCTGCGTCAGATGCTTGCGCTGGCCGTTGCTGAGCGCATCGTCGGCGCGCGCGATCACCTGATCGAACGCCGGGCTCGCCGACAGCACGCCGGCCATCGCCTGCATAGCCTTCTGGCGATGGGCTTCGGTATCGCCCGACAACAGAACCGTGACCCGGCGTTGGCCGAAGGTGGACATGCGATGTACCGTCGCATTGACCAGAGCATCGTGTTGCGGTGTCGGCAACAGCGCCATCAGATCGGTACGAACGGTCAGCCGGCCGGTCGCGGCCAGGCCGGCGAGGATGGCGCCCAGCGCGATGACGCCAAGCAACCAGAGCGCAGCGCGCACTCTCAATGCGAGAAAGCGCGCCGTTCGGCGGGCGTCAGGTCTTGGGCGCTATGGGGCGCAGGCTGCAGATCGATGACGCTGTAATCGCCACCCGGCTGATCGATGCGGATTTGGCGTACGGTTTTATCGTCGCCACTGAGCTTGAGCCGGGTGATGAACTGTTTCACCGCGTCGGTTTTCGGCGTGAGCACGAGCGTCGCGTTCTTGGCGTCAGCCTTCGGGCGCTGGATGTCGAAATACTGCGACAGTTGATCGGTATTGCCCTGGAACACCGCGAGCAGGATGGACGCTACGGCGCCGAGCGCCGGTTGCTGTTCGGCGCTGATATGGGCGGTCTGCTGGCCCTGGCTGCGCTCGGTCAATGCCTTTGGCGTGATGACGAGCGTACTCTTGACCGGCTTTTCGACCTGCCACAGCAGGCCGCGATCACGATCCACCACATAGCGCCCGCGCGATACCAGCGGCTGATCGAGCTCGGCCAGATGTTTGTGCTGGACGAATCGGCCGCGCAATACATGGCCCGATGTTTCGCTGCCGAGCGCCGGCATGTCGCGGTGGGCCGTGGATGCAGCAACCGCCACGGTGGTCGTCGCGCATAGCGCAAGCAACAGCGCGGTCACGAGATAGGTCATACAGCGAGGCACGCGGGTCATCGCGGGGTCTCCGTCTACGAACGCTGGGCGAAACGCGCGAGCGCGGCGCGCACGGCATCCGGGGTGTCCGGGTAGCGTTGTCCCGACTCGATCTCCACCGGCACCTGAAGGGTGCTGCCCCGCGCCAGACTCGCGCCTGAATCGCGATCGCGTACCCGGTAGGCGATGCGCAGCTGCTGGTCCCAGCGCTTGAGGGTAGCCGTCACGCGAACCCACTGCTTGAAGGTCAGCGAGCGCATGTAGCGCACACGCAGATCGACGATCGGCCAGGAGAAGCCGGACGCGGCCATGGCGTCGTAATCGTGGCCGAGCTCTTCCAGTAGCTGGCAGCGCGCCAGCTCGAAGTACTTGGCATAGTGGCCGTGCCACGCGATATGCATCGAGTCGACGTCGAAAAAAGGGACCTGGAACTCGATTTGGCTGCGGTGTTCGATCACGGTTCAGGACGAATAAACGAAAATCCAGCAGCGCTCACCGCCGATCACCCCGTAGCGACGGGGCGGGCATCGGCGTTTAAAAGCAGTGTGTATCGCACGGCGCCGCCTCGTGGGGCGGATAATGGACGCGCAGGGCCGGCATGTCGATACCTCGACGCGGGATGAATCGAACCCGGGGTTCGTGGACAATAGGCAGGCTGACCGCCGCGAATGGCCCGCATCGCCGGGCAAGGCCGGGCGCGCGGCCGCCCCGGGCGGACGGAAAACGCGCACGCCAGGCAGCGCGTGCACGGCAGTACAACAACGAGTGAAAGACTATGAATGAGCAAAGCGATCTCGAGCGCGATGTCGCACAGCTGCTGGTCACGTCCCTGGACCTGGAAGATGTGACCGCGGCGGAGATCGAACCGACGGCGCCGCTGTTCGGCCCGGAAGCCGACAGCCTCGGGCTCGACTCCATCGATGCCCTGGAAATCGCGCTGGCCGTGAACCAGGCTTATGGCATCGAACTACGCGCCGACGACGAAGCCAACAGCCGCATATTCGCCACGCTGCGCTCGCTGTCGGCGCATATCGAGCGCGAACGCGCCGCGGCCTGATCTTTTTGTGGCGATCCACGGGCGATTCATGACATGCGATCCGGCAGTGCCCGCCATTTCGTCAGAGGCAGCGCCACGCGCGGCGGGGCGCTGAGAACATGGGCCGTTTCGGTTGGATGGCCGGCGTCGTGCCGTTGCTGTATCCGGTGCTTGTTCATGCCGCGGTGGTAACGGGATCGCCGGATCTGCGTTTTCTCGCGCTCGCGGTTCTGGTGGTGAACGTGCTCGGACCATGGCTGGTTCGGGGCCGTGTCACGGCCTGGGGCGTGGCGATCGTGCTCATCGCCGCGGCGGCCCTGGCCGTTCACACGGCGGGCGCGCTGATATTCTTCTATGCCACGCCGGTGCTGGTCTGCATCGCGCTCGCCTGGTTCTTCGGGCGTACGCTGCTGGCGGGGCGTACGGCGCTGATCACGCGACTGGCCCGCGCGATTCGCGGTCCGCTGCCGAGACCGGTCGCCCGGTACACGCGCGCCGTGACGGTGTTCTGGTGCGCGACCATGGCCGTCATGGCGGTTGTGAATCTGGCGCTGGCGGTGTTTGCGCCCGTGGAGTGGTGGTCGCTATGCACGAATTTTCTGAATTACGCGATTGTCGGCGTGCTGTTCATGGCCGAATGGTTCGTCCGTCAGCGCGCCATCGGTGAGTACGAAGACATGAGCTGGCGCCAATACCTGACCGCGCTGCGACGCGTCGATTACCGCACGCTTGGCCATGGTTGATTCGAGTACCCCACTGATTGCCGATTATCATCCCGGGCGCCCGTTCGCCTGGCGTGACGGCGAGCCCGTGCCCGCCGGTGTCGCGCTTGCCGACATCAAGGCGGTGGCCGCGGCGCTCTCCGGACGCAAGGCGTTGTTCAACCTCTGCGACGATCGTTACCTGTTCACGGTCGCATTCGCCGCCGGTTGCTGGGCGAACGCATTGAACCTGTTGCCGCAGACGCGCCAACCGGTGGCGCTGACGCGTATTCGCGAGCGCTATCCGGATGCCGTGGCCATCGACGATGCCTGGGTTGCGGCACGGCTCGGCGCGCGGTCGCCGATTGCCGATCCGCCTCCCCGAATCGCGGCCCAGCAGGCCGTGGCGGTGGTGTTCACGTCCGGCAGTACCGGCGAACCCGATCCGCAGCTCAAGCGCTGGCGCGATCTGGCGATCGGCAGCAATCTGTTACGGCAACGGTTTTTCCCCGAGGACAGGGCGATGAACATCGTCGCCAGCGTGCCGCCCCAGCATATGTACGGGCTGGAGAATTCGGTACTGCTGGCGCTGCACGGCGGCTTTGCCGCGGCCAGCGCGCGCCCGTTCATGCCGTGGCAGATCGCGGATGCGCTGGCCGGGCTGCCAGCGCCGCGGACGTTGTTCACGACGCCGATCCAGCTCAAGGCCTGTCTCGATGCCGCGGTCGATCTGCCGCGTGTGACGCGCATCATCTCGGCCACGGCGCCGCTTGCCATCGAGCATGCCCAGTCCGCCGAGCGCCGCTGGCAGACCGAGGTCTATGAAATCTACGGCAGCAGCGAGACGGGCAGCATTGCCAGCCGGCGACCGGCCGCCGAGACGTCCTGGCAGCTCTACGACGGCTTGTGCGTCGACCCGGCCGCGCAGCCGGTGGTCCGCGGCGGTCAGCTGCCGGAACCAGTGGCGCTGGAAGACGCGCTGGAGCTGATCGACGCCACGCGATTCCGGCTCATCGGCCGCTCGGCGGATCTGCTCAAGGTAGCGGGGAAGCGTATCTCGCTGGCGGAACTCACCGCGGCACTGCTCGCCATCGACGGCGTGGACGATGCGGTGGTGTTCAATCCGCCGGAGGCGTCGGCGTCCGGGCGGCCCACGGCGCTCGTGGTTGCGCCCGGCTGCAGCACGCGTGCACTCGGGGCCGAACTGGCCCGTCGCGTGGACCCGGTGTTCGTGCCGCGGCCCCTGGTGAAGGTAGAGCAGCTCCCGCGCAACGAAATGGGCAAGCTGGCGCGAGCGGATGTAATCGACGTGTGGCGCGCTGCGCGTTCGCCCCGGAGCATGGTACGTGGCTGACCACGTATTCACGATCGATACCGGGCATTGCTGTCTGGACGGGCATTTCCCGGACGCGCCGATCGTGCCCGGCGTGGTGCTGCTCGACCATGTCATTCGCGCGGCGGCCGAACGCTACGGCGGGCGCCTGCGCCGCATCGTGCGCTGCAAGTTCGTCGCGGCATTGCGCCCGGACGAGGCGTGCTGCATCGAACTCGCGCCGAAATCCGCGTCGCGGCTGCAGTTCGTCTGTAACGGGCCCGACGGTTGCGTGGCGATGGGCGTGATCGAGTGGAGTACGCCGATCGATGGCTGAAGCCTGGACCGAACGCGGCGAACGCAGCCACCGTTTCATGTTTCATATGATCGCCTGGGTCGCAAAGCGGCTCGGGCGGGGCGCAGCGCGCGCGCTGCTGCATCTCGGGGTGGCGTATTTCATGCTGGCCGCCCCGGCGGCGCGTCGTGCGTCGCAGGATTATCTGCGGCGCGTGCTCGACCGTCGGCCGCGCTGGGCCGACACGTACCGCCATATCTATACCTTCGCGACGGTGTTTCTCGACCGCATGTATATGGTGGGCGGCGCGGAGTCGCCGCTGTCGGTCACGTCGCACGGGGTGCAGTCGTTTCGCGACTGCATCGACCGAGAGCAGGGCGCGTTGATCATGGTTTCGCATCTCGGCAGCTTCGAGGCCCTGCGCGCGCTCAGCGGACGGCGCGACGACCTGACCGTGCGGATTCTCATGAACTGGGCCACCGGCGCCAAGATGAACGCGGTGCTGCAGAAGCTCGACCCGAGCTTCGCCGATCGTGTGATCGATACCTCGACCTCCGATTTCGACCGCGTGCTCAAGGTCAAAGCCGCGCTGGACCGGGGCGAGATGGTGGGGATCATGGCCGACCGGCACCACGCGGGCGAGCGCACGCTCGACTGCGATTTCCTGGGCGGTACCGCGCCGTTTCCTTTATCGCCGTGGCTTCTGGCGGGGATGCTGGGCGTGCCCGTATTTCTGGCGTTCGGCGTCTACCGCGGCGACCGCCACTACGATCTGTACTGCGAGCGGTTCAGCCCCGGCCTGTCGTGGCCCCGGGGGGAACGCATGACACGCGCTGGTACCTGGGCTCAGGCCTACGCCGATCGGCTGGCTGAGTATGCCCGCCAGGCGCCGTACAATTGGTTCAACTTCTATCAATTCTGGCACGAGCCCGCGGCCGACGAGCGGCGGGCCGGTGGATCGAGCGAATGAACGACAGGCTGTCGCGCATGACCGCGAAGACTCTGTGGCGGAGCGACGTGCAGTGAAACCTCTGGCTATCCATGCGTATACCGCAACCACGGCGCTGGGCGCCGGGCGCGAGGCGCTGTGGCGGGCCCTGCGCGAACAGCGCAGCGGTCTCGAGCCCTGCGATTTCGAAGACGCCGATCTGGCGACCTGGATCGGGCGCGTGCCCGGTTGCGAGGACGTGGCGCTGCCCGCGCCGCTGGCCGACTGGATGTGCCGCAACAACCAGCTTGCCGAGCTGACGCTGCAGCAAGACGGCTTTCTCGACGCGGTCGAACAGGCGCTGACACGGCACGCGCCGGAGCGCATCGGCCTGTTTCTGGGCACCAGCACTTCGGGTATCCGCAGCACCGAGCGCGCCTATCGCGAAGTGGTCGACGGCCGGCTACCCGACTGGTTCTCGTTCGAACACACGCACGATTATTTCGCGCTATGCGGCTATGTACAGCGCCGGCTCGGGCTGGCCGGCCCGGCGCTGACCATATCCACCGCCTGTTCGTCGAGCGCCAAGGTGTTTGCCTCCGCGGCACGTTCGATCGCCGCCGGATTCTGCGACGTGGCCGTGGTCGGCGGCGTCGATAGTCTGTGTCTGACCACGCTCTATGGGTTTGCCTCCCTGCAGCTGACGTCGCCGGAGCCGTGCCGGCCCTGGGACGCGCAGCGCAGCGGGATCTCGATCGGCGAGGCCGGCGGTTTTGCGCTGGTCGGCCCGATCGACGAGGGCGATAGCGGCACCCGGGTGATCGGCATCGGCGAATCGGGCGATGCCTACCACATGGCGGCCCCCGAGCCGGACGGTCGCGGCGCGGCGCTGGCCATGCGTCGCGCGCTCGCCAGCGCGGGCGTGGCCGCCGACGCGGTGGATTACATCAACCTGCATGGCACCGCGACGCCGGCCAACGATCAGGCCGAGGACCGCGCGGTGGTCGATGTGTTCGGTGCGTCCACGCCGGCATCGTCCACCAAGGGCTGGACGGGGCACACGCTGGGCGCGGCCGGCATCGTGGAGGCGGTGGTGGCATGCCTGGCGCTCGAGCACGATTATCGCCCCGCGACCCTGAATACCCGCGAGGTAGGCCGCGAGTTGAGTTGTCGCGTGCTGACCGCGCCGGAGCCGGGCGGGGTCAAGCGGGTGCTGAGCAACAATTTCGGCTTCGGCGGCAGCAACTGCAGTCTGCTGCTGGCCGGCGGAGCGGCCTGATGCAGCGCGCGTATCTCCACGGGCTGGGCATCGCCGCACCGGGGCTCGAGGATTGGGGCGCGGCGCGTGCGGTGCTGTCGGGCGAAACCGACTATACGTCCGAGCCGTTGACCCCGTTTCGTACCAAGCTGTTGCCGCGCAATGAAGCACGGCGGGCGGGCGCAGCGGTGCACCTCGCATTCCGGGTCGCCGAGCAGGCGTGCGCCGAGCGTGATGCCTCGACGTTCGCGGCCGTATTCTCGTCCTCGGCGGGCGACATCGACATTGCCGATCAACTCTGTATGGCGGTCAATGCGCCCGAGCGGGCTATTTCGCCGACCCGGTTTCATAATTCGGTGCACAACGCGCCTGCAGGCTACTGGAGCATTGCCACTGGCGCGCGCGAACCCGCAACGAGCCTCTCGGCCGGCCCGGGAGGGTTCATGGTCGCGTTGTGCGAAGCCTGGGGCCTCCTGGCGGAATGTGGAACGCCGGTCCTGTTGGTCTGCTACGACATGGACGGCAGCGGCATGCTGGCCGAGGCCCGGCGCGATATCGGCGCGACGTTTGCCATGGCCTGGCTGCTCGATACCCATGCCGACGGGGCCATAGCCGTGCTGGATCGACCGCAGCCGACCAGCGCCGGTCCGACGCCCGTGTCGATTCCCGCGCTTGAGCATCTGCGCCGCTTGAATGCGAGCGCACGCAGTTTGCCGTTGTTGGCCGCTCTGGCGGCCCGCCAAGCAGCGGCGCCGGTAATCGCATCGGAACAAGGGCATTGGCGGGTGCCCCTTACACCGTTGTGAGGGGCCTGAGCTTGGTTGATCTCGTGCCTCATGCGGGCGCGATGTGCCTACTCGATGAGGTGGTCGCCTGGGAGCCCGAGCGTATCCTCTGCCGCAGCGTGCTGAACACGCTGGAGGCCCATCCGTTGGCTGATCGCGGCGTACTGCCGTTGACGGCCCTGGTGGAATACGCCGCCCAGGCCACGGCGGCGCACGGTACGCTGTTGGCGCGTGACTCGGCCGGTGGTGCCGGGTCGCCGACGCCCGGCCGGCTCGTCGGCCTGCGCGATATTGAATTCCCCGCCGATGAATCGACGCTCGCCGCACCGACGACCCTCGATGTGCATGTCGAACGTCTGATGGCCGACGCCGGCGGGTCGATCTATGCGTTCCGCGTCGTCGAAACCGGGCGCGATCTGGTTCGCGGACGCGTGATGATTCGGACCGTGACGGACGAGATCGTGTAGATCCGAAACGCCTGTCCGGGCCGGTGCCATGAAAAGATGCTTCGCGGATTCCCGGCGCAATGGCGTACTGCGACTTCTTAGAGGGCTCTTAGCGGGGCTGCTGCAAAACCGGGTCATGGCTACAGCCGGATGGTTCGATGGGCCGCGGTGCCACGGTTTACTGAATACGCCAAGCCCTGATACGCCGTGTCGGTATTCCAGCCGGATGCGCTTCTCTTGGTTACATCTGTTGAGCAAGCAAGAAAAGCGATTCGCGCCGCCGCGCGAAACCAGAGGTTGGCGAAGAGCCGCAGGCGAGACTGTCCGAGTGCAAGGTCGGCGGTGCTGACCCAGTGCGTGGCTTAGCCGGATCTACCCATGCCTGAACCGCCGGGACTCGCCGGCGTCATGGCCGGGTAATCCGCGATTAACCTAAAAAAGCCCGGCCATCTTCGATGGCCGGGCTTCGGTTCGGTCAATCAGACTGCGGCCGGTCTCAGTCGTCGCCGGCGAACACGCCGAGCAGCTGTAGCAGACTGAGGAACAGGTTGTAGATCGTCACGAACAAGGTGAGCGTGGCTCGAATATAGTTCGTTTCGCCACCGTGGATGATCTCGCCGGTCTGATACACGATCAGCCCGCTCATCAGCAGCACGAACATCATCGACACCGCGAGCGACAACGCCGGGATCGAGAACAGCACGGCGATCAGGCTCATGACGAAGGCGACCAGAATGCCCATGGTCAGCATGCCGCCCCACTGACTGAAGCGCTTGCCGGAAACCAGGGCGTACCCCGACATGCCGACAAAGATCGCCCCGGTGCCGCCCATCGCCATGGTGACCAGCTGTGCACCGTTGGAGAAGTGCTGCAGATACATGTCGATGATGGGGCCGATCGTATAGCCCAGGAAACCCGTGAACGCGAATATCGAGAGCAGGCCCCAGCCGCTGTTAGCCGTCGCCTGGACGAGAAACATCAGCCCGAACATGCCGACCAGCGTAATGATGAAGCCGGGGGCCGGCAGATGCAGCGCTGCCGTGGTCCCGGCAACGGCCGCCGAGAAAAGCAGCGTGGCCGACAGCAGCATGTAGGTGTTGCGCAGCACGCTATTGGTGGCTAGCGCGGTCTGCGCACGTGCGGTATAGGTCGAATTTTCGACGCTCATCGAACTACCTCGTTATCAACTTCCGGCAATGCTAAAGGCTTTGAGTGTTTCGTACGAGCACCGCGTTGGCCCAACCTCCACCCCAGGCGCCCGACGATCACGCCATGTTTATCGTGGCTCGTCTGCTCGCCTGGCGTGTTTTAAGGACGCGCTTAACGCGGCTCTTACGAAATTCTAACAAACCCTAGCATGCCGACCGGGGAGTGTCATCTTTGCGTGGCAAATGCATCGAAAATGCTACATCTGCCCGCGCATATGAGACCTTGGCAGGAGCACAAAGTTGCGTGCCGCCAATGATAAATTTAGCCGGCGCCACTTTTCCGGCGGGCGCCAGAGCTCCCATGGAAAGCGGCCGCGCCCAGGGGGCGTATGTCACGCTGCGCGGGCTCAAGTTCGTGGCGAGGGGGCCGATCTTATATATTTTAGGTGTAGCTGCCAGCGGAGCGCGTGTGTTCCGGAGGGTGGGGGAAATAGTGGAACGGCATCAAACGCCGGCGGGAGCGTTCGGCCGCCTTCTGGGTCGACTGTCTATCCGTCGCCAGATGATCGGCGCGGTTACGCTGATCATGGCGCTGTTTGCGGCATCTTGCGTGATCAGTCTGATCGCCTTGGATCGCGTGAACCAGGCGCGCCTGAGCGCAGGCCAGTCACACGGTTTGCTCGCGCGTTCGCAGGCGCTGGAGCAATCGATCACCAGCCAGGAATCCGCTTTGCGGGCCTATGTGTTGACCGGGGCGAAACGCTACGAAGAACAGCTGCATGACGCCAATGCCGCGGTCGAGGACGATCTGCATCGGCTGCAGGATGCGGGCGTAGGCGAGCGCAGTAAGGAAGACCTGCTCGAGAAGATCGACCGACTCGAGTCGCGCTGGCAGGCCCAGGTGGCGGAAGCCGTACTCGCGCGGGTCGATACCGGCGCCGTCGCCTCGGCGCGGAAAATGCTGGCCAACGGCGCCAGCGTTGCTTATCTCGATCCCATACATTCGGCACTGGCGGATTATCGTAAGCAGCTGACCGAGGAGCTGGCCGAGCGCAACGCCGATGTTGCCCGCCGCCAATGGATCGCGGATTCCACCGTCATTGGGTTGCTCGTGATCGGCTTGCTGATCGGGCTCGCTACGGTTATCGCGGTCCGTCGGCGCATCGCGGGCCCGCTGTCGGAATTGACCGATGTGACCCGCCGTCTTGCCGAGGGCCAACGCAATGTCGGCGTCCGCTTCCTGCACCGGGGCGACGAGATCGGGGCGATGTCGCGTGCGCTGGAGACCTTTCGCCGCATCATTGTCCGCCAGGATCGCGATTACTGGATCCGTGATCATCGCGGCCGGATCACGGCCATGCTGTACCGTTGCGAGGACGACCAAGAGCTGGGGCGACACTTGCTCAACGAGCTGGCTCCGCTTCTGCATGCGGGTTATGCGGCCGTATTCACGCGCGCCTCACTGGAAGAGGACACGACCGACTTCCGGCTATTGGCCGCCTATGGCTACGCCCCGGAGGCCGAGCAGCGTTTCGCGCCGGGCGAAGGGCTCGTCGGCGCCGCGCTGGAAACACGGCGGCCAGTCGAACTGACCGATGTGCCAGACGACTATATCCCGATTCGATCGGGGCTCGGACAGGCCCAGCCGAAGATTCTGCTGGTCGCGCCGGCCGTGATCACCGAGCAGCCGGTTGCGATCATCGAACTGGCTTTGTTTCATCCGTTGACGGAAACCGAGCGCGAACTGCTGGATTCGCTCTTGCCGAACATCGGCATGGCGGTTCTGACGCAGATGCGGGCCCGGCGAACCACGGAATTGCTGGCTCAGAGCCGCACGCAAGCCGAGGCGCTTCGGCGTTCCGAAAAACGGCTCTCGGAGCAGCAGGATAGCCTCAAGCGCGCCAATACCGAACTGCGCGCTCAGAGTGAGGAATTGTCGTCACAGGCGGCCGAGCTACGAGCCTCGGAAGAGGAGCTCAAATCGCAGGCCGATGAATTGCAGGCTGTGAATGCGAGCCTGCGTGAACAGCAGGACGAGCTGTCCGCATTGCATGCGCAGGCCGAGGAACGCGCCGAGGAACTGGAGCAGGCGAGCGCGTATAAATCCGATTTTCTGGCCAACATGTCCCACGAGCTACGCACGCCGCTGAACAGCCTCCTGATTCTGTCGCGTAGCCTGGCGGACAACGAATCCGGAAACCTCGACGACGACGAGGTCGAGGCCGCTCGTATCATTCAGGATGCGGGCACCGGCCTGCTGACGTTGATCAACGATATCCTGGATCTGTCGAAGATCGAGGCCGGGAAGATGCGGATTCTGCCGGAGCGGCTGGATACGGCCGATTTCGCTGAGCGCATCCGTCGTCAGTTCAGCCACATGGCCGCCTCCCAGGGCTTGCAATTCGAACTCGAGCAAACGACCGACGCGCCGGACTACGTGATAACCGATGGCGGCAAGCTCGAACAGATCGTACGCAATCTCGTCGGCAACGCGATCAAGTTCACCCATGAAGGCGCGGTGCGGGTCCGGATCATGCGACCCGCCGCTGACGTCGAGCTTTCTCGCGAGGGTTTGACCCGTGAAAACGCGCTGGCCATCGTGGTCAGCGATGACGGCGTGGGCATTCCCTCGGATCGGCTCGACGGTATCTTTCATGCCTTCGAGCAGGTCGACGGCAGCAGCAGCCGTCGTTATGGCGGCACCGGACTGGGCTTGTCGATCACTCGCCAGCTCGCCGAGTTGCTGGGCGGCGAAGTCATGGTCGAGAGCACGTTGGGCGAGGGCAGCCGCTTCACGGCCGTCGTGCGTACGGACCTCAGCCCCGTCGAGCCCCCTTCGGCTGGCGACGCCGACAAGGATGCGTCGGGCGTGGAGGCCAATGATCAAACGCCATCCCGCCGTCCGCGGCGCCGTGCCCGCGCGGCCGGGCAGCCGCCGCGCGTGCTGGTGGTAGACGACGACAACGCGTTTGCCAACATCGTCTGCCGCACGGCGCGAGAGCGCGGGTTTGATGCCGAAGCCGCCGCCGATGGCCCCCGCGCGCTGGACGCCATCGCCGCCCGCCGCCCGGACGCGGTCGTTCTCGATCTGGGGCTGCCCGGCGAACTCGATGGCTGGGCGGTGCTGGATCGGCTCAAGGCCAACCCCGATACCCAGGACATCCCGGTCCATATCGTATCCGCCGCCGACGATACCGGACGCTCGGTTGGCGCCGGTGCCGTGGGTTATCTGCGCAAGCCCGTCACGCGTGAAAATTTGGACACGCTACTGGCGCGGGCGGAAACCCTGTCCGGCCGCAAGACAAGGCGTGTGCTGGTGGTCGATGACGACCCGGAGGCCCATGTGGCGGTGGCGCGCCTGCTACGCAGCGAACGGGTGGAAACGGTGGCGGTCGCTTCCGGCGAGGCGGCTCTGTCGAGGCTCGATCGCGAAAACTTCGATTGTCTGGTCCTGGATCTCAAGTTGCCGGACACGTCGGGTTTCGATCTGCTCGACACGATCACGGCACGCCGCGATGCGCCTCCGGTCGTGGTGTATTCCGCGCGCGATCTTACGGCCGAAGAAACCGAGCGTTTACGGGATCATACCGACAGTATCGTGATCAAGGGAACGCACGCGCAGGATCGGCTGCTGGATGAAATCTCGTTGTTCATGCACCGGCTGGCGCCGTCCAACCCGCCGGCGAGTCCCAGTCTGGCGACGCCGACCGGCGATGACGGCGGGCCCGCTATGAACGGCGTACGGGTGCTGCTGGTCGACGACGACATGCGCAATACCTTTGCGCTCTCGCGCATGCTGCGCGGCCACGGTGTCGAGGTGGTCATGGCAGCCGATGGCACGAAGGCGCTCGATCGCTTGGCGGACATGGAACGTCTCGACCTGGTGCTGATGGACATCATGATGCCGGGCATGGACGGGTACGAGACGATCCGCGCGATCCGTGCCGGAGCGGATCATCCCAGGGTGCCGATCATCGCGCTGACTGCCAAAGCCATGAGCGGTGATCGTGAGGCCTGTCTTGCCGCCGGTGCCGACGCGTACCTGTCCAAACCGCTCGATGTCGATCACCTGCTGGCCGAAATGCGGACGTTGCTGTCGTGAGCGATCCGGCAACTACGGAGGACCGCGCGCTGGATCTGTTCGTGCATGCGTTGAAGATGTGCCACGGCTACGATTTTTCCGACTACGCCCGGGCATCGCTCAAACGGCGCGCCGAGCAGTTGGCCGCCGACTTGGGTGAGCCCGGTATCGGGCATCTGATTCCACGTCTGATCTACGAACCCAGCCTGTTGGGTGACGTGATCGCGCGGTTGTCCGTGCCGGTGTCCGACATGTTTCGCGATCCGGAAGTATTCGCGGTGCTGCGCGAGCGAGTGCTGCCGGTGCTGGCGTCCTACCCGCGGGTGAATATTTGGCAGGCAGGTTGCGCCCAGGGCGAGGAGGTATATTCCACCGCGATTCTGGCCGAGGAGGCGGGATTGCTGCCGCGCAGTCGTTTCTATGCTACCGATATCAACGATCAGGCGTTGGCGCGTGCCTCCGAAGGAATCTTTGCCGCGCGACGGGTCGACGGTTTTGCGACGAACTACGATCGCGCCGGCGGTCGCCACGATTTCGCGGATTATTACCGGAGTCGCTATGATCTGATTCGGATGCGGCGAACGCTGCGTGAGCGTGTCGTGTTCGCTCACCACAATCTAGTGACCGACGGCGTGTTCGCGGAAACCCACCTGATCATGTGCCGCAACGTACTGATCTATTTCTCGCAAGCGCTCAAGGAGCGCGTTCTACGATTGTTTGCCGACAGCCTCGTCCGCGGCGGCTATCTGGTCCTCGGGACGCGCGAAACGTTGCAGTTTTCGGCGCTAGCGCCTTACTTCGAGGTGGTGAGCGAGCCGCACCGGATTTATCGCCTCAAGCGGGAGCGATCGATACATCGTGTTTGAACGACGTACGGCTCTTGGGAATGCGGCAGGCGGGCGAGCGCCGGTGGCCTCGTATCAGGGGTAGGGAGTATGGATGTCTGATTCCTCGAATGACGACCCGGCGCCTTCCAAGGTTCTGGTTGTCGACGATCTTTATGCCAACCGCGTTGCCCTGCGGCGGGTGCTCCAGCGCATCGACGTTGACGTGGTGGAGGCGGGCAGTGGCAACGATGCGCTTGCCGCATGCCTCGACCACGAGTTCGCGCTGATTCTGCTCGACGTTCAGATGCCGGACATGGACGGCATGGAAGTGGCCGAACTGCTCAACGGCGAGGAATCGACGCGCGACACGGCGATCATCTTCGTCACCGCGGGCTCCAGTGACGATATGGACCGGCTCAAGGGTTACCGGCTCGGCGCGGTCGACTACATCACCAAACCGATCGACGAACGGCTGTTACAAGCCAAGGTTTGCAACTTCGTCGAGCTGTACGACAGTCGTCGAGCATTGCGTCGAGCCCGTGACGAGCTCGATGCGGTGAATAATCAGTTGCGTGGCGAAATCGAAATCCGCCGTAGTGCTGAAGCACGCGCTCAGCACTTGGCAACACACGATGCGCTAACGGGACTGCCCAACCGCTTGTTGTTCGTGGATCGTCTGAGCAGCATGACCAAGCGGGCTCGACGACGCGCCGGCCGCTTCGCCATCGGTTATATGGACCTGGATGGCTTCAAGCCGGTCAACGACGCCTACGGTCATCGCGCCGGCGATGTCGTGCTCGAGCACGTGGCGCGACGGCTCGAACAGACGCTGCAGGATGTCGATACCGCGGCGCGCTTCGGCGGCGATGAGTTCGCCCTACTGATCGAAGACATCGACTCCGAACAGGCCTGCCTTTCGCGTTGTCAGGATGTGCTCGAGGCGGTATCGGCACCGATCGCGGTGCCGACCTCGACCGGTCACATCGAGGTCGAAATCAGTGCCAGCCTGGGTATCGCGTTTTACCCGGAGCACGGCAACGACGTGGATGAGCTGATGCACAACGCCGATTCGGCGCTTTATCGCGTCAAATACGAAGGCAAGGCGAGCGTACGCTTGTTTCAATCGCACGACGATGCACGGCCCATGCCCATCGGCGGCCAGAATCATCGTCTAATACAGTGAGTCGACGTCAGTCCGCGGTATCGACGGGTCCCGAGAACGGCTCTACCCGTTCTTCCGGGGCCTGACCTACCAGTTGATCGACCCGAAGCTCGGCGCTCTTGAGCATGGTCTGACATTGGCGCGCCAGGGTGACGCCCCGCTCGAACTTGGCCAACGCTTGTTCCAGACTGATGTCGCCGGCCTCGAGTGACTCGACCAGCGATTCCAGTTCGGCGACCGAGCTCTCGAAGGCCGCCAGGGGTGGGGCATCGGCACCGGTCTCGGCTTCGGCGGCTGGCGTTTTGTCGGTTGGGGCTTTACTCATGATTGGCGGCATCCGGCGGTTACAGCGAAAGTGTAGGGTGTGGCGTCGTCCGACGCGAGGGCTATCCCGGCCCGGTTGCATCGGTCGGCTCGCGCCCGGTCGCCCGTAGTGTCGGCGATTGCTCGGCTGGGTCAACGTGCTAGCGCGTGTTGAGGTTTGGTGCGAGCGCCGCGTTGGCGTCCGCAAATCGTGTCCGGCAAGGCGCGAGTCGCCGCGTCGTGGCGTGCCACGGCCCAGACTCGCAACGCCGCCGGGCGCCCCTGGTTAGTTTTTTATGGGCGGCCCAACCCTTCGGGACAAGCGCCCACAAATTAACGACACGGCGGCAATCCAGCGTTATAGCTCTCTCGCGTAGAACGACTACGCCACGTTCGCTACGCCTCGTCTTGCCGCCCTTGGTTAATTTTCAGGGAGCGCTTGGCGCGGACTCGAACGAAACCTCAACACGCCCAGGGACGCCACGCCCGGTACGCCAAGCCGTGGTCTCCGGCGCGTCATCTTGCCACGGTCCGGCCAAACGCTTAACGTGCCGGCCGGTACGAAACTGCTTTTTTCCGAGGCGTGGATGGCCAGTCAATACGATGCCGCCGATATCGAAGTCCTGACCGGGCTGGACCCCGTTCGCAAGCGACCGGGCATGTATACCGATACGGCGCGGCCGAACCATCTGGCCCAGGAAGTCATCGACAACAGCGTGGACGAAGCGCTGGCCGGCCACGCCAAGGCGATCGACGTTACGCTGCACGCCGATGGCAGCCTTTCGGTCGTCGATGACGGTCGCGGCATGCCGGTGGATACGCATAGCCAGCATGGCGTGTCCGGCGTTGAACTCATCCTCACGCGGCTGCACGCCGGCGGCAAGTTCTCCAACAAGCAGTATCAGTTCTCCGGTGGCCTGCACGGCGTCGGCGTGTCGGTCGTCAATGCGCTGTCCACCGAGCTGGTCGTCCAGGTCTGGCGCGGCGGCAAGCATTACGAGATGCGTTTCGCCGGCGGCGAGAAGACGCAGCACCTGACCGAGATCGGTAGCTGTGCCAAGTCGAAGACCGGCACCATGCTGCGGTTCTCCCCGGACGATCAGTATTTCGACAGCCCGCGTTTTGCTACCGGTCGGCTCAAGCATTTGCTGCGAGCGAAGGCCGTGCTGTGCCCGAACCTCAAGGTGCGTTTCGTCGATGAAGCCGCCGAGGAAGATATCGTCTGGCAATATGCCGACGGCCTGGCGGATTACATGGCCGATGCGCTGGAGGGCGTGGAAACCATCATCTCGCCCGCCTTCACGGGCGGCGAGAACGAGGGCTCCCAGGCGGTCGACTGGGCGCTGACCTGGGTTGCGCCCGATCAGCCGGGCGTGGACGCGGTGGCCGAATCCTACGTCAACCTGATTCCGACCGCCGCGGGCGGCACGCACGTCAACGGTCTGCGCTCCGGGCTGACCGAGGCGGTGCGTGAATTCTGCGAATTCCGCAATCTGTTGCCCCGTGGCGTGAAGATCGCGCCGGAAGACGTCTGGTCCGGCTGTACTTATGTGCTGTCGGTGAAGATGAACGAGCCGCAGTTCTCGGGCCAGACCAAGGAACGCCTGTCCTCGCGCGACATCAGCAGTTTCGTCTCGGGCGCGGTCAAGGATGCTTTCTCGCTGTGGCTGAACCGTCACGCCGAGACCGGCGAGATGCTGGCCCAACAGATCATCGGCAACGCTCAGGCACGGGCGCGCTCGGCCAAGAAGGTCAAGCGCAAGAAAGTCACCCAGGGCCCGGCGCTGCCCGGCAAGCTCACCGACTGTGTGACCGACGATCCCGCCCGCTCCGAGCTGTTTCTGGTCGAGGGCGACTCGGCCGGCGGCTCGGCCAAGCAGGCGCGCGATCGCAACTTCCAGGCGGTGATGCCGCTGCGCGGCAAGATCCTGAACGCCTGGGAAGTGGAATCGGCCGATATCATGGCCTCGAACGAGATCCACGATATCTCGGTGGCGCTGGGGCTGGACCCGGGGTCGGACAACCTGGAGCGTCTGCGCTATCACAAGGTCTGTATTCTGGCCGATGCCGATTCCGACGGCATGCACATTGCCACCTTGCTGTGTGCGCTGTTCGTGCGCCATTTCCGACCGCTGGTCGCGCGCGGCCATGTGTTCGTTGCCATGCCGCCGCTGTTTCGGATCGACGCCGGCAAGGAAGTGTTCTATGCCCTGGATCGCGACGAGCGCGACGCCATCATCAAGCGGCTTGAGAACGAGAAGAAAAAGCGCAAGATCAGCGTGACCCGCTTCAAGGGTCTCGGCGAGATGAGCGCACTGCAGCTGCGCGAAACCACCATGGCGCCCGACACTCGCCGCCTGGTCCAGCTCGGCATTGAGCGGACCGACGATGCCACCAAGAGCGTCGACGAACTGCTCGACATGCTGCTGGCGAAAAAGCGGGCGGCCGATCGCCGCGAATGGCTCGAAGCCCGTGGCCACGAGGCCGAGGTGGATTAGTGATCTTTGGCCTGAAGTCAGTCCGCAAATGAACGCCAATGCGCGCAAATAAGCCAAAGCGGCTAGGCTGCATGAGGCGGCTCGCGACGAGACACGACCACCGGCCCGCATGCCCGACGATACATCGCACCCTTTGCGGCTGTGCGCGTTGATTTGCGGACCGCCAAAGTAACGAACAGACAATCTTGCCCATGGCCACAACTTTCGAACACGACAGCGAGCGCCTGCCGCTCAACGCCTTTGCCGAGAAGGCGTATCTCGATTACGCGATGTACGTCATTCTCGATCGTGCATTGCCGCATATCGGGGACGGGCTGAAACCGGTCCAGCGGCGCATCGTATATGCCATGTCCGAGCTCGGGCTGTCGGCGGTTTCCAAGCCGAAGAAAGCCGCGCGCACGGTTGGCGACGTGATCGGCAAGTTCCATCCGCATGGCGACTCGGCCTGCTATGAAGCCATGGTGATCATGGCGCAGCCGTTCACCTATCGTTACCCGCTGATCGACGGGCAGGGGAACTGGGGCACGGCGGACGATCCGAAATCGTTCGCGGCCATGCGCTATACCGAATCGCGTTTGACGGCGTATGCGGCGACGCTGTTGTCGGAGCTGGACCAGGGCACGGTCGACTGGCAACCGAATTTCGATGGCACGCTGGACGAACCGGAGACGCTGCCCGCGCGTCTGCCGAACGTGTTGCTCAACGGCGGCACCGGCATTGCCGTCGGCATGGCCACCGATATTCCGCCGCACAATATTCGCGAGGTCGTGGACGCGACCATCCATCTGTTGCACAACCCGGATGCCGATGTCGACGCGCTGATCGAACATCTCCCGGCGCCGGATTTTCCGACCGGGGCCGAGATCATCACGCCGGCGACGGAAATCCGGCAGCTGTATGCCACGGGCAACGGCCAGATCCGCGTGCGGGCGACCTACACGGTCGAATCGGGTGAGGTCGTCATCAACGAGCTGCCGTACCAGACCTCCGGTGCGAAGGTGCTGGAACAGATCGCGGCCCAGATGACGGCCAAGAAGCTGCCGATGGTCTCGGATCTGCGGGACGAGTCCGACCACGAGAACCCAACGCGGCTCGTGATCGTGCCGCGCAGCAACCGGGTGGATATCGAAGCGATGATGGCGCATCTGTTCGCCACCACCGGGCTTGAGAAGAACGTGCGCGTCAATCTCAACGTGATCGGGCTGGACGGCGCGCCGAAGGTCAAGAATCTACGCGATCTGCTATCGGAATGGCTGACCTATCGCACGAACACCGTCACGCGGCGACTCGAACACCGGCTCGACGCGGTCACCGACCGGTTGCATATCCTCGAGGGCCTGCTCGTTGCCTATCTGAACATCGACGAGGTGATTCACATCATCCGCACCGAGGACGAGCCCAAACCGGTGATGATGGATCGTTTCTCGATCACCGACGTCCAGGCCGACGCGATCCTCAATCTGCGTCTGCGGCACTTGATGAAGCTCGAAGAGTTCAAGATCCGCGGTGAACAGGAGGAGCTGGAGGACGAGCGCGCCAAGCTGGAAGCCATACTCGGCTCGAAAGCCAAACTGAACCGGCTGATTGCCGACGAATTGACGGCCGATGCCGAGCAGTACGGCGACGATCGCCGCAGTGCACTGGTGGAGCGCAATCAGGCCAAGGCGCTGTCGGAAGCCGATCTGATGCCGAGCGAGAACATCACGGTGGTGCTGTCGCGTGAAGGTTGGATCCGCTCGGCCAAGGGCCACGACGTCGATGCCATGGGCATGAACTATCGGACCGGCGATGAATATCTCGCCGACGCGCCGGGCCGTTCAAACGAGACGTTGATTGTGGTCGATTCAACCGGCCGCAGCTACAGCATGGCCGCGCACAAGCTGCCGTCCGCGCGGGGCCAGGGTGAGCCGCTGACCGGCTCGCTGTCGCCGGCCGACGGCGCGCGTTTTGTCGGCGTGGCGATCGGCGGCGAGGATCTGACCTGCGTGCTGGCGTCGACGGCCGGCAACGGTTTCGCGACGACGCTCGCGGATATGGCCAGCAAGCAGAAATCCGGCAAGGCCACGCTCACGCCCGGAAAGGGCGCGACCGCGCTTGCGCCCACCACGGTTGCCGGGGACGACCCGGAAGTGTGTGTGGTCACCACCGCGGGCCAGCTGCTGTGTCTGTCGCTGGAGGAATTGCCGAAGCTTGCCAAGGGCAAGGGCAACAAGCTGATCGCCCTCAAGGCCGGGGAGGCCGTGGTCGCGATCCAGGCGGTTTCCGGCGATCAGACGCTGGTGATTCATAGCGGCAAGCGCCATATGACGCTCAAGCCCGCCGAACGCGATGCCTATCGCGGCCCGCGGGCGTCGCGCGGCAAGCGGCTGCCGCGTGGTTTTACCCAGGTCCAGCGGTTGTCGCGCCAGTCGTAAACGCGCTCTGCGCTTGTCGGTTTGGCAGGCGAGGCGCGCGCCTTCGAGATCAGCCGATCGTTTCGCCGTGCTGGAGGGCGGCCGGGTCGGGCTCCTGAATGAAGTGGCCCTGGACGTAGTTGACGCCGGCCTGCCAGAGGCGCGCCATGCTCGCGGCGTCCTCGATGTGCTCCGCGATAAGCGGGATACGGTGTTCGCGGGCAAAATCGACGACGCGCTGCAAGCGGGCGTCCTCGCTGTTCTGCTCGGCCAGTTGGCGCGCGAACGCCGGGGCGAGCTTGACGAACGACAACTCGAGGTTTTCCAGCATCGCCGCATGGCTGCTCGATTCGCCGAAATGGGTAAGCGCGAAGCGATAGCCCAGACGGTCGAGTTCGCTGGCCAGTCGGCGCGTGGCGGCCACATGCGAGCGCGCATCGGTTTCGCGCACGCAGAACACGATCTGCTGCGGATCGATGGTGGCCATGGTTTCGTCCGCGGCCAGCCATTGAGTGAAGGTGGCGCCGTCTTCGAGCGTGGCGGCGGACAACTTCACGAATAACGCGAGTTCGACGTCGCGCGCGGCCTGTTCGGCGATCACGCGAGCCGCCCGGCGCGCCACCCAGCGGTCGATTTCCGGCATCAGCCCCGCCTGCTCGGCGGTCGGCAGGAAGTTGCCGGGCATGATCATGCCGTCGTGATCGTCCACGTAGCGCAACAGGACATCGTAGTAGCGCCGGTGGTCGCCGGCCAGACTGGTCACAGTCTGAAACGCCAGCCGGAAACGATCCGATGCCAGCGCCTGTTCAAGCCGCGCCCGCCAGGCGTCGGAACCGGCCTGGGCATCGGCCAGCGGGTCGCCCTCGCATTCGCGGAAGGCGTCGCCGCCGGTGTCGCGCAGGCGATAACCGGTATCGACCAGCTGCTGCAGCCGACGATCGTTGCTCGCGGAATCGGCGCCGAGCATGATCGACGACACACTTGCGGTGACGTGCACGGACCGTTGATGGGTGCCGAATTCGGTATCGCCGATCGCTCGGACCAGGGCTTCGGCGATGGCCGGAATTTCGGCCGGGGCGCCGCGCTCCACCGAAAGTACGAACTCGCCCACGGCAAAACGGAAACAGCGATCGCTGTCGGCGAGGTTGTCGATGAGAAAGAGGCTGATTTCCTCCAGCAACTCGTCGGTGCTGGCCAGGCCGAACTGTTGCTGCAGGGCGGGTACGCCGTCGATGGCCACGAATACCAGGCCACGCAGCCGGCCGGTGTCCGACCAGCGGCTGATGCTCGCAAGATGCCGGTGCAGCGCCATGCGCGCATCGGCGGTGGGGCTGGCGCCCAGCATCGGAACGCTCGTGGCCTCGATCGGGGCCAGTGACAGCCACTGGCTGCGGTCGGCGCCGGTGTACAGATGGGCCGAAAGCGGGTGCGTGGCGCCGGCGCTTGCGCGGCGCAGGATGACGCCGCGGCCCGTCGGCCTCTGGGGATCGTCAAGCCGGGTCTGGGCGGCCGCCAAACGGGCGGCGTCGCCCTTGGACAGCCAGCTGCCAAGGGCCTGACCGTTGATTGCTTCGCTGGATTCGGCGCCGATCAGGCGCGCGAAATCGGGCGTCGCGCCGACCAGCATGCCGCCATCCAGACGGGCCCGGGCCCGTTCGCCCTGTTGCTCGAATTCGGCCAGCCGGCGGCGATCGATGGCCACGTCGAGCGCGCGCAGCAAGCGCGCGTCGATCAAATCGGCTTCCTCGTCGGTATCGATGCGTTGGCAGACGCCGGCGCGGATACAGGCCCCGCGCGGCGGCAAACGCATTTCGGGGCCGACCACCACCAACGGGACGTTGCCCGCTTTTTCGATGCGCTGGATCAGCGTGGCCGTATCGAAGCGATCGCCTTCGCTGCACACCAGCGCCAGCAGAGCAACCGGCGGATGTGTGTTGGCGACGGCGTCGTCGAACGCAGCGAACGTCTGGCTGCCCCAGTCGGGCGGCGCCAGGGTATGCAGACGCGCAGCGAGCCGGCGGCTTGTTTTGTCATCGCCCCCGATCACCGCGATCAGCGCATTGGCATTGGCGCTGTCATTGCTCGCGCTCAGGCGATATTCGTTGCTTGCGTCGGCAATAGCCATGTGTAACAGCCCCCTTATCCCCTCACAGCATGCCGGGCGCGTGCCGGCACGCCAAGTACGCTCTTGGCATCATCCCCCGCGCCCTCGCGCGCGAGCTTCGGCACCAGATAGCCGGGCAGACGCGCCGCGACCTCCTGCATGAGCGTTGTCGCCCGCGATTCGGACACCTCGAAATGAGAGGTACCCCGAACGCGATCAAGTAGATGCAGATAATAGGGCATAACGCCGGCATCGAAGAGGGCCAGGCTCAAATCCGCAAGCGCATCCGCTGAATCGTTGACGCCGGCCAGCAGCACCGCCTGGTTGAGCAACGTGGCGCCCGAGGCTGCCATGGCACGCAGGGCGGCCGTTACATCGTCCGACAACTCGTTGGCGTGATTGACATGTACGACGACCACAACGCGGGCCCGGCGCCGAGCGAGCCACGCCAGAAAGGCTTCATCGACGCGCTCGGGCATCACCGCCGGGGTACGCGTATGCAGACGCAGCCGCTCGACGTGTTCGATGGCGTCCAGGCGGTCGCCGAGGCTCTCAAGGCGCGCATTGGACAACGACAACGGGTCGCCGCCGGACAGGAGGACTTCGCGGATGCTCGGGTCGGCGGCGATGCGCCGGAGTGCCGCCTCGGCATGCGAGCCGCCGGCATGCTGCGCGCTGTAGTCGAAATGGCGCCGGAAACAATAGCGGCAGTGCACCGCACAGGCGCCGGTGGTGACCAGCAGCGCGCGCCCGTAATATTTGTGCAGCAGACCGTCGCCGGCGGCGCTGGCCTGATCGCCCACGGCGTCGTCGACGAAACCCGGCGGATCGGCGTGTTCGGCATCCAGCGGCAGAATCTGGCGCAGCAGTGGATCGGCGATATCGCCGCGGCGCATGCGCGCGACGTAGCTGCGCGGCACGCGCAGATCGAACAACGCGGCCGCCCGGCGTGCCGCCGGCTTGTGCTCGGGCGGCAACTCCAGTTCGGCAAACAGGGTATCGACGTCGGTGATCGCGTCGCGCATGGCCTGCTGCCAGTCAGCGCTGCGATACGATAGACTGCGCGGCTCGATCAGCGGCGTGATCCGCGATGGCGCGGGGCGTGTGCTCATATGCCACAAGTCTAGAACCGGGCCGCCGTGCATGCCAGTGCGGTGTGGCTCGGCCTTGGAGTTTCGTTTTATGGCGCAGTTTTCTACCAACCAGTTCAAGGGCGGTCTGAAGATCATCCTCGACGGCGATCCCTACACCATCGTCGAGAACGAATTCGTCAAGCCCGGCAAGGGCCAGGCCTTCAATCGCGTGAAGGTGCGCAACCTCAAAACCAACCGAACGGTCGAGCGGACCTTCAAATCCGGCGACTCGGTCGAGGCCGCCGACGTGTTCAACCTGGATCTCCAGTTCCTGTATCACGACGGCGAGTTCTTCCATTTCATGGAACCGAACTCCTTCGAGCAGTACCAGGCCAGCGAAGCCGCGGTCGGCGATGCCGCCAAGTGGCTCAAGCCGCAGGACAGCTGCGACGTTACGCTCTGGAACGGGGTGCCGCTGCAGGTGGACGCGCCCAACTTCGTGATTTTGCAGGTCACTGAAACCGATCCTGGCGTGCGCGGCAACACCTCCTCGGGCGGCTCCAAGCCGGCGACGCTGGAAACCGGCGCCGTGGTGCAGGTGCCGCTGTTCATCGAGGAAGGCGAGACACTGCGCATCGATACCCGCAAGGGCGAGTACGTCTCTCGCGCCAACGAAAGCTGATTCTGGGCGAGCGACCCGCATGAGCGATCTGCGTGAGCGACTATAGCCGCTGGCGCTCGGGGCTCGCCCCGGGCGCGCTAGCGGCGCGGGCGCGGCTGATGGGCGCGATCCGTGTCTTCATGGCCGAGCACGGGCTGCTGGAAGTCGACACGCCGTTGCTGTCGGCCGCCGCGCCCAGCGAGCGCGCGCTGGAATGTCTGGCGGTCGACGGCGCGGGTTATCTGGTGCCGTCGCCGGAGCACGCCCTCAAGCGTCTGCTGGCCGAAGGCGCCGGCTCGTTGTACCAGCTTGGACATGTGTTCCGGGCCGGCGAGTCCGGGCGCTGGCACAACCCCGAGTTCACCATGCTCGAGTGGTACGGTGTTGGCGACGATATGTTCGACGCCATTGCGCGCCTGACGGCACTCCTCCCGAGGCTGGGCACACCGCCGATCGAGCGCTCGCGAACCTATCGCGAGGTGTTTCAAGCCACCGTCGGCGTTGACCCGCTGGTCGCCGATGCCCAAACGCTGGCTGGCTGCGCGCAGGCGCGCGGTGTCGCGCCCAGCGGGCCGGACGCCTCGTTTGATCGCGTGTTCTGGCTCGATCTGTTGATGGCCACCTGCGTACAGCCGACGCTGGGCGGCGACGGCCCGGAGATCGTCACGCATTTCCCCGCCGATGATGCCGTGCTCGTAGCCGCCGACCCGGACGAGCCGCGGCAGGCGCTGCGCTTCGAATGCTTCTGGCAGGGCGTGGAACTGGCCAACGGCGCCCGCGAACTGACCGATGCAGGCCTGGCCCGACAACGGATGATGCGCGAGCAGAACGCGCGTGCTGCCCAGGGCAGCCCCGTACCGCCGATTGACGAGGCTTTGCTGGCCGCCATGCGAGCCGGGCTGCCGCCCTGTGCCGGCGTAGCGCTCGGGGTCGATCGCCTACTGGCGCTGCTTCAAGGCTGTGACGCCATCGCGCCGGTCCTACCGTTCGCGGCGACCTGATCGCCGCGGGCTAACCCCCTCGCTCAGGCGCCCGGGACGAGCCGACCGAGCGGCTGGTTGAGGCGCACCGCCTGGCCGGCGGCAAGCTCGGGATCAAAGTCCACCGCGTCCGGGCCAGTGAGCACGATCACGCTCGAGCCGAGCATGAAATGGCCCATCTGGCCGCCGCGGACATAGCGATGATCCGCGTCGCCGGCGTCGATGTAGCTGGTATGACGCCGCGCTTTCTGATGGGGCGGGCAAACACGGCCGGCGGCCTTGGTGTGGATGCCGCCGACGATGAAGGCGCCCACCATGACGACCGCGACCGGGCCGATCGCGGTATCGAAGCAACTCACGAGTCGTTCGTTGCGCGAGAACAGTCGAGGGATGGCGCGCACACAACGCGGGTTGACGCCGAACAGCCGGCCCGGCACATAGCGCGTTTCGCGCAGGCGGCCGTCCAGCGGCATATGCACGCGATGATAATTATGCGGCGCCAGATAGAGCGTGAAATAGCGCCCGCCGAGAAAAGCGGCGGCAAGGCTGTCGTCACCCGCCACCAGCTCGCGCAGATCGTAGGCCACGCCCTTGGTCTGGAACAGCCGCCCGGTTTCGATCGTGCCAAACATGCCGAGCTGGCCGTCGACCGGACAGAGCAGGGCATGGTCTTCGCTCGGCATGGGTCGGGCGCCGTCGGCCAGCTCACGGGTAAAAAAATCGTTGAAACAGGCGTATTGCGTCGGCTCGGGCTCGGCGGCCTCGCGCATGTCGATCGCCGGATAGGCGCGCAAAAATCCGCGGATAAGCAGGTTCTTGATTCGCGGCAGACGGATCTCCGCGATCAGAAACGCCAGATGCGAAATCGCGCGCGTCGGCAGCAACCAGAGAGCGAAAGCGAACAGACGATCGGACAGGCTAACCGGAGCAGCGGACATGGCAAGGTGGGTCGGGACGGCGGAGCTAACCCGGCAGGGTAGCGCAACAGCGCAGCGCAAGCGATCTGGTTTATCCTGTCGCTCGATAAATACGACGCGCGATGTCGATCGTGCGTCGTTCAACCTCTGAAAGCGGGTCGAACCCGCGAGTGAAATTATGGCTAGCGACACCGTCGAGCCGGCGTCCGAGATCGCCGCGACCCTGACCCGTATTGTCGATTACATCCGCTGGGGCGCGTCGCGCTTCGTCGCGGCCGATCTGTCGTTCGGCCACGGCAGCGACAATGCGATCGACGAGGCCGCGCATCTGGTGCTGGACACGCTGGATCTCGATCCCGGCCTGCCGGATGCCTATCTGGAAAGCCTGCTCACGCCCGACGAGCGCCAGCGCGTGATCGCGACCATCGAGCGACGCATCGAAACCCGTCTGCCCGCGCCGTACATCACCGGCCGCGCCTGGTTCGCCGAGATGGAATTCTTCGTCGACGAACGCGTGATCGTGCCGCGCTCGCCGATCGCCGAGCTGATCGAACAAGGCTTCCAGCCGTGGCTCGGACATCGCGAGCCCTTGTCGGTCCTCGACTTGTGCACCGGCTGTGGTGCCATCGCCATCGCCTGTGCCTATGCGTTTCCGGATGCCCAGGTCGTGGCGACCGATGCCAGTGACGACGCGCTCGATGTCGCCGCGATCAACTGTGACAAACACGACACCGGGCCTCAGGTACAGCTCGTCAAGGCGGACGTGTACGAAGGGCTGGAGCCGCAGCGCTTCGACCTGATCGTGACCAATCCCCCTTACGTCACGCGTGACGAATGGTCGGGCCTGGACCCGGAATTCCGGCACGAGCCGGGCTTCGCTTTCCACGGCGATGCCGACGATCTGACGCTGGTCGAGCGTATCTTGTTCGGCGCGCCCGACTATCTGGCCGAGGACGGTTTGTTGATCATGGAAGTCGGGGCTTCGGCGTTTCTGCTGGAAGAACGCTACCCCGACTTGCCGGTGACCTGGATCGACCTGGAGCGCGGCGGCATGGGCGTGGGCGCACTCGAGGCGGAGGATCTCGCGGCCTGGGTCGAAGCACAGACGGCGGGAGCATAAAGGCATGGCAGGCAATACCTGGGGGCAACAGTTCACCGTCACCTCGTTCGGCGAGTCGCACGGGCCCGCGATCGGCTGCGTGATCGACGGCTGTCCGCCCGGCGTGGCGATCGACGAATCGTTGCTGCAGCGCGACCTGGACCGGCGCAAACCCGGCACCTCGCGCTATGTCACGCAGCGCCGCGAGGCCGACGAGGCGCGCATCGTATCGGGCGTTTTCGAAGGCGTGACCACGGGCACCCCGATCGCGATCATCATCGAGAACACCGACCAGCGCTCGCGCGACTATTCGAAGATCAAGGACGTGTTCCGGCCGAATCATGCGGATTATGCGTATCTGCAGAAATACGGCATTCGCGACTATCGCGGCGGTGGGCGCTCGTCGGCGCGCGAGACTGCGGTTCGCGTCGCGGCCGGCGCCGTGGCGCGCAAGATTCTGTCCGAGCGCTGGGGTATTGCCATCCAGGGCTATCTGGCGCAGATGGGCGATATCCGTCTTGGCTGCACCGATCTCGATGCCGCAAACGACAACCCGTTCTTCTGTGCCGAGCCGGCCCGCGTGGCCGAGCTGGAGGACTACATCAATCAGCTGCGACGCGACGGCGACTCGATCGGCGCGCGCATCGATGTGGTCGCGACCGGCGTGCCGGCCGGCTGGGGCGAGCCCGTGTTCGACCGGTTGGATGCCGATATCGCCAAGGCGTTGATGAGCATCAACGCGGTCAAGGGTGTGGAAATCGGCGACGGCTTCGATGTGGTGGCCATGCGGGGCTCCGAACATCGCGACGAAATGCACCCCGACGGTTTTGCCAGCAACCACTCCGGCGGTATCCAGGGCGGTATTTCCACCGGCCAGGCGATCCGCGCAAGCATGGCGCTCAAGCCGACCTCCAGCATCACCATTCCGGGCGACACGGTCGATACCGCCGGCCAGGCCACGCAAATGCGCACCACCGGCCGCCACGATCCTTGTGTTGGCCTGCGCGCGGCACCCATCGCCGAAGCCATGCTGGCGATCACGCTGCTCGATCATGCCCTGCGTCATCGCGGCCAGAATGCCGATGTGGAACCGTCCATGGCGCCGCTGGCCGGCGGGCCGATGTTCTGAAGCCGCGAGCGCTCGCCAACCGATTGATCGCTTGCTCGAGCTAGGGCGTGTTGAGGTTTCGTGCGAGCGCCGCGTTGGCGTCCGCAAATCGTGTCCGGCAAGACGCATGCCGCCGAGCGTGGCGGGCCCCACGGTCAAGGCATGCAACGCCGCCTGGCGCGTTGGGCGGGCATCACCCGCAGGGCCCGTGCCCGTGAGGCGGCAATCCGGCGTTATCGTTCGCTCACGTGGCCGGACCACGCGACGCTCACGATGCCTTGTCTTGCCACATCCGCGGGCGCGGGTGCGGCGGTGTATCTCATGACGACACGCCCTAAACCTCATAGGATAGGCGCAGGGAGAGCGAAAGGGGCTTCGCGTGATACGTCGGATACTGGGTATTGCTGGTGTGCTAGCGCTGGTTGTGAGTCTGCCGGCGGTCGCGGGCTGGAACCCGGCCGCGGTGCGGCACGATTTGACTAGCGGCGAGGCCGTGCAGGCGCTGCAGGCGACACATGCGCGGCTGGCCGATCAGGCCGACGATCCGCAGGCGCAATTCCTGCAGGCCATGGCGCTGGCCGATACCGGCGACACGTCGGGCGCGGTCGCGCTTTATCGCACGCTGTCCAAGAAATACCCGCAGCGCGCGCGGGTCTGGAACAACCTGGGCGTGCTCTATGCCCGCCAGGGGAGACTGGCCGAGGCGCGCCAGGCGCTTTCGCACGCGGTCGCATCCGAACCGGGGTATGCCACTGCCGAGACGAATCTCGGCGATGTCTATGTCGCGCTCGCTAGCGACGCCTATCGACGGGCACGGCAACAGGGCGCCGACGCCGACACCATGAACGCGCGGCGTCGTGCATTGGCACGGCTCGTGCCGTCGTTGCCGAGCGCGGCCAAGACCGATGCGGTCGCGTCGAGCGGCTCCGATACGTCGGCGCCGCATACCGCCGATAGCGCGGCAAAGAAAACGACGTCGAGCTCGGCCTCCGATCAAGCCATGGACCGCACCATCGACGGCGTCCTGTCACGCTGGGCCAACGCCTGGTCCGACCAGGATGTGGCGGCCTATCTGTCGGTGTACAGCAACGACTATCAGCCATCCGGCGATACCACGCGTGCCCAGTGGATCCGCCGGCAGCGCGTGCGCGTGACCCAGCCGAAGTCGGTCAACGTCCGTGTGTCCGATATTCAGGTGACGAAGGACAGCGCCGACCGCGCGCAGGCCACCTTCCACGAGCATTACCAGGCAGCCGGTCACGAGCGCGAGGCGACCCGACACATGGTGTTCGTGCGCGAGGACGGCAACTGGCGGATTCGCCGCGAGAGCTGACCTCTTTTTTGCTGGGATTCGTCGGATAGGGGTGCGCGATACGCCAAACCTTAATGCGCCGTGTCTGTATTTCGGCGCCGTTGTGCGGCGAAGCCCGCGCCGTGCCGGATGCTTTTCTCTTGGTTACATCTGTTGAGCAAGCAGGAGAAGTAACGCGGGCTGCAGCGCGAAACCGGCGGTTTGCAAAGACGCCCGGGGCGGAGTCTTCCGAGCGTTTGGTCGACGCTGCCGGCCCAGTGCGCCGCCCATTCGCGTTTGCCCCTCAGGACTCTCGGGGCGCCATGGCCCGCTACATCGGGGTGTAATTTTTCAGCCGACAGCTTCGGCTTCCAGCATGGCCAGCAGGGCACGCGCGGCGTTGGATAGATGGCGCTGCGGGTGCCGCATGACGCCGAGCTCGCGATGCATCGCCAGCGGCGGCAGCGTCAACGGCACGAGATGATGTGGCATGGCCTCCGGCAGGACGGTCCAGCCCAGGCCTACGTCGGCGAGCATGCGCAGTGTTTCCAACGAATGGCTGGTCATGCGTGCAGTCACCACGACACCGTGTTCGGCGAGGGCGGTTTCGATGATGCGATGGGTATAGCTGTCGGGCGGCGGCAACACCGCCGGGTATTGCGCCAGTTCCTCGAATGAAATCGCGCCGCGCCGCGCCAGCGGATGATCCAGCCCGGCATAGATCGCCAGCGGGTCGTGCCAGATGGTGCGCGCGATCAGCATTGGATGCGGTTTGACGGGCAGGGTGATCAGCGCCAGCTCCGATTCGCCGTTCACTACGCGCTGGCAGGCTTCTTCGGAATCGGCGAACTCGATCTGCGGCGCGACATCCGGATAGCGCGCCACGAACGCGCGGAGTACTTCGGGCATGCGATGCATGCCGACGTGGTGCGATACGGCCAGCTGCAATGTGCCGGCGACGCGATCGGCCAGATTGTCCAGCGCCCGATCTCCGTCGGCCACGGCCGCCAGGGTTTCGCGCGCATGCGGAAGATAGGCCCGGCCGGCTTCGGTCAGCCCGATGCCGCGTCCCACCCGGTCGAACAGACGATGGCCTAGTTCGGTCTCCAGAGCCGCGATCCGCTTGCTGACCGCGGGCTGGCTCAGATGCAGTCGTTGCCCGGCGGCCTGGAAGGACGCCAGTTCGGCGACAGCCACGAAGGCCTGTAACGAATCGATTCGCATGGCCGCATTCTATTCCGTTTTGGAATGCGGCGCGAAAAAAGATTCATTTGAGTAATCGATGCGCCGGGCCTAGACTCCGCGCAAGCTCAAGCAACGAGACTCGATCATGGCCCGCACGCTGTACGAAAAGATCTGGGATGAACACGTCGTCCGCGAAGAAGCGGGCAATGCGCTGCTCTATATCGACCGGCACATGGTGCATGAGGTGACCTCGCCGCAAGCATTCGAGGGCCTGCGCCTGGCGCATCGCGATATCTGGCGTTCCAGCGCCAATCTGGCGGTGCCCGACCACAACGTGCCCACCACCAACCGCGATGGCGGCATCGCCGACCCGATCTCGCGGGCTCAGGTGGAAGCGCTGCAGGTCAATTGCAACGACTTCGGCGTGCGTCTGTTCGGCATGGGTGATCGCCGCCAGGGCATCGTGCATATCATCGGGCCGGAACAGGGCGCGACCCAGCCGGGCATGACTATCGTCTGCGGCGATTCGCATACCGCCACCCACGGCGCCTTCGGCGCGCTGGCCTTCGGCATTGGCACCTCCGAGGTCGAGCACGTGCTGGCGACCCAGACCCTGCCGCAGTCGCGCTCCAAGACCATGCTGGTGCGCGTCGACGGTCAGACCGCGCCGGGCATTTCCGCCAAGGACATCATGCTGGCCATCATCGGCAAGATCGGCACCGCGGGCGGCACCGGCTATGTAATCGAATATGGCGGCGAAGCGATCCGGAATCTGTCGATGGAAGGCCGGATGACGATCTGCAACATGTCGATCGAGGCCGGCGCACGAGCTGGCATGGTGGCCGTCGACGACACCACCATCGACTACATGCGCGGGCGGACCTATGCGCCGAACGACGAACAATGGCCCGCCGCCGAAGCCTACTGGCGCACGCTGGTCTCCGACAAAGGCGCCGAATACGACAGCGTGGTCGTACTCGATGCCGCCGAGATCGCGCCGCAGGTGACCTGGGGCACGTCGCCGGAAATGGTAGCCCCGGTCACCGATCGCGTGCCGCAGCCGGACAGCGCCCCGCGTGCCGGTCAGCCCGAGGGCTGGCGTGCGGCGCTAGATTACATGGATCTGACGCCGGGCGTGCCGATTACCGAGATCATGCTGGACAAGATTTTCATCGGCTCCTGTACCAACGCCCGCATCGAGGATTTGCGCGTGGCGGCGAAGTATCTGGAAGGCCGCCGGATCGCGCCAAACATCACGCTGGCGATGGTCGTGCCCGGTTCCGGGCTGGTGAAGGCCCAGGCCGAAAAAGAAGGCCTCGATGCGATCTTCAAGGCGGCCGGGTTCGAGTGGCGCGACGCCGGTTGTTCTATGTGTCTCGGCATGAACGACGACAACCTGCTGCCCGGCGAGCGCTGTGCCTCGACCTCGAACCGGAACTTCGAAGGGCGCCAGGGCAAGGGCGGTCGGACCCATTTGGTCAGCCCCGCGATGGCGGCGGCGGCCGCGGTGTACGGGCATTTCGTGGATATCCGTGAACTGGACGTCACGACATGAACGATACGGCCGAAATTACCGCCGGGGGCTGGCGGGCCGACGACTACGGCCGCAACGCCGGGTTCGTCGCTCATCTGGCGGCGGATCTGGTCGATTGGCTGGCGCCGGCTACCGGTGAAGTCATTCTGGATCTGGGCTGTGGCGACGGGGCTCTGACCACGCGCATCGCGGATTCGGGTGCCGAGGTGATCGGCGCCGATGGTAGCTCCGCCATGGTGGCCGCCGCTCGGGCCCGTGGCCTGACGGCGGTGGTGGCCGATGGGCAAAGCCTGGACGGCGTGCCCGAACTCGATCGCCGCTTCGATGCCGTGTTCTCGAACGCTGCACTGCACTGGATGCGTACCGATCCGCAGGCGGTTATCGAAGGCGTGTTTGCGCGGTTGAAACCGGGCGGCCGGTTCGTGGCCGAAATGGGCGGCGCTGGCAACATCGCGCCCATCCATGCCGCGCTGCGCGCCGAGGCGGATGCCCGCGGGCTGGACCCGGAGACGCTCGACCCCTGGTATTTCCCCAGCGAGACGACCTATCTCGATCGGCTGGCCACCGCGGGGTTTCATATCGAGCGCTCGCACAGCTTCGAACGCCCGACCCAGCTGCCGGGCGATGTCGCCGACTGGTTGACCACGCTGGCGCGCCCGTTCGTCACCGCGTTCGCCGAAGGTGAGGCGCGCGATGGATACGTGGCCGCGGTACGCGAACGTCTGGCGGGCGAAATGCGTCACCGCGACGGTCAATGGATTGCGCCTTACGTGCGGCTGCGCTTCGTCGCCCGCAAACCGGAATAGAGGATTCTCATCATGCAGGCATTCACCATTCACGAAGGGTTGGTCGCGCCGCTGGATCGCGCCAACGTCGATACCGACGCGATCATCCCCAAGCAGTATCTGAAATCGATTCGTCGTACCGGCTTCGGCCAGTATCTGTTCGACGACTGGCGCTATCTCGACGCGGGTGGTCTGGACGTGGACGTCGCCGACCGACGCGAAAATCCCGATTTCATCCTCAACAAGGAATCGTTTCGCGACGCCTCGATTTTGCTGGCGCGCGAGAACTTCGGCTGTGGCTCCTCCCGCGAGCATGCCGTGTGGGCGCTGGAGGACTTCGGCATCCGCTGCGTGATCGCGCCGAGCTTCGCCGACATCTTCTACAACAACTGCTTCAAGAACGGCGTGTTGCCGATTGCGCTCGATGCCGAAACGGTCGAGGCGCTGTTCCACGTCGCCAATGTGGCCGGTGGGCTTAACGCGCGCGTCGATTTGGTCGAGCAGCAGATCAGTCTGCCGGACGGGCCGGTCTACGGCTTCGAGGTCGAGCCCTATCGGCGCAAGAACATGCTGGAAGGGCTGGACGACATTGGCCTGACGCTGCAACACGAAGACGCCATTCGCGCATTTGAACAAAAGCGTGCGGCCGAGAAGCCGTGGCTGTTCCGCGAACTGTAGATTCATCGAACTCTGGATACTCCATGACTTCACGCATTCTGGTAATGCCCGGCGATGGCGTCGGCCCTGAAATCTGCCGCGAAGCGGTGCGCGTGCTCGACGTGCTGGCCGCCGATCACGGCCTCGACATCGAGCTGGACGAAGCGCTGGTCGGTGGTGCGGCGATCGACGTCGAGGGCGATCCCTTGCCGGAGTCGTCGCTCGCCGCCGCGCGCGAAGCGGACGCCGTGCTGTTCGGCGCCATCGGTGGGCCGGCCTGGGACAATCTCGAGCGCGCCAAGCGGCCGGAATCGGGGCTGTTGCGGCTGCGCAGCGAACTCGGCCTGTTCGCCAATCTGCGGCCGGCGATTCTTTATCCGCAGCTCGCCCATGCCTCCGCGCTGAAGCCGGATGTGGTGTCCGGCCTGGACATCATGATCGTGCGCGAGCTCACGGGCGGGATTTATTTCGGCAAGCCGGCCGGGACCGGTCGCACCGAGGCTGGGCTGCGCGAAGCCTGGAACACCATGCGCTACGACGAGGCCGAGATCGAGCGCATCGGCCGGACCGCGTTCGAGATCGCGCGGGCGCGCGGGCACCGGCTGTGCAGCGTCGACAAGGCCAACGTGCTGGACGTATCGCAGCTCTGGCGCGACGTCATGAACGAGCTCGCCGGTGAATACGACGACGTCGAGCTGACGCATATGTACGTCGACAACGCGGCGATGCAGCTCGTGCGCGCGCCGAAGCAGTTCGACACGGTGGTCACCACCAACCTGTTCGGCGATATTCTGTCGGACGCGGCGGCCATGCTGACGGGTTCGATCGGTATGCTCCCCTCCGCCTCGATGGATGCCAACGGCAAGGGACTGTACGAGCCGGTCCACGGCAGTGCGCCGGACATCGCCGGGCAGGGCCTGGCGAATCCGCTGGCGGTTATCCTGTCGGTGGCCATGATGCTGCGCTATACGCTGGATCGCGGCGATCTGGCCGACAAGGTCGAGGCGGCAGTGGGCTATGCGCTGGACCGCGGGCTGCGCACGCGCGACATCATGGACGACGAAACCCAGATTGCCAGCACCCAGGAGATGGGGGGCGCAATCGTCGATATGCTACGCTGAATCAACCGGATAAACTCGGGGCGTTGACGCCGGGCAGGGCCGCTTTCGGCGGTCCTTGAACACCGGCAGGGGCGGTGTCGGGGGGATGGGCCGCGAGTCGACGTCCGCGGGAGAGAACAGGGGGTTGCATACGGCGTGGCCGTTTTCATCGATCGAGCTATTCGACGCGGTCTGATCGCCGCAAGCATCGCCGTGGCCGGATACGCCGCGCCGGCGTTCGCTCTTGAATTCGGCGCACTCGACGTCCACTCGCATCTCAACCAGCCCCTCGACGCGACGGTGGTGTTGAGCGATCTCGATGCCTCCGAGCGGGCATCGCTGGATGTCGGCATCGCGCCGCCGGCGATGTTTCAGCGCTTCGGTATTCGCCGCAGCAGCGCCGTCGATCGTATTCATATCGACACCACCATGACCGACGGCGGTCGTCGGGCCGTGGTTCATATCGCCACCCGCCGGCCGGTGAACGAACCGTTCGTGGATTTCCTGCTGCAGGTCGAATCCGGCAACGGCAGTGCGCTGCGTGAATACACCGCGCTGCTCAACCCGGCAAGCGAGGCCGCGAACACGGCGCCGAGCATGCCCGCCACTCATCGTGCGGCCGCGTTTTCGACTTCCCGCGCCGTGCCAAGCCACTCGACCCATCGAGTACAGGCGGGCGAGACGTTATGGTCGATCGCGGCTGCGAATACGCCGCCGGGCGCGACGGTCGCGCAGACCATGCTGGCGATCTATCGGGCCAATCCGTCGGCCTTCAACGGCAGCATGAGTGCGCTGTCCGGAAACGCCCGGCTGACGATCCCGTCGGCCGCGCGCATTCAGGCGGTGGATGCCACGAAGGCCGAGCAGCAGCTGGTCGATACCCGTCAGGCGACCGGCAATGCTTCTTCGAAATCGCCGGAGACAGGGAATACCGACGCCGCAGGCAAAGTCGTGGCCAGTGGCGAAGCGCCGCCGGCGCGGCTCAAGCAGGGCGCGACGTCATCGACGCCGCCGGCGGAGGACTCGACGCCCGGCCGGGGGACATCGAATGCCGACACGTCCAATCAAGCATCGTCGGCCTCGCCGGGTGCCTTCGGGACGCTGAGCCTGCCCTCCGACGTGCCGTGGACGGCACCGCAGACGCCCGCACCGGCGCCGGAATCGCAAACCGCCGCGTCGAGCACATCGGCCGCAACCCAGACCACGGCGGCGAGTACGCCGGCGCCCGCGGCAACGCCGAGCACGAGCAAGCCGGGCGACCAGACTACGGCTGCGACGACAAAGACGGCGCCCGGGACCTCGTCGCAATCGGTGCCGCCCGACACGCCGCCGCCCACGGATGTAGCGGAAGCCGATGGCGGGACGTGGTTATCGCCGCGCAATCTGTTATTGCTGATCGTCCTGCTGGGGCTGATCGCGCTTGTGCTCCGCCGCTTGCGCGAGCGCAGTTACAAGCGGGTCGAGCTCGACCGTGAACCGGCCCCGGAGCCGGCAAGCGCGCCTGACGCGGCGCCCGTCGCGTCAGGCGGCGAAACAGCCGCGGACGCCGATCGCCCATCGCCGACGATGGGCAAGCCGGCCCCAAGTGAGGCTGAACCTGCGCCGGTGCCGGCGGCAGCAGATCGTCGCACATCTGTGTCGCACCATTCGGCGCCCGATACGCCGCCCACAGGCGAACCGGAGAGCGCGCCGACGGGGTCGCCCAAGGTCGATGAGCCACATCCAACGCCGCCTCGGAGACCGGCGCCCGCCGCGCTCGAGATGCCGGAATTGGAAAACACGGCGGCACCGCAGCACGCGGAAGCGCCCAGGTCCGAAGCCGGGCCGAGCGCGGCAGAGACCGGCATGCCGTCCAAGAACGTGGTGCCGATGCGCTTCGAGCAGGTCGACAGGCCCGCGTCGGGGCCGCGCCTGGACCCGCATCGCCGCGCCGCGACGAACGAGGAGATCGAGGCGCTGGCGTTCGAGACCCAATCGTTGCCGGAGACCGCCGAGCGCCAGCATGATCGCGGCGGCGACGACGGGTCGGCGATGCCATTCATCGAGACGGATCAGCCGGGTGGCGACAGAGACGAGACAACAACGGACGAGGTGCGCAGGCCAGACCCGTACGGTCTCGAAATGATCGATCCGGGCGAGTTCGACCTGTACGATCCGCCTTCCGACACTGCTGGCCCGAGCGACGATGATCCGAACCATAGCGTGGAAATCCGCCTCGATCTTGCGCGCATGTATATCGAAATGGACGACGATCAGGCCGCGCGCGAACTGCTGGCCGACGTACGCGAGCGCGGCGACGCACAGCAACGCGACGAGGCGGGCCGCCTGTTGGAACGGCTCGACGCCTGATCGCGGCCGGCGGGTCGTGCTGGGGAGTGCCTGATGCGCTGGGCGGCCTGTATCGAATACGACGGCTCGGCTTACTCGGGCTGGCAGAGCCAGCCCCATGCGCCAAGCGTGCAGGACAGTCTCGAGGCCGCCTTGTCGAAGGTCGCGGACGAACCGATCCGCACCGTGTGCAGCGGACGCACCGACAGTGGCGTGCACGCCCAGGGCCAGATCGTGCATTTCGACACGCGCGCCGAGCGTCGGGATCGCAGTTGGCTGCTGGGCACCAATCGCTGGCTCGCGGACGATATTGCGCCGCAGTGGTTCGTGCGAGTGCCGGAAACCTTTCATGCCCGCTTCAACGCCGTGGCACGCGATTACCGCTACTGGATCATCGATCGGGATGCGCCGTCCGCACTCTGGCGCAATCGGGTCTGGCATGTGCACAAGCGCCTGGATCACGACGCCATGCATCGGGCGGCACAGACTCTGGTCGGCCGGCACGATTTCAGCGCGTTTCGCGCGGCCGGCTGTCAGGCCAAAAGCCCCGTGCGTAACATGCATCATGTGACCGTCACCCGGCTGGGTGACTGGGTGCGTATCGATGTCCGCGCCAATGCGTTCCTGCATCACATGGTGCGCAACATTGCCGGTACGCTCGCCGTGATCGGGCGTGGCGAAGCCGATCCGGGCTGGATTGGCGAGCTTCTTGATCAGCGTGACCGCCGCCGCGCCGGCATGACGGCGCCGGCCGCCGGGTTGTCGCTACGACGGGTGCATTATCCCGACGATATTCAGCTGCCGCAGCCGCCGCTCGACGATGCAGGCTGGTAAAATGTCGGCTCTATGACAGCGATCGATGCGCCAGAGTCGGTGCCCGTGAATCGGGTGCGTACCAAAATCTGCGGGGTGACCAGCCCGGCGGATGCGCGCGCGGCTGCGGCCGCCGGCGCCGATGCGGTCGGGCTCGTATTTGCGGAGCGCAGCACGCGGCGGGTGACGACCGAGTGCGCGGCCGAGATCGCGGCCGCACTGCCGCCGTTCGTGTCGCGCGTGGCGTTGTTCATGGACAACGACGCCCGCGAGATCGCGGATGTGCTCGACGCCGTGCCGCTCGACTTCCTCCAGTTTCACGGCGCCGAGCCGGCCTCTTTTTGCAATGGCTTCGATCGCCCCTACATCAAAGCTGTACCCATGGGTGAGCCCGGGGTACGGCTCACGGACTGGGCCGAGCGTTATCCGCGGGCATCGGCATTTCTGCTCGATGCCAATCGCGTTGGCGAAGCGGGCGGTCAGGGTCAGGCTTTCGACTGGCGTATCGCGGTCGAGGCCATCGACCGGCCGATCGTGATTGCCGGCGGGCTCGACCCGGACAACGTGGGTGCAGCCATTGCGCGGTTTTCACCGTATGCGGTGGATGTCAGCTCGGGCGTCGAGAGCGCGCCGGGCAGAAAATGCAGCGAGCGCATGCGTGCGTTCGTCAACGCAGCAACCGAAATGGGTAAGGCATGAGTACGACGATATCGAAGGATCCGGCGATTTCCGCAGCCCGCGGTCCGCACGCCTGGCGCAACATGCCCGACGCCCGCGGTCATTTCGGCCCGTATGGCGGTAAGTTCGTCGCCGAGACCTTGATGGCACCGCTCGACGAGCTGGCCCAGGCCTACGCCGAGGCGCTTCGGGACCCGGAATTCATCGCCACGCTGGATGCCGATCTGGCCGATTATGTCGGTCGCCCGACGCCGATCTATTACGCCGAGCGCCTGTCGAACAAGATCGGCGGCGCCCGGATCTGGTTCAAGCGCGAGGACCTGAACCACACCGGCGCGCACAAGGTGAACAACACTATCGGCCAGGCCCTGCTGGCCGCACGCATGGGCAAGACCCGCATCATCGCCGAAACCGGCGCCGGCCAGCACGGTGTGGCGACGGCCACGGTCGCGGCGCGTCTGGGGCTGAGCTGTGTGGTGTACATGGGCAGCGAGGACATGCGCCGGCAGGCCACCAACGTCTATCGCATGCGCCTGCTCGGCGCCGAGGTGCGCCCGGTAGAGTCCGGCTCCAAGACGCTCAAGGACGCCATGAACGAGGCGTTGCGCGACTGGGTCGCCAACGTCGACGACACGTTCTACATCATCGGTACGGTCGCGGGACCCGCGCCGTATCCGGCCATGGTGCGTGATTTCCAGGCGGTGATCGGTCGCGAGGCCCGGCGCCAGATGCTGGAGCGGACCGGCCGGCTGCCGGATGCGCTCGTGGCTTGCGTCGGCGGCGGGTCCAATGCCATCGGTCTGTTCTATCCGTTCCTGGATGATGAAGATGTGGCGATTTACGGCGTCGAGGCCGGCGGTGACGGCATTGCCAGTGGCCGGCATGCGGCGCCGCTGTCGGCGGGGCGGTCCGGCGTGTTGCACGGCAACCGCACGTATCTGATGCAGGACGACAACGGCCAGATCCAGGGTACACACTCGATCTCCGCCGGGCTGGATTATCCGGGCGTCGGGCCGGAACATTCGTGGCTCAAGGACATCGGCCGGGCGCGATACGTTGACGTGACCGACGCCGAGGCTTTGGATGCGTTTCACGAGTGCACCCGTATCGAAGGCATCATGCCCGCGCTCGAATCGGCGCACGCCGTGGCCTACGCCCGGAAGCTGGCGGCCGAAATGGGCCCGGGTACCGATATTCTGCTGAATATGTCGGGCCGGGGCGACAAGGACATGGCCAGCGTGGCCGAAGCCGCAGGAGAAACGCTTTGAGCCGTCTTGCCCATCGTTTTGCCGAACTCAAGCGGGCCGGGCGCACCGCGCTGATTCCGTTTCTCACCGCCGGCGATCCGAGCGCGGATGCGACCGTCGAGTTCATGCACGCGCTGGTCGTCGCCGGGGCGGACGCGATCGAGCTTGGCGTGCCGTTCACGGATCCCATGGCCGACGGCCCGGTGATTCAGGCGGCCTGCGAGCGCGCACTGGCACACGGCACGAGCCTGCGCGACGTGCTCGCCATGGTCGAGCGGTTCCGCGAGCGGGATAGCGATACGCCGGTCGTGCTCATGGGCTACTTCAACCCGATCGATTCGATGGGCCTTGAAGCATTCGGCCGGCGCGCGCACGAGGCAGGTGTCGACGGCGCCCTCATCGTCGATATGACGGCCGAAGAAGCACCGGATATTGCGCCGGTGTTGGTCAAGGCCGGCGTGGACCCGGTCTGTCTGATTGCGCCGACCACCGGCGAAGCCCGTATTGCTCGGATCTGCGAGAACGCGGCCGGGTTCATCTACTACGTGTCGTTCAAGGGCGTCACCGGGGCGTCGAGCCTGGATACCGATCGTCTGGCGGCACAGATCGCGCCGATCCGCCAGGCCACCGATCTCCCGGTCGGGGTCGGCTTCGGCGTCCGCACTCCGGAGAATGCCGCGGCGGTTGCGGCAGTGGCGGATGCGGTTATCGTGGGCAGTGCACTGGTAAGTCAGATCGCCGAATACGGCAACGATACGGCCACGACGACGAAAAAACTTAGCGAAACGCTGTCCGCCATGCGCGCGGCGATCGACAGCGCGGACGAACGCGAACAAGAGGGCGAAAGCGTATGAGCTGGCTCGAGAAACTCATGCCGTCGCAGATGCGCAACGACGCATCGCGGCGCAAGAACAGCGTCCCGGAAGGGTTGTGGACCAAGTGCACCAGTTGCGGCGCGGTACTGTACACCGCCGAAATGGAGCGCACGCTCCATGTCTGCCCGAAGTGCAATACGCATCAGCGCCTGCGCGCGCGCCAGCGTCTGGATTTCTTTCTCGATGCCGATAATCGCACCGAGATTGCGACCGATCTCGAGCCGCGCGACCCGCTCAAGTTCCGCGATTCCAAGAAATATCGCGATCGTCTCTCGGCCGCGCAGAAGGACTCGGGCGAACGCGAAGCCGTGATCATGATGTCCGGCACGCTCAAATCGATGCCGGTCGTGGCAGGCGCCATGGACTTCAAGTTCATGGGCGGTTCCATGGGCAGTGTGGTCGGCGAGACGTTCGTGCGTGGCGTCCACGCGGCCATTGAGGCAGGTTCGCCGTTCGTGTTCTTCTCGGCCTCGGGCGGCGCGCGCATGCAGGAAGGGCTGTTCTCGCTGCTGCAGATGGGCAAGACGAGTGCGGCGCTCACGCGGCTGGCCGATCGCGGTCTACCGTTCGTCTCGGTACTTACGCATCCGACCATGGGCGGCGTGGCGGCCAGCTACGCCATGCTCGGCGATATCAACGTGGCCGAACCGGAAGCTCTGGTGGGTTTCGCGGGCCCTCGTGTGATCGAGCAGACCGTAAAGCAGACGCTGCCGGAAGGCTTTCAGCGCAGCGAATTCCTGTTGGAACATGGCGCGATCGACATGATCGTCGAGCGCGGTGACCTGCGCGATCGCATTCATCGCGTGGTCGCCACGCTGATGCATCGGCCGCCGGTGGCCGACGAGGCTGACCAGGTTGATGAGGTCGAAACGCCCGAGGTGCCGGCAGAATAGTGAGCAACGGCGAAGCGTTGGGCGCGGCGCCCGCGCGGCGAACGCTCGGCGAGTGGCTGGACTATCAGCTGGCGATCCACCCGCGTGAGATCGAGCTCGGGCTTGATCGCGTGCGCGAGGTCGCGGCTCGGCTGAATCTGCTCGCGCCGAAGCACACGACGATCACCGTGGCCGGTACCAACGGCAAGGGCAGCTGTGTTGCGCTTGTTTGCGGTCTGATCGGCGATAGCGCCCGTGTCGGTGCGTATACCTCGCCGCATTTATGGCGCTATAACGAGCGGATCGCGATCGACGGCGAACCAGTGGGCGACGAGGAGATCGTTGCCGCGTTCGAGGCGATCGAAGTCGCGCGCGGCGATATATCCCTCACGTTCTTCGAATTCGGCACGCTCGCGGCGCTGTTGATCTTTCAGCGCGCAGCGGTGGCCGTCGCCGTGCTCGAGGTCGGCCTGGGCGGCCGGCTGGACGCGGTCAACATCCTCGATGCCGACGTGGCGCTGATCACGCAGATCGGCCTTGATCATACCGACTGGCTGGGCGACACCCGCGACGACATCGGGCGCGAGAAAGCCGGCATCATGCGGCGCGAGCGGCCGGTGTTCTGCGGTGATCGAAATCCGCCGGCCAGCATCGCTGCCACCGCATCTGCATGCGGCGCCGATCTGGCATGTCTCGGGCGCGACTTCGAACTCACCTCGGCGGGTGAGCGCTGGCTGTGGTCGAACGAGCAGCAGCAATTCAACGTGCCGGCGCATGCCGACGTCCACGCCGACAATCTCGCGGTCGCGATCGCCGGCGTGCTCGCGGCGGGCTACGAACCGACGCCCTTCGATATCGAACGCGCCTGCGCTCGCCAGGCATTACTGCCCGGGCGGCGGGAAGTTATCGACGGTCCGATACCGATCATCTACGATGTGGGCCATAACGACGATGCTGTGGCCCTGTTGGTGGAATCGCTCCGGCAGCGACCCGCGGCAGGGCGGACTCATGTGGTACTGGGTATGTTGGCGGACAAACCGGTGGAATCGGTCGGCCATCGACTGATGCGGACGGCGGACGCCCTGTATCCGGCAGGCCTGGCCGACGTCAGCCCGCGCGGGTTGAGCGGCGATGCGCTGGCTGCCCGCCTGGGTCATGCCGGTACCGTCTACGCTCATCCCCGAGACGCGTTCGCGGCGGCACGACAGGCCGCTAACCCGGGCGATCGAATCGTCGTCTGCGGTTCTTTTTTCACCGTGGCGCAGGCGCGGAGACCTGAATCATGAATGATGTGATGAAAAAACGCCTGATCGGCGTCGCCATTCTGGTAGTTATCGGCGTGTTGGCGCCGTTGTTGTTGTCGCGTTGCATGCATGGCGGCAGCCAGGACAACGGCCGCGGGTCGATGCGCGTGTATGACGTGCAGCCCGATGGCAAGGCCGAGCCGGCCAGCCAGAATGACCAGGAAAACGCCCAGGAAGGCCAGTCCGAGAATGGCGGCGCGCAGTCTCAGGCGTCGACATCCGGCGCGGGCTCGTCCAGCGGCGACGCCAACCAGCAATCGGCCAATCCGGACGCGGTATCCCCGCAGAGCTCATCGCAATTTTCCACCCCTCCGGTACACGGCAACGCCGGCGGCGCGTCCGATTCTTCGAATGCGACGCCTGCTGCGAGCGCTTCGGCGCCACCGAAGGCCGAGTCGAGCCCATCGTCGGCGCCGGCGGCACGCGCGTCGTCATCCGAGAAGCAGACGGCCCCACACCAGTCGAGTTCGCACGACTATGGGGCGTCTTCGATGTCGCGTGCCTCGCAAGACAATGCAAAGGCGTCAAACGCGCAGAAATCCAGCGCCTCCCGCCTTGAGAAATCCAGCATCCAGGGCTGGGTGGTGCAGGTGGCCAGTTTCAGCGAGCGCGGCAATGCCGAGGATCTGGCCAAGAACCTCAAGGGCCAGTTCCCCGCGTCCTATACCCCGGGGCAAGTCAACGGCAAGACGTGGTATCGCGTGAACATCGGCCCGTTCGACAGCAAGCAGGCTGCGCAGTCGGCCGCCGATCGGCTTGCCAAGGCCGGGCACAAGGGCCTGGTGCGTCAACTGCCGTGATCTGTGCCGGCCGCGAACGGGGCGGAAATTTGCTATGATTAAGGCGTCTCGCCCCGGCGGCTGGCTCGCATGATCTGGATCGACGTCGCTATCGTCGTGGTCGTCGCACTGTCGGCGATCATCGGTTTCTTCCGTGGCTTCCTGCGGGAGGCGCTCGGATTGGCGACTTGGATTCTAGCCTTCTATCTTGCCTTCATCCTGGCGCAGCCCGGGTCTGCTTACCTCCGACAGTGGATCCACTCCGATTCGGCGCGGCTTGCGGCGGCCTTCGCCATTATTTTCCTGGCGGTGCTGGTGGCCGGAGCCATCGTGAATTACCTGCTCGGCCGGCTGATCAACCAGACAGGTTTTGCGGGCACCGATCGCGCGGTCGGCATCGTGTTCGGGGTTGTGCGCGGCGTCGCCGTCCTTATTGTTCTGGTCCTGCTGGCCGGCGTCACGCCGGTGCCGCGTGACAGCTGGTGGCAGCGTTCCATCTTCATCGGGCAGCTTGAAGCCGGTGCGCTTTGGGTGCGCAGCTATCTGCCGCCCGATATTGCGAATGCAATCCGCTACCCGGACGCGCCGTCGACGCTGCCCGCGAACAGCACGACGACCTCGACCACCTGACATTCTTCCTTCTCTAAACCGAGCGACTGGCTTATGTGCGGCATTGTTGGGATGGTTTCGACCTCCCCGGTTAATCAGGATATTTACGATGCACTGACGGTGCTCCAGCACCGCGGTCAGGATGCGGCCGGCATCGTCACCACGGACGGCCGGCGCATGTATTTGCGCAAGGCGAACGGCCTCGTTCGTGATGTGTTCCGCACCGATCACATGCTACGGCTGGTCGGCAACGCCGGCGTTGGGCATGTGCGCTATCCCACGGCCGGCCTCGATTCCTCGGCTGAGGCGCAGCCGTTCTATGTGAACACCCCGTACGGTATCTGCCTCTCGCATAACGGCAACCTCACCAATGCCGACCAGCTCAAGGACGAGCTGTATCGGTCCGATCGGCGCCATCTGAACACCGATTCGGATACCGAGATCCTGCTCAATGTGTTCGCCCACGAGCTGATGCAGAGCGAGAGTCTGCAGCTCGCGCCCGAGGACATTTTCGAAGCGGTCGGCGCCGTGCATCGACGTTGTCGCGGTGGCTATGCCGCAACCGCGTTGATTAGCGGCTATGGCCTAGTCGGCTTTCGCGATCCCAACGGTATCCGGCCGGTGGTCTACGGCAAGCGCGAGACGGAGCAGGGCACCGATTACATGATCGCTTCCGAGTCGGTGGCGCTGGATGCTCTCGGCTTCGAGCGTATCGGGGATATCCGGCCGGGCGAGGCCGTGGTCATCACGCTCGACGGCGAGATCCATGTTCGGCAGTGCGCTGACCATACGCATCACTCGCCCTGTATCTTCGAATACGTTTATCTGGCGCGGCCGGACTCCGTTATCGACGATGTCTATGTCTACAAGGCGCGTCTGCGGATGGGTACGTATCTGGCCGACAAGATTCAGCGCGAATGGCCGGATCACGATATCGATGTAGTCATCCCGATTCCGTCGACCAGCCGAACGGCGGCGGTCGAGCTGGCGAGCCAGCTCGACGTGAAATACCGCGAAGGCTTCATCAAGAATCGCTATATCGGCCGTACGTTCATCATGCCGGGCCAGCAGCAGCGCGTGAAATCCGTGCGCAAGAAGCTCAACCCGATCGATCTGGAATTTGCCGGCAAGAACGTGCTGCTGGTCGACGACTCGATCGTACGCGGCACCACGTCGCGCCAGATCATCGAGATGGCCCGCGAGGCCGGCGCCAACAAGGTGTACTTTGCCTCGGCCGCGCCGCCGGTGCGTTATCCCAACGTGTACGGCATCGACATGCCCAGCGCGACGGAGCTAGTGGCCCACGGCCATTCGGATGAGGAAATCACCGAGATCATTGGCGCCGACAGGCTGATCTACCAGGACATGGAAGACCTCAAGCGCGCGGTGTCGGTCGGTAATGATGCGCTGCAGAGTTACGAGGATTCGGTGTTCACGGGTCAGTACGTCACCGCCGACGTCTCGCCCGAATATCTCGAGCAGCTCGAGCTGTTCCGGGCCGATGCCAACCGCGAAGCCCGGCGCAAGAAAGACAACGCCGTGCTGGAAATCCATAACGACGCTTAAACGTCTGCGGATGTGGCCCGGCGTGCTTGATGTGCCCCGGGCCGCCCGGCATACTCGCGTCACGCGCCGATTTGCACAGCTTGCGGGCGCGGATCGCGATTTTTCGCGATCGAATCATCAGCTAAGCGGGCGTCAAAGGACACCGCCTGCCGTGTGCAGGCTTTTTTGTGCCCGCCGCTTCTTATAGGAGACGCCATGACCATCGATTACGACCCGGAATGGGGAACGGCCACCCGCGGCGTGCGGGCGGGTACGCATCGCGGCCCCGACGGCGAGCACAGCAGCGCCATCTACATGACGTCGAGCTTCGTGTTCGACTCGGCCGAAGCCTGCGCGGCGCGCTTTGCCGGCGAAGAACCGGGCAACATCTACTCCCGCTTCACCAACCCGACCGTCGATGCATTCTGCGATCGTCTGGCCGCCATGGAAGGTGGCGAAGCCTGCGTGGCGACTGGGTCCGGCATGTCGGCGATTCTCGCGACCTGCCTGGCCACGCTCGAATCGGGCGATCATATCGTCGCTGCACATACGTTGTTCGGTTCCACCATCGGGATGTTCAACAACTATCTAGGCAAGCTCGGCATCCGCACGACCTATGTCGCGCCGGACGATGTCGAGGCCTGGAAAGCCGCGATCGAGCCGAACACGAAGATGCTGTTCGTGGAAACGCCGTCCAACCCGCTGACCGAGATCGTCGATCTGGGCGCGCTTGGCGCGCTGGCGGACGAGCACGGCGCCTGGCTGGTGGTCGACAACTGTTTCTGTACGCCGGCCTTGCAGCGACCGCTCGAGCTCGGCGCGCATATCGTGACGCACTCGGCCACGAAATATATCGACGGCCAGGGCCGCGCGCTGGGCGGCGCCGTCGTCGGCGATGCCGACGTGGTCGGTGAACGCGTCTTTCGCTTCCTGCGCACCTGCGGGCCGAGCATGAGCCCGTTCAACGCCTGGGTGTTCTACAAGGCACTGGAAACGCTGGAAGTGCGCATGCGCGCCCACTGCGAAAATGCCGGACGGGTCGCGCAGTGGCTGGAGAGCCAGCCGGGCGTCGAGCATGTCTATTATCCGGGGCTGACATCGCATCCACAGCACGATCTGGCCGCCAAACAGCAGCCGGGCGGCTTTGGCGGCATCGTATCGTTTGATGTGAAAGGCGGGCGCGAAGGCGCGTTCAAGCTGATCAATTCGACGCAGATGCTGTCGATCACCGCGAATCTCGGTGATACGCGGACGACCATCGTGCATCCGGCCAGCACGACCCATGCCCGCATTTCGGCCGAGGACCGCGCGCGCGCCGGTATCGGCGACGGGCTGGTCCGGGTCTCGGTCGGGCTGGAAAACGTCGACGACATCATCGCGGACCTCTGGCGCGGCCTGGCGGCGTGACGATGACGCCGGACGACGTGCATGCCGCGCTCATGGCGCGTAACCCGCGGGCCAAATGTCTGGCCACGCGGGCCTTGCACGCGGCCGACTCGAGCGGGCTGACGCGATCGTCCGGCGTGGCCGACGAGGTGCCGGTGCCGGGCCGCCCCGAGCGCCCGGCGTTGGTTCATCCGGCGAAACTGGCCCGGCGCGGGCTGGGGACCGAATACGGCCGGGCCGCGCTGATTCATGCCATCGCGCATATCGAGTTCAACGCCATCAATCTCGGCCTGGATGCGGCCTATCGCTATCGTGGTCTGCCGGCGGATTATTACGCCGACTGGCTGTCGATGGCGGCTGACGAATCGCGTCATTTCGAGATGCTCAACGATCGGCTGGCCGATTTCGGCTATACCTACGGCGATTTCGATGCCCACAACGGGCTCTGGGAGATGGCGGTCAAGACCGCCCATGACCCGATGGTGCGCATGGCGCTTGTGCCGCGCGTGCTCGAAGCGCGCGGGCTGGACGTCACGCCCGGCATCATCGACAAGCTCAAGCGCGTCGGCGACGCCAAGACCGTGGCCATTTTCGAGCAGATTCTCGAAGAGGAAGTACCGCATGTAGAAATCGGCACGCGCTGGTTTCGTTATTTCGCGGAACCGCGCGGTCTCGACCCGGACACCACGTTCTTCGCCTTGCTCGACGAGTACATGAACGGCGGCCCGCCCGGGCCGTACAACCTGCCGGCACGCCGCGAGGCCCGGTTCTCGGAGCCGGAACTGGACGAGCTCACTGCGCGCGACGCCCGGCGATCCTGAGCGTGCGTATTCGCTACGCGGCGAATTCGCCGGCGGGATCGAGCCGCCGCCGCGTCACGCCGTCATCATCGACGATCAACACTTCGGCGATCTCGGGCCGCCAGTCGGCTACGACATAGCGCTCCAAGCCCTCGTCCAGATGGTCGGCGGGCCGATGGGTGTGACCATGAATGACACGGCGCGCGCCGTATTCCGCGGCGATCTCGGCGACGGTCGCCGTGTTCACGTCCATGATGTGCGCGGGTTTGGTTCGTTTGGCCGCGGTCGACCGCCGACGGGCACGCCGCGCAACCGTGCGTCGCAGCCACAGGGGCAGGGCAAGGCGTCGGCGGCGCCAGCCGGCGTCGGTGTACTTGGCGCGAAACGCCTGATGTGCGACGTCGTCGCTGCAGAACAGGTCGCCGTGAGCCAGCAGGGTAGGCACACCGTGGAGCGTCAGCGGGGTCGGATCGTCGAGGATCTGAAGCCGGGAGCGGCGTTCGAAGGCAGCGCCGACCGCGAAATCCCGATTGCCACGCATGAAATAGAGCGGGACGCCGCTTTCGGCCAGAGCGGCGAATGCATCCAGCGTGCCGGCATGCGGACCGATCGAACCGTCGTCGCCGATCCAGACATCGAACAGATCGCCCAGCACATACAGAGCATCCGCTTGGCGCGCCGGGCCGGCCAGATAGCCGGCGAGCCGACGCGCCGCCGGCTCGCGATCGTCAATCAGATGCAGATCAGCGATGACATGGGTCGCGGGCACGAGGCGCCGATCAGATGACTTCAGCAGACTCGATGCGGACGGTTTCCTGCGGTGCGTCCTGGCGGAACGGGCCGGCCGCGCCGGTCGGTACCTTGGCGATCGCGTCGACGACTTCCATGCCCTCGACCACGCGGCCGAACACGGCATAACCCGGGCGCGTGCCCATGTCGTTGAGCTGCTCGTTGTCTTCAAGATTGATGAAGAACTGCGAGGTCGCCGAGTGCGGGTCCTGGGTGCGCGCCATCGACAGGGTGCCGCGCTCGTTGTCCAGGCCGTTGGCCGATTCGTTCTTGATCGGCGCACGCGTGGTCTTCTGGTTGAAGTTCTCGTCGAAACCGCCGCCCTGAACCACGAAGCCGGGGATCACACGATGGAAGATCACGCCGTCGTAGAACCCGTCTCGGACGTAGGCGAGAAAATTCTCTGCGCTGATCGGCGCGTTGTCGGCGTCGACTTCGATATGAATATCGCCGAGATTCGTCTTGAATATGACCATGGTTAAGGCTCGTGTGAAAAACGTGATTGTGCGATAAGCCGTGCGGCTTGCCTACGCTGGCGTCGGTTCATCGGCGGGTGCGACGCGCGCTAGCGCCGCGTCGATCACTTCCAGACCGGCGCCGGGCCGGTTCGCTTGTTCGGACAATACGCGCCGCCAGGCACGCCCGCCGGGCTGGGCATGGAACAGTCCGAGCATGTGCCGCGTCACACTTTGCAAGGTGTTTCCGGCGGCTAGATGACGGCCGATGAAATCGCGCATGGCTTCGACCACGTCGAAGCGCGAAGGCGCGGGCGTGTCGTCGTCGAAGAACCGGGCATCGACCGGCGCCATCGAATACGGATTGCGATAGGCCTCACGCCCGATCATCACGCCGTCCACGTGATCGAGCTGCTCGGCGGCGGTGTCCAGATCGACGATGCCGCCATTGATCGACATCGGCAGGTCGGGAAAATCCGCGGCCAGTCGGTGCACGCGCGCATAGTCCAGCGGTGGCACTTCGCGGTTTTCCTTGGGCGACAGGCCCGATAACCACGCCTTGCGGGCGTGCACGATCAGCCGATCGGCGCCGGCCTCGGCCACGCGGGTGGCGAAATCGTGCAGGAATTCATAGCTGTCCTGATGATCGATGCCGATGCGGGTTTTTACCGTCACCGGAATCGATACCCGGGCCTTCATCGCGGCCACGCAATCGGCGATGCGCTGTGGCTCGGCCATCATGCAGGCGCCGAACGCGCCGTTCTGGACGCGATCCGAGGGACAGCCCACGTTGATATCGACCTCGTCGAACCCGGCGTCGGCGGCCAGCTCGGCGCAATGCGCCATATCGGCCGGATCGCTGCCGCCAAGCTGAAGCGCCAGCGGGTGCTCGTCAACGTGGTGATCGAGGAAACGCGCGGTATCGCCGTGAATCAACGCGGCCGTGGTGACCATCTCGGTATAGAGCAGGGCATGGCGCGTGATGCGGCGCATGAAATAGCGCTGGGCCGGCGTCGTCCAGTCCATCATGGGGGCCACCGACACACGGGCCCCGGGCGGGTTGCGGCGAATCGAATCAGTCATTCTCCTATTATCGCATTGGCACGACGCGACGCTAAATCGTGCGCTGTGTGGCGCGAGCCCGCACAATAGTCGCGCGTATCCCAGACTGACCATGGCATGTATTCGCTGATTCGACCGGCGCTGTTCGGCATGGACGCCGAGCGCACCCACGATATGACGCTCGACTGGCTATCGCGCCTGACATTTGGCGCGCAGCGGCTGTATGGCGCGCGCGTACCGCGCGTGCCGACCACGCTGATGGGCCTGTCGTTGCCCAATCCGGTCGGATTGGCCGCCGGGTTGGATAAGAACGCCGCGCATATCGACGGTCTGGCCGCGCTCGGTTTCGGGTTTCTGGAAGTGGGCACGGTGACCCCGCGCGCGCAGCCGGGTAACCCGAAACCGCGGCTGTTTCGTCTGCCTGAACAGCGCGCGCTGCTCAATCGATTCGGCTTCAACAACGAAGGCGCCGACCAGCTGGTGGCCAACGTGCGCGGCGCGGCATACGACGGCGTGCTCGGCATCAATATCGGCAAGAACAAGACGACACCGCCCGATCGGGCGGTCGCCGACTACACGACCGCACTCGCGACGGTCTACGATGCCGCCCACTACGTCACGCTCAACGTGTCGTCGCCGAACACCGCTGGCCTGCGCGACTGGCAGGGCGAAGACGCGCTGGATGCGTTGCTTACGGCCGTGGTCGACGAGCGCAACCGGCTGGCCGATGCACGGCGCCGCTACGTGCCGCTGGCGCTCAAGATCGCCCCGGATCTGGATGAAGCCGGCCTCGACGCGATCGTGGCGCGCCTGCGGCATCATCGCATCGATGGCGTCATCGCTACCAACACCACCACGGCGCGGACGGATCTGCCGCTGGCCTGGCGCGAGGAGGCCGGCGGTGTGAGCGGGCGCCCGGTGCGTGCGGCCTCGAACCGGGTGATCGCCGCGCTCAAGGCTCGGCTCGGCGACGAGATCCCGATCATCGGTGTGGGGGGCATCATGAGCGGGGCCGATGCAGCGGCCAAGATGGCGGCCGGGGCCACCGCTGTCCAGCTCTATACCGGCCTGATCTATGCCGGGCCCGGCTTGGTCGGTGACTGTGTCCGCGCCGTGGGTCGTCGAGCCGCCTGAGCCCTCGGGCGTGTTGAGGTTTAGTGTGCGTCCGCGCCAAGCGCTGTTTTGCGCCAAGCGAACGCGGCGTAGTCAATCCCGAGAGAGCGACGACGCTGGATTGCCGTCGCGTCGTTAATTTAACGGCGCTTGTTCCCTAAGGGGCGGGCTACCCAAAAAAAATTAACCCGGGGCGCCCGGCGGCGTTGCGAGTCTGGGTCGTGGCCCGCCCAGAGCCGGCGACTCGCGCCTTGCCGGACACGATTTGCGGACGCCAACGGGGCGCGGGCACGAAACCTCAACAGACCCTGGCCGCACGTCAGAAAAAAAGGTTGCTGTCACAAGAGCTTCATAAACCACGCGCATAGTTGCTGTCGCACCAATGCATGACGCAACGAACTTTTCAGGAGCACGAGGTTTATGTTTGTGAAACGGACACATCGCGGCCGCTCGGCCCTTCTGCTGGCGGGCGTTGCCCTCGCCGCGTCGTCGGTCGGCACCGCTTTTGCCGCCACCAGTCTTACCGAGACGGGCTCGAGCCTTCTTTACCCGCTGTTCAACCTTTGGGTTCCGGCGTACACGAAAAAACACGAAGGCGTCCAAATCAATACGGCGGCCACGGGCAGCGGTACCGGTATCGCGCAATCCACCCAAGGGATCGTTCAGATGGGGTCGTCCGACGCCTACTTGAGCGGCGCGCAGATGAAAAAGCATCCGAGCATGCTCAACATCCCGGTCGCCATCTCGTCGCAGATGATCAACTACAACGTGCCGAATGCCAACAGCGATCATCTGAAGCTGAGCGGCCCGGTACTGGCCGATATCTATAGCGGCAAAATCCGTTACTGGGACAACAAGAAAATCGAATCGATGAACAGCGGCGCCCATCTGCCGCACAAGCGCATCGTGCCGATTCATCGTGCTGATGGCAGTGGCGATACCTTCCTGTTCACGCAGTTCCTGACCAAGTCGGCGAATAACTGGAAGGCGCACTACGGCACGACGGTGAGCTGGCCAAGCGTGCAGGGCGCCATCGGTGCCACCGGCAACTCCGGCATGGTGACCGCACTGCAAAACAACCCGTACTCGATCGCGTACATCGGCGTGAGCTACAAGGACCAGACCGACAAGGCCGGCTTGGGCGAAGCCAAGCTGAAGAACAAGTCGGGCAACTATGTGCTGCCGAACAAGCAGACCGTGCCGGCGGCCGCCGCGCAGATGGTGCCCAAGACGCCGAAGAGTGAGCGTATCAGCCTGATCTACGCCAAGGGCAAGCAGTCGTATCCGATCATCAACTACGAATACGTGCTGGTTGACTCCAAGCAGCCGAACAAGGAAACCGCCAAGGAACTCAAGCAGTTCCTGACTTGGGCGGTAAGCTCCGACGGCGGTAACAGCATGGAGTTCCTCAAGCCGGTGCACTTCATGCCGCTCCCGGCCAAGGCGCGTCAGCTGACGATGAGCCAGATCGACAAGATCCACGGTTAATCGCTCGCACGACATGACCGGATAACGGTTGCGCCATGCGCGTGACCGTTATCCGGTTTTTTCCGTAATTGAGGTTTGCAAGAGGGGCGCCCATGTCCGAGATCGTGACCACCCGTATCGATCAGTCGCTGCCGGCCGCCGGCCGCGCCAAGCGCTGGGTGTTTCGGGTCGGCCTGGGAGTTGTCGCGCTCATCATTCCGCTGGTTCTACTCGGCCTGCTGGCGTTTCTGACGCTGCAAGCATGGCCCGCGATCCAGTTCAACGGCTTCGGCTTCCTGGTCAGTAACGACTGGGATCTGGGCAGCCAATATGGCACGCCGGTTTCAGTCGACGGCCACCAAGTATTGCCGGGCGCAAGCTACGGCATTCTTTTTCTGATTTTCGGCACGCTCGCGAGTTCATTGCTCGCCGTGCTTTTTGCATTACCGGCCGGGGTGCTATCGGCGATGTTCATCGCCGAGGTCGTACCACAAGGCGCGCGCGATGTCGTTGCCGCCGTGGTCGAACTGCTGGCCGCCGTGCCCAGCGTGGTTTTCGGGCTGTGGGGTTACGTGGTCGTGATCCCGGTTTTCTCGCATTATGTCTATCCGCTGATGGCGGATGTCTTGGGTTTCATCCCGGGATTCGGCGGCCCGGTCGGCGCCGGCTACGGTTTGTTGACGGCCGGCGTCGTACTCGCGCTGATGGTCGTGCCCATCATTACCGCCAATGTTCGCGAGGCGATCTCGGCGGTTTCTCGGGGCGACGTCGAGGCGGGCTTCGCGCTCGGGGCCACACGTTTCGAAGTGGTGTGGAAAGTCGTACTGCCGCAGGTCAAGACGGCGATCGTCGGCGTCACCATACTCGGTCTCGGCCGCGCGCTGGGCGAGACCATGGCGGTGCTCATGGTCAGCGGCAACGCGCTGGATATCCCGTCGAATATTTACAGCCCGTTCTCGACGATGGCGGCGTTCATCGTGTCGCAGTTGGATAGCGCGTTGCAGGATCCGACAGGCATGGCTGTCGACAGCCTCAGCGAGATCGGTCTGATGCTTTTGATTCTCGGCATTATCGTGAATTCCATCGCCCGGCTGATCATGTGGCGGGTAAGGGGCTGAGCATGTCTTCAACCGTATTGCAATCGCGTCTGGAGGGCATGGCCCGGTATCGGTACCATCGTCGACGCATACTCAGTCTGCTGGGGTGGGTCGTCTGCGGGGGCTTTTTCGTTCTGCTGGGCTTCGCGTTGGTCGATATCCTGGTCGAAATTGCAGCCGGTGGATTCCCGGCATTGAACACCAAGCTGTTTACCGAGCCGACTCAAGGCGTCTCGGGCGGGCTCGCCAATGCGATCGAGGGTACCGCTTTGCTGACCGCCGGCTCGGTGCTTATCGCCGGTCCGATCGGCATCGGTACCGGGATCTACATGGCGGAAAAGCAGGAGCGTGTGTTTTCACGCGTCGTGCGATTCATGGCCGATGTGCTCGTCGGTATCCCGTCGATCGTGCTGGGTCTGTTCGGCTACATCACCATGGTGGTGGGCCTGGGCTGGCACTTCTCGGTACTCGCCGGCGCGATCACGTTGGCGATCATGATCACGCCGTACATTGCCAGAACCACCGAGCTTGCGTTGCTCGCCTTGCCGGGAAGTCTGCGCGAAGCGGCCTATGCGCTGGGGGCGACCGAGCCGGTGGTCGTGTTTCGCGTACTGCTGCCGAGTTGTGTCGGCCGCGTTCTGACGGGGCTCTTGCTCGCCATGGCCCTGTCGATGGGTGAAACCGCGCCGTTGATCTATACCGTGGGCTGGTCGAACTACACCTGGAATGGCCATCTCACCCATGAGCCGTTGGGTTATCTCACCTACGTGATCTGGTCGTTCATCAACGAACCATTCGAGTCGGCCCACCAGCTTGCCTTTGCGGCCGCGTTGCTGATCACGTTCTTCGCGCTGGCCATCACGTTGGGATCGCGGCTCATTCTGAGCCGTCTGGATAAAAGCTAGCCGGTGAGTTCGGGGCGCCGACCCGCTTGAGCTGGTCGGCGAACACCCGACCGATGAAGTCGATGCTGTCGGTCAGCCGATGCCCGTCGGCGACCAGATGGAGTGCAGCAGCGCGCGGCCGGGCGAAGGTGATGCTGGCGTCCACCGGCACGATATCGTCGTGCCAGCCGTGGATGACGACCGTGTCCGCCGGGCAATCGCGCGGATCGCCCGGATAGCCGTTCAAATACAGAGCAGGGGCCATGAGGAGCAACGCATCCGGCGCGAGTTCCGCGCAGGCCATCGCACTGACATAGCCGCCCATGCTGGAACCGACCAGCACCAGCGGTTGGCCGATCGGCTTGATTTCGAGCAGCCGAGTGACCCGTTCGCGAGGATCGTCTACGCCCTGATAATCCGGGCTATCCACGGCGAAGCCGAGGTCGCGCGCGATGGCGGCGAGATGCTGGATCTTCGAGCCCCAGGGGCCGCTTTCCTTGCCGTGGGCGAATACCACGCGGGGTGAATCCGAGCGTTGCGTCATCGATGGACGGGCATTCGAATGGCGGGCTACTATGCCACGAGACGATATCGCGATGCGTGTGGCGCAAGGTCGGATTCTGAAGTTTCTCTCGTTCGTCAACTGGGCCGTATTAACGCTGGCCGTCCTGGCGAGCCTGGCGGGCGCGGTGATCTGCCTGCTGATCTGGCCTTTTCCTCAGGTGGCCGCCGACGGTCCAGGGTTGACCGATATCTGGGTGGCGACCGAATTGGGTGTCGGCGTGACGATCGTCGCGGCGCTCGCGACCTGGCTGACCGACAAGCGGCATCCATTGTTCTGGGTCGCGGAGATCGCGCTCGCGATTGCCGTGGCCGTCGCGCTGGCGTACGGCATCGTGAGCCGCTGACGTGGAGCCATTGCCCGACCCATCGCCGATGCGCTGGCAGCCGCGCCGTTTCAAGTCGGCGGCGGTCGTGCTTGCCGTAGGCCTGTTCTGGCTGATCGCGGCCTGGCCGACGAACTGGGGGGTTGCCATTCTGGGCACTCTCCCGGGGGTGGTGCTGATTGCCACCGGTGCCGGACAGCTTCTCTGGGCCGGCGATCGCCAGCTCTGTTATCACATGGCGCTGGCCGGCCCGGTCAGTGCCGTGCTTGCGGCCGTTCTGGGGTATTGGTTGGGCCTGTGGGAAAGCCTGGTTCTGATCATCGGCGGCGGGGCCACCTTCATCGTGGCGGGATGGGCGTTGCGGGTACAGCATCCAGTGCCCGTCGACGTATCGCCGCCAACCACACGGGTGAAGTTGCTCGCCAAGATGGCCAGCGACGCGGCGTTGCTGGGCTTTTTCATCAACTGTGCGCGTGTGCCGCGCGGCGCCGCCGTCGACACCGATATCCGCGAGCTGGATGTCATCGGCAAGGCCGCGGCTTCACAAGACTGGTTGCATCATCCGGAGAGGCTGCACGGCGTCGTCGCGCCGTTCGAGTCACCGCAAATCGAGCGCGTGCGAACGTTCGGCGTCGATTATGAATGGCTTACCGCGGCGTCACGCTATACCCCCGACCCGGTCTTGCCGGGCATCGAGCGCTGGCAGGGCCATGTAAATAACCGCACGATGGCGGCACGGATTCTGCGCCACGGGGAGGGGCGTGGTCGGCCCTGGCTGTTGTGCGTGCATGGTTATCGCATGGGCGTGGCCGGGCTCGATTTTCAGCTGTTCGACATCGGCCGCCTCTACGGACGGCTCGGACTGAACGTGATGATGCCGATCCTGCCGTTGCACGGCGTGCGTCGGGCGACGCCATTGACCGGTGGCTTGTTCCTCGATGGCCCGCTCGCCGACCTGATGCATGCCCAGGCGCAGTCGTTGATCGATCTGCGCAGCTGCATCGCGTGGATTCGCAGCGTGGACCCGGATGCACGCATCGGCGTGCTCGGCTATAGCCTCGGCGGCTATCATGCCGCGCTGCTGGCCGCCCACGAGCCCGATCTGGCCTGTGTGATCGCCGGTATTCCGATGACCGACATACCGGCTACGCTCTGGCAGCATTTGCCGACCGCACACGCGCGTTATCTGGAGGCACGCGGGTTGAGCGCGTCGGCTGTCGGGGAACGGTTGGCTGCGGTATCCCCGCTGATCGCCGAGCCACGCGTACCGCAGGCGCGACGCTATATCTTCGCGGCGACCGCCGATCAGCTGATTGCGCCGGAACAGCCGCTCGCGTTGTGGCACCACTGGGGCGAGCCCCCCTTGCAGTGGTACGACGGTTCGCACCTGTCGGTGCGTCACGAAGTGGATGTCGGGCCGTTCATCGATCGGGCGCTGGCCGAGACGGGCATGCATGCATAAAGCCCCTGAATGGCGGCTCGGGCGCTGCTGGTTGTGGCCGTCGCCCCCGCAGGCCAGAATTGACCCATCGTCGAACCATCGAGATCAGGAGCTGCGGTGAGCAATGTCGTTCTGACGGCCTCGGGGCTGTATACGCCGCCCGAGGCGATTTCCAACGATGAACTCGTGGCATCGTTTAACGCCTACGTGGATATTTATAACGAACAGCACGCCGACGATATCGCCGCCGGTCGTGTGGCGCCGCTGTCGCACTCGAACAGCGAGTTCATCACCAAGGCCTCGGGCATCGAAAGTCGCTATGTGGTGGACAAGGCCGGCATCCTGGATCCCGAAGTGATGCATCCGCGCATTCGTACGCGCAGCAACGACGAACCGTCGCTTCAGTGTGAGATGGCGCTAGCGGCGATCGGGCCCTGTCTCGAGGCGGCCGGGCGCCGTGCCGAGGATATCGACGTGGTCCTGGTGGCCTGTTCCAATCTGCCGCGGCCGTATCCGGCGCTGGCAGTCGAAGTGCAGGAGTTTCTGGGCGGCGGACGCTACGGGTTCGATCTGAACGTGGCCTGTGCCTCGGCGGCCTTCGGCATCCAGACCGCGGCCGACATGATCCGCTCGGGCAGCGCGCGACGCGTGCTGATGGTGAATCCGGAAATCTGCTCGGCGCACCTGAACTTCCGGGACCGCGACAGCCATTTCATTTTTGGTGACGTTTGTACCGCCGCATTGCTCGAGCATGCCGATGATGTGCCGGCCGGCCAAGGATTCGAGGTGCTCGGCACCCGTTTGGCAACGCAGTTTTCCAACAATATCCGCAACAACTTCGGCTTTCTCAATCGCAGCGAAATCGAGCCGAGATCGGACGCCGATCGCCTGTTCGTGCAGAATGGACGGCGCGTGTTCAAGGAAGTCGGCCCGATGGTCGCGGAGATGATCGTGAATCATGTCGGCGAGCACGAGCTGGCCGCGAGCGACCTGAAGCGGCTATGGCTGCATCAGGCCAACATCAACATGAACACGCTGATCGCCAAACGCGTGCTCGGCCGCGCGCCGGAAAACGGCGAAATGCCCTCGGTGCTGGCGGAGTATGGCAACACCAGCTCGGCGTCGCCCGTCATTGTCTTCCATAAATTCTCGGATGACTTGCAGGCGGGCGACGTCGGCGTGCTCTGCGGCTTCGGCGCCGGCTATTCGGCCGGCAGTGTCGTGCTTCGCCGCCGCTGAAACACGCCTTATTTTCTCGAAGGACGCTCGATGACCGGCACTCCCCAGCGCAAGTACCGCAGCGATTATCAGGCATCGATCTATCTGATCGACCGCGTGTCGCTCGATTTCGATATTCGGGATGGGTCGACCCGGGTCACCGCCCGGCATTCGGTCCGGCGTAATCCGCAGTTGATCGGTACCGGCGGGCGCTGGTGGCTCGATGGTCGCGATCTGCGCCTGGTGAGCATCGCGGTCGACGACGAGCCCGTCGCGGACGGGGCGCTGGAGGTCAGCGAGACCGGCTTGTGGCTAAACGGCCTGCCTGATCGTTTCACGCTTACCGTGGTCACGGAGATCGATCCGGACCGCAATCTCTCGCTGGAAGGGCTGTATCGTTCGGACGACATGCTGTGTACGCAATGTGAAGCCACCGGCTTCTCGCGTATCACCTATTTCCCCGATCGGCCGGACGTGATGTCGCGCTATACGACGCGCGTGGAAGCCGACGCCGAGCGTTACCCGGTGCTGTTATCCAACGGCAACTGCATCGAATCGGGCGCTGCGGGCGAGGGCCGCCATTACGCGGTCTATGAAGATCCGTTCGCCAAGCCGTGCTATCTGTTTGCGCTGGTCGCGGGCGATCTCGGTGTGATCCGCGATACCTTCACCACCACCTCCGGCCGCGAGGTCGCGCTGGCGTTGTATACCGAGCACGGCAACGAGGACCAGTGTCACCACGCGATGGCCTCGCTCAAGGACGCCATGGCGTGGGACGAGGCAACCTACGGCCTGGAATATGATCTCGACTCGTTCGTGATCGTCGCCGTCGGCAGCTTCAACATGGGGGCGATGGAGAACAAGAGCCTCAATATCTTCAACACGGCCTGTATCTTCGCCCATCAGGACACCGCCACGGATAGCGACTTCGCCCGCGTGCGCGACGTGGTGGCCCACGAATACTTCCATAACTACACCGGTAATCGCGTAACCTGTCGCGACTGGTTCCAGCTCTCGCTCAAGGAAGGGCTGACGGTGTATCGCGAGCATCAGTTCGCCATCGACCACGGTTCGCCGGGGGTGACGCGTATCGAACAGGTGCGGATGATTCGCGATGTGCAGTTCCCCGAGGATGCCGGCCCGCGCGCCCATCCGGTGCGGCCCGAGTCGTACGTCGAGATGAACAACTTCTACACCATCACGGTGTACGAAAAAGGCGCCGAGCTCATTCGCATGATGGCGCAGATGGCCGGGCGCGAGGCTTTCACCAAGGCGGTCAAGCACTATCTCGACAAGCACGACGGCCAGGCCGTGACCATCGAGGATTTCGTGCTCGCGATCGAGGAATCCACCGGGCTGGATCTGGCCCAGTTCCGGCACTGGTACGCCTTTGCCGGTACGCCGCGGTTGCGGGTGTCATCGCGTTTCGCCGACGGGCGACTGAGTCTGGAACTGGCTCAGGCCACGCCGGCTACGCCCGGGCAGGAAAACAAGCCCAACTTCGATATTCCTGTGTCGGTCGCCTTGTTCGACGACGCAGGGCAGGTGGTCCGGGCCCCGGAGATCGTTCGGCTGATCGAGCAACGTGAGACGTTCGTCTTCGACGGTCTCGCCGCCGAGCCCACCGTTTCGGTCCTGCGTGGGCTGACCGCGCCGGTGCGGCTTGAATTCGACCAGCCTGACGACGCGCTGGTTCGCCTGATGGCACATGATTCCGATCCGGTATCGCGCTGGGACGCCGCGCAAAGCCTGTACATGGCGACGTTAAAGGCGGCGGTCACTGCGCATCAGAACGACGAGCCAATGCCGGCGCTGGGCGAGGGCATGATGACGGCAGTCGCCGCGCTGTTGGCCGACCCGCCCGACGACCGCGCGCTGCTGGCGGAGATGCTCACCGTGCCGAGCGCGACGCAGATCGGCGAAGCATTCGATGCCATCGATGTGGCCGCCGTGGAAGCGGCGCGTCGTTACGTCAAACGTGAGATTGCCGCTCGTTTCGAGGCCGAGCTGGAGCGGCTGGCCGACGCGCATGCGCCCAGCGGCGGTTATGTATTCGACCAAGTCGCGGCGGGGCGGCGTCGTGTTTTTGCCACGGCGCTCGATTACCTGGCTTGCCTGGATACGCCAGCGATCCGTAAGCGCGCGCAGGCCGTCTATGATGCAGCGGATAACATGACCGATCGCATGGCGGCCCTGAACGCGCTGCAGGATCTGCCGGGCGAGGAGCGAGAGGCAACGCGCGCCGATTTCGCCGAGCGTTTTGCCGATCAACCGCTGGTCATGGACAAGTGGCTGCGCCTCCAGGCCGCGACCGAGGACGGCGATACGGCGGCCCGGGTCCGCGATCTGCTGGCCGACGATCGGTTCGATTTCACCAACCCCAATCGCGTGCGCGCGCTCGTCGGCGGGTTCGTTCGGGGCAATCCGCTCGGCTTTCATCGCGCCGATCGGGCGGGGTACGCACTCGTCGCCGACGAGATTCTGCGGCTTGACGCGATTAACCCGCAGTTAGCGGCCGCACTGGCCGGCCTGCTGGCCCCTTGGCGGCGTTATGCCGAACCTTATGCGGGCGGCATGCGCGAGGCGCTGGCGCGCGTCGGCGAGGCTGATCTGTCGGATAATACGCGTGAGATCGTCGACGCCGGACTCGGTGATCAGGCGGGCCCCTGACGCCAACCGGCGCGATGCGTCGCGTGTGTCATACAGCTGTCATATGACGTTCATAACATCGCCACAAGTTTCGATGTGAACTCGTTGCCATGTCACGCAAACACATACTGGTTGTCGAAGACGAAGCCCCGATCCGCGACATGATCCGATTTGCGCTCGAGCGGTCGGACTTCACGGTCGCCGAGGCGCCGGATGCCCAGACCGCTCGTCTGGCCATCGCCGAGCAGCGGCCGGATCTGGTTTTACTCGACTGGATGCTGCCGGGCGTCTCCGGCATGGAGCTCGCGCGCGAATGGCGTCGCGACGAGTTGACCGAAAACCTGCCGATCATTCTGGTCACCGCGCGCGTGGACGAAAACGATCGCGTGCGCGGGCTCAATCTGGGCGCCGACGATTACGTCACCAAGCCGTTTTCGTCATCGGAACTGGTCGCACGCGTGCGGGCTGTGCTGCGCCGCAGCCTCCCGGGGGGCGAAGATGAAACTCTGGAGCTGGACGGGCTCACACTGGACGCCGCCAGCCAGCGTGTTTCTGTGGGCGATGCATCGGTTAAACTCGGGCCCACCGAATACCGTCTGTTGCGCTTTTTCATGAGCAACCCGGAACGTGTCTATACCCGGGAACAGATGCTGGACCGCGTCTGGGGGCAGAATGTGTATGTGGAAGAGCGCACCGTCGATGTGCATATCCGACGGTTGCGCAAGGCGTTGGCGCCCCATGGCTTCGATGGTTTCATTCAGACCGTGCGCGGTAGCGGCTATCGCTTCTCGAGTCGCTCGGTATAGACTTTGAAGATGGACGCGCCGGCCGACGAAATACGCCATATCTGGTGGATGGCCGGCCTTCGACTCGCCGCTTGGCTGGGTACGGCGGCGTTGATCGGCTGGTTTTTCGATCACATTACGCTCGCACTTCTCATCGCTCTGGCGTTCTATACCGCCGGGCATCTTGTTTTCGCGTACCAGCTGCATCGCTGGCTGGCTCAGCCGCGCATAGAACCCCGCGAAGGCGTGGGCGTCTGGCAGGAAATCTATACCGAGCTGTATCGCCTGAAACAGCGTAATCGCCGTCGCAAGAAACGGCTCAAGAGCATCGTGAGCGAATTTCAGGCCTCTACGGCCGCGTTGCCCGACGGCGCCGTGGTGATCGATGGCCGCGGCCGGATTGTGTGGTTCAACAACGCTGCGGCCGCCTTGTTGGCCCTACGGGCTGGACAGGACAACGGCCAGCGGATCGTCAACCTCGTCCGGCATCCGCGCTTTGCCGAGTTCCTCGCCAGCGCCGATCAAGTCGGCGCGCCGCTTGAGGTGCCGTCGCCCGCTAACGATACCGATACGTTGTCGCTCCGGATCGTGCCTTATGGCAACGGACAGCGGTTGCTGGTCGCGCGTGACATTAGCGAGCAGAAGCGGCTCGAGTCGACGCGTCGCGACTTCGTCGCCAACGCCTCGCACGAGCTGCGGACACCGCTGACGGTGCTGCGCGGTTATCTCGAAATGATGACCGAGGAAGCCGACGATAGCGGCGCCCTCGCCACGTGGCGCATGCCGATCCGGGAAATGGATGCGCAGTCGGCACGTATGGGCCGCATCATCGACAGCCTGTTGCGGCTGGCGCGGCTCGAGGGCGAGGGGTTGGCGCAAGCCCAGGAAACCATCGATATGCCCACCATGATCCAGCGTCTGGTGGATGGATTCCGTAAATCTGATGAGGGCCGCCACAAACTGACGGTAGAGGTGCAACCCCGGCTATCGCTGTTCGGGCGGCCCGCGGAAATCGAGAGCGTGATTTCGAATCTGGTGGCCAACGCCCTGCGCTATACCCAGGACGGCGGTCATATCGTGGTGCGTTGGCATAGCGAACATGGCGCTGCGCGACTGGCGGTGAGCGACAATGGACCGGGTATCGCCGCGGAGCATCTGCCGCGTCTGACCGAGCGTTTCTATCGCATAGATTCCGGTCGAAGTTCGTCAGATGGCGGGACCGGACTTGGTCTGGCCATCGTCAAGCACAGCCTCGAGCATCACGAGGCGGAGCTGTCCATCGACAGCGAGCCGGGTCGGGGCACGACATTTTCGTGCGTGTTCCCGGGCCAGCGCCTGGTCGCCGCCGACGCCGCCTGACGCCAACCCCGCGCCACGACGGGAATATTTTGCCCCGCCGTATGCTGCGCGCCGTGCTGCGACGCACGACCGACGCGCGAATTTTCTAATTTCCTCCTATTGCAATAAAACCGTCATACAAGCGGTGTTTAATTGGGCGCATCGTCCGGTTCGGGGCGAGCGTTTGGGGGCATCCGCGTCAAAAAGCCAGACGGGTGCCAAGCGCTGTCTCCAGCCGGATCGTCGATGCAGCTACGCAATGGCTGTTCCCAGAAGGGCACACGAATGCCCGGATCAATCCGCTTCGAGGGAGAGTATTTCATGACGATCAAGGCTCATTATGCTGGTTTGGCAACCGGTATCGTTTCCATGGCGACGGTGCTTGGTGTGGCGCCGGCTGCACACGCCTTCGATTTCAAACTTAAGGGTCAGGTAAACCGCGCTGTCATCGCGTCCGACAACGGCAAGTCGACGGATGCCGGCCTGGTGGACAACCACTCGTCGCCGAGCCGTTTCGGGTTCACCGGCACGCAGGACGTCAGCCCGAACCTGAAGGTAGGCTTCGAGTACGTTATGGCGTTGGCTACCAACACGAGTAGCGAGTACGACGTCAACGGCAGCCAGAAGGGCAATGCCATTGAGAACCGTCAGGCCAACGTCTTCTTCGAAGGCAACTACGGCAAGCTGACGTTCGGTAGAACTGACGGTGCGGCCAACAGCACGTCGAAGGTCGACCTGTCCGGCCTGACCGACCTCGGCGGTGGCTCGGTCGTGGACGACTACTTCGGTGGTCTCAGCTTCGTCGACGGCGCCGGCAACGTCGGCCCCAGCCTCAAGAACGGTTACAGCAACTTCGACGCGCTGTCGCGCCAGAACACCGTGCGCTACGACACGCCGAGCTTTGCCGGCGCGACCCTGTCGGTCAGCTATGACCAGGGCCAGGCGATCGAAGTGGCGCCGCGTTACAAGCACAAGTTCGCCAACGACGTGAAAGTCGAGGCCGCGCTCGACTACGTCGATAGCGGTAATCAGGACAAGACTCTCAATGCGGCCGGCAATTTCGCGAACAATAGCGGGCCAAACAGGAATTCGTCGTTCCAGGAATTCGGCGGCTCCGCCTCCATGCTGTTGCCCTCGGGCCTGAACTTCTTTGCGCAATACAAGCGTCGGAACTATAGCAATACGTTCTACACGGATGGCGCTAGCTTGGATCACGCCCAGAGCTACTCGGGCGGTGTCGGTTATATCTTCGGCAAGAACCACGTCCAGGCGTTCTTCGGCCAGACCGACGATCTGCAGAGCGGCAACAGCCAGGTGCGCAACTATGGCGTCGCCTATCGCTACGACCTGCTGAAGTCGGTTAACATGTACGCCTCCTACCATCATCTGACTGGCGACAATCTGGTGAACCGTGATGGCAGCTCTTTCAAGGCCAAGAACATGAATGTTGTCTTTGCCGGCGTACGTGCGAAGTTCTTCTAAGAAGTCAATGCGATCTACCTACGCAATCATTGGACTTGTCATGTCGTTGGGGTTGGCCGGATGTGCATCCGGCTTGCCCCACGGCAAGTCGGTCGATTACAACAACCTGCCTGGTGAGAACGATTCGGCTCAGGGGCCGGGTCTGCTCAGTGGTGATCACTACGACAAGTCGGATGGGGGCGGTACGCTGCTTTACTCCGATAATCACCCGAGCAAGTCGGTCTTCGGATCGCTGCGCGATCGAAACAAGCCGGGGCAGGCGCCGACCGAAAACGCGGGGCAGGGTTCGTCCCAGACGAGCGCATCCGCGGCGAGTTCCCAGCAGGACTTCCAGAACTTCCAGGATTTTCAGGCTTACAAGCACTTTCAGCAGCTTCCGCCCGACTCCCCCGAGAAGCAGCGCTTCAAGGACTGGAAGGAGTGGCAGGAGTACAAGAAGTGGAAACAACAGCAGCAGTAAGTTCGCTTGAACGCTGTCTGTTCGATGATGAACCCTGGCCTGATGGCCGGGGTTTTTTGTTTGCAAGATCGCGCATGCCTGTCATGAAAGCGTCACGCGCGATGTCGATAATGGGCCCACGTCGCGCTCTCCCCGCGGCGTTTTTAGCGGCTCCGGCCGATAGAATTGAAAGATCCAAAGTCGGTTTGTCCCTGCCGATCGTGTCGTCCCCGCGACCGGATCTTTCCCGCAGATGGCTCCCATTTTTCGGCCCGGCTTTGTCCGGGCCTTCTTTTATTTCGGCTCCGGCGAGCGCACGGGGCTTCGATCAGTGTCACATGAGTGTCATAATTCGAGCCTATCGTTAGCATTCCGACGGGGCCGAGCACAGAGCCACCCGTCACGACAATGCACGAAAAGGAGAATCCTGTGCGATTGAGTTTCAGCAAGACGTTGATCACAGCCGTCGCCGCGCTGTCGATCTGGGGGTCGGCCAGTGCGGCCGTTGATCAGATCAACGGTGCTGGCGCGACGTTCCCGTACCCGGTTTATTCCAAGTGGGCGCAGGCCTACCAGAAGAAGACCGGCGTGCGTTTCAACTACCAGGCCATCGGTTCCGGTGGCGGCATCAAGCAGATCGAGGCCAAGACCGTCGATTTCGGTGCGTCCGACGCGCCGTTGAAGAAGGACGAGCTCGACAAGTACGGCCTGTTGCAGTTCCCCATGGTCATGGGGGGCGTGGTCCCGGTCGTGCATCTCAAGGGTATCCAGCCCGGTAAGCTGCGTCTGGATGGCAAGACCCTGGCCGAGATCTATGCCGGCAAGATCACCAAGTGGAATGCTCCGGCAATCAAGAAGCTCAACCCGAACCTGAACCTGCCGAACACCGATATCACCGTCGTCCATCGGTCCGACGGTTCGGGCACCACCTGGAACTTCACCAGTTATCTGACCAAGGTTAGCGAGATGTGGGCCAAGGGCCCGGGCCATGCCAAGGCAGTCGCCTGGCCGACGGGTGTCGGCGGCAAGGGCAACCAGGGTGTCGCCTCGTACGTGAATCGCATCAAGAACTCGATCGGTTACGTCGAATATGCCTATGCGCTCCAGAACAAGATGACCTACGTGTCGTTGAAGAACAAGGCGGGCAACTTCGTGCAGCCGACGGCCGCCAACTTCCAGGCCGCTGCGGCCAACGCCGACTGGGCCAACGCCCCGGGCTTCTACGTGGTGCTGACCGATCAGCCGGGCGCCAAGAGCTGGCCGATCACCGCGGCGACGTACATCCTGATGTACAAGAAGCCGCAGCATCCGAAGACGGCCCAGGCCGTGCTCAAGTTCTTCGATTGGGCTTACGAGAACGGCGACAAGATGGCGGCCGATCTGGATTACGTCCCGATGCCGGACAGCGCGGTGAAGCTGGTCCACGACAAGTGGCATAGTCAGATCAAGGGCGATAACGGCCAGCCGCTTTGGCCGGTGCAGCAGTAAAAATCTGTTGCCATTCGATCCGCACTCGGGTGAGGGGCGGATCGAATCGAGCGGCCGACCCTTAACCGGGGTCGGCCGTTTTCTTGGCAGGCTGTTACGAGCTTCCCAGGAAAACGGCTGACTCACCTGATGGAGATCGACAGTGAGTGACATGACCGCGAATCCCGACGAGCAGAGGCTCGCCCCCGAGCGGCGTGCGGTCGGCGCGTTGGGCGATCGTATATTTCACGGTGTCACCGCGGCTTCGGCTCTACTCGTCCTGGCGCTGATCGCGGGTATCGCCGTTTCGCTGGTGATCGGCGCATGGCCGGCGCTGGCGAAATTCGGCTTCGGTTTCTTGACCAGCTCGCAGTGGAATCCGGTCACCGACGACTTTGGCGCGCTGGTGGCGATCTTCGGCACGCTGGTGAGTTCGGCGCTTGCGATGGCAATCGCGGTGCCGGTGAGCTTCGGCATTGCGCTGTTCGTCACCGAGCTTTCGCCGGTGTGGCTGCGTCGTCCGATCAGCACCGCCATCGAGCTGCTGGCGGCCATCCCCAGCATCATCTACGGCATGTGGGGCTTGTTCGTTTTCGCGCCGTTTCTCTCCGATAACGTCCAGCCCTGGCTCAACGACGCCTTCGGCGATCTGCCGATTCTAGGCTATCTGTTTTCGGGGCCGCCCATCGGTATCGGCGTGTTCACTGCCGGTCTGGTACTCGCGATCATGGTGATTCCGTTCATCACGGCGGTGATGCGCGACACCTTCGAGGTCGTGCCGCCGGTGCTCAAGGAGTCGTCCTATGCCCTGGGTGCGACGACCTGGGAAGTCGTACGCAGCGTGATCCTGCCGTATACGAAAACCGGCGTCATCGGCGGCATCATGTTGGGTCTGGGTCGGGCGCTGGGCGAGACCATGGCGGTGACGTTCGTGATCGGTAATGCCCATAACATCCCCAACGGCTTGTTCTATCCGGGTAACAGTATCGCCGCCACGCTCGCCAACGAATTCACGGAAGCCTCTGGCGGTATGTACACCTCGGCGTTGATCGCGCTTGGGCTGGTGTTGTTCGTGATTACGCTGATCGTGCTGGTGCTCGCGCGCTTACTGCTGCTGCAGCTTTCGAATCAGGAAGGACGATAGGAACGCCGCGATGACGATCTATCAACGACGCAAGTTCATCAACAACTTTAATATGAGTGCCGCGGTCGCCACCACGCTGTTCGGTTTGTTCTGGCTGGTGTGGCTACTGTGGACGCTGATCAGTCACGGCGTGGGTTATCTGAGCTGGGATGTATTTACCCAGCCGACCCCGGCGCCAGGCAATAGTGGCGGCCTGTCGAACGCCATCGTCGGCAGTCTGATCGTGACTCTCATCGGCACGGGCATCGGGGCGCCGATCGGTATTTTTGCCGGCACCTATCTGGCTGAATACGGCCGTAGCAGCCGCATGGCCGCGCTCGTACGCTTTTTCAACGACGTATTGCTGTCCGCGCCGTCGATCATCATCGGTTTGTTCGTATACCAGATCGTCGTGATCACGATGGGGCATTTCTCGGCGCTCGCCGGTGGCGTCGCGCTGGCGTTGATCGTGATTCCGCTTAACGTCCGTATCACGGAAAACATGATGCGTCTGGTGTCCGATCAGATGCGCGAAGCGGCCGCTGCCCTCGGCATTCCGCGCTGGAAAATCATTACCCGCATCGTTTACCGCGCCGCACTGTCCGGCATTATCACCGGGGTCATTCTGGGCGTGGCGCGTATTGCCGGTGAAACCGCGCCTCTGTTGTTTACCGCGTTAAACAACAACTTCTTCAGTACGAACCTGCTGCAGCCGATCGCAAATCTCCCGATCATGATCTTCCAGTTTGCGCTGAGTCCCTATGAGGACTGGCACCATCTAGCATGGGTGGGCGCGTTCCTGATCACCTTCGCGATCCTGGCGCTCAACATCGTTGTCCGGTTCGTACTCCGCCCGTCCAAATAGGAGAGCATTCTCATGGCCAGTTCCTCGACCGATTCGCTTTCCCCGGGCACGACGCCGTCGGTGGCGGCCCGTAATACCTATGGTGAAACCGAACGCAGCGCTCAAGAGACGTCGCGCGGCTCGGCTCGATCCGACGCACCCGCGGCCAAAAGCGAGGCGCTCTCGGGCCCAGCGCAGCAGACCACCGGGGTAGTTGCCAAGAACAACCCCTGTAAGGTCGCGGTGCGCGATCTCAACTTCCACTACGGCGATTTTCACGCCTTGAAGAACATCAACGTCGATATTGTCGACAATGAGGTCACGGCGTTCATTGGTCCGTCGGGCTGTGGCAAATCGACGTTGCTGCGTTGCTTCAACCGTATCTTCGAGCTCTACCCGGGGCACAAGGCCTCCGGTTCGATCGAGATGGACGGCATGAATCTGCTGGATCGCGGAGTCGATCTCAACGTTCTGCGTTCCAAGATCGGGATGGTGTTCCAGAAGCCGACGCCATTTCCCATGAGTATCTACGACAACATCGCCTTCGGCGTGCGCCTGTACGAGAAACTCAAGCGCCATGAGATGGACGAGCGCGTCGAGTGGTCGTTGAAGAAAGCGGCGCTGTGGGATGAGGTCAAGGACAAGCTGCGTGCCAACGGCAGCGCGTTGTCCGGTGGTCAGCAGCAACGTCTTTGCATTGCACGAGCCGTTGCAGTGAAACCCGAGGTTCTGTTGCTCGACGAACCGGCCTCGGCGCTGGATCCGGTCGCCACGCTCAAGATCGAGGAACTGGTCCACGAGCTGCGCGAGGACTACACCATCGTGATCGTGACTCACAATATGCAGCAGGCCGCGCGTGTCGCGGGCTATACGGCATTCTTTCATCTCGGCGAGGTGGTCGAATACGCGGATACCGATTCGTTGTTCACCAATCCGCGCGAAAAGCGCACCGAGGATTACATCACCGGCCGTTACGGCTGATCCCGATCACGCGAACAAACGCGACGAGGCCATCATGGAACTGGATAAAGTCGGCATCGAAAAACATACATCCAAGCAGTTCGACGTCGAACTCGAGGACGTGCGTGAACGCGTGCTCACCATGGGCGGGTTGGTTGAGCAACAGATCGCCAACGGCGTGAAAGCGCTGGTGGATGGCGATGGTGGCCTGGGCGAGGAAGTCTCGCGCAGCGATTACAAGATCAACGCGATGGAAGTCGCGATCGACGAGGAGTGCACCAAGATCCTCGCGCGGCGCCAGCCCCAGGCCGGCGATCTGCGCCTGGTGCTCGCCATTGCCAAGACCATCACCGATCTCGAGCGCATCGGCGACGAAGCCGAAAAGATCGGCCGCATGGCCATGCAACTGGCTGGGCAGGAACGCCCGACGAGCGCATTCCGGCAGATCGAGGCGCTCGGTCGACACGTGCGCCAGATGGTGCGCGATGCGCTGGATGCGTTCGCCCGGATGGACACCGAGACCGCGCTGGCGGTTGCCCAACATGACTCGGAAGTCGATCGTGAATACGAAGGGGTCATGCGTCAGTGCATCACCTTCATGATGGAGGACCCGCGTACGATCCGGCACATGCTCGACGTGATGTGGGCGGTCAAGGCGCTGGAGCGGATCGGCGACCACTCGACGAACATTGGTGAATACGTCGTGTACTTCGTTGGCGGGCGCGACGTCCGCCACGTCGGCATGGAAGAACTGGAAAGAGAGGTAAAGAGCGGCCAGCGCAACGCCGCCAAGAACGCCTAGGCGTCTCCGATCGGGGCGCTGGGATTGTGGCCAGCGCCCGTAGCCGTCTCGTTCGCCTATTGCGCGCGCGACCCCTGACTTGTTCTTTGGCGTTTGCTGTTTTCGCCCGACGATAAACGCGAAAACCGCCAACGGCGGGTTGGGTTTCCGGGCGTCTTCGGTATCGGTGCATCACGCGGGCTTCTTCCTCGTTCTTTCCGACATCGATCAGCAGATCGATACGGATTCGCGCCGATGGCGGTCGGTCGTTGGCGGCGCTGGTTCAATCGGGGCCGACCACTTTTGAAGCATCGCGCCCAACCACAGCCTTCGGGTGTTGCAGGTGGCGCTGACGGCTCGAACGCCAACCGGTTCTAGCTTTGGTACTATCTGCGCGGTTCGAACGCGTGGATGGTCCCGTTGGCGAAAAAATCTCGTAAATCCGGTAAGCGCTCCAAACCTCGTCGCGGCCAGCCGCGCGGCTGGTTTCGTCGGCTTCTGCCGTATGTCGCGTTGGTATTCTGTGCGGGCGCGGCCGCACTGGCGCTTTATACGGTGCATCTCGATCATGAGGTGCGTTCCAAGTTCGAGGGGACGCGCTGGAAGCTGCCGGCCAAGGTTTACGCCAGCCCGCTGGAGCTCTACGCCGGCCTGGATCTATCGGAGAAGGATCTAGAGCAGCGCCTGGAGCGCCAGGGTTATCGCGAGGCCGATACGCTCAGCGACCAGGGCACGTTCAAGGCCTCCGGTTCGACGCTGTCGATTCATACTCGCGCGTTCCAGTTCTGGGACGGCACGCAGCCCGACCGCGAAATACAGCTGACCTTTGACGGCAGCGGGGTTGCCTCGTTCAAGTCCATCGACGACAAGGGCAAGCTGGCGCTGATTCGGCTCGACCCATTGTTGATTGGCAGTATCTACCCGACCAACGGCTCGGACCGGATTCTGGTGAAGCTGGGCGATGTCCCGCCCATGCTGCCGGCTGGACTGATTACGGTCGAGGATCGCAGTTTCATGACCAACTGGGGCGTGTCGCCCAAGGCGATCGTCCGCGCAGCCTGGGCGGATCTACGCGCGGGCCACATCGTGCAGGGCGGTTCCACGCTCACGCAGCAGTTGGTGAAGAACTTCTATCTGACCAATCGCCAGACCATCGGCCGCAAACTCAAGGAAGCGCTGATGGCCATCCTGCTGGATGCGCATTTTTCCAAGGACGAGATCCTTCAGGCTTACCTCAACGAGGTGTACCTCGGCCAGGACGGCTCGCGCGCGATCCATGGCTTCGGTCTGGCGAGCTACTTCTATTTCCGCAAGCCGGTACAGGAGCTGCAGCCGAGCGAGATCGCGCTGCTGGTGGGCATGGTCAAGGGCCCGAGCTACTACAACCCGCGCCAGCATCCGAAACGGGCCAAGGCACGGCGCGATCTCGTGCTGGATATGTTCCACAACGCCGGCTTTCTCAAGGACAAGGCCTGGCAGAAAGCCAAAGCGGCGCCGCTTGGCGTGACCAATCGCTCGGCTCACGGCAATACGCAGTATCCGGCGTTCATCGATCTGGTACGCGAGCAGCTGCACGGGCAGTACAACGATTCGGACCTTACCGAAGGCGGCCTACGAATCTTCACAACGCTCGATCCGAGCGTGCAGGCCGCCGCCGAGAAGGAAGTCGACCAGGGACTCAAGCGCGTCGAGAAGGCCCGTGGCATCAAGAAGGACAGCCTCGAATCCGCGGCAGTGGTCACGAGCGTCGAAGGCGGCAATGTGCTCGCGCTGGTCGGCGGGCGTGACCGTGGCTATGCCGGCTTCAACCGGGCGCTGGACGCGCGTCGGCAGGTCGGTTCATTGATGAAGCCGGTCGATTACCTGACCGCGATCAAGAACCCCTCCAAGTTCAACCCCATCACGCCGCTGGACGATTCCCCGCTCGCCGTGAAACTGGCCAACGGCAAGACATGGCGTCCCCATAACTACTCGGAGCATAGCCACGGCACGGATGTGCCGCTGTATTACGCCCTTGAGCACAGCCTGAATCTGGCGAGCTCGCGGCTGGCGCTGTCGGTCGGCATCCCTAATATCATCAAAACGCTGCACGACCTCGGTTATCGCGGCAAACCGATGGCGGTGCCGTCGCTCGCGCTCGGCGCGGTAGGCATGACGCCCCTGGACGTCGCGCAGATCTATAACACGCTGGCGACGGGCGGTTATTACACGCCGCTACGCGCGATTCGTGATGTCACCACACGCAACGGCAAGCCGCTGACCCGTTATCCGCTCAAGATCCACCAAGTGGTCGATCCGGGGCCGGCGTACATCGTTCAATGGCTCATGGAACGCGTGGCCCGCTACGGCACCGGCGCGGGCATGTATCGTGTGCTCGATAACTCGAAGCAGATGGCCGGCAAGACGGGCACGACAAACAATCTGCGCGATGCCTGGTTCGCCGGTTTTGGCGCGAATCGCGTGAGCGTGGTCTGGGTCGGGCGCGACGACGACAAATCCGCGCATCTGACCGGCGCCACTGGCGCCTTGCCGATCTGGTCGCGGATCATGAAAGATATCGATGCGCGCGGCATTGTGAACACGCCGCCCGATAACATCGCGCAGATGCCGTTGAATCTGGTGTTCAACCCGGGGGCGGTGAATCAGGGGCTCGGACCGGACCCGGATGCGATGTACGGTCATGGGCAAAACTGTCCGAATGCGGTAAAAGTACCTTTTATCAAAGGCTATGTGCCGCAGGGGCTGACCCCTTGCGATACCGATATCATGAGCCAGAATGCCCAATACCACCGGCAACAGCAGCAACAAGAGCAGCAGCCGGAAAAACGGAAGGGCAACTGGTTCCAGCGCCTGTTCTGATATGCAACACACAAAATTACTCATCGCGCTCGGCGCTCTGATCCTCGTGGCCGGCTGTGCGACGCAGCCCGGCGGCATGTCGCGGCCGGGCGGCAATAATCCGCCGCCGCAACCGAGCCCGAGCCCGACTCCGAGCCAGACCGGGCAACCGGGGCCGACGACACCTCAGTCGTCGGGTAACGGCGGCGGGCAAACCGCGACAACCGCGCCGCAGCAACCCAAGAAAGCGCCGCCCCGCAGCGCATCAGAGATCAGCAGTCCGGCGGTGATGTCGTTGCTGGGCCGTGCCGATACGCTGGCCAACGCAGGCCATATGGACGCGGCGGCCTCGACCCTGGAACGCGCACTCGACCTCGACCCGCGCAACCCGTTCATCTACCAGCGCTTGGCCGCGGTCCGGCTGGCCGAAGGACAGAACGGGCAGGCCGAGCAGATGGCAATGAAGTCCAACAGCGTGTCGGACAATAATCCGTTCGTGGAATCCGGCAATTGGCAGCTGATCGCGGAAGCGCGCAAGCAGGCGGGCGATAAGATGGGGGCCCAGAAAGCCAGCGCGCAGGCGGTCAACTTCCGCCAGGCCGCGTCGCAATACAACCAATGACGGCGGCGGCCGGAGCCGCGCTGTTCGAGGACGACGCGGCTCTCGCCGCGGCGTTGCCCGGTTATCGCCCACGCGCCGGCCAGGCCGAAATGGCGACGGCTGTGGCGCGCGCGATGGATGCCGGGGGGCGTCTGGTCGTCGAAGCCGGCACGGGAACCGGCAAGACGCTCGCTTATTTGTTGCCGGCGTTGGCCTCGCGGCGCAAGGTGATCGTGTCAACCGCGACCCGTTACCTGCAGACGCAGCTCGCCGAGAAGGACGTGCCGCTGGCTCAGACCGTGTTGGGGCGCAGCGTGCATACGGCGGTGCTCAAGGGCCGCTCCAACTATCTTTGTCTGCATCGGCTGGACCTGGCCGAAACCAGTGGCGATCTGTATCTCGCGCCACGGCTACGCAAAGTGCGCGAATGGGCGGGGCGCACTCGGACGGGCGACATTGGGGAGTTCGGCGACCCAAGCGACGGTGACGCGCTGTGGCCACGAATCACGTCCACGACCGATAACTGCCTGGGTACCGATTGCCCGCTCTACGATCAGTGTTGGGTGCTGCATGCGCGTCGCGAGGCGCAGGCGGCCGATCTGGTCATCGCCAATCATTATTTGTTATTCGCCGATATGACCGTGCGTGAAGCCGGGTTCGGCGAAGTCCTGCCCGGCGCTGATGCCATCGTACTCGACGAGGCGCACAAGCTGCCCGATATTGCCGGTCGTTTCTTCGGCCAGGCCGTATCCTCGCGCCAACTGCGCGATCTGGTGCGCGACGGCCGCGCCGAGATCGAGGCGTTGGGCGGCGACATGCCGGATCTCGCCGATTCTTTCAACACGCTCGGCGAGTGTGAGGGCGGATTCACCGAAGCGCTCGGGCAGGGCGCCCTGACGGAAGGCTGGCGCGAGATCGCGAGCCCCGAGCGCGTGGCGGCCCGAGACGCGCTGCTCGAGGCCATCCACACGCTCGAAAGCACGCTGGAGCCGGCCACCGAGCGTAGCGAAGGCTTGAAGTCGATCGCGCGCCGCGCCGAAGATCTGCGTACGCGGTTGGCGACGGTAGTTGCCGAGGACGGCGAGCGCGTAAGCTGGATCGAGCGACGCGGTTCCAGCTGGATCTGGCACAGCACACCGCTGGATGTGGCCACGCCGTTCGCTCGTGCGGTGGAGTCCACGCCCAGTGCCTGGATTTTCACGTCCGCGACCCTCTCGGTGAAAGACGAACTGGGTTATTTCTGTAGCCGACTCGGTCTGGCGGATGTCGAAACTCGTATCCTGCCGAGCCCGTTCGATTACGAACAGAACGCGCTGCTGTACTCGCCGCAGCGTATGCCGGCGCCGTCCGCGCCGAACTTTGACGACGCCGCGGTCGAGGAAATCGTCGCGCTGATCAACGCCGCCGAAGGTGGGGCATTCGTGCTCTGTACGAGCTATCGCGCCGTACGGCGCTACGGGGAGGCATTGGTCAACGCCGGCTTCGATCCGCTGGTCCAGGGGCAGGCGCCCCGCGCCAGCCTGTTGGCCGATTTCCGCGCCGATTCGAACGCTATTCTGGTGGCGACCAGCAGTTTCTGGGAAGGCGTAGACGTGCGCGGCCATGGGTTGCGGCTGGTGATCATCGATAAATTGCCGTTCGCCTCGCCGGCGGACCCGGTGCTCGCGGCGCGCTTCGAGGCGATGAAGGCAGAAGGCCAGAACCCATTCATGGATTATCAACTGCCACAGGCGGTGATCATGCTCAAGCAGGGCGTCGGCCGGCTGATCCGCGACGCCGAGGATCGCGGCGTGCTTGCCATCTGCGACCCGCGCCTGTTTACCGCGCGCTATGGCTCGGTGATCCGGGCCAGCCTGCCGCCGATGGCGATCACGCGAAATCGCAGCGCGGCCTGTGCGTTCGTCGACGAACTGGCGCCCTCGACGATCGAAACGTCACGCTCATGAAAATACTCGCATTGGATGCCTCCACCGAGGCACTCTCCGTCGCGCTGTTCGATAGCGATGCCCCCGATCGGGCACGCGAGGTCTTCGAAATCGCGCCGCGCGCGCACGCGACGCGCCTGCTGCCTGCCGCGCAGCAACTGCTCGACGACGCGCGGCTGGGGCTCGCCGATCTGGACGGTATCGCGTTCGCACGCGGCCCGGGGGCGTTTACCGGACTGCGTATCGCGGCCGGCCTGGTCCAGGGCTTGGCCGGCGGCGCGAACTTGCCGGTGGTCGGGATTTCGACCCTGGCGGCGATCGCCGCGCGGGCGTTCGATCACGACTCGACGGCCGACCGTGTCCAAGTCGTGCAGGATGCGCGCATGGGCGAGATCTACACCGCGACGTACGAGCGCGGTGGGCTGCCCGAGCCCATGGCCGCCGAACGGGTGATGGCGCCGGCCGATCTGATGGTTGAGACGACGAACAAGGTCTGTCGCGCGGGTAACGGCTGGTCTCTGGTCGTCGAGGTGCAGGGGCTTGATGCATCACCGATCGGCGTCGATGCGCCGCATGCGATCGACGTCGCTCGTCTGGCGTGGCCGCTGTTCGCCGACGGACGAACGCTCGTGGCGAGCGAGGCGCTGCCGGTGTACGTGCGAGACGATGTGGCCCGCAAACCGGGTGGACGAAAGAGCTGACGTCGGCGTGTATCGCAATACGGCATCACAAAACGGAGGAGAAGTGCATGCGCTATCGATTGGGTGACATCGCTCCGAAAGTACCCGCGAGCGGCGATTATTTCGTCGCCGACAACGCGACCGTGATCGGGCGCGTACAGTTGGCCGAACGTTCGAGTATCTGGTTCAACGCCGTGCTGCGCGGCGATCAGGAGCTGATCTCGATCGGCGAGGGCAGCAATATTCAAGAAGCCTGCGTACTGCATACCGATCCGGGATTTCCGCTCACCGTCGGCGCCCACGTCACCGTTGGCCATCAGGCGATGCTGCACGGCTGCACCATCGGCGATAACAGCCTCGTGGGCATCCAGGCCGTGGTACTTAATGGCGCCACGATCGGCCGGAACTGCCTGATCGGTGCGGGCGCGCTCATTCCCGAAGGCAAGACGATTCCGGACAACAGCCTCGTGGTTGGCGCACCGGGCCGCGTCAAGCGCGAGCTCGGGCCCGAGGAAATTGAAGCGCTTGGACACGGCGCCGCGCACTACGTCGAAAACTATCGGCGTTTTCTGGCCGAGTTGCAGCCGATCTGAACGACAGGCGCGTTCAGGCGCGCGGCGTCAAATAGATATCGAAGCGGATGGCCCGCCCCCGTATCTGCAGGTCGGGCGGCGCCATCGGTTCGGCGCGGGCATGTTGTTTGACCACCACACGGCGGCGTGCGTGGGCGCGGGCGATTTCGAGCAAGGCCGGGGCATCTTCGTCGGTTCCCGCAAGTTCAGCAAGCCAGGCGAGCGCTTTCTGTGGTGCCGACTTGCGCCGCGGGCTGGCGAACATCGGATCGATATAAATGGCGTCGAACGCCTTCTGACCGGCGTCGGCCGATAACCAATCTGCGGCGTCCGCGTGTACCGGCCACTGCCAATGCGACCACCAGACGGGGCGCTGCTCGGGCGTGGCATGAATGCGCTGCGTGGCATCCTCGATGAGCGCGTACAGCGCCGGCTGGCGCTCGATCGCGGTCACGTCGCAGCCAAGGCTGGCAAGCGTGGCCGCGTCGCGGGCGAGCCCAGCAGTGGTATCCAGAACGCGCATCGGCGCGTGTCGATGAAGGCCGAACGCACGGGCCAAGGGCGAGCGTCGGCCGCCGGCCTGACGATCCGCGAGTTCTGTTGTATCGGCCAGGGCGCAGCGTAGACCCGTGCCTGCCGGGTCGGCCGCGTGGCGTAGCACCAGCCCGTCATCGTCGCGTTCGATGTAAAAGCCCAGCGCCGGCACGTCGTTAATCGGCGTCAGGCCGAGAGTGGCCGCATGTTGACGATCCCGGGCCGACTCGACGCGGTCTGCGCCCAGCCGCCATGCCACCGCAGCGGCGGCTTCGGTCATCGCAGGCGTGAGGTGTCGAAGACCTGCTGGAGCTTCTGTGCCAGCATATAGTTGCCTTCGACCTTGAGCCGGCCAGTAAGAAATGCCGTCAGACCGCGCATGCGACCGGTCATGAGCTTGATCAGATGCTCGTCCCGGACTTTGAGCGTGACGTCAGGATTGGGCGCAAGCCCTTCATGGGCGTTGCACTGGCCGTTTTCGATCGTGATATAGACCGGATTACGGATCAAATACTGGGCTGTCATGGACAGGTCGCCGGCTGCCTCGGGCTTGAAACATAGAGGCAGTCGGGTCAAAAGCTCGCGGGCGTCTTGCATCGGGCCGTGGGCTGGCTCGTCAGGTCAGCCCGCTATGATGCGTGAGGGCGCCGCTTTTTGCCAACGATGGCCGTGCGTGCATGCCGGTCATGCCAAGCGCGCTATCCGGGTTTAGCCGTCGAGATAATCGACCACCGCCAGATAACCCGCTTCGGTCAACAGGATGGCATTGACCGTGGTGGCATAGATGCGACCGGCTTCACGCAGCTTTTCGATTTCGTCGGCATCCTCGGAAGCGCTCAGGTAGTAGAAATCACGGCCCTCGTCAAAACTATCCTTGAGTTGCTTGAATGCGAGAAACGCAGCGCCCTTCGTACTGCCTCGCTCCTGGTCTATTTCCTTGAGACTCCAGGTTTTTTCCGATTTGGCCATAAGCTTGATGGTCCTCGTAGAGTGGCGGCAAAGCTAGCAGCGGGCCGGGGTGGGGTCAACGTGTATCGCAGGTTCTCATAACGCGCGTCTCGGCACGACGATTGCTTCATGTTGCGCTCGGTACAGCGTCGGGATTCGCAACCGACCTTGATTTACGATCCGGTTCGGCTTGGCGATGCGGCAACTTGCGCGATAATAGCCGGGCGGTACGACATTGCGTTTCATTGACGCTGGCGCGCGCGATTTCGCGGCCTGACAATGGCGATGCGTACTGACATGGTTTACCGAGACAGCCGATGGGGCGGTGCTCGGTCCGCGATAACAGGAGATGAGGCGGAATGAAAATTAGTGAGCTGGTCTCGCAGTGGCAATCGAGTGCGGGCGAGCCGCGTACGGACCAAAGTTACGCGGTACAGTTGCCGATCTATGACGCAGCCAAGATCGAAGCGCTGGCGGAGATGTTCCCGGGCCTCACGCGTGAGCGAATCATTACCGATCTGTTGGCCTGTGCGCTCGATGAACTCGCCAGTTCGTTTTCTTATCAGCCGGGCGAAGAAGTCGCCGGCTACGATGACCTGGGCGATCCGATGTATGCCGATACCGGGCTGACGCCGCGCTTCCAGGAGCTCACCAAGGGGTATGCCAACAAGCTTAAATCGGGCGACTGACGCCGCCGCGGTGCATATGTGGCGACAACGGATTGAAGCGGCGCTGGCACCCGATGTGCCGGTTGCCGACGATCTGCCGGCGTCGGACGCCCGGCGCGCGAGGCATGCCACGCGGCCGGCGGCGGTGTTGATCGGAATCGAAGCGACCGCTACGCCACGCATCCTGTTCACCGAACGCAGCCATGCGCTGCGTCATCATCCCGGCCAGATCAGCTTTCCGGGCGGTCGTCTCGACGCGGGCGATGCCGGGCCGGCTGATGCCGCGCTTCGTGAATGCCACGAAGAAATCGGCCTTGCACGCACCGCCGTCGAATTGATGGGCCGTTTGCCGACTTACCGCACGGTCACCGGATTCGAGATCAGCCCGTTCGTGGGATGGGTAGAGCCCGGTCAGCCGCTCGAGCCCGATGGTGTCGAGGTCGCGCGTATTTTTCGCGTGCCGATGGCCTATGCGATGGACGCCACGCATTATCGAAGCGAGGTGCTGCAGCGGAACGGGATCGATTACCGCATCTATTCGATCGATTTCGAAGGCGACCATATCTGGGGCGCCACGGCCGCCATGTTGATGGGCCTGGCTCAACGGGTCGCGGCTGTCGAGGGCCAGCCATTTGCAGTGCCGGCGACCGCCGCACCTACGAGGCATGCCTTGGACTAGGGTCTGTTGAGGTTTCGTGCGAGCGCCGCGTTGGCGTCCGCAAATCGTGTCCGGCAAGGCGCGAGTCGCCGCGTCGTGGCGTGCCACGCCCCAGACTCGCAACGCCGCCGGGCGCCCCTGGTTAATTTTTTATGGGCGGCCCAACCCGAAGGGACAAGCGCCCTTAAATTAACGACACGACGGCAATACAGCGTTATAGCTCTCTCGCGTAGAACCACTACGCCACGTTCGCTACGCCTCGTCTTGCCGCAAAACAGCGCTTGGCGCGGACTCGCACGAAACCTCAACAGACCCTATGGCGTGTCGTCACGAGAGACGCCACCGCATGAGGCCCGCCCGTCGTGTCAGGCAAGGCGTATGCCGCCGAGCGTGGCGGGCCCTACGGTCAAGGTATGCAACGCCGCCTGGCCGGTTCGTACTGTCGATTCGTTCGGGGGCGCGACTGCCGGCCTGATAGCTTATTGCGGGCCCGTCGGGGCGGGCTTATCGAACCCGATACGCCAGCTGAACCGGCGGCCGCGTCACCGTAAACGCTCACTCGCTGCCGTCGAGTCAGCGCAGCGATTCGGCGCGCTGCGAGAGCCTGAGTTCGGTTCTGGCCCAAGGGCGTCAGGTGAGGGCAGGTGTATGTCAATAGATCGCAATCTGGACCATCAATGAATCGAGTGGCATGTGTTGCGTTGCTGCGACCGACGGCGCCGCCGGCGCGCATCGTCTGTTGCATGTCTGCGCCGAATACGGTCCCGATCACTGAGCCGGCCACGACGCCTGTTACGCCGTGGTGGCTGGAACAGTGATGTGCCGCACATCTTCGACAAGCGGGCTCGGTGAAAGGAGCAACCCCTCATGAAGGCATGGCTCACATGTCTGACTCTGGCAATCTCGTGGACGATGGTGCCACTCGCACGGGCCGATGCGCCGCGGGTACCGGCACCGCGAGCGTTGGGCGCGCCGAGTTATATTCTGACCACTTATCGGTCCGGCCAGACGTTGGTCGCAAAACATCCAGACGAGGAAATCGCGCCGGCCAGCTTCGCCAAACTGATGGTCAGCTATATCGTGTTCGATGCAATGCGCCACGGTCGGCTGTCGCCGCAGACCGAGTTAACCGTCAGCAAGAAAGCGTGGCGTACGAGCGGCTCACGGATGTTTCTCAAAGTCGGCGACAAGGTCTCGGTGAATCAGCTGTTGCATGGCCTGATCACCATGGCGGGCAACGACGCGGCCGTGGAGCTCGCGCAGTCTATCGCCGGTACGACGAGCACCTTCGTCATTTACATGAACCGCTACGCCGCTCGGCTCGATCTTGGGCATACCCATTTCGTCAACGTGACCGGTTTGCCGGCGTCGGGGCAATATGTGAGCGCTGCGGACATGGCACGGCTTTACGCCGCGCTGGTGCACCGGTTCCCGCGCTACTACCGCCGGTATTTCAATCAGCGGGTCTTCACATACGACGGCATCAAACAATACAACCGGAATTCTCTGCTCTGGTCCGACCCGCGGGTCGACGGTGGAGTGACCGGGTACGAGAAGTCCGCCGGGTATCATCTGGCCGCCTCGGCGAGCGCCGACGGCATGCGGGTCATCGCAGTCGTGCTCGGCGCACGCTCGGCGCTCGCGCGCAAGCATGAATGCGACGCCTTGATCAACTACGCATTTCGCTACTATCGAAGTGGCACGGTCTGGCCCGCCGACCGGCCGATCAAGAGCCTGCGCATCTGGGACGGCGCCGACGATCGCCTGCCGGTGATCGCACGGGGCGCCATCAACGTGGCTTACCCGCGCGGCCAACGCAACGCGCTGGTCTATCAGGCACGTTTGCCCGCGCGCATGATGGCGCCCGTGCACAAGGGCGCCAGGCTGGGCCAACTGCGCATTCTCTACAACGACCGGCTGCTGCGAGAAGTCCCGATTTATGCCGGCGCCACGGTCAAACGCGGCAGTTTCTTCAGCCGCGCCTACGACAACGTCGAGTTATTACTGGGCGCCTGAGCCGGCATCTCGGTTGCCATCGTCGGTACGTCGGGCGCTCTTGAGCAGCGGCTCGATTAGATCCATGGGCAGCGGGAACACGATGGTCGCGTTCTCGTTGTTGCCCATGTCCAGCAGCGTCTGTAGATAACGCAGCTGCATGGCCTGCGGCTCGTGCGACAGCTCGCGCGCGGCCGCCCGCAGATTCTCTGCGGCCTGAAGCTCGCCTTCGGCATTGATGATCTTGGCGCGCCGCGAGCGTTCGGCCTCGGCCTGGCGGGCGATCGCTCGAGTCATGCTTTCGTCGAGTTCGACCTGTTTGATTTCGACATTGGCGACCTTGACGCCCCAGGCGTCGGTCTGACGGTCCAGGATTTCCTGTATATGTGCGTTGAGTTTCTCGCGTTCGGCGAGCATGTCGTCGAGCTCGTGCTGGCCGAGCACGCTACGCAGCGTGGTCTGCGACAGCTGGCTGATGGCGGCATAGAAATTCTCGACCTCGACGATCGCCTTGTTGGCCTCGATCACGCGGAAATACACCACTGCGTTGACCTGTACCGAGACGTTGTCGCGCGAGATGACTTCCTGGGCCGGCACGTCCATGACGGTCACACGCATGTCGACCTTGATCATCTTCTGGATAACCGGAATGACCAGGAAAATGCCCGGACCTTTCACGCCGGTCATGCGGCCGAGCGTGAACATCACGCCCCGCTCGTATTCCGGCAGGATCTTGATCGAGGCGAAGACGAAGATCGCCAATAGCACGATCACGGCGATCACGACGTTGATGAACATGATTACGATCCTTCCGGCCGTCGGCCGGCGTTGTTCGGAGGGTCGGGCGTGGTCGTAGCCGTGCGTGGACGGACGAACACGGTCAGTCCTTCAACGCCGGTCACGATGAGCGTCTGATTGCGTACCACCGGCGTTTCGCTGACGGCCTGCCAGGATTCGCCGTGCAGCCAGACACGGCCTTCGCGATCGAAATCGTCGAGTGCCGTGCAGTCGCGGCCGACCAGGCCTTCGTAGCCGGTTTCAATATGCGCGCGACGCGAGCGGGCAAACAGCGCGACCATCAGCGCCAGGATCAGTGCGGCGGCGATGGCTATGCCGATGATGACGCCCATAGAGACATCGTACCCCGGCGTGCTGCTGTCCATGAGCATGATCGAGCCGAATACGATGGCGACGATGCCGCCGAGGCCCAGCGCGCCGAAGCTCGGCACGAACGCTTCCGCCACGAACAGCAGCACGCCGAGCACGATCAGCGCGGCGCCACTGTAACTGACCGGCATGACATGAAAGGCGAACAGGGCGGCGATCAGACTGATGCCGCCGACCGTGCCGGGCAGGGTGGCGCCGGGCGCCAGGGCTTCGGCGGCCAGACCGACGATGCCGATCATGAACAACAGATAAGCGACGGTCGGATCGGTGATGATCGCCAGCAGCGAAGTCCGCCAGCCGGGCGTTCGCGTTTCGATCGCCAGACCGGCGGTGTGCAGCGTCACAGCCCCGGCGGCCGTATCGACCTTCTTGCCGTCGACCGCCTTGAGCAGCGCTTGTTCGTTGTCGGCGATGAGGTTTATGACGTGTTTCTTTTCGGCCTGCTCCGCGCTCAGGCTCGCGGCCTGGCGTACAGCCTGCTCCGCCCAGTCGGCATTACGCCCGCGGCGCTCGGCCAGGCTGCGGATGTAGGCGACCGCGTCGTTGACCTGCTTGCGCCGCTCGGTGGCGCCATTGGACAGGTCGGGCGTCGGATTCTTGTTCGACTTGTCGTTCTTCGGGTTCTGATTCTGACCGTCGCCGGAGGCCGACGGGTCGGGCGGCCCGGCATCATCCGAGCCGCCGAGTTCGATCGGGGTGGCAGCGCCCAGATTGGTGGCCGGCGCCATGGCGGCGATATTCGTTGCATACAGAATATAGGTCCCTGCGCTCGCCGCGCGGGCGCCCGAGGGCGCGACATAACCAATGACTGGCACGGGCGAGGCCAGGATCGCCTTGACGATATCGCGCATGGACGCCGACAGCCCGCCGGGCGTATCCAGCCGCAGGATGATGACCGGCACGTGATCGGCGTCCGCTTGCTTGATCTCGTCGACCACGTAATTGCCGATCGCCGGCCCAATGGCGACGTCGATTGATATTTCGCGCGCCGCCTTATCGTTGCTCGACGCCAGCGCGACACTCAAGGCCGTCAGCGTGGCCGCCAGGGCGATGAGCCCGATCGCTGCGCGTCGTATTCGTTGTCGTGATCGAACGTTCATATCCTAAACAACGCAGGTGCGCTCGATCCCGATGCGTTCAGAGCTTGTCGTATAACGCGACGAGCTGCTGGGTGACCTTATGGCCGGGCGCATAGTGGATCAACGGAATCGAGGCATCGTGCGACTCGCGCACCTTGACCGAACTGGTGACGTGGGCATCGATGATCGGATGGCCTTCCTCGGTCAGTTCGGCCAGCATGCGCTGCGGCAGTTTGGCGCGCGGCTGGAACTGATTGACCACGATGCCGTCGACCGCCAGCGCTGGGTTGTGGTCCTCCTGGATCTCGTGGATGTTGTCGAACAGCGCATAGAGCGCCTGGCGCGCAAAATCGTCGCAGTCGAAGGGCACGAGCACGCGATCGGCCGCGATCAGCGCCGACTGGGAATAGAAATTCAGCGCCGGCGGCGTGTCGATGAAGATCTCGTCATAGTCGTCGAGCTTTTCCAGCCCCTGACGCAGCTTGTAGATCTTGTGCTTGGCCTCGAGCTTGACCCGGATCGACTCCAGATCGGGATGGGCGGCGATGATCGAGAGATTGTCGAACGGTGTCTCGGTGACATAGTCGGCCAGGTCGTCGCCGCGCCGGCCGCGCTCCAGCGTGGCCTCGAAGAAATCGGCGCTGCCGCACTCCGCCTGGCGGCCGTCCGAGGACAACAGGTACTGACTGGCATTGCACTGGGCATCCAGATCGATCACCAGCGTTCGCTTGCCGCGGTCGGCGGCGATCGCCGCAAGATTGGCAAGCACCGTGGTCTTGCCGACCCCGCCTTTCTGATTGAATACGACCCGAGTCGTCATGCGCGCTCCCGGCCCATGGCCGCGCCGAAAATGATCGTGATGCGATCGACTTTATCCGTTCGCCGAAATCGCGTCGAGCGATGTCAGCATGGCCGGCAGGGCCTCGCTGGCGGCCGATGCGATACGGATATCGACAGCATCCGATACCGGCGTGATGTCCGGATTGATCTCGATCACGGGCCGCGACGAATCGACCGCGGCGTCGACCAGGGCGGCGGCCGGGTAGACCCGATTGGAGGTGCCGACCACGATCACGGCGGCCGCCCGTTCCAGGGCATTCTGGGCCGTCTCGAGCGCATCGCCCGGCAGCATTTCACCGAACCAGACCACGTCGGGGCGGGCCATAGCGCCGCAGCTACGGCAATAAACCGGGCCGTCGTCGACCGGCTCGGCCACATCACGTGTTTCGCTCGCGCCGCAGCGGGTGCAGCGATCGCGCCAGATATTGCCGTGCAATTCCGCGATATCGGTACTGCCGGCCGCGGCATGCAGTCCGTCGACGTTCTGGGGGTCAACTCACGAAACGGAAAAAATCGTACGCTAAGCCTCGCGAGGCGTCCGAAGCGGTCGGAATCTGCCACGCTCGACCCGTTTATCCTGCTGCCAGATATAGTCTCCGGTCAGATTGATGTGCTCCCAGCCCAACGGTGACAGGTGCGACAGCAGCGTGTCGTCGATTTCTTGCCCGGATTCGCGCAGTGCTTCAACGGCTCGCTCTATATAGACCGTGTTCCAGAGAATGATGGCGCTCACCACGAGATTGAGTCCGCTGGCGCGGTAGCGCTGGTTTTCGTAGCTGCGATCGCGAATTTCACCCAGGCGATTCAAGAAGACGGCGCGGGCCAATGCGTTCTTGGCCTCGCCCTTATTCAAACCCACCTGCACGCGACGGCGCAGCTCGACGTTTTGCATCCAGTCGAGTGCGAACAAGGTGCGCTCGATGCGGCCCAGCTCGCGCAATGCCACAGCTAGCCCGTTCTGGCGCGGATAGCTGCCGAGTTTTCGGAGCATCAAAGATGCCGTTACCGTGCCTTGCTTTATCGACGCGGCCAGGCGCAGGATCTCGTCCCAATGTGTTCGGATGTGTTTGACGTTAACGCGTCCGCCGATCATGCCCGCGAGCGTTGGATATTGCTTGGCGTCGCCGTGAATATACAGCCGCCGGTCGGCCAGATCGCGAATACGCGGCGCGAAGCGATATCCAAGCAACTGCATCAACGCAAACACATGGTCGGTAAAGCCGGCCGTGTCCGTATAGTGCTCTTCGATTCGCAGGTCCGACTCGTGATACAGCAGGCCGTCCAATACATGGGTGGCATCCCGCACCGTGGCATTGATGACCTTGGTATGGAACGGCGCGTACTGATCGGAGATATGCGTGTAGAACTGCACGCCCGGCTCCTGGCCATACTTCAGGTTCACATGACCAGCAAACTGACCTCGGCCACCGGCTTTGAAATTCTGGCCGTCCGAGGATGACGTGGTGCCTTCGCCCCAGTAGACCGCGAACGGCTGGCGGAACTGGGCGTTGACCAGCTCGGCCAGCCCCGCTGAATAGGTCTCATCGCGGATGTGCCAGGCCTGGAGCCAAGTCAACTTGGCGTAGGTGGTGCCGGGACAAGATTCAGCCATCTTGGACAGGCCCAGGTTGATCGCATCGGCCAGAATCGTGGTGAGTAGTAGTTGCCGATCGCTCGCGATCGCGGTGCTTTTGAGATGCTTAAAGTGCTGCGTAAAGCCGGTCCAGTCATCGACTTCCAGCAGGAGTTCGGTGATCTTGAGGCGTGGCAACCGGCTATAGACCTGCTGCATCAACGCATCGACACTGTCGGGTACGGCGTTATCCAGCGGCGTGATTTTGAGGCGACCGGCGGACGTAATACCCGCCTCCGGTAACGCATCGGCGGCCGCCAGGCGTTCAACGGTGGCAAGCTCGTGCTCCAAAAGCGCCAACCGCGATTCCAGATAAATATCGCAATCGGTTTCAACAGCCAACCCGAGATTCTGGTGCGCACGCTGATCGGCGAAGCGTGTCGGCGGCAGTAGATAGTCCTCAAAGTCCTTGAATTGGCGCGAGTCCTGAACCCAGATATCGCCCGAGCGTAAAGCGTTCTTGAGCTCGGATAATACGCACAACTCATAGAAGCGACGATCGATCCCACCCGTTGTAAACACCAGGCTTTCCCAGCGCTTGCGTACGAAGCGGGTCGGCGCGACGTCCGGCACTTTCCGTGCTTGGCGCTGGTTCATGTCTTTCAACAATTCGATACCGGCGAGTAGATTACGCGCCGCCGGCGCGGCCTTCATATCCAGTGCTTCCAATAACGCCGGCGTATAGCGTCGGAGGGAATTGAAGCCGCTACCGATCAAGGCGAGGTAGTCGAAATCTTCCGACTGCGCCAGTTTCTCCGCTTCGGCGATGCTGTCGCTGAACGCCTGCCATGGCATGATCGCCTCAATCGCGGCGAATGGGTCACTGCCGGCCTGTTTGGCATCGAGCAGAGCGCGCCCAACACGCGAGTACAGACGCACCTTATTATTGATGTCTTTGCCGGAGCGCTGGAATTGTTCCGCGTGCTTGCGCTTGGCCTTGTTAAACAGCGATCCTATGAAACGATCGTGCAGATCGATGATCTCGTCGATCAGCGTGGCGCGGGTGTCGAGGATGATCGCCACCAGCGTCGCATAGCGACGGGTCGGTTCCAGATCGCGCAAGTGCTGTGCGGTCATCTGCCCGCCTTCGCGGGCCAGTTTCAACAGACGGTTCTGGTGGATGGCGTGTTCCAGCCCGGCCGGGATGTCGAGATCGCGTACGGTCTGCAATCGTTCGAGGTGGATCAGAATATGTTTGGGTCTCGGCGGGCCAGGCGACTGGCGCAGCCAAACCAGGACACTGCTCGACCTCTCCTTGCGAATCGCCAGAAGCTGCTCAAAGGCGCGGCGATGGTGATCCGTTAATGATTCGGTCAGCGCCTCATACACGAGCCGGGTACCGCGCGTGAGCGCTTCGCTGCACACGCGCTCAAGGACATCGAGCGGCGGCAGGATGATGCGTTGTTGTCGTAGCATCTCGACCAGCGCTTCAGCCAGAACGATGCCTCGGTCTGTTTGTTGAGCGAGATCAGCGATCGGATCAATGAGACGCCGATAATCGACGAGGCTGAACGGCGACAGGTTCAACCACGCCCGCAATTCCGCCAAGTGCTCACGTCGTGTTTCAGGCCGCTGGGCATACTGCGACCAAATGTCGGGCTCGATATCCAACTGTTGGCCGATAAGGGTCAGCAAAGACGCAGGCGGTGCGGCATCGGTCGGCAGCGCGATGCCGGGATAGCGCAGGTAACACAATTGCACCGCGAAACCGAAACGATTGTGTTGGCCACGCCGCTGTCGGATCACCGACAGGTCGGGCTCGGAGAACGCGTAGTGTCGGATGAGTTCGTCGTCCGTCGCCGGGAAGGCGAGTAGGCTGGCGCGTTCGGCGGCAGTCAATAGGCGGCGACGGGGCATCGTCAGGCATCCGTCTTCAGGTATTGATAGAGCGTTTCACGACTGATACCAAAATCCCGAGCCAGCTTGGCTTTTTGCTCGCCATTCGCGACGCGCTGCCGAAGCTCAGCAATCCTGTTGGATGAGAGGGCTTTCTTGCGCCCCCGATACGCTCCACGCTTTTTAGCCAAGGCGATGCCTTCGCGTTGACGCTCGCCAATCAACGCGCGCTCGAACTCGGCGAATGCACCCATGACGGACAGCATAAGATTGGCCATCGGCGACGCCTCGCCGGTGAAGGTCAGATTCTCTTTGACGAACTCGATGCATACGCCGCGTTCAGTCAGCGCATGGACCAGACGGCGTAAATCGTCGAGATTCCGGGCCAGGCGGTCCATGCTATGAACGACGACGGTATCGCCCTCCCGGACAAAAGCGATCAGCCGATCCAACTCGGGCCGGTGGGTATCCTTACCCGATGCCTTATCTGTGAATACCCGATCCACCGCAACCTGCTCAAGCTGGCGATCGGGATTCTGATCGAGGCTGCTAACTCGGATATAACCAATGCGGTGACCGTCCAAAATGCCTTCCCGAGCCAAAGTGTCAGAATGAACTCTATGACCCTTGGTAACGTGCGTCAATGATTATTAAATTCGACCCTATTCTGACAGTTTTACAATCCGACCCCTGACGTCCGGATAGGGTGTGCTTTACCTTGACGCACTAGCGCAAGGTATTGCGTTCCCAGTAGTCGAGAGGCGTAGCGTTAGGTACGGATTCAAGCTCGGCCAAGTCCAAAATCCGGGCACAAAAGTTAGGTGTGCCCGGGTGATCGCTTATATAGTGCATTCTGCACATTACTTGTTGGGCTGCTTGGTCATGCGCAGATAGGGCTTGAGTTCGTTCCAGCCGGCGGGGAAGAGTTTTTCGGCCTCCTCGTTGGACAGCGCGGGCGATACGATCACGTCGTCGCCGTCCTGCCAGTTCGCCGGCGTGGTCACCTTGTAATTGTCGGTCAGCTGCAGCGAGTCGATCACACGCAGGATCTCATCGAAGTTGCGCCCGGCGCTCTTCGGATAAGTCAGCGTCATGCGGATCTTCTTGTTCGGATCGATGATGAACACTGAGCGCACGGTGGACGTGTCCCCGGCGTTGGGGTGGATCATGCCGTAGAGTTCGGCGACCTTGCGATCCGCATCACCGATAATCGGGAAATTCACGGCGCAGCCCTGGGTTTCCTCGATATCGCTCGACCAAAGCTTGTGATCCTCCACCGAGTCCACCGATACCACGATGGCTTTAGTGTCGCGCTTGGCGAACTGTTCCTTGAGGCCGCCGACCGCGCCCAGCTCGGTGGTGCAGACCGGCGTGAAATCCGCCGGATGCGACATCAACATGCCCCAGCCGTCGCCGAGCCATTTGTGGAAATTGATCTGGCCTTCTGTAGTATCCGCCGTGAAGTCGGGGGCGGTATCGCCTAGACGTAAACTCATGATGTCACTCCTATGTTCTGAGATTGAAAATTCGATAATGACGACTCTGCTTGCGCGTCACATAACTACCTCCTGAGATAGCGATAAGTATCATCAGGCACGCACGCGGTAATACCGCATCATGCCGTTGTCCTCGTGCTCCATGTTGTGGCAGTGATACAAATAAAGCCCCTCGAAGTCGGCGAAGGTCAACGCGATGCGTACGCGTTCGCCCGGGAGGACGAGTACCGTGTCGTGTAGCCCGGAATCGACCAGTCCGGCCGCCAGACCGCTCCAGCCCCGGCCGCCGCCGATTTGCTCTCGCCCGACGACCGCAAACTGCAGCCCGTGCACGTGCATGGGATGCGGCATCATGGAGTCGTTGACAAACTCCCAGACCTCGGTGCTTCCCAAGTGCACGATTTCGTCGTCGGCCACGGTGGCACCTTCGAATTGGCGGCCGTTGATGGCGAAGCCACGCATCATCACCATGCTCAGTTTGAACCGGCGTACCGGGGCGTCGCGCTCGACCGGCGGCGCCTGCAAATCCTCGGCGAGACGTTTGGGCAGTCGTTCGTTGCCGCGTTCGCGCCGCGTTACACGCAGGGGGAGTATGTCGAAGCGGGCGCCGGCTGGCAGTTCCGAGCCACCCATCATGTTTCCCATCCTGCCGCCCCTACGACTACCTCTCTTGCAACCGTCGCCCATGCCGTCACCCATCATCCCGGCTTGGTAGCTGTCGCTGAGCAGGTGCAATTCATCGCCGGGCTCGTTGGCGGACAAATCCACCCACAGATCGATACGTTGGGCCGGCGCCAGGGTAACGAACGGGTATTGACGCGGCGCACCCAGCAGGCCGCCGTCGGTACCGAGCACGGTCATGGGGCGGCCGTCGCTCCACGCCAGTTTGTAGATACGCGAATTGGAGCCGTTGAGTATGCGTAGACGGTACGGTCGGGTGGCGACTTCGCGTGCCGTATCCGGTTGTCCGTTGACCAGGATGCGGTCGCCGAGGAAGCCGCGCATGCGGGTCATCATGGTGCCCATGCCGCTGTCGAGATAGGTCAACTCGTTGTCGCCGGCGAAACTGCGGTCCTGGATGACCAGGAACATTTCCCGCTCCCCGGCCGGCAGGCCGAGCGCGCGTTCAGCCTCGTCCTCGATGACCAGCGGCCCGGCCAGCCCGGCATAGGATTGAAAGCCGACTCGGCCACCATTAGGGCCGTGTGGATGCGGGTGGTACCAATACAGCCCAGCGCGATCGACGACATCGAAGGCGACAGTCATCGCCTCGCCGGGCTTGATCGGCAGCCGCGGCTGGCCATCCACATCCGACGGCACGTGCAGGCCGTGCCAATGCACGGTGGTGTCCTCCGGCAGGCCGTTCTCCAGCCGGGCGTGGAAACGCTGGCCGCGGCGCAGCCGGATCAACGGGCCGGTGTAGCTGCCGCCCACCGGGGTGATGGTATCCGCGGGACCGTTGCGCAGCTCGGCCGTATAGCGCCAGACCTCGCTGGGCGTCCCGGGGAGAATGGGCGCCGTGTGCGGCTGCGCACGCAGCCGGATGTCGACGTCGAACGGGCCGTTTTCGAGGCCGTAATGAGCCGCGCCATCGCGATTTGTACCTGCGACTGCTGTGTCGTGATACGCCGTCAATAGGGCTGTGGGCGCCAAAACGGTGATACCCGCGAGGCCGCCCACGGACCGCAACAGCATGCGGCGTTTCAGGTCGATCGTCGTCATAGGAGATTCGCTCTTGAGCCGGGCTCGCTTTCAGTGATTCAGGGGAATGATGGGCCCATCGGATCCTGGAGTTGCTCAACTACGCAGGTATTTGATCAGCGCCACGATGGCTAGCACCAGCACGACAAGGACAAGGAGTACGAACAATAGCCAGGCGATCATCATCGGGCCGCCCATCATCCCGCATTGCATCATCGATCCGTTCATCAGATCGCCGTCGCCCATGCGGCCCGGGCCGGTCTGACCCGCGGCAGGGGCGATCCCCACGAGGACGCCCAGCACGCTCAACAGCAATGCTACGAACAGTTTCATGGTGTTTTCCATGCTTTTGGCCGGTAGGAATTTAGGTATCGTGCGGTACTTGTCGTTCAAAATTACTCCAGCATGCCCGGCCAGCGGTGGGGATTCAGGCAGCCCGAGCCGGAACTCAACGATCCGGCCGATACGCTCACTCGCGGTATTGTGCATGTGCCCACATCAGTAATGCAGCGCCGGTTGTGATCCAGACATCGGCCAGGTTGAATGCCGGCCAGTGGTACTGTGCGTAATGGAAATCGAGAAAGTCGACGACATGGCCGCGTAGCAGGCGATCCGTCAAGTTACCCAGCGCACCGCCTAAAATCGCACTGAGCGCGATCGCTTGACCTTGCGAAGTCACCCCGCGCCACAGCCAGCCCAGCAGCGAGGCTGATATAACAACGGCGACACCGATCAGGAATGCCCGCTGCCACCCACCGGCATCGGCCAGAAAGCTGAATGCGGCACCCGTATTGTGACGGTGTGTCCAGCTAAAAAATTCTGTGACGGCTCTGCGCTCGCCATAGTCAACATAGGTGCTGGCCGCGTACTTGGCTGCTTGATCTACGAGCAGAAGCGCAAGAGACAACCCCAACCAACGCAGTTTGTCGGCCGGGCTAGCACTTTTCAGCGTGCCTATCGACCCCGTAGACACGAACTGTGCCTCCTGCCCGAATCGCGCTTAAATATCGTCACGTCAAAGTGCTTCTGAGGGCGATGATGCCTGAAGTTCGTCTCGCGTTTGGCGCGCGTCCTTCAGGATGCGGACACCGCCGCGTAGGACGATAAAACCAACGACCAGACCGATAATGAGATCGGGGTAACGCGTGTCGAAGTAATAGACAAGCGCGCCGCCGATGATGACGCCGACATTGGCGATCACATCGTTGGCCGAAAATATCCAGCTCGCGCGCATATGCACATCGCCTTGTCGGTGGCGTGCGATGATAAGCAAACAGGCCGTATTGGCGACGAGTGCAGCCACGCCCATCAGCACCATGTAGCTGGGCTCGGGATTGCTGCCCATCAGGGTTCGCCGAACCACCTCACCCACGGCGAACAACGCGAGCAATATTTGCACGACGCCGCCAATGGAAGCGGCGCGCGCCTTGTGCTGAGCGGCGCGTCCGACCGCATACAGCCCGGCAGAATAAACCGCCGCATCGGCGAAGTTGTCGAGTGAATCGGCGATCAGTGCGGTCGAGCCGCCCAGCAAACCAATCGCGAATTCAGCCAGAAACATGACGCCGTTGATCGCCAACAGCCAGTAGAGCGCCTTTTGTTGAGCCTGGTCTTTGGCCTCGAATTCACAGCCGCAATCGGCCATCGCGTGTTACCCCAATGGTATGAACGGACCTTCCAATCAATGGGAGGATCGAACGTTTCTTATTGCGACGGAGACTGATGCGCTGTCTGGTCGCCAAGCGTATTTTTTCGTTCCTCGCGTGCCTCGCGCACGATGCCGATCGCCTCCTTGATAATATAGAGACCCAGTGCGGTGCCAATGACCAGATCAGGCGCGGCATTGTTCAGAACCAGCACCAGCACGCCGGACAGGATCACCGCCACATTGGCGATTACATCGACCCGGGTGAATAGCCAGGTCGCCCGCAGATGCACCTCGCTCTGGCGAAAACGCCCCAGCAACCGGAGAACGATGGTGTTGACGGCGAGCGACACAAAAGCGATCCCGATCATCCAAGAGCCCTCGGGTTCGCTGCCCATGACCGCACGCCATACGACGCCGGCCAGCACGGCTAAACCCAGCAGCAATAGTATCGACCCGCTCAATTGACCCGCAGAGGCCTTGAAGCGTGCACTGCGTGTCATGGCGACCAAGCCGATCGCATAGGCGCTGGCGTCCGCCAGCATATCCAACGAATCGGCGACCAGCCCCATAGACTGGGCGATAAGGCCGGCCGTGATGCCGACCACGAACATCGTGGCGTTGAGCGCCAGGGCGATCCGTAGAATTCGGCGCTCGTCCTCGTTGCTCGCTTCGACGTGACAGCCGCAATCGCTCATTTCATGTCCTCTTCTTCGCAAACATCGGCGCAGTCGAGTATCGACTGTGATTTCTGTATCATGATCCTAGAACCTCTAGCCACTAGAGGGTCAAGCGATCAGCGCGAAGAATTTCGTTTGCCTTTTCTCCCTACCCCAACGAGCACGCTCAGCGCGATCCCAATGAAAGCCAGCACTGGCTTATCCCGCCAGCGGACATAGGGCGTGCTCCCCGTGCGCGGTGTGACCTCTGCCGGCAAAACAGTCGGCTCGAATTGTGGCGCGCGCGCCAGCAGTTGACCGTTGTGATCGATTACCGCCGTGAGCCCGGTGTTGGTTGATCGTAAGAGCGGACGCCCAGTCTCAATGGCGCGCATTTGCGCAATTTGCAGATGTTGATGCGGCCCGAGAGAATCCCCGAACCAGGCGTCGTTACTCAGGTTGACCAACAACTGCGCGGCCGGGAGCAGGTCGGCGACTTCAGCGCCGAACGCCACATCAAAGCAAATCAATGCACCGATGGGCACGCCGGAGGCATATAGCAGTCGCGGTTGCTGGCCTGCACTGAAGTCTTTTAGCGGTGCGCCCAGGATATTGAGCCATGGACCGACCAGTCCGCGCAGTGGGACGTATTCACCGAAGGGCACCAGATGGCGCTTGTAATAGAAGCGACGCGGACGAGCCAAACTGACGGCGGCATTGTATGCCTGGCCTTGGTCGGTGCGTACGGGAATCCCGAGTATCAGGGTCGATCCGCGTGCGCCAAGGCGTGTTTGGAGTCGGTCTAAATATTCAGAGGCTTGATCGAACCACGCCGGCACGGCGGTTTCCGGCCAGACGATAAGGTCGGTTCCCGCGTAGGGTTGGGTAAGCGCTCGATAGCGCCCCAAGGTGAACGCGAGCGCCTCCGGCTTCCACTTCCTGTCTTGTTCCACATTCCCCTGCACGAGTGCGATGGACAGTGGCTTGGCTACCGGCTCGGTCCATTCACGATCAAGCAGTGATGCGCCGAGCAATAGCGCCACCAGTGCGCCGCTGGCGATGGCCAGGCGCCGCAAACTGAAACGAAGCGCCGTCCACGCCAGAGCCCCTGCCATCACGGCCACCACAAAGCTCACGCCCAGCACGCCAAAAACCGGCGCGATTGCGGCAAACGGTGTGCCGATCTGGCTGTAACCTAGAAAAAGCCAAGGAAAGCCGGTCAGGAACCAGAGCCGGGCCCATTCGCTCAATACCCATGCCGCCGGCAATCCAAGCCATAGTGCGAAACCACCCATCCGCGGGCATAAGGTGCGCACGAGAAATATCGCTGACCACGGGAACAAGGCCAACAACGCCACAAAGCCCACAGTGACGAGCATGGCAATCACAGGCCCGCTGCCATAGCGACTTATGCTGATAAACACCCAGGACACGCCTACGCCGAAGTAACCCAGACCGAAGAAATAGCTCGCCCAGAGCGCCTGGCGTTTCGGTAGACGGGCGGCCAGTAGGAATAGAACAGCCGGCGACAGCACGGCGAGCCAATACCAACCCAACGGCGCGAAAGCCAGCGGCAGGACGGCGCCAGCAAGCAACGCCAAGGCATACATCGCGCACATGCCCGAAAATACTGTCGCGTTGCGCGCCGACACATGGCTGATCGAGGCTTGCTTGTACACGCGATCTCCCTACGCTTGATTTGCCAGCGGGCGACAGAAACCGCACAGTAAATCCTCTAGTTGCTAGAGCTTCAAGCACGAGGTATTCATGACGCAATCCGATCTGCGTATTGGCGATCTGGCTCGACGCACAGGCGTGGGGGCGGCCACGATCCGTTACTATGGCGATATAGGTTTGCTGCCGGAAGCGGGCCGCAGTGAGGGTGGCCAGCGCCACTACGGCCCGCCACACGTCGAACGGCTTACGTTCATCAAGCGCTGCCGGGAAATGGGGTTCAGTCAAAACGATGTGCGCACGCTGCTGAAACAAGCGGATCAACGCGATGCTTCCTGTGAAGACGTGGCGCGGCTGGCGGGAAAGCATCTTGAATCCGTGCGGGGCAAGCTTGCGGCCCTGCACGCGCTGGAAGAATCACTGGAGGATATGCTCCATGCCTGCAACGGGGGTCGAATTGGGGATTGCCGCATTGTCGAGTGCTTGGCGAATCACGAGTAGCTATTATGCGCCGCGTGCTAGCGGCGCGGCTTAGCGTACGATTTTTTCCGTTTCGTGAGTTGACCCCTTCTGGGTCGCCACGAAGACGCGCCGGCGCCGGCCGAGCTCGGCGATTGCGCGATGCCCGGCATTCGGGCCGCCGCGTGCGATCAGGCGCCGCCGCCAGCTGTACCAGGCCCAGACGCGCGCCGGATGGCGGGCGAAGGCGTCCGGGGTGGCGAGATCTTCGGGCGAATACTGGGCCCAGAGCCCGGTCTGGGCTTCCCGGAAGGTGGGAATACCCGACTCGGCCGAAATGCCGGCGCCGGACAACACGAGGATGTCCGGCGCCGAGGCCAGCGTTCGGGCGGCTTGCTCGATGGCGTCCTGCATGGCCGGATGGTAACGCGAGCCGGCCAGGCTGCGAGTCTGTCAGCTCTTGTCGGTCGAGCGTGCCTGGCCGGGCTTGGCGGCGGTGCGCCGCGGTTTGGCCGGCGCGCGCCGACGCGGCTTCCATTGCACGCGGTACAGGTCGTGACGACGATCGAGCATGTTCTGCACCGAGCCCGAGGTCCGGGCTTCGTGCAGCGTATCGAGCCGTACGTCGGCGATCGCCACCTGCTCGGCGTTGGGCGTCGTGTCGGCCGCGATACCGTCGCGCGCGAAAGCGAAGTCGCAGGGCGTGACGATCGCCGACTGCGCATAGTGCATGTCCATGGCGTGGATACGCGGCAGATTGCCGGTATTGCCCGCGGTGGCCACGTAGATCTGGTTCTCGACCGCGCGCGCGTGCGCGGAATAACGCACGCGCAGATAGCCCGCCCGGTCTTCGGTCGAGAAGGGCACGAACAGGATATTGATGCCCTGATCGGCCAGATGACGCGACAGTTCCGGGAACTCGCTGTCGTAGCAGACGAGCACGCCGACCGGGCCGCAGTCGGTTTCGATCGCGTTCAGCGAATCGCCGCCCACGATGTTCCAGTCCTCGCGTTCGCCCGGGGTCGGGTGAATCTTGGGCTGGAGATGCTCGGAGCCGTCGCGTAGATAGATATAGGCGATGTTCTGCAGTTCGTCGTCGACCCAGCTCACGTGCGAGCCGGCGATGATGTTGATATTGAAGCGCACCGCCAGATCCGCCATCAGCTTGCGGAAGTCATCGGTGAAGTCGGCCAGCTGCTGGATGGCGGCGCGTCGATGCAATTCCTCGTTCTTGATCGAGAGCAGCTGGACCGTGAACAGCTCGGGGAAAACCACGAAGTCGGCTTTGGCGTCCGAGGTTTCGCGCACGAAATACGTCACGATCTGGGCGAATTCGTCGAACGAATCGATCGCGCGCTGCATGTACTGCACGGTCGCAATGCGCACGGTATTGCGCCGCTGCAGATGGACATGCGAATCGCCGGCGACGTCCTCCCGGTACTTGTATTCCGGATTGCGCCAGAGCAGATGTGCGCCGTAGCCCATCGAATCCGGATCGTCCGGCAGATAGTTCGGGATAACGCCGAGCAGCTCGTAGCCCTGGGCGAGCTGGAAGGACAAGACACGGTCGCGCGTGGTCTTGTCGGCCACGGCCTCGACGTACGCCTCGGCGCTGCCGAACTGCTTGAAGCGCCGGCGCAGCCCGGGGATGCGGCCAACGAAGACGATGCCCTTCAGGCCGAGCTTGACCGCCAAGGCCTCGCGCTCGCGATATAGCCGCCGCCCGATACGCAACCCGCGGGCGTCCGGGTCCACGCAGACTTCGTAGCCGTACAGATAGTCGCCGTCGATGTCGTGCGTCGAGCCGTAGCCGTTGCCGGTGATCTGCGCCCAGCTGTGGCGCCGCATGACCTGGGCTTCCGGCAGACAGATGGTGGCGCAATAGCCGACCACTTGGTCCTCGTAGACCGCGACCAGCTGGCCCTCGGGAAAGTTGTTGATCTGGCCGCGCAGCTCGTCGAAGGAGTAATCGTCCATCTTCGGATACGCGCGCTGCACGATCCGGTTGATGGTCGCAATATCGGCCAGGCGAGCCTTGCGGACGATCAGGCGGGAACGGCTGTTCTGGGGCGCCATGGCAGTTCCTTCAACAAAGTGAACGAATGGACGGGTTGTCGCACGGCGGTGCCGGCCGCGGCAAGGGTCGCCGCGGCCGGCGTTGACCGCTGGTTAGCCGCGCGCGGCTTTCTTGCGCTCGTGCTCCTTGAGCCAGCGCTTGCGCACGCGAATCGAGCCCGGCGTGATCTCGACCAGCTCGTCGTCGTTGATGAACTCCAGCGCCTGTTCGAGCGTCATGCGCACCGGCGGGGTGAGCTGGATGTTCTCGTCCGAACCGGCGGCGCGCACGTTGGTGAGCTGCTTGGCCTTCTGGACGTTGACGGTCAGGTCGTTGTCGCGCGAATGGATGCCCACGACCATGCCTTCGTAGACCTCGTCGTTCGGCGACACCATCATCTTGCCGCGATCCTGCAGGTTGAAGATGGCGAAGCCCACGGCTTTGCCCGGTGCGTTGGCAATCAGCACGCCTTTCTGGCGCTGGCCGATCTCGGTGCCGCCAAGCGGGCCGTAGTGGTCGAACACATGGGTGACGATACCGGTGCCGGAGGTCAGGCTCATGAACTCGGTCTGGAAGCCGATCAGCCCGCGCGAGGGAATCATGAATTCCAGGCGCGTGCGACCCTTGCCGTCCGGGACCATGTTCTGGAGCTGGCCGCGGCGATGGTTGAGGTTGTCGATCACCGCGCCCTGGTGCTCGTCCTCGATATCGCACATCAACAGTTCGTAGGGCTCCTGGATCTCGCCGTCGACTTCGCGGGTGACGACTTCCGGACGCGAGACGGACAGTTCGTAGCCTTCGCGGCGCATGGTTTCGAGCAGCACCGACAGATGCAGCAAGCCACGCCCGGAAACCTTGAAGCGGTCGGCATCGCCGCCTTGCTCGACGCGCAGCGCCACGTTGGATTTCAGCTCGCGCTCCAGCCGCTCGCGAATCTGGCGCGAGGTGAGGTAAGAGCCTTCCTTGCCGGCCAGCGGCGACTTGTTGACCTCGAAGGTCATGCTCATGGTCGGTTCGTCGACCGTCAGGCGCGGCAGCGATTCCGGCTGGGCCGGGTCGCAGAGCGTGTCCGAGATGTCGAGGTCGTTCATGCCGGTTAGCGCCACGATATCGCCGGCACGCGCTTCGTCCACTTCGACCCGGTTCAGGCCCAAAAAGCCGAACACGCCGGCAATCTTGGCGCTACGCTCGCCGCCGTCGCGGTCGACGATGGTGATGTTGGTGGCCGGCTTGACGGTGCCGCGCGCGATGCGGCCGATGCCGATCTGGCCCACAAAGCTGTTGTAGTCCAGCGTGGTGATCTGCATCTGGAACTTGCCGTCCAGATTCACCGGCGGTGCCGGTACACGTTCGATGATGGTGCGGAACAACGGCAACATGTTGCCGTCGCGCACGCTCTCGTCCATGCCGGCATAGCCGCCAAGCGCGGAGGTATACACGATCGGGAAGTCGAGCTGCTCCTCGGTCGCGCCGAGGCTGTCGAACAAGTCGAAGGTTTCGTTGAGCACCCAGTCCGGGCGGGCGCCGTCGCGGTCAATCTTGTTGATCACCACGATCGGCTTCAGGCCGAGCTGGAACGCTTTTTCGGTCACGAAGCGGGTTTGCGGCATCGGGCCGTCGACGGCGTCGACCAGAAGCAGTACGGAGTCCACCATCGACAGCACGCGCTCGACTTCGCCGCCGAAGTCGGCGTGGCCGGGGGTGTCGACGATATTGATGTGGTAGACCTCGTTCGAGTCCGGGTCGCGCCACTCGATTGCGGTGTTCTTGGACGTGATCGTGATGCCGCGCTCTTTTTCCAGATCGTTGGAATCCATGATCCGGTCGGCGACGTCCTCTCGGGCGTCGAAGGTGCCCGACTGGCGAAGCAGGCAGTCGACGAGCGTCGTCTTGCCGTGGTCGACGTGGGCGATGATCGCGATGTTGCGAAGGTTATCGATCATGAATAAAGAGCCGGCCTGTGCGAAAACGCGCCATTATCAGGTAATGAGCGCGCTACGGCTAGCCGAAAGTCGTAATTGATGCAATAAATCGTTAAGCTCGCGATCGTTTCATGATGCAGTTATGCGGCGATGGGCGTATGAGCCAACCGAAAAATACCGCCGGCACGCGCTATCTCGAACACGGCACAAGCGAGTATTTACGCGCCAATCTCGCCTTGTTCGCTGCCGGTTTCGCGACGTTCTCGTCGATGTATTCGGTACAGCCGTTGATGCCGGAGTTCTCGCGCGAGTTCGGCGTCTCCGCTGCCGTGAGCAGCCTGTCGCTCTCGGTGACCACCGGCGTACTGGCCTTCACGCTGTTTCTGGCCGGGCTCATGTCGGGGGCGATCGAGCGCAAGACGGTGATGACCGCGTCGCTGCTGGGCTCGGCGACGCTATCGCTGGTCGCGGCGATCGCGCCCGGCTGGAGCACGCTGTTGGTTGCCCGGGCCTTCGAGGGTATCGCGCTCGGCGGCGTGCCCGCGCTGGCGATCGCTTATTTATCCGAGGAGATCAAGCCGGCGGATCTGGGCACTGCCACCGGTCTGTATATCGGCGGCACGGCCTGTGGCGGCATGGGCGGGCGCGTGATCGCCGGTCTGTTGGCCGAAGCCTTCGGCTGGCGCGTGGCGATTGCCGTGCTCGGCGTGATCGGTTTCGTGGCGGCGGCGGTGTTCGTGTGGTTGCTGCCATGCTCGCGCAATTTCATCGCCCAGCGCGGACTGACGATTCGCCAGCACGCGGGGCCGGTGGTGTCGCACATGCGCCACAGGGCGCTGCCGTGGGTGTTCTTCTGCGGCTTTCTGTTCATGGGCGCCTTCGTTTCAGTCTACAACTACGTCGGCTACCGGCTGTCTGCACCGCCGTTCTCACTGGGCCAGGGCGCGATCGGCGCGGTGTTCGTGGTCTATATGTTCGGCATCGTGACCTCGGCGATCGCCGGCCGGATTGCCGATCGACACGGGCGCCCGCCGGTGCTCATCTTCGCGATTGTGCTGATGACGCTGGGGCTGGCGTTGATGTGGCCGGATTCGCTGATCGCCATCATCGCCGGCATCGCCCTCGTGACGATCGGCTTCTTCGCCGGCCATTCGACCGCGAGCGGCTGGGTCGGGCTACTGGCCGAACACGGCAAGGGGCATGCCGCGGGGCTGTATCTGCTGGGCTACTATCTCGGCTCGAGCGTGATCGGATCGCTGGGCGGTCTGTTCTGGAGCGGTTATGGCTGGGCCGGCGTCGCAGGCATGGTCGCGGCCATTCTGCTGATTGGGCTGGTCGCAACGATTCGTCTGACCGTCTGGCATCGTCAGCCCGCACCCGCCGCATGACCCGATCCGGTTGCGCTTTGAAAGCGTTGTCTCAAAGCCCGAACAGCGTTCGATACAACAGGAAGATATTGAGGCCGATGATGGCAGCGGTCACCGCCCAGGCCACAATCGAGGTCAGGCGGCGATTGACCAGACTGCCCATCAGTTCGCGATTCGAGCAGAACATCAGCAGCGGGATCAGCGCGAACGGAATACCGAACGACAGCACGACTTGGCTCATCACCAGGGCGGTGGTCGGGTCGACCCCCATTGCAAGGACCGCCAGCGCTGGCGCCATCGTGATCAGCCGGCGTAGATACAACGGAATCTGGCGGTCGAGATAACCCTGCATCACGATCTGGCCGCTCATCGTGCCGACCGACGAACTCGAAAATCCGCTGGCCATGAGGCCGATGCCGAACAGCACGGCAGCGATCGTGCCGGCGTGATGATCCAACCGGGCATACGCGCCCTCGATCGTGGTCACCGGATCGCCGCTGCCATGAAACAGGCCGGCGGCCATGACCAGCATCGCGCCGTTGATCAACCCGGCCACGCCCATGGCGATCAGAATGTCGATGAATTCGAAACGAAAGATCCGCTGGCGTTCGTCTTCGTTGCGGCCGACCACGCGACGCTGCATCAGCGCGGAATGCAGATAGATCACGTGCGGCATAACCGTGGCCCCCAGAATCCCGGTGGCCAGCAGTACGCTGCCCGTGCCGTCGAGCGTCGGCACGAACAAGCCGGTCAGCAGCTCGCTCCCGTCCGGCTTGGCGATCCAGACTTCGTACGCAAACGACACCACGACCACGCCCACCAGCGCGGTGATCCCGGCTTCGAGTGGGCGAAAACCGCGCCGTTGCAGCTCGAGCAGGGCAAACGAAAACACCCCGGTGATCAGCGCGGCCGGGAACAGGGCGATACCGAACAACAGGTGAAGACCGAGCGCGCCGCCGATGAATTCGGCGAGATCGGTGGCGATGGCGATGAACTCGGCCTGCAGCCAGAGCCCGATCGTGACCGGCCGGGCAAAACGCTCGCGTGAAATCTCGGGCAGGTTCTTGCCGGTGGCAATGCCGAGCTTGGCTGATAGGGTCTGGATAAGCACGGCCATCAGATTGGAGGCCAGCACAACCCAAAGCAGCATGTAACCGTACGTGGAACCGGCCTGGATATTGGTCGCGAAGTTACCGGGATCGATATAGGCCACGGCGGCGATGAACGCCGGGCCGATGAAGGGCAGAAAACGCTTGAGCCCGCGCTTGCGGCCTTCGAGTGCAGCCTGGGCGGCGCTGAGTGTCGCGCCTTCGCCCGGCAGATAGTCGTGGTTGATATGGGTTGCGCTCATGCCAGCCCCGGCGAACCGGTACGCCAGATCGACTACCCGAAACGGGATCGATCCGCGCTCAATTCGGACCCGGGCCTTACAAAGTTAGCCATAGCTGAAATCTACTGCCTGGGGCAATAACTCGCAAGCCCTTCGATATCGCGCGCGTGCTCGGTATGGCCGGACGCGTACTCGTTATACTCCGGTGATGACTGCTGACTTGTCGTCCGCCTTGCCGACGGTAATCGCCGGGCCAATCCTTCGGCGCGTGACGTCCGATCGCATCGCGCTATGGCTGGTCACGAGCCGGCGGGTATCGCTCTCGCTCGAGCTGTTTCTGGCTAACGCGGAACCGACGCGCATTCAACTGACCGACGATGATCGGACGATCGCGATCGGCGAGCGCGCCTTCGTACATCTCATCGATGTCGATCTGATCGCAGCCCGTGTCGCGCCGCTGCCGTTCGACGTGCCGATCGGCTACGACCTGTGGTGTGACGGCGAGCCACAGAGCGTGGCACAGATCGAGTCGGGGTTGTGTTTCGACGGCGAGCCGCATCCGCGATTCGTGCTCCGGCGTCGGCTCACGCATCTCTTACATGGTTCCTGCCGGCGCCCGCACCACGACTCGCGCGATGGCATGGCACGGGCCGAGGCCTGGTTGGGGCAGCGGCGCGACGATCCGGACGCCTGGCCAAGCCAACTGCTGCTGACCGGCGACCAGATCTACGCGGACGACGTGGCCGGCCCATTGCTGGCGGCCATCCATGCCACGATCGATCGTTTGGGGCTGTGGCCGGAAACACTGGAGGGCGCCACGGTCGCCGACAGCGCGGCGCTTTATGTCAGTCCGCATAGCTATTACGAACGCGACCAGCTGTTGCCCAAGGAGCGGGCCAATCGGGCACTGCGGGATCGTTTTTTCGGCGGCACGCGCAAGCCGGTGTTCACATCGGCCTGTTCGGGTAACCACCTGATCACCTTCGCCGAAATGATGGCGATGTATCTGCTGACCTGGTCGGATACGCTGTGGCGCGATCTCGTGGTGCCACCCCCGGCACTGTCCGACGCGCACGCCGAGCGCTATCGCGACGAGCAGCGGATCATTGAGGCGTTCGTGGCCGAGCTGCCCGCGGCACGCCGGCTTCTGGCCAACGTGCCCACGTCGATGATCTTCGACGATCACGACATCACCGACGACTGGAACCTGACCGCGGCCTGGGAAGATTCGGCCTATGGCCACCCGTTTTCGCGGCGCATCATCGGTAATGCGCTGATGGCCTACACGCTGTGTCAGGGCTGGTTGAATACGCCGGGCGTCTTCGCCGAACATCTGGCGGGGCCGCTGAGCGAGTTCGCCGCCGACCCGACCGCGGCCCATCAGAACCGTCTGATCGATGCGCTGCTGGGTTTCGATCGCTGGCACTACACACTCGATACCGAGCCGCCGATCCTGGTGCTGGATACGCGAATGCATCGCTGGCGTCGCACGCACAAGACGGGTAAGCCGTCCGGTCTGATGGACTGGGAATCGTTGACCGCCATGCAGAACGAGCTGATGGATCGGTCGGCCGCGGTGATCGTGTCGGCCGCGCCCGTTTTCGGAGTCAAACTGATCGAAAACGTGCAGCGGGTGTTCACCTGGTTCGGCAAGCCGTTGATGGTGGATGCCGAGAACTGGATGGCCCATCGCGGTGCCGCGGTGGCGATGCTGCAGATCCTGAGTCATCGCAGAACGCCCGAGAACTTCACCATTCTGTCCGGCGACGTGCATTATTCGTTCGTTTACGAGGTACGGTTGCGTCATGTCCGCACCCATCAGCGGATCTGGCAGATCGTGTCTTCCGGTATAAAAAACGAGTTTCCCGCCCGCCTGCTACGCTGGTTCGATCGTCTCAACCGCTGGCTGTATTCGCCGCGCTCGCCGCTCAACTGGTTTACCAAGCGCCGCCGTCTGCGCGTGTCGCCGCGTCACCCGCGGACGGTCGGCTCGCACCGGCGACTGGTCAATCAGGCCGGCATGGGGTATGTACGATTCAACGAGGACGGCGAGCCGGTCGCCATTGTCCAGCTCGGAGCCGATCATCAGGACACATGTTTCGACGAAACCGCCGACCTGGAAACCTGAGGCGTAGGCCGTGCCGGGCCCATTCTCAACCCACGCAAACCGATAACCCACAAGAGAGCGCTATGTTCAAACGATTCATTACAGCCGGGCGGCGCGCCGTCATGGTCGGGGGCACGAGCCTTATGCTTGTCGCGACGGCCCAGGCGACCGGATTGACCAGTGCCGATACCAACCAGGATGGCAAGATCAGCCGGGCCGAAGCCAACGCCGCGCAAGACCGGGCCTTCACAAAACTCGATACCAACGGCGACGGCACGGTCGATGAAAAAGAGTTCGATGCTGGCCAGCCGGGCCTGCCTGCGGATGCCACCGAACAGGATAAGCAGCGTCGCCATCAGGTGATCGCCAGCTGGTTCAAGCATATGGATGCCAACGGCGACGGCAAGATCTCGCGCAGCGAATATCGCAAGGCGTTGCAACCGTACTTCGACCGCCTCGATACCAACGGCGATGGCTATATCTCGAAGGACGAGCTCCGTGCGGCCTTCGGCAACCGCGGCAATGACGGCGGCGCCAAACAATAGCGCCCCCAGCTCGTTCCCGGTTCAGACGGCCGCCGTGAGTCGGGCGCGTAAATCGTTGGCGGCGTGGGTCAGGGCCTCATTGGCTCGCTCGACGCCGCCAGCGAAATTGGCAAAGCCGTGCAGCAAGCCGGTCTCGCGCCGGCACACGGTATCGACGCCCGCCGTCTTGAGTGCGGCGGCATAGGCCTCGCCTTCGTCGCGCAGGGGGTCGAACCCGGCCGTAATCACGATGGCGGGCGCGGCCCCGGCCAGTTCCCCGTACAACGGCGACACCATCGGGTCGCGCTTATCGCAGCCGGCTGGCAGATAGCGTTCCTCGAACCAATCCATCGAGGCTTTTTCCAGGAAAAAGCCCTCGGCCAGTCGATCCTTCGAGGGCTTATCTTCGGCGAAGTCGACCACCGGATAGAACAATAGCTGAGCGCAGGGCGGTTTGGCATCGCCTTTGGCTTGTTGTGCCACCACCGCGGCGAGATTGGCGCCCGCGCTGTCCCCGGCGACCGCAATCTGCCGGGCATCCAGCCCAAGATTATCGGCCCGGTTCACGATATCGCGAAAAGCCGCGATCGCGTCGCGCGGCGCTGCCGGCGCCCCGTGTTCGGGTGCGCGGCGATAATCCACCGCGATCACGGTCGCCCGCGTGCGATCGGCAAGCGCGCGACAGACGCCGTCGTGGGATTCCAGATCGCCGAGCACGAAACCGCCCCCGTGGTAGAACAGGATCGCCGCGCCATCGGCGCCCTCTGGCCGATACGCCCGCGCGGCAAGCGCGCCCTCGGCGCCGGCGACGACCAGATCGCGTACCGCGATGGGCCCGCGCGCCCGCGGCGCGAGAGTGCGCGATTGCGCGACCATCTGGCGTCGTTGTTGCTCGACATCGCCGCCGCCGAGCCGTACACCCCGCATCCGCATGATTTTGAGCAGCAGCTGGCATTGCACATCGAGTGTCTGGCCGTCGCGAACGACCGGCTTGCCGGCCATCAAACGTAACAGCGCGGCCGGCAGGGCGAGCATGCCGCGTGCGGCACCGGCTTCGAAAGACTCATGCAGACGGGCCATGACGGGCTCGTTTCGTTTTTAAACCACGGGGCCACTCTAGGGTTTGTGACGCCGTGGTGCGAGCCCACGGCCTCTTTTGGAAACGATTTCTTATCAAAATCGGGCTGGGCCAATAGGCGGGGCCGACGCTTTTGGCCGCCGCCATCCAACAAGGCGCATCGTCCGCTGGACGGGATCGGCACAACGCGGCCGCCGTTTGCGGCCGGTGTGCGAGCAGCGTCGTCAAAAAGCCAGGGCAGGCAAAAGGTCCCGGTCAGCGCCGAAAGCCGCAGTCCTGTGTGAACCAGACGATATCCAACTCGGCTAGCGGCGCGCGCAGCTTGGCCAGCTCGGGTTCCGGGCCATGCATTTCCATGCGGGTGACCTTGGCCACTTGCTGAGCGCGCGCGAACAGTTCGCCGACGTTGTCCAGATGGGCGAGAAACGCGTCGCCGTCGGCGTAGCCTTCTCGGCACAGCGCCTGGTTACCGTGGAAACAGAACCCGTAGTAGAGACAGCCGGGCTCATTCTTGGTGGCGGCAACGAATTCATCGACCAGGCCGCGAAATTCGTCCATGCGTTCGGGCGGGATCTCGAAATAGGGAGAAAAAGAGACGCCGGTATCCTGGAGTTCGGCCATGAGAAGCACCGTTTGGGTCGGGAATCCACTGTATAACCGGTGGCGCGCCGGCGCCATGGATGACGCGGCGATCAGACAGGCCCGTCGCCGTCGTCCCAGCCGTAGCGTGTCAGATCGACGCGCCCGGCGATGAATACCACGCCTTCCTCGATCAAGCGCCGACGCTGGGTAAGAGCCGAGGTACTGTCGGGCGGCAAGGATATACGGCCCTGGGCGTTGATCACTCGATGCCAAGGCAAGCCGGGCGGGCAACGATGCATGGCATAGCCGATCTGGCGTGCCGCCCGCGGACGACCTACGAGCCGGGCGATCTGACCGTAGGTGGCAACCCGGCCGAGCGGGATACGGCGGACGACGGCAAAGATACGCTCATGCGACAGCGGCGACGACATGGGGGGATAATGCCAGAACGAACGGATGTCGGTTCAAGCTGGGGCCGCGTCGCGGGGTCGCGCGAAATCCCATCAGGCTCTATGGTGCACGACATGAAATACTTGACCTTATCCGGCGGCGAAGCCGTACCGGCGCTCGGCCAGGGCACCTGGTACATGGGCGACGACCCGGCCGCGCGCGACGCCGAAATCGAGGCGCTGCTTACGGGTATCGACCACGGTTTGGCGTTGATCGACACGGCTGAAATGTACGGCCAGGGCCGTTCCGAGCGCCTGGTGGGCGAAGCCATAGCGGGCCGGCGTGAGGACGTGTTCCTGGTCAGCAAGGTGCTGCCGTCCAATGCGCGTTTCGAGGCGACGATCGCCGCTTGCGAGGCGAGCCTGAAGCGTCTCGGTACCGATCGGCTTGATCTGTATCTGTTGCACTGGCAGGGCAGCGTGCCGTACGAAGACACCATCCGTGCCTTCGAACGCCTCAAGGCGGACGGCAAGATCCGACATTACGGCGTAAGTAATCTCGATCTCGTTGAGACGCAGGCCTTCGCCCGGGCCGGCGGTCGCGGGATGCAGGTCAATCAGCTGCTCTACAATTTGAACCAGCGCGGCATCGAATGGGATCTGTTGCCCTGGCTTCAGCAAGCCGGGATCGTCACCATGGCCTACTCACCGTTCGACGGCGGCGCGTTGACCGCCAACGGCGCGCTCCGGCGTTTTGCCGAAGCGCGCGGTATGACATCCGGGCAGGTTGCCTTGGCGTGGTTGCTCCATCGAAGCCTGGTCCTGCCCATTCCCAAAGCGGCCCATGCAGCGCGGGTGAAGGAAAATGCCGCGGCCATGGATATCGAGTTCGGGCCGGATGATCTCGCCGAGCTGGATGCGCTGTTCCAGCCTCCCAGCGGGCCAGAGCCGCTTGCTATCTATTGATCCGGCCAAATGAGCCCGGCGCATTCCGGCGCCGGGCCCGCCGGATTTATAACTCGACCCGAAGTCCGAACTCGATGACGCGATCGGGCGGCACCCGGTAGTAAGAGGTCGGCTGGATCGCGTTGCGCGACATGAACGCGAACAGCTTCTCGCGCCAGAGCATCATGCCGGGCACTTCGTCGGTGGGGATGATGGTGGCGCGGCCGATGTAATAAGTGGCCTTGTCGGTATCGAAATCCAGTCCGAACTGTTCGCACAGGCGTACCGCGACCGGCACGTTCGGATTCTGCATGAAGCCGTAGCGCGCGAACACGCGATAAACGCCCTGGCCGAGATCGTCGATCTCGAGGCGGTCAGCGGCCGGGATGCGAGGTACGTCCTCGGTCTGGACCGTCAGCAGCAGCACGTGCTCGTGCAGGACCTGATTGTGCTCCAGATGGTGTAGCAACATCGGGGGCGTGCCCGCGTCACTGCCGGTCAGAAAGATCGCGGTGCCCTTGACGCGCACGATGTCGTCAGTGGCCAGCTCGTGCATGAATTCATCAAGCGGCAGCGGCTCGTCTTCGACCAGCCGCTCGCGCAACAGCTGTCGTCCGCGCCACCAGGTCGACATCAGGGTATAGACCAGGATTGCGGTCGCGACGGGGAACCAGCCACCGTGCGGAATCTTGAGCATGTTGGCGCCGAAGAACGGAAGGTCCACGGCGAGAAAACCGAGGGTGAGCGGCAGCGCGATCCAGAGCGGCCATTTCCAGCGCTCGCGCATGATGAAGAACGCCAGGCAGGTGGTGATGGTCATCGCGAAGGAGATGCCGACACCGTAGGCCCAGGCCAAATTCGTGGAGGTGCGAAAACCCAGCACGAGGCCGATCGTGGCCAGCATGAGCAGCCAGTTGAGCGTCGGCACGTAGATCTGGCCGTATTCCTCGGACGAGGTCTGGAACAGGCGCATCGGCGGCAGCTGCCCGAGCTGCACGGCTTGGCGCGTGAGCGAGAATGCGCCCGAAATGACGGCCTGCGAAGCGATGACGGTGGCCGCGGTCGCGAGCACGACCAGTGGGTAGAGTGCCCAACCCGGCGCCAATTCGTAGAACGGCTGGTTGGCGGACGCCCCCTGCCCATGAATAAGCATGGCGCCCTGGCCGTAGTAATTGAGTAGCAGGGCGGGCAGCACCAGACCGAACCAGGCGATCTGGATCGGGCGGCGCCCGAAATGCCCCATGTCGGCGTACATCGCCTCGCCACCGGTGACCACGAGGAAGACCGCGCCGAGTACGACGAACCCGGTCCAGTGATTGCGGACGAAAAACGCCACCGCGTGTTCCGGATTGATTGCGGCCAGCACGCCGGGCTCGTGCACGATCCCGTAGATGCCTAACGTCGCCAGGGTGACGAACCAAAGAATCATGACCGGGCCAAAGAACTTGCCGACGGTTTCGGTGCCGCGGCTCTGGATTGCGAATAGCCCGATCAGGATCGCGATGGTGATGGGGATCACGTACGGCTTGAAGATCGAAGTCGCGACGTTGAGGCCTTCCACGGCGCTCGAGACCGAGATCGCCGGCGTCAGCATGAAGCTGCCGTAGAGCAGGGCGCTGCCGAAGACGCCGAGTTTGAGCAGTAGGCCCGAGTAGCGCCCGGCATCGCGTCGCCAGGGGTTTAGCAGGGCAACCAGCGCCAGCATGCCCCCCTCGCCATTGTTGTTGGCCCGGGTGACGAACATCATGTACTTGGTCGACACCACCAGAATCAGCGCCCAGAAGATCAACGACAGAATGCCGATGATGTTGACGTCGGTGGGCGCGAGATGGCTCGATCCCTTGAAACATTCCCGCAGCGCATAGAGCGGGCTGGTGCCGATATCGCCGTAGGATACGCCAAGCGCTCCGAGGGAAAGCGCCAGCAGCCGACGGGGGCCGATCGATTTCTCTTCTTTCTCGCTGCTCTCGGCATGCTTCTCGGGCGAATGCGCCTGAGCGATCTGTTCCTGCTCGTTTTTCTTCGAGACGTTTTGCTCGTTCTGTTGTTCTTCCTCGGACTCGTGTTCGGCGTTTTCCCGGGGCGTGTCGTCCTGGTCGGACGGATCATGTGTCATGCAGCGGAATCCTTGACGAATCGGGCGTGGCGCCATGGCGGCGAGTGCCACGCAACCGTGGTTACTGCCACGATACTATCCGAGGAACGAGCGGAATGAGAGTTGTGGCAACCACGCAGAGGGCGGTAATTACCCGGGTTGCCTGTCTCGGGGGTGAGCGAATATGAGTGAACGGGTCATCCGGGAGGCCGGCCGCGCCGATCTGCCAGACGTACTCGAACTGTATGCCCAGCCGTCGATGGACGACGAAATCGTGTTGCCGCTGGCCGAGGCCGAGCTTGTGTTCGAGCGTATGCAGCGTTATCCGGATTATCGACTCTATGTCGCAGAGCACGACGGCACGATCGTCGGCACCTATGCGCTACTCGTGATGGATAACCTGGGGCACCGGGGGACGCCTTCGGCCGTGGTAGAAGACGTGGCTGTAGCGCCCGCGTGTCAAGGCCACGGTGTCGGCCGCGCGCTCATGGCCCACGCCGTCGATACGGCTCGTAGCAAGGGCTGCTACAAGCTGGTGTTGTCATCGAATCTCAAGCGCGACGCGGCGCATGCCTTCTACGAATCGCTGGGTTTCGAAAAGCACGGCTACAGCTACCGTATTCGGCTTGCCCACGACCCCAAGCACAATCAATGAAAATCGCGGGACCGGGTAACGAGCGAGCCGAGGCGGTGGGTCTCGTCGACGATCTCATGGGCCAGGCAATGCCGGACTTGGCCGGCACGCTGCATCACGCCGACGATTCGTAGTAATCGAGCCGACAATACGGCGATCCGATATGTCGCCAGCACTTCGCGACGTACGATGACATTCACGGTGCCGCTTTCGTCTTCCAGGGTGAGGAACGTCACGCCCTTGGCGCTGCCGGGTCGCTGGCGCATGGTCACGATGCCGGCCACATGCGCGTTCGCGCCGTGATCCAGGCGGTTGAATGCGGCCGCCGTGACCGCACCCGCCCGCGCCAGATCCGGCCGGAGCAGGGCGACCGGATGGCGCCGCAAAGTAAGCCCGGTACTGTGATAATCGGCCACGATGTCCGCCGCTTCGGTCGGCTCGGCCAGCGTCACCTCGGCCTCGGGCACATCGACGTGCGCAAACAGATCGTCATGCACTTCGGTGGCCGCGATCTGCCATTGCGCCCGATGCCGGTGCCCGGCCAGACCCGCAAGTGCATCGGCACGAGCCAAGGCGTCGCGGGCCCGTCGATCCAGGCGGGCCCGCGCGACCAGATCAGGGACGCTGGCAAAAGCCTGTGACGCCCGGGCTGCCGAGATCCGCGAGGCGGCCTCGGGCGACAGTCCCTTGACCAACCGAAGGCCAAGACGCAGCGCCGGCCGGACATTGCTTGACGCGGCCTCGCCGGGCTCGGATTCCAGCGTGCAGTCGGCGTGGGAATAGCGCACATCGGCCGCCCGGACTTCCACGCCGTGGCGGCGCGCATCGCGCACGAGCTGGGCCGGCTGGTAGAAGCCCATCGGCTGGCTGTTGAGCAGGGCGGCCGCGAATGCCGCCGGATAATGGCATTTCAGATAGGCCGAAACATACACCAGCAGCGCGAAGCTGATGGCGTGCGACTCCGGAAAACCGTAGCTGCCGAAGCCCTTGATCTGTTCGAAGATGCGATCGGCGAAGTCCTCGTCGTAGCCGCGTTCGCGCATGCCCGATTTCAAGCGTTCCCGCCAGGGTTCCAACCCGCCTTCGCGCTTCCAGGCTGCCATCGACTTGCGCAGGCCGTTGGCTTCGTTGCCATCGAAGCCGGCCGCGACCATGGCGATCTTCATCACCTGTTCCTGGAAGATCGGCACGCCCAGCGTGCGTTCCAGCACGCCGCGCAGGGCCTCGCTGGGGTACTCGATATCTTCGGGTTTCTGATCGCGCGCCTTGAGATAGGGGTGAACCATACCGCCCTGGATCGGCCCGGGGCGCACGATGGCGACTTCGACGACCAGGTCGAAGAAGCGCTTCGGCTTAAGCCGCGGCAGCATCGTCATCTGGGCGCGCGACTCGATCTGGAATACGCCGACGGTATCGGCGCGCTGGATCATGCGATAGGTCTCGGGGTCTCCGCTGGGCAGCGTGGACATTCGCCAGAGATAGCCCGTGTACCCCGCGATCAGATCGAAACAACGCCGAATGCAGGTCAGCATGCCGAGCGCGAGGATATCGATCTTCATCAGGCCGACGGCCTCGAGATCGTCCTTGTCCCATTGGATGATCGTGCGATCGGGCATGGCCGCATTTTCCACCGGCACCAGCATTTCCAGCGGCTTGTCGCTCAGCACGAAACCGCCGACATGCTGGGACAAATGGCGCGGGAAACCGATCAGGGTATCCACCAGAACCAGAATCTGGTGCAGCAATCGGGCGTCGAGACGCACGCCCCGGGCGGCGAGCTGTTCGGGCAGCGTACCGTCATCGGCCCGGCGCGACAGCTCGCCGGCCAGCGTATCGATCTGATCCACGGACAGGCCCATGGCCCGGCCGACATCCCGCATGGCGCTGCGGGGACGATAGCGGATCACCGTGGCGGCCAGCGCGGCCCGCGACCGACCGTATGTCCGGTAAATATGCTGGATGACCTCTTCGCGTCGCTCGTGCTCGAAGTCCACGTCGATATCGGGCGGTTCGGCGCGTTCCTCCGAAATGAATCGTTCGAAGAGCAGTTCGCGCCGGATGGGGTCGACTTCGGTGATCTGCAGGCAATAACAGACGATGGAGTTGGCGGATGAGCCCCGGCCCTGACACAGAATGCCCCGGCTTCGGGCATGGCAGACAATGGCATAGACCGTCAGGAAATAGTGTGGGTAGCCCAGTCGCTCGATCACCCGTATTTCGTACATCAGTTGTCGACGTATCGCCCAGGACGACCCTTTTAATCCGCGACTTACATAACCTTTCTTAACTTCCGCTCTTAAGAAACTACTTGAAGTATGGCCGGGCGGGATATTCTCTGCCGGGTAGTCATAACGAATATCGCGCAGCTTGAAATCGCAGGCGTCAGCGATACGCCGGGTTTCTGCGATGGCATCGGGCGGATAGAGTCTGCCGATGACCCGACGCGGGCGCAGATATCGCTCGCCGTTGGCTGCCAGGGCATGACCGGCGTTTTGGACGGTCGTTCCGAGACGCAGGGCAGTGAATACATCCTGCAGGGCACGGCGCGATCGGCGATGCATATGAACGTCACCGACCGCCACGATCGGCAAGCCGTACCGCAAGCGCAGGCTGTTCAAGCGTTTCACGTGGAGAAGATCGTGCGGTCCGCGGTGCAGGGCCAGTGCGATCCGGCTCTGGCGAGGGTAGCGCACCGCCATCCAGCCCAGCAGCGCATGCAACGTCGGGTCGGGCGGGCGACCGTAATCGGGCAGCACAAGCAGCCAGCAATCATCGAGCGCGTCGAGATCGGTACATGTGACCCGATAGCGGCCTTTGCGCGTCGCCGTTCGTGCCTTCGTAATCAACCGGCAAAGCTGGGTATAGCCGTCGGCGTTGCGTGCCAGGACCACCATAACCGGGCCGTCATCGAGCGCGAACCGGCTACCTAGAATCAGACGCGGCCCCGTTTCTTCAGATGCCTTGAGGGCGCGCACGGCGCCGGCCAGGCTGCATTCGTCCGTGATGGCCAGGGCCCGGTAACCGAGCTGCGCCGCTCGATCGAATAATTCTTCCGGGCTCGATGCGCCACGGTGAAACGAAAAATTGCTGACACAACAGAGCTCTGAGTAATCTACTTCATGTGCGTTAAAGTGATTTCTCATGCAGCGTGCATGCCTCAACCGAACAGGCCATGCAGGAAATATCGCGACGACGCGTCACCGGAATTCAAGTCGCGAAACAGCCAGAGCAGGCGCCCGCGTGCGTCGAGAGCACGATAGTAGTCGCGGCGCTGGCCTTGGTCCCACCAGCCGCTTTCGATACGTTCGGGACCGCTGAGCCAGTTCATATTGCCAAGAGCCTGGGCGCTGATCGGCTCGGGCGGATCGATCAGCCACATCGGCCGCGGGAGCGTATCGCCGTTGCCGTTCGCGGCCTGATGTGGTCGTGGTTCACTGTCGCGTTCGGTCGATGCATATTCCGGTCGATGATCGGCCGGTGAATCGAGCCAGACCACGCCCTCATGACCCAGACGTGCGCGCAGCCGATCGAGCACGACCGGCCAGGGCGCGCCCGCGCTCCGATCGTTCTGTTGCCAGAGCGCGCCCTGGGCATGTTCGGCCGGCCGGAGCCGATCGCTGAGCAGCCCGATTTCGAGTACCGGCGCCGTCAGCGTGATGCGTTCAAGCCGCTCGCAGGCGACCCGCTCCAGATGCCGGGCATCGCGAGAGGGCGCGGACAGCCGAAGCGTAATCTCGGTGGTGGCGCGATGCTCGTGTACCAGGCTCAGCCGCAAGGTCTGAATGGCGCTGTCGGCGCCGCGGAGAAAGATCGCCAGTTCGGTGAATACGCGATGCAGTACGAAGATCAGCCCCTGGACGTTTTCAACGGCGCCGAACAGTTCATGATGCGTCTGATACCGCTCGGGGCGTTCGAACAGCGCCAGCCCATGGGGCCGACGCCCAGCCAGTTGCTCGAGGAAAGCCAATAGCTCGGGGCCAAAACGCCGCGCCAGAGCGGCCGGCGGCAAGGCGAGCAGTTCGCCGGCGCGACGAAAACCGCTGGCTTCGAGTGTCGCACGCGTCGTCGGGTCGAGTGACAGGCTCGCCAGGGGCAGTTCGGCCAGGTCGCTGACGCGACGCCGCGCCCTGCTGAAGGCCAGGGCCGCCTGGGGTGTCTCGCCCAGCCCGGCTCGATACCTATAGCCGAGGACTTTCAGGTCGTCTCGGATGGCCTTAAGCAATCGCTGTCGTCCGCCGAACAATCGCAGGCTCGCGCCGATTTCGAAAATCAATCGTGCGTCCTGGATATTCGGGTCGGCGACCGCGCAATGAATCTGGCTGCTATAGCGCCAGGCCCAGCCGGCAAGACGGGCCAGCGCGGCGGTTTCGCCGGCGCGGCTGCGATCGTGCACAACCACCGCGGGCGAGCGTATCCGGGCGTCGGCTAGCCCCATGCCGCGGCGAACGCCATGTTCGAGCGCGGTCTGGCTGGCCGCTACGACGTGCTGACGCTGGGCCGTGGTTTCGACCACGAGCGTGGGCTGTTCGGCGGCCGCGCCCCGAAAATCCAGCGCCCAGTTCGGAAAACGCAGCGCCAGCCACATGATTCACCGCGTATACGAACGGCGAGAAGGGTCGCGATCGGCGCCGGGAGACGGGTCGCTGAATTCGTCTTGTATTGGCGAAGGCGGGATTTGCGCGCTGTTGGCAGGCTCGGCGGAAGTCAGCCCGCTCGAATCCGGCCCGACCGCAACAAACATCCACGCGCGATCCTGAGAAGCGCTCAAACCGGTGGTTCGCCCTCCGGCCGGGCCCCGGCACTTGAGGATCTCGATACGCTGATGCCCATTCCGGCAATGGAGGGCAAGCCGCAAGGCAGCCGGCGATCGATGGCGCGCGCAGGCAAGGTCGCGATAGACGAAAACCGGACAGCCGGCTTTTTCACTGGCCAGCTGCAGGCGCCGCAGCTGCGGCGTATCCAGATGATCATCCCAGATCACGAAGGCGACGAAGCCGCCAGCCGCCGCTAATTGTTCGATGCTCCAGACCCGTTCGGCGGTATCGCGACAACGAATCACCGGCACGCGGGCATGGTCGATGCCGGCGCAGTCCAGCGCCGGCGCATTCAGCCGATGCGGCGGTTCCACGAAAACCAGCCGATGCTCGGGCCGACGCTCCAGATGAGGCTTGAGCCCGGCCAGTAGCAGGCTGAGTTCGCCCTGGCCGGCGGACTCGATCAGGAACTCGGTCACGCCCGTCAGCGGATAGCCAGCGCCGGGCAGCAGGGCATCCAGTCGGGACCAGCCGGTAGACCAGGTCCGCAGGGCCGCGGCGCGGTTGGCCCGATGCACGCCAAATCGTTGCCAACGGGCTTCCAGCATCGCGGCCTGGCTGGGCTGGGTCGGGTTGTATTCGCCTTTTTGCATAACTGTATTTATATACAGTTTTTGTGGCGCTGACTACCCCGAATATCGACGCGGGACTACAGCCTCGTCGTGCCGATTGCCGCTGGGGATGGCCGCCGCAGGGCATCGGTTCGGGCCGATCGGATAGAGCGGGCGGGGTGTTCGAGCCAGAAGATTCGAGATCGGGCGCGCCGTCGCCGCAGCGGTTCGACGGCTTGCCCGCGGATGTGATTGCCCGCGAGCGTAAGACGAGGCTATACGTCGGTTTTCATGCTTTCGATGAACTGTTCGAACGGCATGGGCCGGGCAATATAATAGCCCTGAACGTAGTTGATCCCGATGCGCTCCAGGGCGTCGAGCTGCTCTTTCGTTTCAACCTGTTCGGCCACCGTGCGCAGGCCGACGGCGCGGCTGACCTTGCTGAGCGCCTCGACGATCGCGTGCTCCACCGGATCCTCGGTGACGTGGCGTACCAGCTTGCCGTCGATCTTCACGAAGTCCGAGGGCAGGTGCTTGAGGTAGCTGAACGAGCTCACGCCGCTGCCGAAATCATCGAGGGCGAAGCGACACCCGATGGCGCGCAGCGAGCGCATCAGATCGGCGGCCCGTTGCAGATTGGTCACAGCCGCCGTTTCGGTAATCTCGAAGACCAGACGTTTCGGGTTGACGCCCGACTGCTCGATGCATTCGCGCACGAAACCGACGAACTGTTCGTCGGTGATCGACTGGCCCGAGATATTGATGCTGTAGTAGCCGATGCGCGGGCAGTCGGCATCGTGCCGGCCGATCAGCCGCAGGGCCTGATCGATCACCCATCGATCGATGCGCGAGGCCATGCTGTAGCGCTCCGCGGTCAGTAGGACATCCTGCGGCGAAATCATCGCACCCGGCTCGCCTTTCATGCGCAGCAGCAGTTCGCTGCCCATGCGCGAATCCGCGTTACGGCCCGTCAGCGGAGCGATCGGCTGGGCATGCAGCACAAAGCCATGGTCGTCCAGGGCTTCGTTGATCTTCTGCATGCGCTCGATCTCGTAATCGCGCATGCGGGCTTCGTCGCTGTCGCGATGATAGACCCGAACCTGGTTCCGGCCCTGTTCCTTGGCCAGATAGCAGGCGGTGTCGGCGCGGCGTAGCAGCTCGGCGGCGCTGGCCGAGCCTTCGTCGATCACGCTTAGTCCCAGACTCGCGCCCAGGCGAAACGCCTTGCCTTCCCATTCGAACCGGAAGCTTTCGAGCCACTGACGCAAGCGTTCGGCGGCGGCCTGCGCGGTTTCCAGGTCGGTTTCCTCGAAGATGATGCCGAATTCATCGCCGCCGAGTCGGGCCAGCGTGTCGTTCGGCCTGAGTTGCGTGACCATCTGCGAAGACAGCTGCCGCAGCATGGCATCGCCGGCATGATGGCCGCAGCTGTCGTTGATCAGTTTGAACTGATCCAGGTCGAGGTAGCACAGTGTGTGGTGCACCTTGTCCAGGCGGGTGGTTTCGAGCACATGCTTGAGCCGGCGTTCAAACGCCCGACGATTGAGCAGGCCGGTCAGCGAATCGTGATTGGCCTGATAGGTCAGCTCGCGTGAGACGCGCTCGAGCCGGGTGACATCGTGTAACACCACCACGGCGCCGATGATCTGGCTTTTTTCATCTCGGATCGCCGACACGGTGACCGTGACCGAGCGATAATCGTCGGGCTCCCGCGTCGGGGTCTGATCGCCGATCAAGGCCAGGGTGTTGGCCCATTCCCGCGACATCCCCGTGGTCAGGCATTCGGTGACCAGCCCGTCGACGAATTCCTTCTTGTCGAGATCGAACAGCTGGCAGACATCCTCGAATGCGCGCCCCTGAACCTGCTTCATGCTGCGCGAGAGCATGTGTAGACCCCGGGGATTGATGTAATCGATAGTGCCGTCGGCATCGGTGGTGACGACCCCGTCCCCGATCGCTGCCAGCGTCACCTGGGCCCGCTCTTTTTCTTGATTGAGCTGGCGTTGCGTCTCGATCAGGCGGGTCCCGTCGCGGCATATGCCTTCGCTGCCGGTGATCTGGCCATCGGCATCATCGATACGGCGCGCGGAGATCAACAACCACGCGATACTGCCATCACGGCGGAAGACGCGGGTGGGGTAGCGCACGATGTTGGCGCTCTGGGTGAGTATCGCCAGATCGGTATCGGGATCGGCAAGCAGTCCCGACAGGGGGTAGCCCCGAAGCTCGTGCGACGTATAGCCCAGCATGTCGGACACCGAATCCGTCACCCAGGTGAGCCGACCGTCACGGTCTGCGTGGTACAGCACATCGGTAACGTTGCGCAACAACCGCTGCACTCGCTGATGTCGTACCAGCAGCTTGTCGCGGTAATCATGGACACGGGCGACGAGAGTTTCGGTGGCTGCCGCCAGACGCGGTGCACGGTTGGCCACCGTGTCGTTGAACTGCGGCAACTCGTCGGCCGTGATATCGACCTGCTCGATCCAGTCCGCCAGGGCGCTGGAGCTGGCTTGGCGGATATGCCGATCCACCCGCCATATAATCCCTAGCAGCACGATGGCCAGCCCACAACCGACGGCGGTGACTAGCACCGCCAGCATATCGCGGGGCGGCGTACTCACGTATGCCACGACCAACGCCGCGAACTGGCTAAGCAGGAGAAGGCCTAGGCATCCATAGAGCACGCTTCGAGCTGCAGCCATGAGCACTCGCCTAGAGGCGACCGGAGTTTACCAGTCGAAAGTCGCTCGAGCCTCTGGCGCGGCGATACAGTTTGATCGATTCGGGCATCAGGCAACGCAACGAGATCTATGCCGGGTCAGTATACTGGACGAATCGTACGACCGAGTATCGGCTGCGATATTCGAATTTTGAGATGTGTTGCGGGATGACATGACGGATTCTTCCGAGACCGAATACAAATCTGGTTCGACGTCTGATGCCGGCCAGAAGGTACCTCGCAATGAACGCAGGAAAACGGCTGCTACGCCGTTTTTTCATGCCTTGGCAAGTCGGATTTCGAGCAGACTGATTGCCTCGCTGCAACAGAGCGCCTCGTACGGGCGCTCGATCATGGCAACATTTGCCATCATCGAAATCATCGGCCAGCCCTTGTATTACTACATGTGGCATGACCTTTACCCCCAACACTATGAAAATCTATGGCTCAGAGCGGTGTGCGTGCTTTTTGCCATACCGATGCTGTTCGAGCGCAACATTTCGCGGATGCGCGACGTTGAGCCATGGCTGACTCTTTACTGGCTTTTTGCGCTCGTTTTTCTGCTTCCGTTCTTCTTCTTCTTCATGACCCTCATGAATCATCTATCAGCGGTGTGGGCCTTGTCTACGCTTGCAGCTCTAATGCTGATGGTGATCCTGGTATTCGATTGGCTGATGACGATCTTGTTATCGGTCATAGGGGCTTTGTTAGCTTGGCTCGTTTTCAAGCTTGTCGGCGCCGATCTGCAGGTCGAAAACGATATCCCATTGCCGGTGTTGATCTCCATCTACTCCTTCGGAATCGTCGTAGGGAGCGCGATCAACTACAAGGCTGAGTTGGTCGCTAGAGAAAAACTCGCCGCTATTACTGATGCAGTCGGCACAATGGCGCACGAGCTGCGTACCCCGCTACTCGGCATCCGCAGTGGAGCGCGTGGATTAAGCACCTATTTGCCTGCAATTATCGAAGGGTACGAACTGGCCAGAAAACATGACTTGCCTGTAAAAAGGATTCGTCGTGCTCATTTCGAACAAATGCAATCCGTTCTGGACCGTATCCGGACCGAAAGCGAATATACGGGCATTGTCCTCGACATGTTGCTGGTTAACTCCAGCCGCGCTGCTATCGATCGCTCTGTTTTCGTACGAGTAGACATCAATCAATGTATTAATAAATCCTTGGAACGATATCCATTCCATTCCCCGCAGGAGAAAGAGCGGGTTAATTGGCTCGGTGGCCCAAGCTTCTCATTCGTCGGTTCGGAGCTTTTGATGGTCCACGTCATGTTCAACCTGTTGAAGAACGCCATTTACTATCTCGCCCGACAAGAGAGCGGTGAAATTACAATCTGGACAACTCGTTCGGATTCTGGTGTTAATCAACTTCACTTTCGAGATACCGGCCCAGGTATACGGCCGGAGGTGTTGCCGCGGATCTTCGAACGCTTTTATTCCGGCATGCCGCGTGGCCAGGGAACCGGGATTGGCCTGGCCTTCGTCCGCCTCGTCATCGACAGCTTCGGCGGGCATATCCGCTGCGACTCGGTATGGGGCGAATACACTGAATTCACCATGAGTTTTCCGGAGATCCCTGACGATGGCCGAGATTGAGCTGGCGCCATATTTTCATCCAACCCAGATCGTGCTGATCGACGACGATATCGATTTTCTTGGCAATCTGAGCCTGCAGCTCGATGCCGATTTGGGATATCTGCTGTTCGACTCCACACACAAGGCCTTGAGCTATCTCAACGGTCGACAATCGAATGGGGTGGCCCGCGGTCGCTTCTTCAGCGGGTTGACCAACGGTCATCGAGAACTCGAGCCGGATCGGCGCGAGCCGATCGAGCTCGACGTCGACGCATTACAGCGCGAAATGCACTCTTCGGATCGTTTCTCCCAGATCTCGGTCGCCCTGGTCGATTACGCGATGCCCCAGATGAACGGGCTCGAGTTTTGTCAGCAGATTCAGGATCCGCACGTCAAAAAGATTCTGTTCACCGGCGTGGCGACGGAATCAGTAGCAGTCGATGCATTCAACCGGGGCATCATCGACCAGTACATACGCAAGCACGAACATGCGGTCTACGACACGCTCAACCAGGCGATCCGCGCGTTCCAGCGCGAGTATATCCGTGACGTGTTCGTGTCGGCGGCGGATGTGTTTCCGATCAATGTGCCAGACATACTCAAAGAACCGGCGGTCGGCCAATTGCTAGAGCGCCTGCGCGCCGACCGGGGGCTGGTCGAGTATTACCTGGCAAATGATCCGTCAGGATTCGTTTTCGCCGATGCCGACGGCCACACCAAGCGCCTGGTGATCCAGAATCGCGATGAGAGAGCGCGGGAAGTACAGCGTGCTCGAGACGCTGGCGCTCCGGCATCGATCGTCGACGGTTTGGCGGCTGGGGCGATAATGCTCGATCCTGGAAGCGCGGTGTATCATGAGCTCAACTGGTCCGTGCATACCGCACCGGCGGCCGAACTCGTCGATTCCACGGACTCGCTGCGTTGGAGTTTGTTCGAAACACCAGCCACCCAGGCCGGCATGCAACCCCGACCCAGCTACAACGAATTTCTCGAATGGCTGGACACTGTGGGTTACTCGTTAATGTGAGCGGCCGCTTTAGCTGTCGGGCTGGTCTCACGTCGCAGTCACCCCGATAAAACCACGGGTTGACAGTCGGCTCGACTCCCCACTGAGCAGAGCCAACCCGGTGAACCAGCGCATGGCGCCACCCGGGCGCTTGAGGCAACGTCTCTTAGAGCTGACGTGTCGTACCTCAATACGATCGTATATCCGCGACGCGATCTCTCTTGTGTTCAAGGCGTCCAAGCGGAAATTCTTCAAGCGCCAGCCACCTCACGCCGGCATTTTTATAAGCCTAATTATTGATTTATATGGCAATTATTCAAGGCGACGTGACCGGGATGCAGCTGCCGGCAAACAAACGCTAACGGCGCGCACTCGGGGCGCCTGAGCCAAATAGCGCATTGGACCGAGGCGGAACCGAGGCAAAACGGGTCAGCTAAACCAGTGTCCGATGGGATAATTTGAAAATCGATTGGTTTTTATAAAAAATTGAGAGCGTCGCGCAGCCCGACGGCAGTACTGACACTGCCCCGTAAAGATCTGTTGTTGTCATCTCATCGCTTAACCAACGAGGCTATCCCATGACTCAGTTTGCTTCTCCTAGTATCCAAGCCTGTGCCGCCCGTGTTGCGGCTGAGCCGAGCTTTCTCTCGGCACATGTCGATTACTACTATCGTGAACGCGTGAAAAAAGCGTGGAATGGGGGGCATATGCTGGATAGTCGTACACCTGGGCCGGATGCCGTCATGATGGTAAGCAACGATTATCTTGATATCGCGGATGACCCGTCGATTCGCCAGGCTCAGATTGATGCACTGGAAGGAAGCGAGAGCACTATGGTCATGTCAGCGGTGTTCCTGAACGGCGACAGCCCGCAGGACGCGTTCGAGCGCTCGATGGCCGACTGGATGGGGATGGAAGCGGCGCTGCTAAGTACGTCCGGCTATACGGCCAATGTTGGGCTGATTCAGGCTATAGCGACACCGGACACGCCAGTTTATGTCGACATGATGGCGCATGCGTCCCTTTGGCACGGTATTACCGCGGGCAAACTGGAAGCCAGGCCTTTCCGGCACAATAGTGCTGATCATCTCGCCTCGATGATTAAGCGGCATGGCCCCGGGATTGTGGCTATCGATTCCGTCTATAGCACCAACGGTAGTGTGGCTCCCGTACGTGAGATTGTTGAAGTCGCCCATGAGGCTGGCTGCGTGATCATCGTCGATGAATCACACTCACTGGGTACCCACGGCTGGCAGGGTAGCGGAATGGTGGCAGGCCTTGGTTTGCAGAACAAGGTCCATTTCGTAACGGCGAGCCTGGCCAAGGCATTCGCAGGCCGCGCCGGGTTGATCGCCTGCAGTGCTCGCCTGCGAGACTTCATCAAGTATCACGCGTTTCCCGCCATCTTTAGCTCGGCAGTTCTGCCCTCGGATGTAGCGGGACTGGCCAAAACGCTCGATTTGATCAAGAGCGCAGATAAAAAGCGTCAACGTCTGTTCGACAATACCGATTACCTGAGACGTAATCTTTCTGCCCTGGGTTACAACGTTTCGGACGGCGAGGCGCAGATCATTGCGCTTGAAGCCGGACCCGAGCAACAGACTATGGTGTTGCGCGACGCGCTTGAGTCGCGTGGCGTATTTGGTTCGGTGTTCTATTCGCCCGCCACGGCTGCGAAACGTTCGTTGGTTCGCATGTCGGTCAACGCCGGTCTGACCCAGGGCGAACTCGATCATGTGATCCGAGTCTGCCGGGATATCCGTGACGAAGTCGATCTGGCCAACTGGCCCTCGACCCGCCGGGCACAACGCAATACCGTAGATACCTTGGCCGCCTAGCCGATACAAGGTATTACATGCAGAACTCAGGGTGGCCGTCGGTATTCGACGGTCACAACGACATGCTGTTGCGTCTCGCCGAACACGACTCGGACGACGCGATTCGGCGATTTTTCGAAGGCCGTGGAGCCGGGCATCTCGACTGGCCACGCATGCATCAGGGGCGATTCGGCGGCGGTCTGTTCGCGGTATTCATTCCGCCGACCGATGATCGTTCGTCGATCGTGCGGCAGCCCGACGGATACGACAAATCCTTGTCGCCGGCCATGGACGTAGCGGAAGCTACCTCACGCACGATGACCATGGTGTCAAGGCTTTATCGGCTCGAGGCCGCCTCCGAGGGGCGCTTTCGTGTCTGTCGCAGCGTCGCCGATATCCGGCAGGCCCAAGCCGACAGTGCTGTGGCGGCCGTGCTGCACTTCGAGGGGGCGGAAGCGATAGACACCGACCTGGAGGCACTGGATGTGTTTCATGCCGCCGGTTTACGGTCCCTGGGGCTGGTCTGGAGCCGCCCGAACGCGTTCGGCCGGGGCGTGCCGTTTCGTTTTCCCTCGGGGCCTGATATCGGCGACGGACTGACCGAGGCCGGCTTCGCGTTGGTTAGGGCCTGCAATCGGCGACATATTGCCATCGACTTGTCGCATCTCAACGAAAAAGGGTTCTGGGATGTCGCCCGAACGAGCGATGCGCCGTTGATCGCCAGTCACTCGAACGCCCATGCGATATGCCCGCATGCACGCAATCTAACCGACGATCAGCTGCGGGCGATCGCACGGAGCGGTGGCATTGTAGGCCTGAACTTTGCGACGTATTTCCTGCGTCCGGACGGCGGATTGAGTGCAGAGACATCGGTCGACGTCATGCTCGATCATCTGGATCACATGATCGCCATCATGGGCGTCGATCACGTCGGGCTAGGTTCGGACTTCGACGGGGTGTACGCGATGCCCATACCTATCCGGGATGTCGCATCGCTACCGGCGCTGCAACAGGCTATGCATGACCGGGGCTATGATGCCGCGACCATTGCCGCGATCTGTCGTGACAACTGGCTAAGTGTGCTCGAAGTGACCTGGGGCGAATAACACGATAGTGCCGCTCCGTATTAGCTCGCTTGTTGTGCCACGAGCGCATCGGCTTGCGCCAGGGGTTGCGGGTAGCCCAGAAAGAACCCCTGCGTGTACTCGCAGTGCATTTCGGTGACGAGTTCGAGCTGCGCGCGGGTTTCGACTCCTTCGGCCACCGTCGGCAGATTCTGGCCATGAGCCAGATCCACGATGCTTTGCATCAATCGATAATGCTGTGCCGCCCGATCGATCTGCTGCACGACACTTTTGTCGATCTTGACCGAGGAGATGGGCAGCTCGGTGAGGTAAGCGATCGAGGAATACCCGCTGCCAAAATCGTCGATCGCCATACGGATCCCGATCTGGCGCAGCCGCTGCATGGTTTCCGCGGTGGCTGCAAAGCTGGGAATCAGGCTGCGCTCGGTGAGCTCGAACACCAGATGCGCGCCGGATACGTCGTGCCGTCTCAGTACCGAAGCCACCAAATCCGGAAAGTCCTCGCGGTAGAACTCGCTGCCGGGGATATTGATCGCCACGTCGGGCGGGTCGTCGTGGTGTTGTTGCCAGTGGGCCAACTGGGCGACCGCGGTCTCGATAGCGTTCATCACCAAGGCGCGCCGAAGTCTTTCCTGTCGATCGATCAATGGTATGAATTCATTGGGCGAAACCGCTCCTAGCTGTGCATCGTACCAGCGCGCGAGAAGCTCGAATCCCACCAACGTTCGCCCGGCGTTGCCGAAAATCGGCTGCCAATGGAAATACAGGGAACCGTCGAGCAGCGCTGTTTCAAAGCGCTCCTGCAACAACGAATGGCGCTGCGAGCGCAGCGCGATCGAAGGCGTGAATAGCGCGGTTCGATCGCCCCAGCGACGAGTTGAATGCGCCAGGCGGGCTTTATTGACCAACTCGGCCGCCGAACTGGCATGGTCCGGAAAGAGGCTCATGCCCGCGGTCGTATTGAACACGAAATGGATATTGTCGAAACGTGTTTCCTGAACGGCCTGGGCGCGTAGCGCATCGCAACGTCGGCGAGCGGCGTCGGCGCTGCCGCAATAATCGATGACGCCGATAAAAGCCGTTTCGGACAAACGATCGATATAGATCAAGTCTGAATTTCGGTTGCGCAGATTATTCAACCACCGCCCGATGAAACGCCGCGCGCGGCCCGCGTCGTGCACGAGTTTGAACTCAGGCAGATTGTCGACCCGCATATGCAGAATCGCGAGTCGATGATTGGCCTTCGCCGCCACGCCGAGCAGACGGTCGATATGCTCGTAAATCGTTTCGCCGGCATCGGCGGTTGCGACCAAACGCCCACCCTCGTGCGAGGTGCGCGCCAGCCGCCCGGGCTCCTCCACGCCTCGCGCGAGTTCGGCTTCGACCCAAAGCGCGAGCTCTCTGAGGATCTCTCTCGATCGATCGTCGAATCCCCGGGGGTTATGGCCGATCACGCATAACGAACCAACGGGCTGTCCCGTGGGCCCGCGGATGGCCCGCCCAGCGTAAAACCGGATGTACGGATACCCGACTACCAACGGATTGTCGCGGAATCGCGGGTCGATTGATGCGTCCTCGATGACGAAGACCTGCGCATAGGCCAACGTATAGCGGCAGAACGCCTCATCACGGCTGGTCTCGCACAGATTGAAACCGATGCGGGCCTTGAACCATTGCCGGTCGTGATCGATAAACGAGATCAGCGCCGTCGGCGTGTCGAAGATCAGCGCGGCAAGGCGCGCGATCCGATCGAACCGTTCTTCCGGGCCGGTGTCGAGTATGTCCAGACCGGCCAGTTCGGCACGCCGAAGCTTTTCGTCTGCCACCGAGCCGCGGGAGGGCGCCACCTTCGGGTCCTGGGGATCGGTCATGCTGGACTCTTGTCAGAACGACCGGCCCACGGCCCGGTCGCAGTGAAGATGATCAATATGCCGTGATTCGCGAATAGTCTGTCAAATATTGTCGAATACAGCAGTAGCCTTGGCGGGATCGAAGCTTCCGCTGAGCCCGCGCCGAATGGTGTTTTTGGGGTCGAACGGGCACCGTGCTCACTGCGCCGTTGGCCGGCGTAAACATGTGCACGCGCCAGTTACAGCGAAACAGCGCCTGTCCGAGCAGGGCGACCGAAGCCGTGCCGAGTCGCGTGCGCGGTGGGCAGTGGATCGGCGGATCGGATGCGGCGAGCCGACAATGGCCAGGAGAGATGGGGTTCGCGACGTGACTGTGACGCGCCAATCGGCTGCCGTCGTCTTGGCTTCTTCCGCCTGCATAGACACCGCAGAAAAAAGCCCCGCCGAGGCGGGGCTTTTCTCGCTAGGCAGACGCCTGGATCAGGCGGCTTTGGCCAGCTGGCGGAGCACGTAGTGCAGAATGCCGCCGTTCTGGTAGTAGTCCCACTCCTTGGGCGTATCGATACGCACGCGGGCGTCGAACTCGACCGTCTCACCGGATTCCTTGGTCGCGGTGATATGCACCGACTTCGCGCCGGCAGCCAGGCCGTCGAGGTCGAAGGTTTCGCTACCGTCAAGGCCCAGCGACTCGTGCGAATCGCCCTCGTTGAACTGCAGGGGCAGCACGCCCATACCAACGAGGTTGGAGCGATGGATACGCTCGAACGACTCGGCGATCACGGCCTTCACGCCCAGCAGCAAGGTTCCTTTGGCCGCCCAGTCGCGCGAAGAGCCCGTACCGTATTCCTTGCCGGCCAGGATGACCAGCGGCGTGCCTTCGTCCTTGTACTTCATGGCCGCGTCGTAGATAAACATCTCGCGACCTTCGGGCTGGTAACGCGTCCAGCCGCCCTCGGTGCCGGGCGCCAGCTGGTTGCGCAGACGCACGTTGGCGAAGGTGCCGCGCATCATCACTTCATGGTTGCCGCGGCGCGAGCCGTAGCTGTTGAAGTCGGCCGGTTTGACGCCCTGTTCCTGCAGGTACTGGCCGGCAGGGCTGTCCTGGGTGATCGCGCCGGCCGGGGAGATATGGTCGGTGGTGATCGAATCGCCCAGCTTGGCCAGACAGCGCGCGCCCTTGATCGTCGGAATGTCGTCGACATCGACGGTCATGCCTTCGAAGTAGGGCGGGTTCTGCACGTAGGTGGAGTCTTCGTCCCAGGCGTAGATCTCGCCTTCCGGCACGTCCAGGTTCTGCCAGCGTGAGTCGCCGGCAAAGACATCGCCGTAGCTCTGCTTGAACATCTCGGAGTTCAGCGAGGTGCCGATGGTGTCGTAGATTTCCTTCTGCGACGGCCACAGGTCCGCCAGAAAGACATCGTTGCCGTCGGCGTCCTGGCCCAGCGGATCGTTCGTGAGATCGGTGTCGATCGTGCCGGCCAAGGCGTAGGCGACCACCAGCGGGGGGCTGGCGAGGAAGTTCATGCGCACGTCACCGTGCACGCGGCCTTCGAAGTTGCGGTTGCCCGACAGCACGGAGGCCACGTTCAGGTTGTGATTGCGCACGGCTTCGCCGATCGGATCCGGCAGCGGGCCGGAGTTGCCGATGCAGGTCGTGCAGCCGTAGCCCACCAGATTGAAGCCCAGCTGGTCGAGATCGTCGTCGAGCCCGGCTTTTTCCAGATACTCGGTCACGACCTTGGAGCCCGGCGCCAGCGAGGTCTTCACCCACGGTTTGACCGTCATGCCCTTATTGATGGCGTTGCGGGCCAGCAGGCCGGCGCCGATCATCACGGCCGGATTGGAGGTGTTGGTGCAGGAGGTGATCGCCGCGATCACGACCGAGCCATCGTGCAGATCGAATTCGGCGTCCTTGTAGTTCACGCGGGCCGTGCCGCCAACGCTCTTGCTCGGGATGCCGCCTTCGCTTTCTTCCTTGGCCTCGGCCATGGATTTGCCGGCCTTTTCCTCGCGCGCTTCGATGAACGGCTTGACTTCGCGCTTGTAGGTCGCCTGCATGTCGGACAGCAGCACACGATCCTGCGGGCGCTTCGGGCCGGCCAGCGAAGGCTGCACGGTCGACAAATCGAGCTCGAGGCTGTCGGTGTAGTTCGCGTCCGGCTGGCCGGCTTCGCGCCACAGGCCCTGAGCCTTGGCGTACTCGCGGGTCAGTTCGAGCTGCTCGGCATCGCGGCCGGTCAGCTCCATGTAGCGGATGGTTTCTTCGTCGACCGGGAAAATGCCGCAGGTGGCGCCATATTCCGGTGCCATATTGGCGATCGTGGCGCGGTCGGCCAGGGCCAGATCGGCCAGGCCGTCGCCGTAGAATTCCACGAACTTGCCGACCACGCCCTTGGCGCGCAGCATTTCGGTGACGGTGAGCACCAGATCGGTGGCCGTGGTGCCTTCGGCCAGCTTGCCGGTGAGCTTGAAGCCGATAACCTGCGGAATGAGCATGGTGATCGGCTGGCCGAGCATCGCGGCCTCAGCCTCGATACCGCCCACGCCCCAGCCGAGCACGCCCACGCCATTGATCATGGTGGTGTGGGAGTCGGTGCCGACCAGGGTGTCGGGATAAGCCAGGCCGGTGTCTTCATTGCCGAAGACTACGCGGGCCAGATACTCCAGGTTGACCTGGTGCACGATGCCGGTGTCCGGCGGCACCACCTTGAAGTTATCGAACGCCCCCTGACCCCAGCGCAGGAACGCATAACGCTCCTTGTTGCGGTTGAATTCGAGCTTGGCGTTCAGGTCGAAGGCCTTGTCCGAGCCGTATTCGTCAACCATCACCGAGTGGTCGATGACCAGCTCGGCCGGCGACTGCGGATTGATCTTGGCCGGGCTGCCGCCGAGGTTCTTCATGGCGTCGCGCATGGCCGCCAGGTCGACCACGGCCGGCACGCCGGTGAAGTCCTGTAGCACCACACGCGCCGGGGTGAACGCGATTTCGGTATCCGGCTCGGCCTTGGCGTCCCAGTTGGCGAGCGCCTTGATGTCGTCGGCGGTGACGTTGGCGCCGTCTTCATGACGCAGGAGGTTCTCGAGCAGGATCTTCTGGGCGTAGGGCAGCTTCGCCACGCTCGGGAACTGCTCTTCGAGCTTTTTCAGACTGAAATAGTCGAAACTGCGCCCACCGGCGGTGAACTGTGTACGCGTACCAAAACTATCGGTCATGGACCTCATCTCCTGGGCCTGTGGTCTTATTGGCGTCTACGTCGCGTAACGACGGGAAAACGGCCGAAGTATACCGTGTTCGCCTCGGTTCCTGCAGGCATCGGCCGGCCTTGGGGGCGCCGGCGGGGGAACGCTCAGCCAAGTGCCGACAGCAGGGCCTTGCGACGGAAAAACAACGACACGAAGCCGCCCCCGCATTGACGCCACATGACGCCGCAGCGCACTGCCGCCAGCAGTTGGGTGCGAATACGCCGCTGAATGAATTCGTTCTTCAAATAGGTCGGCTCGCCATGAAGCATGATCTGTGGCCGTATCGGGCTGATCGTCTCTCGATAAGCCGCGTCGAATATGTCGGCGACGTCGCCCGGTTCCGCCAGGCGCGCGCGATCGATAGCGCCCCGAATACGGCCCAGCGCCTGTTCGTCGCCGAGTACCTTGCCCGACAGCTTCAGGATCTGGCCGATGTAGCGGGCGACAGCCGCGCCTTGGGCGTCCGGACGCTGGCCGGAGAGATGAACCCGCAAATAGCGGATGCCGTCGGCCACGCCCGAACGATCGCCGTACACATCAACCGCGCTGTCCGGATCGGTACAGAAGATTGCCTGGGTCGCACGCTCGAAGCGCACCGGCAGGTCGCGCCCGTCGGTCGCCAGCTCGTGGGCATAAAGCGTGAACTGGGCCACACCCGCGAGCGCGAGCGCCTGATTTTCGAGCGTCGAATTCTGTTGTGTCATGCGGTCACACGTTGGGGTGGGGCGGCTGCTTTCGCGTCGCCGCCGGCCGCCTGGATTTCGGCGCTGCCCAGACAATGCGCGCCATCATAGAAAACAACATACTGCCCGGGCGCGATAGCGCGCGGCGGGCGATCGAATCGGACATGAATGCCGCCGTCGGGCAAGGGGGTGGCTTCACAATCGATGGCGGCCTGTCGGTATCGCACCTGGGCCGCGCATCGCAGCGGGCCGTCTGGCGGCTCGATCAGCCAGTGCGGCGCCGCGGCGACCAGCTCTTTTTGTTCCAGCGCGGGATGCGCGGCGTCCTGGCTGACCCAGAGCGTATCGTTACCCAGATCCTTGGCCACGACATACCAGGGGCCTTCCGCCGCGCCGGCCACGCCGCCGAGACCGAGGCCGCGCCGCTGGCCGATGGTGTAATAAATGAGTCCGGAATGTTCGGCGATCACACGCCCGTCGAGCGGTCCGCCGGATACGCGGACCGGCCCGGCCCGGCCGGACAGATATTCGCGCAGGAAGCCCTCGAAATCGCGCTCGCCGATGAAACATACGCCGGTGCTGTCGGGTTTGTCGTGCACCGGCAACCCGGCGCGGCGCGCCAGGGCGCGCACGTCGGTCTTATCGATTTCGCCCAGCGGAAATAAAGTGCGGGCCAGTGCCTCGATCGGCACCGCCGACAGGAAATAGGATTGATCCTTATTAGGATCGAGCCCGCGCAGCAGGCGAGGGCGTTCGCCCGTATGGTCGATCCGCGCGTAGTGGCCGGTCGCAATCAGGTCGGCGCCGAGACGATCGGCATGATGCATGAACGCATCGAACTTGATCTCGCGATTGCAGAGCACATCCGGGTTCGGCGTGCGCCCGGCGGCATAGCTATCGAGAAAGTAGCGAAAGACCCGCGCCTTGTATTCGCGTGAGAAATCGGCGCGATGCAGTGGGATATCCAGCGCATCGCAGACCGCAGCCGCGTCGTCGAAGTCGTCGGCGGCCTGACAGCGTCCGGCCTCGTCCTCGCTCCAGTTGAACATGAACAGGGCTTCGACCTGGTAGCCCGCCTCGACCAGTTTCAGGGCCGTGACTGACGAATCCACGCCGCCCGAAACACCCACGATCACCCGCGTATCGGCCGGATGGCCGTGCGATGTCTTCATATCGGTTGCCCCATATGGCGGACACGATCGAGCGGCATGGTGTCGAAGCGCTCGAAATCGTCGATCGATTGCAGTACCAGCGCGCTGCGCAGATCCGAGCGCGCCGCCAACTCGTCGCGACTCAGCCAGTGTGTCGTAATGATGCCGTCGTCCAGCGGCTGATCGGGCGCATGGTCGTCGACCTCACCGGCCAGGGCCACCCGCAGCGTCGTACGACCATCGTCGTGCGGCCAGTAGTACATACCAATAAAGCCCCGGGGATGAAAACGCCAGGCGCTCTCCTCGCGGGTCTCGCGGATGGCGGCTTCGAGAATCGTCTCGCCCGGCTCCACATGACCCGCGGGTTGGTTGATTACGCGCCGACCATGGGCGAGCTCTTCAATCACGAGATAACGCGAATCGCGCTTCACGATGGCGGCAACAGTAAGTTCGGCATGGACCATGGCGACGGCCTCGGCCGGCAAAAAACGAAGCATTCGATTCTAGCAAAGGCGATTTTTGCGTGGCCAAGCGAGGCGACCCCGGGTATGATGCCGCCATTCGATTCGGAGGCTGAGTCAACAACACCCGTATGTCGCGATTTGCCATGCTTTTCCCCGGCCAGGGGGCACAGTCGGTCGGGATGCTGGCCGAACTCGGCCAACAGCATCCGGCGATCAAGCAGACGCTCGATGAGGCCAGTGAAGCGCTCGGCTACGACGTGGCCGAACTGGTGACCGACGGCCCGGCGGATACGCTCGATCGCACCGAATACACTCAGCCGGCCCTCGTTGCCGCTAGCGTGGCGATATGGCGCGCTTGGCAGGCGGCCGGCGGTCCGCAACCGACATTCGTGGCCGGTCATAGTCTCGGCGAATACAGCGCGCTGGTGGTGGCGGGCACACTCGATTTCGCCGACGCCCTGCGTCTTACGCGCCTGCGCGGTCAGGCGATGCAGGACGCGGTCGGCGCTGGCGAAGGCGCCATGGCCGCGGTCATCGGCTTGTCCGACGACGACGTCCGCGCAGCCTGCGACGAAGCCTCGGCCGCGTTGTCCAGCGAAGGGCTCACGGTCTCGGCGGCCAATTTCAATGCGCCGAAGCAGGTGGTGATCGCCGGGCACGCGCAAGCCGTGGAGAAGGCGTCGACTCTGGCCAAGGACAAGGGCGCCAAAATGGTGAAGGCGCTGGCCGTCAGCGTGCCATCGCACTGCGCCCTGATGCAGCCGGCCGCCGATCGCCTCGCGTCGCATCTGGCCGATATCCCGCTACGCGAACCGGCGATTCCGGTCTACCACAACGTGGATGCCCGCCCGCGCGAAGACGTGGAAGGCGTGCGCCGCGCGCTGGTCGCCCAGCTCGCGGAATCGGTACAGTGGTCGAACACGATCAATCGCCTGGCGAATGAGAATTGTCAGCTTTTCGTCGAATGCGGCCCGGGCAAGGTTCTTACCGGCCTGAATAAGCGTATCGACAAGTCGCTGCATACGTTGCCGCTGTCCGATCCCGACAGCTTCGGCGCCGCCTTGACGGCCGTCGGCGACGAGCGCTGATCCCTCAGCTGTACTAAGCTCACAGTCTCGAATTCCAGCTCCAGGCCCGCTATGTCTTCCAACGCTCTATCCGGCCAGATCGCTCTTGTGACCGGCGCCAGTCGCGGTATCGGCGCAGCTATCGCTGATCGCCTCGCTGCCGACGGGGCGACCGTCATTGGCACGGCCACCAGCGAAAAGGGCGCTGCCGCCATCGACGAACGCCTGGGCGGCTATGAACCGGCCGGCGCGGGTCGGGTACTCGACGTTACGGACGCCGCGGCGGTCGAGGCGCTCATCAAAGAAATCGGCAAGGATTTCGGCGCGCCGACAATCGTGGTCAACAACGCCGCCATCACGCGCGACACGCTGATGATGCGCATGAAAGACGAAGACTGGCAGGCCGTGATCGATGCCAATCTGTCGGGCGTATTTCGCGTATCCAAGGCCGTGCTCAAGGGCATGATGAAGGCCCGGACCGGCCGTATCGTCAACGTCGGCTCGGTGGTCGGGCTCAGCGGCAACGCCGGGCAGGTGAACTACAGCGCCGCGAAAGCCGGGCTGCTCGGTCTGACGCGCTCGATGGCCCGCGAGGTCGGCTCGCGCGCGATTACCGTCAATGCCGTCGCCCCCGGTTTCATCGAAACGGACATGACCCGCGACCTGCCGGAATCGACCCGCGAGACCATGCTGGGCCAGATCCCGCTCGGCCGTCTTGGGGCGGTCGACGACGTCGCCGCCGCCGTGGCATTTCTCGTCTCGCCCGCAGCCGGTTATATTACCGGCGAGACGCTGAGTGTTAACGGCGGGCTTTATATGGGGGCGTAGTCGTCTGGCGAGGCGATACCTTTTTCCCTAGAATGGCGCGCGGTTCGCGAGGGCGGATTCGCGCTTCATGAACGCGCACACAAGCAACAGGAGACAACCCATGAGTAGCGTGGAAGAACGAGTACAGAAAATCATTGCCGAGCAGCTGTCGGTCAGCGAAGACCAGGTGACCTCGGAAGCCTCGTTCGTCGACGACCTGGGTGCCGACTCGCTGGATACGGTCGAGCTGGTCATGGCGCTTGAGGAAGAGTTCGAAATCGATATTCCTGATGAGGAAGCCGAGAAGATCGTCAACGTCAAGGACGCAGTCGACTACATCAAGTCGCACGCCGAGGGCTGATCAAGCCCGTGGAAGTCGTCGGCCGGTAGTCTTAACCGGCCGACCGGATCAATGCCGTCCATTGCGGGCGGCACCATTCGTTGGAGGGGGCGTCGTTGAAACAGCGTCGCGTGGTAGTAACGGGTCTGGGGATGATTTCCCCGCTGGGCCTGGACGTGGAAACGACCTGGGCTGGCATTGTTGCCGGCCGTAGCGGGATTACGTCGATCGACAACTTCGATGTGTCGAAGTATCCGACCCGCTTCGGGGGTCCGATCCGCGACTTCGACGTCACCCGGTACATGTCGGCCAAAGAAGCCAAGCGCTTCGATCCGTTTGTGCATTACGGTGTGGCGGCGGCGGTACAGGCCGTCAGCGACAGCGGATACGAGCTCTCCGACGAATACAATGATCGTGTCGGTGTGGCTGTGGGCTCGGGCATCGGCGGTATCGGCACGATTCTCAAAACCTGTGCGAGCTTTCACGATTCGGATTACAGCCCGAAGAAGGTCTCGCCGTTTTTCATTCCGAGCAGTATCGCGAACATGGCCGCTGGCCAGATCTCGATTCAGCTCAACCTGCACGGCCCGAATATTGCCGCCGTTTCGGCGTGCACGACCGGGGTTCACAATATTGGGCTGGCTGCGCGCATGATCGCCTACGGCGATGCGGATGCAATGGTGGCCGGCGGCTGCGAAATGGCCGTCAACCCGATCGGATTGGCTGGCTTTTGTTCGGCCAAGGCGCTGTCGACCCGCAATGACGACCCGACGGCGGCGAGCCGGCCGTGGGATGTCGATCGCGACGGATTCGTGTTGTCCGACGGCGCCGGCGTACTCATGCTCGAAGAGCTGGAGTCGGCCAAGGCGCGCGGCGCGAAAATCTATGGTGAGGTCGCCGGTTTTGGTATGAGCGGCGATGCGCACCACATCACGATGCCGAGCGGGCGGGGATCGCGTCAGTGCATGATCAATGCGCTGGCCGATGCCGAGATGACCGGCGAAGACATCGACTATATCAACGCGCATGGCACGTCGACCCAGGCGGGCGACGTATCCGAAAGCCGCTCGATCGAGGCCGTCATGGGGAGCGCCGCGCATAAGGTTGCGGTCAGCTCCACCAAATCCATGACCGGGCACATGCTGGGGGCGGCCGGCTCGGCCGAGGCCATCTTTGCGTTGCTGGCCATCCGCGATCAGGTGGCGCCGCCGACGATCAATCTCGACAATCCGGACGAGGGCTGCACGCTCGACTACGTGCCGCATACGGCACGCGAGATGAAAATCGACGTCGCGCTGTCGAACTCCTTCGGTTTCGGTGGCACGAACGGCTCGCTGATACTCAAGCGCTTCGCTTGACTTCACGGACATGGGCCATGGGCCGGATCGTGGTGGAAAACGATCTGGCTCGGGCGACTGTCGACGCTCGGCACTACGCCTCGCTCTATCGCCTGGCCGAGGCCGAGCCCGAGTCGTGCCCGTCGCTGCTCGAATCGAGCGCCGGAGCGGCGGCCCAGTCCCGCTACGATATCCTGTTTGCCGATCCGATCGAGTCCATTACGCCGGCGCAGCTCGGCTCGCGTGCCGCATTTTTCGATCACCTCGACCATTGCGTCAGCGCGTCGCGCGCGCGCGCCACGGATATTCCTTTTATCGGTGGCTGGCTCGTTTACTTTGGCTACGAAATGGCGGCCGGCGTAGAGCCCGGCCTGGTACTACCACCCGATACCGACGGGCTCCCACCGGCACTCGCAGTTCGCTGTCGTAGCGCGATCATCCACGATCGCCAGCGCGCGACATTCGATGTCGTATCCGAAGACCGCGATGTAGAGCGCGTCGCCTATTGGTTGGAGCGGCTCGAAGCGGTTCGCGATGTACCGCCAAGCGATGCGGTCTCGCCGGCAGTACACTGGCGCGAGGATGCGCCCGAGACCTATCTCCACGCCGTGGCGCGCGCACGCGACTATATTGCGGCCGGGGATGTCTTTCAGGCGAATTTGGCCCGGGCATGGCGCGGCACGCTCACCGAGGCAACGTCACCAGGGGCGATTTACGCGGCCCTGAGGGCGGCCAATCCGGCGCCATTCTCGGCGTTGATGCAGTGGCAGGACGCCGCGTTGATCTGTTCCTCCCCCGAACGCTTGCTCGCCATTCGCGGCGACCAGGCCAGCGTTCGACCCATTGCCGGCACCCGACGGCGGCACTTCGGCCAGGAAGAGCGGATCAGCGAAGAATTGATCACGCACCCGAAAGAGCGCGCCGAGCATGTCATGCTCATCGATCTGGTCCGCAACGACCTTGGCCGCGTCTGCCGTCCCGGCAGTATCGAAGTCGACGAGCTGATGGTGGTGGAATCGTACGCGCACGTTCATCACATCGTGTCCAATGTGCGCGGCCGGTTGAACGCTGGCGTCGGGCCGGGCGCAGCCCTCAAGGCCGTGTTTCCGGGCGGTACCATCACCGGCTGTCCGAAAGTGCGCTGCATGGAAATCATCGCTGAACTTGAAGGCGAAGGCCGCGGCGCTTATACCGGCAGCATTGGCTATCTCAGCCGTTGCGGCACGATGGATACGAATATCATCATCCGCTCATTGACGCAGGCAGGACGCCAACTAACGCTACGTGCCGGCGCGGGCATCGTGGCCGATTCGGACCCCGAATCCGAGCTGGCCGAGACCCGCCACAAGGCGTACGGCGTATTGCGCGCTTTTCGCGAGGTCTCCGTCGAGGCACTCGATGGCTGAAGCCATGCTGATCGATGGCCGGGCGGCCCGCGAATTGCCGGCAGACGATCGGGGGCTTGCTTACGGGGACGGTATCTTCCGGACGCTTCGAATGGAATCCGGCCGAGTCGTCGCCTGGCCGTTTCACCACGCCCGGCTCATGCACGACTGCGCGGCCCTCGAACTCGAAGCGCCACCGCGTGAAACGCTCGAGGCCGAACTCCGCATACTCGGCCAGGGCGGGCTGTCCGGTGTGTTGAAGATCACCATCACTCGCGGCAGCGGCGGTCGCGGCTATGCGCCACCGGGGCGGCCGACGCCACGCCGCATATTGAGTCTGCACGCGGGGTTGCCGCCCGTGCCCGATGCGCTGGCGATGCCGGTTTGTCCGATAACGCTCGCCACGCCGGCGGTGCTCGCGGGCGTGAAACATCTAAACCGTCTGGAACAGGTGCTCGCGCGCCGGTATTGTGAGCGCCAGGACATCGCGGATGCGGTGATGTGCGACGCACATGGGCAAGTCGTCTGTACCACCATGCGTAATCTGATGTTCATCGATCGCGCCCAGCGCTGGTACACGCCCGATCTCGCACGAGCCGGCGTGATTGGCGCGACGCGAGAACGACTACGGGCCCGGCTGCCGGATCTCATCGAGGCGACGATCGACACGGCGCGATTGTCGGATTTCCGGGCCGCCGTTGCCTGCAATAGTGTCGGCGGCGCCGTGGCGGTCACCCAAATAGGTCGTCATGAATTCGCCGATAGTCGACAATGGGCCGCGTACGCGAATGAACTGCTGGGCCAGAGTGTTTGAGCGGGCGGGGTGCACCGGCCGTATGCCACGCGGCGCTCGCGGGGCCGCGACCCGCGCGGATCGCCTTAGCGTTCGCGCCGGCGGCCCATGCGTGGGTTATCAATAGCCCCTGATTTCAAGGAGTTTCGACGCCCGTGTTTCTGCGTCTTTTCTACGGTATTGTCCTGGCGGTGCTGCTTGCGCTCGCCGTACTCGCGGCGGATGTCACCCGTTTTTTTACTCAGCCTCTCGGCAATACTCAGCCAGAACTCATCGAGGTCGCGCCTGGGACCAGCTTTCGCGGACTGGTGCATCAGCTGCGCCGCGAGCAGATCATCCGCTGGCCCCGGGATGAACGCTATTTATCGTTGTACGCCCGCCTGACCGGGCAGGCGACCAGCATCAAGAGCGGCGAATACCGCATTCCGGCGAAGCAGGATCCTCGGCAATTACTGGCGCTGCTGGTATCCGGCAAGATTCGCCAGCATCGGCTGACACTGGTCGAGGGTTGGCGCTTCAAGCAGATCATGAACGCGGTCAATCACGATCCGGCGCTTAAACATACCCTCAGGGGCAAAACCAGCGCGCAGATCATGGCCGCGCTCGGCCACCCGAACCAGAAGGCCGAGGGCCGCTTCATGCCCGACACGTACATGTTCCCGCGCGGCGAGAGCGACGTGGCGTTCCTCAAGCGCAGCTATAACGCCATGCAGCGTTTTCTGCACAAGGCCTGGGCCAATCGTGCCGACAATCTGGCTATCCATACCCCCTACCAGGCATTGATCATGGCCTCGCTGATCGAAAAGGAGACGGCCGTACCGTCCGAACGCGAGCGTATCTCCGGCGTGTTCAATCGCCGGCTGAAAAAAGGGATGCGGCTGCAGACCGATCCCAGCGTGATCTACGGTATTCCCAACTACGACGGCCATATTCACAAGTCCGATCTGGAACGCGATACGCCCTACAACACCTATACGCGGGCCGGCCTGCCGCCGACGCCCATCGCGTCGCCGTCACGGGCCTCGATTCGGGCGGCGCTGCATCCGGACAAAGGCACGGCTCTATATTTCGTCTCGCGCGGCAACGGCACCCATGTGTTCTCCGATACGCTGGCCGAACAAAACCGGGCCGTGCGCAAGTACCAGCTGGGGGGATCATGAGCGCGGGTCGACAACAATCCGGGCGTCTGTTGACTTTCGAAGGCGGCGAGGGCGCCGGCAAATCGACCCAGATCGCCCAGCTCGCCGAGCATCTGAGGGCGTCCGGCTACACGGTGCGCACTACGCGCGAGCCGGGCGGGACGCGCCTGGGCGAGGCGATCCGCGCGGTTCTGATGGGCGAATACGGCGCTCCGATGCCCGCGATGAGTGAGTTGCTGCTCATGTTCGCCGCACGCGCCGCCCATTTGGCCGAAGTGATCGAGCCGGCGCTGGCTGCTGGCGAGATCGTGCTCTGCGATCGGTTCACCGATGCCAGTTTTGCCTATCAGGGGGCGGCGCGCGGGCTGGGCGAGGGCGCCGTAGCCACCCTTGAGCGGCTGGTGCAGGGCGAGCGACGGCCCGATGGCGTGCTGCTGCTGGATCTCCCGGTCGCAGAAGGCCTGGCACGGGCGCAAAAGCGTGGCGACGGCAATCGTTTCGATCACGAGACGCTGGCTTTTCATGAACGCGTACGCGAGAGCTATCTCGAACGCGCCCGGCATGCACCGACGCGTTACGCCGTGATTGACGCCACGGCCGCGCCGGACGCCGTGGCACAATCGATCGTCAACGCGGTTCAGGGCTGGCTATGAGCGAAGTCGACGACAACGCGTTGCGTCTGCCTTGGCACGACAACCTCTGGTCGCATATGGCAGCCGGGTTAGCTGCCGACCGCGTTGCCCACGGGCTTCTAATGGCCGGCACGCCGGGCGTCGGCAAACGGCGGTTCGCCTGGCGGGTGGTGTCCGCTCTGCTGTGTCGCCAGCCCACAGCGACCGGCGATGCCTGCGGTACCTGTGCCGGCTGTCGCCAGCGTGCGGCAGCCACGCATCCGGATATCTCGCGGCTGACGCCCGAAGATTCGGGCAAGGCGATCAAGGTGGACCAGGTGCGCCGATTTTCGCATACGCTACATCTCACGCCGCAATATTCGACCGGGCGGATCGGTTGGATCGATCCGGCGGACGCGTTGTCGATCAGTGCCGCAAACAGTCTGCTCAAGACGCTCGAGGAGCCGCCCGCGGGTTGTCATATCGTGTTGATCAGCGATCGCGTGTCGGCGCTATTGCCGACCATCCGCAGCCGTTGCCAGATCTGGACGGTTCCGGCGGCCGATCCGGAGGCGGCTCGGCGCTGGCTGACGGCACAGGATTTCGATGCCAGTGGGGTCGACCCGGATAGTCTGCGGGCGCCGCTGGCATTGCGGGCACGACGCGATGCGGATGCCGTCAATCTGATGGCCCAGTGGGACAAGGACCTGGCGCGCTTGCTGGCGCGGCGTGCTAACCCGTTGAACGTGGCCGAACGCGCCTACGAGGCCGAGCGGCGTCTGTGGGTGGACTGGCTCTATCGGCGCTGCAATGATCTGCTACTGGCCACACTCGATGCCGCGCCGGCGACACTTGACGGCGCGATCGCTGACGGCGCACGACGACTCGGACGCCGCCGGATCGAAGCCTGGAGTCGGCACGTCAGCAACGCCGCACGAACCGCTGGAACCAACGCAGACTGGCGTCTGGTGGTAGAGTCGGTATTCATCGAACTCAGCCAGTACGTCGCCGAGGCCACGCGCAAGCCATGAGCGATCTCAGTATTGCCGGTCAATCCGGTATCGTTCGTTTCGACGTCCCGAACAACCGGGCGTTGTACGAAGCCTATATGCCGTTTATCCGCAACGGCGGCCTGTTCGTCGGCCAACCCCACCTGCTGGACAAGCATTTCGACCTAGGCGCCGAAGTCTTTCTGCTTCTGCATCTCAAGGAACAGGATGAGCGTGTCACAGTGGCCGGGCGCGTCGCCTGGGTGTCGTTACCCGGTACCCAACGGCCGCCGGGTATCGGTATCCAGTTCGCTGAACCCGACGCCATGCAAATTCAGCAGCGCATCGAGACGCTGCTCGCCGGGCAGCTGGAAAGCGATCGGCCAACACATACGCTCTGACGCGATTCGTCGAAGCCGTATTCGCGGGCAGCGGTTCGCGCTAGGGCCTGTTGCCGTTTCGTGCGGGCCCGCGTTGGCGTCCGCAAATCGTGTCCGGCAAGGCGCGAGTCGCCGCGTCGTGACGTGCCACGACCCAGACTCGCAACGCCGCCGGGCGCCCCTAGTTAATTTTTTATGGGCGGCCCAACCCGAAGGGACAAGCGCCCATATAAATTGACGACACGACGGCAATCCAGCGTTATAGCTCTCTCGCGTAGGCCCACACTACGCCACGTTCGCTACGCCTCGTCTTGCCGCCCCTAGTTAATTTTCAGGGAGCGCTTGGCGCGAACTCGCACGAAACGGCAACAGGCCCTAACCCGTCGCGGTGGAGCGGGTTTCCGTTTCGAGATTGAGCGTGTCCGCCAGTGCGGCGTCACTGGCAATACCGCGCCAAATCATATCGAACAACAACGGTGCGCGTTCGGCCAAACCATGCTTGCGCCCCCGCATCAGCCACATCGCGACGTTACGGTTGGCCACGCCCCAGATGAAATCCGAGATTTCGACTTCATCAACGCGTCGCGTCAGGATCCCCGCCTGACGTCCTTCCTCGATCACGCCGAGAAAAACCGACATCAGCTGCGGTTGGCGGAAGGTATCGTCTTCGCGCCAGGTATTCAGATAAACCGAACTGAGGATGATCTGGGCGACTTCCGGGTTGCGCTCGAAGTAGTCCAGTAGCACCCAGAATACTTTTCGTAGACGATCCCGGAAATTCTCGATGCCCTGGAGATGATCGATCATGCGACGGGCGAGGGTCGACAGCCACGTGTCGAGGCTGGCGAACAATACCGTCTCTTTGCTGCCGTAATACTTGTAGAGCGTCTGCAGGCTGATCCGTGCGTGCTTGGCCACATCGATCAGTTTCACGCGGTGAAACTCACGCTCGGCGAACAGCATTCGAGCGGCATCCTCAATACGGTGCCGGGTGTCGGGATCGATCTGGGCCAGAGCTTTTTCGCGTTCAGCCGTAGTTTTCGGATAGCGATCGATCACGAGTAATACCTGTTACACGGGAGAGGCCAAGGACTGTAGCACCGTCATAATCCGTGCCCAATCATGTCTAATCGTCTCAATAATTGCGCACAATCATCTACACCCCCGGTTTCAGGGGCTCAAAAACTGAAAACAGTAATTTTAATTATTGTTGGATGCCGAGCGGAGGCGAGCTAAGCTTAGAGTCATCGGAACATTGGCGTGACGCATTCGCGCGCGCGATTAGTTGTTCATTAAATGGCCTATTGGCCTGGAGATTCGCATGTTTTCGATGATCCTCAATAAGCTCGATAAGGCTAAGGTATTGCCGCGCATTTCGGATACCGAACGTCAGGCGCTCAACGCCGGCTCGGTATGGATCGACGGTCAGCTGTTTTCAGGTAATCCTGATTTTCATTCCATGATGCAGGAGGCCTACCCCGCACTTTCCGACGAGGAGCAGGCCTTTCTTGACGGGCCGGTCGAAGAACTATTGCATCGTGTCGACCGCTGGGAGCTGCGCAACACGCGCCGCGTCCCCGAGGAGATTTGGGCCTTCCTGCGGGACCATGGATTCTTCGGCCTGATCATTCCCAAGGAATACGGCGGCTCGGGGTTTTCGACGCTGGGCCGCAGTGCCGTCATGATGAAAACCGCGCAGCTCGGGCCGGTCGGCACCATCGTGGTCATTCCAAATACGCTGGGCGCGGCCGAGCTGTTGATGGGATACGGCACCGAGGCCCAGAAATCGCACTATCTGCCACGGCTGGCGACCGGCGAGCTCGTGCCGTGCTTCGGTTTGACCGAACCCACGGCGGGCTCCGACGCCGCCTCGATCCGCGCCGAGGGCGAGGTCTTCAAGTCCGACGACGGCGAGATCAAGCTGCGTCTGAATTTCAGCAAGCGTTATATCACGCTGGCGCCGGTGGCCAATCTGGTGAGTCTGGCGTGTCAGCTGCACGATCCCGACAACCTGCTGGGACGCGGCGAACACCCGGGTATAACGGTGGTGCTGCTGGAAAAAGGAACGAAGGGGCTCCATCTCGGCGACCACCACTTGCCCATCGGCCCGTTCGATAACGGCCCGATCCACGGCGAGGACGTGGTCGTGCCGGCCGATAACATCATCGGGGGCCCCGAACAGGCCGGGCAGGGCTGGCGCATGCTCATGGAGCAGCTCGGCGGCGGGCGGGCGGTCTCGCTTCCGGCCGGCGGCGTGGCCTCGGCGAAGTCGGCCGCCGCAGCGGTCGGGCCGTACAGCATGGTGCGCGAGCAATTCGGCATTCCGATCGGCTGGATGGAAGGTGTCACAGCCAAGGTGGCGCGTAGCGCTGCGCTGGCGTACGTACTCGAATCGTCGCGTATTTATGTCTGTGCCGGTGTCGATGCCGGACATCATCCGCCCGTGATCTCCGCCATCCTCAAGCAGCAGACGACCGAGCTCGGCCAGCAGCTGCTCATCGACGGCATGGATGTCATGGCTGGCGCTGGCGTGATGCAGGGGCCGAACAACATCCTCGGTTCGGGTTATATCTCGGCGCCGGTCAGCGTGACCGTAGAAGGCGCGAATATCCTGACGCGTACGCTCATGATCTTCGGCCAGGGCGCGGTGCGCTGTCATCCCTATGCGCTGGACACACTCGGCGCTTTGGAAAACAAGGATGTACCGGCATTCCGCAAGGCAATTCTCGGCTGGATGGGGCACTCCATCGCCAATTTCGGGCGCGGCATCGTGCGCGGTATCACCCGGGGCGCCACCGTGCGTTCGCCGGTGTCGGACGAAACCGCACGCTATTTCAAGAAGCTGGGCTGGGCCTCCACGCGCTTTGCGTTTCTGACCGATCTGGCAATGTTCTGTGTAGGCGGCAAGCTCAAGCAGCGCGGCCAGCTATCCGGTCGATTCGCCGACGCGTTGTCCTGGATGGTCTTCGGGGTGACCACCCTGCGCCGCTTCCATGCCGAAGGCGCAAGAAAAGAGGACCTGCCGGTCGTGCACTGGGCGCTCCAGTACTGCCTGCTGGAAATCCAACGCGCATTCGAGGGCATTTATGCCAACTTCGATACGCCCGTGGTCGGCTGGCTGCTGCGTTATCCGGGGCGGTTTTTCCTCAAGATCAACCCGTTGTCCAGCGGGCCGAGCGATGCGGAGGATCGCCGCGTCGCCGCCGCCATCCAGACGCCCGGCGAACAATATCAACGCATTGCGCTGGGCGGCCTGGGCTCGCCGCGTGACGACGAGCCGGGCATGGGGCGTTTACTGCATGCATGGCGTTTGATTAGCGAGGTGGCCGAGCCATCGATGCGTGTAAAGAAAGCGATGCGCCGCGGACAGATCAAGGCGACCAGCGTGATCGAGGCGCTCGATACCGCGGTTGCCGAAGGGCTGGTTTCCGATGCCGAGGCCGAACGCATTCGAGCGGCGGAAACGGCACGACTGGAGGCGATTCAGGTCGACGTGTTCGACAAGGACGAGTACTACCGGGACAGCTTGTCGCGCGGCGATGCGAACCGCCCGGCGACCGAAGCCGATCATCAATCGCTCGCACGGGCGGCGAATGAATAACTGAGCAGAAGCCAGCGGGCGCTGCGACCTTGTGGCGCGGCGCCCGCCCGGGTTGGAAACGCGGTGGGCATGGCACAATATCGCCATGAGCACCGCCCGAACCGCGCCGCAGGTCAACAGCAGCGGCTACACGCTCGGCGAAGAGATCGCCAACGCCGTCACGTCCGGCATCGGCACGGCGCTGTCGATCGCCGGCCTCGTGGTCATGGTGGTTTATGCGGCGCTGGACGGTAGCGCCTGGCATGTGGTCGGCGTATCCATCTTCGGCGCCAGTCTGATCTTTTCGCACTTGGCCTCCACGCTCTACCACGCGATTTCGCCCCCGCGTGCCAAACATGTTTTCCGGGTGATCGATCATCTGGCGATCTATGTTCTGATCGCCGGCACCTACACACCATTCACACTGGTCAACCTGCGCGGCGCTTGGGGCTGGAGCCTGCTCGTCCTCATCTGGCTGCTCGGGCTCGCAGGCGTACTCATCAAAACCACCGCGCTGCGGCGCATTCGTTATTTGTCGACAGCGTTTTACGTCGCCATGGGCTGGACCGTGGTGTTGGTCATCCGGCCGCTACTGGAAAGCGTGGCGCCGGGCGGCATCTGGCTGTTGCTGGCCGGCGGGCTGTCCTATACCGCGGGCGTCGCTTTCTTTGCCTGGGATCGTCTGCCCTATAACCATGCGATCTGGCACTTGTTCGTGATCGGCGGAAGCGCCTGTCATTTCTTCGCTGTGCTGTTTTATGTCGTTCCCCTGGCACCGTCGGCAGCGATGCTGAGTCAGGGGGCCGGATCGTGAGTCAGCCCACGGCACAATCGGTACTGGCATCGGTTTTCGGTTACGACGCGTTTCGCGGGCAGCAGGCCGACATCATCGACCACGTCGTCGCCGGCGGCGATGCGCTCGTGCTTATGCCCACGGGCGGCGGCAAGTCGCTGTGCTACCAGATTCCGGCGCTCGTGCGCCCGGGCGTGGCCGTCGTGGTGTCGCCGTTGATCGCGTTGATGGCCGATCAGGTCGCGGCGCTGCAACAGCTGGGCGTGGCCGCGGCCTATCTGAACTCGACGCTCGACGCCGAGTCGCAGACCGCGATCGAACGAGATGTGGCGAACGGCACGCTGGATATCGTGTACATCGCCCCGGAGCGTTTGCTGCAACCGCGTACGCTGAATCTGCTGCAACGAGCCTCGGTCTCGCTGTTCGCCATCGACGAAGCACACTGCGTGTCGCAATGGGGCCACGATTTCCGCCCCGAATACCGCCAGCTGGCGATGCTGGCGGAGCAGTTCCCCAATGTGCCGCGCATGGCCCTGACGGCGACCGCCGATCTGCCCACGCGCGCTGAAATCGTCGAGCGCCTGGGGCTCGAAAACGCCGCGCACTATCTACACAGCTTCGATCGCCCGAACATTCAGTATCGGGTCGCCGAGCGCGGCAATGCCAAGCAACAGCTGGCCGATTTCATCGATCGCGAACACCCCGGCCAGGCCGGCATCGTCTATTGCCTATCGCGTCGCAAGGTCGAGGATACCGCCGAGTGGATGACCCAAGCCGGTCATACCGCTTTGCCGTACCACGCGGGTTTATCGCCGGCCATGCGCGCGCATCATCAGTCACGCTTCCTCCGGGAAGAGGGCGTGATCATCTGTGCGACCGTGGCCTTCGGCATGGGGATCGACAAACCCGACGTGCGTTTCGTGGCCCATCTCGATCTGCCGGCCAGCATCGAAGCCTACTATCAGGAAACCGGTCGCGCCGGACGCGATGGTGAGCCGGCCACGGCCTGGATGCTCTATGGCCTCGGCGATGCGGTACAGCGACGGCGCATGATCGAGCAGGGCGCCGCCGTCGAAGACCGCAAGCGAGTCGAGCGAGCCAAGCTCGATGCCATGCTGGCCTATTGCGAAATCGCGAGCTGTCGCCGGGTGAATTTGCTCGGCTATTTCGGCGAGGATCGCGATACGGCCTGTGGCAACTGCGATACCTGTCTCAATCCCCCGGAGACTTACGACGCCACGCGCTATGCACGCATCGCGCTGTCCGCCATCTATCGGACCGGGCAACGCTTCGGCACCGGTTACGTGATCGATCATCTGCGCGGGGCGCATTCGGACCGGGCGCGCGAGCTCGGCCACGACGCGCTGTCGACCGCGGGTATCGGCGACGATCTCTCGGCCAAGCAATGGCGATCGATCATTCGCCAGCTCATTGCGCTCGGATACATTCGGGTCGAACAGGCCTATGGCGGGCTGCAGCTGGCGCCGGGCTGCCGTGCGCTGTTGCGGGGCGAACAGACCCTCGAACTGCGCGTGGACCGGAGCGGCAAGCGCTCGCGGCGTGCCATCAAGAAAGAACTGCCACCTATCGAGATCGAGGACGAGCCGTTGTGGGAAGCATTGCGCGCGCTGCGTATGGAGCTCGCGCGCGAGCAAGACGTGCCGCCGTACGTCATCTTTCACGACGCGACGCTACGGGAAATGGTGGCCCGCCGGCCAACCGATATCGCCGAGTTATCGAATGTGCCCGGAGTCGGCGAGAAAAAACGCGACGCCTACGGTCGCGCCTTTGTCGACACCATTGCCGAACATGTGACTTGATCCGGGGCCGCGCCGAAATCGACGCGGCCGTGCCCGAAACTGAATTCCCGGGGGTTATGCCGCGCACAGCGTAAGCGTTTCGTTTGCGCGCGGTGTCGAATCGCGTCAAGCTGGCGCGTCGACTCGGGTAAGCGGCCGGCCAAGGGGGCTTTGCACCGCGACCCGAAATCTGGGCCTGGATAGCGTTCGATCGTTGTAGCGACAGCGACATGGGTGCGACCGCGCACCGCATGGCCGTTATGCGCGCTACCGCGTGAGGGACTGCGCGAATGTGCCCGGCAAATTTCCTTGTCAGGAGCTATATGAGCCAGCAACTGTCATCCGATCACAAACCGACCGAAGACCGGCTCAACCCGGTCGTTTTTTACGGATCGGCCATCACCATCGTCGTCTTTTCGTTATGGACGATGATTTTTACAGATCAGGCGCAGACGGTGATCAGCGACGTCAAGAGTTGGATATCAGCCACGTTCGGCTGGTACTACTTTCTGACCGTCATCATCTATCTGGTGTTCGTGATCGCGGTTGCGGTCTCGCGACTCGGCCGGATACGACTCGGGCCGGAACAATCGCGGCCGGACTTCAACCTGTTCTCGTGGTCCGCCATGTTGTTTTCGGCGGGCATCGGCATTGGCGTCATTTTCTATGGCATCGCCGAACCCATCACCCAGTTCTACAAGGCACCGGGCGCGCCCGCCGATCAGGCGATGGCGGCCCGACATGCGATGGAGATTACGTTCCTGCACTGGGGTATCTCCGGCTGGGCGATCTATTCGCTGGTCGGCATGTCGCTGGCTTTCTTTTCCTATCGCTATGATCTGCCGCTGACTATTCGATCGGCGTTGTATCCGCTATTCGGCAACCGGATCTATGGCTGGATCGGGCATACCGTCGACATTGCGGCCGTGGTCGCCACCGTGTTCGGCATTGCGGCTGCCCTCGGCATCGGCATCGTGCAGCTCAACTTCGGCCTGCACTATATGTTTGGCATCACGTCGAACATCTGGACGCAGGTTTTCCTCGTCGTGGCCATTGTCGCGTTCGCCACGATTTCGGCTATCACCGGGGTAGAGAAGGGCATTCGCCGTTTGTCGGAATTCAATATCCTGCTGGCGATCGCGTTGTTGCTTTTCGTCCTGTTTTCCGGCCGTACGCTGTTCCTGCTCAACACGTTCGTGACCAACGTCGGCGATTACCTGACTGATTTCATCAGTCTGTCGACCAACACCTTCTCATTTTCGCAGCCCAGCAGCTGGCTCGATAGCTGGACGCTGTTCTTCTGGGCCTGGTGGATCGCATGGGGCCCGTTCGTCGGTCTCTTCCTGGCGCGTATTTCGCGCGGACGAACGATCGGCGAATTCGTGGCCGGCACCATGACGCTGCCCATCCTGTTCATGATGATCTGGATGTCGCTGCTCGGTAATTCCGCGCTCGACATCGTGATGCACAGCGGTACCGACTTCGGCCAACAGGTGATGGACAACCCGCCGTCGGGGATCTACCTGTTCCTCAACCAGCTGCCCATGCCGCTGCTCTCGACGATCGGGGCGACAATTCTGGGCATCGTGTTCTTCGTCACCTCCGGCGACTCGGGCGCGCTGGTGCTGTCGAATTTCACGTCCGTGCTCAAGGACGTGAACAGTGATGCGCCGGTCTGGATGCGTATCGTGTGGTCGATCATCATTGGCGTAGTCACGCTCGCTCTGCTGTTGGCGGGCTCGGGCACGAGCGGTCTGGCCACGCTGCAAAGTGCGGTCGTAGTCGCCGGGCTGCCGTTTTCGGTCGTGCTGTTCTTCATGATCGCCGGGCTTTGGAAGGCGCTGAAGATGGAGGTCTATAAGTTCGACAGCCAGCGCGTCAGCCTGCCGGGCCATCTGTCGAGCCGTACCGGCGGCCGGGAAGCCGTCAGTTGGACAACCCGAGTCTCGCGCGCGATGAGCTTTCCCAGCTATCGCCACGTCATGCGTTATCTCGACCGCGCCGTGCGCCCGGCCATGGACGCAGTCGCCGAGGAGCTTCGGGCGCAGGGTATGTCGGTCGAGGTCGTCACCGAGGGCGAAGGCGACGGTCGGCACGCGGCGCTGCGCGTCGATCTCGAAGACGAGCCGGACTTCAACTACCAGGCCTGGCCTCGGCGTTTCCAGACGCCGACTTTCGCCATGCGTGCCTCGCGCTCGAATTCCGACTATTACCGGCTCGAGGTTTTCCTTACGGAAGGCACCCAGGGCTACGACCTGATGGACTATTCCAAGGATCAGGTCATCGACGACATTCTGGATCAGTACGAGAGTCATCTGCATTTTCTGCATCTGACCCGCGAAGCGGCGGGCGACTCCACGCTGCCCGACGGTCCGGAACAGCCCAAGGGCTGATGGCAAAAACCCGGTGAGGCCCGACGCGAGTCGGGCCTTTTTTCATGGATCAAGCGAAACCGAGCACGCCAGAGCGCGTACAATTGCACGCTGTATATGCTGACGACGATCCCATGATCGCATTCGAAACGATCGAATCCGCTGCTATCGAGCGGCTAGGCGGTGAAGCGGAACTCCAGGCCGCACTGGTCCGCCCGGAACCGCCGGAAAGCCTGGCCATGATCGGGGACGACCGCTATCTGTCGGTGATGTGCCGGCGTATTTTTCGTGCCGGTCTGACTCATCGCTTGGTGGATGCCCGCTGGCCTGCATTCGAAGTGGCATTCGACGATTTCGATCTGGCGCGCGTCGCGGCACTGACCGACGACGATCTCAAGCGGCTAGCCACGGATGAAAGCCTGATTCGTCACCGCCGCAAGATATTCGCGGTTCGGGACAATGCCCAGGCGATGCAGGCAATCGTCGACGAATTCGGTAGTTTCGGCTTCTGGCTGGCGGAATGGCCCGAAGAGGAAATTGTCGATCTGTGGGCCGAATTGAAGAAACGCTTTATGCAGCTTGGCGGCAATTCCGGTCCGGCTTTTCTGCGCATGGCCGGCAAGGACACCTTTCTTTTAACGGACTGGGTGGTTCAGGCGTTGTCGGAATGGAACGCATATTCCGGTAAAACGCATACGCGAAGCGCGCACGCCGATATTCAGGCATTATTCAACACATGGCACGGACAGTCGGGTCTGCCGTACTGTCAAATCAGCCAGATACTTGCATTTTCGATCGATTGAAACAGACGTCTTGATGGTGACATTTCAAAGAAGCGCTCGAGCGCTCGTATTAGTATCGATATGGGCCACGGTAGCCGTTCTGGCCGGTTGTGGCTCGGACCAGCCGCAGGACGTACAGATCCAGGGCCAGCTGGCGTTGGCCGGCGCCGGCCACCTGCCGGATGATGCCAGCGCGCGGGTCAGCTTGGTCGAGCACGACGCGGGCGGCGACAAGAACCGCATCGTAGCCGAACGAACGCTCCACGATCTGGGCAAATTACCGGTCAGCTTCAATCTGAAAGTTGGCTCGGAACTGCTCGGCACCGGCGGGCAGTACGGTCTGTCCGCTCAAATCATGGACAAGGGCGGCGACGTCCGCTGGCAGACCCCCGTGCCCCAGGCGATCGACCCCCGCCAGCAGTCGCAACCGGCGCTATTGATGTTGCAGGCCAACGACACTGGGATGGCCGGCGATTTCCAGCATTATCGCTGCGCCGACGATTTTCGTTTCGACATGGCCAATAACGATAAGCGCGCGGTTCTGCACATGGGTCAGCGCCAGGTCAGCCTCGAGGCAAAGAAAAGCGGTAGCGCCCAAACGGCGGTCTATGCCGATGACCACGGCGATCAACTGACCTTCGGCCACGACAAGATCACGCTCAACGTGGATGGCGCCAGCCATATGGATTGTCAGACGCATAGCGCCAGCGCGACCACGGCCGGCGGGGGGACTCAACCCACCGGCAGCGGTTCCGAGGGGCATCCGTCCGATAACCAGATGAGCACGGTGTCCGGCGGCGAGAGCCGGTCCCAGCCGAGCGGCTCGTAGCGCGAATCGCGCCGGGGTGGGGATCTTCAGGCGCGTGTAGAGCTCGCCATTCCCCACACGAGTATCGCGCGTTTCAAACGGACTTGCCGTCGGTTCGATCGTGCTCTGGACAGCGGTCGGTGCGGGCCAACGCCTCCAGCAGCCAGCGTTGAGCCTGTCCCGGTGCGACGCCGCTGACGTGGCTGACACGTCGGCGCCCGGCGCTGTCCCCGGAACGCTCCGCGTGAGGCTCTAAAGCCTGCTTTGACTTGAATCAAGATGACGCCCGACCGATCGCAGACGATGAGGACGTCGACCATGCGTCGTTGGAGGCTCAGGTGGAAGTCGCTCGATTCTGCGAAAAGGATGTCATCACGACTCCGCGGGACACCAGTATCCGCGATGCGGCAGCGCTGATGCGTAAATATCATGTCGGCTCGCTCGTGATCGTCGAGTCCGATGACGACGAGTCGGATCTCGTCGGTGTGGTCACCGATCGGGATCTGGTCGTCGAAGTGCTGGCTCAGAACGTCTCGATCGATGCGCTCTCGGTCGGTGATATCGTCCAGGCGCCGATCGAAACCATCGACGAAACCACCGATATCTGGGAGGCCATGGAATGCATGGCCGAACTCGGGGTACGGCGGCTGCCGGTCGTCGATTCCGAGTTCTATCTACGCGGAATCATCACGCTCGACGACATTCTCGAATGGTTCGCCGAATCCATGGACCGGATGCGAACATTAGTGGCCAACGAAATCTGGCATGAATCTCGTGCGCGCCGATAAACCGGGGCGGCCGGCACACGGCAGCCGCGGCAATGAACTTCGTAGCGGGGCGTTATGAAGAGACGCCGCTGGAAGCGTCATCACCGGCCGGGCGTGTTGGCGCTGGATCCGGGCGTCCGCGGTTTCGGGCCGCGCGTCGCAGAATCATTTTCTCCAACTCCACCAGCCACAGTACCGAAGACGCCGTGAGGCTCAGGCCGAGCCATTCCATTGCCGTGATATGGCGTGTATCGAACAGCAGCTGGAACGGCGTCGTATCGGTGAATAGCAGCTGAAACACAAGCGTAGTCAGCGCGGCGAACACGACATAGCGGTTCCCCCGCATGCCGTTGCGACCGAGTACCGGGAGCAGGATGAAGCGGCTGCTCAGTAGATAGAACAGCTCGAACATGACCAGAGTGTTCACCGCGATGGTACGCGCTTGTTCCAGCGCAAGACCACGCTCGAGCGCCCAGAGAAATTGCCCGAATGTGCCCGCGAGGATGATGAGCGTGACGAATACGATGCGCCAGGCCAGCATCGCGTTTAATATGCCGTCACGCGTACCCCGCGGGCGACGGCGCATCAGGTCGGTTTCCGGCCGCTCGAAGGCCAGGGCAAGGCCAAGCGTCGTGGCCGTGATGGTGTTCACCCACAGCACCTGCAGTGGCGTGAGCGGCAGGGTGAAACCGAACACGATCGCCAGCACGATGACCATCGCTTCGGCGAGCCCGGTGGGCAGCATGTACAGCACGGATTTCCGGATGTTGTCGTAGACGGTTCGTCCTTGTTCGACCGCCTCGGCGATCGACACGAAATTGTCGTCGGTGAGCACGACATGTGCGGCCTCGCGTGCCGTATCCGTGCCACGCTGGCCCATGGCGATGCCGACTTCGGCTTGTCTGAGTGCCGGCGCATCATTGACGCCATCGCCGGTCATTGCCACGACACAGCCGCGATCCTGTAGGGCCCGGACCAGACGGAGCTTATGCTCGGGCGTGGTCCGCGCGTAGATATCGACGGTTCGGGTGCTGTCGCGCAAGGCCCGATCGTCCATGGCATCGATATCACGGCCCGTTAGCACCCCGCCAACCTCGCCGAGCCCGAATCGAGCGCCGATCGCTCGGGCGGTCGCTGCGTGGTCGCCGGTAATCATCTTGATATCGATACCGGCGGCGCGACAGCGTGCCACCGCCTCGATCGCGTCCGGCCGAGGCGGATCTTCAATGCCGAACAGGCCGAGCAGAACGAATTCCGACTCGAAATCGCCCGCGACTAAATCGATTTCGGGGGTTGTGGCCAGGCGTTGCGCCACCGCCAGCGTGCGCTGTCCGCTCTCGGCAAGCGCGATAACCTGCTGCGTCCAGTACTCGCGCGCCAGCGGTTCGGCCACACCGTCATGCAGTTGTGTCGTGCAGTGCTCGAGTACCGCTTCGGGTGCGCCCTTGAGCGTGATCCAGCGCACGCCCTCGCGGTCTCGGTGCAGCGTCGCCATGGTGCGACGCGAAGACTCGAACGGCCGCGTGTCCAAACGGGTATAAGTGGCGCGGATGCGATCGATATCGTGTCCGGCCTTGAGGGCAAGCGTGAGCAACGCACCCTCGGTCGCGCTGCCGAGAATATGCCAGTCGGGGTCGGGTTTGAGTTCGGCATCGTTACAGAGCACCGCGGCGATGACCAGTCGCGCAAGACCGGCGTCGGCGTCGGCCGAGGAGGGCGATCGCACCGATTCAATCCGGCCCCGGGGCACATAGCCATTGCCTTCGACCGCCAGTTGATCGGCGGCCAGCACAACGCTCCGGACCATCATCTGGTTATAGGTCAATGTGCCGGTCTTGTCCGAGCAAATCACGTCGACCGCGCCCAGCGTTTCGACGGCATAGAGCCGCCGGATTATCGCGCTGCGCCGCGCCATGCGCTGCACGCCGATGGCCAGGGTGATCGTGATGACGGCGGGCAGACCTTCGGGAATCGCCGCCACAGCCAGCGCGACCGCAGCGAGAAACGCCGCCTCGAAACCGGCACCGCGCAACCAACCGGCGCCGAAGGTAAGGCCGGCCAGTATGAGTATGGCCAATGTGAGCTTCAGCGACAGATCCGCCATCTGGATCATTAAGGGCGTGCGAACCTGGCTGACGCCCTCGGCCAACCGCGCAATACGGCCGATCTCGGTTCGTGCGCCAGTCGCCACCACGACCGCGACGGCGTGCCCCCGAGTGAGATGGGTGCCGGAATAGATCATATCGCTCCGTTCGGCAAGCGGCGTCTGGAGTGGGACGGCCGATGCACTCTTGTCCACCGGCAGCGCTTCGCCGGTCAGAGGGGACTCGTCGACCTGAACCTCGCGCCCCTGCAACAGGCGCAGATCGGCTGGCGCACAATCGCCCGCGTTCAAGCGCACGATGTCCCCGGGCACGAGCCAGCGTGCGGGAAGTCGTTGCAAGCGACCGGCGCGAACGACGTTCGTCTCGCGCGACAACAGGGCCTGGATGCCACGCAGCGCTTTTTCGGCACGGCCTTCCTGTAGTGCACCGATCAGCACCATGATGATCACCACGCCGAAAATAACGCCGGCATCGACCCAGTGGCGCATAATGAGGGTCGCGATGCCCGCGACCATCAATAGCCCGATCAGCAAATTTCCGAACTGGCGCGCGAGGCGTCGAAACCAGGACTCGGGAGGCGTGGCCGGCAACGTGTTGTCGCCATAGCGCGCCAGTCGCATGGCCGCCTCCTCGTCCGACAGGCCCTCCGGCACGGCCTGCAAGGCGTGCAAGGTCTGCTCCGTATCGAGCTCATGCCAGTTCGACGTATCCATCCGCACACGTTCCGTCGGGTATCGCAGTCCTCGCACTCGTACGCTAGCGACTCCGGAACCCTGCGATTTGATTGAGATCAACCGACCGCCTTAGGGGGCCGTGGGGCGGGCCGCCGAACTCATGTGCAACACGGTTGACCAGGGTCAACACGCCCGGGGCCCCGGCATGAATTAATCGAAACGACAAACGGCACGTCGAGCGTTGGCCTGCATCAGACGATCTCGTTCGTTGCGTGCAAACGCTAATGAGAGAAGCGGGTTCGCTCGGACGGCCGCATGGTATTCGGGTCGCGGCGTGCGGTAGTCACGACGTGGCGAGGATCAATCCGACAGGCGGCGGCCGTCATGCCGCCGGACCCACCGCTGGGCTATGAACCGCTGATTCGGCCAGCGTTCGTTGTCGCGCAGGCGCCCGGCGAGTCGTTGCAACACGGCCTGCCGCATCGCGTGAACCCGCGAGTGGCGTCGTTCAGAAGGAGACGTCGGGATGTCATTTGCTCGTGTGCTCGTGCCACTGGACGGGTCGCAGGTTGCAGAAAATGCGCTGGATCATGCCCGGCGTATGGCTAAGGCCTCGGGCGGCGAACTCTATTTGCTGTACGTCCTATCCTCGCTGAATCACAACGGCGATAGTCATATCGACCCGCTGGACTGGCAGCTGCAACAGGCCCGGGCGAAGCGCTATCTCGATCGACACGCCGAGCGCCTATCGGCAGAAGGTCTGACGGTCAGTCAGCACATCGACGAGGGTGATCCCGCGGCCCAGATTTTGGAGTTCGCGAAACGCCACGCCATCGATCTGATCGTGTTCAGCGCCTACGGGCGAGGTGATGCGAGCCGGTTTCGTTTTGGCGGCACCGTACAGAAGGCCGTGCGCGGCACGCAGACCTCGATCCTGATCGTGCGCCCCGGTCCGGCCGGCGCCGTGGCAAGCGAACAGGGCTATCGCCGCGTCCTTGTGCCGCTGGATGGGTCATATCGGGCGGAGTGGGCAGCTTGCGAAGTGGTGTCGCTACTGCGCTCGCCCCAGACCGAGCTCATCCTGCTACAGATTATCGTGACGCCCAACGAGCTGCCGTCGATGCGGCTATCCGGCGACATGGCCGCGTTAAAAGAGCGTCTGGTCGCAGAACAGCTGCGAATGGGGCAGCGCTATCTCGAAACAGTCTGCCGGCGCATGCAATCGTGCGTGAAAGTCGGAACCCGCCTGGTGCGCGCACGCAGCGCGGCCAAGGAAATCGTGCGTACCGCGGAGCGCGAGAACGTGGACCTGGTTGCCTTGAGTGCGCACGGCGGCTCGGATGAATCGATATGGGAGCTGGGCTCGGTGGCGGACGCCGTCGCCAGCCATTGTGATCGTCCAGTGCTGATATTCCAGGACCTGCCGACGACCCAACCCGGCGTATCACACGACGACTGCGCGCACCGCGACCTGACGGGCCTCTACCGGCCGGCGTGACCCTCGCGACCGGCCGCCACGGTGAATGGATAAGGATATGGCGCGCGCGCTGGACTCGACGACTGGCGTGGTAAACCGGCCCAATCCGGGCGTCGGGGCCCAAGTGAATGCAGAACAAGACTGGATCGCGACGCTGGCTCAGGCCCATTGCGTCGTGGTGCCGGCTCGGGCGCGAATGGCGGTCGAGCCGGCGATCACGGCGCTCGAGGGTCGTTTTCAACGCCTGTATGAGCGCGTCGCCGAGCGTGCGGCGTCCGCACGACAGGGTAGCCGCGTCGAAGAATGGCTTTTGGATAACTGGCACGTCGTGCAACGCGCCATCGAGCAGGTCCGCGAGAGTCTGCCGCGCGCTTATACCCGCCAGCTACCGCGGATTCGCGATACCCATGGACGACCCCAGTGGCGCGTTCATGCGCTGGCCCAAGCGATCACGATGCACGGCGAGCAGCCGCTGGATATCGCACGGCTCATCGAGGATGTCGCAACCTACCAACGGGTCTGTGTGCTCACGATTGGCGAGGTCTGGGCGCTGCCAGCCGTATTGCGCTGGGTTCTGCTGGATGACCTGATGAAGGCCGCGGAGCGCGGGTTACCGCGGACGCCGAACGAACAAACGGCCGAACGAGCGGTCACGCCAGGACTCGGCGTGGCCGGCTGCATCCTCAGTCTGCGGACGCTCGAAAGCGACGATTGGTGCGATTCGGCCGAGTCGCTGATGGTGGTCGAGTCCGTGCTGCGATCGGACCCTGGCAACGCTTATGCGCGCATGGATTTCATATCGCGCGACCGTTACCGCAAGGCGATCGAACGATTCGCGCGCCGTACCGGCCTAACGGAGATCGAGGTTGCGGAGGCCGCGTTCGACTGCGCTCACGAGGCCGCTACTGACGACTATCGGCGACACATCGGCTACTACCTGATCGACGACGGCCGCTCGGCCTTGTCCGAGCGCCTCGGGCACCGCTTGCGGCGCCCGTGGTACGAACCACCGTACGGCGCGGCGTCGATCCTTTATTTCGCGGGGCTTGCGTTATTTGCCATGCCGCCGTGGCTTGCGCTGGGTTGGATCCTGACGGTCGCGGGCACCGCGATCGGGATCACCGCGCTGATCATGCTGCTGACGGCCGTGATGTTGGCTTCCCTGGCCACCGGGTTGATCAATGGTCTCGTGACGCACTGGTTGCCGCCGCGCGCATTGCCTAAATTGAACTTCGAGGCGGGCATTCCCAACGAGGCGCGTACCGCCGTCGCCGTGCCGGTCCTGCTCGCCCGCACCGCCGACGTGGATTCGCTGGCCGAGCGATTGGAAACCAACTACCTCAACAACGACGATCGCAACCTCGTATACGTCGTGCTCTGCGATCTTGCCGATGCGCCGCATCGTGAAATGGCGAGCGACGAGCGCCTGCTCGATACGGTTCGGCATCGCATCGAGGCGCTCAATACGCGGTATAGCGACGGCCGTGAGAGCGGGCCATTTATCGCGCTCAACCGCCGGCGCGAATGGAATCCCGCCCAGCATTGCTGGATGGGATGGGAGCGCAAACGTGGCAAGCTGCTGCAGTTCAATCGCCTGATCACTGACCGCGACGACGACTTCGAGACGATTGCCGGGGATCGCGAGCAACTCGCGGCGATCCGCTACGTCATCACGCTGGACGCCGACACTGCGATGCCGCAGGGCACGGCCCATGTTCTGATCGGCGCGTTGGCGCATCCGTTGAACGCAGCCGTTCCCAATGCCGGCCGGACGCACGTTGTGCGGGGCTATGCTTTTCTGCAGCCACGCCTCGACACCGATCCAACCACCACCGAGCCCACGCGATTCACACAGGTCTTCGACAGCGATGCGACCGTCGACCTGTATACGAATGCGGTATCCAATGTTTATCAGGACTTGTTCGGCGAGGGCATTTTCGCGGGCAAGGGAATCTACGATCCACGGGTCATCGCCGATACGCTGGCGGATCGCCTGCCAGCCAACGCGTTACTGAGCCACGATCTGCTCGAAGGCAGCCTGGGGCGCACGGCGCTGATATCGGATACGCGTTTCTACGAACAGTTTCCGTCCAATGTCTTCGTCTATCTGCGACGATCGCATCGCTGGATTCGGGGCGACTGGCAGCTGTTGCCGTGGCTCTGGCGCTGGGTACCGACGTCGGCAGGGCGGCGGGAAACCAACCCGCTGAAACTACTACAGCAATGGCAGATTCTCGACAATCTGCGCCGCAGCGTCACCGCGCCTGCGCTCCTGGCGTTGCTGTGTATCGCCTGGACAGCCGCCTTGCCGGGCCCGGCATGGGCCTGGACGCTACTCGTCGTTGCGCTGTCGGCCGTACCGATCTGGGTCGAGTTGCTCGCTTGCGTCTGGGCATGCCTCGCGGACTGGCGGCACGTGCGCCAGCATCTGTCAGCCCTGCGCAGCCCGCTACGGCAACGATCGCTACGGCTCGCGTTGTCGTTGTGCCTGGTGCCTTACGAGAGCCTGTTCGTGCTCGATGGCGTCGGCCGCACGCTCTATCGTATGCGCATATCGCGATGCCATCTGCTGGATTGGCGGACCGCGCACGACATACACCACGACTTCGGCGCCGAACGGACCATGCTCACCGCGTGGCGCGACATGTGGATCTCACCGACGACCGCGATCGTGCTGACGCCAATCCTGGCGATACTGGCCCCCGATGCGCTCATACCGGCCGCACCATTTCTGCTGGCCTGGCTGACTGCTCCGGCACTGGCGCACTACGTCAGCGGCGCCCCGGCCGAGCAGAAACCGCAGCTGGCACCCGCCGAACTACAGGTACTGCGCGATGTGGCGCGACGAACCTGGTTCTTTTTCGAACGCTTCATGGGCCCGGACGATCACTGGCTGCCGCCGGATAATTTTCAGGAGGAGCCACGCGCTGTACTCGCACGGCGGACCTCGCCCACCAATATCGGCATGGGGCTGTTGTCGGCGCTGGCCGCGTACGATCTCGGTTATCTCGATCTGTTTTCACTCGCGGCCCGTTTGAACAGCAGTTTCGAGCGTATTGACACATTGGAGCGACATCGCGGGCATTTGTTGAACTGGTACGAGACGCGGGAGCTGACGCCCCTCGCGCCGCGCTATGTGTCCACGGTCGACAGCGGCAATTTTGCGGCGGCGCTGTTGACCCTGGCACGCGGGTTGGAGCAGCTGATCGCGCAACCGATCGACCCGCGGCGCCTATTGTTCGGTATTCGCGATACGTTGTCGCTGCTCGAATCAGGCGTGATTACCGCTGATTCGAGCCGGCCGAAGATTGCCGAACGACAATGGATCGCGGGCGTCAGGGCGCGCCGAAGCCTCATCGATGCGAACGCGAGTGCTGACGAGTGCTGGACCCTGTTGAAGCGATTATGCGAGCGCGAGATCCCGGCGCTTCGAACCGAATTCGTCACATTATTAGACCGTGCCGGCGCCCATTTGAGCCCCGAACGCCTGACGCAACTGCATCACTGGCTCGACGAGTTGCGCCGCCAGGCCACTTTGGCCCGGCATTTCGGCGATCAACTGTTGCCATGGCGCCGATTGCTGGATCAGCCACCGGCGCTGTATCGCGCCGACGCCGCGCTGGCCCCACCGCCGATCGCCCGCTATTGGCGCATGATCGTCCGTCAGCTCGCGCGCCCGGTCACGCTGGCCCATGTCTCTAACGTATGTGCTGCGGTCGAGAGGCTTCTGGACCGTCTCGACTCCGCACTCATCGAAACCGCAAGTCCAGACAGGCGCTACGCCGAAGCCATCGCCTGGAACCGCCATCTGCGGCATGCCCTGGTCGCCGCGGGCACAGCAGCGACGCATCTGCGCAACGATATCGACCGGCTCGTTCGGCAAGCCGATGCCTGGGTCGGCGCAACGGATTTTACGTTTCTATACGATCCGTCCCGGCATTTGTTTCGCATTGGCTACAACATCGACGAAGCCCAGCTCGACGCCGGATTTTACGACCTGATTGCATCGGAAGCTCGCCTGACCAGCTTTCTCGCCATTGCCAAAGGCGATGTGCCCCACCGGCACTGGTTGCATCTCGGACGTCCGTTCCGCGCGCTGAACGGCCGCATCGTCCTCATGTCCTGGGGCGCTACGCTGTTCGAGTATTTGATGCCGAGGCTGTTCTTGCCAGCGCCGAATGCCAGTCTCATGGAGCGAGCGTGTCGGCGCGCGGTCGATGCCCATATGGCCTTTGCACAACGGATGCACGTGCCGTGGGGGATTTCGGAATCGGGCTATTACCACCTCGATGCGCATGCGAATTACCAGTACCGTGCGTTCGGCATACCGGGCATCGGCTTTCGGCGCGATGCGGGCGATCGCCTGGTGGTGTCGGCGTATTCGTCGTTGATGGCCTTGCCGTTCAGGCCACACGCGGTAATCGACAATATTCGCGCACTGGAGAAAGAGGGTGGGCTCGGCGAATACGGGCTTTACGAGGCGATCGACTACGGCCCGAGCAGCCGCCGCCGATCCACCCGCCGGGCGAGCATCGTGCGTTCGTACCTGAGCCATCACCAGGGCATGTTGCTGCTGGCGATCGACAACATGCTCAACGACGACATTATGCCGACGCGCTTCCAGGCGGACCCACGTATTGCGCGTTTGAGCAATCTATTGCACGAGCGGGCGCCGGCGCTTCCGGCTGCACTGCCGCCGTGGCCGGACCATGAGTTGCCGCGACCCTTCGTCGCCGCGGTGCCGCTGCCGGTCTGGTCACCAGAACGTGCCGCCACCGGGCAGCGCTACAACCTGTTGTCGAACGGCCATATGTCGCTGGTTCAGAGTGCCGACGGCAGCGGCGGCAGTACCTGGGAGGGCGTCGTTCTCACACGGTGGACGCCCGATCCAACGCGTGAACGACAGGGGCACTGGTGCTACATCCGGGATCTGGATCGCGACACCCTCTCGTCGGTGGGGGTGGAACCCGCAGGCGGCGACCCCGACAGCGCGCGCACGCTGTTTGCGCCACATTACGTCGAATACCAGCGCCGTACGTCCGAATTATTCTGTCGTCTGCGGGTCGCCGTGGCTTACGAGGATGACGTCGAAGTTCGTCATTTGCTGATCAAGAACGAAACCGCTCGTCCGCGTCGCCTGCTCATTGCCGGCTATGCTGAGGTCGTGCTGGCGCCGGAGGCCGAGGATACTCGTCACCCGGCGTTTGCCAAGCTGTTCGTGCAGAGTCGTTATCTGGCGTCGCATCAGACCATGGTCTTCCGGCGCCGACCGCGAGGCGCTCGGGAAAAGCCGCTGTATCTGGGCCACGCTGTGCACGTCCCGCCCGGGATCAAATCGCGGGTGCGGTGGGAGACCAGTCGCGAACGCTTTCTTGGGCGACTCGGTCGAATGGCAGCGCCCCAAGCATTGCGTGCACCGTCACTGTCCGGGTTCACACAGACAGTCGGCACGGTGCTGGACCCGGTGCTGGCGACCGGCGTGACGATCGAACTCGCCCCACATACCGAGGCCGAAATCGTGTACGTGACGGCGGCCGGATATTCGCGGCCATCGGTGCTGGACACCGTTCGTCGCTATCGAAGTTTGTCACGCGCAAGCTGGGTATTCGATCAGGCCCGCATGGCAGCCGAACAAGAGTTGAGCGAACTGCGCATCGACCCGCCGGACGTCATCTGGATCATGCGGCTGTTGTCTCAGCTGTGGGCACCGACTCGTTACAGTCGCGCAGCGGCCGATCTATTGCGTGCCAGCCACCAGATTCAGTCGACGCTCTGGGGGCGCGGCATTTCCGGCGACGCGCCGATCCTGCTGGCGCGCGTTCACGCCAGTGACGACGCCGATTTCGCCCGACGGTTACTGCAAGCACACCTGTTCTGGGGCATTCGTGGGCAAGCTATCGATCTGGTCCTGGTCGATGAGAGCCCGGCCGGCTATGTACGATCGATCCGGGACCGACTGCAGGCCCTGACCACCGAAATTCGCGGCCGCACGCAACGTGCCACGCGCGGCCAGGTACATCTTATTGCGGCGTCGGATCTTTCCGAAACCGACCGTACCCGGCTGTGGGCCTCGGCGCGTGTCGTGCTCGACTCGGCCGCGGGCGAGATTATCGACCAGTTGAAGCCGACCGCCGAAACAATCCCGCTGTTGCCGCCGTTCGTGCCGATCCGGCGTACCACGGAAACCGGGCCCGCGCTGCCGGCGCTCGAATGCCCCAGCGATCTCGAGTTCGATAACGGCCTCGGCGGGTTCGCCGAAGACGGGCGCGAATATGTGATCCATTTGGAGCCGGGGCAGTCATTGCCCGCCCCGTGGTCGAACGTGATCGCCAACCCGGATTTCGGTTGCCTCACCACCGAAGCCGGGCTGGGTTGTACCTGGGCCGGCAATAGTGGCGAAAACCGGTTGACGCCCTGGAGTAACGATCCGATATGCGACCCGCCGAGCGAAGTCGTCTATCTGCGGGATGAAGAGACCGCCGAAGTCTGGACGCCCACACCGGCCCCGAGGCCGGCCGACCGGGCGTACCAAATCCGTCACGGGGCGGGCTATACCGTGTATCGCCACCACTCGCACGGCATCGAGCAGCGTTTACGGGTGACGGTCGATCGCGAGGCCCCGGTCAAGATCGTACGCCTCGATCTGACGAACCGATGGCCATGGACACGGCGATTGACCGCCACGTACTACCTGGAATGGGTCCTGGGCACGACTCGCGCCGCGACCGCGCCGCACATCGTGCTCGAACACGATGCTGACCATCAAGTGCTTCTGGCCCGCAACAGCTTCGTGCGCGACGCCGCCCCCGGCGTCGGTTTTGTCACGGCCAGCGAGCGCCCCCATGGCCTGACCGCGGATCGCACCGAGTTCCTCGGACGGGCCGGCGATCTCGGCGCGCCGGCCGCACTGTTCCGCATTGGATTGTCGGGCTACATCGAACCGGGCGTCGACCCGTGTGCCGCATATCAGGTACATGTCGATGTGCCGACCGATACCACCCGCTCGATTTATTTCATCGTCGGCCAGGGGCGCGATCGCGATGACGCATTGGCCCTGGCCGCACGATTTCGCGATCGCGACAACGTCGCCCACGGTGAACAAACACTGGCAGCGTTCTGGGCACGTCATCTGACCGGCATCGAGGTGCACACGCCGGACCGGGCGACCGACATCATGATCAATCACTGGCTTCCGTACCAGGTACTGTCCTGCCGGCTATGGGGGCGAACCGGCTATTATCAGTCCAGTGGCGCCTATGGGTTCCGCGATCAGTTGCAGGATGTGCTCGCGCTTTTGTGGTCCCAGCCGGACTGGACGCGCGCCCACATACTCCGGGCAGCCAGCCGGCAATTTTCCGAAGGCGACGTTCTGCATTGGTGGCACGAACGCCCGCTACGCGGTGTGCGGACTCGCTATACCGACGATTTGCTATGGCTGCCCTATGTCACGGCGCAGTACGTGCATACGACCGGGGACACATCGATTCTGGCCGCGCGCGTCGCCTACCTCGCCGGCGCACCGCTCGAACCCGACGAAACCGAACGCTATAGCGAATACGCCCCCGCTGCGAACGAGGGGTCGCTTTACGAGCATTGCGTGCGGGCGATCGAGCATGCCAGTCGCTACGGCGCCCACGGGCTGCCGCTGATCGGCGGCGGCGACTGGAACGACGGATACAATCGGATCGGCGCCGATGGGCGGGGCGAAAGCGTCTGGCTCGGCTGGTTTCTTGTCCGCGTACTTCGGGATTTCGCGCCGCTGTGCGCCACCATGGACGACGAGCCGCGGGGCACCCGCTACGATGGCTTGGCCGATCGGCTGTTACAGCGGATCGAGGACCATGCCTGGGACGGCGATTGGTATCGACGAGCCTATTTCGACGACGGCTCGCCGCTAGGGTCCGCCGAGAACGACGAATGTCAGATCGATCTCATGGCACAGACCTGGGCAACGCTCGCCACCGGCGCTGACAGCGCTCGCACCCGGCATGCCATGAACGCGGTATACGAACGCCTGGTCCGCAACGAGACCCGTCAAATCCTGCTGCTCGCGCCGCCGTTCGACCGCACTCATCAAGACCCTGGCTATATTCGGGGCTACCCCCCGGGTATTCGCGAAAACGGCGGCCAATATACCCACGGCGCGGTGTGGGCCGTCTGGGCGGCCGCGGGCCTGGGCGACGCCGAGCGCGCCTGGCAGCTATTTTCACTGCTCAATCCCGTACTTCAGGCAAGCGGGCCGGAACAGATCGCGCGTTATCGCACCGAGCCCTACGTGCTGGCCGGCGATATTTACAGCATGGCGCCCCATGTCGGGCGGGGCGGCTGGACCTGGTACACCGGGGCGGCCGGATGGCTCTGGCGCGGCGGCATCGAAGCCTTGCTGGGTCTGCGAATCCACGACGGTACGACACTCGAAATCGCGCCGTTGCTGCCGATCGACTGGCCCGGTTTTCGAGCCACGCTCCATCGTGGCGCGGCCCGTTACGAGATTGAGGTGATCGCGATCGAAGCGTCGGAACCCACCGTTTTCGTCACCCTCGACGGCCAACCGCTGCCCGATGCCCGGATACCTCTGGATAACGCCGACCACACCCATCGCATCGTGGTTCGAATCGGGCGGGGCGGATGATGGCCCGCGGTGTTGGGCCTGCACACTAACGCGCCTCGGTGCTCGCCGCGTCGGCTCTCAGAACCAGCGAGCCGGCCGATGCAATCAAAACCATGCCGATCAGAGTCGGCGGATTCGGGATTTCATCGAAGAATATATAGCCCCAGAACGCCGCGAAGATCAGAAAGCTGTAATCGAACACGGCAATGACCTGCGGCCGCGGCGACTGATAGGCCCGTGCAAGGCCCACGCTGATACCGATCATCAGTAGCGCCAGGACGATGATCGTGCGCCATTCACCGGGGCTCATGGTGCCCCAGTGGCCCAAAAGGAACGGGTAGTCCAACGCGGAGCCGACTTTGGTGCTCGCTATCAGGATGCTGGCCAGCGCTCCCCAGAGCAGAAGACTCAAATTCAACCAGACCGCTAGAGTAGCCGCCGATGTAGCGCGGCACCGAGCCCGGGTGACGACCGCAGCCACCGCATAGAACAACGCCGCGCCAAGCGGGACCAGGGCCAAGGGTTGGAACGCCGAGGCGCCGGGTTCGACGACCAACAGTACACCCAAGAATCCGATAAGAATGGCGACCCACTGGCGTGGCGTGACGGGATCGCGCAGGAGTAGGGCGGACAAGGTCACGATGAATAGCGGGGCGGTATAGATCGACGCCGCAATCACCGATAGTTTCAGCCAGGAGATGACGGCGTACATCGCGAGATACATCAATGCGAGCAGCATGCTGCGCAACAGGATCCAACCCAGGCCGGGCACTCGGATGCGTCCGCGGGTCGCGATCAACAAAACCGGCAGTACAAACGCTGACCGTAGAACGTAAATCTGCCATAACGTCATGGCAATGCTATATTTTTTTATAAACGCATCAGCCAGAGCCATGCCGAATACGGTGGCGACAATCGTCATGATGCCCACGGTCGTCGAGCGTGGCTTTACTGCGGGAAACGACATAATTCGGTGCGATAGAGCGGATGAACCCAGCGTTCCAGAGCGCATGACATGCGCATAGGCGCTACAGTGGCAATACACTCTTCGAAAAATTCGAACAATGGATCGAGCTGATCTCGCGGCGCTGCAGACATTCGTCACGATTGCGGATCAAGGCTCATTACGAGCGGCCGCCCGCGTGCTCGGCGTCAATCCCCCTGCGGTATCGCATCAATTGAAGGCCTTCGAGACCCGTCTTGGCACGCCGTTGTTCCTCCGCACAACACGCGCCTTGACGCTGACGGATGCGGGCCGGGCCGTTTACGACGGCAGCGCCCATCTACTGAATACCGTCGAGGAAACGCTCGAAGCGGTGCGCGATGTCCGCCGGGCACGGGCAGGGCGGTTGCGGATCACGCTGCCGTTTCGCGCCTGGCAGCTCATCATCGCGCCGCGGATCGATGCGTTTCAGGCGGCTTATCCCAGGATCGAGCTAGACCTGACGATCGACGAAGCTCTGGTGGATCTCGCAGCTCACGGTTTCCATGCCGGCATACGACTAGGCGATTATCTGCAAGACACGCACGTCGCAGTCGGGTTGTCCGAGTCGGAACCGGGCGCATACGTCGCATCGCCGCAGTACCTGGAACGCAACGGTGTGCCGGCGACGCCTCGGGATTTGCTCGATCACGACTGCATCAGGCACCGGCGATCGACCTCGAGACGCATGGCCGAATGGCGATTCATGACGTCGGAGGGCGAATTCGCGGTCGAGCCGCACGGGCGGCTGATATTCAACGACCTGAGAACGGTGGTCGCCGCGGCTCGCCAGGGGCTGGGCATCGGTTGGTCGCTAAAGCGGGGCGTTCAGGCGCAACTTGAGAGCGGGAGTCTCGTCCAGGTACTCGAAACATTCACGCCGACGCGGCCGGGCTTTTGTCTGTATTACCCGCGGTCGGTACGCCAGCTCGGCTTGCTACGGGCGTTCATCGAGCATTTTCGCCTGCACTAGGGCGTGTCGTCATGAGAGACGCCACCGCATGAGGTCCGCCCATCGTGTCAGGCAAGGCGCATGCCGCCGAGCGTGGCGGGCCCCACGGTCAAGGCATGCAACGCCGCCTGGCGCGGTGGGCGGGCCTCACCCGCAGGGCCCGTGCCCGTGAGGCGGCAATCCGGCGTTATCGTTCGCTCACGTGGCCGGGCCACGCGACGCTCACGATGCCTTGTCTTGCCACCTCGCGGGCGCGGGTGCGGCGGTGTATCTCATGACAACACGCCCTAGTTGGCTTGGCGCAGATCCACTTCGCTCATCGCTGTAGCGTGTTGCCGTCTGTGAAGCTGATTTTCGTCTCCAAAAACGGGTACGTTCCAGCTCCATGGACGATAGGGGGCTCGCATGGAACCGAACTACTTCAGATTGACCCTGTCGGTAGCCGCCGGCGTATTCCTTGGCCTTTTGGTGTTTTCGCTTTTTTCGTGGTTCGCCGCCATGCTCTGGCTCGGCGCGGTGACTTCCCATCTCGACGAGATCGTCGGCTCCGTGTCTTCATCGTCGTCACCCGGGCCGGCAACGATATCCTCGAACGCGCAGGTCTCGTCGGATCGTGCCGAGATCAATGCCAGCGACCGTCAAAACACGAAGACCGGAAAGCGGCTTCGTTTTCTCTGTGATGAGTGGACTCGTAATGCCAGCGCTACGCCGACGCAGACAACGATTTCGGGAGCTGGTGACGCCTGTCGCCGCTACCAGCATTACATTGATACAGGCGTCGTTTTGAAGTAGTCGAGCTCGCGCTTAGCTCAACCTGAGGCGCGCCAGGTTGTTGATAGTGTCGCCTCAACAGTTCCAGCCCGTGAGCTCTCGAACAGGCGGCAGTGACACCGAAATCATGGGTGCTGTTCGTCGCATGGTTCGCTCAGCGCTTCGCGGGTTCCAGGCATCCGTCGTTGCGCTGGGCGAACTCGAACAGCCACAGATCGGCCGGATAGATCGGGTAGCCCGTGGGCGTGTACAGCGCGCCATCGCGACCGAACCGATGCCCGGACCACTGATGCGAACGCGACGGCAGCACCGGCAGACCGGAGGCCACCGAGGCGAGCACCAGAAACGCCGCACGCGGCATGCGTCCGGTGGATCGCCAGCGGTAGAGCGTCGCCGGCGAGATCTCCAGCAACGTCGTAATCTGATCCGGCCGCAACCAGACTCGATCGAGCACCGAGGCCGACGAGTTCAGCCGCGTCCGATACTGTGCATAATGTATATTATGTTAAATTATGTTATGACCGATTTCGTTCCGCACTGCTGAATGCCGCAAGACTGCGTCACTACTGCGGCAGATAGACGTTCGAGACCTTGGCCTTGTCTTCTGGCTCGACGTGAATCGTTACCGTACTGTCAGCGACCTCATCTTCGATTGCGGCTTCAAGCCGGTCGCAGATGACGTGGGCTTCATCGACCGACATGTTACCGGGCACTACCAGATGAAAATCGATGAACGTCCGTCGGCCGGCATGCCGTGTCCGTAGATCGTGGGCCTGATAAGCCCCCTCCGAATGGTGAAAGATCGCGGTCCGTATTCGATTGAGTTCGTTTTCGGATACCGCTTCATCCATCAGGCCACCCACGGATTCCCGCACGAGTTGCCAGCCGGACCACAGGATATTGATTGCCACGAGAATTGCGATCGTCGGATCCAGCCATAGCCACCCGGTGAGACCGACGAGCACGACACCGGCAAAAACGCCGACCGATGTCACCACGTCCGCGTACAGGTGGCGTCCATCGGCGACTAACGCTGGCGACTTCACTCGTCTGCCTTGGCGTACCAGAACCCCCGCCCATACGGCATTGATTACGGTGGCCGCCGCGTTAAGCAGAAGCCCACGCAGTGGCGCATTGAGCGTATGTAATTCGAAGAAGGTCTGCGCCGCTTCACGAAATATTGCCAGCGCAGCAATCACGATCAGCACGCCTTCGAGCACGGCGGAAAAATATTCCGCCTTGTGATGACCGTACGGATGATTTTCGTCGGCCGGCATCGCGCTGACGCGAAGCGCGACAACTGCGGCGCCGGCGGCCACGATATTGATGATGCTCTCGAGCGCGTCGGAATACAGCGCGGCACTGCCCGTGACCGCGTATGCCACGTACTTCAGCAGAAACACGATGATGCCGACGATAACGCTGCCGACGGCGTAACGAACGGTCGTAATCACTGAGCAGCCGTGCCGGGAAACGGCTGCGGATAATAGAGGCGTACGCCTGTAAATTGCAATTTCGCCCCGTAGGGTCGATTTTTATGCCTGAATTACCAAACTTTCATCTTGCCAAGTTTGTTACCACGCCGACCGTGTTGCCCTGCTAATTGGGTTTGTCGTCCATTTTCGGCCCCTCGCCGCCAGGCGTAGCTGGCCCGATTTTCTGCTGGCCCAGCTGCTCGCGCAGGCTGCCGAGCTCTTTAAGCGTTGCGACGACATGGGCGAGACGTTCTTCCGACCATTTCTGCACATAGGACGGCACGCTGCCATCGCCATTGCTCATATGCGAATCGACGGCCAGCGCATCGGTCAGATGTGCTTCGAAGCGCTCGATATCCGGGAGAACGCTCGCCAATTGCTCGCGCGGCAACGCGACACCACCGATGTCGATATGTGAAGACGGAAGTCGATGCGGATCGGTTACGCTCATATAGATTACTTATCGCAAATTCAAATTTAAGAACTCGCTTTTACCGAGACGATACTCGCTCTTGTGGCCTGAATTCATGTCCTCGCCGGGTCAATCACGGCCATGAAGATGGCGTGACGACCGACTTGGTTTCGCGAGCAGCTAGGTATCATGACCGCCGTCGCGCTCAAAACCGGTCGCTCCGGAACGGTTTCATATCCACGATCGGACGCTCGCCGTCCATGAGTTCGCCGACCAGACGGCCCGTCGTCGGCCCTAGTGTGAACCCTTGATGCCCGTGACCGAAGGCAAACCACAGGTTTTCATGCTGATGCGCGGGCCCGATGACCGGTTTCATATCGGCCAAGCACGGCCGCGCGCCCTTCCACGGCTCGGCCTCCTTACGTGCGCCAAGCGCGAACATTTCGCGGGCCGCCTCTTCGGCCGCCGACAGCTGACCAAAACGTGCCGGCGCGTCGATGGTATTAAGTTCGGCGCCGGTGGTCAGCCGCAGACCTGCCCGTTTCGGCGTAAGCAGATAGCCCTTCTCAAAGTCCATCACGCCATAGTTGAGCGCCCTGCCCTCGGCCGGTTCGTAATGCATGTGATAACCGCGCATGACGAACATCGGCATGCGGTAGCCGAGCCGGTCGAGCCAGACCGGCGACCACGGCCCGGTGGCCAGCACGAGGTCGTCGGCCCGATGTTCGCCGCGATCGGTATCGAGACGCCAGCCATGGCCCGAAGGCTCGGCGCTGCGAGCCTCGGCTTTTTCGATACGCCCACCGCGGGCGACGAAATCGTCCGCATAGGCTTGTACCAGAGCACCGGGATCAACCACTGACCAGGCATTGGTCCAGTGAATGGCGCCAATAGCGCAGGAACCAAGGGACGGCTCGATCGTATGCAACTGGGCGGCGTCGAGCGCCTCGAACGTCACCCCGAATCGCTCGCGGAACTCGGCGGCCTGGGCGAGCTCGGCCTGGAAGGTATCGCTCGAGCGAAACACCTGCAGCCAGCCGTCGCGACGAATCAGATGTTCGGCGTTGGCCGCGGTGAACATCACCTCATGTTCGGTCGTGCAATGCTGAATAAGCGACGCATATTCGGGCACGATGCGCGCAAAACTCTTGGGCGCCGAATACCGCCAGTACTGCCACAGCGGATTCGCTTCGGCGAACATGGCGCCGGTGCGATAGCGAATATCGATGCTGCGGTTGGGCAGGACGCGCCAGATATCGGACAGATCACGCGGAAACGGATGCGGTTTGACCGCCTCGCGCTGAATAAGCCCGGCATTACCATAGGATGTTTCGCGACCGGGCTCGCGTCGGTCGACAAGCGTGACCTCGCGGCCGCGCAAGCGAAGATGCCAGGCAATGCTAACGCCGACCATGCCGGCTCCGAGTACCACAGTGTGTCGAGACATGCTCGGCCCGATGGACGTTGGTGAGACTAATGCTAAACCGCTTGCCGCGGCGGTCAAGCACGGGCTTGTAAGGCGCAGCGACGACGACTAGCATGACCGGTGTCCAAGGGGAGCCAAACGGCTGAGAGGTCCGCACAAAGCGGACGACCCTGGGGCCTGCGTTTCGCGACACTGCTCGCCATCGACGAGTTGCAGGCCCTCGTACCTGATCCGGTTAGTACCGGCGTAGGAATGGCCATGAAACATTTGCACACCATCTTCGGCGCTGCGTCATGAGCGCTTTTCTCGACGCCCTCTGGCACGGTTTCTTCGATGCGTCCTGGATCGAGCAGACGGCCACCGTGCTCGGCTTGTTGGGGGTATGGCTGGCGACGCGCCAGAGTCTCGCGAATTTCCCGATCGGGCTGGTACAGGTGGTGCTCGCCGCTATCGTCTTTGCCGGACAACGGCTGTATGCCGATATGTCGCTCCAGGGTGTTTATTTCATTGCTCTGGTGTATGGCTGGTGGTGCTGGACGCACCCTAATCACCGCCGTTCGCGTCTGCCGGTGACCCGGCTAGGTACAACGCAACTCGTCGGTTTGATTACGCTGGGCCTGATCGCGACCGCGGGCTGGGGGGCCCTGCTCGCTCGGCTCGGCGACCCTATGCCGTGGCGCGATGCTTTCATCGCCGCGTTCGGCGTATTGTCGCAATGGCTCGAGGCGCGCAAAAAGATCGAGGCCTGGGGCGGATGGGTTGTAGTGAATATCGCCGGCCTAGCCGTGTATACCGCCATCGGGCTGTACTGGTTCGTATTCCTGTATAGCCTTTACTTGGTGCTCTCTTTCATTGGCCTGCGTTCGTGGTCGATCAGCTACCGGCAGGACGCGCCCGCGTGACCGCGCGCATTGCCGTATTCGGGACCGAGTCGACCGGCAAAACCACCCTCGCACGCCGGCTGGCCGACCTGTTCGCCGCGCCTTGGGCCCCGGAATACGTGCGTTGCTTCTGGGATGAACATAACGGCGTCATTCGCGACGAGGATCTCGGCGCCATCGCCAAAGGCCAAATAGAAAACGAGGAAACCGCAGCCGCTCGGGCCGATTCGATCGTCATTTGTGACACCGAGCTGATCACTAACACAATCTGGGCAGATCTTCTGTTTCCCGGTGCTTGCCCCGATTGGGTGCGTCGGGAAGCGGAACGCCGCGCGCCAAACTATGCGCTTTACCTGCTTTGCGATACCGATGTCGAATTCGTGGACGACGGGCAACGCTGTTTTCCGGGTACCGCCGAACGCGAACGTTGTCGGCAAATCTGGCGGCAGGCTCTGATCGCGCGCAATTTGCCGTTCGTGGAGGTCAGCGGCTCGCTGGAAACGCGACTGATGCACGCCGCGACTGCCATCGAACGCGTTGCCGGCGTCACCGTTGCCAGCCCCGGTTCGACGCGCTGATTCGACCGGCGCCCGACTCTTTCCGGGTCTCGATCATCGAATCACGCTGCATCGCACGCCTGTGTTTGGAGAGAGCGCGGCCAGACGTCATGCTCGACAACGATCGGTCGAATATGTCCTATTCGGGCGGTTAGACGACACGGGGGGCTTGCCCCGCCTGTGCCATTTGCTCTTCCCGGAATACGTCATGGTTAAACCTCTCGGCCTTGCCGCCCTCGTCGCCGTCTTCGGAATAACCGGTTGCGCTGCCGTCACCAGCACGACCAACACGACGGCCGACGCGTTACAAACCGCGGGACACGGCATATCGGTATCGAGCCGATCCAGCACCAATGCGTCCCGGGGCCAGCCACAGAGCGCACGCGCGGCGCAAACACGCGCTTACGTCCGCTCGGAAATGGCCCAATTACGGCGCGAAGCTGCCCGCGGCGGCGGCGAACACATCGACGCGCTAGCCGAATTGCTGGGTCGCGACAACGCCCCGGCTCTGGGGCCGTGGATGCAGAAACATTACAACCGCCTGTTCGCGCCTCAGCAGAGCACGGCGGCATTCGTTCAGAATCTGCAAAGCGCTCGTAGCTAGACTCGTGTATCGATTGAAAGCGTTCAGGACCGCACCGCGGTAGCCAGCAAACTGGCCTCGATCCTGCAAGATCGATACACCCATCCGGAACTACACTTCTTAACAGGAGCTAGGATGCAGTTCATCAAGAGTCGCACGGCCATTGCTTTCGTACTGGGCGCCACCACGCTATTTGCCTTGCCGGCGCTGGCCGCCGACAACCCGAGTGCGGCGGCTAGCGCCAGTACCAAGGCAAAGTCGGCGGATCCGTTTACCGACAAGCAACTCAAGCAATTCGTCAAGGCCCAGGCGAATGTTCAGGCGGTCATCAAGAAATGGGATGACAAGGTCGCAAAAGCGGACGACAAGAAAGCCGCTCAGAAAAAAGAAAACAAGGCCATGGTCCAGGCTGTTAAAGACAGCGGTTTGACGCCCAAGCAATACAACCGTATCGCGCAACAGGCGCAGAAAGATCCGGAACTGACCAAGCGCATTCAGTCGTTCATGACGCCACAGTAAGCACCATAGCTCTCGACAGCCCCGACACCGCGCCCTGCCCGGGCGCGGTTTTCTTGCAGCGAAATAGCGGCCGCCGCTTCGCGTCGGTGGTCAAAACCTCCGAATAGGCGCGACATATCGTCTACATGCGCTGATGCCAAACCGTTTCGTATAGCGCCACGATTTGCCCGGCGTCTGGCACACGTGGATTGTTTCCGGGCGAGCCCGAAGCCAGCGCCTGTTCGGCCATGGTATCGAGTGCCGCCTGCCATTTGTCCCGCGAAATTCCGTAGGCCGCTGGCCCGGGCACTTCCAATTCCGTGTTCAGAGCAAGCAGTTCTCGAACGAGCAATCGCACCGCTGCGGCATCCGAGTTAGCGGCATTCGCGGCCCCGATGGCACGGGCGCAGGTCGCATATCGCTGCTGTGCCGCTTCGATCGAATAACGCGTCACCGCCGGCAGTAGCATGGCGTTCGACAGCCCGTGTGGCACGTGAAAAAACGCCCCGATCGGCCGGCTCATACCATGCACCAGGGCCACCGAAGCGCTGGAAAAGGCCAATCCGGCCAGGCTGGCACCGAGCATCATGGCTTCGCGCGCCGCGCGATTGTCCGGCTCGTGATAAACGATCCGTAGATTCGGACCGATCAGGCGCATCGCCGCCAGTGCCTGCTGGTCGGAAAACCCATTGGCCTTGCGGCTGACATAAGCCTCGATGGCATGCGTCAAGGCATCGATACCGGTATCGGCGGTGACGCGCGCCGGCACCGACAGACTGAGTTCATAGTCGACGATCGCGGCCGTCGGCATGAAACCGACACCGACACAAAGCATTTTTTCGTCGACCGTATCATCGGTGATAATCGTGAATCGCGTGCATTCGGAACCGGTCCCTGCCGTGGTCGGGATGGCGATCAAGGGCAGCCCGGATTGATCCGCCTGATGCGGAAATTTGTAGTCACGGATTTCGCCGCCGAAGTGGGCCAGGACGCCGATCGCTTTGGCCGAATCGATCGGACTACCACCACCGATCGCAACAACGCTGTCGAAGCCCTGACCGTTGGCCAATCCCTGCCGCATCTTCTCGACCCCGGCTGTGATAGATCGCTCGGTGGGTTCGGGCACGGTGTCGGCGAACACATCGGATACCATGCCCACGTCGCGCAGCAATCCTTGGGCCCGGTCGACATAGCCCAACTCCATCATCATGCGATCGGTGACGATCAACGGGCGTTGTACACCGAGCGCGGCAAGCACACCGGGGAGCCGGTCGAGCGCGCCGCCGCCGACCTCCATGATCCGCGGCATGAGAATGTTGTGGGGCATGTCCAGCTCCTCCATTATGGCGGCCTCATCGCGGCCGGGCCGATTGCGTCCTCTGATCTCGTCTTTTGTAGGCATCCGCCAGCGGTGGGTCAAGATAAGGGGCCTACCCGTACCGGCGTGTCGGACGCGGCCGCATCGTCCATCAAGGAGAAGTTCATGACCGCTCAACCCGGTTTTGTCGTCATCGCCGAGTTCGCTCTCAAGCCTGGTCAACGTGATGCGTTTCTCAAGCACGCCCGCGAGGACGCGCGCCAATCACTGGCCAATGAAGCGGATTGCCATCAGTTCGATATTCTGGTGCCGGAGTCCACGGAGAACAGCGTCGTGCTGCACGAGGCTTATACCGATCGGGCGGCTTTCGAAGCGCACACCCGTATGCCGCACTATCAACCGTTCAAGGACGCCACGGCGCCCCTGCTGGCATCCGACCCGGTGGTGCGTTTCTTCGGTATCGTGTGATGCGAAGGGCCACCGCCAGCTTTGGCTAGGCGCGAGCACGCAATGTCGAGCCCGATTCGACGCGCGCGACAACCCGGGTTACGGCGGTACGTGCACGTACCGGGACGCACGATCGAGAGCTGCAAGGTGCCGTTCAGGTAGCCGCGGCTATGATCAGCGCCATCCCGAGTCATGAAGCGACCATACACATGCGCTCGGGCCAATAACATGGCTGGCGGTACCAGCCCTGCTTTCTAGTACGACGTTACACAAACAAAATGGCCAACAAGCCAGCGATTGAAACTGACGTCGTACGCCGCAAATAAAAAAGGCGGCTTCCGGGACAGGAAGCCGCCAGCACGTCACAAACCGCTCACTGACGGCCGTTTAGCCTCAGACTAAACGCCGCACGCCGTCAGTACACGTTGCAGCCTGACAGTACGCAAATACAATGCCAGGACCATAGACGACGCTGGGCACAACCAGATCGTCTAGTGCTTAGTATTGGCCAAGCGCGCGTATTTGGCAATTAGCCAATCGAATCAGAAACTACGGCCGTCGCGCTCAAATCGGCTGCAATCACCGTCATGACGGCGTTTCTCGATACGTTCACGGTTTTGTTATTTTTTCAATCCCGAATTGCACGGAGCTGACTAACGGCACCCAATGCGCGCTTGGGTGCGTTGATCGGCCGATCTCCAGGCGTCCAGTCGGCGCCCCAACTTTGGCGTGAGGCACGCCACAGCCGAATTCGTGCTGTGTGCAACGAAAGTCGTCATCTTTTTCACGAGCGCTGCTGATAATCTCAAATTCCCAAAAGCACAATTCCAATTGGGGAGGAGAAATTCATGTCCGACGCTCAGATGAAACCCCTGGCCAACCCCGGCCCCCTGGGCCTTGTCGGGTTCGGTCTGACGACAGTTCTGCTTAGTCTCATCAACGCCCATATTCTGCCGAGTGGAGGCGAAGCCGTCGTCATTCCACTGGCGCTGGCCTATGGCGGGCTGATTCAACTTATTGCCGGGCTTCTCGAGTTTCGAACCGGCAATACCTTCGGGCTGGTCGCTTTTCTCAGTTACGGCGCTTTCTGGTGGTGGTTCGCCATGTTGCTGTTGTTTTCGGGCAATGGTTTGCTCGATCTCAGTGCGGCTGGCCCCACCATCGGGGTCGCGCTTCTTCTCTGGGGCGTTTTTACCTTCTATATGTGGATCGCGACTTTCCGTCTGAACCGCGCCTTGTGGTTCGTTTTTCTCACGCTCTGGATTACGTTCTTACTGCTGGGTATCGGCGACACGTTCGGCGCATCGGCCATCGGCACTGCGGGCGGCTATGTCGGCATCCTGTGCGGCGCATCGGCGATGTACACCAGCTTTGCCGAAGTCGTCAACGCCACATTCGGACGCGTCGTGGCGCCGGTCGGTGCCCGCGACTGATCGATAGCACCCAGGGCGGCGCCGGCTCGCAACCGGCCCGCCCTGTTGCGGTGACCGACGGCGCGCTCAGGTCGCCGCCGGCGGTCGGACAATATATGGGCGCATCATTTCGTTGGCCGCATGCTCCCAAATATGGCAATGCCAGACATAGCGCCCCGGATATCCGTCGAACGGTACGATGATGCGCGTCACCGAGCCGGGATGCGCCTGCACGACGTCTTTCCAACCGACCTCATTCGCTGCCGGCCCTTGTGATGGACCGACATAACGCAGTTTCTTGTGGTTTTCGTAGAGATACATGTCGATCGGTCGTCGATCCAGTATCTGAAAGCGCACCAAATGCAAATGAATCGGATGCGTGTCCTCGGTCAGGTTGATCAGATTCCAGATCTCGACGCTGCCGAGCTCGGGGTCTTCGGTTGGCTCCGCGTACCAGCGGGTGCCATTGAGCAGCATGAGCATCGAGTCGCCCGTAGGACGCATGTAATCGTTGAGCGTGAGGTGCCGGGTCCGCACCGCTTGGGCTTCCGGTATGCGCGGCACCGGGCGCAACGTCGACGGCATCTGCGATCGATCTCGATGCGTTTTGCCCCCCACGCGCAGCTGCATGACCGCATGTCCGTCGTTGGTCAGAGTGAACGTCTGATGCGACCAGTCGGCAAAATCGACGACCAAGTCGGCCCGCTCGGCCGGCGCGAGCAGGATTTCGGTCATCGGCACCGGTGCCGAGAGCAGACCTTGATCACTACCAATCTGATGGAACGGGCGCTTTCCACCCAGCGCGAGACGCAGAAAGCGCTGATTCGAGCCGTTGACCACCCGGAATCGATATTTACGCGGCTCGACCTCAAGATACGGGTAGAGTTTGCCATTGATCATGATGGCGTTGCCGCGAAACTCCGAAATCCACGGATGCCCCGGGATGCCCGAGGTCGGATAATAGAGTTGCCCTTCCGGGCTGAAATAGCGATCGCAGATGATAAGCGGGATTTCCTGATCGCCATTGGGTAATCCAAGCGCGGCCTCCACCTCATCGCGAATGAGAAACGCCCCCATCATGCCGGCATAGTGATTGAGACGGGATACGCCCATGGCGTGGTCGTGATACCAGAGCGTGGTGGCCTCCTGCCCGTTCGGATAATGCGCGGTCTTGGATTCGCCGGGCGGATACCAGTCTTCGGGATAACCGTCGCTGGCCGCAGGCGTCCGCCCGCCGTGCACGTGCACGATATTGCGTACCGACTGCGCACCCGGCTTCATGCCACAAACTGTATAGTCGACCGGAAGAAAATGCTCCGACGGCAGGTTGTTCACCCATTCCACCGATATCGCCTGGCCGGACACCGTGTCGAAGGTCGGCCCGGGATGACTGCCGTCGTAGGTCCACATTCGGGTGGGTTTCATGTCGCGATGCACCTGCACTTCGGCTTCGTTCATGCTGACCCGATAGTGCGGAATGCGTTGTCCGTGCTCGTCCGGTAGCGGCCACTGTCGCGTCGGTGCCGCCTTGGGCGGCACCGGGAGCGCATCGACGTATCGCGCCAGAGTTCGCGGGTCCATCGATAGTGCCTGGGGTGATTTGCGCCCTTCGTCGCCCCAACCCAGAGCGGGCATGCCGATACCCGCCGTGGCGGCACCAGCCGCTCCCATACGCAGAAAATGTCGTCGCGATATCGTCATGATCGGTTCCTGATCTCGCGTTTCACCGAGGCGCTGAAACGTAAAGACGTCCGCCGGTGACCCGATCGGACGTCGCAAAAAAGCGGCCGGGCGCCGGCACCCATGCCGGCGCCCCAAGCCACATCAGCTGCTCTTGGGCTCGCCGGTATTCGGATCGAGCAACAGCGTGCTGGCGTTCGGCGCGCTGCTGGCGCCGAAGTCGAACATGTTGTCGAGCGAACCGGCGATCTTGTCGAACGAGCCCTGGCCAAGGCGTTGGCCGCCGAGCCAGTTGTCTTCGATGAAGCGCATCACCGACGTCTGATCGGTGACCGTGTGGTCGACGAAGTTCTGCTTGGCCCAGGGCGAGATCACCAGCAGCGGCAGCCGAGGACCGTAACCACAGCGGCCCTGGGCCGGCTTCCCATCAATGCCGTCCAGCGGCTGGCTGCGCTGTACCGAGTCCTTGCCACCCGCGTTACAAGTGCCCGTGCCGTTGAGCGCATCCTGCATGCTCGCCGACGGGTTCACGTTCGGGCTGTAGCGATGGTCGTACCAGCCGTCCGAGTCGTCATAGGCGACGATCACGGCCGTGTGCTTCCACTCGCCCTGCTGCTGCAGGAAATTGACCACCTTGACGATGAAATCCTGTTCGTCGATCGGGTCCGAGTAACCGGCATGGCCATCCTGGTAGGCCGGCGCCTTGAGGAAGTTCACGGCCGGGAAGTTACCCGCCTTAACCGCATCGAAGAAATCGTGACTGTCATACTGATGATTGGCCGGGTCCTTGGTGTCGGTCTTTTTGCCGTTGCTGTCGACCTCGTAGGTATGCCCGATAGACGCCACATTGAACGGCCGCTTGTGGTCGAGATTGGCCGTGGACGAGTAATACTGGAACGGCTCGTGATGTGGGATGTAATCGGCCGAGGTCACCGGACCATTGGTGTTTTTGCCTGTAGTCGACACACTGGTCTGATGGCTGCGATCGCAGCCGGTCGTGCCATCGCTGTTGGTCACCGTCAGATCGAACCCGCCTTCGAACCAGCCCCAGGTCACCCCGGCCTTGTTCAGCATGTCGCCGATGTTGCGACCGCCCATGCGCACTTGTGTGTTGCCCGAACAGACATCACCCAGCGGATCCGGATCGCCAATCAACGTCTTGCCGCCGTTGCCGTCGGCCACGTAACCGTAGGTATTGTCGGCCGGCGACATCTGGATGATGCCGTTGGTCTGACCGGAAACCAGATTGATCGCGCCCGGCGACGACGGGCCAAAATTGGTGTCGTAGGAATTGTCGCTCATGGCATAGCGCTGGGCGTAGTTCCAGAGCGCGGTGACGGTGTTACCGTCGTAATACCCCATGGTGAGACCGGTGTTCTGGGTAGCCGTGGCGTTCTGCACGTCCGGCGGCGGGCCGCCTTTGCCAACCGAGCTCGGGAACAGATCCATGTCGCCATTATTGAACGCGATCTGCTCTGGCTCGTAGTTGTGATCCTGGTCGGCCGTCAGCGCCTGGCTGCGATCCAGTCGGAACGGGTTGCTCGCGCCACTGCCGTTCGCCGGATTCAGATTTGGATTGTTGTTCAACAGTTCCAGCGTGTAGTTATCGATATCCGTGGGCGTATCGGAAGCGGCCGTGAACTGCGGTTCGCCACTCGGGTTCGTGGCGTACGGATAGGTCCCGAAGTAATGATCGAACGACACGTTTTCCTGGAAGATGACGACCACATGCTGGATCGGTGTGGCCGTGGTATCCGAACTGTCGTTGCTGGCTGATGTGTTCTTGTTGTTGTGGTCGTTACACCCCGCGGCAAAGGCGATTAGACCGGTGGCGGCGATCAACGCCGTCCATTGACGGTAAGACATGAGACTTCCCCAAGTTGCTTGTGCTTGTCTGGCGAGCGATGCCGCCGATTAAAATAGGCCCTGGGCATGACCGTTTGATGACGTCGCGGGGCGTGCTTGAGTCGGGCGTGGCACAATGCCTGTCCATTACACGATCAAAGGGCCGTTAGCCCATGCTTTCTGCTGACGACGCGCTAGTTCGGCTGAAAAAAGGCAACCTGGATTTCGTCGAACATATCGCGGGTTCCAAAACGCTGGCCGGCCTTGGCGCGTCCGCCGAACTCGGTCTGAAACAACAACCCTTCGCCATCATTCTGGGCTGTTCCGATGCGCGCGTGCCGGCTGAAATCGTGTTCAACCAGGGGCTCGGCGATCTGTTCGTCATTCGTGTCGCCGGCAACGTTGTCGCCCCGTCCCAGATCGGCAGCATCGAGTTTGCCGCGGAAATGTTCGGCACGCGGCTCGTCGTGGTGCTCGGCCACACACAGTGTGGCGCGATCAAGGCAACCCTGGATCAGCTGCAACAGCCCCGCGAAAAACAGTCGCCCAATCTACGAGCGATCGTAGATCGCGTCCGGCCGTCGGTCGATGTCCTGCTCGGCACCGAGTTACGTCATGACCGCGTGGCCCTGGCGGCTGCGGCGGTACGTGCGAATATCGAAAAATCGGTCGATCAACTGCGGCACAGCTCGGCGATCCTCGAACACCTCATCGAGACCGACGACCTCAAGGTGGTCGGCGCCGAATACTCGGTTGAAACGGGCGCCGTTGATTTCTTAAACATATAACGCGCCATGACATCTGTATCGCCCCCTGAGCGGGCTACCACGACGATACGCCGCGTTCGCCCAACCGATGGCCCCGCACTGTCGGCGATCTATGCGCCGTTCGTCACCGACAGCGCTATCTCGTTTGAATACGAAGCGCCAGACGGTGACACCATGGCCCAACGCGCGCTCGTCATCGATGCCACCCATGCCTGGCTGGTCGCCGAATGCAACGGCCAGTGTCTAGGCTATGCCTACGCTGGCGAGTTTCGCAGTCGCGAAGCCTACCGAGGAACAGTCGAAGTATCGGTTTATCTGCACCAGGCCGCTCGAGGCCGCAGCTTGGGCGCCCGCCTCTACCACGCTTTGTTCGCCATACTCGCCGATCAGGGGCGCCGCATGGCGATCGCCGTAGTCACCGTGCCCAACCCGGTCAGCGTCCGTTTTCACGAACAGCTCGGCTTCCGGCGTATCGGCGTTATCGAAGCCGCCGGATACAAGTTCGGTCGTGCCCACGACGTCGCCTACTACCAGCGCGAGATCGGGCAAGACGGGCGCGATTGCTCATGAATTTGCTGGCTCATCTCTGGCTGGCCGAGCGAACCGGCACCTCGGCCGCCGGCCAGATTCTCGGCGACCTGGTTAAAGGCAGGCTCGACCACACGCCGTTTGACGCCGAGATCAGCCGGGGCATTCGACTACATCGCACCATCGACTCCACCAGTGATGCCCACCCCGCTCACCGTGCGCTACGCGAGCGGTTCCGGCCCCCGCTTCGCCGCTATGCCGGCATCATTGTCGATATCGGTTTCGATCACGCGCTCGCATGCGACTGGCGGCATTACAGTAGCGAGCCGCTCGAACAATTCGCGGCCCGGGCCGCCCGTCGTGTCGTCGACGAATGGCCCACCACAACGTCCTTCCAGCCGCCGCCCGTGGGCGGCTTTTCGGCCATGCTGACCGGCTATGCCGAAGCCCCCGGTATCGAACGCGCCCTGACCGTGGTCGGGCGGCGTGCCACGCGACGTAACCCGTTGTCGGGATCGCTGGATGCCGTGTTGGCCGAGTATCCGGGCTTTGCCGCCAGGCTGCCGGAACTGCTGGCCAGTCTGGAAGCGGCGCTCGACCATCATTTGCGTCGGACATAAAAAAACGCCGACCGGACACTCCGATCGGCGCCTGTAAGCGTCGTGTGCGCTTAACGATTAATGCGCGATGGCGTTGTTCGCATCGGTGAAGCCCGACAGCGACACCTTCAGATTGATCTGGTCACCCTTCGGGCCCACGATCGTCACCTGCGCCGTATGCCCGTGCTTGAGCTTGTTCAGCAACGAATTCTTGATCGGGAAATCGGCGCGGCAGCCTTGCTCCAGACAAATCTGAAAGGGGAAGCGGCGTGGCTGGTCGCCGTCCACGCTCAGCTGTACGCCCGGCGCCAGACGGGTTCCCAGCGGCAGAATGAAAATCATGGCCGCCGTATCAATCTGCGGCGGATACCCCATCACTACGCGCATGATCGGCTTGCCGGAATCCGGGCTTTTGACCAGCTGCGTCATCTCGCACTCGTTCTTATTACCCGACTTCGGACAGCGCACTTCCCAGTCGTTGTAGTGCGTGATCTTGACGTTGTCCTGCGCCGACTGGCTGGAAGAACTCTGAGCTGCCGCCGTGCCGACGACACCCAAAAGACTGGCCGCGCAAAGCAGGACCGCGGAAAACCGGAAAGCTCTCGACATTTGTTATTCCCCTTCGATGGATTGGACACGGGCCCTTGGCGTGCCGCGACCCGCGGTGTCGGCGTCTGAATGAGGACGCCGATGCAGCAAATTCGGTGCCACGCGATTCTCGCCCGAGCGTGGCGCAGATCGCAACGATCACGGCAACAGGGCGCGCGACCGGCAGCAACGCGAAACTGTAGTTGCCATTATGCCTTGCCGCAATCCAAGTCTGCAGGGTAACCGGCCCGCGCCGCTCCGAAATGGCCGATCCGAGAAACGCCCCACAGCATGGCCACCGCGCCCGTCCAGCCGGAGCGTATTCGTCGAGACAGGCAGGAAATTACGGTGAGATCGGCTCACCCGTCGTAAAGCCGGGCGCCGTTAAGTTGCCGTGGGCTCAACATGCCTTCAACTGTACATCCAGGCGTTTGGCCGACACCTTGATCGCCGTGCCGAGCTGCTGGGCGAACACTTGCACGCGGAACTCCTCGACCATCCAGCGCAGCAGTTCGAGTTCGGCCGACCACGCGCCGCGGCGCATGGCTTTGCCAGCCTTGTCCTTGTAGGCCTGCCAATACGGCGCGATGTCACGCATCCGCGCCTTGTCGGCAGCCGCGCCATCGGCGGCGAGCTTGTCGATTCGGGCTTCGACAGCCTTGAGATAGCGCGCCAGGTCGCGCGCCCGGGCGATCGGATCGTCGGCCGCACTCACGAAGCCAACGTGCACGAGATGCGCCAACTGATCGTTGATGTCCTCGACCGAGGCCACCCAGTCGAGCCCGATGTTCTTGGACAACCGCTTACGTACACGCGCCAGGGCATCCAGCGCCGGCTGCAGCGCGTCCCAGAGCGCCACCGCATCGGCCATGATGTGCGCCCGCACGGCTTCGACAGCGGCATCGAAGTCGTCCTTCGTGGTCGGCGTTTCACCGATCCGGCCATGGATGAGCGCGGTCAGCAGATCGGCCACCAGCACCGCTTCGTTGTCGCCCTCGATGATCGCCACGAGATCGGGATCCACGCCCGCCGTCTCCGGCGGCGTGGCGAACTGGCCGACCGCATAGCGCTTGAGATGCGGCAGATCGCGTTTGACCAGGCGCATCGGCCGGGTTGCCGCCAGGCGGATGAGCCGGATCACGCCGCGGCGATGGGCGCGCGCGGCTTGTTCGGCATCATCCAGCAGTTCCAGATCGACATGATCGACCCGGTCGATCAGGGCCGGCCAGGCCTCGATGCGCACACCGGCATGTTCGAGCGTGACCGCGCGATCGAGCGCGACGTCATCCGGCCATTCGGTGAGCCCTTCGCGGCGCATGCCGTGATCGGCCGACTGCGACACCGCGGCCCGCGCGCGTTCACCGAGTTCGTCCCGCAGTTTCGTCAGATCCCGGCCCGTAGCGAGCGCCCGGCCGTCATCGTCCACGATCTCGAAGCGCATACGCAGATGATCGCTCGGCTCGAAGCCTTCCCAGGCGTCATCAGGAATCTCCAGCCCGATCATCTCGTGAATCGCCCGGCGCAGTGCCGTTTCCGGGTCGCCTGTCCCGAACTCCACGCGCTCGGCCGCGGCCCGGGCGAAATCCGGCACCGGCACCACGCGCTTGCGCAGCGTCTTGGGCAAGGCTTTCAGATATTCCCGGAATTTCTCCTCGATCAGTCCGGGCACCAGCCAGTCGGCCCGCGCGCTATCCATCTGGTTGAGGGCCGCCAGCGGCACACGCGCGGTCACACCGTCCTCCGCCCGGCCCGGCTCGAAGGCGTAATCGAGCTTGACTGGCAAATCGCCGAGCGTCATTGATTCCGGATAGGCATTTTCCTCGAGCTCGACGCCGGCCGAGCGCAGCAGTTCGTCCTCGTCGAAGTGCAGCGCGTCGGCGTCGTTTTGCTTCAGCCATTTTTCCAGCGTCTTGCGATCGCAGACCGAGTCCGGCAGGCGGGCATCGTAGAACGCGGCCTGTGTGGTTTCGTCCACCAACAGATCGCGCCGACGGAAACGCGCCTCGCGATCCTGGATTTCCTCGACCACAGCCTGGTTATAGGCCAGAAACTCGGGTAGTCGCCCGCGCCGATCCGTTACCGCGAAAGCAACTAGCCCGTCGCGGATGAAGATCTCGCGCGCCAGCGTCGGGTCGATCCGACCGAAATCCACCTTGCGGCCGTCCGACAGCGTCAACCCGAACAGCTTGACGCGCTCGCGGGCCGCCACCTGCCCACGACGCTTTTCCCAGTGCGGATCGTAGCGCTCGCGCGTCACCAGATGGCCCGCGGCCGCTTCGATCCATTTCGGATCGACGCCCGCGACCGTATGCGCGAACAATGCGCTGGTCTCGATCAGTTCGCCGGCCACGATCCACTTCGGCGGCCGCTTGGCCAGCCCGGATCCGGGGAAAATCCGAAACTTGCGCCCGCGTGCTCCCAGATACTCGGCGCCGCGTCGGCGCGGCTTGCCGCCGGTCTTGCCCCGGCTCTGCCCCTCACCGTCGGCGGGTTCGTCCAGCTGGCCGATATGATCGAGCAGCCCCGGCAACAACGCCTGATGCAGGGCTACCGGATCGATTTCGGCCAACCGTCCGCGCGCCGGATCGCCCGAGAGTCCCAGATCGTGGCCGATCCGGCGCAGCTGGCGCGCCAGATCTTCCCATTCACGCATGCGCATGAAGTTCACGAAGCGGTTCTTGCACCAGGCGCGCAGTTTATTGCCCGACAGCTCGCGGCGGGCTTCGACGAAGCCGTCCCAGAGCTTCAGCAGGCTGATGAAGTCGGAGCGGCTGTCGGCGAACGGTTTTTGTGCCTCGTCGGCCGCCTCGCGCAACCCGGCCGGGCGCTCGCGCGGGTCCTGGATGGTCAGGCCCGCGGCGAGCACGCGCATGGCGGCCGGCACGCCGAACTGGTGCCCGGCGATCAGCATGCGCCCGATGCGCGGGTCGAGCGGCAGGCGGGCGAGCTGGCGCCCGAGTTTCGTGATCCGGCCATCCGCCAGCGCTTCCAGCTGGGCCAGCAGATTGCGGCCATCGTTGATGTAACGTCGCTCCGGCGGATCGATGAACGGAAATTCCTCGATCGCGCCGAGTTTCAAATCGGCCATCGTCAACAAGACGTTGGCGAGATTGGTCCGCCGGATCTCCGGATCGGTAAAGTCCGGCCGGGCTTCGTAATCAGCCTCGTCGAACAGCCGGACACAGATACCGGGCGCGATACGCCCGCAGCGGCCGGCGCGCTGGTTGCAACTCGCCTTGGACACCGGCTCGATCGGCAGCCGTTGAACCTTGGCCGCAGTGGAATAGCGGCTGATGCGCGCCAGCCCCGTATCCACCACATAGCGAATGCCGGGCACCGTGAGCGAGGTCTCGGCGACGTTGGTCGACAGCACCACGCGCCGGCCGTTGGACGGCGAGAAGATCCGGTTTTGCGCCGAGCGCGTCAGCCGTGCATATAACGGCACGATCTCTGGCCTATATTTTTCGCCGGCCAGCGCCTTCGACAGATGCCGCTCCACGTCGCGGATATCACGCTCGCCGGGCAGAAACACGAGAATATCGCCTGGCCCCTCGCGCCAGAGCTCGCGGACCGCGTCCTCGACCGCCTCCGGCTGATCGAGCGCGCGTTCGGATTCGGGTTCCACCGGCGGCCGATAGCGCACCTCCACCGGATAACCGCGCCCTTCCACATTGATGATCGGCGCGTCGTCGAAGAATTCGGCGAAGCGCTCCGGGTCAATCGTGGCCGAGGTGACGATCACTTTCAGATCCGGGCGTTTGGCCAGAATCCGCTTCAGATAGCCGAGCAGGAAATCGACGTTGAGCGTGCGCTCGTGGGCCTCGTCGATGATGATGGCTTCGTACTGGTTGAGAAACCGGTCGCGTGCGGTTTCGGCCAGCAGAATGCCGTCGGTCATGAGTTTGACCTGGGTGGCATCCGAGAGCTTGTTTTCGAACCGCGTCTGGAAACCCACTAACCCGCCAAACTCGGTGCCGGTCTCCTCGGCTACGCGCTGTCCCACGCTGCGGGCCGCCAATCGCCGCGGCTGAGTATGCCCGATCAGCCCGCGCGCGCCGATGCCCGCCTGCATGAGAATCTTGGGTAGCTGGGTCGTCTTGCCGGAACCGGTTTCGCCGCAGACGATTACCACTTGATTCGCCTCGATCGCGTCGCGGATTTCGTCCGCCCGGCCGGTCACCGGCAACCCCTCGGCAAGCTCGATCGACGGGCGCGCGGCGACGCGGCGTTCGGTGGCCGCCGCGCTGGCCGCAATACGCTGCTCGACGCCGGTGCGCTCTTCCGATTGGCGCGCCTTATGCCATTGCCGGGTCAGGCGGTAGCGGTCGCGGGTCTGTACCTGTGCGAGCAGGTCTTCAATCGATGCCTGGGTATCAGTGGACAACAGCGAGTTCCTGGAACCTGTTTGAAGTGTCGTGCGAGATCCGGCCGATCGCGCTGTGGCGGCCGGCCCCCGGGCATTGTCGCAAATTGCGCCCGCCGCAATGGCCCGAGGCACCACACGCAGGTCGTCAGATCGCGCGTGGCCACGAACGTCCGATTTCCCCGGCTGCATGGCGTGCTTTTAGAATAGCGACATCTTCAGTCGAGACAACGCCATGAATTTTCATACCCGCAAATGGATCAAGCCGGAGGATCTGAATCCGAACGGCACGTTGTTCGGGGGCAGCCTGCTGCGCTGGATCGACGAAGAAGCGGCGATTTACGCGATTATCCAGCTCGAGAATCCGCGTATCGTCACGAAGTACATCTCGGAAATCAATTTCGTATCGACCGCCGTACAGTCCGACATCATCGAGCTCGGCATCATGGCGACCAAGTTCGGGCGGACCTCGCTGACCATGTGCTGCACGGTGCGCAACAAGATCAGCCGCAAATCCATTCTTACGATCGACGAAATGGTGTTCGTTTCGGTCGACGAAAACGGGCGCCCCAAACCCCACGGCAAGACCGAGATTCATTACGACGACAGTGATCGGCCTGATAGCGCCGGACCTGCAGCGCATTCGTGAAACGTCGCTCCGGCGTTATCCTGCGCCGCGCAGCCCTCGTCGGCGCGCTGGCCGGACTGGCCGCCCTTGCCGGCTGCGGCCCGCCGCCTACTCTGGTGAAACGCCACGGCTACTGGGCCGATCAGAGCGTGCAGGCCACGGCCTACAACCATCGTGTACGGTTTCTCGTGCTGCATTACACCAGCGATCATGCCGATCGGGCGCTGCGCGTACTCACCGGGCCACGCGTCAGCGTTCATTACCTGGTGGGCCCGGATCCGGCCACGCGAGATGGCCAACCGATCGTGCGACAACTACTGCCCGAAAGACTGCGCGCCTGGCATGCCGGCGTGAGCAGCTGGGCTGGACGTCACCATATCAACGACAGCTCGATCGGCATCGAGATCGTCAATCTCGGCCCGATCAACGCGCCCGGCACGCCGCGCCGCTGGCAGCCGTACGGCGATGCCCAGATCCGGGCCGTCATTGCGCTGGCCCGCGATATCGTCACCCGCTATGACATCAAACCGGCCAACGTGGTCGGCCACTCGGATATCGCGCCCGGCCGCAAGATCGACCCGGGGCCAGCTTTTCCCTGGCATCGACTCTACGAAGCCGGCATCGGCGCCTGGCCCAACCCGCAGCGCGTCGCGTATTACCGCGCCCAATTCATCCAGCAGAAGCCGGATGTCGGCGCGATCCAGCGCAAGCTCGCCGACTATGGCTATAACCTGCCGGTGACCGGGCAGATGGACGCCCGTACGCACACCGTACTCCGAGCCTTCCAGATGCACTTCCGGCCCACGACGGTCGACGGCGTCGCCGATGACGACACGCTCGCCCGCCTCTGGGCGCTCGATGAGCGCTATCGATAAAAAACGCCCGTGCCCCGATGGGCACGGGCGTTGTCTCGTCGTCGTTCGTACGATCGGCGCCTACATCGGCGGCACGGTGCCGTTCTTGCCAACGATCACGCGGCCGGCAGTGACCGGGCCGTTCGTTTTCGGGCCGGCGACGAACACGTGGGCGCCGGTCTTGATATCGGCACGGCTGCCCGGCTGGACCTTGACCGTCGGCACATCGCTGGGCACCACGATGGTTTTGCTGCCCTTGCCGTAATTCACCTGTAGCGTGATGCTGCCGCGGCTGGTGGACTGGTTCATGACCGTACCGTTGGTCATGCTCGACCCCGAACTCATCGAGCCGCCGGACTTCGCCGTCACGCTACCATTGGTCATGCTGGAACCGCCCGACATCGAACCATCGGACTTGGCGGTAACCGTGCCGTTGGTCATGCTCGAGCCAGCGGTCATGGAACCGCCACCGTTGGCGGTCTGGCTCGCGGAATGGCCGCCCTGAGCCATCGAGGGCGACAGGTCCCAGCCGTAATCGCCCAGGCCGGTGCCCTTCATCGACGCCGGGAAGATGACCATTTCCAGTGCCTGATTCTGGCCGTCGCGCTTGACGTTGGCCGTACCGATGAACGTGCCCTTCTCGATGCTCGACAGATCGCCCGGCGTGACCGCCGCGATCTTGGTTTCGGAGGACAGCACGATCCGACGCTTGGTGTCGTCGTTCGTGATCATGGTGAAGCCATTTTTGTTCACGGCCGTGATCTTGCCACGCAGATGCACCGTGGCATCGGCCGCCATCGCTGGCAGGGCAACGACGGCGCCGGCCAGCGCCAGCGCGCAGGTGACGGCAACGCGGGTGCGGGTTGTGTTTGTAATCCCGTGTTTCATTATTATGCGCCTCGCTATTAAGTTGTGCACAAGCAACATATCAGAATGCGATGGCATTCGTGCGAATAGCCGAGACTCCAGCTTACTTCAATTCGATGGTCGCGAGCTCGAGCGCCAGTTGTCGCGACTGTTCGCTCAGGCGCTGGGCCAGCCAGTACGATCCCTGCATGTCGTAGGCCAGTCGGGCATCGGGATTCGGCCCCGGCGTGCGGCCGACCTCATGACGCGCAAGTGCGTGCAGTTTGCGTGTGTCGCCCGAACGCAGCGCTCGCGCGCTGGCCAGCAGCATTCGCCGCATGGCCGAGCGGCGGGCGGTAAGAAGCTCGTGCGTCGCGCCCCATTGCGGGCTGCCTTCGCGCTGGGTCGCCGCCGTGGCCAGCATTTCCAGGCCGCTCAGAATCGACCGATGCAAACGCTGGATTTCCTCCAGTCGCTCGGCCGGCACACCGAGTTCCTTCGACACCGGATCAATCAGCGAGCGCAGCGCGACGAGCCGGCGCGAGAGTTTCGCGAAAATAGTGACCTGTTCCCGCGCGCTCATGGCCGAGCCGATCATCAGCCGTGGATACAGACGCGCGCATTCACGAAGGTTCTCGGCCAGGCGGAAACGCCAGTCGTAGGTCGCATACAAGGGAAAAGCAAACGAGAACACCAGCGCCACCAGCGTACCGATGCCGACGTTGGCCGCACGCCACAGGCCGATATCGAGCGCGTTGTCGCCGTGGCCGCCGACGATCACCAGCGTAATGCCGGTCAACAAGGCAATATAGCCGGCCTTGCCGACCGCGTAATACGCACAGATGCCGGCCAGGATCGAAGTCAGGACATAGGTCAGCGCGGTGATGCCCAGCACGCTGTGCTGAGCGATAAGACACAGCCCGAGCACGGCACCGATACCGGTCGCCACGCCGCGTTCGAATGCTTTCTTTCGGATATTGCCGTGGTGCTGCAGCCCACCGATCACCACCAGCAACGTGATCGACGCCCAGAACCCGTAAGGCACGCCGAGCCCGGTGGTCAGCCCGATCGAGGCGCCCATGGCGACCGCCACGCGCAACGCATGCAGATAACGCGCGTTGCGATAGCGGAAATACGGCGAGCGCGCCAGATGCCCGAAATACCCCAGCCAGCTGCGATGGCCGAGGCGGCGTGTCAGCCGGTTGTGTCGACGCCGCGCGAAGCGCCGCCGTCGGCGCTTTTCAAGAAACGGAAGGTGCCGCTCAGCCACCCGACCGCACGAGCCGATCGCGAGCCGCCACCGCGCGCCGCGCTGCGTCCTCGCGATCTTCGCCAAACACCGTCATGTGCCCCATCTTGCGGCCCGGGCGCGCGTCGCCCTTGCCGTAGAGATGCAGCTTGAGCGAGGGGTCGGCCAGCGCCGCCGTCCAGTCCGGCGCGCCGTTGTGCCAGAGATCGCCGAGCAGGTTGACCATGGCCGAGGGCGCCAGCCGCGTGGTGTCGCCGAGCGGCAGACCGCAGACGCTGCGCAGCTGCTGCTCGAACTGGCTGGTCACGCAGGCGTCGAAGGAAAAATGCCCCGAGTTGTGGGGCCGCGGCGCCAGTTCGTTGACGCGCAGCGTACCGTCGTGGCCAAGAAAGAACTCGACACACAGTACGCCGACGACGTCCAGCGCCTCGAGTACGCCACGAGCGATGCGGATGGCCTCGTCGGCCACGGCCGGATCGACGACGGCATCCGGAATCGACACATCGAGAATATGATCGCGATGGCGGTTCTCGACCACGCCGTAGTGCGCGAACGCGCCGTCGGCCCCGCGCGCCGCGATCACCGAAACTTCGCTTTCGAAATCCACAAAGCCCTCGAGCACGGCCTCGCCCTGCCCGATCGCCGCCCAGGCCGTATCGGCCTCTTGCGGCGACTTGATCACGTACTGGCCCTTGCCGTCATAGCCAAAACCGGCTGTTTTCAGCACGCAGGGCGTGCCCAGGCGCTCGATGGCACCAGTCAGCGTTTCCCGGTCCGGTACGTGTTCAAAAGGCGCGGTTGGGAAACCGGCCTCGTGCAGAAAATCCTTCTCGCGCCGGCGATGCTGGGCGATATGGAGCACACGCCCGTCGGGCCGGACCGGTACATGCTCGGCCGCCGTGGCCGCGGCCTCGAACGGCACGTTCTCGAACTCGAAGGTCACCACATCCACGCGCGAGGCGAATTCCGCGACCGCATCGAGATCCTGATAGTCGCCCACGGCCTCGCGGTCGGCGACCTGCCCCATCGGGGTGTCATCGCCCGGAGAAAAGGTATGCACGCGGTAGCCCATGCGGCGCGCCGACAAGGCGAACATGCGGCCCAGCTGGCCACTGCCCAGAACCCCGATGGTCGAGCCCGGCAGGATGGTCGAACGAAAGCTCTTGGCCTGCGTCATGACAATGTCTCGTTTTTTACCTTGTCCGCCTGCGCCGCGCGGAACTCGGCCAGCGCCCGGCGTAGCGGCTCGCGCGTGGTCGCGAGCTGAGCGACGGCGAATAGCGCGGCGTTCTTGGCTCCGGAATCGCCGATGGCAAAAGTAGCGGTGGGCACGCCGCCCGGCATCTGCACGATCGACAGCAACGAATCGATGCCCTGTAGCGCACGGCTTTTCACCGGCACGCCGAGCACGGGCACCAGCGTCTGGGCGGCCACCATGCCGGGCAGATGAGCGGCGCCACCGGCCCCCGCGATGATCACCTCCAGCCCACGTTCTTCCGCGGTGGTGGCGTATTCACGCATCAGATCCGGCGTGCGATGGGCCGATACCACACGGCACTCGTGCGGAACCTGGAAACGCTCGAGCATCTCGTGCGCATGGCTCATGGTGTCCCAATCGGACGTGCTGCCCATGATCACACCGACGAGCGGTTTGTCTTCGGCCATCGTGCCCCCTGCGGGTCGCAGAAAAGCGGTCTAGTTTACCAACAACCAGGCGGTGTGTTTCGCCCTACGACCAATGAGGGAACGCCGGCCTTATTCGAGTACGACGAGCCGGTTCGGCAGCTCGTTGCGTTCGTGCGTGGCCGGCACGGCTTCGGCGAGTCGCGCGCCGCAGGCTTCCACGCATTCGACGAAACCCGCCTCGGTCTCTCCGGCTGCGACCCGCGCGGTGAAGCGTTCGATGATCGCCGACCAGGCGGCGTTGTCGATGCGCTCCGCCACACCGTGGTCGGTGAGAATCTCGACATAGCGCTCGGCCTCGGCCACGAAGATAAGTACGCCGGTGGCCGCGGCCGTCCGATGCAGGTTCTGCTCCAGGAACTGGCTGCGTGCGAGCGCTGCCGCGCGTGCATACCGCAGTCCTTTCGGGACCAGGCGCGGCGTGACGGCCGGCAGCTGGAAGATCACGCCGAGTACAACGAACACACCCCACTGCAAAAGCAGCAGCGTCCGCACGTCGAACCAGGCCGGGAAGAAGATCACGAGCCCCGGCAGCATCAGCGCCACGAGCGCGGCCCAGAACAATCCGATCCAGCGGTATTCATCCGCCTGCTGCGCAAGCACAGTCACCACTTCGGCATCGGTATCGCGTTCGATCCGGGTGACCGCGTCGGCCACCGCCTGGCGCGCTCGTTCGTTGAAAACCGTCATGGTCTACCAGCCTCCCGAGGCGCCGCCGCCTCCGAAACTGCCGCCGCCGCCGGAGAACCCTCCGCCGCCAAGGCCGCCGCCACCGAATCCACCGGAGCCGCCGCCGAAACCGCCGCCCATGGGGATGAACCAGGGAAAGAAACCCCGGCGCCGTCGACGCCCGCCGCGACCACCACCGCCCCCGCCGCCGAACAGCGCGATAATGGCGATCATCAGCACGAAGAACATCAACGTATGCCCCAGCGTCGGGCGGTTATCGTCGCGCTGATGTTGCTGGATACTTTTCGAGGCCTGGGCCACCAGCTCGGACGGCGGTTTACCGCCCAGCAGCTGTACGAGCGCCGCTGTGCCCTGCAACACGCCGGCATCGTAATCGCCTTTCTTGAAGGCCGGCTCGATCACCTGATGAATGATCACCGACGACTTGGCATCGGTGAGCTGCCCTTCCAGTCCGTAGCCGACCTCGATGCGAATCTTGTGCTCCTTCTTGGCGATGATGAGCAACGCGCCGTTATTCTGCTTCTTCTGCCCGATGCCCCAGGCGCGCCCCAGCTGATAGCCATAGGTCTCGATCGAGTCGCCGCCGAGATCCGGCAGCGTCACCACCACGAGCTGATCGCCATTGGCCTGTTCCAGCGCCGCCAGCATGCGGGTCAGGCGGGACGTCGCGGCCGGCGACAGCATGTGGGCGTCGTCCACCACGCGACCGGTAAGCTTGGGAAAATCCGGCTTGGCGCTAGCCGCGATGGCCGTCGCGACCAACAGCAGCGCGACCAGCGCGACGAACGTCCGGCGCAGGCCGGCCCGCATCAGAACGACACCTTGGGCGCCTGTTCCGCGTTCGGCGCGGACGCCTTGAAATTGGCGTGCGGTTTCATGTCGCTATACAACAGCCAGTGCCAGATCCGGCCCGGGAAGGTCACCAGATCGGTGTTGTACTTCTGTACCGCCTGAATATAGTCCCGCCGGGCCACGGCGATCCGGTTCTCGGTGCCTTCGAGCTGCGACTGCAGCGCCAGGAAATTCTGGTTGGATTTTAGATCCGGATAGCGCTCCGAGACCGCCAGCAGCCGACCGAGCGCGCCCGACAAATGATCCTGCGCCGACAAATAACGCTTGAGCTTGTCGGGATTGTCGATCGTGCTGGCGTCGACCTGGATCGACGTGGCCTTGGCGCGCGCCTGGGTCACGGCCGTCAACGTCTCGCGCTCCTGCTTGGCGTAGCCCTTCACGGTCGATACCAGATTCGGAATCAGATCGGCCCGGCGCTGGTATTCGTTCTGCACCTGTGCCCAGGCCGCCTTCACCGCCTGATTATCGCGCGGAATGGTATTGACCCCACAGCCAGCCAGGAGCCCCACGAGAGCCAGAACCAGGAGCCAGCGCAGGCTCGCCAGGCGAGGCGCGGAAAACACGGGAGACGAAGCGGTCATCGAGATCGGCGATGGATGGGCCATGCGCCGATAGTAAAGGTAACGCTGCCGGCGCGTCAGGAACCTTTGGCGTGTGCAGCGTTCCCAAACACATCCGCATAGCGCCGAATGGGAGACGAAATGACGGCACGAGTACTGACAACGCTGTTGCTGAGCTTCGCCGTGGGCACCGCTGTCGCTGCCAACGGATCGGCGACCGGTTCGAAATCGGCGCCGACGTTAACCGTCAATGACAGTGTGACGATTGGCGCCGCGCCGGACATCGTCTGGTCCACGGTGCGCGACTACGATGCCCCCAGCGTCTGGGACCCGTCCATTACGAGCACCACGCTCACGCACGGCAAGAACAACAGCCCGGGCGCACGCCGACACATGACCACCGATGAGGGTGCCACCATCGACGACACGCTCACGGCCTGGAATGCCCACAAGCGCGAGTTCGCGACGCGCACGATTCACCCGGCGCTGCCGGTCCGTCATTATCGCCAGCGCATTCGCGTGGAACCGACCCGGTCCGGCACCCGGCTACTCTGGCAGGCCAGCTTCCAGGCCGCGCCGGACACTGATCCGGCGAAAGCGCGCAAGGCCGTTAAACACCGGATTCATCGCGCGCTGATCCACGTCAAGCATATGCTCGGTACCAACAACAACCCGTCCGCGGCGCCATCCGCTCCGTCCGACAAGACGGCCGACAATTCCGGGCTATAGCGACAGCTGAGGATTCATCGGCTCGTGGGTAAACGGGGTGGCCTTGGCGAGCGCCATCCAGTGGCGCGTTTCCAGCGCGTAGTCACCAATCGGCGCGGTGCGCGCGATCCGAAAGCCGGCCTCGGCTGACACCAGGCCGACCCCGTAGTCGGCGGGGATCTCGTCCGGATCGGCAATGCCGTCGGCGATCACCAGATAAATGGCGGCGGCCAGCTCACGATAGCGCTCGATCTTGCCACCTCGAAGTTCACCCAGCAGATCGGCGCGCTTGACCTTGATTTCATGAACCTGCGGCGCGAGATGATCAGCGCGCAGCCCGCGCACCAGCGAAAACACATCCGGTTTGCAGGAACGCCATCGACCCTCGTGCTCGGTACGGACCGACAGTTCGGTGAATACCAGCCGCCCCGCGGCCGCCAGGCGGGCCGCCACCGCTTCGGTGGCCCGACTATGCGCATCGCGCGCCGCTCGATTGCGCTTCAAGCCGTCGCCGAGCGCCCCCCGGCCGGCATCCGTGAGCGCGAGGCAGCTCGCGGCATCGTCGTCTCCCCGTTCAATGACGAGCCCCCAGCGCAGCAGATCGATATCGATATTGTCGTGGCACGCCCAGCCCTGCGAACGCCAGTAATGGCGCAAGCGCGTGGCATGGGCGCGCGGTAGTGGCGCCGGTGGGGCGTCGTTGACCGCTGGCGCACTCATGACCGGCGCTGCCCTTCGTCGTCCACGCCCGCAAGACTGGCGCGAAAGATCAGCCAGGCCATGACGCCGGCGAGAATATTACCGGCCAGCGCGCCCAGTGCCGTGGTCGTCATGCTGCCGGCAAACACGCCGGCCGCCACACACGGCAGATAGCACACGAACAACCGCGCGAACGAAATCAGCATCGCACGCACCGGCCAGCCGAGCGCGTTCGAGGCCGAGACCACGATCATGCAGATGCCCAGCAGCGCATAGCTCGGCAGCATGAATCGGATCAGCTGGGTCAGATCGTGTTGCACGGTCGGATTGCCGGCCAGCGCCCCGGCCACCCAGGGTGCGGCGATCGCCATCGCGATACCGAACACAAGCTGCCAGATCAGCACTGCCTGAAAAGCGATATGCGTCAACGCGCGGATGCGCGGCCAGTTGTTGGCACCATAACAATGACCCAGCCACGGCGGCAGCGACATGGTCAGCCCCAGCACCACCATCAACGACATGGTCTCGAGCCGGCTCTGCAGGCCCCAGGCCGCCACCGCGGGATCGCCCAGCGTGGCCACCAGGCCGGTCGCCGTCATTGCGGCCAACGGCGGCATGAGCTGGCTGATCATGGCCGGGCCGGCGATGGTCGCAAACGGCCGCGTCGAGCGCCGCGCTTCCGCCCCCAGGCCGGATAGCGACAGCCAATCCTGGTCGGACAGCCGCCACACCAGAATCACCAGCCCGATGAGAAACGCGATGATCGTGGCGATCGCCGCCCCCGGCAGGCCGAAGCCGCCGATCGGCCCCCAGCCAAAGATCATCAACGGATCGAGGGCCAGATTGCACAGACTGGTAAGCACCATGAGCATGCCGGGCAAGCGCGTTTTATTGTGCGCACGAAACAACGTGTAGCCGAAATAAAGCAGCGCTGATAGCCAGTTGGCGACCAATTGCAGCGCCCAGTACGGCGTGATCCGCTTCAGGTTTTCGGCGCTCGCACCCAGCTGCGCGAAGATCAGGCCGTGCGCGAACCAGAGGACGATCGCTACAACGCCAACCGTCACACTCCCGCCGATCAGCACCAGCGAGCCGAGGCGCCGGGATCGCTCGATGTCGTTCGCGCCGATGGTGCGCGAAATCAGGGCGGCGATAGCGATACCCAGACCGACCTGGATGCCGATCATGAGAAACGTCACCGGGAAGGTGAACGATTGCGCCGCCAGCGGCCCCGTGCCGAGGCGCGCCACGAAGGCCGCATCAACCAGCTGGAAGCCCAGCAGCGACAGCACGCCGATGGCCATCGGCCAGGTCTGCGAGAACAACTGACGCCGCAACGACCACAGGCTGGCGTAGGCGGAGGTTTCCGACACGCGGGCCTCAGGAAAGAGAAAAGATTGCGCGTCATTCTACGCCAAGCACGCGAACCCGGTGCCATGCGGCTACACTGTCGGCCTTTATTCGAGCCCGGAAGTCCCGACCATGACCGAGCCCGCCGCGCGGGCCGAGGCCCGCTGGCCTCGCGCCGTGATCTTCGACCTGGACGGCACGCTAATCGACAGCGCGCCCGATATCGCAGCCGCTGTCAACGCGACGCTGGCCGAACACGGCATCGAGATCGATGCGGCCACCGCCCGGCACCATCTCGGCGACGGCGCCCGTAAACTCATCGAGCGCGTGCTTGCCGCCCACCAAGTCGATGCCGATCACGACAAGCTCGAGCGCCTGACCGCGGTATTCACCGAGCGCTATCAAGCCGTGCCCTGTCGCGACAGCGTGGTTTTCGACGGGGCCTGCGATGCGCTGAGCGCTTTACAGGCGAGCGACGTGAAACTGGCCGTGTGCACCAACAAGCCGCAGGCGATCGCCGATCGCGTGGTGGCGCATCTCGGGCTCGACCACTATATCGACGTCGTCGTGGGGGCCGGTGCGTACGCACTCAAACCCGATCCGGCGCCGCTCTACGCCTGCCTCGAAGCGCTGGATTGTGACGCCGATGCCGCGGTTTATGTGGGCGACATGGCCGTGGACCGCCAGGCCGGCCATGCCGCCGGGCTACCTGTCGTCCTGGCTGAATTCGGCTATGCGGCGGGCCCGGTAGCCGACTTGGGCGCGGATGGCGTCATCAGTCATTGGCGCGGCCTCGACGCGGCGGTCGCCGCGCTGCGCAGCCATTGAATTAGCCGGCGTGCAAGTGTAAATAGCCCCGATTACCCTCGTACGCGATATGGTTTTGCGCGACTCCGCATTCGCCGTTGACGATTGGCCAGCCTGGCCGACCTACGGGCTGTCCGACGATCTGCTGCCCGCGCTACGCCACTGGGCGCAGCACGACGATGTCGCAGCCATTGCCACGCTGGTTCATATCAGCGGCTCGTCGCCGCGCCCGCTGGGCAGCGAAATGGCGATCAGCGCACGCGGCAACGTCGCTGGCTATGTCTCGGGCGGCTGCGTCGAAGGCACGGTCGCGGTCCAGGCCGAGTCGGTGCTGGCCGATGGCCGACCCAAATTACTGGATTACGGCGCTGGCAGCCCGGTACTCGACGTGCAGCTGACCTGCGGCGGGCGCATCGGCATTTTCCTGCGGCGCATCGGTGATCTGGCGCAATGCGTGGCCCAACACGACAATGCGCGCCGCGAACGGGCCGAGCTGTTCGTCGACATCGACTTCGATAGCGGCGATGCCGTCGCACACCGCGAGCCCAAGCCTCGCGCCGAGGGCCAAGGCTTTCGCCAGCACTATCCGCCGCCTACACGCCTGATGCTGGTCGGCGGCGATCCGGTCACGCTCGCGATTGGTGAACTGGCCACCCTGATGGGCGTCGAAGTCGGCCTGATTCGGCCCTATGGACCGAGCGCGCCCCCGCCGGGCATGGCCCTGTGCCACTACGACACCCGCGCGCTGGCCAGCGCCCTCCCCGATCTGCCGCTGGATGCCTGGACGGCCGTCTATAGCCTCACGCACGACATGACCGACGATCAGAGCGTGATTAGCCATGCCCTGCGTTCCCCGGCTTTTCGGGTCGGCGTGCTGGGCAGCCGGCGCAAGGCCGAGCAGCGGCGCGTGGATCTGCACGCGGATGGTTTCGACGATGCCGACCTCGCGCGGCTCGACATGCCGGCCGGGCTGGACATCGGTGCGACCGGCCCGCGCGAGATCGCGCTCTCGATCCTCGCGGAGATCACCGCTCATCGACCCCGCGCCCGCCCGGTCGCGTTTTGATCGTGCACTCGTCGCCATCCGGGCGAGCGACATCGCTCCTCGCCGTGCTGGAGAACCGGTGCGAAGGTTGCTGCCGCCGCAAGCGCCAGCGTTTCACCGCGTTCACGGGCGCGCCCCATTGACCACAATCGTGCTCGCCGCCGGCCGCTCGCGCCGATTTGGCTGGGCCAACAAGCTATTGGCGCCCGTTAACGGCCGGCCCCTGATCGCGGTGACGCTGGCAAATGTGCTGGCGGCCACGCGCGGTCCCGTGGTGCTGGTGGTCGATCATCAAGCTCGAGCACTGCGTGCGGCACTTGTGCGTCACGGTCTTCTCGACCGGCGCCTTCACATCGTCTACGAGCCGGGCCTGCGACGTGACATGAGCCGGTCGCGTACGCGAGGCGTCGCGGCCGCGCCCCGTCTTTCAACTTCGTTGCAGATTCATCTAGCCGACGTACCGGGCATCGACGCCCGAACAGTGGGCCGAATGCGTCGCGCGATTCAGGCCGGCGCGGCGGCGGCGCGCCCCTGGCACGCCGCCTGTCCCGGCCACCCCGTACGTTTTCGGATCGATCGGGCGCTGGGTCCGGAACCCACCACCCATCGCGATCCGCAGACGTACCTCAAAAAGCTCCCCGCCGACGCTTGGAGCGAAATCGCCGGCTCTCGGGCATGCGTCAACGATATTGATCGACGGCAAATGCTACGCAATATTATTTACGAATAGATCGCATCAAAAAATTTTCGCGTACCAAAATGTCCGTAATACTGACGTTTTATTGCCTATAAACCGCGCTTGATAGCGCGGTCGATATTGACGATTACCCGTCCCGTACGAATGGTTGGTCATCGAGCCAGATGCCGGCGCCTCACGGCTCGGCCACGGAGGGAGCCTCATGACCGACGATTCCGATTCGACGCAAAGCCAAGACACGACGTCGTCACCCGATACGGCGGCCCCGTATTCGCCGTCGCGTCGACGCTTCATCAAGAACATAGGGCTGTCGGGACTGGCCGCGGGTGCGGCCAGCACCGGGTTCGGCAATGCCGTGGCCGCCGAGACAGCGGATGCAGCCACCCACGGGCCGGCCGCCGGTACTCAGCGCGTGAGCTTCAAGATCAACGGCGAGCCAACTCAGCTGGATGTCACGCCGAATACCGTGCTGCTGGATGCCATCCGCCACAACCTCGGCATGCCCGGCACCAAGAAAGGCTGCGATCACGGTCAGTGCGGCGCCTGCAACGTCCACGTCAACGGCACGGTGATCAATTCCTGTCTGAGTCTGGCCGTAATGCACGACGGCGACGAAATCACCACGGTCGAGGGTCTGGGCGACGCGGACAATCTCGGCGCGCTTCAACGGGCATTCCTCGAGCACGACGGCTACCAGTGCGGTTATTGCACGGCCGGCCAGATGATGACCGCTTGCTACATCCTCGCCGACAAGCGCATCGGCACGTCCGATCGGGACGTCCGGGATGCCATGAGCGGCAACATCTGTCGTTGTGGTGCCTACAAGAACATCGTGGCGGCCATCCAGGACGCCCGCGGCAAGGTGTCGGGGTAGCGATATGCGAGATTTCTCCTACGACCGCGCCGATAATGTCGGTGCTGCCATCAAGTCCCATGTTTCGGGCGCCGATTCGGCCTATATCGCGGGCGGGACGACCCTGCTCGATCTGGCCAAGCTGGAAGTGATGCGCCCCGGCCATATCGTGGATGTTCGCCGGACCGGCCTCGACCGGATCGAGCGCCTCGACGATGGCCGCCTGTGCATCGGCACGAACGTCACCAATACCGACCTCGCCTACCACGAGGACGTCACGACGCATCACAAGCTGCTGTCCGAGGCCTTGTTGTCGGGCGCGTCCACTTCGATCCGCAACAAGGCCACCACCGGCGGCAACGTGATGCAGCGTTGTCGTTGCTCGTACTTCCGCGACAATGTCTCGCCCTGCAACAAGCGGGATCCCGGATCGGGCTGTGCCGCCATCGACGGCCACAGCCGCAGCGTTTATGCCGTGCTCGGTACGTCGAAGCAGTGCATCGTCGCGCACCCGTCCGATATGTGCGTGGCCATGGCAGCCATTGGCGCAACGGTGAGCGTGGCGGGCCCGAACGGCAAACGCGACATCGATTTTGGCGATTTCCATCTCCTGCCCGGCGATACGCCGTGGAGGGAGCATGCGCTCGCGTCCGATGAGATGATCACCCATGTCACGCTCGATGCCCCGATCGACGGCGCCAAGTCGCACTACCTGAAGCTGCGTGACCGGGCGTCGTATCAGTTCGCGCTGGCATCGTCGGGCGTGATCGTTGCGACCGAGGGCGGTGTGATCCGGCATGCGCGTATCGCGCTCGGCGGCGTCGGCACCAAGCCCTGGCGGGCCGAGCGCGCCGAACGGTATCTGGTCGGCAAACCGGCCACCGCCGACAACTTCGGCCATGCCGCGAACATGGCCTTGGCCGAAGCCCGACCGACCGAGGATAACGCCTTCAAGATCCCACTCGGGCGCCAGGCCATCGTCCGCAGCTTGACCACGGTCACCGCCTAGAGGCCGAGGAGCGCATATCTCAATGAGTACCGATATCATCGGCGCGGCCAAGCCGCGCATCGACGGCACCGCGAAACTGTCCGGGTCGGCGCCCTATGCCGCCGACCACTATCCCGCGAATCTGGCCTATGCCTACGGCGTGTTCTCCACTATCGCGGCCGGGGAGATTACGTCGATCGACGTTTCGCGGGCGAAAAAAATGCCGGGCGTGATCGAAATCTTTCACCACGACAACTTCCCGAACCTGCATCGCACACCGTCGAGCTTCGTCCAGCAGAACAAGGTCGACGAAACCCGGCTGCCGTTCGAGGATAATCATGTTTACTACGGCGGCCAGTTCGTGGCCCTCGTGGTCGCCGATACCTTCGAAAATGCGCGCGACGCCGCATATCACGTTGACGTGGCCTATCGCGCCAAAAAGCCGGTCACGAGTCTGGCCCAGGCGCTGGCGCAAGGCGAGCCCAAGCCAGCCGACAACAAGAAGCACGAGCGTGGCGACCCCGATACGGCGTATTCCGGCGCGGCACACAAGATCGAAGCGACCTACACCACGCCGATCGAAACCCACAACCCGATGGAGATGCATGCCACCACCGCGCACTGGCACGACGGTCATCTGACGTTCTACGAAGCCAGCCAGGGCGTGGTGTTCGCCAAGCACACGATGGCAGCGATCTTCGGCATCAATCCGGCCCGGATCGATGCCCGCGCGCCGTACATCGGCTCCGGCTTCGGCAGCAAACTATGGATCTGGCCGCATGCAGTAGCCTGTGCCGCCGCCGCCCGCGAACTCGACCGGCCGGTGCAACTCGTCGTCCCGCGCCAGCAGATGTTCACGACCACGGGCCATCGCGCAGCGACCCAACAGAAGATCCGCCTGGCCACCGACGACGATGGCAAACTGGTATCGATCAGCCACGACTCGATCAATACCACCTCTTTCGTCAACCGCTACGTCGAGAGCTGCGGCAGCTGCACCAAGAGCCTGTATGGCTGCGACAATGTTCGCATTACCGAATCCACGGTACAGGTGAACCACGGCACGCCCACCTCGATGCGGGCGCCGGGCGCCGCCCAAGGACTGTTCGCGCTGGAATCGGCCATCGACGAAATGGCCGAACAGATCGGCATGGATCCGCTGGAATTCCGGCGTCGGAACTATACGGATCGTGACGGCAGCAAGGATCTGCCATTCTCCAGCGTCCACCTGCTGGAAGCCTACGACAAGGCCGCCGACAAGTTCCGCTGGTCGAAGCGGAATCCGAAGATCGGGTCCATGATGCGCGGCCCGGAAATCCTCGGCTGGGGCATGGCGGCCTGCAACTGGGAAGCGATGAAACGGGACTGCGACGCACGCGTGTCCCTGCGGGCCGACGGCACCGCCTTCGCCTCCTGCGCCACTCAGGATATCGGCACCGGCACGTACACCATCGTGGCGCAGACCGTGGCCAGCCTGACCGGCTTGCCGCTGGAGCGCATCGAGGTCGAACTCGGCAACAGCTCGTATCCAAAGGGCCCGTTATCCGGCGGATCGTGGGCGACCGCAACCGCCCTGCCCGCGATTCACAATGCCACCGCCAAGGCGATCGACGCGCTCAAACAGCATGCGGTGGAAGAAGACGGCGTGCTCGCCGGCCGCGACGCCGGTCAGCTTGAATTCGTGAACGGCAAACTGCACGGCAACGGCCGGTCGTTCAGTTTCGCCGACGTGCTCAAGGCCAGAAAAATCGGCGAGGCATTCGGCGAAGCGCACACGAATGCTGCCAGCGGCGATGAGTACTCATTCCGCTCGTTCGGCGCTCATTTCGTGGAGATCGGCTGGGACCCGGGCATTTCGCGCTTGCGCGTGCATCGCGTGGTCAGCGCCATCGACGTCGGCCAGATCGTCAACGCCAAGACCGCCGCGAACCAAGTGGAAGGCGCGATCGACATGGGTATTGGCATGGCGCTGTTCGAGCAGACCGAGTACGACCACCGTACGGGCATGCCGATCAACAACAACTATGCCGAATATCTGGTGCCGACCCATCTCGACCAGCCCGAGTCTGTTGATGTAATCCTGCTCGATCACCCCGACACGAAATTCAACGAACTCGGCGTTCGCGGCATCGGCGAAATCGGTATCACCGGCATGGCCGCCGCAGTCGCCAACGCGGTCTACCATGCCACGGGCAAACGAGTCCGCGATCTGCCGATACGAATCGAGGATCTAATCCAGACCTGAGCCACACCAACGGCCCGGATTCAAGGCGGCCTACGGGTCGTCTTTTTTTTCCCTCCCGAGTAAACCTTGCCGCTAAATCATTGTCATAGCGCTGGGATGCGGTACCCCCGCCGATAGACAACAGACTCGGGATCCCGGCAATGCATGTATTGATCATCGAAGACGATATCCCTCTTGCCACCCAGATCGGGGACACGATCGAAGCCGCCGGCGACGAGCCGGACTACGCCGACGACGAAGGGCTCGCGCTTCGCTTATGCAAAATGAATCGGTACGACATCGTCGTGCTCGACAGCGCCATGCCCGGCTGCGGCGTGGATGCGTTCTGCCAGCGGCTGGTCGAGGCCGCCGGGCGCCGTACACCTGTTCTGGCGCTCGCGGCAGGTTCGCTACAGCCCTGCGAGCCCGAAACCTGTGGCCCGCATGCATTTGCTCTGCGCACAACCGAGCCGCGAGAACTGCATCAACAACTCAAGACCCTGCTCACTGAATATGGACGCGGGCTTTCACAACTCACCGCCGGTGAGCTGCATATGGATTTGGAAGCCCACAGTGTCTACTGCGGCCAAGTGCCCGTCGAACTCGCGCCGATCAGCTTCCGTATTCTCGAGCTGCTCGTCCGAGCCTGCCCCGGCGTGGTCACGCGTGCCCAGATCGAAAAACAGATATGGAACGACAACCCGCCGGAATCCGACGCGGCGCTGCGCGGACATATCCATCGACTGCGTCAGCTGCTTGAACGCCCCACCGCCCGCCAGATGATCCGCACCGTGCACGGTGTCGGATACCAGCTCGACGCAGCACACTAATTTCAACAAGTTAGCGTCGATCTCCAGATTCTACTTTTAAAGCAATTTCGATCTCCTGCTGTGCCTGTAAAGGCTATGCCGTGGCACAGCAGGGTGAACATTGATAGCTGGGCGACGGCGTCTGGATCGGTTAGAATGCGCCGCACGCCGCCGTGGTGGAATTGGTAGACACGCTAGGTTTAGGTCCTAGTAGCCGAAAGGCTGTGGGGGTTCAAGTCCCTCCGGCGGCACCATCCTGAAATTGCGCCCGCTCCGTTTTTCGAGCCGGGCGCTTTCGCCCCCGGCCCTATTGCTGTCGTCCGGCCTAACCTCCCTCGCCGTCGAGGATGGCGTCCGGCACGGCGTGTATGTCGTTCAGCGCGGCATTGGCTTGATAGTCGATCGGGCAGTCGACCAACACGACACCGCCGATCTCAAAGGCGTGTTCCAGGACGTCGGACAGCGTGTTGTCTTCACTGTGGCGCAGCCCGGTTGCCCCGTAGGCACGGGCATAGTCGACGAAATCCGGATTGCCGAACGTCATACCGAAATCGGCGAAGCCGTCACCGGCCTGCTTCCAGCGGATGAAGCCGAAACCGTTGTCGCGCAGCAACAGCACGACCAAGTCGAGGCCGAGCCGTACCGCGGTTTCCATGTCCTGGCTATTCATCATGAAACCGCCGTCGCCACAGATCGCCATAACGCGTCGGTCCGGGTGCACCATCTTGGCCGACATCGCCGCCGCCAATCCCGCGCCCATGCTAGCCAGAGCGTTGTCGAGCAAGACGGTGTTGTTGCTGTAGGCCGGGTACATCCGCGCGAACCAGATCTTGTAGATCCCGTTATCGAGGCTGATGATGTCGTGCCGGCCCATGACGCTGCGCACCTGCTGAACCACGCGCTGCGGGCGCGGCGGATAGCTATATTCCGAAGCGCTGACGTGCAGTTGTTCGGCGACATAGTCGTGCAGACGCGTCATGCGCGGATTATCGAAGCGTACGCCTTCCAGCCGCTGCCCGAGCGCCTTCAGCGTATTCGATATATCGCCGATCACCTCGTGCGCGGGACTGTAGTATTCGTCCGGATCCGCCGGCACGAAATCAATGTGCAGGATGGTCTTGTCCTTGCCCTCGTTCCAGACCGAGGGCGGATACTCGACCACGTCATAACCGAGCGTGATGACGAGATCGGCCTCATCGATCGCCGTATGCACGTAGTCGTGCTTGTGGATGCCCATGCCGAACAGGCTCTGCGGATGGTCGTCCGGCACCACACCCTTGCCCATCTGCGTACCGATCGCATACAGCGCGAGTTCTTCGCACAGGCGCGTCAGTTGCTCGGTAATACGCTTGCGGTTGGCGCCGGCCGAGTAGATGATTACCGGCTGCTCGGCGTCGCGAATCATGCGCGCGGCCACGTCCAGCGCCTGTTCGTCGGCGTTCGGCCGACGCAACGTCACCCGCTTTTGAGGACGCGCGGGCTCGATCGCCTCGCTGGCAATGTCTTCCGGTAGTTCCAAATGCACGGCGCCCGGCCGTTCGGCCTCGGCGACCTTGAACGCATGGCGGATACTGCGCGGAATCACGCCGCTGTCGGTCAGTGAACTGTTCCACTTGGTGACCGGGCGGAACGTATCCACCACATCGATCAATTGAAACTTGCCCTGTCGATTATCCCGGATGGCCTTCTGGCCGGTAATGGCCAGCAACGGCATGCCGCCGAGCTGGGCATAGGCAATGCCCGTCAACAGATTGGTTGCGCCCGGGCCGAGCGTCGAGAGACACACACCGGCACGGCCGGTAAGACGGCCGTAGGTGGCCGCCATGAAAGCCGCATGTTGCTCGTGCCGCGTGACCACGAGCTGGATACGGCTGCCACGCAGCGATTCGATGAGGTCGAGGTTTTCCTCGCCGGGCACACCGAACACATATTCGACGCCCTCTTCCTCGAGACATCGAACGAAAAGATCGGACGCTTTCAAGAGCCGCTCCTGAGCTTGGGTCGATTGGACTCGATCGATTCTATACAACATTGAATCGAACGCGACCCGATGTGGCCGGCCGTGCTTTCTCAGACGCGCCGGGCTGATGCATAGTATGCGCACAATCCAAGTCGGAACTGACACATGGCTTTCAATACCGAGAACGGCCCGGGCGTACACGAGCAGGTACCGGGCGAAACCCAAGGGTTCGTGTTCAACCATACGATGATCCGCGTGGTCGATCCGGAAGCGTCACTCGCGTTCTATACCAAGGTATTCGGCATGCGCCTGCTGCGTACCAGCGAAAACCCGAACGGGGAATTCACGCTGTACTTCCTCGCCACCACGGAAGGCGATGATGTCCCCGAAGACGACAGCGAGCGCGCCAAATACGTGGGTCGCCGTGAAGGCGTGCTGGAACTGACCCATAACTGGGGCACGGAAAAGGATCCGAACGCCCGCTACCACGACGGTAACTCCGAGCCGCAGGGTTTCGGCCATATCTGCTTCACCGTCCCGGACCTGCAGGCCGCCTGCGACTGGATGGATAAGAATAACGTCGAGTTCAAGAAGCGCCCCGAAGACGGTCGCATGCACCATATTGCGTTCGTGAAGGATCCCGACGGCTACTGGATCGAGCTCGTCGAACACGGCTAATCGAGCCGCTATCCAGCGCACTCGAAGAGCGGGCCGCGGGCCCGCTCTTTGGCTTGCGTCTCCCCCGGATACGCAGCGGCCGCCTCCTGTACCCTAGGGCGCCGTTCGGCCGGCTCCGGCCTGGTTCATGCAACGACACTTGTTATGAAAGTATTGGTGACCATCAAGCGCGCGATCGATTACAACGTGCATATCCGCATCGCCGACGACGGCTCCGGCGTGATCACGGACGGCGTGAAGCACAGCGTCAATCCGTTCGACGAAATCGCGCTGGAACAGGCGATCCGTTGGAAGGAAGCCGGCACGGTCGATGAGGTGGTGGCCGTAAGCATCGGCAACGCGGCCTGTGCCGAGCAGTTGCGCACGGCCCTGGCCTTCGGCTGCGACCGCGCGATCCGCGTAGCGCACGAGGAAGCGGTTTCGCCGTTGACCGCCGCGCGTACCTTCTCGGCGCTGGTCGAAAGCGAAGCGCCCGACGTTATCCTGATGGGTAAACAGTCGATCGACGACGATAACGGGCAGACGGGCCAGATGACCGCCGCCCTGCTCGGCTGGCCCCAGGCAACGTACGCTTCCACAATCGAAATCAACGAGACATCGGCGCGCGTGACCCGAGAGGTCGATGACGGCCTGGAGACGCTCGATATCGACTTGCCGGCCGTGATTACCGCGGATCTGCGCCTCAACGAACCGCGCTATCTCAAACTACCGAACATCATGAAGGCGAAGAAGAAGCCGATCGAGGAATCCAGCCTTGAGGCGCTGGGGGTCGAGGCCGACACGTCGTTGCGCGTCACGCATACGGCCGCACCCGCCCCGCGCAAGCCGGGTGTCATGGTCGATTCGCCGGAAGCGCTGGTAAGCGAACTCAAGAACAAGGGCCTGCTATGAGCACGATTCTGATCATCGCCGACCATCGTGACGGCCAGCTGAGTACCGCCACGCGCAAGACCGTGCGCTGTGCGGCCGATTTCGACGCCGATGCCATCGATATCCTCGTGCTCGCCGAGGACGGCGCGGAAGTCGCCGCCCAGGCCGCCCGGCTGAGCGGCGTACGCCGTGTTCGCTATGTCAATCACCCGACCCATGCCCACCCGATGGCGGCCACGGCCGCGCCGCAGATCGTCGCGGCCGTGAAAGCTGGGGATTACAGCCATGTCCTGGGCTCGAACAGCAGTTTTGGCAAGGACGTGATGCCGCGCGTAGCCGCCCTGCTGGGCGTGGCCATGGTCACCGATCTGATGCACGTCACCGGCGCCTATGAGTTTCAGCGGCCGACCTATGCGGGTAACGCCGTCGATACCATCGTCGCGCCCGCCGACCGCATCCTGGTCGCCACGGCCCGCGGCGCGTCGTTCGAGCCCGCCGCAGAAGACGGCGATGCCGAACTCGAAGCCTTGTCGCTGGATGTCGAACTGCCGACGCACACGCGCTTCGTCAGCACCGATACGCATACGAGTGAACGCCCCGACCTCGGGACCGCGCCGCGTGTGGTCACTGGCGGTCGCGGCGTGGGGAGCGAAGAAAATTTTCGCGTGATCTACGACTTCGCCGATCACATCGGCGCGGCGGTCGGCGCTTCACGGGCGGCGGTCGATGCGGGCTACGTGCCGAACGATATGCAGGTCGGCCAAACCGGCAAGATCATCGCCCCGGAGCTATATATCTGCTTCGGTATTTCCGGCGCCATCCAGCATCTGGCCGGCATCAAGGACGCGGGCACGATCGTGGCGGTCAACAAGGACGAGGACGCGCCGATCTTTGAAATCGCGGATTACGGGCTGGTCGGCGATCTGTTCGAGGTGATCCCGGCGCTGACCCGGGCCATCGGCTGATCCGACCTCGCGCGCCTTCATTCAGCGCCGATCGAAGCCGCGTCCCAGCGTCTGGACCGATACAACACGCGCGTTTTCCAGGGTGACCTCGCGCAACAGGCGATTGGCGCCAAAGTTGTAGATCCAGCGCTCGCGATAGACGGCATGGCCGCCATGGCGCAGAAAATAGCGCTGTACGCCGTCGTCGTACACGGTCGAGTACACATAGCCACCGCTACGCTGGACCGGCTCGCCACAGAACTGGATCAGACGGTACTTGGATAGGCCGGGCGCGATGGATGTCGGTTCGCAGCTGCCGCTGGGCGGCGGCGTGCCGGCACGAAAGCCGTAACCGGCCGTGCGGATCGCGATGACCTTGCCCTCGCGAAAGACGATCTGGTTCATCAGACGCTGCGGCCCGTGGTTATAGGTCCATTCCATCATTGGCGGCACGCCGCTCGATGGCGCATTACCCCACCAGGGATCGCGAAAACTTGGCTCGCCACAGGCACGGAGCACGCTGACGACCGGGTCCCCGTCGGTGACCAGCCGTCCGTCGCAGCGAAGCGAATCGGCCTGCGCGACGCCGGAGAGTGCCGTTGCGGCCAGAACGAAGAGAACAATTCTGCTCAGGCGGCCCGGCATCGCCCGACGCGCCCGAGGGAAGATGGCCCCGCTAACCCGGTCCCGGCACATGGTAGCGCTGCCCGTGGTAGCGCAGGGTCGCCCCGTTCGGGCCGATACTTTCGACCGCCGGGCCGGCCGCAAGGCGCTCGCCTTCGTGATACCGCCGACCGTTGACCAGAATGAAACTGCGTCCGGGCACGGTGCTATACAGCTGGCCGTTGATCTCGACCGACGGTACGTCGCTCATATCCGCCTGATCGGGCACATTCGCGTCACCCGAGCCCTGGCTCTCCCCACTCGTGTGCGCCACGCGTCCCGCGGCGGCCTCCTGACTGCCCGCGCCTGTGAGCGGAGTCTTCGAATACGTCACATGCCCGTTCGAACTGGCGCCGTTCGCGCTACTCGCGTCCGCGACTTGGGCATTTTTCCGCTCCGCCACGGCAGGTGGCGCCGTCGCTGCACTGACAGCAGGCGTCTGCGCTGGCGAGCTTTTCGTGGGCCCGCTGGCGGGCGCTGCGCCGTTAGCGGTTTCGCTCGCCGACCTGTTCGCCACGGAAAAATCGGGCGTCGATGACGTATCGACCTGCGTTAACGATTGTGCCGCAGCCATCGGTACGGCCGGCGCCGAGGTCGCCGGGCGCGGCCGCCAGACATAAATCGCCAGCGCCACGTTGCTCGCGACCAGCAGGGCGACCAACCAGATCAGCGGACCATTTGCGCGCGATCCGGATGCAACCGGCATGCTGTCGACCGACAACGCGTTCGCGCTTTGTGCCTGACGCGTGAACCGCTCGCGCTCGGCTTTCTTCAAGGCATCGACGAGATAAGACACTTACTTCTTTTCCGAAGGCTTGACCGGTGTCAGCGACGGCGCGCCAGGTGACGGCACCGCACCGTTAAGCATCATCTGAGTCCGCGGACCGGCGATGCCGTCGGGCTTGAGGTTGTGGGATTTCTGGAAGGCCTTGAGTCGCTTCCCAAGCGCGTCGTCGTACACCGGCGAAGGCTTGCCTACCTGATTGTCGGGGTTTTTGCCGTCGATCTGCATCAAGCGCTTGCGCAACCAGACGACAGCATTGCCCACCGACCCCGGCTGAATCAGCGCCACGCCGGCGTCCGAGCGCCAGACCACCTCGAACCGCCCGGTCCATAGTTTGAGCAGGCGGTCGCGATCCACATCGCGCGTACCGTCGCCACCCACCAGCGTGACCGTACCGTCCTTGTTCACCCCACTCAGGAGTACGGTCTGGTGATGATTCTTCTCATTGAGAATCAGCAAGGCCGGACGGTTATAACGTCGTACCGTCGCGAAATCGCCGGTGTCGTCCAGACAACGCAAATCGCCGACATGCAGATCGGAGCAGCCGCTACGGATCTGCGCACCGAATACGCCCCAAAGCCGTAGCACCTGGTTAATGTCGGCATTGCCCTTGGGCAGCGTGAACGTGTCTTTCTTCGGACTCTGCTTGTCCTTAGATTGGTCTTTCGACTGGTTCTTGTCGGATTTCTTGCTCGGGTCGTCCGACTTGGCGCCTGCATCCGACTTGGGATCATGACTCGTTTTGTCGGCGTCTTTCACGTCCGGCTTGCTGCCGCTCTTCTGGGCGTCTGCCGGATCCGGGTCTTTAGCGTCCTTGTTCTTATCCGTGTCCTGAGCTTGGGCGGTCGCCGTAGGCGCGTTGGCCTTCGAATCGCTGGCGGCACTGTCCTTCTTCGACGCCTCTGTTGCCGTCTTGGTTTGGCTGTCCTTGCCGCTATCGTCGGCCTGCGCGACCTGATCTCCGCTGGCCTTCGCACCGCGAATCCATTCGGCGGCGTTCGTCAAGGGGATATCCGGCAACCATGCCAGCCCTACGACGATACCGATCAATGCAATAGCCCCGGTGGGCACCGCGAAGCGCCACCAGCGCGAACGCACCCGGCGCGGCCGCGCCGGCAAGGTTTCCATCGCCGCCCGCAGCACGGTCCACGGCCCGACATAGGCACGACCGTGGGCGTATGTGCCCATCAGCGCACGCTCGCAGACCATGTTGATCAAGCGCGGCACCCCACGAGTCAGCGCGCATAACATGACGATCGCCGAACGGGAAAACAGATGCTGCGGGCCGCCCGCACGCGCCAGGCGATGTTGGACATAAGCACGTGTCTCGGCAACGCCCAACGGCTGCAACCGGAAACGTGCCGTGATCCGTTGCGCCAGCTGGCGCAGGTCGTGACGCGCGAGTACGCCCTCGAGCTCTGGCTGGCCGACCAGGATCACGCGCAGAAGCTTATCCTTGTGCGTCTCCAGATTGGTGAGCAAACGCAGCTGTTCCAGCACCTCGCGCGACAGATTCTGTGCTTCGTCGATAATCAACACAGTCCGGCGGTTGGCGGCATGCGCCTCGAGCAGATGCTGGTTCAAGCGATCGACGAGCGCCTTGAGCGTCGTGTCGCGCTCGGCGTCGTAGCTCACGCCCAGCTCGTCGCAGATCGTGCCCACGAATTCGGTCACGCCAAGATGCGGGTTCCAGCAGAGCGCGACATCGAGATTGGGCGTATCGTTCGCCACGACGGCACGGATCAACGTCGTCTTGCCAGTGCCGACTTCGCCGATGAGCGCCACGAAACCACCGTGTTCCCCGGCGCCGTAAAGCAGGTGGCCGAGCGCTTCGCGATGACTGCGGCTGAGATAAAGAAAGGACGGATCCGGTGTAACCGCGAACGGGTAACTATCGAAGCCGAAGTACTCGAGGTACATCTTTAACGATTCCAGGGCCGGGCCCGCGCCGGATGACGTCGGGCCGAGCCGGCACCGCGCGTATTACTCGCTGACACACCTGGCCCCGCCCATGCGCCCATACGGCGGCGCGGCCGCGGCGATGCACTGGCGCCCACTAAGCCGACGGCCGGCGTTGTCAGTCGTTCATTGCCCATAAGCAAACCGTTCTTCCGCCCTCGCGGCCGCTCGAGTACAAGCGCCTGGCTCGACCGCGCCCATGAATTCGGGTAATTGTCACGGCCTCGTAGCAGACGATGCTCTAGTCTACCCCGCGCAAGATCAAGTACAACCACCACTAATTTATATAACGCAGGCGTCGTCCTGTTGGTTAGACTCGCGCCATGGCTATGGAACTCCCGCGCGACGCACGCCGCTGGGCGATGCGCGCTCCCGATATCGCCAATCTCATTCTGATTGCGCTGATCGCTCTCGCCGCCGCGCGCCTGTTCTGGCTGGTCTGGCCCGAGCCGCCCGCACAGGCGGTCGCCCCGAGCGGCGCCGATGCCAGTAGCCGAGCCGCATCGAGTCAATCGATCGACATCGACGCGATCGCCGGCGCGCATCTGTTCGGCGAACAACCCGCCGCCGATAGCAAGGCCGATCAAGTCAAACAGATCAAGGCACCTGAGACGCATCTCAACCTCGAGCTCACGGGTATCGTCTCGGACAGCCGCGGCCAGCGTTCGCGCGCGTTAATCAAGAATCCGAAGGGTAAGCAGGATAGTTATAAGGTCGGCCAGTCGATCGTTTCGGGCGTCAAACTGCACGCGATCTATACTGATCGGGTGATTCTGGATCGCAGCGGACATTACGAAACGCTCACGCTGGAAAGCATCAAGAAAATACGGTCGATGACCGGCATCAGCCGTAGTCCGGCGGCCGCCGCGCCCGCCGATACGTCGAGCGATGCGACGCAGGATAACCACCCCGCCGCATCGCAAACCGTGTCGGGCGATGTCGCCGATCGCATTGGTACGATCCGCAAAAAAATCCTGGCGGATCCGTCGACGGCCTCGCATTACATCCGCTTGCGACCGGCCCGACAAAACGGCAATCTCGTGGGCTACCGGATTTACCCGGGGGCAGACAAATCCCTGTTTAAAAAAGCGGGGCTTCAAAGTGGGGAACTTGTGACGGCAATCAACGGCAAGCCGCTGGATAACCCGGCGGCCTCATTGCAGCTGCTTGGCAGCCTGGCGCACGCGTCGACGGCGACCGTAACGCTTCAAAAGGACGGCCAGACCCGCACCGTTCGGATCAACCTACAATGAGCTGGGTACAGCGCCTGGCCGGGGCAGCGATCGGCACGGCCATCGTCTGCGTGCCCGCCGCGGCCCTGGCCCAGACCAACGCGCCCACCGGCATTTCCCGCCAGAACAGCCAGGACGATTCGTTCACGCTGAATCTGAAGAATGCCGACATCACCACGCTGATCGCGACAGTAAGCGAGGTTACCGGACGCAATTTCGTGGTCGACCCGAGAGTCAAGGGCCAGGTCACCGTGCTGTCGAACCAACCGATGACGCCGGCAGAGCTGTACCAGACCTTCCTCTCGGTACTCGACGTGCATGGCTTTGCAGCCGTGCCATCCGGCGAGGTCATTAAGATCATCCCGCAGATCAATGCCAAGCAGGATGGTGGTTTTGGCCACTCGGGCGGGGCCACGAACGAGGATGTGGTGACCAAGGTCCTCCACGTGAATAACGTGCCGGCGGACCAGCTCGTACCCATCCTACGGCCGCTGGTGCCGCAATATGGGCATCTAGCGGCTTATGCGGCATCCAACTCCCTGGTCATCTCGGACCGCGAGGCTAACGTCGCCCGACTGACCAAGATCGTACGCCGGATCGACTCGAACGGTTCGTCGAGCGTGGATCAGGTACATCTGTCCAACGCCAATGCGTCCGATGTGGCCGATGCCATCCAAAAGCTCGAAGGCAATAACAAGAAGAACGCCAGCAGCAGCGTCGTGGCGCTGGACCGCACGAACAGCGTACTCATCTCCGGCACCGCCGAACAGCGACGCAAGCTCCGGCGCATCATCCACAACATGGATACCAAGTCGCAGGAATCCGGCGACACGGCGGTGATCTATCTGAACTATGCCGATGCCGAGACGCTCGCGCCGGTGTTGCAGGCCTATGCCACCGGACAAAGTTATTCCTCCGGTAACTCCCGCAACCGCGGGTTGAGCAATATCGGCAATAGCAGCGGGTTTGGCAGCAATAACGGCAACAACAGCGGCTCGTTCGGCAGCAGTAGCCCGATCAATCGCGGAAGCTCGAACTCGGGCGGCGGCAGCGTTCAGGGTATTTCCGGGTCCAAGGACAGCGATGTCGCGGTGATCGCCGAGGCGGGCGCGAATGCGCTGATCATTCATGCCCCGGCCGACAAGATGGGCAAGATCAAGCACATCATTTCCAAGCTCGACATTCGGCGTGGCCAGGTGCTGGTGGAAGGCATTATTGCCGAAATCGGGATTCAGCAATCGAAGAAGCTTGGCATCAACATTGCCGCGCTCAAGAACGGCGGCCCGGCGGCCGCGAGTATTCTGAACTCCGAGACCTTGTCCGCCGTGGGCCAGGCTGCCGCCAACGGCACGCCGCTCAACCTTATTCAGCAAGGCCTCAACGTAGCGCTCGGCAGCACCAACGGCGAAGTCAATTTCGCCCTGCTCGTCAACGCGTTGTCGAACAACGTCGACACCAACGTGCTGTCCACGCCGTCGCTCATTACACGCGACAACGAGGAAGCCCAGATCAAGGTCGGGCAGAAGGTGCCTTTCGTGACCGGCAGCTATACCAGCGGTACGTCCGGCGTGGGCAACGGCAACAACCCGTTCCAGACCATCGACCGCGAGGATGTCGGGCTGCAGCTCGCCTTCATCCCGCAGATCAGTGCCGGCAACACCATCCAACTGACGATCGACGAGGAAGTGTCCTCGATCGCGCCCAGTGCCCAGCAGACGACCAGTGCCGGCCTGATCACCAACAGCCGAACCTTGCAGACGGCCGTCGAAGTCCAGAACGGCCAGATTCTGGTGCTGGGTGGGCTGATCGACAACAACGTGCAGGTTACGCATAACCAGGTGCCCGTGTTGGGCGATATCCCGATTCTGGGATCACTGTTCCGCTATAACGCAGTGGATCGCAACAAGCGTAATCTGCTGAACTTCATCCGTCCGACCATTCTGCGCGGCGACGGTGAATCCAATCGCTACAGTGCTGCGAAGTACAAGTATCTGCGTAATTTGCAGATGCAGCAGTCGAAGAAGCGCTTGCCCCTGATGAAACAGAACATGCGTCCCCAACTGCCGCCGATGGATCGGTTCAGCGGTGGCACCCATACCGGGCCGCAGTCGGACACGAAGGGTTCGTCGTCCTCGGGCAAGCGTCGTGGCGACCAGTTCTCGGATTAGTTCGTGACCGCTTTGTCGACCGGGAGGATCGTGACATGAGCGAAAGCGTCGACACCCTCACGCTCGAACCCCTCGACGGCGAGGCCAACGGAGCGCATCTGGATACCGGCACACCGGAGGATTCGCGGCTGGAGCGACTGTCCTTTGCGTTCGCCAAGCGTTATGGCGTCATGCTCGGCGACCAGGACGATGCCAGCGTGCGCGTAATCGCGCGCGAGCCGGTCAACGCTGCCGCTCTGCTGGAAGTCCGGCGCCACACCAAACGTCGACTTCGGGTGGAAACCGTCGCGGCCGGCGCGTTCGAGGCCATGCTCCAGAACGATTATGAAAATCGCGACAACGAGTCCAGCCAGATCGTCGAAGGTATGGACGACGATCTCGACCTGTCCGACGCCGCGCGCGCGCTATCCGAGCCGGCCGATCTGCTGGAATCCTCCGACGATGCGCCCATCATCCGGCTGATCAACGCGCTGCTGACCGAGGCGATCAAGGAAAATGCCTCGGATATTCATATCGAGCCGTTCGAGGCCCGACTCACCGTGCGTTTTCGCGTCGACGGTGTGCTGCGCGAGGTGCTGAATCCGCCGCGCCAGCTCGCCCCGCGCCTCATCTCGCGCGTCAAGGTGATGGCCAAACTCGACATCGCCGAAAAACGTATCCCGCAGGACGGGCGCATTTCGGTGCGCATCGCCGGTCGTCCGGTCGATGTGCGTGTCTCGACGATCCCCTCGGGCACCGGCGAGCGCGTCGTCATGCGTCTGCTCGACAAGCAGGCGGGCCGGCTGGATCTGCCGCAGCTGGGCATGCCCGCCGACACGCTCACCGCGATCGACGCGCTGGTGCACAAGCCGCACGGCATCATCCTCGTCACCGGCCCGACCGGCTCGGGCAAGACGACCACGCTGTACGCCGGTATCACACGCATCAACGACCGTACGCGCAACATCATGACGGTCGAGGACCCGATCGAGTACTACCTCGACGGCATCGGCCAGACCCAGGTGAATTCGAAGGTCGACATGAGCTTCGCGCGCGGCCTGCGCGCGATCCTGCGCCAGGATCCGGACGTCGTCATGATCGGCGAGATCCGCGATCTGGAAACGGCCGAGATCGCCGTGCAGGCTTCGCTGACCGGTCATCTGGTGCTCTCGACTCTACATACCAATACCGCGGTCGGCGCGATCGCTCGCCTGCGCGACATGGGCGTGGAGCCATTCCTGCTCTCGTCATCGCTGATCGGCATCATGGCGCAGCGTCTGGTGCGCACACTCTGCCCGGATTGCAAGGTGCCCTACACCGCCGACCGGCGCGAATGCGAGCTGCTTAAGGCCGATCCGGATAACCCGCCGACACTGCACAAGCCCGGCGGCTGTGAGCATTGCAATCACTCCGGCTTTCGCGGCCGGACCGGCATCTATGAGCTCGTGGTGATCGACGACGAACTGCGCCAGATGATCCACGAGCAGGCGGCCGAATATGCCCTCGAAGCCCAGGCGCGCAAGACGACGCCGAGTATCCGGGACGACGGCCGTGCCAACGTGCTGGCCGGCCGGACCACGCTTGAGGAAGTCCTGCGCGTCACTCGCGAAGGCTGACGGGGCGAGGACCGGGATAACCGATGGGTGCATTTGAATACACCGCGCTGGACGCCCGGGGCCGCCGCAAGAAAGGCGTGCTCGAGGGCGACGCCGCGCGCGCGATCCGGGCCCAGCTGCGCGAGCGCGGCCTGACCCCGATCGAGGTCAACGAGGTCGCCGAACGCGCCACCGGGTCCTCCGGCCGTTCGTTGTTGTCGTTCTCGCGCGGGATGAGCGTGACCGAGCTGGCGTTGTTCACGCGCCAGCTGGCTACCCTCGCCCATGCCGGCCTACCGATGGAGGAAGCGCTCAAGGCCGTCGCCGAGCAGACCGAGAACGAACGCGTACAAAAGATCATTGTCGGCGTGCGCTCGCAGGTGGTCGAAGGCAACACCTTCGCCGATGCGCTGGCCGATTTCCCCAAGAGCTTCAGCCCGCTGTACCAGGCCACGGCCGCCGCCGGCGAGCAATCCGGCCATATCGACGAGGTCCTCAACGGACTGGCCGATTACGTCGAGGAACAACAAGCGCTGCGCCAGAAGATCCTCGCCGCCCTCATCTATCCGGCTTTTTTGGTGGTGGTGTCGATCGCGATCGTGATCGGGCTGTTGTCGACGGTGGTGCCCAAGCTGGTGCATGTGTTCAACAGCGTGCACGCCAAACTGCCGGCGCTCACCGTAGCGCTGATCGCCACCAGCGACTTCTTGCGCACCTGGGGCTGGCTGCTGGCGATCCTGCTGGCAGCGGCCATTACGGCGTTCATCTACGGAATGCGGCGGCCGGCCTTCAAGCGCCGCTTCCACAGCTTCGTACTGCGAATTCCGTTGATCGGGCGTTTCGTGCGTTCGGTCAACACCGCCCGTTTTACCCGAACTCTGGCCATTCTCACCAGCAGCGGCGTGCCCGCGCTCGATGCCATGACCATCGGCGCCGACGTGGTGACCAACGTGCCCATGCGTGAAGCCATCAAGCGCGCCGCGACGCGGGTGCGTGAAGGCGATGCCATTCACCGCGCCCTGCAGCGCGAACAACTTTTCCCCGCGATCACGCTGCACATGATCGCCAACGGCGAAATGTCCGGCGAGCTGGATACCATGCTCGGTCGGGCCGCCGATCATCAGGATCGTGAGGTCGAGACGATCCGTGAAGGCGTCATGGGCATTCTCGGGCCGGCCGTCATCCTGGCCATGGGCGGGATCGTGCTCATGATCGTGCTGGCGGTTCTGCTGCCTGTGTTCAATCTCAATCAGTTGGTCAAGTGACCGCCCCGCTTCCATCGTTTCCCGCGAGGAGTTTCGATATGCAGTTTCCACGTCATCGTGCCGCCACGTCGCCGCGCCGCCAGAGCGGCTTCACGCTGATCGAGATCATGGTCGTGGTCGTGATTCTGGGTATTCTCGCGGCCATCGTCGTGCCCAACATCATCGACCGCCCGGACGCGGCGCGCGAAGCGAAGGCTCGCCAGGACATCAAGGCCATCGACTCGGCGCTCAAACTGTATCGGCTCGACAACTATCGTTATCCCACCACCGAGCAAGGGCTGGCGGCGTTGGTGACCAAGCCGACCAGCGAGCCGGTGCCGCGCAACTGGAAATCCGGCGGCTACCTCGATCGCCTGCCGACCGACCCCTGGGGCCACGTCTATCATTACCGCAATCCCGGCCAGCATGGGCCGATCGACATCTACACGCTCGGCCGCGATAACCAGAAAGGCGGAGACGGTCCGGACGCCGACATCGGCAACTGGACGCTCAACGACAACCCGTAACCCGGCATGAACCGTTCGTGAACTCGCGCCGGTCATCCACAAGCGGCTTCACGCTGATCGAGGTTCTGGTTGTTCTGGTCATCATCGGCATCGTGTTGACCTTCGCCACGCTTTCCGTCAATCCCAGCGGCCCGGGCGACCGACTCGATACCGCGGCGCAGCGCCTACTGGCGCTGGCCCAGGATGCTGCCGACGAAGCCATTCTCTCGAGTCAGACGATCGGTCTGCAGATCGGCGATCAGGGCTATCGCTTTATCCGCTTGACCGACCGCGGCTGGAAAACCATCGACGATAGCGACTCGCCGCTACGGCCGCGCCGGCTCGACGACGACATCCATATCGACCGCATCAACAACAACGGCGACCGTAAACAGCAAAACCGGCAGGCGAAAAGCCTGACGCTCCCGGCCTCGCCCATCGCCGGGCGCAAGGCCGGCGAGCCCGCGGTACAAGAGGACAACAACAATAACGACAAACCACAGCTGGCCGTGCCGGCCGCGCTTTTTCTAGCGAGCGGGGAACTGCTGCCTTTTACGCTGGAGCTCTCGGCCGACGGCGTGAAACACCGGTTCGACATCATCGGCTCGCCGAACGGCGACATCACGCTCAAGCGGGTGGATCGATGAAGCGCCGCAGCCGGGGGTTCACGCTGATCGAGGTGTTGGTCGCACTGGCCGTGGTGGCGATCGCCCTGGTGGCATTCGTCTCCGCGGGCGCCCAGAACGCAGACTACGCAACCTATATCCGTCAGCGCACGATCGCCCAGATGATTGCCCGCAACCAGCTCGTTCAATATCAGGTTGCCGCGAACTGGCCGAGCACCGGCAGGCGCCAGGGCAATGTCAATATGGCCGGCAGTCGGTGGCATTGGGAAGCCACGATCACGGGCACGCCCGACGATCAGGTTCGGCGCGCCGACGTGCGGGTATTCGCGACCAACCCTGATACGCACCAGCCAGACAAGGATTCGGTCGTACTGTTGAGCGGGTTCCTAACCCAGCACGCGCAGCAACAATCGAAAAACGGTGCGGCCGCGACATCCGCCAAGTCGACCGGCAGCTCATGAGTCGGGCGCGCGCACAGCACGGCTTCACGCTGGTCGAACTACTGGTGGCCATGGCCGTGTTCGCCGTGATGGCGGCGATTGCCTACGGCGGCCTATCGTCGGTGATCAATACCCGCGATTCGATCGATGCCGCCCTGGATCGAAGCAAGACCCTGCAAATGGCGACCTGGCGCCTGCAGCAAGACATCGAACAGGTCGTAGATCGACCGACCCGCAATCGTTTTGGCGATGCCGAACCGGCCGTGATGGCCAGCGCCGACACGGGTCTCACGATCACGCGAGACGGCTGGCCGAATCCGCTAGCCGAGCCGCGCTCGACGCTGCAGCGAGTGCATTACCGGCTCGACCCCGACGGCCATCTGGTGCGGTCCTATTATCGCGTGCTCGATCAGGCGCAGGACAGCGAGCCGGTCGACGCCGATCTGTTGAGCGGTGTGACCCAGCTGGAATGGCGATTTCTGGACAAGAACGGCCAGTGGCAGGACCGCTGGCCGCCGGACAACACCGGCTCGGTCTCCAATACCGCCGGCGAGGCTTCCCACCCGCCTCCGATTGCCATCGAGCTGCGCCTGGATACCAAGACTTGGGGCCATTTGCGCCTGCTGTTCGCATTGCCGGGAGCTCATCTGTGACCGCGCCCCGGTCACAACGCGGCATTGCCCTGCTCACGGCGATGCTGATCGTCGCGCTGGCCGCCATCATCAGCGCGGCCATGATTTCGCGCATGACGCTGGCCATGCACCGCTCCGGCAATATATGGAACGCCGAACAGGCGTGGTGGTACGGCATCGGCATCGAGAACTGGTTGGGCACCAAACTGCGCGAGGATGCAAGGCATTCCAAGACCGACAATCTGCAGGAGCTATGGGCCCGGCCGGTGGATTACCTGCCGATCGACGGCGGGTCGATCAGCGGACAGATCATCGATTTGCAGGGCCGCTTCAATCTGAACAATCTGGTGCTGGGCGATCCGAAAACATCCGAAGCCGAATTCGTGCGCCTGATCCAGGCGGTATCGGATACCGACGAGGTCACAGCCCGCACGATCGCCCAATCGGCTCACGACTGGATCGACTCCGACATCAACCCGACCCGGCCTTACGGGGCCGAGGACGACTATTATCTCGGCCTGTCGCCCGCCTATCGCACCGGCAACACGCTTATGGTCAGCCCCAGCGAATTACGGGCGGTGCGCGGCATGACGCCGCTGCTGTATCGTGAACTCGCGCCCTATATCAGCGCCCTGCCTACCGCGACCGCGATCAACGTGGATACCGCCCCGGCGCCGGTGCTACAGGCGATTGCCCAGCTGCCGCAGGGCACCGGCAAGAAACTGGTGGCCATGCGCTCCGGCTCGCCGTGGCAATCGATCAAGAGCTTTCGCGCGGCCAACCCCCTGGCCGGCCGCGATACCGACAAGGCATCGCTATCGGTCTCCACGCAGTATTTCCTGGTGGCCGGTCGGATCAAGGTCGGCGACGGTACGACCCAGTTCTACAGCGTGCTGCATCGCGACAGTTCCGGCGCGGTCAACGTCATACGCCAGGCGACCGGAGCGTACTGAATGAAGAAGCCGACCCCAGGACAACCGATGGCCGTACTTGCACCACATCACGACTCACCCGCCACGCGGACTGCGTTAGACTGCCGCCTCGGTTTGCTGCGCCCGGGGGTGGACGGGCGCACGGCTTGGGGGAACTGACGTGGCCCAACGGCTGGCCTTGTATTTCGATGGACAGAGCGCGGCCTGGCTCGACGAGCAGCAGGGGTTGGCACGCGGCTCGCTGGATGATTTCGCAGCCACGGCGGACCTCGACGATCACGAGGTTGCGGTCGTCATTCCCGGCGAGGACGTGCTGCTGACCCGCGCGCCGCTGCCGCCGATCCGTTCGGCGGCACGCCGGCTGCAGGCCGCGCGTTACGCCCTTGAGGATCGCCTGGCCGGTCGCGTGGAGCAGCTCCACTTCGCCTTGATCGGCGCGCCCGATCGTGACGGCGAAACGCCGGTCGCGGTGATCGATCTCGATCGCATGACGGCCTTGTGTGACGCGCTCGATACGGCCGGCATCGATGCAGCGCGCATCCTGCCCGATTACATGGCCCTGCCCGCCCCCGATACCGCGACCTGGCAGATCGCCGCCACCGAAGATCGCATCCTGACGCGCACCGACCCCGTCGCCGGCTTTGCCTGCGACGCCGACCTGTGGCCCGTCATCGCGCCGGCGCTGGAAACCCCGGCCTCCGCTACGGTGCGCACGGCGGATACCGGGCGGGCCCGGCGACTGCTCGACATCGACTGGGGTGAACAGGCCGAGGCGCCCGAGGCAGATGTTGTCGGCTTCCCGGATGCGGACGCCCTGTTGGCGAGCCTTCTGGCCCAGCCCGAGGCCCTACGCGGAGCGGTGAATCTGCGCCAGGGCGCGTTCGCGCGGCGGTCGCAGTTTCAGTCGCAGTGGCGACCGTTGGTACTGACCGGCGCCCTGGCGGCCACGTGGCTCGTCGTGGCAATCGTCGCGCGCGGGATCGAGACCTGGCAGCTCGACCAACGCATCGATGCGCTTCATCAGCAAACCCTGGCAGCTTTCCACGACGCTTTTCCCGGGGTGCAGAACATCAACGATCTGCGGGTGCAGGCCGAGCAAGGCATTCAACAACTTCGGGGCACCGGTGGCGCTGGCGGCCTGTTTCCGCTGGTGCAAGCCGTCGCGGCCGTTGCCGGTCAGACCGACGATCTGCAAGTACAGTCCATGCAATATCGCAACGGCAAGCTCGGCCTGAGCCTTAACGGCAAGAACGTGCAGTCGGTGGAAACGCTGCGTGCGGGCTTTGCCCAACGCAACGGCATCCAGCTTTCGGTCCAGAGCGCGGACGCCAGTGCTTCGGGTGTCCAGATCCAGGCGACGGTCAGCCAGGGAGCGAGCTCGTGAACGCGGTCAAGGAATGGTTCTACGGCCTGGCCCCGCGCGAACGGGTCATGGTGTCCGCGGCCGCCGTCATGGTGTTGATCGCCATCTTCTATTACGGCCTGTGGCATCCGTTGAACACCGCGCTGGCCAACGCGCGCGAACAGGTCACGGCCGAATCGAATCAGGCGCGCTGGATGCTCGGTATCCGCAACGAGGCCCAGCTGTTGCGCTCGTCCACGCACCACAGCGAACCCAAGGGCCAGAACGAATCGTTGCTCTCGATCGTGGATTCCACCAGCCGCGCCAACAACCTCGGTGGCGCCGTCACCCATATTCAACCCAAAAACGACGACGAAGCGACCGTCACCCTCGACAAGGCCAACTTCAACCGCATGCTGTTCTGGCTCCGGACGCTACAAACCGATTATGGGGTGGTCGCCAGCGAAGCCACCATCTCGCGGGCCCAGGATGCGCCCGGCCAAGTCGAAGCACGCCTGACCCTCGTGCGAGGGGGGCAATGATGAACTGGCGGATCATGCGTTTCGTGATCGTCGGCGTGGTCGCTTTCGTCGTCGGGCTGGTCACTTATTTGCCGGCGTCGCTGGTCGCCGGGTGGGTCGCCGATGACACACCGGTCCACCTGCAAGGCGTTTCCGGCACCCTTTTGGACGGCCAGGCCGCCTATGCCTCGCTGCCCAACGGCGCGCTCAATAACGTGCGCTGGAACGTCCATCCCATGACGTTCCTGTTGGGCCGCGTGTCGGCCACGGTGCGGGCCGACAGCGATCTCGGTCATATCGAGGGGCAGATTCATCGCAGCATCTTCGGCCGTAATACGCTGGACAACGTTCAGGGCGAAGCCACCATCGGCTGGCTCTCGGGGCTCGCCGGCTATACCTTCGTTCCCGTGTCGGGCCGGATCGGTCTGGATCTGGATCACGTGACGTTCGACGACAATCTCGACGTCAGCGCCCTCGACGGCACGATCCAACTCACCAACAGTCGCTGGGAACTGCTCAACCCGCCGCTCAAACTGGGACGTTTCGAAGCCAAACTGGACCGCGGCGACCAGGGTATCCAGGCTCGTATACTCGACAGCACGGGGCCGCTGGCACTCACCGGCGATGTGCAACTCTCCGATAACCGTCGCTACGACCTGAACGTCAAGCTACGGGCCCGCGCGGGCGCCGATGATCGTCTCAAGCAGATCCTGCAACAGATCGGCCAACCGGACAGTCAGGGCTGGTACCACATCCAGGAACGCGGCTCGCTTTAGGGCCTATTGAGGTTTCCTCGACCCCTGCAGCAAGCGAGAACACTGTTCGCCGGCAATACCGCGTTATAAACACTGTTGCTCGTCGCCTAAGCGATGCCGTCACACGCCTCGCGGGCCGTGTTTGACGGAACCCGCGGGCGCATGAGCCTTTTTCAGCCCGCGGCGCTCATCGAGTGAGGCGCCACCGCAGCGGTCTCGTCCTGCTCATCCTCGCGATACAGATAATCACGGGTCAGCGGCACGATGTCGTTCTGATGCGCGAGCTGTACGTGATAAACCACCAGATCACCGTAACGGAAGATTGCTTCGCAGCCCAGCAGGTAGAACTCCCACATCCGACAGAAGCGTTCGCCCAGCCGTTCGCGGAACACATCGCGCTGCGCCTGGAACCGCTCGTTCCACGCGGCCAGCGTACGGGCGTAGTGCAGTCGCCACACTTCGAGGTCGGACAAGCACATCCCCGTCTTTTCGATGCAGGGCGCGAAATCCGATAGCGACGGGATGTAACCGCCCGGGAAAATATATTTCTGGATCCAGGTTCGGCTGTCCCGGGGCGGCACCCCGTTGCGAGCGATGAAATGGATCAGGCTGCGCCCGTCCGGCTTGAGCAACCGCGCCACCTGGTCGAAAAAGGTCTGATACTGCGGCCGGCCGACGTGCTCGAACATCCCGACCGACACGATGGCGTCGTAGCGGCCCTGATGCTCGCGATAATCCTCCTTGAGGAAGGTCACGCGGTGGCTCAGGCCGAGCGCCTCGGCGCGCTTGCGGGCATGATCGTACTGGTCGTTCGACAGCGTCAGGCCGACCACATCGACATCGTATTCGCGGGCCAGAAACAGCGCCATGCCGCCCCAGCCGCAGCCGATGTCCAGTACTTTCTGCCCCGGTTCCAGCAACAGCTTACGGCCGATATGCGCCAGCTTGGCGCGCTGGGCCTCGTCCAGCGACATGTCGTCGCGTTCGAAATAGCCGCAGGAATACTGCATTTCCGGATCGAGGAAACGCTGGAAAAGCTCGTTGTCGATGTCGTAGTGATGCTGGACGTTGCGCTCGGAACGCATGCGATTGTTCATTTCCGATACGCCGCGAAACGCCCGCCGGGCGAGATCCACCAGTCGATTCGACTCGAAATTGTTGGCGTTGGCGAAATACAGTTGAAACACGGCCTGTAGCCCGCCTTCGCCGGGCCACCAGTCGCCGTCCATATACGCTTCGCCGAAGGCCATCTCCGGGTCGGCCATCAAGCGCGTGATCACTTTGCGATTCCGCAGATGAACATGCGCGACCGGCTCGCCCGAACCGTAACGCGCCTGTTGACCGTCGGCATGGTGGAGAACCAGGGTGCCTCGGCTGATGAAACGCTCGAACAGACTACTCTTCACGACCCAATCCCTTTGGCCCGGCTTCAGCCGGCCGAACCCCGTCCAATTATTCCCTTAAAATACAACTTAGGCTGCGTGAGTGTATAGTGCAGCCGGGCGCGTCCGCGTCTAGTCAAGCGCCCGTCGAGGGCTTAGTGTTGATGACCCGCTCCATCGCCCGGTCATCATGACTGCCGATATTGCCCGAGCACTTTGGCTCGTGCCGCCACGGCACGCCGAGTTGCGTACCGAGTTTCTGGCCACGCCTGGTAGCGACGAACTGCGCATCCGGACGTGCTTCTCGGCGATCAGTCGGGGCACCGAAACCCTAGTTTATGACGGTGCTGTGCCGGAAAGCGAATACCAGCGCATGCGCGCGCCGTTTCAGGCCGGCGAGCTGCCGGGCCCGGTCAAGCACGGCTACGCCAATGTCGGCGTTGTGGAGGCCGGGCCGGCGGCCTGGCGCGGCCGCTATGTATTCTGTCTTTATCCACACCAGACCCATTACGTCGCGCCCGTGGACGCGGTCATATCGGTACCGGTGAACGTCCCTCCCGCGCGCGCGGTGCTCGCGGCCAATATGGAAACCGCGGTCAACGCACTCTGGGACGCCGGACCGCGGATCGGCGATCGCGTCAGCGTGGTAGGGGCCGGGGTGATCGGCAGTCTAGTCGCCGGACTGTGTGCCCGCCTGCCCGGCGTCGAGGTCGAACTCGTGGATATCGACAGCGAGCGCGCCCGAATCGCCACGGCGCTCGGCGCGGTTTTCGCGGCGCCGGATCGCGCGCAACGGGGCCGCGATCTCGTTTTTCATGCCAGCGCGAGCGCCGCCGGCCTCAACACGGCCCTCGACCTGGCCGGCACCGAAGCCGAAGTCATTGAACTAAGCTGGTTCGGAAGCCATCCGACGACGGTCGCACTCGGCGGCGCTTTCCATTCCCAGCGTCTGACGCTGCGGGCCAGCCAGGTCGGTACCGTATCGCCGGCCCGCGCCGCCCGCTGGGATCATGGCCGCCGCCTGGCTCTGGCACTCGAGCTGTGTGCCGATCCCCGATTCGACGTATTGTTCGCCGTGGATGCCGCGTTCGACGACTTGCCCGCCGTGATGGCGCGGCTGGCCGAGTCGACCGATCGTACGCTGTGTCAGCGTATCGTCTACTCCGAGACTCAGGATTCGTCATGTTCCACCTGACCGTGCGCGATCACGTCATGATCGCCCACAGTTTCTCAAGCCCGACCTTCGGCCCGGCGCAGGCGCTGCACGGCGCCACCTACGTCGTGGATGTCACCTTCTACCGCGAGGCGCTCGACGCCGACGACCTGGTGGTCGACATCGGGGCCGCCTCGTCGGCGCTGTCCGCGGTACTCGCCGAATTCAATCTGTGCAACCTGGACGACAATCCGGCCCTGGCCGGCCACAACACGACCACCGAATACATGGCCGGCATCATCTTTTCGCGCATGAAGCAGGCCATTGCCGAGGGCCGGCTGGGTGAAAACGCAGCCGGTCTGTCCCGCATGGGCGTGCGCCTGTCGGAGTCGCATATCGCCTGGGCCGGATACGAGGCCGAACTGTGAAATCGACCGTATTCCTGGTTGCGGGCGACCCGGAACAATATACCGGCGGCTATATCTACGACGCCCGGATCACGCGCGCCATGACGGCCGCCGGGCGCCCGATCGAGACTATCGGACTGGCCGGGCAGTTTCCTGAAGCTAACGCGGCTGCCGCGGACGCGCTGGGCGCTGCCCTCGCGGCGCGAGCCGATGGCCAAACGGTGATCGTGGACGGGCTTGTGTTCGGCGCCCTGCCCGACGTCATCGAACGCGAATCCCAGCGCTTGCGGCTGGTGGCCCTCGTCCATCATCCGCTGGCCGACGAATCCGGCATCGACGGCGCGTTGGCCGATCGTTTGTTCGCCAGCGAACGCCGCGCGCTCGCCCACGCAGCCCACGTGATCGTGACCAGCGCCTTCACTGCACGGCGTCTTGTCGCGGCCTACGGCGTCGCACGCCACGATCTCGATATCGTCCAACCGGGGCTGGACAAGCCCGCACAGCTCGCGCCGCGAACCCGCACCGATACGCCGCGCCTGCTCTGTGTGGCCAGCCTCATTCCGCGCAAGGGCCATACCGTGCTGATCGAAGCGCTGGCTCAGCTCACCGATCTCGACTGGCGCTGCGACTGCATCGGCGACATCGAGCGCGACCCGGACTGCGTGAATGACGTCCGTCAGGCCATCGAACGCCATGGGCTCGGGGCGCGCGTACATCTGACCGGCAGCCGCCCGCCAGCCACGCTCTCGGCCGCCTATACCGGCGCCGACCTGTTCGTACTGCCCTCTTATTACGAGGGCTACGGCATGGTCGTGACGGAAGCCCTGGCCCACGGCCTGCCGGTGATCACGACTACTGGAGGCGCACTCGCCGACACCCTGCCCGACGACGCCGGCGTCGCCGTCCCGCCCGGCGACGCCGAAATGCTCGCCGACAGTCTGCGTCGACTGCTATCGGACCCCGAGGCATACGATGCCCTCGCGGCCGGAGCAAAGCGTGCGGCAGCCGCTCTGCCCGACTGGGATCAGGCGGGGGCGCGCTTTGCCGGCGTGCTCGATCGCATCGAACGCGCATGAAAGCCCCTCTCCCGGCCGATGGCTCCCGATTCACCGGTGACTGGCTGTCGCTACGCGAAGCGATGGATCATCGCAGCCGAGCACACGGGCTCGCCGGGTTCGCGGCCCACTACTTGGCGGCCCGTTGCGGCCCCCGGCGCGCCCGCGTCATCGATCTCGGTGCCGGCAGCGGCTCCAATCTGCGTTATCTGAAGCCTCGCCTGGGCGGCCGGATCGACTGGCATCTGCTCGATCAGGATCGCGACCTGTTGAACGCGGCCGTTCGCGATGCGCCGAAAGGAGCGGAAGACGACGACCACCACATCGCCGCCGAAGTATTCGATCTGCGCGGCCCGCTGGCGCCGAGGCTCGCGGGCGCCGATCTGGTGACGGCCTCGGCATTGCTCGATCTCGTATCGGCCGACTGGGTGTCGCGTTTCATAGACGCCTGCGCCACGGCCCGCGCTGCGGTGCTGATCGCCGTCAGTATCGACGGCCGCCTCGAATTCACCGATGTCGACCCGAGCGACGCGCTCGTGCGTCGCGCCCTCGCCCGCGACCAGGCGCGCGACAAGGGGCTGGGCCCGGCACTCGGCGCCGCTGCGCCCGGGGTTTTGATCGACGCGCTAACCCGGCGGGGTTATGCAATCACCGTGCAACCGAGCGACTGGCATATCGACGCCACCGATGCCGAGCTGGCACGCGCGCTCATCACGGGCTGGCGCGACGCGGCCATAAGTCAGTGTCCGGCTGAAGCTGGGCGAATCCGCGGCTGGGCCGAGCAGCGCATCGATGGCATCGTCACGGGCGCGAGCGCATTACGGGTCGGCCATGTCGACATTCTAGGGCTGCCGGGGCGCGAGCCGTTGGGCTGACTCAACCGGGCGCGTTCGCGCGCAGATCCAGGTCATAGAGGCGGTCGTCACCCAGCGGGTAAGACCGACACGCCGGCCGGCGCGCGTCGTGCAGCGTCTCGATCTCGGCCAGCGCCAGCGCGGGGCGACCGGAGCCGATCAACAGGGGCGCGACGACCGTATGCAAACGATCGATACAGTCGGCGTCGATGAAGCGCGAGATCGTCACGCCGCCGCCTTCGACCAGCACCCGATGCAAGCCGCGGGCCGCCAGCGCCGCTAACAAACGATGCGGCAAGTCCGCTGCACCGGTGGCATCGATGCGGAGCGCCATCGCGCCCGGCGCGGCGTCGCGCTCATCATTCACGACATGCCACGTCGGTGGCCCATGATCGCGAAACAACCGGCGATCCCGCGACACCCGTCCGCGCGGATCGAGCACCACGCGAACCGGATGCTCGCCCTCGACGTGGCGTACCGTGAGTTGCGGATCGTCGGCCTCGACCGTGCCCGCGCCCACGATCACTGCATCCACCAGCGCCCGCAGCCGGTGCAGATGCATCCGGCTTGCTTCGCCGGTGACATAATGCGAATGGCCGCTCGCGGTGGCGATACGACCGTCCAGGCTTTGCCCGAGCTGGGCGATGACGATCGCCCGCGGGCCGTAGGCCACCGGCAGCAAACTGTCGAACAGCTGCGCCGCGTCATCGTCTACGGCAGTCTGTGCTGACCAGCGCCCGCCCGGCTCGACGACGAGCCGGTCGTCGACCTGCCACGGACCCGAGGCGTTGCGCTCGCGCGCATCGCGGATCACGCGCCAGGCGTACTTGGAATCGATAACTGGCATTATACGCAGCCTTTAAACGCGCCTGGACGGCCCTATCGTCCGCGGATTCACGCCAGCCTAAGGCACGGTTGCATGACTGCCCAGCATTTGGAATCGATACAGGACCGTTTCATGCAACACATCGAGCGTGCGATCTTCGATCTCCGGCGCGGTCTTCCCGTAGTCATCGAGGGGCGGCACTCGCGACATCTCGTGGCGCCGATCGAGGCGGCCACCTCGGATCTGCTCCAAGACATGAAGGACGGCGCCCGCACCGCGCCGCAGCTTGTATTGACCGAGCATCGGTTGGCCCATCTCGGCCGCTCGAACGCCGACGCCCCCGCAGCCATCGAATTGCAGACCGACGACGCGCGCGAGGACGTGATTCGCTGGGCGGCCGATCCAGACGCCGACTGGCCACCCTCTCGTCAGCCGGTGGCGATTTCCGACGTCGGCCACGCCGCGCTCGCGCTGATGCGTCGCGGCTTGCTCATTCCGGCCGCGATCGTGATCGAGCCCGACGACAGCCTCGGACCGGCGATCCAGCGTCGACTCGATCGCGGCGACCTGTTGTCGGTGACCGCGGCCGACGTATTCGCGCATCGGCACGCGGCGCCCTCGCTGCTGCGCCGAGTGAGCGAAGCCAACGTGCCGCTGGAAGCCGCGCCGCATTCTCGCTTCGTCATCTTCCGCGAGGCCGATGGCATGCGCGAGCATGTGGCCATCATCATCGGCGATTCCGCGCAATGGGCCACGCCAGTCCCGGTGCGCCTGCACTCCGCGTGCCTGACCGGCGACCTGTTCGGCAGCCTGCGCTGCGATTGCGGGCCACAGCTCAAAGCCAGCCTCGCCACCATCAGCAAGCGTGGCGGCGGCGTCCTGCTGTATCTGGCCCAGGAAGGCCGCGGCATCGGCCTGGCCAATAAGATGCGGGCCTACCAGATGCAGGACGACGGGCTGGATACGGTCGATGCCGACCGCGTTCTCGGTTTCGACCAGGACGAACGCGACTATGCCGTCGCCCGCGAGATGCTGGCGCAGCTCGATGTCGCGCATATCGAACTGCTGACGAACAACCCGGCCAAGCTCGATGCCATGAATCGCGAACCGATCGAGGTGGCGCGCCGTCGCGGTGTATATGGCCGGCTGACCCGGCAGAATCGACGCTATCTCGCCACCAAGGCCCAGCGCGCCGGCCACTGGCTCGATGCGCTGCTGTCCGAGCCGGTGTTGAGCGAATCGACCGACTCCGATCGCAACGAGCAGGATTAGCGCGCGCCTCGGCCGCCGAACTCGCGCAGGTCGAAACACGCCGTCTCGACAATAATCTCGGCCAGACGTACCCCGAACGCCTCGACCAGGCGGGCACCGGTCTCGGCGTCGGCAGCCGCGGCGTTGCCGGTCACGCCCGCGGGGTTCAGATCCTCGGCCATCCAGGCAAAGCCGGCATCGCCCTCGGGGCCGAGCGTGGCCCCAGTGCGGGCACGCAGCGCGCCCAGCGACTCATGATCGGCCAGCGCGTCGCGACGCACCGCCGCCGGGGCAAGATGCAACATCATCGATGTTTCCAGCGCGCCGCCATGCAGCCCGTGCGCCAACTCCTCAGCCGGCAGCGCATCGGCCGGTGGTGCGAATCGAAAATAATTGGCCTTGACCACCAGCAGACCGAAGTCGGCCCGCAGCCGTAGCGCCGCCAGATCGAGCACGGCCTTGTTGCCGCCGTGGCTATTGAACAACACCAGTCGACGGATGCCCGCAGCCGCCACGCCCGTACCTATCGCATGAATCTGGGCGATCGCCTGCTCGGCAGTCAGGCTGACCGTGCCGGCGAACCCGGTGTGTTCCAGGCTTGCCCCGACCGTCATGGCCGGCAGAATCAACAGCTCCAGCGCTTCCCCGCGATCGCGTAGACACTGCCCGGCGGCCGTCACGATGCCATCGCCGATCACCCCGTCGGTATTCAGTGGCAAATGCGGGCCGTGTTGTTCGACCGCCGCGACCGGCAACAACGCGACCGGGTCGCGCGCGGCGATCGATGCCAGTTCCGGCCCGGTCAACGCCGACCAGTGTTCGATTTCCGTCATAAGCAGCAGCCCCGTTGCCATCGAGCGACCCATGATGCGCGCCCCCGGCGGCCATGCCCAGCCGACCGGCTCGCGGAATTCTCACAAGAGCCGTTCTAGGGACTGTTGCCGTCTCGTGCGAGTCCGCGCCAAGCGCTGTTTTGCGGCAAGACGAGGCGTAGCGAACGTGGCGTAGCTGGCCCACGCGAGAGAGCGACAACGCTGTATTGCCGCAAAACAGCGCTTGTCCCTTCGGGTTGGGCCGCAAATCCCGCCCGGCGGCGTTGCGAGCTTGGGTCGTGGCTCGCCACGACGCGGCGACTCGCGCCTTGCCGGACACGATTTGCGGACGCCAACGCGGCGCTCTCACGAAACGGCAACAGTCCCTAGCAGACGGGATCGAGACACGGTGGGCGGCTAGAATAGTGGGAATGCTCCCATCCGACGATCCGGGTCATCCTCGATGGATGCCGCCACCCGGTGTCGGCATGCTCTCGCGCCGCCCGGCCGGGGCCTGACGAACCAAGGCTTTGCTCGACTCTCGATGACGATCGTATTCACTACCCTGATCCTGTTGCTCACCGTGGCGATCTCCGGCGTGCTGATCGGCCTGCTGCCGTTCCGCCTGCCCCGGCCGCTGGTGCAGATCGCCCTCGGCGCCGCGCTGGCCGTGCCGAGCTTCGGCTTGCATGTCCGGCTCGACCCGGAACTGTTCTTCCTGCTGTTCATCCCTCCGCTGCTGTTCGCCGACGCCTGGCGTATGCCGCGCCGCGAATTCCGACGTCTGCTCGGGCCGATCACCGCGCTCGCGCTCGGGCTGGTGATGGTGACGGTGATCTGCGTGGGCTTCTTCGTGCACTGGCTGATCCCACAGGTGCCGCTGGCGGCGGGGTTCGCGCTCGGCGCGGTGCTCTCGCCCACCGACGCGGTTGCGGTATCGGCGATTACCGGCAATGCCCGTATTCCGCCGCGCTTGCTGCATATCCTTCAGGGCGAGGCGTTGATGAACGATGCCTCGGGTCTGGTCGCACTGCGCTTCGGCGTGGCCGCGACGCTGACCGGCGCCTTTTCCCTGCCCAAGGCCGCGCTGAGCTTCGTGATCATCGCCGCGGGCGGGCTGGCGGTCGGTTGGGCACTGGCCTGGCTGTTCGCCCAGGTGCGCTACTTCCTCACTCAGTGGCGCGGCGACGATCCATCAAGCCATGTCGCCCTGCTGCTGCTGCTGCCATTCGGCGCCTATCTGATGGGCGAGCATCTGGGCGTGTCCGGCATTCTGTCGGCGGTCGCGGCCGGCATGACGCTCAACAGTATCGATACGCTCAAGGGCGAACTGGCCACGCGCATGCAGAACCGCGGTATGTGGGCCATGCTCGAGTTCATCTTCAACGGCGTGATTTTTGTTCTGCTTGGCCAGCAGATTCCCGTGATTCTGGCCCACGCCGGCGACGCCAAGGACTCGATCGGGGTCGACTGGTGGCATCTCGCCTCGTACCCATTGGCCGTGCTGGTTCTATTGATGGTCTCGCGCTATCTATGGGTGTGGGTCATGCTCAAGCTGGTCGTGATGCGCGCCCGCCGGCGCGGCGAAGCTGTGACCCGGGTATCGTCGCGGATCATCGCTACCACCACGCTGGCCGGCGTACGCGGCGCGATCACACTCGCGGCCGTGCTCTCGTTGCCGCTGACCGAGAGCGACGGCACCCCTTTTCCCGGCCGCAGCGTATTCGTATTCATCGCGGTGAGTGTGATCCTGTCCTCGCTCATCATCGCCACGATCGCTCTGCCGCCGTTGCTGCGGCGTATTCAACTGCCCGAGGATGATCCACGCGCCACCGAGGAGCGCGATGCCCGTGCCGCCTCGGCCCGAGCCGCCATTCAAGCGCTCGATCGCATGCGCGAGGAATACAAGGCCGAATCGGACGACGCCGACGAGGCGTCGCTGTACGCGGAGGTGGCGGCCCGCGTCATGGCGGCCTATCAACCCTGGCTGGACCCGGACTCGGACGCCGAGGACAAGCAACGTGCCCGGCGCGGTTTCGGAATGGAGCGCACGCTCCGGCTCGCCGCGCTCAACGCCGAGCGCGACGAGCTCTATCGCCTGCGTGGCCAGGCCGAGATCAACGACGTCACCATGCGCCGCATCATGGCCGACATCGATCTCACGGAGGCCTCGTTACGCAGCGGTCGCCGCTCCGGCAAGCGCTGATCGCAGCGGCGATTCCGAATCGATTGAAGGAATTCGGGAACCGCTGGCGATATCCGTGCGTTGGTGGGTGTGCGGTACCGCAATCGCGGGCCGCTCACTCACGCAACTGTAAGGACAAGAGCAATGAACAAACCGCTCTTCGCCACCACCGCAACCGTCATCGCGCTCAGCCTGGCCGCCGTCACCACGCCGGTATTCGCCCAAGGCTCGAACACGTCCGGCAGCTCCGGCATGCAATCGAGCTATGCGCAGTCGAACTCTGGCAATACCCAGGTCTCGCAGGCCCAGGTCCAGAAATTCGCCGCGGCACAAAAGGACATGCAGTCGCTGGTGCGCAATTCGCAACAGAAGATCAAAAGCGCGAGCAATCAGAAGCAGGCGAAACAATATCGTCAGCAGATGAACCAGAAGATCGTCAAGACGATCAAGAACGATGGCCTGTCGGTCCAGCAGTACAACAAGATCGCCCAGGCCAGTCGCGGCAATCAGAAGCTTCAGCACCGCATTCAAAAAGCAATGCAGGACTGATTCGCCCGGGCAGCCGCCCGTCTGGCAACTCCAGTGCTGCGTAGCCGGAGCAGCGGCATGAAACCGCTGCGCTTTCGGGCCGGGTCGACGCCAAGTCGGCCCGGCCCGATTTTATCGCCCGAAGCCGGCAGCGGGCTGCGAGCCGGTCGGGATATCGGCTAATCTGGTGGGTATAAATCACGTCCACATCTTGCATGGCCTTCCATTTCTATGAACCTGCCAAGGGGCACGGGCTGCCCCACGATCCGTTCAAGGCAATTATCGCGCCGCGGCCGATCGGCTGGGTGTCCAGCCTCGACGATCAGGGGCATCGTAATCTCGCCCCCTATAGTTTCTTCAACGCCATCAACGCCGCCCCGCCGATGCTCGCGTTCTCCAGCTACGGCTATAAGGACAGCGTGCGCAACGTGGAAGCCACGGGCGAATTCGTCTGGAATCTGGCCAGCCGCGAACTTGCCGAGGCGATGAATCGCAGTTCCGCCAGCGTCGATCCCAAGGTCGACGAATTCGAGCTGGCCGGGCTGACGCCGGTACCCGGCAAGGTCGTCGCCGCGCCGCGCGTCGCCGAAGCCGCCGTGGCCATGGAATGCCGACTCTGCCAGGTCGTGCACCTGCATAGCGCCGATGGCGAGCCGACCAATGCCTGGTTGACCATCGGCGAAGTGGTCGGCGTACATATCGACGAGCGCCTGCTGGTCGATGGTATTTTCGACACCGTCGCCGCCGCGCCGATCATGCGCGCGGGCGGCCCGGCCGATTATTTCGGCATCGGCCACGACGATCTGTTCAAGATGGAACGCCCGGGCTGAGGGTGGCGAGCGGATCGGCGACGCGGCCGCGTGCCGCTCGCCCCATCGGTGTCCCGCCGGCATCGCGCCATGCGTCCGGACGTCGAGGCGACCCGCCGCGCGGCACGCGGGCCAAATCCCTCGCCAGCGTTGCCGGCGCTGTGCGAAGCTGAAACTATTTCATATTGCAGGAATCTCTCCATGCTTCGATCTTCCATTGTCCCCGCGTTGACCGTGGCTGCCGCGCTAACCGCACTGGCCGGCTGCGCACCCGACACGCTGCCACCGCCCGAAGGCTCGGCCGCCTCGGCCACGCCCACAACCGGCGGGCCGGTCGACGGCCGTCCGGGCCCGGATTTCCAGTCCGGCACCAACGGATCGAGTGACAACGGCCTGATCCACTACGTCTGTAACGACGGCAGCCGTATCAACGCCCGTTATCCCGACACCGACCATGCCGTGGTGCACTATCAGGGCAAGAAACTGGCGATGCATATCGCCATGTCAGCCGACGGCGCCCGCTATGTCGGCGCCCACTACGAATGGTGGACCCGCGGCAGCGGTCGCAACGCCGAGGCCACCCTGTATACCCACGCCGACGACGGCTCGAGTGGCCATCAAATCACGAGCTGCCGCGAACAGTAGAGCGTCCTCGTGACGACTCGCCCGACCCGTCTCCCGGCCGCTTGAACGACCCCTCGGGCGGCCGGACAATGCTCCACATTCAATTCAGGCGCGTCCCTCTGCGCACGACCGGAACTCTCCATGGCCGATAACGAATCCATTCTCAACGCTGACTCGATGGCGTTTCTCGAGCGCTATCTGAACAATGCCTCGCCGACCGGCTACGAGTCGGCGGGCCAGAAACTCTGGATGGAGTACCTGGCGCCGTATGTCGACGACTTCATTACCGATGCCTATGGCACCGCGGTGGGCGTGATCAATCCGGACGCGGACTACAAGGTCGTAATCGAAGGCCACGCCGACGAGATCGGCTGGTATGTGAACCACATCACCGACAAGGGCCTGATCTACGTGCTGCGCAACGGCGGCTCCGATCACCAGATCGCCACCTCCAAACGCGTGAATATCCATACCGCCAACGGCCCGGTCGAGGGCGTGTTTGGCTGGCCGGCGATCCATACCCGCAATCCGGGCAACGAAAAAGCGCCGACCAAAGACAACATCTTTGTCGACGTCGGCGCGGCATCGAAGGAAGAAGTCGAACAAATGGGGATCCATCCAGGCTGCGTGCTGACGTATCCGGATGAATTCAGCGTGCTCAACGGCAACAAATTTGTCTGTCGCGCGATCGACAACCGTATCGGCGGCTTCATGATCGCCGAAGTCGCGCGGCTACTGCTCGAGTCCGGCAACAAGCCGAACTTCGGGCTGTATATCGTCAACGCCGTGCAGGAAGAAGTCGGGCTCAAGGGCGCGACAATGATCGCCGAGCGCATCAAGCCGGACGTCGCCATCGTCACCGACGTCACGCACGATACGTCGACGCCGATGATCGAGCAGACCACCCACGGTTCGACCAAGATCGGCGACGGCCCGGTGATCGCCTATGCACCGGCGGTACAGAACAAGCTACGCGAACATCTGATCGCCACCGCCGAGCGCGAGAACATTCCGTTCCAGCGCCAGGCGCGGGCACCGGCCACCGGCACCGATACCGATGCGTTCGCCTATAGCAACCAGGGCGTACCCTCGGCGCTGATCGCGCTAGCACTGCGTTATATGCATACCACGGTCGAGATGGTTCATCGCGACGACGTCGAGGACGTGATCCGTCTGATGTACGAAGGCGTACGCGGCATCGAGTCCGGCACCACCTTCAGCTACTTCGAATAATCCGCACGCCGACCAGCTTCAGGCCGGTTGGCCTCGACCCGGCCCGGGTTGCGCAACCCGGGCCGCCATCCACTCTCATCGAACGCCATGATTGGATCGATCGCCGCCTTGCTGGTGCTGCAACTGATCGGCACCATTGTGATCCGTCTCACCGGCATTCCGCTGCCGGGGCCCGTAGTCGGCATGCTGTTGCTGTTCGTCTATCTGCTCTGGCGGGGCGCCACGCCGAAACCCTTCGAGCGCACGGCCCAGGGCCTGCTGCAGAATCTGGCCCTGCTGTTCGTGCCCGCCGGCGTGGGCATCATCGCGCACCTGCACGCCGTGGCCGATCAATGGATCGCGCTATCAGTCACGATCGTGGCCAGCGCCACGATCACCCTGGTGGTGACCGCGGCCACACTGCATTGGTTGCTCAAGTGGCGGCGGCCCGACGGCGAGTGGGAATAGACCATGTCGATCACACGGATCTGGGTTTATCTCGCCGAGCAGCCACTGCTATGGCTGGCGCTCACGGTGGGTGTGTTCTGGCTGGCCAAGCAGTTTTATTTCGCGGTACGACAGTTTCCCCTGCTCAACCCCGTACTGGTTTCGGTGGCCGCCATCGTGGCCCTGCTGGCAGCGACCGGCACCCCGTACGACGAGTACTTCCAGGGCGCTCAGTTCGTGAATTTCCTGCTGGGCCCGGCGACCGTGGCGCTTGCCGTACCCCTGGCATCGCAAATCGATACGCTCAAGCGAGCCCTGCTGCCGTTGTCGATCGCACTCGCGGTCGGCTCGCTCACCGGCATTCTCTCGACGCTGGCGATCGGCTGGGCGCTGGGCATCGACGGCCAGATGCTGCTGTCGCTGTTACCACGCTCGATCACCACGCCGATCGCCATGGGCGTGTCCGACCAGATCGGCGGCAGTCCGCAGCTCACCGCCGTGTTCGTGATCCTCACCGGCATTCTGGGCGCGGCATTCGGTTTGCCGCTGCTCGGCGCCCTGCGTCTGCGGGACCCGATCGCCGGCGGGTTTGCGCTCGGCGTGGCCTCGCACGGTATCGGCACCGCCCGCGCGTTCGAATATAACCAACAGGCCGGCGCCTTCTCGGGCCTGGCGATGGGACTCAACGGCACGCTGACGGCCATTCTGGTCCCGCTGATCGTTTGGTTGTTCGGCTTGTACTAAACAGCGTTGGCGAAGGTTGTCTCGCCACGCACGCGTCCCTATGTTGAAAGCAATCATCAATCGAGCGATCTGATGTCCGAAGACGATTTCGAGAGCTGGATGTGGGCCGAAGCGATGCGCCGCCAGGAACGCGCGGATCGTATTCAGCGGCAATTCTTCCGTCGCGTCGAGGCGCGACAGCGCAAGCAGTGGGAGCCGCCGGTCGACGTGTTCGAAACCAGCGAGGCGATCTACGTGATCGTTGCCCTGCCCGGTGTGTCCGATCGCAGCCTGACCGATCTCGAAGTCGCCGGCGATACCCTCTACGTGGCCGGAAATCGCGGCGTGCCGACGCCCACCGGCGATGCCCTACTGCATCGTCTTGAGATTCCACACGGGCACTTCGAGCGCCGAGTCGTGCTGCCCTGGCCTCGACTCGTCATCACGGGCCACGAGCTGGCTGACGGATGTCTCTACCTGACGCTCGCCAAACGCTGAAATCATGAGCGAACACGACAATAACGACAGCCCCGAGACCGTGGAAGGGCCGAGCACGACGCTGGTCTACAACCGGACCGAATCGCCGCGCCCGGACACGCTGGCCATTCTGCCGATGAGCGAGACCGTGCTCTTTCCGGAGCTGGTCATGCCGATCGTGCTCGATCGCAAACCGGCCATCAATGCGGCCCAGCGTGCGATGCGCGCGGATCAACCGGTCGGCCTGCTGCTGGGCGACCCGGACGGCAACGCCAACGACCTGCCCGGCAGCCTGCACAAGATCGGCACCGCCGCCAACATCCTGCGGTATGTCACCGGCAATGACGGCCAGCATCATCTGGTGTGTCAGGGTATTTCGCGCTTTCGCGTACGCGAGTTCATCGAGGACGACAACGGCGGCCTGGCCGCCAAGGTCACCTGGATCGACGAGCCGGAAGCCGAGGGCGACAAGCAGGTCGATGCGCGCATGACCAACCTGCGCAATCGGGCGCTGGAAGCCATCCAGCTGATGGACCGCCCGTCGCAGGAGCTGGCCAACGCCATCCAGTCGATCGAGTCCGCGTCGCTGCTGGCCGATGCCACGGCCGGTTATCTGGGCCTCAAGCCCAAGGAAAAACAGCGTATTCTGGAAACGATCGACATCGAATCGCGGCTCGAGCTGGTGCAGTCCTTCATGGACTACCGGCTGGAAGTCATGCGCTTGTCGAACGACATCAACCAGCAGACGCAGCAGCGCATGTCCGAGCATCAGCGCAAGGCCATGCTGCGCGAACAGATGCGCTCGATCCAGCGCGAGCTCGGTGAGGACGAATCCGTCGCCGAGGAAGCCGAACGCCTGCGCGAAGCGCTGGACAAGGCGCATTTGCCCGAGGAAGCAGCCGAGCAGACCGAGCGCGAGCTCAAGCGCCTCGAGCGGATGAACGAATCCTCCGCCGAATACTCCATGGTGCGGACCTATCTCGAACTGATGGCCGAGCTGCCGTGGGACAAACTGTCGAAGGACGCGATCGATATCGCCGAGTCGCGCGAGATCCTCGATGAGGACCACTACGGCCTGGACAAGATCAAACGCCGCATCCTCGAGCATCTGGCGGTGCACAAGCTCAATCCGGACGGCAAGGCGCCGATCCTGTGCTTCGTTGGTCCCCCCGGCGTGGGCAAGACCTCGCTCGGGCGCTCGATCGCACGGGCGATGAATCGCGAGTTCGTGCGGGCCGCGCTCGGCGGCGTACACGACGAATCGGAGATCCGCGGCCATCGCCGGACTTATGTCGGCGCCATGCCCGGCTCGATCATCAGCCAGATCCGCAAGGCCGGCACGCGCAATCCGGTGTTCATGCTCGACGAGGTCGACAAGCTCGGCGCGTCGGCCCACGGTGATCCCGCCTCGGCCCTGCTGGAAGTGCTCGATCCGTCGCAGAACGACTCGTTCAACGATCATTACCTCGGCACGCCGTTCGACTTGTCGAAGGTCATGTTCATCGCCACCGCGAACGTGCTCGACACCATTCCCGGGCCGCTGCGCGATCGCATGGAAGTGATCGAAGTGCCGGGCTATACGCGCGAGGAAAAGAAACAGATCGCCAAGCGCTATCTGATCGATCGCCAGCTCAAGCAGGCCGGGCTGACGCGAGAACAGTGCGATATTTCCGACGACGCCCTCGACGCGCTCATTTCCGGCTATACCCGCGAAGCCGGGCTGCGCAACCTCGAGCGCGAGATCGGCGCCATCGCCCGGCATGCCGCGGTCCAGGTCGCCGAGGGCAAGCCGGGCCCGGGCACGATCGGCCCGGACGACCTGCACGACATCATCGGCCCGCGCCGGGTCGACGACGAAGTCGCCCTGCGCACCGGCGTGGCCGGAGTCGCGACGGGCCTGGCCTGGACGCCGGCCGGCGGCGACATCCTGTTCGTCGAAGCCTCCCGCGCACCGGGCAACGGCAAGCTCACCATCACCGGCCAGCTCGGCGATGTGATGCGCGAATCGGCCCAGGCAGCGTTGTCATTGGTCAAGGCCCGTGCGGACGCGCTGGGCATCGACCAGGAACGACTCGACAAATCCGATCTGCATATCCACGTGCCGGCGGGCGCGATCAAGAAGGACGGCCCGAGTGCCGGTGTGGCGCTGTACACCGCCCTTGTGTCGCTGCTGACCGATCGTAATGTGCGCGCCGATGTGGCCATGACCGGCGAGATCAGCCTGCGCGGTCAGGTGCTGCCGATCGGCGGCGTGAAGGAAAAAACGCTGGCCGCTCATCAGGCCGGCATCAAGACCGTCATGCTGCCCGAGCGCAACCGCAAGGATGAGGACGATATTCCGGAGAACGTTCGCGAAGCGCTCGATATCCGCTATATCTCCGACGTCGAGCAGGCGATCGAGATCGCGCTGGAAGACGAGCCAGTCGCGGCCTGATTGCAACCCGTCCGGCGGCGCTCAGCGCCGCCGGTTATGGCGCCAACGCGTCTTGTAGGCATAACGCAGCCGCCCGTCCTTGTACGAAATACCCTCGCGTGGGATTTCGTACGCATTCGCGGCACGCTCGGCGCGGTCGCGGATGCAGGTCAGCGCACTGGCAAAGCCGGCGGCCGCTACGCGGTCGCGAACATCCGCGTCGTAATCGCCATACGGATAAGCAAAATGCTTCACGGGACGCCCGAGTGCGTCCTGCAGCCGGTTGCGGGCATCGGCGATCTCGGCGTCGCGTTTGGCTGGCGGCAATCGGCTCAACCGCGGATGGGTCGCCGAATGGGCGCCGATATCGAGCCCGTCATCGGCGAGCGCGCGCAGCGTCGCGGCGTCCATCAAACGATCATCGCCAGCGCTGGGTGACGTCAGCCAGTCCGCACGGGCGCCGAGCCGATCGGCGACCGCGAACATCGTGGCGGGAAATCCGTGCGCGCGAAGCACCGGCCAGGCATATTCGCGAAAATCCTCGAAGCCGTCGTCGAAGGTCAGCACCACCGACGGTGCCCCCAGCGGCGCCTGACCCGTGATCGCGGCCAGCGCGCGGTCGAGCGAGACCACGGTCAGCGGCGACCGCGCCAGATACGCCATCTGACGCGCGAATGCGTCCGCATGACAATACAAGCCGAGCTGGCGCGCTGGGCGCGCGAACCGCCCGACGTGGTGGTAAAGCAGCACGCGAAGTGGCTCGCCGCGCCTCGAACCCCGCCTCATTGCGAACCTGTCGAGTGGCGGCGATAGCCGAGCGGGCCTCGCGGTTCCCCACGTTTCAGCACGCGCCGTTGCAGTGCGCTGGCGACAAACCGCATGGGCGCACCGCGTGACCAGCGTGCCACGGCACGAGGCGAGCGGCTCCGCAGGGCACTGAACCCGATCTGGCACCAGCCCCACCCAAGTACGGCACGAAAAGCCGCGTCCGGATAGCAGCGTTCGCGCGCGTTGGCCGCGGCCAGACGCATCAGCCAGTCCTCGGCCCAGGCGAGCGTATCCCGCGAGAGCTCATCACCGCGCTTGCCCGGGCGCCAGAGCAGTCGATGCCCTTCCAGATCTTCATCGCAATAGCGCAGACCGAGGCGATCGAGTTGCCGCGCGAATATACGACGCTGGCATGCGATCACGCCATCGTGCTCACTACGCGTGGTACTGCGGGTATGGCGACGACAGCGCACCAGCGCACGCGGCTGGCTCGCCAGCCGGTGATGGGTCGCGATACGCGTCCAGAGCTCGTAGTCCGAGCTGAGACGAAAAGACTCGTCGTAACGGTACTCGGCGAGAATCGCCGCGCGTGCCGTCACCGACGGCTGTTGCAGGCTGCTTTTGTAGATCAGCTGAGCGCTCGCATCACGCCAGTCGGTGGGCCGACGGGTGACGCCGGGTCGTGCGCGACCCTCGGCATCCATCCAACGCGCCCAGGAGCCCACGGCCGCATGGTCGGGATGGGCGTCGAGAAACGCGACCTGGCATGACAACCGCGACGGATAGGCCCGATCGTCGCCATCCAGCGAGGCAATGAACTCGCCCCGCGCCGCGTCGATGCCGCGGTTACGCGCCCCGGCAATACCGCGCTGCGTGTCGTTACGCAGATAGCGCACCCGCGGGTCGCGATAGCGCGCCACGTGATCGGCGGTATCGTCCGTCGACGCGTCGTCGACCACGAGTAGCTCGAAATCGGCATAGTCCTGCGCCAGAACGCTCTGAATGGCGTCATCGAGATAACGCGCGCTGTTATAGGTCGGAATTACCACGCTCACACGCGGCGCGGATCGCACCGTGGTCATTGTTGCCCTCCGCTATCAGGACAAATCACCGGCGAAAACCTGCGCAATGCATCGATCTTAATGTCGATTCAATAAAAAATTAATATTCCATTGCCCAACATATAAGTGCCGGTTCATTCGGCCGGCCGCGCGAACCAGATCAGCGCCGTCAGACCGATGAACAGCCACCCGGCAAGCCAATAGGCATCGTTCAATCCTAAAAGTGCCGACTGGTGGCTGATGGTGGCCGAAAGCTCGGCCATCGCCTGTTCGTGCGACAGGCCAGCCTGTCGAGCCTGAGCCCACCAGCGCTCGACATTGGGCCCATGGGCGGCGAGCTGACTGGTGAGATGGTGATCGTGCAGATCGAGCCGGCGATCCCATACCGTCTGCGACAACGACGTGCCGAACGACATCGCTAACAGCCGCATGAAATTGAACAGCCCGGATGCGGCGGCCACCCGGTCCGGGGGCAACCCGGCAGTCGACAGGGTCAACAACGGGATCAGAAAACAGGCCGAGCCGACGCCCCAGGGCAAGCGCGTCAGAAACAAGCGCTCGAACGTGATCTGCGGGTTGGCATCGGCTTTGGCGAACGACAGCACCGCGAACAACAGGAAACCGAAGGTCACCAGCAGCCGCGGATCGAAGCGATCGGTCAGCCGCCCGGCGATCGGCGAAAAGAGCACCGCCCCGATGCCGAGCGACGCCGTGGTGATGCCGGCCCAGGTCGCGGTATAGCCGAAGTCGTTCTGCAGCCAGAGCGGCAACACCACGATACCGCCGAAATACGCCATATAGCCGAAGGTGATCGCGATGGTGGCGACCAGAAAATTGCGCCGCGCGAACAACGCAAGATCGACGACCGGATGCTCGTCCGTCAGCTCCCAGACCAGCAGGAACGCGAAGGCGACCAGGGCCACAAGCCCGCAGCCGACGATAAACGGCGAGGAGAACCAGGCATCGTCGTTGCCCTGATCGAACAGGGTCTGGAGCGCCACGACACCGGTGGCGAGCAGCGCCAGACCGACCAGATCAATCGGCGTGCGATCGTGGCCCCGGGCCGGCATCCGATCGCGCAGCAACAGCCAGGTTACAAGCGCAGCAACCACACCGATGGGCACGTTGAGATTGAAGATCCAGGGCCAGTGGTAGTTATCGGTGATCCAGCCACCCAGAATCGGCCCGAGCACCGGCCCCACGACGATCATCATGGCCCAGATGCCGTTGGCGAAGCCGTGCCGATGGCGCGGGAAATTGGCCAACAGCAACGATTGCGACAGCGGCATCACCGGGCCGGCCGCCATGCCTTGCAAGGCGCGCGCGGCGACCAGGACGGGAAAGCTCCAGGCCAGGCCGCAGAGCAACGAAAACGCCGTGAACGCGAGCGTCGACCACACGAACAAGCGCAATTCGCCCACGCGGCGCGCCATCCATCCGGTAATCGGCAGCAGAATGGCCCGGGCCGCCGCAAACGACGTGATGATCCATGTACCGTGCTGCGACGACACGCCCAGATCGCCCGAAATATTGGGCACCGAAACGTTCGCGATGGACACGTCGAGCGCGTTCATGAAGACCGCCAGCGACAGCGCGATCGTCAGCGCGACGAGCTGGCCCGGCGGGAGCGATTCGGATGCAGCAGACGAGGCGCGGCTCATCGGGCGGTCGAAGCTTCCGGCGGCAGAATAAACCGCTGCATCTTACACTAATCGAGTCCCATGCTCGCCTTGGCGCGACACGGACCGGCCGAGGAAATCAGGATTCGGTGTCGATCAACTCGCGCACGCGATCCGCCACGGCAAACACATGGTCGTCGTGGGCATCATGCGCGCGCAGCGCATCGGCCAGGCCGAGCGCGTAGTCTCGATTGGGCCCGCTCGGCCCGGTCGAGGCCGCGATCTGGCGGGCGATGGCGTCGATCGAGGCCTCGCCCAGCCAGGCGGCGTTGTCGGGTGTCGCGATATACACTAGCCCTTTTTCGACGTTGCCGTCGGCAAACGTCATCGGCTGGGCAAACCGCAGGTAACCGTTCTTCTCGCGATGATCGAGATACTCGAAATGCGCCGGCGTGATGCGATAGGCCATGCCGAAGCAGGTCTCGCCCGGCGCTTCGACCAGCGTTACCACGCGGCCCGGGGCGTCCGGCGTGCCGCGGTGATCATGCGAGCCCTGCCAGAACCGGCGCACCCAGCTCTCGATGGTCGCCGGCCGGCGTTCGTCGTACTCGAACCCGGCCTTGTAGATCAGCGAGCCATAGCCGAACAGCCACAGCTCATCGTGATCGGCAAACGTGCCCGCGCGGCGGTTCGCTTCGATGGTGTCGTACGACATCGCGTGCGCGTTACGCCGCAGCCTCGGCGGCCTGGCCCGCCACGCCGAAATGCGTGTACAGCCGGTCCAGAATGCCGCGCAGTGCTTCGCCCTGCAGGGCCATGCGGGCGGTCAGCTCGGCCACGGCGTCGTCGGCATCGAGCGAATCCAGATCGTCCTGGATCAGGTCCAGCGCCCGAATACGCTTGAGATCGAGCTGGTCATCCAGATCGAACTCGATGGCATCGTCGACCGCTACGTTGAGCTTGGTGGCCTGCATGCCGCCGGCCAGATGGGCCCGGATCTCTTCGGCCTGCAGATCCATGGCGTTGACGCGCACGCTGGATTTCACCTCATCCGTGGACTCCAGCAGGCAGCGATCACCGCATTCGAAGCCATTGGGCAACGCGTTTTCGTCGCTGACCCAGCGCGAGAGTTCCTCGGCCGGGTTCATGCGCGGCTCGGGGCGCGTCACCGGCAGCGTGCCCAGCGCTTCGCGCAGCGCGGTCACCACCGTCTCGGCGCGGGTTTCGGAGCTGGCGTCCACCCACACGCGGCTGGCGCGCAGATCGATGACACAAGTCGTGCGCTTGGAGCGGGTGAAGGCACGCGGCAACAGCTCGAAATGCGCCTGATCGCGGATATCTGCTTTCTCGCGCCGGCCGACGCTGCGGCCCTCATTGGCCTGAATACGCTCGATGCGCTCTTCGACCTCTTCGGTCAACACCGGACCGGGCAAAACGCGGCTGATTTCCTGGTAGACGCAAATCGCCAGGCCATCGACAACATGCGTCATCGCGTGTTCGCCCTTGATCGGCGGCACGAAACCGCCCACGGATACAGTCTGCTCACCGCACTCGGGGCACAGCGCCTCGCCCAGCGCGTTCTCGAGTTCGGCCGCGCTCCACGGGAAAGTGTCGGTACCCAGAAAAACGCACAGATTACGTAGCCACATAGGATGTTGCCCTCGGGAAAATCATGACGACGCGGCGCGCCGTGTGCGCGCGTGCGCCCGAAATCGAGGCGCACAATACGCGGGCATGGCGCCGGCCTCAAGCGCCGCTTGTCGGGTCGCCCGAGCATGCAGCCTTGGCTCGAATCCCGGATCCCGGGCCCCCGCTCGCGCCCGCGACGAGCGCGCGGGCGGTACGCTCGGCATTAATAAAAAAAGCCGGCTGTGGCACTATCGCGCTGCATCACGCCCGGCCACGCTCCGGGAATTCGTATCGGTTTTTCCGGGTTTGTGCCATGTTTCGACGCCCTTCGCCTCGCCGCCTGCTGTCGCTGATCCTTGCGCTCGGTCTCGTAGCCGCACTCGCCGGCTGCGGTCAGTCCGATTCCAATTCGGCTCAGGCTTCGAACGAAAGCACGTCCGGAACGCAGCCCGCCAAGGTGAAGGCCCAGATCGGTTATATGCCGATCCTGCCCGACGCCCAGCTCTTCGTGAATCTGGAAGACGGCGGTATCGCCAAGGCCGGCATCGATCCGGATCTGGTGTCGTTCCAGAACGGCCCGGCCATGGTGCAGGCGTTGGCCTCGGGCCAGCTCGATATCGCTTATTTCGGCATCGGCCCGACCATGGTGGCGCGCTCCAAGGGCGCGAACATTCGTGTGGTGGCTTCGAACATCATCCAGCAGATCAGCGTAGTCGCGCTCGGCGATCTCGCCCCCTATTTCGAAAACGGCGACCCGGCCACGGCGTTTGCGCGCTTCCGCAAAGGAACCGGTCATAAAGCCAAGATCTCGACCTTTCCGGTCGGCTCGGTGCCACAAACCGTGTTCGCCTACTGGCTGAAGAACAAGCTGCACGCGGATCCGTCGGATGTCGACGTGATCTACCAGGGCACCTCGCAGGTCCAGCAGTCGCTGCTGACCGGCGCCGTCGACGGCGCGGCCATTCTCGAACCCGTCGTCTCGATCGTGGAGAAGCGCGAGCCGAAGGCGCGGGTAGTCGCCAGCGGCGCCCAGATGTTCGACAACCAGCCCGGCGCCGTAGTCGCCGTCCGTGAATCGTTCCTCAAGGCACATCCGAAGGTCGTGGCCCGTCTGGTCGCCGCGCATATCGAGGCGACCAAGGCGCTGCAGGCCGGCAAGGCGTCGGCGATCGATGCAGTCGCCAAGCATGTCGGCGGCGGCCGTTTGCCGCGCGATATCGTGGCCACCGCGGTGGATCATTCGAAATCCAACTTCGTGGCGAATCCGCATCGCATCATCGATTCCACCAAGCGCATGTATCAGTTCCAGCGCGACGAGGGCACGCTCAAGGCCAAGCTGGATATCGATGCGCTGTTCGATACGTCGTTCTATGACCAGGCGACTAACAAAAACGGCGCCTCGGGCAACGACACCAACGGCAGCTGATCTTGGCGGAGTCGGCGGAAACACGGCGACGTCGCGCCGAAAAGCGGGCCGGTGCCCGCCGCATCGGCCTGGGGCTACTTGGGCTCGCGATCTTTATCGGTATCTGGAAGGCCGCGTATGTCTTCAACTGGGCCCCGCGCGGCACCCTGCCCGATCCGTTCGAGATTCCGGCCGCGCTGGTCCGTGAATGGCGCAGCGGCCATCTGCTGCCCGCCATCGGCTCCAGCCTGATTCATTACGTCTGGGGCCTGGGCGCGGGCACCGCCGCGGGCTTCCTGGTCGGGCTGCTTGCGGCCAGCTCGCGCGCCTTCGACGACCTGCATTACATGCTCGCGCGCGTGCTGCGCCCGATCCCGCCGCTGGCCTGGGTGGTGTTTGCCATCGCCTGGTTCCACGTCAGCCATGCCGGCGCGGCGTTCGTGATCTCGATCGGCGTGTTCTGGGTGAATTATTTCGCCACCGCCGCAGGCGTGGCCAACGTCGATCCGCGCTACTACGAACTGGCAAGGGCGTTCGGCCACGGCGGTTTCATCTCGCGCGTGCTCACCATCACGCTGCCCGGCGCCGCCCCCGGCATTCTGTCGGGCATGCGGACCGGGGTTGGTCAGGCCTGGATGACGCTGATCGCGGCCGAACTGCTCGGCGTGCCCGGCATGGGCCAGCAAATGAATTCGGCCGCCGGCGTGGGCGCCTACGATGCGGTCGTGGTCTACATGCTGGCCATTTCTCTGATTTATTCGATTTCAGACGGCCTGTTCGCGCTGGTCGAGAAACAAGTGCTGCGGTGGCGGCCATGAGCAACGCGCCCCTACTGACGGTGGAACGGCTGTCGTATCACTACCCGGGCAGCGATCATCCGGTCTTCGCCGACCTGGATTTCTCGGTCGCGGACGGCGAATTCGTGGCCATCGTGGGCGGCTCGGGCGTCGGCAAATCCACCTTGTTGCGCAACATCGCGGGGCTGATCCCGCCCAGCAGCGGCAACATCGCACTCTCGCCGGCCCGCAACCGCGGCAGCCGCGACCGGGGCTTCGTATTCCAGGACACCCGCCTGCTGCCCTGGCGGCGGATCGCTTCTAACATCGAGTACGGGCTGGCGGGACTGGATCTGTCGCGCGCCGAGCGCCGCGAACGCGTCGACGAAGTGCTGGAACTGACGGCGATGACGCCCTATCGCGATCGCTGGCCGCATTCGATTTCCGGCGGCCAGGCCCAGCGCATCGGGCTGGCCCGTGCGCTCGCCGTACATCCGCGCCTGCTGCTCATGGACGAACCGTTTTCCGCCGTGGATGCGCTCACGCGACGCCGCCTGCAGGACGAACTGCTTGCGATCTGGCGCCGGCTCGGCATGGCCGTGCTGTTCGTGACCCACGACATCGACGAAGCGCTCTACCTCGCCGATCGTATTCAGGTCATGCGCGGCAGCCCGGCAGCCATCGTGCGCGACGAGTGCATCGAACTGGAGCGCCCGCGCGATCGCAGCGATACGTCCTTCGCCGCCCTCACGCACGAGATTGCCGACTCGCTCTGAACGGAACCGCCTCGATGACCGATACGTCCGACCAAGAACCGCTTTGCCTGCTCATCCATGCCGCCGATGAGGCCTCGCTGGCCCGGGCCCGCAACAATGCGCGAAACCTCTTGACCGCCGAGCCGAGCGCGGCGGTGGAGATTGTGCTCAACGGCCCGGCCGTGGCGGCGGCGCTGGCCACACCGGACGACACCGACCGTCTGTTGCGGCTGTGCGCCAATACCCTGGCCAATCAGGATCTCGAAGCCCCGGCGGAGATCGCCCGGGTCAAGGCGGCCGTGCTCTATATCGCCCAGCGTCAACGGGACGGCTGGGCCTACATGCGAGCCTGAGCGCGTCGGCGGCTGCCCGCGAGGGAGGCCGAGGCGCCGTACCGGATCAGTTCAATGCCGCGAAGCGGTCGGCGTCGACCACGGGGAGCTGCTCCAGCCCCGGCCGCGCGAAGTAGTAGCCCTGCTGCAACGCAATGCCGCGGCGACGCAGCCAGGCGGCTTCCGCGGCCGTCTCCACGCCTTCGGCGAGCAGGCGGATATCCAATGCGGTCGCCAGGGTGACCAGCGCATCGACCAGCCGTTGGCGTCGCGGCGCCGCGGGAATATCACGGATCAGTTCTCGATCGATTTTGATCAAATCGGGCCGTAAGTCGATCAACAAATCGAGATTGGCATGCCCGGTGCCGAAATCGTCGAGCGCGACGACGAACCCCATGGCGCGATACGACTCCACGATATTCTGCAGATGACGCCGATCGCGCACGGCTTCGGTTTCGATGACCTCGAACATCAACTGCGAAGAAGGCCACTGCAACCGCTCGGCTGCCGCGAGCGTGGCCTGGATGCAGGCTCGGGGCGCATAGACCGCGTTCGGCAGAAAGTTGATCGAAATCGTGCGATCGCAGCCCAACGCGTGGGCTAGCTCCAGCGCCCGCACGCGACAAGCCTGATCGAATGTATAGACGTTGTGATCATCGACCCGGTCGAGAATAGACGCCGCCGACTCTCCGCCGGGCCCGCGCACCAGCGCCTCGTAGGCATGCACCGTACCGGTGAATACATCCACGATGGGCTGAAAGGCCATGGTGAACTCAAAGTCGAGCGTGCCGCCGCAACGCAAGCAGGGCGCTGTCTCGGCGCCATCACGATCCATCATGCATTTCCCCAGTAACGCCCCGCGCGAGCGCCAGCTGCCACTTGATTCCGAATGATTCGAGTGTAGCCGAGGCACGCCCCGAATGAACTGGGTAATCGTGCCCAGAAAACGCATCTTTTTGAGCGGTTACGCCGCGTGATCCGTGGCATGGCCAGGCGTGATCAACCCGGCAGGCCCCGCTGGGTTCCGGAATCGTCGACGAGATATACCGGATCGCCGATGCTCAGGTGTCCGCCGCTGACGATCCGCGCCCGCATACCCCCAAGCCCGTGCAGCGCGGCGCGCATATCCGCCTCCAGTAGTCGCGACAGGTAACCACAAGGCGGACAGCGGCCGGCAAGCATGATGTGGACCTCGCCGATGAGGAGCTCTCGGCCCGCCCATGTTTCGAGCCGTCCGGTCTCGATCAGCAGATTGCGGCGCAGCATGGCGGCGGGCAGCTCGTGCTCCAGCCCCCGACGGCAGATAGCCAGCGTCTCGGTATCCAGAATCGACAACGCCCGTGCGCCGGAAATCAGCGGCGTCCGGCGGGAAAATGTCCCCGTGCCGCGATGATAACGATCGCCCACGAGGCCGTGTCCGGCGTCGGCCCGCACCGAATCGCGGGCCGTCATCGGCAGACTTCGCTCGGCCGCGATGTACACGCCCGCGAGCCGCCCGATCAGTCGCATATCGGGGCCTGCAGCGGGGTAGCTGCGCCGAAAGTCAACTTGAGTTGGCGTCGACAGCCTGCTGTCATGGCCAATGCATCGGGTCTTATGCCGCATAGGCTACGCACCTCGTGGCAGGCCACAAGCGACGTATAGTGACGGGAATCCTCAAGCCGACGACAGGACTGTGATGCCGATCGCGCCCATCGCCGAACATCGCCGCCTCGATCAAGCCGCGTCATGACACTGCGCAATATCGATGCGCTGTTCTCGGGCGCGCGCGCGACCGTTTTCGGCCGAACGACCACGTCGGCCCAGACTCAGCTGCTGGCCAATCTGACGTCCAGCGCCGATGACGACGTCATGCATGTGACCGCGCGCGCGCATCGCGCCCGGTTGCCAGCCCAACCCGGCCCGTGCGCGGTGATCCTCGATCCGCGCTGGGGCAAGCCCGACATCATCGCCGCGCTTGCCGAGGCGGGTTGTCGTGCCGTGGTCTGGGCGGCGCCCAAGCGGATTGGCGACGACGTGCTCCGTGCGGCGCGCCCCACCAACATGCGGCTGCTCGGCGGGCGCACGGCCGGCGTGTTCGACACGCGCAACGGTCTGAACATGACCACCCTGGCCTCGCTGCCCCGGCCTGGCAAGGTCGCGCTGATCAGCCAGTCGCAGTCGCTCACCGCCGCGGCGGTCGACTGGGCGCTGGGCCGTAATCTGGGTTTCTCGTGGCTGGCTTGCACCGGCGCCGAGGCCGATATCGACGCCGCGGACTTGCTCGATCATGCCGCCCTGGATCCGCGTACGCGCGCCGTGGTGCTACAGATCGGCGAAATCGCCGAACCCCGCAAATTCATGTCGGCCGCCCGGGCGGCCGCGCGCGTCAAGCCGGTGCTCGTACTCCAGACGCGGGCCGATCGCCCGGGTACGCCGCCCGGGCCGGACCCGGCCCGATCAGCGGCATTTGCGCGTGCCGGGCTGGTGGAATGCGAAAACCTCGGCGGCCTGTTCGACGGTCTGGCCGCGCTGGAACTGTTGCCGAGCGTGCGTCAGGACCGCGTCATGGTGCTCGGCAACGGGGCCGGGGTCTGCGCGCTGGGCACCGATGCCTTGCGGCGGGCCGCCCTCACCCCCGCCGAGGCCGGATCCGATACGGTCGAAAAACTGGGTGAAGTCGCGCCGCGCGCGCACAACACGGGCGCCGGCATCGACCTGGCCAGCTCCGACATCCCCGAGACGTTGGCCGCTTTGCGTCTGGCCCTCGCCGATCGCAGCGTGGACGCGGCCCTGCTCGTCCACAGTCCGGTCGCCGGGCATCCGCACGAACCCATGGTCGAAGCCATCGCCGACGCCAAGCTCGATGCACGTCTGATGACGGTATGGCTCGGCCTGCACACCGCGCTGCCGGCGCGGGCGGCGAGCGCCCAGGCCCGTCTGGCCACGTTCGCTTCCGCCGACGAGGCCGCCCGCGCCATCCATTACCGTCGCAGCTATCACGAAGCGCACGAACTGCTCACGGCCACACCGCCACCCGATCCCACAGTCACCGCCGACGCGGGCGCAATCCGGCATCGTCTGCACGTGTTGGCCGAAGACGGGGTCGAATGGCTATCGGCCGAGGACACCCAGGAAACGCTGGCGGCTTACGGCATCGTCGGTGGTCCGAGCGGACGCGCGGGTGCCGACCCGTCGATCCGCGTCCGCATCGAGGTGATCGATCATCCCGAACTCGGCATGGTCATGCGTGTGACCGACGAGTCACTCGGTGTGGCCCCGGCCTACGGCTTCGCCCCGCTGGACGCCTTATTGGCACGGCGCATGCTGGAAGGCGCCAGTGCCGGTCGCCTGTCCGCGACCGTGGAGGCGGTCGAAGCCCTGGCACAAGCGCTGGTGCGCTTGTCCAAGCTGGTGGTCGACATCGCCGAAATCACGCGGCTGGACTTGCATCTGGCCATCGGTCCGCACGGCCGACTGCATACGCCCACCGATACGCTGATCGAGATCACGGCCGATCCCCGGCCGCCCCGCCGCCGTCTGGCCATGTCGCCTTACCCGGCGCGCATGCGGCATCGCGTCACGCTACGCGACCACCGCACATACATCGTGCGCGCGATTCATCCCTCGGACGAACCGTTGGTGCTCGACCTGCTGGAAAGCCTCAGCCCGGAAGAGATCCGGTTGCGCTTCTTCAACACGATCCGGCATTTCTCGCACGACATGGCGGCGCGCATGACGCAGATCGATTACGACCGCGAGGTCTCGCTGGTGATCAGTCCGGCCAAGAGGCCGGGCGAGCTGACCGCCATGGGCACCATCATCGCCGACCCGGATGGTCGCGAGGCGGAATTCGCGGTGCTGGTGCACCATGCCCATACCGGCGTCGGCCTCGGCCGGCATCTGCTCGATTGCCTGCTGCGTCAGGCCCACGCGCGCGGCATCGGCACCGTCTACGGCGAGATCCTCGCCGACAACCGGCCCATGTTGGAACTGGCCCGCAGCCTCGGCTTCACCATCCGCCGCTCGCTCGACGATGCCACCAGTGTGCGCGCCGAGATTGACGTGGCCCGCTACCGCAACGCCGAGCTCCCACCACCACAAGACAGCGACGACGCCCCATGAATACCCCGGTACCGGCCCGCGAGGTCCATACTTTCTGGTTCGAAACCCTCGCGCCCGCCGACTGGTTCGCCAGCAACGACGCACTCGATCGTCGCATCGCGGCAGAATTCGGCGCGCTGATCCCGGCGGCGCGTGCCGGGGCGCTGGAGTTCTGGCGCGTCTCGGCCACCGGACGGCTGGCCGAAATCCTCGTACTGGACCAGTTCTCGCGCAATGTCTTTCGCGGGCACGCCGATGCGTTCGCCGGCGACGACATGGCGCTGGCACTGGCGAAACAGGCGATCGAGGTCGGCGCAGCGCAGCATCTCGCCGCACGCGAACGCGCTTTTCTCTACCTGCCGTTCATGCACAGCGAGTCGCTGGCGGAGCACGACCGGGCGCTCGAACTGTTCTCCGAGCCCGGGCTCGAACAACAGCTGCAACATGAACACCGACACCGCGCCGTGCTTGAGCGGTTTGGTCGCTATCCGCAAAGAAACGCCGCCCTCGGCCGTACGAATACGGACGAGGAAACGGCGTTTCTGGCCCAACCGGGTTCGGGGTTTTAAAACCGCACGTATAAGCCGGCAAAAACGTTGAACGGCTCCGCATATTTCTTGCGCGGATTATCGGGCCCCTGGCCGGCGTCGACGACGTACTGATTGTTCAGCAGATTGTCGAGATTCACCGACACCGACATTTTCTTCACGCCCATGTTTTTCGCCATGGCGTCCGGAAAGTCGTACTTGGCATACGCCTTCGTTTCGACGTGATCTTTGATTTTATAGAACTGGTTGTCGTAGAGGCCGACGTAATAACTCGATACATACTGGCCGGAGATGCCGCCCGACCAGCCCTTGTACTTCACCCGCAGGCCGAGCGCATCGGTGTTGCGCGGTGACTGCTCCGGCGGCTGCGCGTGGTCGCTGTAGTAGGCGTTCAGATAACCGATGTTGGCGAAGCCCGATAGCCAACCATTGAACGCATAGCTGTTCTCGAGCTCCACGCCCTGGTTCACCCGCCCGCCGGCGTTGACCAGCTGCGAGTAAGATGTCGAACCCTTACCGAAACTCTCCGAGCGGATATAGCTCAAATAGTGCGTTTCGAACAGGGTCAGGCGGCCGCTCCAGGGCCCCTTGTCCCAGATCGTGCCCACTTCGTAGCTGTCGGCTTCTTCCGGCGCCAGGTTGGTATTGAAACGACCGGAATAGAACTGGTTGTACCCCGGCGGCTTGAACGATCGGGTGTAGTTGCCGTAGACGTTCCATCCTTCAAGCAGTTGATAGTTCAACCCGAGCGACGGCAACAACCGGTTATACGATACCGCCTGATGCGTACCGGCCAGATTGTTGTAGAAATCGCGGTCGATTCGGGCGTATTTGAGACCCGGCGTGATCGTGAAGTGCTTGAACGGCCGGATCTCGACTTCCACATACGGCTGCTCGGTGCTGTTCTTCACCGTTTCGCTGTACTCCGGGCCGAGAGGCGGCCCCTTGCCTTGTTTCGTTTCAATCGGCGTGCGGTCGGCCCGATGCAGTGTGTCCTGGTAACTCCAATACACACCGGTTCGGAATGTGGCGTATTTCATGTCGTAGGCAAACCGGAAGATATTGCCGACACGATCCTCGTTGTGCCGGCTCTTGACCTGGTACAGCTCATTGTTGTTCGACGACGTCGCCGAGGCGCCATAGCCCCGGGCGTAGTAGTAGTAGAGCTGGTTGGATACGTGGATGTTGTTCCGGTTGATCTCGTACTTGATGTACGTCCGGTTGTTATAGAACTTGTTGTAGTTGTAGCCGAAGTATTCGATCGAGTCGGGATTTTCGTTGTAGCCGTTGTAGCGCTTGCCGTACTGCGCCTTCTCGGCATCCGAGATGCCACGATAATAGTTGTAGCTCTGGTCGGTGCTGTGGAAATACAGCGTGAGCTTGCCCAGCGGCAGCTTGCTGATCGACTTGAACGTCGCGTCGTTGCGGTACTTGGTATTGGTGTGGTCGTAATAGCCATCGCCGTCACGCGCAGACAGACTCAGGATCGCCGATGTCGAATCGTCGAGAAACGAGCCGGTATTGATCTGGGCCCCGTACTGCTTGGCATGAAACGAGCCCACGCCGAGATAGGGCTGGATATAGAAATCCGGCTGCGGATCCTTGGTATGGATGGCGATCGTGCCCCCAAAATTGCTCAACCCCATGGTCGACGCCGAACCGGCGCCCGGCATCACGTCGATACTGCTGATCGCGTAGTTGTTGGTGATGTCGTTGGTATAGACGGAGCCATCGTCCGACGAATTCACCGGGATGCCATCGATCAACAACCCCAGATGGTTCTGATCGAAACCGCGCAGCCGATACGTACTGCCGCTGTCGTTGGACCCGGTGTGCGAACGAACGAAGTTCGGTTGGTTCGTCAGCGCGGCCGCGAAATCCTGCACCGGGGCCGTGGCATCCTGAATCTGAGCCTGGGTCACCGTGGTCTGGGTGCGGGTCGACTCCGGAATCTGTGCCTGGCCGGTCAGCATTTTCAGATAATCGGCTTGTCCGGTCACCGTCACGTTGTCCAGCGTCGTCGTGCTGACGGCAGCGCTGCTCGCGGCCGGCGCGGCCGGCGCGGCCGGCACGGGCGCCGCAGCGGCCGGAGCAGCGGCTGCGATCGGGGCGGTGCCATTCGTGTTGGTGTGATCGTTGTCGGTTGCCATGGCCGTGGGTGCCAGAACGACACCACAGGCCAGTAACAACGACGCGCCGAGCACCGGTCGTACTTGCTCCGTAGAAAACATACCCCCAAAGCCTCCCTTGGCTTGTGTTTGCATGAGGCGATCCCCCGCCCCGTCGGAAACGTCTCGAGATCCCGAGACCGTGCGGTCACGCTAGCCGCGCTTTGTTGCATCGGCGTGTCACGGACGCCCCGATATCCGAATGCCTCCTACCGGACGGCATCGCCGTCTCAAACCAAGGCGAGCCATGCGCTCAAGGCGTTCGATGGATACCCAAGCGCTTAAACCCTATTTGAATAGAGCTTTATCCAGATACGGCGCGGTGGATGTTCGCGAAGGGCTGGTATCGGGGCAGGCACGGCGGGGGCGCGGCCCCCGTCGATCCGCGGTGCCACCCGCGGTAGCGCGGGCCGATACCGGGCCTCGACGTATCGCCGCGTCAAGGCGAAGGCCGGGTCAACGACGGCTGTATCTTCCCCCCAGGCGTGCTACAAATCGGCCGCCATCCTCGGATCGCTGCTCGTTATGCGCCGTCGTTTCCGCCATCGTCTTGCTCGGGTGCTATGCCTAGCCGCCGGGCTCGGTCTGTCATTCGCCGCCCAGGCCTGGGGCCCACAGGGCCATGCTCTGATCGCGGATATCGCCGCCGCGCATCTGCAGCCCGCCGTGCGCGCCGAAGTCTCCAGCCTGCTGGCAGCGGAGGGGCATCATCGCCTGGACGAAATCGCCTCGTGGCCGGACGCTATCCGGCACGACCGCCCGCGCACCGGCCGCTGGCACTACGTCGATATTCCGCTCGATGCGGCGGGCTACAAGGCGAGCCGCGACTGCCCACACGACCACTGCGTGGTCGCGCGTATCCCGTATTTCGCTCATATCCTGGGTGATCGCTCGGCATCGCAGCGCCAGCGCATCGAGGCACTCAAATTTCTCGTGCATTTCGTCGGCGATGTCCAACAGCCCATGCACGCCGAGGACCACGACGACAAGGGCGGCAACGACGTACGGCTCAGCTACTTCGGCCATCGAACCAATCTGCACCGCATCTGGGACAGCGGCATCGTCGATCACGCCTTGGATTTGCACGTGCGATCGGACTATTCCATCGACTACGGCCCAACGCGTGCCGCCGCTATCCGACTCGACCGGCAGATTACCCCGCGCGAGCGCGAACAATGGACGCGCGGTATCAACAGCCGGCACCTCAATGCCGCCGCCATCCGCTGGGCGAACCAGGCCCACCGATTGGCCCGGCGCGTGGCCTACGGCGACCTACCCGCCCCGCCGCGACGCCACTGGTCCGAAACTTATCAGCAGCAGGCGTGGCCGGTCGTACGCCGCCAGCTCGAGCGCGGCGGCGTCCGGCTGGCCGCCGTGCTCAATACCACGCTCGGCCGATAACTTCGATACGGTCGAGCGGGTATTACGACATTGACTCCGGTCAATACATGACGGCAACAATGCCGGCAGTCTGGCTTATCGGGGCCCTCTTGCGCTGCCGAAAGCATGTCGACCGAATCCACGGAGGCGTACTGGGCCTGGACCCGGGATGAGCTGCTGGCTCGACTCGAGAGTTCCTCGGCTGGGCTGAGCCAGACCGAAGCCCGGGCCCGGCTGGCACGCTTCGGCCCGAATACGCTCAAAGCGGGAGACCGCTACGCCGCCTGGCGACCGCTGGTCCGACAACTGCGCAGCCCGCTCATCCTGATCCTCGTCTTCGCCTCGGCCATCGCGCTCGTGGTGCACGACTGGACGGACGCCGTGATCATCCTACTGATCATGACCGCCAGCGGCGGGCTCAGCTTCCTGCAGGAGTTTCACGCGTCGCGTGCTATCGAACGCCTGCGTGCGAGCGTCGCCATTCGCTGCGATGTGCTTCGCGACGGGTTGAAGACCCGTTGCCCGGCAAGCGAACTGGTACCGGGCGATGTCGTGCGGCTGGCCGCCGGCAGCCTGATTCCGGCCGATGCCGTATTGCTCGAGGCACGCGATGTGTTCGCCGCCCAGGCCGTGCTGACCGGGGAAACGTTTCCGGTAGAAAAAACCGTTGGCGCGAGTGCCCCAGGAGCAACGCTGGCACACCGCCACAACTGTCTTTTCATGGGCACATCGATTCGCAGCGGCACGGCGACGGCGGTGGTCGTCTATACCGGCCGAACGACTGCCTATGGGCGGATCGCCGACCGCCTGGCGGGGCCGGACGAAGAAACCGAGTTCGAACGTGGCCTGCGCCGCTTCGGGTTGTTGCTGATGCGGATGATGCTGCTGGTCGTGCTTGTGGTCCTCAGCGTGAATCTGCTGCTGGGCCGGCCGACCGTCGATACCCTGCTGTTCGCCATGGCCCTGGCCGTCGGGCTGTCGCCGGAGTTGTTGCCCGCCATCCTAACGCTCACGCTGGCCCGCGGCGCCCAGAATATGGCGCGTCGCGGCGTGATCGTGCGCCGTCTCGATGCGATCGAGAACCTGGGCAGCATGGATGTGCTGTGTACCGACAAGACCGGCACCCTCACCGAAGCCCGCATGACGCTCGAGGACACGCCGGACGCCCGGGGTGTGCGCTCGCCGGCGGTTCTGGCTGCCGCGTTCGCCAACGCCGCATTCCAGACCGGACTCGGCAATCCGCTGGACGAAGCACTCGTGGCCGCGGGCGAAGCCGCCGGGCTGTCGACCGACCGCACCGTCAAGCTGGATGAAATCCCCTACGATTTCCTGCGCAAGCGCCTTACCGTAGTCGTGCGGTTTCCAGACCAGCCTCAGCCCTGCCTGATCACCAAGGGCGCGCTGCGTTCCGTGCTCGAAGTCTGCAGCCGCTACGGCGATCTCGTCGATAACTTCGTACTGGACGCCCCGGCTCGCGCCGACATCGAGGCCCGGTTCGCAACCTGGAGCGCCCAGGGCTATCGCGTGCTCGGCCTGGCCCTGGGCGGCGTCGACACCCGGCCACGCTACGATCGCGACGACGAGCAGGCGCTGATCTTCGCCGGTTTTCTGCTGTTCCGCGATCCGCCGCGAGCCGATGCCGGCGAGACGCTGGCCGCACTCGCGACCGCAGGCGTCGCGATCAAGATCATCTCCGGCGACAACGAACTCATCTGTCGTCATATCGCGGCCGCCGTCGGGCTAGCCACCACACAGGTGCTAACCGGTGCCGAGCTCGTCGACATGCGCGACGAAGCGCTGTGGCAGCGTGCCGTCGATACCACGGTCTTCGCCGAGATCGAGCCGAATCAGAAAGAACGGATCATCCGTGCGCTGCAGCGCACCGGCCACGTCGTGGGTTATCTCGGCGACGGCATCAACGACGCGCCCGCACTGCATGCCGCCGATGTCGGCCTGTCGGTGGACGGCGCAGCCGACGTCGCCCGCGAGTCGGCGGATTTCGTGTTGCTGACCCACGACCTGGCGGTACTGCGAGCCGGCATCGACGAGGGACGACGAACATTCGCCAATACCATCAAGTACATCTTCATCACCACCAGCGCCAATCTCGGCAACATGATGAGCCTGGCGCTGGCTTCGCTATTGCTGCCGTTTCTGCCGATGCTGGCCACTCAGATCCTTTTGAACAATCTGTTATCGAGCGTGCCGGCGCTGGGCATCGCTGGCGACAGTATCGATGCCGAATGGGGCGATCGCCCGCATCGATGGAATCTGTCGATGATTCGTTATTTCATGATCACCTTCGGCCTGGTCAGCAGCGCCTTCGATCTGATGACGTTCGGGCTGCTGTTGTGGCTGTATCATGCCGCGCCGAGCCTGTTCCGGACCGGCTGGTTCGTCGAATCGCTGCTCACGCAGGTCTCGATCCTGCTGATCGTGCGCACGCGCCGCCCGTTCTATCGCAGCCGACCCGGCCGTTTTCTGCTGGCCAGCTGTATCGCCGTATTCGCGCTCACCCTCGTCCTGCCTTATATCCCGCCAGTGGCGACGGCATTCAGTTTTGTCGGCCCGCCGCCCCACTTGTTGGCCGCGCTGCTCGGCATCAGCGCCAGCTATGTGCTGGTGTCCGAGGCCACCAAGCGACGTTTTTTTCGTCGCTTCGATTGACCCGTGCGCGGCACTGAACATCAGTTCGCCCGCCCGCTCCGAGGCTGGCGTCGCTTGGGAGGCTGGCGTCGCTTGGGAGGCTGGCTGATCGGCGTCGTGCTGCTGCTGGGCACCGTGATGCTCGTGCTGCATCTGGCCGATCTCGAACGCACCGCCCGGCTCATGCAACAGGCCAAACCGGGCTGGATGGCGCTGGCGCTCGGGCTACAGGCCACCACCTATGCGCTAACCGCTCTCGTTTGGCATGACGCGCTGCAGGCGCAGGGCGAGGTCGTCGCCCGGCGTGCCCTGCTGCCGCTGAGCGTGGCCAAGTTGTTCGCCGAACAGGCGGTGCCCAGCGGCGGTGTCAGCGGGGCGGCGTTCTTCGTGGCCGCGCTCGGCCGCCGCGGCATCGACAGCGCGCATTGCCTGGGGGCGTTGCTCGCCAGTCTTATCTCGGGCTATGCCGCTTATGTGCTCATGGCCGCGGTGGCCCTGACCGTGCTCGCGCTTCAGCATCGACTGTCGCACTGGATAGTGGTTTCGGCCGCGCTCTTTCTGGTGTTCGTGAGTGCGATCGTCGCCCTGGCGGCGTCTCTGCGCTGGCTCGATCGGCTACCACCGGCAGCACTCGTACAGCGCCTGCCGATGGTCGAGCTGCTCATCGATGCGCTGGCCGCAGCACCCGCGGACATCTGGCGGGCAGGATTGATCGCACGGCTCGGCGGGCTGCAGCTTCTGATTCTGGTCTGCGATGCCGGCACGCTCTGGGCGTGTCTGCATGCCATCGGCGCCGACACCGGCGCCACATCGGCTCTGGCCGCCTTCATGGTGACCTCGATGGTGGCGACGATCGGTTTCGTGCCGCTTGGGCTGGGCACGTTCGAGGCCGCCTGCACGGCGACACTGGCGCATCAGGGCATCCCGCTGGCCGCTGCGCTGACGGCCACTCTCATACTGCGGGTACTGACCCTCTGGCTGCCGATGCTGCCCGGCTTGTGGCTCATGCGCGGCGCGCTGGGTGGCGCCGCCAGGCCTTGAACAGCGTTTAGCGGCCGGGCTACAGATACTGCGGCAAGTGGGCCCGAATGGCGGCGGCCGGCATGCCGGCCACGTCCAGGGGGTACTGGGCCACGATCCGGCGTCGTGTGGGCATATCCAGCGCCTGGCGCAATGCGCCGAGCACACGCGGCTCGACCAGCAGGTAGAGACGATCGAAGCGGCGCTGCTGACAAGCCCGGGCAAGATACGAGGCAATCTCGTCGGCGAAGACACGGATATCGCCCACGGTTTTGTTACGGCGCGGCGCCATCGCATGGCGGCCACCGCCGAAGCGGTCGTAGCTCCGACCGGGCGCATCAGACCCCGCCACGTGGGCGGCGCGACGCGACTGCGGATGCACCAGATCCGTAATTTCCCGAGCTATACCGCTGGCACCCCGGCATTCGAAAATTCGGGCTCGGGCCCGGTCGGCCGCTACCACCCAGATCGTACGCATCGACAGGCCTCCGGAGCACGGGAACTTTCACACTTCCCAGTGTGCGAGCGCCACGCGGGGCATTGTTGACCGTGGTCAAAACCCTTCGGCGTGTCGTGCCTACATTGGGCTCATCAACCGGTACCCGGCTGCGATCGACCGCGGCCTCAATCTGGTAAGCGACCATGACCCAACCCCTGGCCCCGGAACAACTCGATCGCCTGCAATCCGACATGCGCGACCGCCTGGTCCAATTACGCGCCCAGGTCGCCCACGCGCTGGAGCACTCCGTGCACGAATCGCACGAGTTCAGTGCCGGCGAAGTGCTCGACATGGAGGACACGGCGTTCGTGCGCATGGTGCGCGAGCTGGATCTTGCCGATATCGAGCGCGATGCCGCCGAGATCCACGACATCGACGCCGCGTTGGCGCGCATGGACGACGGCAGCTACGGCCAATGCGTGGACTGCGGCGAACCCATTGCGCTCGCGCGCCTGGAGGCCTATCCCAGCGCCAAGCGCTGTTACGCCTGCCAGCAGGCGGTCGAACGGGCGCAGGGAATGTAAGACCGAAACCCGCTCAAACACCGAATGGATAGGTTTCCGGCAGCTCGCGTTCGTCGGCGTCGTCGTACCAGTAGACCGCTTCATATAGCGGCTCTACGGCTTCGGTCTCGTCGAGATGAAACACCAGATCGAACTGGCGCGATAACGAGGCATCGAAATAATGGCTGGCGCGCTCGGTCTCGGGACGGTAGATCACGCCGATCGCGCGCTCGAGCATCGGCGCCTGCAAATCGGGGGCCGCGGGGCCGGTCAGCGGTATGCAGAAGCGGTCCAGGCGCGTGCAGTAGAACAAATGCTCGATGCTGTCTTCCAGCGCCGGGCGCACACGCATCCGCTCGACGTGCTCGCCCCAGTCGTGTGCCGCCGAGACGTAGCCGGTATAAGTCGTGAACCCCACCAATAGCGCATTCTCCGGCCCGACCCGTTCACGCACCCGCTGGCCCAGATTCCATTCCCCGGCCCGCCCCATCGACGTCGCCCGGGCGTCGCCCAGATGCGAATTGTGGGCCCAGACCACGATCCGTCCGCGCCGGCCCTGCGATCGCAAATGCGCCTGCAGCGCGAACAGCGTATCGGCCATGTGATCGTCGCGCAGATTCCAACTGCTCACGCGCGAACCGAACATCGCGCGATAGTACATCTCGGCGTTGCGCACCACGGTCGCGTTGCGCTCGGCGTGGAAACGTTCATCGTCGTTCGCCATCGCCAGATTGCCGGCGAGCGCCGTACCGTCGCGCTGACGCATTTCGATGAGTTGGCGCGTGACCGCCTCACGACACGACGGCCGCAGGTTGCGCACCGCCTCCAGGCCGTATTGCTGCGGGTCGCGCACATGATCCAGGCAGGCATAGCGTCGCCGCGCAATCATCGCCTGCTCGGGATCGGTGGCCTCGAGATAATCGATTACGGCGTCGGCCGAACGATACAGGCTGTACAAATCGAGGCCGTAGAAGCCCACGCCCGCGTCCATCGGTCGTACCGCGTTGCGGCTCTTGAGCCAGATAATGAACTCGTACACCTCGCGGTTACGCCACATCCATTCGGGGAAGCGCTCGAACGAATCGAACGCAGTGAGCGTGTCCCGGTCGTCCATGCCGCGTACGTTGCGGTTCAGGCTATACGCATCCGGCCAGTCGGCCTCGACCGCAACCGCGTCGAAGCCGCATTCCATGATCAGCCGCCGGGTCATTTCGGCCCGCATGCGATAGAACTCGCGCGTGCCGTGGCTGGCTTCGCCGATGAGCACGAGATCGCGATCGCCCACCTGTGATATCAGCAGATCGTAGTCGCTGGCCGAGCCCGAAAGCCGCACGGCCGCGGCACGGGTGGCCGTGAGCGGCGTATGTAGACGCGTGCCCGTCGTGGCCGACGCATGACAGGCTCGCGCCTCGGACAGTAGGCGACGGACTTCATCGTCCGAGGTCTGATCGAACTCACGATAGTGCAGCCCTACGGCACGAAAATCCTCGGGTGCCGCCAGGCAGACGACCTCGTCGGCCAGATCGCCGAGTCGGCCCATGCCTTCCGGTGAGGCCACCGGCACGGCCGCGATCAGCCGTGCCGGGCCCATCTCACGCACCATCTGCAGCGCGGCGGCCATGCTCGCGCCCGTGGCCAGCCCGTCGTCGATCACAATCACCCGGCGGCCGGCAACGCGCAGCGGCTCGCGCCCTTCGCGGTAAAGCCGTTCTCGACGTGCCAACTCCTGGCGCTCGGCCGCGATCACCCTCTCGATCGCCGCGCTGTCCAGCCGCAGATGGCGGATGAGCTCACGATCCAGGATCTGGCGCCCATTGGCCGCAATCGCGCCCATGGCCGTTTCCGGGTGGCCCGGCACGCCCAACTTGCGCACGACCAGTACATCGAGTTCGGCCCCCAGCGCACGGGCTACCTCGAAGGCCACGGGCACGCCGCCTCGCGGCAGCGCCAGCACGAGGACATCTGAATGATCAGCGTGGCCGTCCAGCTCGCGCGCCAGACGCCGCCCCGCATCGCGCCGGTTTCGGAACAACAGGGTCATGTCACACGCTCCGGCAAGGGTATGAAAAGAGTGTCGGCGTCTCGCCGCCGGCCGGCGTTGATCATGATCAAAACGGCCGATCGGCCGGGCGCCCTTGCGCTTGCCTATTGCTTTGACATACGCGCGTCATCGCCATCCGGTTTAATCGCGGCTACGGTAGCCGCATCGCTCGCGCCAGCCGCCGCCGTGCCCCAGCCCACAACCCAGCTCGAGCAAGCTCCGATGACGCCATACCCGACTTGGCTCGCGACCGCCGTTCTGGTCATCGCCGCCGCCGTGCCATCGGCCTATGCCGATGACAGCGCCGGGCCCGGACCGGCCGCACACAACCCGCATCTAATGGGTGATCGCTACCAGCAGGCGAGCGCCGAAGTGCGTGCGCTGCAACTCCAGGCCTACAACGTGGCGACACGCCGCCTCGATCAATTGCTGGCCGATCATCACGGTTCGCGCCAGCCAGCGGTGGTGCTGGATCTCGACGAAACGGTGCTCGACAACTCGCCCTACGAGGCCGCCAGCGTGCTCGACGGGTTCTCGTTTCCGAAGCACTGGGATCAATGGGTGGACGCCGCCGAGGCGCCACTGATTCCCGGCGCGCGGGCATTCCTGCGCCACGCGGATGCACGCGGGGTAGCGATTTTCTATGTCTCCAATCGATCGGCGAAACAAGAGGCCGCGACCATCGCCAATCTGAAACGCGACGGTCTGCCACAGGTCTCGACCCAGTCGGTACAGCTCAAGGGCCCATCGAAGAAACAGCGCCGCGATGCGATCGCGCAGCATTACGACATCCTGCTGCTCGTCGGCGATACGCTGCACGACTTCGATGCCGAGTTCGCCGGCACCTCGCTTGCGAGCCAGCGGGCGGCCGTCATGCGTATGCGCCATGCCTTCGGCAATCGTTTCATCGTGTTGCCCAATGCCAGCTACGGCAACTGGACCAAGGCGACGCTGCATGCTTGGCAACCGCCGGCAAAGCCCGCAGCGAACACCGCGCCCCGAAAACAGGCCCCGGCGCCCCATGCCGCGAACTGATTGCTGCCTCATGCGCGTCGTCATTGCCCTGCTCGCTGCCGGTTTCCTCGCCCCGGCGACGGCCTCCACGCCCGAACACGCCCACGCCGCCGGCGGCACAACGCCGGCGCATATCCAAATTGTCGAAAGCGTGCCGACACACAGCATGTACGGCGAGCCCGGCGTACCGCGCACGCCAGAGGTCTGGCGTCGGATGATCGACGCGGCCCGCACGCGCATCGATATCGCGGCGTTCTATGTGGCCAACAAGCCGGGCGAAGCGCTCGCGCCCGTATTGGACGCCATCGCCGCACGCGCCAAGGCCGGCGTGAACGTGCGCATCCTCACCGGCCCGACCTTCGCCGACGAAACCGACCAGAGCCTCGCGCCACTGGCGAAGCTCGCCAACGTCACCATCCGCCGCCTGCCCGTGAACAAGCTCACCGGCGGCGTGCTGCACGCCAAATATTTCGTGGTCGACGGCCACGATGCCTTCATCGGCAGCGCCAACTGGGATTGGCGCGCCATGGACCAGATCCACGAGCTCGGCGTCCGTATCGACAGCCCGCGCATGGCCCGCACGCTGGATGCCACCTTCGATTTTGACTGGCGGCTGGCCGCCAACGGCGATCTGCCGGCCGCCCGCAAGCGCGCGGCCCAACCGCCGGCATTCGATCCGGTCACACGTGAGGCGCCGGTCGTGGTGGCAGACGACAATGGCCGGATCACTGGCACCGCGTTCGAAGCGTTCTCGCCGCCCGCGCTCATGCCCGGCTGGATCACCACCGAGCAATCGGCGCTGGTCCGGCTCATCCACTCGGCGAGACGCCGTATCCGCATCCAGGTGATGAAGCTCTCGGCGATCAACGAATACGGGCCGCCCGGTTACTGGCCGGCGCTGGACAGCGCGCTACGCGATGCGGCCGCCCGCGGCGTGGCCGTGCAGATCGTGGTCGCCGACTGGGCTCTGCGCGAACCGATGCAGAGCTACCTCAAGAGCCTGGCCGTGTTGCCGAACATTACGGTCAAATACAGCCACGTGCCGATCGCGCCGCGCGGGTTCATTCCCTACGCCCGGGTCGAACACTGCAAGTACGCGGTCGCCGACGACGACGCCGTGTATGTCGGCACCGGCAACTGGACGCGCAGCTATTTCGATGCCAGCGTCAATGCCTCGCTGTTCATGCACGACGGGCCCGCGGCGCACACGCTCAACGCTATCTTCGAGCGTGACTGGAACGGCCCGTACGTCCATACGATCGAACCCGGCGGCCATTACAATCCACCGCGTACGCACTAAGCGGGATGCGCGTAATCCGCGCCCGGCGGCCCGCGTGCACTCCCACTCGTTCGAATCATCCTGCAGACAAACCAAGCCGAAGCCGACCATGCGTATTCGTATTGCCCTCGCCATTGTCCTGATCGCCATCGCAGGCGCCGCCACGGCCCAGGCCGATTCACTGCTGGCACCGAAAAAACACGGGGATTTCGGCCACTACACCCTGGCCCTGACCTGGCAGCCCGGGTTCTGTGCGGAAGGCCAGTGCGATGCCGACCAGAACCACGATATTCGGATCGGCTTGCACGGGCTGTGGGCGTCGCGGCCGCAGGATCTCATCTCGCGCGGTGTGGCGGCGCAGCAATGGTGGTCACGCGGCTGCGATTTCTATCATCACAGTAACGCCACGCCGGATCTCGACGGCCCGACCCGGCGCAATCTCGAACGCGTGATGCCGCAACTCGATCCCAGCCTGCTGACGCATGAATACGACAAGCATGTCCAGTGCTTCGATTTCGACACCCAGCGCTTCTTCGCCACCGCGCTCGACCTGCGCCAGCGCATCGCCGGCAGCCCGCTGGGCGACTGGCTGCGCGAGCACGCCGGGCAACGCGTCGCCCGGGCCGACGTGCTGGCGCAATTCGATCGCACGTTCCATACGAACAAGACCGCGGCCCTGCAACTGCGCTGCAGCGGGCCCCACGATTCGCGTTATCTGAGCCAGCTCTGGTTCACCATTCCGCGCACACATCTGGCCGCATTCCCGCAGGACGCCGGGCTGATGAAAGCGCCAATCGCGCAGCACAACTGCCCCGCGCAGTTCCGGCTGCCGGACTGGTCGTCGTAGCCGCAAGGCAAGCCGCGGCAACCGCGCTGCGGCGCGGCTTGGCCCGGACGCGCGGCCATTCGGCTTCGTCTTCCAGCGTCCCCTGCGTTAATCTACGCGCTCGGCGCGTCCCCGTAGCTCAGCAGGATAGAGCAGCCGCCTCCTAAGCGGCAGGTCACAGGTTCGACTCCTGTCGGGGACGCCACTCATTCCACCGCCGTGGATGCAGCGAGAGCAACCCATGACATCCGACGTCTCGCACCTTGAGGGGCAACTGCATCTCGGCCCGCGCCAGGGTGGCATCGGGGCCCGTCGCATCGCGTTGCTCGAGGCCATCGGGCAAACCGGCTCGATCACGGCCGCGGCCAAGGCCGTGGGCCTGAGTTACAAGGGCGCCTGGGATGCGGTCAACGCGGCCAACAATCTCGCCGATACGCCGCTGGTCGAGCGCACCACGGGCGGCGCGGGCGGCGGCGGCACCCGGCTCACCGAGCGCGGCCAGCGGCTGGTCGCCACCTATCGCGCGGCCGAGGCCGAGCAGCAACGCTTTCTCGCGCAACTCAATCGGCGCCTGGCGCATCTCGCCGGTGACGATCTCAATCTGATGGAGCGTCTTGCCATGCAGACCAGCGCACGCAACCAGCTGCTGGGCCGTGTCACCGCCGTCAAACGCGGCACGGTCAACGTCGAAGTGGACCTCGAACTGGCCGGCGGTGATCCACTGGCGGCGGTTATCACTCAGACCAGCGCCGACAACCTCGGCGTCGAGCCGGGCGTCACCCTCACCGCGCTGATCAAAGCCAGCTGGTTGATTCTGGCCGCGGGCGACCTGTCATCCAGCGGGCTGTCGACGCGTAACCGCCTGGTCGGCACGGTCGAATCGATTACCTCCGACGAGGTCGCTGCCGAGATCACGTTGCGTCTGCCCGGCGGCGCGAGGCTGGCGGCCGTGGTCACGCGCGAATCGGGCGACGCCCTGGGGCTATCAGAAGGCGATACGGCCACTGCCCTGTTCAAGGCTTCGAGCGTGATCCTGGCCCAGTCCGACTAGTCGATCGCCTCGTAACGCAGAACACCCGCCAACGGTGCCCGCTTGCGATCGTCGTGATCGCGTGGATGCTCGATACCGTTCGCCACCGGCACCTCGGCGAAATCGAACGGGCTCAGCCCCTCAAGGCAGGCAACGTTCACGCCGTACTGCTCCGGGTTCGAACGGCGTTGATGATGAGTATAAATCCCGCAGCGCGAACAGAAGTAATGCTTGGCGGTACGCGTGCCAAACTGGTAATAGCTCAGCAAATCGGCGCCTTCGAGGATGGCGATGTCCGTAAGGGCAGCCGACACCGCGACCGCGCCGCGCATCCGACAGTACGAGCAATTGCACCGTCTGGCCGAGTGCAGGCCATCGGACAGTCGCACATGGAAGCGCAAGCCGCCGCAATGGCAAGCGCCGTCGATGCTGTCGATGTCCAGATTCATAGCCCGCTCCTCGGCACCATGCCCGCCGCGCAAAAAAACGGCCCCGCCAACGCGAGGCCGCGAGCTCCGATACTTCGGAGAGCCGGATCGAGAACCCGGCTGCAGGGAGCTATTGTTTTTATTATGGCCCTGTCTCGCAAGACAGGTTGCACGCCACCCGTGGATAACTGAGCAATTTCCGCGCCAGTTCGCCCAGCGACGCCGTTTTCTTTATAGCGCCCTGATTTATCGATGAAAAAATTCGGCGTCGCCGAAAACGCACAAACAGGAACACCCCGGCGTGTAAGAAATTCCGACTCAGCAGGCCCGTACCATCTGTTTACCACCGTGGTGGAGGTAGCTCACCAGATTTGAACTCCCGCTCATTTCACGCCCTGCCGCGTCCGGCCGACCTGTGTTCGGAGCGCGACGCGGGCGATGATCGCACGCGAGGTGTCGGCCGTGGCCGATCCTCTCGGCAGCCCCCGCCGGCGTCAGATCTGGCGATTCAAGCCGACCGCTGATTGAATCGCAGCTATACGCCGCCAGACCTGCGACAAAAAAACGGCCCAGGGGCGAGGCCGTTTCTATTCCGGGAACGCCGGAGCCGGGTTATGAAACCGGGCTCGGCGAGCCGCTATCAGGCCGCGCTGCCGCTCTGCTTCCGGCGGAAACCAAGCCCGGCCAGGACCAGCGCCAACCCGACGCCGAACATGCCGAATTGGGAGGGTTCCGGCACCGAATGCTCAACGGTCACATCGGCGTTCTGCAGCTGACCACTGTCAAAGCTGCCGTTGTCGCCGAACGTGGCGTTGCCGAGCGCAATATCGGTGTTCGTGAAGTTGAAGCCGGCCGACGAATCGAGACCGTAGTAATTGGCCAGACCGGAGTTAATGTCGTCCTCACCTACCACGATACTGGTCAGGCGGGACGCCGACGGGGAATTCAACACCGTCGCGCTGCTGATCGAGCCATGGAACAGCGCGCCCGATGCGATGACCTTGTTGCTGTCTTTGGTCATTGCCGTACCGGACAGCGTCAGGGCGTAGGGATCGGTGTTGGCGCCGAAATCCCACTCGCTCGGGCCTTCGGATGTATTCGCTCCGCTGGTAATGCTGATGGTGCAGCTGTTGCAGGTGAGGGTATTCGGGCTGTTCGCCGCGTCGCTATTGATCTCGTCAAACGAAATGCCGGAGCCAACGAGCGGGCCGCCGTTGCCGTCATAGCTGACCGAACCGGCCGGCGCCGCCGCACCGTGCTGGTCGAAATTGATCACAGAAGCCGAAGCCGAGACGCTCAGCCCAAGGGCGGCGATGGCCGCCGTTGTTGCAGCGAGATGATTGAACTGCATGAAATCTCCTAGAACGCTTTGCAGGTCACAAGCCGACAGCGCGAAATAGACGCAACCGACGTGTCGGCCCCTTGCCGCAAAAACCATTCCTAGCAAAAGAACACTGCTAAATTCTTTTATCTATTTGATATTATTTATTTATTTTTCAGCCTCCCCAGCAGCGCAGAAGCACCTGCAGTGGATGGTGTTAGATGAGCCGACGCGCAGCTCCGCGTGGCCCGGACCGGCCGCCGCAATGGCGTAAGATTGTCCGACACCGAGCCTGCCGCGTCGCAGGCTGATGCTCGACACCAACCAAACAAGTCTGCGCATGAAGGTCTGTAAACGAGCGAGTGCTCGCCTCGGTAGCCGAATTCGTTCAGGCCACTCTCCAAGGGTCACAATCTGACCCGCCGTCTCGTTAGACTGGCGAACGTTGCAACAGAGGGCGACGCCCGGCGCATGTTTTATCTCTATCACCACAACGATCTATCGCGTCTGGCCGAACTGTTCGGCGCGCTGCGTGGACGGCGCGCCCGCGCCCCGCTGGGGATCGATACCGTGCTGGCGCCCAACGCCGGCATCGGCCGCTGGCTGCGCATCCAGCTCGCCGAGAGCGAAGGCATCGCAGCCAATATCGACGGGCGCCTGCCCGGCGAATTCATCTGGGACATGCTGCACGCCACGATGGATGACGCCGACGCGGGCGATCACTTCGAGCCGGATTGTCTGCCCTGGCATCTTTACGCCGCGCTGCCCGAGATCGCGCGTGAAGTGCCGGCGGTCGCCGATTATCTCGGCACGCCGGTGGACGAGGTCCGGCGCTATCAGCTCGCCCGCCAGCTTGCCGATGTCTTCGACCAATACCTGATCTATCGCGCCGACATGCTGGCTGCCTGGGAAGCCGGCGAGGTGCCGGCCGCCAACCCCGGCCGCTGGCAGGCCCGGGTCTGGCACTGGCTGACGCGCAACCACCGGCTCGGCACCACCCATCGCGCCCGCGTGCTCACGAACTTCATCACGCGGCTTGGCAACGATCGCGGCCTGCAGCAACGCGTGATCGCTTATTGCCCGGACGAGCTCTATTGCTTCGGCCTGGTGGCGCTCGCGCCCGATCATCTACGCCTGCTCTATGCGCTGGCCGAGCATGTCGACGTGCATTTCCTGTTGCCCAACCCTAGCGCGGCCTACTGGGGCGATATCACCGCGGGCCGGCTGCCGCTCGAGCTGCCCGATACCACCACGCCGGACGACGACGCCCTGCTGCCCGGCGAAGCCGCGGTGGAGGCCGGTCATCCGCTGCTGTCCGCGCTCGGCCGCATGGCGCGCGACACCCTGCGCGTGCTGTATTCCGACGAGTTCGCCGGCATGATCGAGCCCGAGCTGGGCGATCTGATGGATTACGACGTGCCGGCCGCCGACACGCTGCTGCATCGCGTGCAGGCCGATATCGTCGAACTGGATTGCAGCGCCTCGCCGCAGGGCATGGATAACGCCGATACGTCGTTCGAGGTCCATGCCTGCCACAGCCCGCTGCGCGAGATTCAGGTGCTACAGGATCAGCTGCTGGATCGGCTGGCCGCAGACGACAAGCGCGTCGCCGCCGGCAAAATCAGCGAAACCGAGCGCCTCGCTCCGCGCGACATCATCGTCATGCTGCCGGATGTAGCCGCCTATGCCCCGGCGATCCAGGCCGTGTTCGGCGGTGCGGCGCCCGATCGCTATCTGCCGTTTGGTCTCGCCGATCGTGCCCGCTCGGCCGCCCACCCGATCGTGACCTGTGTCTCCGCTCTGCTCGACCTGCCGCTGTCGCGCTGGGCCGCCAGCGAGCTGCTGGATCTACTGGCGGTGCCGGCCGTCATGCGGCGCTTCGGGCTGTCGGCCGGCGAACTGGACACGATCACCGACTGGGTGGGAGAAGCCGGCATCCGCTGGGGCCGGGACAAAGACCATCGCGCCGAACTCGGCGCCGGCGCGTTCGAACAAAACAGCTGGCGCTTCGGGCTCGACCGCTTGCTACTCGGCGTAGCCCAGTCGGACGACGAGACACTCACCGACGGCGTTGCGCCCTGGTCCGATCTGGAAGGCGGCATCACCGCCGCGCTCGGCAAGCTCTGGCGCTTCGAGGACACCCTCGCCACCGTCGCCGACGGCCTCGCCCAGCCGGCCACGCCGGGCGAATGGCAGACCCGGCTCAACACGATGGTCGATCTGCTCATCGAACCATCGATGGACGCGCCGGACGAACAACGCGCCGTGGATTCCTTGCGCAACGTCTTCGCCCGGTTCGACACGGCCGAAAACTGCACCCGCGACAAGCCGCTCGCCGCCGACCGGGATTTGTCCTGGCCGGCGGTGCGCGACAGCCTGCGCGCCACGCTGGAAACGGCAGCCGAGCGCCAACCATTCCTGGCTGGCGGCATCACCTTCTGCGGCATGGTGCCGTTGCGCGCCGTGCCGTTCCGCATGGTCTGCGTGCTCGGCATGAACGACTCCGCCTTCCCGCGCCAGGACACTGGCCGGGCCTTCAACGTGATGTTCGACGCCCCGCGCCTGGGCGACCGCAACACCCGCGACGACGACCGGCTGCTGTTCCTGCAGGCACTCACCGCCGCGCGCGATGCCTTCTATATCAGTTATATCGGCCAGGACATGAATACCGGCGAGGAACTGCCCCCCTCGCCGATCGTGGGCGAGACGCTGGAGTTCCTGCGCCGGTATTATTTCGCGGGCGACGACAAGAAAGCCTTCGAGCGCCGGTTGATTCATCACCAGCCGATGCAGCCGTTCTCGCTGCGTTATTTCTCGCCGGAGGAAGACGATTCGCGCGTGTTCACCTATGCCGGCGACTGGCGCGATGCCACGCGCGCGTCCATCGGGGCCCGGCAAGCCCGCGAGCCACTGCTCGACGACAGCACCGCGCCGGTGACCGAAGCCATTGAAGCGGTCGACCTCGACACGCTCAAGCGCTTTTTCGACCACCCGCCGCGGGCGTTCTTTCGCGAGCGCATCAAGCTCAATCTCGAAATCGAGGATCACCAGGTCGACGACGCCGAGCCCATCGCGCTCGACCCGCTCGCTGCCGCCCAGCTGCGCGACCGGCTGTTCGAGACCGCCGACCAGACCGGCGAAGCTGAGATCGACCTCGAACCCACCGCGCTCGAACGCGCCCGCGGCACGCTGCCGCCCCCGCCACTGGCCGCGCCAAACTATGCCGCGCAGGCCGAGGCCGTGAACGAACTGCTGCCGATCTGGCAGGGCTGGAAAGCCGAAGGCACACCCGAGACGCTCGATATCCAGCTCGATCTGGATATCGATGAACTCGGCGTAATCCGCGTCACCGGCCGCGTTGCCCAGTGCTGGCCGAAGGCCATGCGTCGGCTACGCACCGGCAAGCTCAAGACGCGTTTTCGCCTGCGTTACTGGATCGAGTATCTGGCGACGGTGGCCGCCGGCCACGAACTCGATCTACACATGGCCGGTTTCGCGCCCGACAAGAAGACCGCCGAGCGGATTGAATATGCCGGCCGGATCGATTGCGACACCGCCCACGCCGAGCTGGCCCATCTCGTGCGGCTGTATATCCAGGGCCAGACCCGGCCGATCGCTTATCACCCCGATCTGGACGACAGCTACAACCCGCACCAGAACAAAGCGTTCGACAACCTCGGCTTTCGCTTCAAGCCGGCGGCGTACCACCCGCACCACCTGCTGCGCGATCCCTACTTCGCCATGCTGCTCGGCCCGCCCGACGCGCCGCTCGGCGAAACCGAGGACGACAGCCCGTTCATTGCGGCCATCGATGCTGTCAGCGGCCCCATGAACCAGACGATTCGCCCCGCGGAGAGCGATGCCGAGGCGCCGGCATGAACGACTCAGCCCACGTCAGCCAGCCGTTCGATGCCGCGACGCTGCCGCTATCCGGCCTGCGCCTGATCGAGGCGAGTGCCGGCACCGGCAAGACGTTTTCGCTCGCCGGGCTGTACCTGCGCCTGATCGTCGAAGAACGCGCCTCGGTGCGCGACGTGCTGGTGATGACGTTCACCCGGGCCGCCACCCAGGAATTGCGCGAGCGAATCCGTGCCCGGCTGGCCGATGCCGCGCGCATCGCCCATGCGCCGGAACTGGCCGATCCGAACAACGCCGAGCATGCTTTTACGCAGCAAATCATCGCCGGCTGCGATGAACCCGCCGAAGCGCTGGCCCGTCGGCTCGCCGATGCCGCCGCGCGGGTGGACGAAGCCACCATCGTCACCATCCACGGCTTCGCCCAGCGCGCGGCGACCGAGAATGCCTTCGAATCCGCGCTGGCGTTCGATCGCGGCGACGCGGTGGACGACCCGAGCCTGTATCGCGAGGCCGCCGCCGACTACTGGCGCGAGCATGTGTTTGGTGCCGAGGCAGCCGCCGGCGATGTACTCGCCCTCTGGCCCTCGCCCGACGCGCTCTACCAGACCATCGCACCGGTGCTCGCTCGCCCGCATGCACGGCTGGCCGGCATCGATCACAGCCGCTTGGCCACACTGCAAACCAAATTGGGCGAAACCTGGCCCGGCACGGCCGAGCCGCTGGCCACCGCGCTGGGCGAAGCATTCGAAGCCGATGCGCTGCTCAAGAGCGGCGATCTGTACAAGACGCTGGCGGCCCAGGCCGACATCCCGGCGATGCTCGCCGATCTCGATACGCGCATCACCGCCGCCATCGAGGCCGACACGCCGCCGGCGCTGCCGGAATGGCTGCTCGCGCTGGCCGATCCGGCCAGCCAGTTCAAGAAGGCCGCCAAGCACCAGGCCTACGCCGAACCACTGGCGGCGATCGAAGACGCGCTCGCGGTGCTGATCGAACTCCAGCCACTGGCCCGGCTGGTCGCCATCGATGCCGCCGCGCGCGCCGTGGCCGAGCGTGCCGCCGCGCGCAAGATCGAGCGCCGGCAATACAGCTACGACGATCTCATCGTCGCCCTGCACGCCGCTCTTACCCACGAGCGCACGGGAAATGCCCTGGCCGATGCCCTGCACGCCCGCTGGCCCTACGCCCTGGTCGACGAATTTCAGGATACCGACCCGCTGCAGTACGCCAGCCTGTCGCGTATCTATCTTGAACCGCCGCGCGAACACGGCGCGTTGCTGCTCATCGGCGACCCGAAGCAGGCCATCTACGGCTTCCGCGGTGGCGATATCTATGCCTATCTCGCCGCGGCCCATGCCGCCCGCGAGGCCCGCTATACGCTGACCACCAACTTCCGCTCCACGCAGCACGTCCTCGACGCCATCGAGGCGCTCTACGGCATGCCGGGCGCCGATCCGTTCATCGTCTCCGAAATCGATTTTCCGCATGTGGACGCCGGCCGCAGCAGCGGCGATCGCCGCCTCGTCATGGCCGACGGCCACGAACGACACGCCCTCACCTTCTGGCAGCTCCACGGCAACGAGAGCGAGCTGAAGAACGGCAAGACCAAGAACCCGTCCAAGGCCGACGACAACGGCCGGCTGATCGACGAAACCATCGCCGCCATCGGCCGGCTGCTGGACGGCCACTCGGCGCATTGGCAGATGGCGGACGACACCACACGCCCCGTGGCGGCCCGCGATATCGCCGTGCTCGTGAACAATCATCACGAGGCCACCACGCTACAGGCGGCGCTCGCCGCTCGGGGCATTCGCGCGGTCTGCCAGCATCGCGATTCGGTGTTTGCCAGCGAAGAAGCGGCCGACCTGCGGCTCATCCTCCGCGCTATGGCCCAGCCGGACGATGCCACCGCCGTGCGTGCGGCCCAGCCGACCGCGCTGCTCGGCCAGCGCCTGGCCGATCTCATCGCCCTGGCCGACGACGACCACGCCATGCAGCTCGCCATCGAGCGTTTCCATGCGCTGTACGATGCCTGGCGCAAGCGCGGCGTGCTCTCGGCGCTGGAAGACCTGTTCGTGGCCGCCGCGCCCGGTCTGCTTGCGCTCACCGACGGCGAGCGGCGCATGAGCAACTATCTCCAGCTCGGCGAATTGCTCGCGAATGCGGAAGCCGAATGCTTCGGCATGGCAAGCGTCGTGCGCTGGCTGGACGACCGCATCGCCGCCGCCGAAGATGGCGCGCTCGGCGCCGAGGACGAAAGCCAGCTCCGTCTGGAATCCGATGCCGATCTCGTGCGCATCAGCACCGTGCACGCATCGAAGGGCCTGCAATACCCGATCGTGTTCCTGCCGTTCGCCCAATGGCTCGGCACCGCCGGCGCGCCGGGCAAGCCGCCGCTGATCTTTCACGCCCAAGGCGAAAACGACACCGACAGCCAGGCCATGATCGACCTCGTCGGCGACGACCCCGCGAACGTCACCCAGGCCGTGGTCGAAGCCCGTTCGGAGGCGCTGCGCCTGCTCTATGTGGCGCTGACCCGCGCCGAACAGGCGCTCATCGTCGGCTGGCGCGAACCGGATGACTACGGTGTGAGCGGCGCGCTCGGCGATCTGCTTTATCGCAACGGGGTCGCCGGCGGCGGCGCGCTCGATCGCCTGCGACAGGCCGCGCCGGACGCGATCGCCATTGAGCCCATCGACGTCGCCCAGTTGCCGCCCGCCGTCGAAGCCGCCGAACCGATGGACGCCGAACGGCTCATCGCCGCCCGCGCCGATCTACCGGCCGGCCGCCCGCGCTGGTCTACTTACAGCTTCTCGCGGCTGGCCCACGCACCGGCCGATTCGGCCCCGGCCGAACTGCCCGAGCCCGGCGCAGAAGACGAACTCGCCAGCCAACCCGCCGATACGCTGGAAGCCGAGGCCGAAGGCGAACTGCCGAAACTGGACGATCGCCTGTCCGGCGTGCGCTTCGGCTCTGCCGTGCACGATCTGCTGGAAGCCCAGCTCAAGAACCCGAAACACGGCCCCTGGCCGGCCCCCGGCGAAGCGCTTGCGCACGCCCAGCGCCGGCAGGTCTACGACATCCTGCGCAAATACGGCCTCATCGCCGAGGACGAAACCGACCCGCGCATCGACGACACCGCCGATCTCGTCGCCCGCACCCTGCATACCCCGCTGCCCGGCATCGGCCCCCTGGCCGGGCTGGATCACGGCCAGTTGCTCACGGAAATGGAATTCATGCTGCGCCTCGGCGGCCATCGCCTCGGCGCGCTCGTCGAAACCCTGCGCGACGCCGGCTACCTGCCCGCCGCCCTCGGCGGCCACCCGGCGCAAACCCTCTACGGGCTCATGCAGGGGTTCATTGATCTGGTGGTGGAAGTCGACGGCGCCTACGTCATCCTCGACTACAAGACCAACCGCCTCGGCGACACGCCCGCCGCCTATCGCGACGACGCACTCGCCCGCGCCATCGGCCGGGCGCATTACGACCTGCAGTACCTGATCTACACCGTCGCCCTGCATCGGCACCTGCGGCGCTGCCTCGGCGAGGCCTACGACCCCGCCGTGCATTTGGGCGGCGTGCAGTATCTGTTCGTGCGGGCCATGGATGGCAAAAGCGATATCGGCGTATTTGCCGATCGCCCCCCGATCGAGCTCGTCGAAGCACTCGATGCGTTGTTCGACGGGCAATCCGCGGACCGGAAAATCTCGGCATGACCACCCAACCCCACGTAGGTCGGCTTAGGCCGCAGGCCGTAAGCCGACATGGCCATGGCCCGAGGCACTCACCGTCGCGGCTCAAACCGCGAGTCTTTCGGCACTCACCAGTTCATCGAACCCTCTGTTTCGCCCTGATGGGCGACTCACTTTCGTTTGCTTGTCCAAACGAAAGTAAGCAAAGAAAAAGACACCCGGCACAGCGCCGGCTTCGCCGGTCCACTCCGATGCGCAGCATCGACGGGCTGCACGCAGAACTCGGATCGCTTTGGCGATCCTCAAACAGGCTGCGCACACCGGCACCGTGCGCCGGACACCCGTCGCTACTACGCCTCTCCGTCGCCGTACAACGGGGCCGAATACAGACGGTACGTGCCGGCCTCCGGCATCGCGCCGGGCCGCTGCGGACACTACACGTAGGTCGGCTTAGGCCGCAGGCCGTAAGCCGACATGGCCACGCGCACCACCACACGACGGCCCTAACCTACGTCGGATTACGCTTCGCTAATCTGGCCAACGCGGCTGGCGAGTCGAGCAGTCAACTTAGCGGTATCGACGTTCCGGCTACGATGCTGATTTCAAAGCTGGGGTTTCGCGCTGATGCGCGAGTGGCTTTTCTTGCTTGCCCAAGAAAAGTCACCAAAAGAAGGGCACCCGACACGGCGCCGGCTACGCCGGTGCACTGCGATGCTCGCGGCGACGGGATGCGGCAAAAACTCGGACGGCTTTGGCCGTCCTCAAACACCTTGCCGCACCGGCGCAATGCGCCGGACACCCGCCGCCGCTGCGCGTCTCCGTCGCCGTGTAACGGGATGGAATACAGGCACTCCCTCCCCTGGCATAACGGGCCCGCGCTGTATTCGGGTCCCCTTGGGCGCAGCGCCGAGCAGTGGAGGCCGCAAGAGGAAAAAGACAGCCGTGTGTCTGAGGGCCGCGCAGCGGCGCGAGTTTCGCGGCTGTCCCTCTTGCGGCCGGAGCCGCGCAGGGCATCGATGCGAAGCATCGACGCAAGACAGGGTGTCCTTTCCTTTGGTCACTTTCGTTTGGACAAGCAAACGAAAGTGACTCGCGCATCAGCGCGAAACCCCAACTCAAACACAACTCACAGCCAATTAAAGCCGCAGGACATTAAAACCAACCCGACCCAAACAGGCCGGAGGTCTGCCAATGTCTACCCGCTCCGCAGCGCGCTAAGCCGCCACAATCGGCTCAACATGCCGCGTCGACCGATGCGCCGACAAATCGTACGTCGTCTGCAAATTGATCCAGAACTCCGGCGACGTATTGAACGCCTCGGACAGCAACCAGGCCGTATCCGCCGAAATGCCCCGCTTGCCACGAATAATCTCGTTAACCCGCTGAACCGAAATGCCCAGATGAGTCGCCAGCGCCTTCTGGCTCAAGCCAAGCGGCTCCAGAAACTCGGCGGAAAGAACCATCCCGGGATGCGTCGATATACGAGTTGCCGGAATCATGCGGATCAACCGGTATCGAACTCGCCGCTATTTCGCGCGGCGGACGGCATCCAATGCCAGATACGTAAGAAAACCGCCCGCAGCCACAAGAACCACAGTCATCAAGATTTCCATAATCAAAGCTCCGAAATCTCTGCGATCTTGCTCTCGATTTTGAAGTGTAGTGCCCAGCAAGCGAATGCAATGGACATCAGCGCGACGATACCGCCAATTAAAAGATACCACGGCGCTGCGTTGAGGCTGGTCAGTAGCCAGCCGATCAGGCTGATCCCCGTGACAACCATAATCCCGAGCCAAAGTCGGAGATACGAGAGTTGTTCGTTGAGCGCGTTCAAGATTCGCCGTCCCCACAGGCCCCGACATGGTTTACGAGCCTATCATCGCCGCGAGGCGGCGAGCATGTGCAGCCCAGTGAGGTCGATCAACGAGTGCAATACAGGTCGGCGCCCATGAAAGACCTTTTCGACGACATCCCGGAAATAGAACACGACGACACGCCGCACACGGATGTCGAGCAATCCGAGTTGTACCCCGCAGAAGATGCCTCGCTTGCGGATCTAGATCTCGCCCTGGCCCACTGGGCCCGCCGCCACGGCGCCGACCGCCTCGTCGCCCGCGCCTTTGCCCTGGCGAGCTGGGCCGTCGCCCAGGGCCATACCTGCCTGGCGCTGGATGCGATCCCCACCGGCCTGATGAGCGCCGCCAATCAGGCCGAACTACCCACCGCCCTGGCGGCGAGCGATCTCGTGGGTGAACCGGGTGAGGTCAAACCGCTGATCCTGGAAAACGACCGCCTCTACCTGCAGCGCTACCACGCCTACGAAACCAAGCTCGCCGAACGCCTGCGCGAGCTGATGGCGGCCGAACCGAATCCGGTCAACGTCGATACGCTCAAACCCGGCAACGGCCTGTTCGTGCCGGATAAAGCCAACCCGAACGCCACCAATTGGCAGGCCGTCGCCGCCTTCGCGGCCCTGCGCCATCATTTCACCGTTATCTCCGGCGGCCCCGGCACGGGCAAGACCTACACCATCGTGCGGCTGCTGCGCGTGCTGATCGAAGCCGCAATCGAGAAAGGCGACACGCCGCCGCTAATCGCCCTGGCCGCCCCTACCGGCAAGGCCGCCGCCCGCATGCTCGAATCGGTCCGCAACGGCCTCGACGACATGGACGCGGATACCAACTTCGACCACGTCGCCGTCGGCGAGCACATCCCGCAGACCGCCCGCACCCTGCACCGCCTGCTCGGCCTGACCGGTGTGACCACCCGACCGCGCTTCAACGCCGGCAACCCGCTGCCCTACGACGTGGTGATCGTCGACGAAGCCTCGATGGTGGACCTGCCGATGATGGCCAAGCTGGCGGACACGATACGCAACGATGCCCGCCTCATCCTGCTTGGCGACCGTTACCAGCTCGCCTCCGTCGAATCCGGCTCCGTGCTGGCCGAAATCTGTGCGAATGCCGGCGTGAACCGCTTCACCGACGACCAGCAAGCCGCCGCCGGCGACCTGCTCGCCGAACCCCGCGAACCGGCAACCCATGCCTTGGCGGATCACGTCGTCACCCTGCAGACCAGCCGCCGCTTCAACGCCGACAGCACCATCGGCCGGCTGGCCGCGGCCGTGAACGCCGGCGATGTGGAAGCCGCCGAAGCCCTGCTGAATGCCGGTCACGACGATCTCGCCTATACCCCCCGCTCGGACGCCGCCACCCTCAGCCAACTCATGGACCGGCTGGCCGACGACTACGCCGGCCTCATCGAAACGACCGACCCGACGCTCGCCCTGACCCAGCTCGGCCGGCAATGCGTACTCACCGCCGTACGCCAAGGACCGGCCGGCAGCGAAACCATCAATGCGGGCATCACTGAACGCCTGGCCCGCCGCTTCGACCTCAATGCGGCCGATGCCTGGTACCACGGCCGCCCGGTGATGGTTAGACAAAATGACTACCGCACCGGGCTCTATAACGGCGATGTCGGTGTTGCGCTATACAACGATTTTGGGCAAATTCGGGTCTGGTTCATGGGGGACCACGGCCTGCGGGCTTTCTTGCCGAGCGCACTACCCGCGCACGATTCCGTGTATGCGATGACCATTCACAAGAGTCAGGGGTCGGAGTTTGATTCCGTGACCTTGGTTTTGCCGGATTATGATGTGCCGGTTTTGACGAGGGAGTTGTTTTATACGGGGCTCACTCGGGCTAGGCGCCGATTGGTCGTGTTTGCTGACAAGCAACCTTCGCGGCGGGCGGTCGGATGGCAGGCTGTGAGGGTCTCCGGTTTGGCGGGACGAATAGCTAGCTAGAGTTAAATCATGGCTAAAAACAGCATTCGCAGGGCTAAAATCGGCCTGTTGGAAGCCATCCGGTCCATCCGCGTGGCCAACCATCTGACATCGTAGTTACGAAACCGACGGTGTCCGGTCAGCTCGACGCAAAAACCGCCCCCGCCCACTTACGTAGGGCACGACCCAATTATGCGATTACTTGTAGGTGCCATGAATACAATCCGCATACCTAAGCGTTTCACCAATAATGTGTGTGAATCATTATTAGAACAGTTGGGTAACACGTCGGAGCAAATAATCGACGTACAGCTACCCCAAAGCCTTGCTTTTGGAGGATCACTTTCGTCTGAGGCAAGGCTGATACAATTTTTGATCTCTGTGCGTCGCAAGTCTAAATTCTTACAGTTTTCTACTTATAAATCTCCACGCTCTATGGATGAGCAACTCGACGACTTAAGCGGACATGCTTATGGACTTGTAGCATTTTATTTAGCGGATAATTTCCGCTTTGATGCAGGCGAATTAGCAGACCGACGATACTTATTACAGCATGTCTCACCATATTTAAAAGCTGCAGATAGCGGAGATTTTGCTCGGACAGGAAAAGGTATCGCCGCGAATCTTTTAATGCTACAGGGCGCGCGATCTGAATATTTACGCCCCCTATATAAAGGCAACTCGCCCAAGCTTCGCGACGCATCAAGTATCGAGCTCGCAATTAAAAATATTCTATTATTTTTAGCTCAAAATAAGACTGAGAAACATTTACTCGAATTCTTGACTTCCGATCTTAGTCTATCCCTACGTGAACTAGTCGAGAATATCGATGATCACGCAAGCCAGTCTCTTGATAAATCACGCATAAATAGAAACGCTAGAGGCGCACTTTTTAGATACCATCGTATTAACGCTCACAAGCTTTCATACGAAACAGAGCTCGATGGCCCAATGGCATCTTTCGCTGGTGGAACTGCCTCACGAAGCTTACTTAAGGGCAAGCGTGACACGCCTCTTTTAGAGATGTCGATATTTGATAGCGGTTTCGGCATACCTTGCCGCTGGTTCGGGAGGGCATCCGACGAAATACCGTTTGCAGATCAAGTCAAGTACACGAAGCGGTCATTTCTTGAAGGCGAAACAACTAAAAAATCCGGCGATGCCGCCGGCTATGGCCTCTTTCGATTACAGCAGGTGGCAAAACGCCTCCATGGCTTAATCGAGATTCGAACTTGTAAAGTAAATATTTGGCGAACATTCAGGCCTGAGGATGACTTAGAAGGCCAACTTTCGTGGATGGGAGAGCATAGCGAAATGAATGATATTTCCGGCACTCGTGTTTCGCTAATTGCCCCTGTGATATGACAAGCAAATATTTCGAGTTTACAAGCTGGATAATCGACGGTGGCGATAAGAAACAAATTCGCGTCCTCGTTACCCACCCTTGGATAACCCCGTTTATTGACCTAGCTCAAAACATTGACAATATACTAAAATGTCGCCGGCCTGATATTATTCTCCTAATAATCCCATTAGACCAGAAGCAAAAATATGAGGCGCAGTTCAATGCTGGTGGTCTGTTCTCTGCGTGTCTTGAGCGAGCTCGAAACGGTAGGCCTGTTTCCATCGTTATCGGATGCTATAGCGGAGGTAAGTCGTTTTTAAATGGCCATGAGACCGTTCATGGCACCCCGTCAACGATCCTCGGCGATGATAGTCAGCTACAAGCGATTTGGGCTGACGGGGCCACTAAACTTTTGCGCGCACGTCAGGTAATCGCAGAAGCACCACCTGGTTCTATATTCAAGAAGCCTTCGGGCCGCTTCTCCGAAATTTTTATTCGAGCACAAAACTTACTTGTAAACGAGTCGGAAATTGCTTTTCTAGTATGGCGTCTTCTTCCGCTAATAGCCGACATGGATTCGGTCGTAGACGTAATTTATATCGATACGATGGCGATATATCCGCTCGCCCTCTCGCTCGCTTTAACGCTGGTCACAGAGGCGGATTATTTACATCCTAGGATAGAGACGTTTAGTTCCTATCTAGGATTTGACAAGTTTGACCCGGCACCGTCCGAGCGGGCTTTATATCTTATTTCTGCTTCGACTTCTGGATCGTTGGCTAAAAAGTTAACGCGGGAGCGCAATATCGAGGCCTCGAGGATCATCACTTTGCTGGATATGGTCCGCGACCGTGAAACTACGACCGTGTTAATCACACCGGAAGGTGTAGTCGCGCGAACCGACATCCCGCATAACGACCCTGTAGCGATTAGCTCGTCGACCATCTCGATCGAGGGCGAGTTCTTTTCTACGAGTCCGGCGCCCGCGAGGCGGGTAAGAATAACAAGAAGACACTCGGCCGCTACTGCAACGATGTTCTGGAATCGCAAACACAAATCGTCACCAGTAAAAATTAGGCCGCACAATGCTCAGGAGGAATTATCGACACTCGCATACTTCGATCGTACTTACTTTTCGAATAGCGATGATGAGTTCCAAGAGTGGTGGCAGTCTCTTTTAAGGGCGAAGCTACCCGCCGCCACCGGCAGTATTGTATGCGTAAATGATGACGAAACAGAATTAGAGTTCGCAAAAAATATCCAAAAGTTTATAAGCGAAGAAATCGGCTTGCCTAATATCCCTATCGAGTCTCTTAATCCAAATACTCGACTACAAGGTAAAAACGTACTAGTAGTGTCGGGAGGGCAAACAGACTTATCGGCTATCGTAAATGCTAGCCGAGTCTTAAGGCACTGCGCACCTGAAGCACACCGATTCTTCCTGTTGGGACCAATTATCGCGCACTCAGCGGCAACTATTAACCGAGTGCTCGCAGATTTAGAGCAGTCTCCAAGAGGCAAATACTATAACCAATACTGCTTCCACAAGCTTGCCGTGGGACTGGACAGTAATCACGCTAGCTGGGAAAGCGAACGGTCTCTAATATTTCAGATTGAGGCCGACAGCACACTATCAGAGGCTTCACGCAGTTACCTTGAGCACCGGAAACAACAGTTGGATCATGAATTCATAGAGAATCCATTTTTATGTTCGCCTCAGGGCGAACCTCTCTCCCTTAGCCCGGGTTTCGCATTCTGGCGGAAACCTTACGGTACCTCTGTTGACCAGAACGCAGTCCTCTTAACGGTTGCCGAATTGCTTCAACATGCTAGAGAAAGCCCAGATCTTGAAAGCGCGCTCGCACTTCGCTCATTTGCCCACGAGCCGGCGCTTATAGACCCGACGATGTTTGATCGTTATAGCGACGGAATGATCCAAGCGGCCATTCTCCGATCGGCCAAGCCCGAAGAATTGAGATACGATTTATCTGAAGAAATGTCTAGCGAGATGGCTGCATTTTTGTGTTTAAGCCTAAAGCACTGCGACTCACACCAAGGCGAGGCTATTCTGGAATTTTTGTTCGCTATTGCAACCAATCGGCTAACGCTTCGACAGAAGCATTTCGACGCTCTCAAGGAGGCGGCCAGCTACGCTCCAATTTATTCTGACCTGTTTGGCGCATTGCTTAGTAATCCTCGTGGTAATTAAGGCGCTTGGATTCAGACGGGGATTTGGGGCAGATTGCCCGGAATCTAGCAGGAAGAGGGATTTGGAAGGGATTTAGGGTCAGATACCCTCTTGAATTTCAAGCCACGCCATCGGTATTTCCGCGTTGAACGGCTGGCCTGATTTCACGACGCCATAGATCAGGTGCGAAAGCCCGGGGTCTATCTTCGGATTCTGCAGGCAGCCGAGGGTGTAGAAATCGGCTAGACTCGATCCC
>NZ_APNK01000003.1 GCF_000732535.1 Salinisphaera hydrothermalis C41B8
AAGATCGCTTTGAACTCTGGCGTTAACGTTGAACCATCATACAGCGGGACCAAACAGCTAGGGCCTGTTGCCGTTTCGTGCGAGTCCGCGCCAAGCGCTCCCTGAAAATTAACTAGGGGCGCCCGGCGGCGTTGCGAGTCTGGGTCGTGGCACGCCACGACGCGGCAGCTCGCGCCTTGCCGGACACGATTTGCGGACGCCAACGCGGGCCCGCACGAAACGGCAACAAGCCCTAATCCCGGGTCAGCGCTCAATGGCAATCGCAATACCCTGGCCGCCGCCAATGCACAACGTGGCGATGCCGCGCCGCGCATCCTGTGCCGCCATGGCGTGGACCAGTGTCACCAGCACGCGCGCACCGGACGCCCCGATCGGGTGGCCGAGGGCGATCGCACCGCCGTTGACGTTCACTCGACCCGTATCCCAGCCCAGCTCGCCGCCGACCGCGAGCGCCTGGGCAGCGAAGGCTTCGTTGGCCTCGATCAGATCGACATCGGCGAGCGACCAACCGGCCCGATCCAGACAACGACGCACCGCATGCACGGGGCCGATGCCCATATAGGCCGGATCGACGCCGACACTGGCCAGCTCTGCCACGCGCGCGAGAATCGGATAGCCCTCGATTCGGGCGACCTCGGCATCCATGAGCACGAGGGCCGCGGCGCCGTCGTTGAGCGCGGAGGCATTGCCGGCGGTCACCGTGCCATCGCGATCGAAAGCCGGCTTGAGGCGGGCCAGCGACTCGGTCGTGGTGTCGGCCCGCGGTTGCTCGTCGCGTTCGACGACGACCGAGTCGCCCCGGCGCTGGGGCACGTCGATCGCGGCGAGTTCGGCATCGAATGCGCCGGCCCCGACAGCGGCCGCCGCCCGACGATGCGACTCGGCAGCGAAGGCATCCTGGGCTGTGCGATCGATGGCATAGCGACGGGCCAGATTTTCGGCCGTCACACCCATGTGATAATCGTTGAATGCGTCCCACAGGCCGTCCGAGACCATGCTGTCAACCAGCTCGGTGTGCCCCAAGCGCAGACCGGCGCGGGCCTTGGGCAGCACATAAGCGGCCTGACTCATGCTCTCCATGCCGCCCGCAACGATCGTCGTCGCATCGCCGGACCGAATCGCCTGCACAGCGGCGTGCACGCTCGCCAGCCCCGAACCACAGACCTTGTCGATCGCCGTGGCCGGTACGCTCTCGGGCAAACCAGCCGCCATCGCAGCCTGACGCGCGGTGTTCTGGCCGCAGCCGGCGCGCAGCACGTGGCCCATGAACACGTCGTCGATGCGCGCCGGATCGAGATCGGCACAGGCTGCACGAATCGCCGCCGCCCCGAGATCGACCGCCGACAGTGGCGCCAATGCGCCCTGGAAACGGCCGATCGGCGTGCGTCTGGCGGCCACGATCGCGACATCAGGCATGGGCGGCCTCACAATGGTCGAGCAATGGACAGCCGGTCGCGGCCTGGATTTCGCCGAAAGTGACGCCCGGTGCCATTTCGACCACGGCGATGCCGTCATCGGTGATATCCATAACGCCGAGGTCGGTGATGATGCGATCGACCACGCCCACGCCCGTCAGTGGCAGCGTGCACTCGGGCAGAATCTTGGGCTCGCCCTTCGCGGTATGCGCCATGAGCACCACAACGCGTTTGACGCCGGCGACCAGATCCATGGCCCCGCCCATGCCCTTGACCATCTTGCCCGGGATCATCCAGTTGGCCAGATCGCCGGTCGCCGAGACCTGCATGGCGCCGAGAATGGCCAGATCGATATGCCCGCCGCGGATCATGGCAAAGGAGTCGGCGTTATCGAAGAAACTGCTGCCGGGCAGTGCTGTCACGGTCTGCTTGCCGGCATTGATCAGATCGGGATCGATCGTGTCCTCGGTCGGGAACGGGCCGATGCCGAGTAGACCGTTTTCCGATTGCAGCCAGACGTCGAGCCCCTCGGGGATATAGTTAGCGACCAGCGTGGGCTGGCCGATGCCGAGGTTGACGTAGAAGCCGTCCTCGAGTTCCTCGGCCGCACGCGCGGCCATGTCTTCGCGGGTCCAGGGCATCAGGCGGCCTCCCTCACGGTGCGTTTCTCGATGCGTTTCTCGGGCGCGGCATTGACCACGATGCGGTCGACGTAGATGCCCGGCAGGTGGATATCGTCAGGCGCGATCTCGCCGGTGGGCACGATGCGTTCGACCTCGGCCACGCAGACTCGTCCAGCCGTGGCGGCCAGCGGATTGAAGTTGCGGGCGGTCTTGGCAAAACGCAGATTGCCGGCCGTGTCGGCGACTTCGGCCTTCACGAGTGCGACGTCGACGGGCAGACCGCGTTCCATCACATAGTGGTGGCCGTCGAACTCGCGGGTTTCCTTGCCTTCGGCGATCTTCGTGCCATAGGCGGTGCGGGTATAGAACGCCGCGATGCCGGCGCCGCCAGCCCGCAACCGCTCGGCCAGCGTGCCCTGCGGCGCGAACTCCAGCTCCAGTTCGCCGGACAGATACTGGCGCTCGAATTCCTTGTTCTCGCCGACGTAGGACGAGATCATTTTCTTGATCTGGCGCGATTCGAGCAGCAGCCCGAGACCGAAGCCATCCACACCGGCGTTGTTGCTGGCGACCGTCAGATCGCGCTTGCCGGTATCGCGCAGGGCGGCGATCAGGGCTTCGGGAATGCCGCATAGCCCGAATCCGCCGACCGCCAACGTCATGCCGTCGGCGATCAGCCCGTCGAGCGCGGCCGCCGCTGAGGCGTATTCCTTGTTCATGGCTCCTCCGATGTCTTTTTGTCTGGTTCGGATCTAGAAATTGACCTGGTCGCCGCCCTTCAGGCCCAGCATGTCGCGGGCCTCGTCGGGCGTGGCCACACGCAGGCCGAGTGCTTCGACGATGCTGCGAATGCGCTGGACCTGATCGGCGTTGGACGCCGCCAACTTGCCCGGACCGTCCCAGAGCGAATCTTCCAGCCCGACGCGTACGTTCGAGCCCATCGCGACCGACATTGCGCCTAGATTCATCTGGTTGCGCCCGGCACCCAGTACCGACCAGTGATAGTCGCCGCCGAACAGGCGATCGGCGGTGCGCTTCATGTGCATGAAATCCTCGGGATGCCCGGCGATACCACCGCGCAGCCCGAACACCGACTGGATGAACAACGGCGCCTTGAGCAGACCGCGCTCGAGGAAATGAGCGGCCGTATACAGATGATTGATGTCGTAGCACTCGAGCTCGAAGCGGGTGTCATTCGAGCCGCAGGCGTCCAGGATGTGAGCGATGTCGCGGAAGGTGTTCTTGAATATCCGGTCGTCGCTCTCGGCCAGATACGGATACTCCCAGTCGTGCTCGAACTCTTTGAAACGACCCAGCATTTCGTAGAGCCCGAAGTTCATCGACCCCATGTTCAGCGAGGCCAGCTCGGGCGCGAAGTGATGCGCCGGGCCCATGCGTTCCTCGACCGGCATGGTCGGCGCGCCGCCGGTGGTGAGGTTGATCACCACGTCGCTTTTGGCCTTGATATCCGGCAGGAACTGATCGAACAGCGCCGTCTCCTGGCTAGGCTTGCCGGTCTCCGGGTCGCGGGCGTGCAGATGCACGATCGCCGCCCCCGCCTCGGCCGCGCCGAGTGCGGCATCGCGGATTTCGTCCGGCGTGACCGGCAGATACGGCGACATCGACGGCGTATGGATGGCGCCGGTGACGGCACAGGTAATAATGACGGGTTTCGTCTTGGCCATTGTCTTACTCCCTCAATTCTCGGGATCGGTGTTGTCCATATCGCGCTTGTGTGCGGCGAGCGCCATCAGCCGCCGATCGCGCCATGCCTGGCGCTCGGCGAGCTTGGCTTCGGGCAGCAGTACGCGACGGGCGCGTTCGAGTTCGGCGATGGCGGGCGCGCTCCAGTCCGGTGCTGCGGACTGGCTTTCGGCCATGCCGGCATACAGCGGGCCGTAGCGCGCGGCATAGTCGGCAATGCCGCCGGGCGCGTTCAGATCGATGGTCTCCAGCGGGCCCATGAACGACCAGCGCAGACCGAGCCCGTGCCTGACGGTGTTGTCGAGATCTTCGGCGCTCACATAGCCGCCGCCGACCAGCCGCATCGCCTCGTTGAGCAGGGCGCCCTGCAGGCGGTTGAGCACGAAACCCGAAATCTCCCGATGCACGGTGATCGGAACCTGCCCGGCCGCTTCGAGCAGGGCCCGAGCACGCTCGACCACGGCCGGATCGGTCGCCGGCGACGGCACCAGTTCGACCAGCGGAATCAGGTAGGGCGGGTTGACTGGATGAGCGACGAGACAACGCTCGGGCTGTGCCAGCCCACCGGCGAAATCCGAAGCAAGAATGCCGGACGTCGAGCTGGCCAGAATCGTGTCCGGGGTACTCGCGGCTTCGAGTTCGGCGAACAACGTCTGTTTGGCGTCCAGCTTTTCCGGGCCGCATTCCTGGGCGTACTCGGCACCGGCCAGCGCGCTGACCAGATCGGATTCGTAGCGGATATGCGTCGTGAAATCGGCGTCCTGAACCATCCCGGCGGCCGCCAGATCCCGCGCCGAGGCCGCGATCGCTTCGCTCGCGGCGGCCAGTGCGTCGGCCGAGACGTCGGTCAGCGCCACGTCGAATCCGGCGCGCGCGAACACGATCGCCCAGGCGCGCCCGATGAGTCCGGCGCCGACAACAGCAACGTGATGAGTCATCGCGGCGCCTACAGGGTTTCGACGTTGCCGCAGACGCTGAGCGCCTGGCCGGAGATATTGCGGCCGGCCTCGCTGCACAGAAACACCACCATGTAGGCGATATCTTCCGGGCCGACCATGCGCCGCAACGATATTTTCTCCAGATACTGGGCTTCCATGGCTTCGTACGACAGGCCGAGCGCCCTGGCGCGGTCGGCGATCACGCCTTCCATCCGCGGCCCGCGCACAATGCCGGGCAGAATGGCGTTGACCCGCACGCCGCTCGGGCCGAGTTCCTTGGCCAGGCTCTCGGTCAGGCCGACGATCGCCCACTTGGTGGCCGAATAGGGCGTGCGCTGGGCATAGCCGAGCCGGCCGGCCACCGACGACATGTTGATCAGCACGCCTTCCGACTCGCGCAACAGGGGAGCGGCGTGATGGGCACAGTAAAACTGGCCGTTGAGATTCACGTCGATGGTATTGCGCCAGCTGTCCGGCGAGATCTCGTCGATCGGCCCGGTATCGCCAGCGATGCCGGCGTTGTTGAGCACCACGTCGACCCCGCCCCATTCGCGATGTACGGCATCGACGAACGCCGCCATCTCTTTTTCATAGCGCACGTCGGTCAGCGTGGCCCGCGCTTGGGGATAGGTTTCGACGAACTCGGCGATGGCGTCCTCGGACACGTCGCAGATCCATACCCGGGCATCGCGCGCGATCAGCGCATCGGCGATCGCCCGGCCGATGCCGGTCGCGCCGGCGGTGATCAGGACCCGCAGGCCGGGCCGCGGCTGAAATACGTCTGGATTCATCATGGGCTCCTCAGGAATTCGTTGGGCGTTCTTTGAAATCGATCAGGCGCGCTCGCGCAGGGCCAGCACCGCCGCCAGTACCACGCAGCCATAGACGATGCTTTTCACCGAGTCGGAGAGCATGGTTCCGGCCAGCAGCGTGTCGAGCGCGGTCAATGCCAGGGCGCCGCCGAGAATGCCGAGATAATGGCCGCGGCCGCCGGTGATCAGCGTGCCGCCGACCACCACCACGGCGATCGAGGACAACAGATAGGGATCGCCCATGCCGTTGAAGGCCTGGCCGTTGAAGCCGGTCAGCAGCACGCCGGCCAGGGCCGCGCACAGGCCGCTAACGGTATAGGCCGCGATCAGCGTCCGGCCGACCGAAACGCCCGACAGCCGGGCCACGCTTTCGCTGTTGCCCACGGCGTAGATCTGACGGCCGAAGGTAGTCCGGGTCAGCAACAGCGTGCCGGCGGCCACGAACGCGATCAGAAACCAGATGACCGGGGTCACGCCGAGGAATTCCCCGGTCATGAAGGTCTGCAGGAACGGCGCGGTCCAGCCCTGCGGCGCACCGCCGGTGAGCACCAGGGCAAAACCCTGCAGCAGACCGTTCATGGCGAGCGTGACCACGATGGGCGAAATGCCGAGAATCGCCACCCCGATGCCATTGAGCAGCCCGGCGAAGCTGCCGAACAGGAGCACCAACGGGATGACCCACAACGCCGCTTCGTTCGAACCGTGCACGAACTGGGTCAGCAGAATGCCGCTGGCGGCGATGTTCCAGGGCAGCGACAAATCGAGCCCGCCGGTGAGAATTACCAGCCCCTGGCCAAGGCCGAGGATGGCCAGGAACGACGTCAGCACCAGCAGCGAATCGACATAGCCGAACACCCCGGCGCGATGGGCGAACATCACGAACGTGATCGCGAGCAGGCCACCGAACAGGACATAGGCCGGCATCACGAACCGGAGCTGGTCGCCATGGCGGGTCCACAGATCGGCCAGCGAGAAGGACCGTCGCTCGGCCGCAACGTGGCCGCCAAAATCCTTCGGCAGCGCGGCATCGGCGCGCGAGCGACGCAACGGGCGCGTGCCACGCCAGCGCCGCCCGATCTTGAGCGTGCTATAGCGTAGGTAGCCCATGGCCTGGGAGTCGCTGGACAGGGTCGTGGCCAGCACCGCCAGTAACAGGATCACCGACTCGGCCACCGTCGTGTAGTACGGCGAAATATTGAGCACCAGCAGCACGTTGGCCGTCATCTGGATGACGTAGGCACCGAGCACGCTGCCCAGCGCCCCGCCCCGGCCGCCACCCAGCAGCGTGCCGCCAAGCACCACGGCGGTGAACAATTGCAGCAACATCGGATCGCCGATATGCGGATCGCCCGATCCCGTCTGGGCGCTGACGAACACCCCGGCCGCGGCATACAGCACGCCGGCCAGCACGAAGGTCCAGAACCGAGCCCAGCGTTCGTTGATGCCGGTGGACTGCGCGGCCGAGGCATCGCTGCCGATCGCGTAGATCGACAAGCCCAGGCGCGAATGCTTGATCAGCCACCACACGCCGAGCATGGCCAGCACCACCACAATCGGGGTCGGCAGCACGCCGGTGATCGTGTCGCCGCTCAACAGGCTCACGAAGCCGCCCGGAATCGCCCCGCCCGGCTGGCTCATCACCAGCAGCGTCACGCCCTGCACGATGAACATGGTGGCCAGCGTCACCACGATCGCCGGCAGGCGGAGAAAGCCGACGAACAGGCCGTTGACCGCGCCGACCAGGCCACCGATACCCAGGGCGAGTATCGGGAACAGAATCTGGCCGGCCGCCGTGTCCGGCATGTAGGCGGCGAGAAACACGTTGGTCAGCGAGACCACCGCCGCAGCCGACAGATCGAAGCCGCCGGAGAGAATCACCAGCGTCTCGCCGATCGCGGCGATCGCCAGCGGCGCACCGCCAGCCGAGAGAAAACTCAGGTCGAAATAAGTCAGGCCGCCGCGCGACAGCGTCTGCAATAGAACGCTGACGGTGACGAAGGCGCCGATCGCGATCAACAGGCCGCGATGGCGGGCGATATTCATGTGGGGCAGGGTTGCGGACATTGGCAGAAGCCCTCGTTAAACGAACGCCGCAGCGCGCTGTGCGAGCGCGTGGCCGGCATCGCGACCGCCCGCGGCAGACGCCGGCGCGGCCTCGGTATCGATCTGGCCGAGCTCGGCTTCGAGCAGGGCCTGTTCGGTGATCGCGTCGCCAACCAATTCGCGCACGATGCGGCCGCGATAGAGCACGATCACGCGATGGGCGACGTTGACCAGTTCGGCGGTGTCGGTGGAATGAAACAGGACCCCGCCGCCGTTCTCGGCAAAGCGATGCATGAGTTCGAAGATCTCGAGCTTGGTGCCGACATCGATACCGCGCGTCGGGTCGAACATCAGCATCAGCTGCGACTGGGTCAGCAGCCACTTGGCGAGCACGATCTTCTGCTGGTTGCCGCCGCTGAACGCACTGCAGCGGGTATACAGCGCGCGCGGGTCGACCTGGACCTGATCGAGCACGGCCCGCACCGCCCGCGTCTCACGGCGCTTGTCGAGCCAGCCGAAGCGCGCGAAACGATCGAGCAGCGGCAGCGAGGCGTTCTCGACGCCGTTCATGGGCAACAGCAGGCCTTCGGTCTTGCGGTCCTCGGGCAGATAACTGATGCCGATGCCGGAGCGGATGGCATCGCGCGGCGAGGCGAACTCGACTTCGCGGCCCTCGATCGCCATCGTGCCGCGCGTGGCCCGGTCCAGCCCGAACAGGCTGCCGTAGAGCGCGCTCTGGCCCATGCCCTGGAGCGCGGCTACGCCCACCACTTCGCCACGACGGATATCCAGATCGACATCCGCAAGCTTGTCACCCACGGTCAGCCCGCGGGTGGACAGCAGCGCCGGCGAATCGGCCGGCGGGGCTGCGGTCTTCGGCGGATAGGACTGGACCATCGCCCGGCCGAGCATCAGCTCGACGATATCGCCGTCGCTGTAGTCCTCGACCGCGCCGCTGCCGACACAACGTCCATCGCGATAGACCGACAGCGCCTGGCAGAAGCTGCGAACCTCCTGCATGCGATGGGTGATGAAGATCATGGTCACGCCGTCGGCGCGCAGCTTGGCGACGAGACTTTCCAACCAGTCGACGTTGCGGCCGGACAGGGCCGACGTCGGCTCGTCCAGCAGCAGAATACGTGGCTCGCGGATCACCGCCTTCGCGATCTCGAGCTTTTGCCGCGTTGGCAAATCCAGATCGCGGACCTCGGCACGCGGGTCGATACCACCAAGGTCGAGCCGCTCGAGTTCGGCCACCGCCTTGCGCCGGGCCTGGCGCGAGCGCAGCAATCCGAGGGCGTTGGCCGGGGTATAGGGCAGCAGCAGATTCTGGGTGACCGTCAGATCCGGTACCAGCGTCAGCTCCTGGAAGGCGGTCTGTATGCCGTGACGATGCGCATCGCGTGGCGAACGCAGGCGGACTGCATCGCCGAATACTCGAATATCGCCGCTGTCGGGCGTGACCAGACCGCTGAGCACCTTCACCGTGGTCGACTTGCCGGCGCCATTTTCGCCCAGCAGGGCATGAACCTGACCGGCCGGTACCGCGAGCGAGGCTTCATTGAGCGCCACGGTCGGGCCATAGCGCTTGACGATAGCGCTGAGTTCGATCGCCATGTCGGTCATGACAACCTCCGCAAAAAAAACTGGAGACTTCGGGGAAGCCCGGCGGCCGATTGCGGCCGCCGGAGCGAGAGCGCCTTACGGGCGCGGTTCCGGCTTGGCGTTGAGTGCGGCCTGGAAACCGACCTCGGGCGTATCCTTGCTGTAGATATCCGAGAACCAGCCCGGTGGCACACGACTCGGATCGAACACGTTGCAGCCATCGGCCAGCTCCTTGTAGGAACCGGTCTGGCACAGCTTGACCTCGTCCGAGGTCGCCAGCGGCAGCGGCAGCTTGATGTGGTGCGGCAGGCTCTGTTTCTTGCCTTCCAGCTTGGCCAACGCAAGCTTGAAGGCCAGCGCGCCAGAGTAGATCGGCGAGCCGTACGAAATACTCTTCAGCCCGACCGGCTTGTAGGTATCACTCGCACCCTTGACCGCGTCAGACGCCAGCATCTGCACCCGATGACCATTGGAGGCCTCACCCGCACAGGGACGCAGCTTGTCGTTGGGGATCCCGGCTTCGAGCTGCATCGAAGTCGCGGTGTAGCAGCCGACCTGCATCCACAAGCCGTCGATATTGTCCCAGCCATGGGTGGCCACCACCTGCGACAGCACCTTGCGCGCGACCGCCTGCGACCACATGCCGTTCGGCTTGGCGATGACATGCAGATTCGGGTACTTCTTGAATACCTTCATGGCAGCCTCGGTGCGGGCCTTGTCGACCGAGGTGCCCGGCACGCCGGTGACCATCACGATATTGCCTTTGTGATCGAGCGTATCGGCCAGCCACTGCGCGGTCTTGGTGCCAGCCTCGTGCTGATCGATGGTCACGTTATGGGCACAGGGCTCGGTGATTTCCGAGTCGTAGGCCATGACCACCACGCCGCGTCGACAGGCGTTGCGGACCACCGCGTTAAGCGCGTTCGGCGAGATCGGATAGACGATGATCGCATCCGCCCCGGCCTGCACCATGCCGTTGATCTGCTGGATCTGCTTCTGAGCGTTGGTTCCGGCCACCTGGACATGGAAATTCACCTTGTCCGAGTAGTACTTGGACATGGCGGTGACCATATTCTTGGCTTCGCTCTGCCAGTCGTTACCGATGTAGCTCATGCTGAGATACACGTTGTACTTCTTGCCGGCCGCCTGGGCATTGCCCGCCACCGCGACCGTGCCCACCGCGAGCGCCAGTAGCGCGAACGCGATCGATAAACTCCTCGTCTTGAACGTTCTCATGTCATCTCCTCCGTTGGTTTCTCGTCTTCTTGTTGGGGTAATCGCTTACCCTTACAGCTAAATTTTTTATTCCGGTTTCGTCTACGCCGACGACCGAATCGTCAACGTATGCGGCAATACGGTTCGAACCGGGACCGCCGTATCGCCGTCGAGCAACCGGCTCATCACATGGCTGACCTGTCGCCCCAGCTCCTCCAGCGGTACATGCACCGTACTCAGCCACGGCGCCAGCCATTCGTTGAGCGGGTTGTCGTCGAAACCGAAGATGGCGATATCGTCGGGCACGGCGAAATCGAGCTCCTGGCAGCGCCGGTGCAAGCCATAGGCAATCGGGTCGTTACCACAGAACACCGCCCGCGGTGCCCCGCCCCGCTCGAACAGGCGCCGGGATTCTCGGTAACCGGACTCGATGGTGAGATCGCACTCGACTACACGCTCGATCGGCAAGGCCGCGCCGGCGGCGGCCATCGCATCGCGGAAGCCCTCGAAACGCTCGCGACTGGCCGACGAACTGGACGGGCCGTGCAACGCCGCGCAGTCGCGATACCCTTTATCCAGGAAATACCGCGCAACATCGGCACCCGCAGCATAGTTATCGATGCCGATAAACGGGCTCGGGCTGTCGACCGGGCATTTACGGTTGACGAACACCACCGGTGGGCCATCGGCGATCAGCCGCTCGAGCCCGGGCGTGCGAACCGCACCGAGCAAGACAATGCCCGAGACCAGATGCGAACGCATTTCCTCGATATACGCATCCTGCGAGACCGGATCCTCGCGCGTGTTGCATAGCGTCATCGCGTTGCCGGTGGCGCTGATGCCTCGTTGCACGGCATCCGCGATGCTGGCATAGAAGGCGTTGCGGTTGTCCGGCGTAAGCAGCGCAATCACCGCCGAGCGCATCCGGCTCAGCGAGCGTCCGGCCTGGACCGGTCGATAGCCCAGCGCGTCGACCGCGGCCTGCACGCGTCGCGCGGTCTCTTCGGAAGCCTTGTTCGGCACCCCGTTGAGAATGCGCGACACGGTCGCCGTCGACACGCCGGCACTGCGCGCAACGTCACCGATGGTCGGCGATCCGCTGGTGCGTGCGGCGTTGTTACGGCGACGCTTGCTGGAGGTATCGGTCATGCGCGTGGTTCTCGAAGTCGCGTTGTTCAGCCGGCGAAGCGATGCTCGGGCAGGCCCTTCACGCCCAACCCGTGCACGGCGAAAACGCCGCCATTGCGAGGATCGGTAGATTTCTTACCCCGCACCGGCTGGTGGCCCATGCTGGTCACGAACAACGTATCGAGATTTTCGCCGCCGAACATCACGCTGGTGATGTTCTGGATCGGAAAATCGATGGAGCGATCCAGCGTGCCGTCGGGCGCATAGCGATTGAGCTTGGCGCCATAGACCTGGGCGCTCCACACGAACCCCTCGGCATCCACCGTCGCACCGTCCGGCACGCCGAGCGATTCATCCTCGACCGGCACGAACACGCGCTTGTTGGCGACCGTGCCGGCGTCGATATCGTAGTCGTAGGCGTAGATCGCCTTCCAGGTATCGGCGAAATAGAACGTCTTGTCGTCCGGGCTCCAGCAGGGCCCGTTCGAGACCACGATGCCGTCGTCGAGCTTGTGGCAGGACAAATCGGGATCGAGCCGATACAGACCGGAGCTGCCGCTTTCCTCGTCATAATCCATGCAGCCGGCGATCATGCGACCGCGCCGGTCCACCTTGCCGTCGTTGAAGCGCGTGCCGGGATTATCGGCTTCCGGATCGATGATGAACTCGCACTCGCCGGTATCGAAGTCGAGGAAATGAAATCCGTTCTGCAGCGCGACCACGCCGCCACCTTTTTCACGCAGCGCCAGCGAGCCGATATTGGCCGGCACGTCCCAGCTTTCGATCTCGCTGCCATCAGCACGACAACGATTGACCGTGTTGCCGAGGCTGTCGATCCAGTACAGGCGTTGTTCCTGCGTGTCCCAGAGCGGGCCTTCACCCAGCGTGTTTCCGGCATCCACCAGAAATTCGAATTCCATGTCTCCTCCTATTTTCGAGGCGGGTTTGTTGTTTAGGGTAACCGCTTACCTCGCACCATCCGCGATTCCGCCTCGGCTGTCGATCCTCCATAGGTCGAAGCTCGCCCATGGCCTCCTCGGCTCCGATTGCCTATGCTCTGGCGCTGTCGTATTGATCAACGGGGAACCGGACGTCGTGAACGCGCACCTCGAGCAACTCGAACCCAAGCTGCTCTGGCAGCATTTCCGTACCTTTTGTGATACGCCGCGCCCGTCCTGGCACGAGGACGCGATTCTGTCGAAAATCGAAGCCTGGGCCGACGAGCGCGGCTTCGCCCACGAGCGCGACGAAGCCAACAACCTGCGCATCGTCAAGCCCGCCACAGCCGGTCATGAAAACGCGCCCGGCGTGGTCATGCAGGGGCATGTGGACATGGTCGCCGAGTCGGACGCGGGCGTGGACCACGACTTTGAGACCGATCCGATCGTCACCTTCGTCGAGGACGGCTGGCTCAAGGCGCGCGGCACCACGCTTGGCGCGGATAACGGCATCGGCGCCGCCGCCGGCCTGGCGATCCTCGACGAAACCGATCTGGAACACGGCCCGCTGGAAGTGCTGCTTACCGTGGCCGAGGAAGTCTCGCTGGTGGGCGCGGCCCATCTCGCGCCCAACTGGGTCAACGGCCGCCTGCTGCTCAATCTCGATACCGAGGAAGAAGGCGAGGTCTGCATCGGCTGTGCCGGCGGGGCCAACGTCACCACGGAAACCGAGCTGGCCGAGCATCCGCTGGAAGGCAACCTCACTGTATTCAAGATCGGGGTAAACGGCTTGACCGGCGGCCATTCCGGCATGGATATCGACACCGGCCGGGCCAGCGCCAATCGACTGCTCGCCCGCGCGCTGCACCAGCTGCTGCCGCTGGGTCTGCGGCTGGTCGACTACGACGGCGGGCGCATGGACAACGCCATCACGCGGGCGGCCTGGGCCACCGTGGCCCTGCCGGACGCGGCCTTCGACGAAGCCACGGCCGAGCTGGTCGAGCTGGAAGCGGTGTTCCAGAAAGAACTGGCCGGCGTGGATGGGCAGGTCGCGGTGGACCAGGAGCGCGCCGAAGCCGACAAGGCGCTCTCGGTCGGCGATACCAAACGGCTGGTCCGCCTGCTCTATGCCCTGCCCTACGGCGTGGAACGCATGAGCCTGGCCGCGCCCGGCGTGGTCGAGACCTCCAACAACATCGGCGTGGTCCAGGTCGCCGACGGCGTGTTCAGCGCCCAGCTCATGGTGCGCTCGCTGGTGGATTCGGCCCGTGACTCGCTGGTCGAGCGTATTGCCACCATGTTCGAACTGGCCGGTTTTCCGGTCACGCGCGAACGCGGCTACCCCGGCTGGGCGCCCAACCCGAAATCGGCGCTGCTGGCCCGCTTCGTCGACGTGCACGAACGCGTGACCGGGCAGCCTCCGGAGGTGAAGGTCATCCATGCCGGACTGGAATGCGGCCTGATCGGCGCGCGCTATCCCAAGATGGACATGATCTCGTTCGGGCCGACGATTCGCGGCGCGCATTCGCCGACCGAGCGCGTGGACATCGCCGCGGTCGACAACTTCTACAAGATCCTGCGCGCCATGATCACCGAACTCGCCGGCGCGTGATCACCGGCCGGGCGCGCGCCAGCCTTTAGGCCGGCATGCGTCCGGCCATGGCCCGCAGGGCCAGGGCATGCCGCTCCACCGCAGACAATCGGCACCGCGCCTGCGCGAGCAAATCATTTTCTTCCGATTGCATCAGCTCCGCGCCGTCGCGCAGCGCGGCGGTCAGCCGGTGGCGTAGCTCGAGACGCGCGGCAGCGCTCATGGCCGAGGCCAGCCGATCCCGAATCGTGATCCAGTCGTGGGCCGACTCGCCCTCTCCGGCGCGGGGGGCGCCCCCGTCTTGCGCCGCGAGATAAGCACGCAGACAGGCTTCGCGCGGCTCGTGCACACGCGTTTCGTAATCGACGTAGCCGGCGACCAGCATGCGTAGACTCGCCGCGGCGTGCGGGCGGGCGCGCACGTAGCGCGGCAACTCATCCAGAATCCGGCGGCCGAGACTCCTCAAATAACCATGATCGGCACGCAAGGTGTCGACGATATCCATTGCTTTGCTCTCCATCGTGTCCCCATGGGCACTCCAAACTCAGCCTGTCCGATCGCCGACCTGCGCTATTTGATGCAGATCAACGCTATTGGATCCGCGTGCGCCCCGCCACGCGACAAGCCGGCATCTGGCTCGACGCAAACTTGTATGATCGAAGGATCGAGACATTCCTTGCCCGGGCCACTCAATGAGTCAGAACGTCGCAGAAATCATGGTTGCCACCCTGCTCGACGCAGGTGCCAAGCGCTGTTACGGCGTCGTTGGCGACACCATCAATCACCTCACGGACGCCATTCGGCGCTCGGATATGGACTGGGTCCATGTCCGCCACGAGGAAGTCGGCGGGTTCGCGGCCGGCGGCGAGGCCTACATGACGGGCGAGCTGGCCTGCTGTGCCGGCACCTGCGGGCCCGGCAGCACGCATTTCATCAACGGTCTGATGGAGTCGCATCGCAACGGCGCGCCGGTGGTGTTCATCGCTTCGCAGGTCGCGACCGCTGAAATGGGCGTCGGTTTTCCACAGGACGTCGACCAGCGCCCGCTGTACGCCCAGTACAGCGTGTTCTGTGAATACGTCTCCAGCCCCGAGAACGCCAAACGCCTGACCGCAATCGCCGCGCAGAAAGCGCTCAACGAAGGCGGACTGGCGGTGCTGATCGTGCCCGGTGATATCTTCACCGCCAAGCCGGAGAACAACCTGCCCTGGCGCACGATGCGCTTCGATCCGGTCGTGCGTCCGTCGGAGACCGAGCTGGAGGCCGTGGTCGAAGCCCTCGACGCCGGTAAGAAAGTATCGATCTATGCCGGTCACGGCTGTGCCGATGCGCACGATGAAGTCATCGCCCTGGCCGACAAGCTCGGCGCGCCGATCGCCTGGACCTCTCGCGCCAAGGATTTCATCGAATACGGTAACGAGTTGGAAGTGGGCATGACCGGCGTATTCGGCCTGGCCGGCGGTTATCGCGCGGTGTCGGAATGCGACACGCTGCTGCTACTGGGCTGCAGCTTCGCCTGGGCCCAGTTCTATCCCGAGGACGCGACCATCATCCAGGTGGATATCGCGGCCGGGCAGATCGGCCTGCGCCATCCGGTGGATATCGGCGTAATCGGCTCGGTGCGCGATACCTGCGCGGCGCTGATCGACCGCGTGGCGCGCCACGACGACCGCGACTGGGTCAACGCGTGCCGCAAGACCTATCGGGAATCGCTCGACGACGCCGCGGCCGAATCCGAAGACGACAGCCTGATTCATCCGCAGGAACTCACCCTGGCGCTGGATGCGCACGCCGCCGACGACGCCGTGTTCACCGCCGACGGCGGCAGCCCGATGGTGTGGTGCCTGCGTCACATCAAGGCTAACGGCCAGCGTCGTACGCTACCGAGTCTGGTCCACGGCACCATGGCCAACGCCTATCCACAAGCGATCGGCATCAGCCAGGCGTTTCCAGGCCGGCAAGTGATCGCCATGTGCGGCGACGGTGGTTTGTCGATGCTCATGGGCGACCTGTTGACGCTCGCCCAGTTCGAGATCCCGCTCAAGATCGTGATCTTCAACAACAGCTCGCTCGGCTTCGTCGAACTCGAGCAGAAAGTCGACGGCCTACTCGATGCCTACACCGAGCTGAAGAACCCGGACTTCGGCGCGCTCGCCCATGCGGTGGGCCTGTGGGGCCGCAAGGTCGAGGCCAAGCATGAGCTCGACGGCGCCGTCGCCGAACTGCTGGCCCACGACGGCCCGGGTATTCTGGATGTGAAGGTCAACCGTATGGAACTGGTCATGCCGCCCCACGTGGAATTCAGTCAGGTCGCCTCGACCGCGCTGTATTCGACCAAAGCTGTGTTGTCCGGCCGCATGGGCGAAGTCGTCGACCTGGTGCGCAACAACTTCTGGACACGTTGAGCGAAACGCCGAATCGTTTCCGCCTGAGACCGCCCCGGCCGGCGGATTACGCTCGGCTCTGCGAATGGATACCGGACGGCCCGGCGGCACGCCGCTGGGCCGGGCCGGAGATGCCCTGGCCACTGGACGGGCCCGAGCTGGCGCTCGCGCTGTATCGCGAATACGCCCACCCACGCGCGCTGGTCGACGAGACCGGCGCGTTGGTTGCGTTCGGCGAGTACTATTTCAAGCCGCCAGCCACAGTGCGCTTCGCCCGGCTGATCGTGGCCCCGAACCGCCGCGGCCAACGCATCATCGACACGCTCATCGACCGGCTGGCCGCCGACGCGGCCCGACACCGGACCTCGGACACCCTCGAACTGGCCGTATTCGCCGATAATAGCCCAGCAAAGCGTGCCAATCTAAGGCTAGGGTTCATACCTCGGCAAGACGTCCTATCTGACGCTATCCTGACCATGCAGCGGCATCCATAATCATGAGTATCCGAGAGTTTTTCCAGAGCGCTGCAGTACGCTGGCCTATCCTATATCCGTCCCGTTCAGCGCATCTATTTCCGGCATAGCCGTCTCCCCCTGTTGCGAGAGCCCGCGATAAAAACAGCCGTTTCTACAATCATTGGGCTCACGCTAATCGCCGTGCTCACTCTGGCCGCAGTCGACATCTTTCGTATCGGCAATATTCCGGCCTCTTGTGCTCAACATGCCGAGCCCCAGTCCGTAGCGCTCGTGCTCAGCGGCGCACCTCACTACCGCAGAACGCGCCACGCCGTCGCGCTGTATCGGGCGGGTCGCGTCGCACAAATCGTCTTTTCAGGTGCGGGCTCCGGCGGAGATTCGGCACAACTTCTGGCTCGTCAGGCACGCGAGATGAATATCCCACCGGGGCATATCCACGTTGAAGGCCGCGCGCGCTCCACGTACCAAAATTTCGAGTACTCCTGTGTATTGACGCCAATTCGGACAGCGCCACGTGTTGCGATCGTCACGGACCGCTTCCACGCTTATCGTGCCTGGGCGACCGCACGTCAACAGTGTCCAACGCTGCATTTCTGCTCGGCCCCAGTTGATAATCCGGTCACGCTCTCGCGGCGATTCAACGAGGCGAGCAAGCTGCTTGGCTATCAGCTCCTTGGTCGCGCGACGCTCTGGTGAGTTAATAACGCCCAGATGTCATTGCGCATTGCTAACCTGACAACGCCCACCAATCAGACAATTAAGGAAGCCGCCATGCCCGGCACCGCACATGGCAACGCCCGCGATCTGCAATCCTTCGACAACGCCGAGGATGCCCTCGCCCGGATCGAGTCGCTGTACGCGGCCGCACGCGAGCAGATGGAAGAGCGCCATCGCCGATTCGTGGCCGGTGAACATGAGCCGGAAGTACTGCCCGCGGCCTACTATCCGTATGTCGGTATCGAGACCACGCCGGACCGGCTGGTCAGCTCGGCGCGACCGACCTATGGCTCGCTGCGCAAGGGCGGGGTCCACGGCACCACGGTAACCCGGCCGGATCTGTTCCACGATTATCTGTTGGAACAGCTGTCGCTGCTGATCGAGAACCACGGCGCGCCGATCCAGGTCGGCCTGTCGGATCAGCCGATCCCGCTGCCGTTCATGATCGAGGCCGCCACCGCCGATCTCACGCCGGCGGCGGTGCGCGCGATGGAGCGGGCCTTCGATCTGCCGGATCTGGCCAACATGAACGATGCGATTCCCAACAGCACGCATCGCACGCCACCGGGGCACCCGTTTCCGCTGGCGCTGTTCGACGCCCAGCGCACCGATCTCGCGCTGCAACGCCTGGCCCATTACACCGGCACCGACCCGGCTTATTTCCAGGGATTCGTGCTGCTGACCAATTATCAGCGCTACGTCGACGACTTCACGGCTCACGCGCGCGACCAAATCGCGAACCACGACGAGTACACCGGCTTTGTCTCGCCGGGCGACGTGGTCGAGCCCAACGCCCGGTACGATCATCTGACCGCCGGCGGCGAAACGCCGAAGCATCTGCCGCCGATGCCGGCCTATCATCTGACGCGCGAGGATGGCCTCGGCGTCACCCTGATCAACATCGGCATGGGTCCGGCCAACGCCAAGACCATCACCGATCATCTGGCCGTCCTGCGCCCGCACTGCTGGCTGATGATCGGCCACTGCGGCGGCCTGCGCCGCTCCCAGCAGCTCGGCGACTATGTCCTTGCCCATGCGTACGTGCGCGAGGACCACGTGCTCGATCAGGATCTGCCGCCCTGGGTGCCGATCCCGCCGATCGCGGAAATGCAGATCGCGCTCGAACAAGCCGTCTCGGGCGTCACCGGCCTATCCAAGCGCGACCTCAAGAACCGGCTGCGTACCGGCACCGTCGCCAGCACCGACAACCGCAACTGGGAATTCCGCTACGACGAGCTTTACGAGCGTTTCTCCCAGTCGCGGGCCATTGCCATCGACATGGAAAGCGCGACCATCGCCGCGAACGGCTTCCGTCTGCGCGTGCCCTACGGCACGCTGCTGTGTGTTTCCGACAAGCCGATGCACGGCGAGCTCAAGCTGCGCAGCATGGCCAACGCTTTCTATCAGAGCCAGGTGCAGCAACACCTCACCATCGGGCTGGAAACGCTGCGCCTGATTCGTGAATCCGGCGTCGAAGCGCTGCACTCGCGCAAGCTGCGTTCGTTCGACGAGCCGGCCTTTCGCTGATAGCGCCAGCGCACGGAGGAGTCGGCTCCGTGCGCGCCTGTAAACGTTGGCCGATGCAGAGCGCCCACGTTCGCGCTGTCGCAGCGTTACGTTCGGCGCTGGGATTATTCCCCCATCTACAAAACAAACTCGCTGGATAAACCCGTGCACGGTTCGGAATATCGGGCCGAGACGTCGCCAAGCCGGCCTCCGCTCGAACGCGGAAGGCCAACCTATGTGGGTCGATACCTGCCTTTGTTCGCTATCGAGATTCCGCTTCGGGGACTCGGAAAAGGCATATAAAAGTAGCGCTGTTCGCCCAATGACTCGCGGGTTTAATCCATAACATTGGCGCTGACGGGGATTGTCATACCCAAATTCTGCCGAATTAAAAATAAAGCGAACCATTAGATGCGAGGATGGCGCGTAAAACCATTTTTTAATAATAGATACGATGCATCAAATTGCGTCATTCATCGATTGAAAACATGGAACAGGCATTGAAAACCAGTGCTTCTTCATTTTTCAAACATAAACGAAAGCCGCACTCGAATATTTCATCTTCTTTGTATTACGCGGGGTTATACCTGATGGGGATTTCATCAACCTGCCGGCGGGCACTGATCGGCATCACGGGCGTCCTGGCCGTCGCGACCAGCACCTGCGCGATGGCGTGGACTTATAACGACCTGAGCTCGCAGCAGAAAACGCTGTACGACCAGGAACAGAACTTCATTAACTACGTGTACACCAAGGCGGGGCTCACGCCGCCGAAGTTGCCCTATTCCATTTTTCTGGGCCCCGACACTCGCGGCGACAACCCCGACATCACCGACGTAACCGTTCGCAACCGGTCCGATAACGATGCGTCTTATCAGGTCGTCACCTACGGGCAAGTCTTCAAGAAAGACGACTATCGGCCCAACAAGTCGCTGTTCTATTCGACGCCGAGCAACCCGAGCAGTCAGGGCGTGCAAGCCGACATCAAAAGCTACTATGACGATGGCTCGGTGAAACACGCGATCCTGTCGTTCCAGCTCGATAAAGTGCCGGCCCACGGCGACGTGCGAATCAAGCTGTTCACGAACGGGGATCGGGCCGGGGGCTCGCCGCCGGGCGCGATCACGATCAGCCGCCTGCTGTCCTCCGGCTTCGATGCCCACATCACGATTCAGAACGGCGCTGACACCCTCACCCAGAACGCTCGCACGCTGCTCCAGGCGATCATCGATCAGGGCGGCTGCAATGCCGTGCCCGACAAGATCTGCAAGACGTGGCTATCGGGGCCCCGGACCAGCGAGTGGCTTATCGGTGGCCGCATGCAGGGCGCCAAGACAGATCGCGATAACCAGCTCGCGGCCTATTTCCATATCCGGGCCCATGCCAGCTACAGCGGGCAGATCACGAACGCCCGCGTCGACACGGTCGTGGAAAACGACTTCACCTATGGCAAGACAGCGAGCAATCTGACCTACGACGCCACGATCAAAGTGGGCGAACATAGTTTTCAGATCAAGAACCTGCCGCATTACGACCATGCCCGGTGGCACAAGGTCCTGTGGTGGGGTACCGATCCCGATCTCTATGTCCAGCCGGACATGCAGTATCTCCAGGCGACCCGGGCCATTCCGAAATATGCGGACATCAAACCGGACGAATCGACGCTGGCCAGCCTGCCGGCCAGCTATCCGCCGATGACCAACGGTGCCCAGACCCAGCACATGGGCGATGTCGGGGCGCAAACCGCCATCGGCCCGCTGCCACGATGGAGTGCCCTCTATGCCCTGAGCGGCGACCCGCGGGCCTTCGACTACATGCAGGCCAACGACAGCGCGGTCGGCGCCTACGGCTTTCATTTTCGCGACGCGACCACCGGCCGGCCGGTCACAATTACCGATCACCCCTATATCACCGTGGCGGCACGTCGCGATACCAGTTGGTCGCCCGATATTCGCCGTGATCTGTATACCGCCTGTAGCGGCGACTGCGATTCACCCTATCAGTACAACCTGGCCCACCATCCCTCGATCGGTTTCCTGACGTATCTGGTCACCGGCGACTACTACTATCTTGAAGAGCTGGAGTTCGCGGGCTCCTATGCCGAGCTCTGGACCAACCCCGGTTATCGACAGGACGCCAAGGGCATCCTGCGCGGTGCGGCGGATCAGATACGACAACAGGCCTGGACCCTGCGGACACTCGCGCAAGCGGCATACGCCACCCCCGATGCCGATCCGATGCACGGCTACTTTACGGGGCTGCTCCATAACATTGCCGACGACTACGACAGCTACTACTTGCAGCACAAGGATCAGCATCCGCTGCATATTCTCGACAACTACACCAACTATTCCGTCAACGGCAACGAGTCGGTCGGCATCCCCCCATGGCAGGAAGACTTCTTCGCCTGGTCGACCTCCTACGCCACGGATCTCGGCTTCAAGGAGTTCGAACCGTTCGCGCAATGGCTGCTCCAGTTCCAGGTCGGCCGCATGACCGACTGGATCGATCGCCCGGATACCGGCTTCTGCTGGACGGAGGCTTCCGTCTACGCCCTGCAGATCAAGCCGGCCCGCGGCGCGGATTTCTTCAGCAGTCTCGATGAGGCCTACCAAGCGACGCTGCCGAACCTCGCCGGCCTGAAGTGCGACTCGCAGACGTACCACAACTACATGAACCCCCCGACTCAAATCGGGGAGATGGAGGGCTACTCGAACTCTCCGGCCGGTTTTCCGTCGAACCTGCAGCCCGCGCTCGCAGCCAGCGTTGATCGGGGCGTGGACAAGAGCGACAAGGCGTGGGAAATCTTCGCGCATCGCTCGGTTCAGCCGCGCTACAACGACTACCCGAACTGGGCCATCGTGCCTCGCCAGTAGCGTAGCGGTATCGAAACCGGCCTTGAACGATGCGCCGCTCCGACAGGAGCGGCGCTTTACTGCTACCCAACTGCACCACCAACCCCAGTGCCGTAGCCGCCGCGGCGACCGACACTAACCCGACGTGCTGTTTCCCATTGCAGCCAATGCCCAGCTAATCATCACCCGAGCAATCGACCGGGCCGACCTCCGGACAGCCCGGTAGCGAATGCCAGCTCGGAGCCGGCCTCAGGGCAAGCGAGCATCGCTCCGTTCGCCTGACTGGCGGCAGCCGAAACGCGCAGACACGGTGGCTTAACCCGATCCGGCCGAAGACTGCGGCACGGCTACGAGCCCCACTTGTTGGCATGCAGAACGATCGACGCGGGCCCCATTATTCAGAACGCAGTCTTCCATTCTGGAAACAGTGGCTTGGACCGATCACTGCAGGTGTTCGCGCGCCGTCGTGTTCCAAACTATAGAACACTGACACATAAGACTTTTTTCTAATATCAGGTAGCGCTCGAACGGCGCCAGATGCCTATACCGAATTCTGGAAACGCGTTCTGGTATTTAGAACATGGACAAGACACTGCTCAAGGGCCTGCGTGTTCTCGAGACCCTGGCCGCCAGCCCGCAACCGATGGGCGTCACCACGCTCTCACGGGCGCTGGATCTGACCAAGAGCAACGCGCATCGCACGCTGCAAACCCTGGTCGCCGCCGGCTATGCCCGCAGCAATCCCGAGACGGCCACCTACGAATGCACCCTCAAACTGTTTGAAGTCGCCAGCGCGGTCGTCAGCCGGCTGGACGTACGCCAGATCGCCGACCCGTATCTGCAGCAGCTCGCCCATGCGACCCACGAGAGCATCCATCTGTCGGTGCTGGACGGGCTGGATGTGATCTATCTCAACAAGATCGAAAGCCCGCAGCCGGTCCGCGCCTATTCCGCGATCGGCGGTCGTGCACCGGCGCACTGCGTGGCCTCCGGCAAAGCGCTGCTGGCCTGGCAGAGCGACGACATGCTAGCCACCCTGCCGGACGATTTGGCTCAGTGGACGCCACACACGCTCGACACTCTGGAAGCGCTGCTGGCCGACCTGGCCGAAACACGCCGTCGCGGTTTTTCGATCAACTGCGGCGAGTGGCGCGACTCGGTCGGCGGCGCGGCGGCGCCGGTGTTCGATGCCCACGGCCTGCCGGTCGCCGCACTCGGTATCTCAGGCCCGCTGGAACGGCTGTCGCTCGGCACCCTGCACCAGCACGGCCCGGTCGTGATCCGCACCGCGCGCGAACTGTCGCGGGCACTCGGCTATCGCGGCGATGCCTACCCCGACAGCGCGGCCGCCTGAGCCGCCTTCGCTTTATCTTTCGAGGAGACAACGTGCAACCGTTACAAGGCATACGCGTCATCGAGTTCTGCAGCGTCGCCGCCGGGCCGTTCTGCGGCATGCTGCTGGCCGACATGGGCGCCGACGTGATCAAGGTCGAGAACCCGGCCGGCGGCGACAGCATGCGCGCCTGGCCGCCGATCAGCGACGGCTACAGCGAGAATTTCGCTTCGGTCAATCGCAACAAGCGCTCGGTGACCCTCGATCTCAAGAATCCGGCCGACCAGGCCCGCGCCCGTGTACTGGTCGATTCGGCCGATGTGGTGCTCGAAAACAACCGCCCCGGCGTAATGGAACGACTCGGACTGGCCTATGCCGCAGTCTCGAAGCAGCACCCGGAGCTGGTTTATTGCTCGATCTCGGCCTTCGGCCAGGACGGACCGCGTGCCAGCGAGGCCGGTTTTGACCTGACGCTCCAGGCCATGAGCGGCGTGATGAGCGTGACCGGCGAACCCGGTGGCGAGCCGGTCAAATGCGGCGTGCCGCTGGCCGACTTTGCCACCGGCCTGTACGGCGCCTTCGCCATTTCGGCAGCGCTGCGCGAGGTGGCCGCCACCGGGCATGGCACGCATATCGATGCCTCGATGCTCGGTGCATCGCTGGCCATCAGTGCGCTCCAGACCAGCCAGTATTTCGGCACCGGCGAGAACCCGGTCAAGCTCGGCTCGGCCCATCCGCGCAACGCGCCATACGAAGCGTTTCGCGTGGCCGATGGGCACGTCGCCATGGCGGCCGGCAACAACGCGCTGTTCGCCCGCGCCTGCAAGGCGATCCATCGCGAGGACCTGATCGATGAAGCCCGGTTCGGCTCGACCACACGGCGCGCCGAGAACCAGGCCGAACTCAAGGCGATCTTCGAGGGTGTGTTCGCCGACAAGAGCGTCGACACCGTGCTTGCCCTATTCCGCGAGGCGGGCGTGGCCTGTGCGCCGATCAACGGCTATGCCGAAGCGCTGGCCGATCCGCAGGTCGATCACATGGGCTGGGTCCAGCCGCTGACCCTGCCCGGCGGGCACGAGACCCAAACCTTCATCTCGCCCCTGCGCTTCGGCGGCGAAAACGTCCGCCCCTATCGCCGCCCGCCCGAACTGGGCGAACACAACGACGAAGTGTTCGCCGAATTCGAAACCCGCCGGGAGGCCGCCGATGCCCGCTAAAACCGTGCTCCCGATCCGCGTGACCCGCGTCGGCACGACCACGCAGGTCGTGCTGGCCCGGCCGGACAAGCGCAACGCCCTGTCGGCCGGGCTGGTCGAAGCGCTGATCGAAACCGTCGCCACCGCCGAGCGCGACGGCACCCGTTTGCTGACCCTGCGCGGCGAAGGCAAAAACTTCTCGGCCGGCTTCGATTTCTCCGGCTTCGAAAACGAAAGCGAAGGTGATCTGCTGCGGCGTTTCGTGCGCATCGAGCAACTGCTGCAGGCACTGGCCCATGCGAGTTTCGACACCGTCGCCTATGCCCACGGGCGCAACTTCGGCGCCGGTGTGGATCTGCTCGCGGTCTGCAACCGGCGCTGGGCGAGCCCGGAGGCGAGCTTTCGCATGCCCGGGCTCGGCTTCGGGCTGGTGCTGGGCTCGCGGCGGTTCGCGGACATCGTCGGCGCCGACTGGGCCCGTGAAGTGCTACACGACGGTGTGACCTTCGATGCCGCCACCGCACGCGAACGCGGTTTCGTCACCGATCTCGTCGCCGCCGAAAATGTCGCGACGCGACTCAATGCCGTCGCGGCCCCCGATCTAAGCGCCGACGCGGCGGACCGCCTGTTCCGGGTAGTCCGGCGCGACACGCGCGATGCCGACATGGCCGAGCTGGTGGCCTCGGCCGCCGAACCCGGTCTCAAGGACCGCATGCGCGCTTATCGCGAAGCTGCTGCGGCCCAGGCCCAACAGAAGAAGGCGTCGTAATGGGTATCGCACGTACCGCCAAGATCGAAAGCGTGGCCAAGCTGGCCGCCCGCATTCCCGACGGCGCCTCGCTCGCGCTGGGCGGCAGCTTTCTGCATCGCGGCCCGTTCGCGCTGGTGCGCGAACTGATCCGCCAGCAGCGCCGTGATCTGGAGATCATCAAGCAATCGCCGGGCTACGACATCGATATCCTCTGCCGGGCCGGTGCGGTCCGTCGGGCGCGAACCGGCATCGTCGCCATGGAAGGCAATTTCGGGCTTGCCCCCTGGTACCGCCGCGCGATCGAAAACGGCGACGTCGAACTCGAGGAACATGCCTGCGCCACGCTCACCGCCGGCCTCAGGGCCTCGGCGTTCGGTGTGCCGTTCATGCCCTGCGGCGGTATCCACGGCTCGGCGCTGGCCGAGCTGAACGGCTGGCAGAAACTGCCCGATCCCTACGGCAACGCAGGCGAGACCTATGTCATCCCGAAGATCCGCCCGGATTTCGCCATCGTGCTCGCCAACGAAGTCACCGAACAGGGCGACGCCCGCGTCTTCGGTACCTCGCACTGGGACCGCATCATGACCCGGGCCGCGGATCGCGTGCTGGTGGTGGCCGAACGGCAGGTCGCCACCGACACGTTTCGTGAGCGCCCGGAGCTCACGCTCGTGCCGCATTTCATGGTCGAGGCCGCCGCCGTGCTGCCGAACGCCGGCTGGCCGGGCTCCTGCTGGCCGGATTACGAAGTCGATTACCCGGCTGTCGAGGCCTATCTGGGCCGCGACGAGGCCGCCCTCGCCGATCACCTAGCCGCCGCCCCGGAAGCCCGCGAGGAGATCGCTCATGTCTGAATCCTGGTCGCCGTTTGCCTATATCGTCACCAATCTGGCGCGCTTCATACGGCCGCATGAAGTCACCTTCAGCGGCGTGAACTCCAGCCTGCCGATGCTGGCCTGCCTGCTGGCGCGCCGCGCCTACGATTTCGACTTCACCTATATCAATGTGGCGGGCGGGGTCGATCCCATACCGTCATCGGTGCCGATTTCCAGCTCCGACCCGGTGCTCGCCGAAGGCTCGACCGCGATCTTCGGCAACGAGGATTTCTACGATCTGTGCACCCGGGGCGGCATGGATCTGTGTTTTCTCGGCGCCGCCCAAGTCGACGGGCGTGGCCGGACCAATGTTTCGGCGATCGGCGACTGGCACCACCCGAAGGTGCGACTACCGGGCGGCGGCGGCGGCGCCGTTATGCTGCCCACGGCCAAAAGATCGGTCACCTGGCGCACCGAACATTCACGCCGGACGATGGTGGAGACCCTGGATTTCGTCACGGCGGCCGGCGGCATGCACGGCGTGGTCACGCCGATCGCCGTATTCGTGAAGCAGAACGATCGGCTGGCACTGGCCTCCTGGCATCCCGAATCGTCGCTGGAAGAAGTCCGCGAGCGTACCGCCTTCGATTTCGAGGCCGGTCAGGCCCGGCCCACCGAATCGCCCACCCAACGCGAAATCGAGGCGCTGGCCGCACTCGACCCGGAACGCCGCTTCGAAACCGACGCCGCTATCGTGCTGCGCAAGGAGGCCGTATGAGCCCGTCGCTGCAACCCTTGTCCGGCGTCCTGCGCGAGGCGATCGCAACCCATGCCGCGGCCGGGCGCACTGCGCTGCGTGGCCCGGCCGGCATGCTCGACTACGGCGCGCTCGGCGCGGCGATCGATGCCTATGCCGCCGGCTTTGCCGCGCTCGGCCTGGCACGCGGCGCCTTCGTCGGCATTGCTGCCGCCAAGACACACGACTGCGTGGCCGCCCTGTTCGGCGCCATGCAGGCCGGGCTTGCGCCGACCATCATGGAGCCCCGAATTACGGTCTCAGAGCTGGCCGATCGCGCCGAATCGGTCCGCATGGCCGTGATGGCTTTCGCGGACGAGGACTTTCGTGACGAAGCCGAACCCGGACTGATCACGGTCGGCACGCGTGCCCTGCACCTGCCCTCGCTGAGGCACGAAACCGCGACGCCGACCGCCATCGAACATCAGACGACGGACCGCGCGCTGTTGTTGTTCACCTCGGGCAGCACCGGCCGGCCCAAGGGCGTGGTGCTGACCCAGGCCAATCTGCGGGTCAACGCCGATGGCGTCGTGGCGCACACCGGCCTCACGCCGCACGATCGGCTGCTGCACGTGATGCCGCTCCATCACACCAACGGCATCAACAATCAGCTGATCGCCCCGTTTCTGGCCGGCGCCGAAGTGGTGTTGATTCCGCGCTTTCGTGCCGACGACATTCTCGATCAGCTGCGCGAATACCGGCCGAGCATCGTGACCGGCGTGCCCACCATGTATTCCCGGGCCCTGCCCCATATCCCGGCGGGCGAGACTTTCGAGTACCTGCGATTTCTGCGCTGTGGCTCGGCGCCGATCACCCCGGCCCTGCACGAGCAGATCGAGCAGGTCTTCGGCGTGCCGCTGGTGGTCTCCTACGGGCTGTCGGAATCGACCTGTACGACCACGCTCAACCCGCCGTCCGCCCGTCGGATCGGCTCGATCGGCACCGTCATCCCCGGCCAGACGTTGAAGCTGTTCCTGCCGGAGACGAACACCGAGGCCGCGCCCGGCACCGAAGGCGAGATCCGTATCACAGGCGCGGCCCTCATGGCCGGTTATATCGGCGCCGACGTGGACTCGCCGATCGTCGGCGGCTGGCTACGCACCGGTGACCTCGGCCGGATCGACGACGACGGCTATGTGTCCATCACCGGCCGGCTCAAGGACGTGATCATCCGCGGCGGGGAAAATCTCTCGCCGGCGCTGATCGAGAACCGGATCGCGGCCCATCCGGCCGTTGCCGAATGCTGCGTGATCGGCGCGCCCGACGCCGATCTCGGCGAGGTCCCCGTGGCGTTCGTGGTCACTCGCGATGATCAGGCCATCGATACCGAAGCACTCGCCGACCGGGTCGAGGCCGATCTATCGCCCGTGTACCGCCCGCGAGCGGTTTATCGAGTCAACGCCCTGCCGCTGAACAAGGTCGGCAAGGTCGATCGCAAAACGCTGCGCCAGCGGCTGGCGCACGAGCAAACAGCCCAGGCTGCCGGCTGGGCCGAATCATGATCGCCGTCTCTTTGCCAACCAGGAGCGCCCTGCCCGAACACTGATTTGCGGCCGACCAGCGCCTATCGGCGCTGCAGCGGTCGCTTTACGAGAGCCTGCCGCCCTTCGATTCGTATTGGCTGGTCCTGCACCGGTCCGGGGTCGGTATGCCCATAACAAGCGAAAAAACCGTACGAGATACGGAGGAGTACACCCATGTCGAGCACAACCAAGGTATCGACCTCATCGAGGGCCAAGAACGCCGCCCGCGTTCTCACCGGCAATTTTCTCGAGATGTTCGATTTCATGATCTACGGCTTCTATGCCGGGATCATCGCGGATGTCCTGTTCCCTGCCACCGATCCGGCGTTCGCGCTGCTGATGTCCTGGATCACCTTCGGTATCGGCTTTCTGATGCGCCCCCTCGGCGCCCTGGTGCTGGGTGCCTATGCCGACAAGCACGGCCGGCGCGCCGGGCTGCTGCTGAGCCTTTCGATCATGTCGGTGGGCGTGCTGTCGATCGCCTTCGTGCCGTCGTTCGCCAGCATTGGCTACGCGGCCCCTGTCATCGTGATCATCGGCCGTCTGCTACAGGGCTTTTCGGCCGGCGCCGAATCGGGCACGGCCTCGGTGTATCTGGCCGAGATCGCGCCGAACAATCACAAGGGCTTTTTCGCCGCGCTGCAGCCGACCAGCCAGGAAGTTTCGGTGCTGTTGGCCTCGCTGATCGGCGTCGGCCTGTCGCTGACCCTGTCGGACGCCCAGATGCACAGCTGGGGCTGGCGCGTGCCGTTTCTGATCGGTTCGCTGCTGGTGCCGGTGCTGCTGATCATGCGGCGCTCGATGACCGAGAGCGAGGAGTTCAAACAGCGCCGTCATCACCCGAGCCTACGCGAAGTCAGCGCCACGCTGGCCAAGAACTGGCAGCTGATCGGCAACGCCATCATGATGATTCTGCTGACCTCGGTGACCTTTTATCTGATCACGTCCTACATCGTCACCTACGGCCACAAGATCCTCGGCCTGACGTCGATGGAAAGCTTCATCGTCACCATCTGCATGGCCACGGCCAATCTTTTCGTCATGCCCGGCGTGGCCGCGATCTCGGACCGGGTCGGTCGGCTACCGGTGCTGTTGTCGGCCTCGGCGGCGCTCGGCGTCTGTGCCTATCCGACCATGGCTTGGCTGGTGGCCGATCCGTCGTTCTTCCGGCTGTGGGTCGCGGTGGTCTTCCTCGGCTGCCTGTACGGCTGCTGGCAGGGCACGCTGATGATCTCGCTGGTGGAAATCATGCCGGCCAAGGTCCGCGCCAGCGGCTGGTCGCTGGCCTACAGCCTGACCTATGCCATCTTCGGCGGCTTCACCCCCGCCTTCGTCACCTGGCTGATCCAGGTTACCGGCAATCGCGCGATGCCGGGTGTCGCCCTAGCGCTGGCGGCGATCGTCGGCTTCATCGGCACGCTGCTGGCCCGCAAGCGTCTGGCGGCAGGCCGTCAGCAATGGCTATCGATCGAAACCACCGACAGCCAGCCGGAAGACACCGCCGCCACCGCACCGTCCCAGCGAGGATTCGCCTAGATGCACGCACCCAACCCGGCAGCCCCGACCGTTCCTGCCCCCGGCAGGGCGGTCGAGGGCACCACCGCCGACATTCTGGTCGAGACGCTGCATCGGCGCGGCGTCGATACGATCTTCGCCCTGCCCGGCATCCAGAACGATCCATTGTTCGATGCGCTGTATCACGCCGCCGATCGGGTGCGTACGATCAACCCGCGCCACGAACAGGCCACGGCCTATATGGCGACCGGTTATGGCATGGCCACCGGCCGGCCGGGCGTCTGCGCGGTCGTCCCCGGGCCGGGCCTGCTGAATACCACCGGCGCACTGGCCACCGCCTGGGCGTGCTCGGCCCCGGTCATCGCGCTGGCGGGCCAGATTCCGCAACGCATGATCGGGCGCGGCGTGGGCATGCTGCATGAAATCCACGATCAGCTCGGCGTACTGCGTCATGTTACGAAATCCGCCGAGCGCATCGCCCACCCGGGCCAGGCCGGCACGCTCACGGCGCGCGCATTCGATATCGCAAACACCGCGCCCTGCCGGCCGGTGGGGCTGGAATGCGCGCTCGATGTCTGGGGCCGTACCGGCCGGGCTACCATCCCGGACAGCGAACCGGGCCGCGCAGCGGCCGATCTGGCCGATCTGGCCGGACTGGAACAGGCGGCCAAACTGCTGGCCCGTGCCGAACGCCCGTTGATCGTGGTTGGCGGCGGCGCCCAGGGCGCGGCGGAACCGTTCCGGCGACTGGCCGCCGCACTGGGGGCGCCGGTCACGGCCAACCGCATGGGCCGCGGCGTGCTCGCCAGCGACGATCCGCTGTGCGTCGATCCGGTGGCCGGGCATAGGCTCTGGGGCGAAGCCGACGTGGTGCTCGCAATCGGCACCCGGCTGCAGCTCCAGCTGATGGACTGGGGTCTCGACGAACGCCTCAAGATCATTCGCATCGAGGCCGATCCCGAAGCGCTCGATCGCTTGAGCCCGCCGACTGTCAGGCTGGTGGGCAATGCGGCCGAGGTCGTGGCCGATCTGCTCGATCAACTGCCGCCTGGCATGGCGCCGAGGGCGCTCGGCGACTGGATCGAACCGGCCCGACGTGCCGCGGCCCAGGCGCTGTCGGCGCTCGAACCGCAGATCGGCTGGCTTGATGCCATTCGCGACGTGCTGCCGCGGAACGGCATCTTTGTCGACGAACTCACCCAGCTTGGCTATGCCAGCCGGGCCGTATTCCCGGTCTATGAACCGCGCAGTTTTCTATCGCCGGGCTATCAGGGCACGCTCGGTTGGGGCTTTCCCAGTGCACTCGGCGCCCAGGTCGCCTGCCCGGACCGCAAGGTGCTCTCGATCAACGGCGACGGCGGGTTTCTCTACAACATCGCCGAACTGGCCACCGCGGCCCAGCACCGGATTCCGCTAGTAGCGATCGTGGTCAACGACCGCGCCTATGGCAACGTGGCCCGTATCCAGGACCAGAAATTCGGCGGCCGCCGCATCGCCAGCGCCCTGAATTCGCCGGACTTCGTCGGCGTGGCCGAAAACTTCGGCGTCCGCGGTATGCACGCGAATACGCCGGATGCATTGCGAGCCTGCCTCGAAGAAGCCTTTGCGCTCGACGCCCCGGTGCTCATCGAAGTCGAGGCCGGGCCCATGCCGGACCCCTGGGCGCTGCTGCGCTTTTCGCCCTCGCGCGGGCGCAAGGTGAGCTGAGGGTGGGGTCAGCCGCCGGGCACACCGCCCGGCGGCTCGTCGTAGGGATAGCACGGCGTCGCCGCGTCGAGCTGATAATAATCGCCGGCCTCCGCACAGTAGATATGACCGATGGTGGCCTGCCCGGTGAGCGCGTCGAAAGCGCCCGGCGCGATCTCGATATGATCGGCGCCGGCTTCGTCGAAACAGAGACTCGCCCCACAAACCCGGCAGAAACGCCGCATGACACCCGGCGACGACGACCAGCCGGCGAGCGTGGCCAAGGCCGTCCATTCGAATCGTTCGCGCGGGATTTCCATTGCAGCCCAGTAATAACCGGACCAGCGGCGACAGCTCTCACAGTGGCAGGCGATCACCGGCGCCAGCGCGCCGTGAACGACAAACCGCACACCGCCGCAGGCACAACCGCCGGTATGCGTCACGAGTCCATCTCCGGACCGAGCTTCTGTGGGAGCGATGGATCGAGATCATAGTAGTCGCCGGCCTCAGCGACGCAGATATGCGCCGCGGTCGCCAGCCCCGTCGGCGATTCAAGCGCACCGGGCGCGATCGAGATGCGATCCACGTCGTGGCGACGATAGAACAGACTCGAGCCGCACTGAGAACAAAAGCCACGCTCGGCGAGATCCGAAGACGCCCACCATGTCAGCGTTTCGCCCGCCTCGATCGAAAGCGCTTCCCGCGAGACGTGAGTCGCGCCCCAGAAATAACCGGACCAGCGCCGGCAGGTCTGGCAGTGGCAGGCAACGACATCGGTCAGATCGGCATGGACCCGGAAGCGCACCGCGCCACAAGCACAGCGTCCGCGATGTTCATGCGCACGCATCGATCAGCGTTGCGCGAGCGCGAGCCGCGCGCCTAGGCCGATGAAGATCGCACCGACGCCACGCTCGGCCCAGGCCGCCAGCCGGCGACGGCCACGCAACAAACGCATGAGCCGATCGCCGACCAGAATCAGGGCCGGTTCGATCAGGCCGGCGACCACGAACAGCAACAGCCCGTGCAGGGCGAGCTGGGCCGTGACCGGACCAGCGCCCGGCACGACGAATTGCGGGATAAAGGCCAGAAAGAACAGCGCGACCTTGGGATTGAGCAGGTCGACGAGAATCCCCTGCCGGTAGGCCGCCCAGCGGCTCGGCGCGACCGGCACGCTCGGGGCTTCCGACGTGTCATTGCCCCGCTGGGCCGAGATGAGCGCCTGAATACCGAGCCAGACCAGATACGCCGCGCCCATCCATTTGATGACCGAAAACGCCATCGCCGAGCGCGCGAGAATCGCGGCCAGCCCGAGCACGGTGGCCGCCACGTGTACGAGCGCGCCGGTCCACACCCCGAACATGGCGGCAAAACCATGCCCGCGACCATGCCGGGCCGTCTTCGTGGCGATGAACAACAGATCGGGCCCGGGCACGATTTCGAGCGCGAACGCCGCGCCGAAGAAGGTGAGCCAATGGGCCCAGGAATAATCGAACATGAGATCAGTCCCGGAAGCGATCGATATCGTGGGCGAGTTTAACCCGGACCAGCGCCGCGACCAGCCGCGGGAAGTCGGCCCGCCCGCTCAGTCGGGCGAGCTTCGCCGCATCGGTCGGCAGACCGAGCTTCTCGGCCGTGGACAGACTCGCCTTGTCGGCAAACGGATAGAACTCGCCCCAGACCGCCTGCACCTCGCGCAGGAATATTGCCGCGCCGGTATCGCCGATGCCCTTGAAGCGCTTGAGCGCACGAATCGCGGCGTCGGGATCGCCGTTCGCCTCGGCACGCAGCTGGCGCAGGTCGCCGTCGTAAGCGTCCAGCAGATGATGGTTGAAATCCATGATCTGGGTGGCGGTCTTTTCATCCACCCGGGCATAGCCGGCGCCGTTCAAGACCTTCACGCGCTCCGGCCAGGTACTCGCCGCCAGCTTCTTCGGCGTGGTCCAGCCGGCATCGGCCATCGCCCGCGCCGCACGCATGGCGATCTCGGCTTGGACCGGCGCACTGGTCAGCAGCGCCAGACACAGCAGCCGGAACAACGGCGACGGCGTGTTGCGCGACAGATCCACGCCCAGTTCGGCGGCAAAAGTCCGGCCGTACTCGGCCAGCAGCGCGTCGATGCGTTCGGTCTGTTTCATCACTCGACCTCCGGCGATGCGGGTCTTACGACGCGGGCACCAGCGCGCTCACGCGGCGTGTCGCCACGTAGAGGGCCGCGGTCACCGCGAACGAGGGCAAGGTGGCGCCGATGGGCGTGTCCAGCGCTAGAAACCCGTAGTAGCTCGCCACCCCGATCGCCCAGACGCCGAGCGCCGGCCAAGCGAATACGCCCGGCTCGTCACGCCGCTCACCCAGCAGGAAATAACGCGCCAGCACCACGGCATACAGCGGCGAGAACAGCGCGCCGATGGTGTAGAGAAAACTCTCGTAGGCGGCGATCGGCACCGCGAGCGCGACGATCGTGCCGATCGCCGTCATCAACAGCGCGAGCCACCGGGGCGCGCCGCCGCCCGCGACATGATGCGCACTCACGCCGGCCGAGTAGGTATCCATGAACGTGGTGGTCACGGTCGACAACAGGATCACCGCGAGCGCGGCCAGTACCGCCGGCACGCCTCCGACCAGCGCGGCCAGGTCCAAGCCGCCAAAGTGCAGCGCCATCAGCAGTCCGATCGCGTACATCCAGGCGCTGCCGATGCCGTAGCCGAGCCAGGTGAACACCGCGGCCGCGCCACCACGGCGGGCATGGCGGTTGTAGTCCGCCACCAGCGGCAACCAGGACAACGGCATGACCACCACCAGCTCCAGCGCGGCGCCAAAGCGCATCGCCCCGGAGCCGGCGGGCGCCGCCAGCGGCGCGTCGACGAAGAACAGCCGCACGAAGACGACCAGCAACAACGCCAGCAACAACGTCACTGCGATCGTGTTGAGCCGGCCAATGCCGGCGCGCGCAAACAATGACCACGCCGCCACCAGCACGCCGAACACGCCGATCCACAGCCAGACCGGCCCAACGTCCGCCAGATGGGTGGCCAGGCCGGCAAACTGACGGGCGCCGGTGGCGAGCATGATGGCGGTCCAGCCGATCAGCTGCACGACGTTGAGCGCGGCGAACAAGCGACGTCCGGCCGAGCCGAACGCGGCGCCGGCCGTGCCCATGGCGCTTTGTTTCTCGCGGCTGCCGATCAACCCGGCGAATACAAGCAGCGTGGTGCCGATGACATGCCCGAGCACGATGGCGATCAGGCCATGCACCCAACCGAGCGGCGCGAGCAGCGTGCCGGCCAGCATCTCCGACAACGATACGGCCGCGCCGAACCACAGCAGAAAGAACGGAGCATCGGACGACAAGCGCATGGGCAATCCTGGCGATGGTGCAGCGCGCGCGACGACGGGCACGCGCCGGTGAATCAATAGACGACGTTGCGCACGAAGCGCAGCAGCACGTCGCCCTCGTTGGCATAGCGATGCGGTCGGTCGCTTGGAAAGACCGAGAAATCGCCGGCGGCGATGGTAAAGCGTTCCTCTCCGAGCGTGACCGTGAGTTCACCTGCCAGCACGACGATCATGTTCGCCCAACCGACCGGATCGGCATCCGACTCATAGACCTCCCCTGGCGCGATCGACCAGGACCACAGCTCGACCTGCTCGCGCGCGGCCTTGCTCGCCAGCAGCCGAGCCTGGCTGTCGGCGCTCGAGCCGGCCCAGGCCACTTCGTCGATGCGCGCGGCGTCCTCGGTTTCCGGCGGCGCGACCAACGCATAGAACGCCACCCCAAGCGCTGCGGCCAGCCGGTCGAGCGTATTCAGGCTGACGTTCACGTCGCCTTTTTCGATGTTCACCAGCATACGCCGGCTCACGTCGGCGGCCTCGGCGAGTGCGGCCTGGCTGAGGCCGGCACCCGCGCGCAGGCGCCGTACGTTGGCGGCCACATGCACCAGCACATCGGGGCGCGCATCGGATCTGTGCAATATATTGCTCATTTCGACATTATCGGCGATCATGCGCCGCCAGCCCGGTCGGATCGCCCTATCCGCGCGGTGGCCGGCCACACCACGTCAGAGCGCTACGGTCATGAAACTCGATCATCGTGCCATTATCGCCCGAAGCTGGCCCGTTGCTCTGCTGCTGGTCGCGATGAGCGCGATCCAGAGCGGTGCCTCCCTGGCGCATACGCTGTTTCCGGTCGCCGGCGCCGCGGGCACGACCTCGGTGCGCCTGATCATCGCCGCCGCGATTCTATTGGTCGTGCTGCGCCCGTGGCGCAAGACGATTTCGGCGGACGCCTGGAAGGCGATCGCGATTTACGGCGTCGCGCTCGGCGCGATGAATTTCCTGTTCTATCAAGCCCTCGCGCGGATTCCGCTCGGCATTGCCGTGGCCTTCGAATTCACCGGACCGCTGGCCGTGGCCGTATTGTCGTCGCGTCGCGTGCTGGATCTGATCTGGGTGGCACTGGCGATGGCCGGCCTGGCCGTCCTGCTATGGCCCGGCTCGGATACCACCGGCGCGGTGACCTGGCCGGGGGCAGCCTGTGCGCTCGGCGCCGGCGCTTGCTGGGCGCTGTATATCCTGTTCGGTCAGAAGGCCGGCGCCGTACACGGCATGCACAGCGCGGTGCTCGGCGTGACGATCGCCGCTGTCGTGATCGCACCGATCGGTATCTGGGAGGCGGGCGCCACCCTGCTCGAGCCCCGCGTGCTGCTGTTCGGCGCCGGCGTGGCGGTGCTGTCGACGGCGCTGCCCTATACGCTGGAGATGATCGCCCTGCCGCGCCTGCCGACCGCGACCTTCGGCACGCTGATGAGCCTGGAGCCGGCCTTCGGCGCGCTCTCGGGACTGGTGTTTCTCGGCCAGGAACTCGGCACCTGGCAATGGCTGGCCATCGGCGCCGTCATGGCCGCCTCGATCGGCACCACACTCACGCCGGGCGCCGCCCCGGAGCCACACGCCGAGGAGCCACCGCGACCCGATTGATCGCGTCGTGGCCGTACCGCACGACCGCGACGAACGGTCAGCGTCGAGCCAATCGCTCTTGCTACACTCGGCCGCTCGCTTCCGCGTCCGGGTGTGGCCCGTGGCGCCCGGGCCCGGCGGATCATGAAACTGAGCTATCTCGCGAACGCGTTGTATGTCCTGGCGGTGCTGTTCCTGGCGTTTGCGGCCGGCATCGCCGTCAGCCTGACCCAGGTCTGGCCGTACCCCATCTTCCACGATGCCTACCAGGCCGCGACCGCGGAGCTGGCGCAGTCCCGGACATCGGTAAACCCGCTCGCCACCGACTTATGGCGCCGGGCTCGCACCAACGCGCGCGGCGTGACCGTGCACGACGCCGCGCAGATGCAGCCCGGCTACACGCTGTTCACGTCGGGTGATGCCAACGTCGCCCGTCTGATCGATGCCGACGGGCATGTGATCCACGAATGGAAGATGCCGTTTTCCAAGGTATGGACCCAGAACGCGGCGGTTCAGGACCCGCAGAAAGATGATCTCATCTATATGCGGCGCGCCAAGCTGCTGCCTAACGGGCATCTGGTGGCGATCTATATTTCGGGCAACGACACGCCCTGGGGTTACGGCATGGTCGAGCTGGACGCCGATTCGCATATCGTCTGGCGTTATCTCGCGCATGTGCACCACGATTTCGATTTCACCAACGACGGCCGCATCGTCACGCTGACCCACGACTTCACGAAGCAGCCGCTGGCCGGCTACGGCTTCGTGCCAACGCCCTATCTCGAGGATTTCCTGGTCACGCTGTCCCCGGACGGCAAGCAGCTGTCCAAGCTCTCGCTCACGCGCATGCTGGCGCGCTCGCCCTACGGCGTATCGCTACGCCGCGGCGAACCGTGGTTCGCTCAGTTCGACCCGCTGCACGTGAATACGGTCGACTGGCTCGGGCCCAAGGACATCAAGGCGCTGGGCTTCGGCAAGCCGGGTGACGTATTGGTCATGTTCCGCCAGATCAACCTGCTGGCACTGGTGGACCCGAAGGCCCAGCGCATCGTCTGGGCCATGCACGGCAACTGGCTCGCGCCACACGATCCGCACGTGCTGCCCAACGGCCATATCCTGATGTTCGATAACCTCGGCAACATGAAGCCGCACAACCCGTCGCGCGTGATCGAGTTCAATCCGCACAATGACAAGATCGTGTGGTCCTACGACGGCAGCCCCGGCCAACCCTTGTCCAGCCCGATCCGATCCACCGACCAGCGCCTGGCCAACGGCGATACGCTGATCACCGAGTCGGACGGCGGCCGGATGATCGAGGTGAACCACGCCGGCAAGATCGTCTGGGAATACGTGAGTCCGATCCGGGCCGGCGACAACAACGAGTTCATCCCGGTGTTGTCGGGCGGCTATCGCATCGATCCGGCGTCGCTGGACCCAGCGTTTCGGAACCAGCTCGCCCAGAAGGAACAAAGCCTGCAAGGTCATGGCAACTGAGCACCGCGCGCTGTTGCTGATCGATTTCCAGGCAGCCTTTGACGACCCCGCCGCCGGATCACGCAACAATCCGGACGCGGAACGCAATGCGTTGCTCCTGCTGGCGCGCTGGCGCGAGACCAACCGCCCGATCGTGCATATTCAGCACAGCTCGACCGAGCCGGGCTCTGCACTACGGCCCGATTCGCCGGGTCATGCGTTCAAGCCAGGGTTCGAGCCCGCCGCGGGCGAGATGTGGCTGAGCAAGCGCGTCAACAGCGCATTCATCGGCACGCCCCTGGAAACCGCGCTTGACCGCGCCGGCATCCGCTCGCTCGTCATCGCGGGCCTGACGACCGACCATTGTGTGTCGACCTCTACCCGCATGGCCGGCAATCTCGGGTTCGACGTCATTCTGGCCGGTGACGCGACCGCCGCCTTCGAACGACAGGCGGTCGACGGCACGCGGATCGATGCCGAGACGGTGCACGGGGTCAATCTGGCCAGTCTCGACCACGAGTTCTGTCGCGTATACGACACCGAGACGATCGTCGCCTCGATCTGCGGCTAACCGAGCCGGCGTCAAATAGCCGGATTCACCGGCCGCGCGGGGCGTCTATCGATTCGGCGTTGCGGCAAACGCGGCCAACGCCTCACCCTCGAGCCGATAGCCGATCCACTCGCTCTGCGGCGTCGCGCCGAGCGATTCGTAGAAGCCGATGGCCGGTGCATTCCAGTCCAGCACGTTCCATTCGAAACGGCCGTAGCCCTGCTCGACCGCCATCTGTGCCAGATAGCGCAACAGCGTGGTGGCATGGCCCTGTCCGCGCGCGGACGGCGTGATGTACAGATCCTCGAGAAAGATGCCGTGGCGGCCCAGCCAGGTGGAGAAGTTCAGGAAATACACGGCGAAGCCGACCGGTTCGCCGGCCACTTCGGCCATCAGCGCATAAACACTGGCGTCCGCGCCGAACAGGCGTTCGCGAATATCCTCCACCGTCGCGACAACCTCGTGCTCGGCTTTTTCGTAGATCGCGAGTTCAGTGATAAACCCCAGGATCTGTTCGGCGTCGGCAGGCTCGGCGGCCCGGATAGTCAGTTCGGACATTTCGGCTCTCGATGAGACATGGCAGAGTCGGAGCCGCTTATTATCCAGACGCAGCGAACGGCCGCCAGCCTAAGCCGGCAGCCGTTCGATTACATCGACGGCGATGTTAGGGCCTGTCGTCACGAGAGACGCCCTAAGCCCCCACCAGCATTCGGCGGGTTGCAATCAGCCTTACTGGGCCGGATCCGGCACCGTCGGCAGGCGCGCCGGATGGGCGTCCATATACGCATTGGCCGCGCGCAGCACGCGGACATCGTCGAACTTGCCGCCGGCAAGCTGGAAGCCGACCGGCAGGCCGGAATCAGTGAAACCGCAGGGAATCGATGCGGCCGGCTGCTGGCTGAGATTGAACGGATACGAGAATGGCGCCCATTCCTCCCAGTCGGTCATGTCGCTGCCGGGCGGGACTTCCTGATTGATCTCGAACGGCTCGATCGGCACCGAGGGCGTCATCAACAGATGATAGTCCTGATTGAAGTGTTCGAGCTTCTGAGTGAGCTTGGCGCGCGCATCGAGAGCCTGGAACAGATCCAGCGCGCTCCAGCGCTCCGCCGTCTTGGCATTGCGTACCAAGCCCGGATCGAGCAGGTTGCGGCCTTCCTCGTCGCACTGGTTCCAAACTTCTTCCGAGGCGGTGAACCACAGCCGCTGGAAGATCTCGATCGGCGACTCGAAACCGGGGTGAATCTCCACCACCTCGGCGCCGAGATCCTCGAGTTTATGCGCTGCTTCGCGCACCCGCGCGGCGATGTCGGGATCGACCTTGGCATAGCCGAGATCGGGCGAGTAGGCGATACGCAAGCCGCGCAGATCGCAATCGAGATCCACGCCCCAATCCTCAGGCTGGCCGCGCTGGGCATAGGGATCGCGGAAATCATAGCGGCCGATCACGTTGAGCATGCGGGCCGCATCGCGCGGATGACGCGTCAACGGGCCGATATGCGACAGCGTCGGCATTTTGGCCGGCGGCCATTGCGGGGTCCAACCGAACGTCGGTTTGAGCCCGAATACGCCGGTAAATGCCGCCGGGATACGGATCGAGCCGCCGGAATCGCCGCCTTGATGCAACACACCCATATTGAGCGCGGCCGCCGCGGCGGCGCCGCCGGACGACCCGCCGGGCGTGAGACGCGTATCCCACGGGTTGCAGGTCGCGCCGAACACGCGGTTATCGGTCACGGCCTTCCAGCCGAATTCCGGCGTATTGGTCTTGCCAAGCAGCACCGCGCCGGCTTCGCGAAGCTTGGCGGCCGGCGGCGCGTCCGTCTCGCACAGATCGGTCCCGGTGGTCGCCGAGCCTTCGCGCGCCGGCATGCCGGCCACTTCGGTCAGATCTTTCATCGAAACGGGCACACCATCGATGGGCGAAAGCGGCTTACCCTGGCCCCAACGACGCGCCGACTTCTTGGCGGCTTCTTCCGCACCTTCGCGATCGACGTAGACATAGGCGTTGACCGCCTCGTTGAATCGGTCGATGCGGTCGAGTGCGGCCCGCGTGGCTTCCAGCGGCGAAGCCTCGCCGGATTCGAACAGCTCGGCCAGCTGCCCGGCATCCATCAATCCCAGATCGGTATCGTTGTGGCTCATGCCCGGCTCCGTGCGATGTAAATGAGGCTAGAAACCGTAAACGCCCCTGATTGCATCCAACATCCGTATTGGTACTCAAGATGTTGGATACACCCGATAGACGCTTTATCCGGCTTGCCGAAACAACCGAAATGACCGAGCTGAAAAATCAAGAATCCCGTCAGCCGGGGCGACGCCGGACCTTGCTGCTCGCGCTACTGCTGGCCAGTCTGATTGGCCTGCTCTATGCGCGCCCGAGCTGGCGTCATGACGCCGGCGCAACAGCGGCGCGGGCAACTCATGCCGTGTTGCTCATTGCCGGCATGTCGCCACGCGATGTCTATGTCTGGCGGCTGCGCCTGGCGGGCCTCTACGACACGCCCATTGGCCTCGCATGGCGCGAAGCCGTGGCAGCAGCCCGGCCCACCGCGCTGGACAACCGACAACAAGCCCGACTCGTTTTCCGCCCTGAAACGGTCCGGGCGCGCGTATTCGAGACCCCACTGGCGCGTGGCATGGCGTTGCGCTGGCGCTTGTCCCGCGCCGCCCCCGATAGCGGACGCCTGTTCGCCAGTCTACAGCACAGCGACGACGGGCGTGCTTCAGCCGACTGGCACACGGTCGCGACGTTGCATGCCGACGGCCGCCCCCATCAATACACGGCACGCGACAACGGGCATTACCGTCTGGTGTTCCAACCAGAGCTGGGCGTTTCGATTCAGGCCCGACTGGCGATCGTGCGCGGCGGCTCGTTGCCGTTTCCCGTCGTCGGCGGGCACGAATACGACATCGGGGGCGGCTTCGGTGCCCCGCGCGATGGCGGCAAGCGCCGGCACAAGGGCGTGGATATCTTTGCCGATCGCGATACAGCGGTACGGGCGGTCGTGGATGGCCGCGTATCCACCGGAAACGGCGGGCTCGGCGGCCACTATATTTTTCTGTCGTCGGGCTTCATCGGGCCGCGGTTCTATTACGCCCATCTCGATCATTTCGCGGTGAAGAGCGGGACGCGCGTCGACGCCGGCCAGATCATCGGTTATGTCGGCAACTCGGGCAACGCCGCCGGCGGGCCGACGCATCTACACTTCGGTGTCTACGTCGCTGGCGGTGCGATCGACCCGGCGCCATTCATCCGGCCCATGCCGAACCTGCCCGGCGATTGAACGCCGCCGCATCCTCAATCGAAGACGAGAGCCTCACGACCGGCGCCGCAGCGACGGGCCGAGCGCATGGCAACACCTTCGCTCATCGACGCCCGGATCATCGGAGCGACCCGGCCCAGCGCGGCCGCGGCTGCCCGATCGACGAGTCTTTCCCGCCGCGAGCGCCCGATATGAGCCCGCGCCCATTCCGGCAACAGCGCGGCGCCGGCGCCGAGGAACGTACGCCGCGAGACGCCGGCAACCGGCACGGGCAGCTCCATCGCTTCCAGCACGGCGAGCGTGGCACGCGATCGTTCGTCGAAACGCAGCTGTGGCTGTACCGCCGCAAAATACTCCGTCATCTCGGCGCGCGACGCCGGCACATTACGGGCCCCGAGTTTCTCGGCAATACAGCGCGTTTCGTCGAAATAGGCATCCTCCGCCCCGGCCGGCAGATCGGCCCGGCGATAGCGCTTGTAGCCTTCCAGGAACATCGCCATCTCGGTGCAGTGCACCCAGGTCAGCAGCTCCGGATCGCGGGCGTCATAAGGTTCGCCTTCCGGCGTTTCGCCGACCACGCGGGCATGCATGCGATCGACGATACCGATCAGCCGCTCCGCATCGGCCGTCGGCGCATAACTGGTCGCGGCTACGAACGTGGTGGTATTGCGCAGCCGCCCCAGCGGGTCCTCGCGAAAACGCGAATGATCCCACACGCCGGCCAGCGCTCTTGGGTGCAGCGTCTGCAGCATGAGCGCCGCGATGCCGCCGGCCATCATGCCCGGGAAGTCGGCATGGATCTTCCAGGTCACCGAATCCGGGCCGAACAGCCCCCGATCCCCGACCGGCGCATCGTAGTCGATGCCGAACTTGTCGTGCGTCGCGACCGTATCGATGATCCAGCCGCGTACGCGGTCGTGTACGGGTTTAAGCAGTTGCGTGAATGGCGTGGTGCCGCCGGATGTCGCCACAAATCGCCTCGATGGCGGAAAGCGCTGATTTCATTATACCGGCGGCGTCGATCAATCGGATGCATGTTCGGGCCGGGATGGGCTTTCCGGCCATGCCCTCCCGGCCCGCTGACTGCATCCGCCGACCCCGCTATTCGGTTCCGACGTGACGGAAGCTCCCCAGCAGAGGAACAGCAAACTGGAACCAGACCGTGTCCGACGCGGCCCGATTTCTGACGGCCAGATCATGCTGGTATTTCAAGGCGAACCCACCGAATTTGGTGTAGTAGATCACTTGCGGACCGATGCCGAATGCCTGTGCGCGATGGCCATCGGGGCCCACGGTTTGCCCGTCGATCTCGTCGTCGGTGTACTGCTTCAGAAAGTACCCGCCGATGCCGAAACCCAGGTGCTGTGCGAACGAATCCTCGGATTCATGCACGAACGGGCGATAGTTCGCGGCGAAATCCGTATCCACCGAATTACCGGACTGGTAATGGGTTGCGCTGTTCTTGGTATTGAATTCGGCGTAAACGACGCTGTTGAGCGCCAACTTGTCGTTCACGTGATAAGTCACATTGATGCTCGGATCGAACGACCAGTAATTCTTACCGGGATTAACCAGATGGTTCTTGTTGTACCGTCCGGTCGGCATGTACGTATCCAGGCCGAAGTACATGAATAATTTATGGCCCGGCGAGACGTAAGATAGATAGTTCTGGAAATCGAGATCGCCGAGATTGGTCGCCGAATCGGACTCTCGGCCAACATCCAGATGATTGTAAGAGAACTGCAGGACGCCGCCCATGGTGTAATGAAACGGCCCGATCGGCTTGGCGAACGTATACATCACGCGCAATGCGTCAACCGCCCCCGAGTTGGAAAAGCCGGGAATGGTTTCGTTGCCCGAGTTGTTGGCGAGGGTGTTGCTCCAATGGCCAACGGAATAGTTATAAAGCTCCAAGGTTCCCGGCATCGGCGTGTAGCCGTCCGCAACGGTATTCACGCCTACAGGATAATGCGTTGTACCGTCTTCAGTCGCCGATGCCGTAGACGCGAACGCCGACAGGGCGATCACAGCCAGCGCTACGGGCGCTCCCTTTAGAAAAAGGTTTGCGGTGTTTGCGCGATCGCCCGCTGGATGGTGCCCGCCGGCCATACCCGGGGCCGTTTTCTGCTTTGTCATTGCTCCTCCCTTGTTCATCGTTCGATAAAATCCGCGATCAACGAAACGCTTCCGCTCGTGCCGGCGTTCTGGCGAAGGCGGCATGTCCGCCGGAGACCTGGGAACCTAGATGCCGCACCCCGGATTTGTTCGCTATGCGTTCTATTAGTCGTTATTCGAACTCGAGATTACGTATAACTATATGAGCCGGACAATGCCCTGTTGGTATTAAACCTTTAGTCATATAGGCGGGAACGGATCGCCGGCTGATGTCCGGCTTCTGCTCGAAATGGTGCAGGGGCATTCGTTCATGGGCGGACCAGGTTTGCGACATCTGCGGGTTTGGAGACGCCGTCTGGCCTGTCATTCTTTCCTTAAGGCATTAATCCGCAGATGTCGCAGATCACGCAGATGGCGGTTAGTCGTTAGCGGCATGAGTTCGGTCGCGGCGTATGCCCTTCGTTCACGAACAAATCAATTGAGTTGCAAGCTCTGTTCGACTCCGCCGCCCGTTAGCGCCCCGGGCCTGCTACGCCGCGAAAGCCGAACCGCATCTGCGTGAATCTGCGTTGATCTGCACACAGTCTTCCTCCAGGGAACGAAGCCCGACAAGCAAACGGCGCCCGGCCTCCTCCAGGTCGAAATACCAATCCGCCATTGGCGTCGTTCGCGTTCATTAGCGGACTGGAATCACGACCTCCTGGTGTCGGGGCGCTGCGTGATCTGTCTCTTCGTTCATTGAGGCATTTATCCGCAGATTTCGCAGATCACGCAGATGGGGGTTCATCGTTAGGGGCATGAGTTCGGTCGGGGCGCGAATTGCGGTATGCGCTTCGTTCCCCAGCGAATCATTCGGAGGCAAGCCTTGTGTGACTCGGTCGCCGCTTGGCGCCTCGGACCCGCTACGCCGCGACAGCCGAACCGCATCTGCGTGAATCTGCGGGCAGTCTTTTTCGAAGGAACAAAGCCCGACAAGCAAACGGCGCCCCGCATTATCCGGGTCGAAATACCGGTCCGCGATTAGCGCACTTCGCGTTCATCGGCGGACTGGATTGCGCGACCGCCGCGGTTTCCGGCCGCTGCACCACCGGCTTCGTAGCGCGGCGCCAGCTTCAGATCGGATAGTGCCGATCGCCGCCTTGCATCGTCACCCAGCGCAGCTCGGTGAATTCAGCGATGCCGGCTTGGCCACCAAAGCGCCCATAGCCGCTGGCTTTCACGCCACCAAAGGGCATCTGTGGCTCATCGTGCACGGTCGGGCCGTTGACATGACAAATCCCCGAACGAATGCGCTGAGCGATCGCCATGCCGCGCGCGCCGTTGCCAGAGAACACGGCGGCCGACAGGCCGTATTCCGTATCGTTAGCCACGCGAACCAACTCGTCATCGCCGCCGGCCACGCGCACCAACGCGACCACCGGGCCGAACGATTCCTCACCGTAGATCCGCATCTCCGGGGTGACCTGATCCAGCACGGTCGGCTGCATAATGACCGAATCAGCCTCGCCCCCGACCAGCACCTTGGCCCCCTTGGCCTTCGCATCGGCGATCAGCTCGTTGAGATGGCGCCGCGACGGCTCGCCGATCAACGTGCCCAGCGGCGTATTCTCATGGCGTGGATCGCCGGCCTTGAGCGTGGCGACCTTGGCCGCAAGGCGCTCGGCGAAGTCATCCGCCACCGCGTCGGCCACGACCAATCGTTCGGTCGACATGCAGATCTGGCCCTGATGGAAGAAAGCGCCGAAGGCCGCCGCCGCAACCGCCGCATCCAGATCGGCGTCATCGGCCACGAGAAACGGCGCCTTGCCGCCGAGTTCCAGCAGCGCCGGCTTGAACACGCCGGCCGCGGTCTGGCCGATGATCCGGCCGACCGGGCTCGAGCCGGTGAAGTTCACCCGGGCGATCGCCGGATGTTCGATCAGCGCGCGCACTACGTCCGGCGCATCCTCGGGCGCGTTGGTCACCACGTTGACGACGCCGTCCCCCAGCCCCGCCTCGATCAGCGCCTCGCCGATCAGGTGATGCACGGCCGGGCACTGTTCGGAAGCCTTGAGCACGACCGTATTGCCACAAGCCAGCGCCGTCGCGATCGCCCGCGTGCCCAGAATCACCGGCGCATTCCAGGGCGCGATCCCGAGGATCGGGCCGCAGGGCACGCGCATGGACATGGCCAGATTGCCGGGCACGTCGCTGGGGATCGTGGCGCCCTGAATCTGGGTCGTCAGCCCGGCCGCTTCACGCAGCATGCCGGCCGCCACGTGTACGTTGAAACCGGCCCATACAGCCGTTGCCCCGGTTTCCTCCACCATGGCCTCGGTGAAAGCCTCAGTCCGTGCCTCCAGCGCATCCGCGGCAGCCAGCAGTTTCATGCGTCGTTCACCCGGGCCGGTCGCCGACCAGTGCGCGAACGCGGCTGCCGCCGCCTCAGCCGCGGCTTCGGCGTCAGCGACTGTAGCCGCCGCTGCTCGCGTGACCACGTCGCCGCCAGCCGGGTTACACCGTTCGAAGATCGCGCCCTGGGCAGCCGCCTGCGATTGTCCGCCAATCAGCAATGCCAGTTCCTTCATGTGCTTCGACTCCTCAATCGTTGTTCGAATACCGGTCATCGCGGCGCCCCGATCCGAGACTGGATCCAAGAGCGTCACTGGCATGAAGTTCGCACTACGGCCAAAAGAACGCAAGGCGAACAATCACGTCATCGCTCCGCTTGATTCGGTCTTTGGGTGCGGCCGTTGGCGATTTGCAGACGCGCCGAGGCCGCAGCAATCGGCAGATATCAGGGAAACGCCGCCCCACTCAGACGCTGGACGACGAAATCCAGCGCCGCGGCATAGCCGTAGGCACCCAGCCCGGCGATTACCCCGTCGGCCCGTTTCGAGACATAAGAGTGATGCCGGAACGATTCGCGCTGATGCACGTTCGACAAATGCACTTCGACCACCGGCCCTTCGAAGGCCTTGAGCGCATCGAGCAAGGCGATGGACGTATGCGTCCAGGCCGCCGGATTGATGATGATGGCATCAGCCTCGCCGCGAGCCGCATGAATACGCTCGATCGCCTCACCTTCGTGATTGGTCTGGAAGGCAGCGAGTTCGGCCCCCTGTTCAGCGGCCCGGTGTGCCAGCGTCCGCTCGATGTCGGTTAGCGTGGTCGCGCCGTAGATATCGGGTTCGCGATCGCCCAGCAGGTTCAGATTGGGACCGTTCAACAATAGGATGTTCACAGCGCGTCCGGTTTCGGCATGAAGACGTCATGATAGCGGGGCGAACAGGGTCAGCGCAGTCTTGCCGAACGCGCCGGGCGACGCCAGCACGAGGTTCGGGAAAAACGACGAAGCCCCATCGGCCATGATGGTCACCGCGAGCGGTATCGACGGTAGTCGTGCCGCATTGAACCGCGGCGATCCAAAATCGTCACCGTGTTCGCATTGCGTACAAACGCGCTCGACTGATAGATTCGCTCGATCATCAAATCCCGTGAGGATCCAGCCGAGTGACGCAGGACGCCCAGGACATCGACAGCCCACCGCTGGCCCCCGATCATCGCGACTTTGTCAGCGCCCTGGCGACCGGCCTGGAGATCATCCGGGCCTTCGACCGGGATCATCCACGCATGACCCTGAGCGAAGTCGCCACCCGCAACGGCATCAACCGCGCCAAGGCCCGGCGTTTCCTGCTCACGCTCCACGGCCTCGGCTATGTCCGCAAGCAGGATCGTTATTTCGAGCTGACGCCGCGCGCCCTCGATCTCGGCTATGCCTTTCTCTCGGCCAACGGCTATCAGCGGGTCGTGCGCCAACATCTCGAGCACATCACCGAGATCACCGGCGAATCCTCGTCGATGGGCGTACTCGACGGCACCGACGTCATCTATGTCGCCCGTTCCGCCGCGCCGCACCGGCTGATGACCGTGGCGCTGAACATCGGCTCACGCCTACCGGCAGCAGCAACCTCGATGGGGCGCGTCCTGTTGGCCTATACCCCCGATCGACTCGAGCAGATTCTGGCCCGGGGTGAACTCGTCGCTTATACCGCGAATACCATCACCGACCCGGACATCCTGCGCGCGCGTATCGACGAGGTCCGCGAGCAGGGCTACTGCATTCTCGATCAGGAACTGGAATCCGGCCTACGGTCGCTGGCCGTGCCGGTGCGCAATCAGCACGGTCATCTGCTCGGCGCACTGAACGTAAGCACCAACGCCGCCCGCGTGCCGAAGGCGCAACTCGAACAGGAATTCCTGCCCCTTCTTCTGGAGACCAGCCAGCAGATCGAACGCACCATCGGCTGACGCGCATCGCATGGCAAACCTGATCGACGTCAGGTTTGCCGAGAGAGGATGAGCGCGACTATCGTGCTGCACGATACGGGCGCGGTTTGGGCCGGCTTATTGACAGCGGCCATACCGAGCCTGCGGTAAACACGATCATCACGCGAAGCGGATCGACAGGGGTGGCCCAAGCGGCATCGTGGCCCTCGACACGCCATTCGCGTGGTGACGGGCAGTGCCCGGCAGCCTTGGACGCCTCATGTACGATCGATTCCTGCGCCATCCCTTCATGAGCCCGACCGGCGTTGCGGCTTGCGACGCGGCCGCCTTCATCGAAGCCATGTGCACTTTCGAACTGGCGCTGGCTCACGTCGAAGAAACCTTCGGGCACCTGCCAGCCGGCACATCGGACGAGCTCGCCCGGCATATCCGGCCGACGCATTTTGACACCGAGGCGCTGGCTGCAAACGCCGCCGACGGCGGCAATGTCGCCATCCCGTTCGTCAAGCAGGCCAAGGCCCTGCTGCCCGAGTCGCTGCAAGCCTCCTTCCACAAGGGCGCCACCAGTCAGGACGTCATCGACTCGGCGCTGATGCTGCTCATCAAGCCCCGGCTGGCGCGCTGCCTCACTCTTGTCGACACGGCGATCGAGGGCGGGACGGCCCTGATGCGACAGCACCGCGAGACCCCGATGATCGGACGCACGCTGACCCAGCAGGCGTTGCCGATCACCTTCGGCGCTAAAGTCGGTCAGTGGCTCACCGGCCTGGCCGCGGCCGAGCGGCGGCTGCGTGATGCGCATGACCAGGGCCTGTTCGTCCAGTTCGGCGGGCCGGTCGGGACCCACCACGGGCTCGACGACGGGCTCGAACTGATGGATGCGCTCGCCGAACGGCTCGGTCTGAACCGACCGCTGCTGCCCTGGCATACCGACCGCCAGCCGATACTGGCCCTCATTGATGCAATCGGCGCGGTCGCCGTAGCCGCCGAGAAGATCGCCACCGATATCGCCTTCATGGCCCAGACGGAAGTCGGTGAAGCCCGCGAACCGGCCGCCACCGGCGCCGGCGGTTCGTCATCGATGCCGCACAAAGCCAACCCCGTCGGCAGCGCCCGGATTCGTGCCGCCGCCCGCCAGATCCATGCCGCGGTGGGCACGCTCCATGGCGCGGGCGCCCAGGCCCACGAACGTGCCTTCGGCGAGTGGCACGCCGAGTGGGCACCGCTGGTCGATGCCGTGCTGTTGCTCGAGGGTGCCCTCGAAACCCTGGCTCCGCTGCTCGGCGAACTGCAGATCGATCGGGAAGCGATGCGTGCCAATCTCGCCCTGGCCCACGGCGCCAACCTGGCCGCGCCGACGATCGCGCTGCTGCAAGAAGCCATGTCGACCGACCGGGCGAAAGCATTAGCCGCGCAGGCGGCCGAAACGGCCCGGCGCGAGCGCTGCAGCTATGCGGATGCGCTGCTCACCCTGCCCGTCGTTGCTGAGGCATTCGACCCCGAACGTGTACGCTCGACCGTCGACCCGGCCGCCTATGTCGGCACGAGCGCTGCCCAGGTCGACCGCGTGGCAAACCGGCTGTGCCAGCGTTGACATGCGCCGCTCGTCCAACCCCTTGGCCGACCTAAAGGTTATTGACGGATACAACAAGCCGGCATAGTTTATTCGTATAGCAAACCTTAGTTCGCATAACGAATATCGCAGGAGTACCCGCATGGCCGAATTCCTGTCCCTGGCGGAGGCCGTGGACCGATATGTGGCCGACGGCGCCACCGTGGCGCTGGAAGGCTTTACCCATCTGATTCCTTTTGCCGCCGGCCACGAAATCATCCGTCAGAAAAAACGTGATCTCACGCTGATCCGCATGACCCCGGACCTGATCTACGATCAGATGATCGGCGCCGGTTGCGCGAAAAAGCTGATCTTTTCCTGGGGCGGCAATCCCGGTGTGGGTTCGTTGCATCGACTGCGCGATGCCGTGGAAAAAGGCTGGCCGCATCAGATCGAGATTCTCGAACACAGCCATGCCGCCATGGCCAACGCCTTCGAGGCGGGCGCGGCCGGGCTACCGCTGGCGATCCTGCGCGGCTACATCGGCTCGGATCTGCCCAAGGTCAACGACCAGATCAAGTTCATCGACTGCCCGTTCACTGGCGAAAAACTGGCCGCAGTGCCGTCGATCCGGCCGGATGTCTCGATCGTGCACGCGCAGAAAGCCGACAAGCACGGCAACGTGCTGGTCGAAGGCATTATCGGCGTCCAGAAGGAAGCCGTGCTGGCGGCAAAACATTCGATCGTGACGGTCGAGGAGATCGTCGACGAGCTGGATTGCGGCCCCAACGCCTGCGTGATCCCGGCCTGGGTGATCACCGCCGTCGCCAAGGCCCCGGGCGGCGCCAAGCCGTCCTATACCCACGGCTACTACCCACGGTCCAACAAGTTCTACAAGGACTGGGACCCGATCTCTCGCGATCGCGACGCCTTCAATGCGTGGCTCGACGAACACGTGTTCAACACCACCGCCGACAACGGAGCCTCGGCATGAGCGAACGCTACAGTGCTTCCGAAATGATGACGGTCACCGCCTCGCGGGCGCTCACCAACGGTCAGAGCTGTTTCGTGGGCATCGGGTTACCGAGCGAGGCCGCCAACCTGGCGCGCCTGACCCATGCCCCCGACGTGGTGCTGATCTATGAATCCGGCACGCTGGAGACCAAGCCGGACGTGCTGCCACTGTCGATCGGCGACGGCGAGCTGTGCGAGACCGCGCTGACCACGGTGTCGGTGCCCGAGATGTTCCGCTACTGGGTTCAGGGCGGCAAGATCGACGTCGGTTTTCTGGGCGCGGCGCAGATCGATAAATACGCCAACCTCAACACCACGCTGATCGGCGATTACACCGATCCGAAGGTTCGCCTGCCGGGCGGCGGCGGGGCCCCGGAAATGGCCACGGCTACCGGCGAGATCTTCATCACTCTCAAGCAGTCCAAGCGAACTTTCGTGGAAGCGGTGGATTTCGTCACCACGGTCGGCTTTGGCCGCGACGGCACCGCCCGCGACGGCGTACCCAACATCGGCAAAGGTCCGACCCGGGTGATCACCGACCTGTGCGTGATGCAGCCTGACCCGACCACCAAGGAACTGACGGTCACCTCGCTGCACCCGGGCGTGACCCGCGCCGACGTGATCGAAGCCACCGGTTGGGACATCGCCTTCGCCGACGACGTCAGCGAAACCGCCGAGCCGGACGACCAAGAACTGACGGTTCTACGCGAACTGAAAACACGCACCGAGAAACATCACGCCGAATCGTAGCCGCAAGACGATCCGCAGATGACGCCGATGAGCTCGCCTACCGGCGAGCTGGATTTTTTTGACAGCTCAAGGCATTGAACGCGACGCCCAATATCCAGTGATGTTCATGACGGTGGCATACGTGTTGATGAGTGTCGCGAGCTCGCCGCCCAGATCATCGATGACTCACAGACTGACCGAACATCGAAATCCCGCGCGCTGGTAAGCGTGCCCATCTGCGCAATCTGCGGATAAAACAACGAATAGCTCTGAAACCAGACCCGGGAGCACCCCAATGGCCAACGAAGTGTTTCTCTGCCACCCACGCCGCACGGCCGTCGGCCGCTTCGGCGGCAGCCTTGCCTCGGTACGCCCCGACGACCTGCTCGCGCATGTCTTCAAGGCGGTTCTGGCCGAGGCGCCGAACCTCGACCCGGCCGCGATCGACGATGTGATCGCCGGCTGCGCCAATCAGGCCGGCGAGGACAACCGCAACGTCGCCCGCATGTCGAGCCTGCTGGCCGGCCTGCCGGAGAGTGTACCCGGCTCGACCATCAACCGACTGTGCGGCTCCAGCATGGATGCCGTCGGTACCGCCGCGCGCGCGATCCGGGCGGGCGAGACAAGTCTGATGCTGGCCGGTGGCGTGGAATCCATGTCGCGGGCGCCTTATGTGGTCTCCAAGGCGCCGAGTGCCTTCGCACGCAATCAGACCATGGAAGACACGACCATCGGCTGGCGCTTCATCAACCCGTTGCTCAAGGCTCAGTACGGCGTCGACTCCATGCCGGTCACCGGTGAGAACGTCGCGGAGCAGTTCGGCGTCTCGCGCGAAGACCAGGATGCCTTTGCCTATCGCTCGCAGCAGAAAGCCGAGGCCGCCCGGGTCGCCGGCCGGCTGGCGGAACAGATCACGCCGATCGAAATCCCGCGCCGCAAGCAAGAGCCGCTGGTCTTCGATACCGATGAACATCCACGCCCGGAGACCTCTCTGGAGAAACTCGGCAGGCTGCCGACACCGTTTCGCGACAATGGCACGGTCACCGCCGGCAATGCCTCCGGTGTCAACGACGGCGCCGGGGCGCTGCTGGTGGCCGGCGAACAAGCCATCAAGGACTTTGACCTCAAACCCATGGCCCGTATTCGCGGCATGGCGACCGCCGGGGTCGAGCCGCGCATCATGGGCATGGGGCCGCTGCATGCCAGCAATAAACTGCTGGACCGGCTGGGCCTGTCGATCGACGCCATGGACGTCATCGAACTCAACGAGGCGTTCGCCAGCCAGGCACTGGCCGTGACCCGTGGCTGGGGCCTCGCCGACGACGACGAACGCGTGAACCCCAACGGCGGCGCGATCGCGCTCGGCCATCCGCTTGGCATGTCGGGCGTGCGCATCATCCAGTTCGCGCTGCACGAGATGCGCCGACGCGATGCCCGTTACGGCCTGGCCACCATGTGTATCGGCGTCGGTCAGGGCATCGCCACGGTGCTCGAGCGCGTTTGACCTGGGCCAGAACACATCCCGTGCGCAACCGGAGCCGGAGCCGGAGCCGACCGGTCTTGAGCTCAACCTGGCTTTCCCCTGGCTGCGTGAATCTGCGTTGATCTGCGGATAAATAAAGGGTTCGCCAAAAACTATCCGGAGGCATCATGCCGTTCGTCGATATCGAAAACCGTGCCGTTGCCTATCGCGACATCGGCCCGAAATCCGCCCCCGCCGTACTGCTGGCCCACCCCCTGGGCATGACCCAGGCGGTCTGGGACGAGGTGATCGGGACACTGGTCGGTGATTTTCGTCTGATCACCTGGGATCTGCCCGGCCACGGCGCCAGTGCTGCGGCCGCGGGGCCGCTGTCGGCCGACGATCTGGCGACCGAGGCCGTTGCCCTGCTCGATGCGCGGGGCGTCGCCCGGGCGCATTTCGTCGGCACGTCGATCGGCGGGGTCGTAGGTCAGGCACTGCTCGTGGCCTCACCGGACCGTATCGAGCGTGTCGCGCTGACCAACACCGGCGCGGTCATCGGTCAACCCGATCTCTGGCATCAGCGCGCTGCCCGGGTACGCAACGAAGGACTGATCGCCATGGCCCCGGAACTGGTCGATCGCTGGTTCGGCCCGGCATTCAAGACGGGCAACCCGGCCGCAGTGTCCGGTTGGCAGACTCAGCTCGGCCGCTGCGACGACGAATCCTATGCCCGGCTGTGCGAGCTTCTCGCCGAGGCCGACTTCACGGGCCGGCTGACCGGCGTCGACCGCCGCGTGCATCTGTTGACCGGCGCCGAGGACGGGGCGACGCCGCCGGCCGTCCTCGAGGCCCTGGCCGGCGAGCTGCCCAACGGCGAACAGAGCATACTCGATGGCATCGGCCATGTGCCCGCGGTCGAGACGCCGGGCCCGTTCGCGGACTGGCTGTGCGATCGACTGGGCGAACGGGGCACGACCCCGCCGGTGGACTACGCGCAGGGCCTGGCGATCCGCAAGTCGGTGCTCGGCGCCGAGCACGTCGAGCGCGCCTCGAACAATGCGACCACGCTGGATGCGCCCTTCCAGGACATGATTACCCGCCTGGCCTGGGGCGAACTCTGGGGCAATACCGACCTCACCCAAGCAGAGCGCAGCATGATTACGCTCGCCGTGCTCGCCGCCCTGGGCCGAGACGGCGAACTGGAGCTGCATCTGAAGACCGCCAAGCTTATCGGCCTGTCCGAGGCCCAGCTGCGTCAGGCGCTGATGCACGTGGCGATCTATGCCGGTGTCCCGGCGGCCAATCATGCCTTCAAACTGGCCAAGCAACACGGCTGGGGGCAGCCGCTCGACTGACGACATGCCGCGTGACAAAAACGGTCGAGCTATCTCGCGCAAGCCGGAGGCTATCGCCCACCGGCCCCGATTTAGAGCCTATTCCGATAGGACGGCGGGGTCTGCGCTGGTCTGAGCGTGCGCCCGGCTAGGCGCGGCCGACGCCGCGTGGTCATTCCACGTCAGGAGGCCGTAACACCGCCGGGTACGCGCTCAGGCCAGCCCCGTGACGGATCTCCCGAGACCGGGTTAATCGTTCGACTAATGTTCCGATGATCGAGGCACGAATATAGTTATAGATCATCACAAGTTGCGACACGTCCTGTCGACCGCCCACCCCCACCGAGCCCGAGGCCACTATGACCGATGCCGACTTATTCGCCGAGATCGACTGGAACGGCTGTTTTTTCGACGGCAGCTGGCAAACCAGCTCGGATACGCTCGACACGCTATCGCCCGCGACCGGGCAGTGCCTGGGCCAGATCGGCCGGGCTAGCGCGAGGCAAGTGGCCACATCGGCCCGGACCGCGCGCCAGCGCCAACGCGAGTGGGCCGCCCAACCCTACGAACAGCGCGCCGCGGTTTTTCGCCGGGCCGCCGAATTAGCCGAGGCCCACAGAAGCAGCATCGTCGACTGGCTCGTTCGCGAAAGCGGTTCGACCCGCGGCAAGGCCGAGTTCGAGACCCAGAACAGCATCAAGATCCTCCACGAGGCCACGAGCCTGCCGTCGCAGAGCCACGGCGAAGTCCTGCCGTCGGTGCCCGGCCGACTCAGCCTGGCCCGGCGCCGTCCGATGGGGGTGGTCGGCGTCATTGCACCGTTCAATTTTCCATTGATTCTGGCCCTGCGTGCCGTGGCGCCGGCGTTGGCACTCGGCAATGGCGTCGTGCTCAAGCCCGACCCGCGCACGAGTGTATGCGGTGGTTTTGTCATCGCCCGGCTGCTGGAACAGGCCGGCCTGCCCGCCGGTCTGTTGCACGTCCTCCCGGGCGAAGCCGAGACCGGCCAGGCCCTGGTCAGCGACGAACACATCGCCATGATCCAGTTCACCGGCTCGACGGCGGCCGGGCGCAAGATCGGCGCGGCCGCCAGTCAACATCTCAAGAAAGTTTCACTGGAACTCGGCGGCAAGAATTCCCTGATCGTACTCGACGACGCCGACCTGGATATCGCGGTCAGCAACGCGACTTGGGGCGCCTATCTGCATCAGGGCCAAATCTGTATGTCGACGGGCCGGATTCTGGTCCACCGGGCAATCCACGACGCATTCGTCGAGCGCCTGGTGGCCAAGGCACAAAGTCTGACGGTCGGCGATCCGGCCGAGGATGACGCGGCCGCACTCGGTCCGCTGATCGACTCGCGCCAACTCCAGCACGCGCTGGATCTGCTCGAGTCGGCGACCCGTGCCGGTGGACAGCTGGTGGCCGGCGGCGATCACCGCGACCTGTTCTTCCAGCCCGCCGTCATGACCCACGTCGACGCCGATAACCCGATCTTTCGCGAAGAGACCTTCGCCCCCGTGGCCGTGGTCGTCCCCTTCGACGACGACGATCAGGCCGTCGGACTGGCCAACGACACGGAGTACGGCTTGTCCGCGGCCATTATTTCCAAGGACGTCGGGCGCGCCCTGGCGCTGGGCGAGCGGATCGATACCGGCTTGCTCCATATCAACGACCAGACGGTTAACGATGAAGTGATCAACCCGTTCGGCGGCGTCGGTGCGTCCGGCAATGGCTCGAGTATCGGCGGCCCCGCGAACTGGGAGGAATTCACTCAGTGGCAGTGGCTGACGATCAAGGGCGACGCGCCCGGCTATCCGCTTTGATTGCGGCCAACGACACCCCAGAGGAGCAGACCATGTCCGAAACCACCCAACCCCGGGAAGTACGGGCCGCGGTGACGCCGAGCCAGGGCGCGCCGTTCGAGATCCGAACCCTGCATCTGCGCGCTCCCGAGGCCGATGAGGTCCGCGTGCGCGTTGTCGCCACCGGCTTGTGCCATACCGACCTGATCGTACGCGACCAGCTCTATCCGGTACCGCTGCCGGCGGTCCTCGGCCATGAGGGCGCGGGGGTCGTCGAGGCCGTCGGCCCGAACGTACGTCACCTCCGACCCGGCGACCATGTCGTGCTGTCCTATGGCCATTGCGGCGCCTGCGCCAACTGCGACGATGGCGCGCCGAGCTACTGTGTGGATTTCTTCGGCCGCAATTTCGGCGGTTCCGGCCCGGACGGTGGCCATGCGCTGACCGACGACGGCGGCAAACCGGTCAACGATCATTTCTTCAGCCAGTCGTCGTTTGCAACCTACGCCCTGTGCCGGGAAAACAATGCGGTCCGCGTCACCGAACAAGCGCCGCTGGCCCTGCTCGGCCCTCTGGGCTGTGGCATCCAGACCGGTGCCGGCGCCGTGATGAACACCCTCGCCGTCACGCCGGGCAGCCGAGTCGCCATATTCGGGGCGGGCGCGGTCGGCCAATCGGCCATCATGGCGGCACGCATTGTGGGCGCGGCGACGATCATCGCGGTGGATATCATCGATTCTCGGCTCGATCTGGCACGTGAACTCGGCGCCACGCACGTCATCAACGCCAGCCGTGAGGACCCGGTCGAGGCGATTCGTGAGATCAGCGACGGCGGTGTCGACTATGGGGTCGAATCCACCGGCAATACCAACGTATTCCGTCAGGGGATCGACAGCCTCGGCAAACGCGGCGTCATCGGCGCGGTCGGCGCTCCGCCGCTCGGCGACGAAACCTCTTTCGACGTCAACGATCTGTTGATCGGTGGCAAGCAGATCCGTGGCATCGTCGAAGGCGACAGCGTGGCGCACACCTTCATCCCGCAACTGATCGATCTGCATCTCCAGGGCCGCTTCCCGTTCGACAAACTCGTGCGTTACTACGATTTCGAGGACATCAATCAAGCCGCCGCAGACAGCGAAAAAGGAGAAACTCTCAAGCCGATCCTGATGCTCGGAGCGCCCTGAACGTGCGGCCATTAGTCGCCTCCGACCGAGGCGCTCATGCGGCGGCCGCTCGTGCACTCGACCGGCCGCATCGCTGGCAGGGGTCGACGGCACGCCGTGCGACGGACAGTCACTCGACCGAGCTCAACCGGACATCATGATCCATTCGCCGATCAAACTGCGCCATCTGGCGGCTTTCGCCGAAGTCGCCCGACATGGTCAGTTCGCCTCGGCCGCCGAGGCGCTGTCCATCACCCAGCCCGGCATGTCGAAGACGATTCGCGAACTGGAAACGAATCTGGGCGTGGTGCTGTTCGAACGCGGCCCGCGCGGCGTGACGCTGACGCCGGCCGGGCGCACGCTGCTGCGCTATACCGCCCCGGCCTTGCGCTCGATCGATGAAGGCATCGAGGCGGTGCGCAGCGAGGCCCCGGAAACGGTGATCCGTATCGGCGCCTTGTCCAATGTCGAAGGCGGCCTGTTACCGGAAACCCTGCTTGCGCTGCACCGCGCGCAGCCCGACCTTCGCGTCGAGGTGGATACGGGCACCAGTGCGGCCCTGCTTACACGGCTGCGGCTCGGCGAACTCGATCTGGTGATCGGGCGTATGAGCGAGGCCCAGGAGATCCGCGACCTGAGTTTCGAGCATCTGTACTACGAGCCCATGATCGTGGTGGTGCGAGAGGGACACCCGGCGCTCGACGCCGGCAGCGCGCCAACCCTCGACGCCTTTACCCATTACCCATGGGTGATCCCGCCTCGTGGCACGACGCTGCGCGAGCAGGTCGAGCGCTACTGGGTGGAACGATCGATCGACCCGCCGCACGCGATCGAGACCCTCTCACTGCCTCTCTCCCAGGCCTATGTTCTGCGCAGTGACGCCGCCTGGGTGACCCCGGCCGACACTGCCAGAGCCGCCGTCAGCTCTCATCAAATGGTCGTAATTGCTTCGCCGGTGGAGATTCGCGGCGGGTCGGTCGGATTCGCCGTGAACAGCAGTCAGCCGATGTCGCGCGCGGCCCGTCAGTTCTGCGATTGCCTGCGATCGACGGCCGCCGAGTATCCCGGCGTCGACTGGGCCAACCACCTGTCGGCATAACCAAACCGATATACCCGAGGGCGTACTTTTCAATTGGCGCGCCCCGCCCGCCGCGGCAGTTTCAAACCTCTACGGCCGACGTGTATCGGCCACCCCGGAGGAGAGGAACGACCCCATGGCAGCCAACGAGCACACCGCCTTCGTGATGCGCGACCGGAACTGGCACCCGCCGGCCTACGCACCGGGCTACAAGACCTCGGTCGCCCGATCACCGCGCCAGGCGCTTATGGCGATCCAGACCCCGAGCGCCTCGGAGATTTCGGGCCCGGACTTCCAGCGCCTGACACTCGGCCCCTACGACAACGACCTGCTCAACAACTATCGGGAAGGCACCGAACGCGACGGCCTGCCGGTGGGCGAGCGCATCCAGGTCTATGGCCGGGTGATCGACCAGTTCGGCAAACCCGTGCCCCACACTCTGGTGGAGATGTGGCAGGCCAACGCCGGCGGCCGCTACCGGCACAAGAAAGACCGCTACGCCGCGCCGCTGGATCCCAACTTCGGCGGTGTCGGCCGCACCGTGACCGACGAGGGCGGCTGGTATCGCTTTCGTACCGTCAAGCCCGGCCCCTATCCGTGGCCGAACGATCCCAACTCCTGGCGGCCGGCGCATATCCATATCTCGGTCATGGGACCGTCGATCTCGACCCGGCTGATCACCCAGCTGTATTTCGAGGGCGATCCGCTGATTCCCCACTGCCCGATCGTGAACACGATCAAAGACGCCGAGGCGGTCGAGACGCTGACCTCGCGGCTGGATATGGCCCGCTCGCGCTCCTTCGACTGCCTTGTGTACCGCTTCGACATCGTCACCCGCGGCGCGCTGCAGACCTTTTTCGAGAACTTCTAGGAGCCCGCCATGCCGCAGTACACCCTTCGCCAGCCCCTGGATCCGGACAGCGTGTTCCTGCCGGAATCGCCGTCCCAGACCGCCGGGCCGTATGTTCATATCGGCCTGGCCCTCAACGTGGCCGGCCTGCCCGAACGCGATCACGAAATCGCCAACGTCATGGCAGGCACCAACGCCGAAGGCCAACGCATCCATCTCCGCGGCTTGGTCCTCGACGGCAACGACATACCGGTCGACGACGTGCTGGTCGAGACCTGGCAGGCCGATGCGAACGGGCGTTACGTCACGGACTTCTCCTTCGACAACGCCTTCAACAGCTTCGGCCGGGCCGCGCCCGGCATGGGCGTGGACCAAGACGGCTGGTGGTCGTTCACCACCCTCAAGCCGGGCCGCCTGCCCCACCCCGACGGCCCCGAGATGGCGCCGCATATCAATCTCATGATCTTCGCCCGCGGCATCAACATCCATCTGCACACCCGGATGGTTTTCGACGACGAAGGCGAAGCCAACGCGACCTGCCCGTTTCTCAGCCGCGTGCCCGCCGAGCGCCGCCCCACGCTGATCGCGAAGCGCGTCGAAGACAGCGAGAACGGCGAACCGGTCTACGAGTTCGTGATCCGTCTTCAGGGGCGCGACGAAACCGTGTTCTTCGACTTCTAGATACGCCCGATCAGGTCCGCTCTACGCATCACTCGCCCCGTCGCGATGCCGCCTATTTTTACGGAGACGCCATGAAAACACAGGTCGCCATTATCGGCGCCGGCCCGTCCGGGCTGCTGCTCGGCCAGCTGCTGGCCGTGGCCGGCATCGACAACGTGATCCTCGAACGCCGATCGGGCGACTACGTCCTCAGCCGCATTCGCGCGGGTGTGCTCGAACAGGGAACGGTCGATCTGCTGCGCGAAGCCGGCGTGGATGACAATCTCAACGCCCACGGCCTGATCCACGACGGTTTCGATATCGCCTTCAACGGCGAGCGCGTACGCATCGACCTCGCCGGGCTCACCGGCGGCAAGCACGTGACGGTCTACGGCCAGACCGAAGTCACCCGCGATTTGATGAACGCTCGGGAGGCGATCGGCGCGACGACCTTCTACGAAGCCGACAAGGTCAAGCCGCACGCGATCGATACCGACAGCCCGTACGTGACGTTCAACCATAAAGGGCAGAAATACCGGCTGGACTGTGCCTACGTCGCCGGCTGCGACGGCTTTCACGGCGTCTCCCGCACCTGTATTCCCGAGGACCGGCTACGGATTTTCGAGCGCGAGTACCCGCTGGGCTGGCTCGGCGTCCTGTCGGACACCCCGCCGGTCTCCGACGAGCTGATCTATGCGACCCACGACCGCGGCTTTGCCATGTGCAGCATGCGTTCGCCCACGCGCAGCCGCTACTACATCCAGGTGCCGGATACCGAATCGCCGGACAACTGGAGCGACGAGGCCTTCTGGGCCGAACTCAAGCGCCGCCTGCCCGAGGCGGTTGCCGAAAATCTGGTCACCGGCCCCTCGATCGAGAAATCGGTGGCGCCGTTGCGCAGTTTCGTCGCGGAGCCGATGCAGCATGGCCGGCTGATCCTGCTCGGCGACGCCGCGCATATCGTGCCGCCGACCGGCGCCAAGGGCCTCAACCTGGCGATTTCGGACGTCAACACGGCGTATCGGCTATTCCGCGCCATCTACGATCGCGGCCGGACGGATCTACTCGAACGCTATTCCGCCACCTGTCTGTCGCGGGTCTGGAAGACCGAGCGGTTCTCCTGGTGGATGACCACCAATCTGCACAAGTTCTCGGCGACCGAGGACTTCGATACCCGCATGCAGCAGGCCGAACTCGGTTATTACCTCGGTTCGGAGGCCGGTCGCGCTACGATCGCCGAAAACTATGTCGGTCTGCCGTTCGCCGAACTGGCAGGGTAGACCTTTTACGACAGGAGCCACCATGCGCCATAGCAACCCGCCCTTTCGCGCCGAACACGTCGGCAGCCTGCTGCGCCCGCAGGCCGTACTCGAGGCGCGACAGCGCCACGCCAGCGGCGACATCGACGCCGACGCGCTGCGCAAAGTCGAGGACCGCGCCATTGCCGATGCCGTGCGCAAGCAGGAGTCGGTCGGTCTGAACGACGTCACCGACGGCGAATTCCGACGCGCCTATTTTCATCTCGATTTCCTGAAGCAGCTCGACGGCGTGACTGTGACCGGCGGCATCGCGGCCAACAAGAGCGCCAAGGCCTCCGATGACGGTTTCACCCCGCCGCAGTTGTCGGTGACCGGCAAGCTGTCCCACGCCCGCCCGATCCAGGTCGCCGACTACCAATTCCTGGCCTCGCAGGCTCACGCCACGCCCAAGGTCTCGATCCCGTCGCCGACCATGGTGCACTTCCGGGGCGGCCGAGCTGCGATCGATATCGAAGCGTATCCGGAAATGGATGCCTTCTTCGACGACCTGGCCGCCTGCTACCGCGACGAGATCGATGCGCTGTATCGAGCCGGCTGTCGCTATATCCAGCTCGACGACACCAACCTGGCCTATCTCTGCGATCCGGACATGCGGGCGGCCGCCAAAGAGCGCGGCGAGGATCCCAATACCCTGCCGAAGCAGTACGCCGAGCTGATCAACGCCGCCCTGGCCGGGCGCCCGGACGATCTGACGGTCGGCATCCATCTGTGCCGTGGCAACTACCGCAGCACCTGGTTCGCCCAGGGGGGCTACGAGCCGGTCGCGGAAGTGCTGTTCAACGAACTGGCCGTGGATACTTATTTCCTCGAATACGACGACGAGCGCTCCGGGGACTTCGCGCCGTTGCGGCATGTCCCGAACAACAAGAACGTCGTGCTCGGGCTGGTCTCGTCCAAGACGCCAGAACTGGAACCGATGGACGCCCTGGCCAAACGCATCGACGAAGCCGCGGCCTATGTCGATCTCGAGCAGCTCTGCCTGAGTCCGCAGTGCGGTTTCTCCAGCACCGTCGAAGGCAATGCGCTCACCGAGGACGACCAGTGGGCCAAGCTCGAACGCGTGGTCGAGACCTCGCGCCAGGTCTGGGGCGACTCCTGATTCGCGGCACTCACCAGACCCTGCATCCGGATCACGCCGAACACCGATTAAGCGCCTATTGGCATAGGCCCCAAAACCGGAGCTCGACTACAGTCGACCTGGCCAAGGAAGGTGAGGCCCCGAATAGCAATCCGATGCAGGGCTGTTTGCGCGAAAGCTTGCCGAGGCCGCGCTAGGGTCTGTTGAGGTTTCGTGCGAGTCCGCGCCAAGCGCTGTTTTGCGGCAAGACGAGACGTAGCGAACGTGGCGTAGTGGATCTACGCGAGAGAGCGACAACGCTGTATTGCCGCCTCACGGGCACGGGCCCTGCGGGTGAGGCCCGCCCACGGCGCCAAGCGGCGTTGCATGCGGTGGCGTCTCTCGTGACGACACGCCCTAGATCAACTGCCGCGCGGCCTCGTATTCGGCAATGACCGCCTGCGCCGGGCGGTGAGCCTCAGTCAGCCAGTCGGTCACGCTCAGGCCGGTGGCGCGCACCGCGGCGGCGACCACTTGCCCGGCGGCCCGGGCGTCCTCGCCGGCGTCGTGATGGGCGAAGTCGAGTTTGAGATGGCGTTTCAGGCTGGCCAGACCATGGCCGCCCCGGGTCTTGAGTTCCGGAAACGCCCGTCGTGCGACACGCACCGAGTCGAGCCACTGGGCATCGATGACGGGGCAACCGTGGGCAAGACAGGCCCGCGTGATCGCCGTGACATCGAACGCCGTGTGGGAAACGACGATCTGGCCGGCCATGACGTCGGCCACGCGATCGTGGATCGCCGCCCAGTCCGGCGCGTGCGTGACGTCACCGGGGCGGATGCCGTGGATGGCAATATTGCCGGCCGAAAAATACGTCTGCGGATGTACCAGCCAGGACCAGTTCTCGACCAGTTGCCCCTCGGCGAACCGGGCGAAACCGATCTGGCAGATACTTCCGGCATCGCCATTCGCGGTCTCCACATCGACGGCCACGAAAGCATTCGGGTCGAGACGCAGCCCGTCCGGCGCGGCGATCGGGCGCGCCATGGTTCAGGCCGTACCGGCCAGTTTCGCCGCCATCTGCTCGACCAGGGCGTTGGCGGTTTCCGCCACGGCAATGCGCGCGACGTGCTCATCGCCCACGAACCCCTGATCGCGCATATGCTGCATACAATGGAGCAGCGGCTGGTAGAAGCCAGCGACATCGAGCAGCCCGGCGGGTTTATCGTGCCAGCCGATCTGGTGCCAGGTGAGCACTTCGAACAGCTCTTCCAGCGTGCCAAAACCGCCGGGCATGGCGATGAAGCCATCGGCCGCCTCGATCATGGCAAGTTTGCGCTGATGCATGGTCTCGACTACGCGTAATTCGGTGAGCCCGTCGTGAGCGACTTCGCGCTTGGCCAGGCCCCGGGGGATCACGCCGAGAACGCGGCCGCCAGCGGCCAGCGCTGCGTCGGCAATCGCGCCCATCAGCCCGACGCGCGCGCCGCCGTAGACGAGGCCGATGCCGGTCGTCGCCAGGACAGTGCCGAGGGCTTCGGCGGCTTGGCGGTAACGCGGGTCGGTGCCCTCCCGCGAGCCGCAGTACACACAGATCCAGCGATCAGTTTCGGGTCGGTCAGCGTTCATGGCCCAGAGCATAAACCGCCAACGGCACGGCGAGAATCCCCGGGCGGCGAGATCGCCCGACATTAAGAAACCGTGACTGCAAACGCCAGGGCGCTCACGTAAGCTCGACACGCGCGCGGTTGGCGCGCTGGATTACGCTTTACAGAGATCCGGTTATGGACGTACCCGTCTGGGTCTGGGCTGCCACCATCGCGGGTATCGCGGCCCTGCTTATCTTCGACTTCTTCGCCCATGTGCGCACGCCGCACGAGCCCTCGATGAAAGAGGCCGGCGGCTGGTCAATCTTCTATGTCGTGATCGCACTGATCTTCGGCGCGGGCCTGTGGTTCGTCTGGGGCCACGACCACGGCGTGGAATATCTCGCGGGCTACGTGACCGAGAAGAGCCTGTCGGTCGACAACCTATTCGTCTTCGTCATCATCATGGCGGCATTCGACGTGCCTAAGGCCTATCAGCAGAAGGTGCTGCTGGTGGGCGTGATCATCGCGCTGATCCTGCGCGCGATCTTCATTGCCCTGGGCGCGGCGGCGATCGAACACTTCTCCTGGGTGTTCTATATCTTCGGGCTGTTCCTGCTGTACACGGCGTACACGCTGGCCACGTCGTCGCACGAGGAAAGCGAGGAATACGAACCCAACCTGCTGGTGCGGCTCGCCCAGAAATATTTGCCGGCCACGGACGAATACAACGAATCCAAACTGACGATCGTGCGCAACGGACAACGCATGATGACGCCCATGCTGATCGTGATGATCGCCATCGGCGCCACCGACATCCTGTTTGCGCTGGATTCGATCCCGGCGATCTACGGGCTTACCAAGGAGCCCTACATCGTCTTCACGGCCAATGCCTTTGCCCTGCTCGGGCTGATTCAGCTCTACTTCCTGCTCGGCGGCCTGCTCAACCGGCTGGTCTATCTATCGCTGGGGCTGGCCGTCATCCTCGGTTTCATCGGCATTAAGCTGATCATCGAGGCACTGCACGGCAACGAACTGCCGTTCATCAATGGCGGGCAGCATGTGTCTGCCATCCCGGAAATTCCGATCTGGCTGTCGTTGTCGATTATCGTCGGCGTGCTCGTCATCACCACAGTGGCGAGCCTGATCCGGTCGGCGCGGGGTTGATCGCGGGTGGTGCGCGGTCAGGCACAGGGCGTGCCGTCGTGAGATACACCGCCGCGCCCGCCCCGGGGTGGCAAGACAAGGCATGGTGAGCTTGGCGTGGCCCGGCCACGGGCACGAACGATAACGCCGGATTGCCTGCCGGCGTCGGGCGCGTGGTTTGCCGATGTCACCAGAGGCGGTCCAATGCCTGAACGAGCAGGGCAGCGTCCCCCGCGCCCCTTTCCAGCACGAATCGATGCTCCATCTCCGAGATCGCCTGCGCGACCTCGCGTTCGAGCTTTCGCCCTGGCTCGGTCAGCAACCAGAAACGCGAGCGGCCGTCCGAGGGATCCGGCCGACACTTAATGAGCTGGCGTTGCTCCAGCCCGCTCATCACGCCGACCATGTTCGACGGCGCCACGCCGAGGACTTCGCTGATCTGTTTGTGACGCACCGCGTCATTGGTGGCGAGCAGAGCCAGAACCGAAAATTCCACCTGCCGGAGATTGAAAGTCTCGCCGATCTCGCGGGCAAAGGCCTGCTGCATGGCCAAATCGGCGCGTCTGAGCTGATAGCCCAGGCGCATTCGCAGCCCGCCGTCGTCCAGACCGTGCCGGGCCGGCTCGGCAAAGTTCGCGGTGTTCGCTTGCGCGCTGGCGTGCTTCACGACTGGCCCTCTCTTTTATCGCAACTCAAAAGCCCGAGCGCGAACAGCTCGACGTCGACTTGATCGGCATGACGCTCGGCGCCGGCGACGAAAAGTGTGCGCGTTAGCCAATCATACGGCCCGGCCGCCGCATTCAGACGCGCGCATGTCTGAAAGTAGTAGTCCGAAGGCGACACAGCCCGCCCCGCCGCGAGTTCGGCGGCAACGTCGGGCGGTGCATATCGCAGTCCGCTGTTATCCATCTCGATATACGTACCGCAGTCGAGTTCAAACGCGTATTGCGCTCTCAGATCCACGACGCCGTCCGGCCGGATGGTCTGCCAATCGCCTCCGCCCGGCAGCACGCGGCCCGATAGATAGGGACCACTCACCGTGCCGCCGGTAATCGGCACATATCGCCGGCGGCCAAGTGCGTTCACGCCAAAATCCACCGGCTCGCCCAGCGACACCTGTAAACGGCAAATGAACGTAAGCGCCGGCGCCTGGGGCTCGGTCATATCGACCTCCGAATCGAGCAAAAGAGCCACAGCGTAGCGAGTCCATCGACGCCTGCCCATTCTACGACGTTTTAGTTATGTTCAATAACTTTCTCGCATGGAATGATGACGCCACACCATCAGGAGAAGTTGCATGACCGATTACGCCGACCGTTGGACCACGGTGCTCGTCGAGGTGGATGCCACCGGTATTGCGTGGGTGACGCTGAACCGTCCCGACAAGCGCAATGCCATGAATCCGACGCTCAATCGCGAGATGATCGATGTGCTCGAGACGCTCGAACTCGACGAAGACGCTCGGGTCGTCGTGCTGACCGGCGCGGGCGAGTCCTGGACCGCCGGCATGGATCTCAAGGAATACTTCCGTGAGATCGATTCCCAGCCGGAGATCGTGCAGGAGCGCATCCGTCGCGACTGCTCGCAGTGGCAGTGGAAACTGCTGCGCTTCTACGCCAAGCCGACCATCGCCATGGTCAACGGCTGGTGCTTCGGCGGCGGCTTTTCCCCGCTGGTCGCCTGCGATCTCGCAATCGCCGATGAGCAGGCGGTATTCGGCCTGTCGGAAATCAACTGGGGCATCCCGCCGGGCAATCTGGTGAGCAAGGCCCTGGCCGACACGATCGGCCATCGCGAGGCGCTGTACTACATCATGACCGGCCAGACATTCACGGGCGCCGAAGCCGCGAGCATGGGGCTGATCAATCGCGCCGTACCAACCGACCAATTGCGCGACGCCGTGACCGAACTGGCCGGCATGCTGGTCGACAAGAATCCGGTGGCGCTGCGTTACGCCAAGAACGGGTTCAAACGCTGTCGCGAACTGACCTGGGAGCAGAACGAGGATTATCTGTACGCCAAGATCGACCAGTCGAATCATCGGGACCCGGAGCACGGTCGCGAACAGGGGCTTAAACAGTTCCTCGACGACAAGACGATCAAGCCGGGGCTGCAGAGTTACAAACGCTGACGCCGCCGCGCACCCACGGCTCACAGGCGCATTCGGCGGGCGATCGCACCGGCCCGTCGAATCACCGTCGCTCCCGCCAAGGAAGACCGCTTATGTCACGATGGAATCTGCCGGATCCGGTCGCATTGCATGCGTATGGCCAGCCGGAGCGCTTGGCATGTCATGACGTCGCCACCGGGCGGCGCTGGCGCTACGACGAATTCGATCGCGATATTCAGCGAACGGTCGCCCTGCTGGCGGATCGATACGGCATCGTACACGGCGACCGTGTCGCCACGGTCGCCAATAACGGCGCCGATCTCTTGCTGCTGAACCTGGCCGCGGAACGGCTGGGCGCCATCTTCGTGCCACTCAACTATCGTCTGTCCACGCTTGAGTTGAACGCCATCCTCGACGACTGCCGGCCCGCACTGGTTGCCACCGACCGATTCGATCGACTGCCAACGCCTTCGTCCGGTTACGCGGTCCACGTCGCCGATCTGGCGCGCGAGATCGCCGCCTGCGAACCCGCCGAGCACGGGCCACGCCCACCGAACGACGAAACCAAGATCATCCTCTACACATCGGGTACGTCCGGCCGCCCGAAGGGCGTCATGATCACCGGGGACAACATCCGCGCCACCGCACTCAATTTCGGCGTGCCCGGCCGGGTCGCCTGGAACAGCGTATTTTTGTGCGATGCCCCGATGTTTCACGTGATCGGGCTGTTACCCAGCATGCGCGCGACGCTCATGTTCGGTGGCGCCCTGCACATCTCACCGGGCTTCGATCCCGAGCGCACCAATCGCCTGCTCGCCGATGCCGACATCGGCGTCACGCATTATTTCTGCGTGCCCAAAATGGCCAGCATGCTCGCCGAGCAGGCCAATTTCGAGCCGTCGCGCTGGCAGCATCTGCAAGCGCTATTCACCGGCGGCTCGCCGATTTCTCCCGCCGAAGTGAACGGGTGGCTCGAACGCGGCATCAAGGTCTCGAACGGTTTCGGCATGACGGAGGCCGGCACGATCATGCATGTGCCGCTGAACCGCCAGCTCATGGCCGAAACCGCGGGCAGCGTTGGCTTGCCCGCGCCCTTTCTGGAGGTCCGACTGGTCGATGAACACGACAATGACGTAGCCGCCGGGGAGCCCGGCGAGATTCTGGTACGGGGTGCCAATGTCACCCCGGGTTACTGGAACCGCCCCGAAGAGACCGCCAAGGCGTTGACCGCCGATGGCTGGCTGCGCACCGGCGACATCGGCCAGGCCGACGTGCGCGGGCATATCACCCTCAAGGATCGCAAGAAGGACATGTTCATTTCCGGCGGGGAAAACGTCTTTCCTGCGGAGGTCGAAAACGCCCTGATGGATCACCCCGACGTGGTCGAGGCGGCCGTGGTCGGCGTGGCCGATCCCGGCTGGGGGGAAATCGGCCATGCCTATGTCGTGCTCCGGGCCGGATCGCCAGCCGACCCCGACACGCTGGCACAGCATTGCCAACAACGGCTGGCGGGTTACAAGACTCCGAAGCGTTTCGTCATCGTCGAAGAACTGCCCCGCAACGCGGCCGGCAAGCTCATGAAACAAGTGTTGAAGACCCCCGGGCACGGCCCGGACTCGTCCCCCGGCTGAGCGCCGGAAACCGCCCGCCCCCACGATCATTGGGCCATGCCCGGTTCGCTTGACACCGGGCATGGCGGCGGCGTACCGCGCACCCCACAGTTACTTGCCGGCATACGCGGGGCACAGCCCGCAGCGCTGAACCAGCGCCTATTCCCACGAGACGTTGCCGGCCGCCCACGCCGTCACGCCATGCCCTCCCTGGGCCTGTATACAATCCATAGAATCAGCCGCCCGAATCGGGCGTAGCGCTTCACGAGTCGAGCGGCACCGATGTCGCCAGCCTTGGCTTTCTGACCCCATCCCGCACACGTCCATCATTATTCAAATAAAACAATATATTAAAACTACTTAAAAACTATAAAAGCCGCTACGACTTTAGCCTATGAGACGAAAAGCTGACCGCGAAAAACGATAAGCTATTGATTTATATGAGCGGCGAAATTACGGATTTTTTGCATCACGACGCTTTTGTTATCGATTATATGTATACAACTTGAATACCAAGCCGGAACCGAGTCCGGAGGAGATCGACGATGCCGACGACGGAACGCAGTTATCCCCGCAACGCCTGGTATGCCGCGGCCTGGAGCCATGAAATCGAACACGACCTGTCGGCCCGTACCGTCTGCGACACCGATCTGGTGCTGTATCGCAAGAGCGATGGCGAGGTCACGGCCCTGGAAGACGCCTGCTGGCATCGGCTGCTGCCGCTGTCGATGGGCAAGCTCGATGGCGATCGCGTGATGTGTGGCTATCACGGCCTCAAGTTCGACAGCGACGGGCGCTGTGTCTACATGCCCTCGCAGGAAACCGTGAACCCGTCGGCCTGCGTGCGTCATTTCCCCACCGTCGAGCGGCATGCCCTGGTCTGGGTCTGGCCCGGCAACCCGGCCCTGGCCGATCCCGAGCTCGTGCCCGATTTCCATTGGAACGACGATCCGCAGCTGGCCGGCCGCGGCGGCACCTTCTACAGCCTTGGCTGCAACTATCGGCTGTTGGTCGACAATCTCATGGATCTGACCCACGAGACTTTCGTGCACGCGGGCAGCATCGGCCACGACTCCATTACCCGCACGCCGTTCGAAATCGAACACGACGACCGCTTCGTGACCATGTCCCGCTGGATGCTCAATCACGATGCCCCGCCGTTCTGGGCCTGGCAGCTCGGGCGCGACGTGGCCGTCGATCGCTGGCATCAGATCCGTTTCGAGGCCCCGTCGACCGTGGTCGGCGATGTCGGTGTGGCCGAGATCGGCACCGGCGCGCCGGAGGGCGATCGCTCCCAGGGCGTGACCGGCTATTTTCTGGCCGCGATCACCCCGGAAACCGAAACCAGCTGCCACTACTTCTGGAACTTCGTGCGCGACCACCACATCGACGACCCTGAATGGACCGAGGCGCTGCATACCGCCCACGTCAACGGCGAATCGGGGGTCTACGAACAGGATGTCGAAGTGCTGGAAGCGCAGCAGGCGGCGATCGAGCGCCACAGCCGGATGCCGTTCTATCACTTGAACATCGACGCCGGCGCCCTCTGGGCTCGCCGCCTGATCGAACAGCGCATCGCCGCCGAGCCTGATGCGCCGATCCGGCGTCTCGAAGCGGCGGCCGGCTGAGCCGAAAGCACAGGATTCGACCATGCAACAAAGCACCAAGGCCCTGCTGCGCCTGCGTCAGATGATCCTCGGCGGCGAACTCGACGTCGACGAGCGTCTGTCGGAACCCAAACTGGTCGAGCGAATCGCGGTTTCGCGCACTCCGATCCGCGTGGCGCTGGTCAAGCTCGAGCATGAAGGGTTGATCGAAGCCCTGCCCTCCGGCGGCTACAAGATCCGGGTCTTCAACAAGCAGGACGTGTTCGACGCCATCGAACTGCGCGGCACCCTCGAAGGCCTCGCGGCCCGACGCGCCGCCGAGAATCGGCCGACGCGCCGGGCTCTGGCCGGGCTGGCGCGCGCCCTGACGGAACTCGACGACATCCTGTCCGGCGAAACACTCAGCGAGGACGATTTTTCGCGCTACATGAATGCCAACGCCACGTTCCACGACACCTTGCTGGATCTTGCCGCCAGCCCGGTGATGCGCGAGGCCCTGGCGCGGACCGTCGCTCTGCCGTTCGCCTCGCCCAGCGCGTTCGTCATGGCCCAGGCCGGCCTGCCCGAATCGCACCAGATCCTGCATATCGCCCAGTACCAGCACCACCGGCTGTACGAGGCCATCGAGGCCGGCGAATCCAGCCGTGCCGAGGATCTGGCCCGCGAACACGCGCGCCTGGCCAAGCGCAACCTCGAAATCGTGCTCGAGCAGGATCCGGCCGTACCGAACCTGCCCGGCCTGCAGCTGATCAAGGACGCCGGCGCGTTCTGAAGATGGCACAGGACCGAGCGAACCCTCGTTACAGGAACACGCCCATGGCAACCCATCAGCATTTCAATCCGGCCCATATCGTGGCCACCCATGACGTGGCCGACGGCATTCGGCTGTTCGATATCCGCCCCGACGACGGCCTGCAGGCCCACGCGCCGGGCAGCCATATCGATGTCGAGGTCCTCGTCGAGGACCGGCCGCAGTATCGATCGTTCTCGTTGATCGGCGATGCCGCCGAAGCGGGAGCCTACCGCATCGCGGTCAAGGATCGGCCGGACGGCCACGGCGGCTCGCGCTATCTATGGTCGCTTGAACCGGGCGACCGATTGCGCATCAGCGATCCCAAGGATCGCTTCCCCTTGTCCTATCGAGCCCCGAAAGTCGTACTGATCGCCGGTGGCATCGGCATCACCCCGCTCTACGGCATGGCGCGGGCGCTGGTGCAGAGCGCGCATGACGTCCGGCTTCTATATACCGCGCGCACCCGCGAGGAGATGGCCTTCGTCGACGAACTCGCCGCCGAGCTCGGCGACCGGCTGGAACTGTACGTCACTGGCGAAGGCCAGCGGCTGGACCCGGCCGCGGTCATCCAAGACCTCCACCCCGAGGCCGAACTGTACATCTGTGGCCCGCAATCGCTACGCGAAGCATTTCTGAGCGTCTGGCTGGAACAGAACCGGCCGGCCGAACGATTCCGTTTCGAGACCTTCGCCAGCAGTGGACGCCTGCCGGACACGCCCTTTGACGTACGCGTCGCCAACCGCGATCTGGAGTTCACCGTCGCCCGCGACCAGTCCCTGCTCGACGCGCTGCAGGCTCACGGCGTGAACGACGTCCTCTACGACTGCGAACACGGCGAATGCGGCTTGTGCACGATCGACGTGGTCGAACACAGCGGCGAGCTGGATCATCGCGACGTGTTCTACAGCCCGCGCCAGAAGGCCGCCGGCACCCGAATGTGCGCCTGTGTGTCGCGCGTGCACGATGGCCACATCGTGATCGATACGTCGCGCCACGCGGTCGATACCGGGCACCCGGACTGAGCCGGATTTGCCGGGGCGCCGGCGGTGTTCCCCTCGGCGATGCCTCGGCCGACCGCCGGGAGGCCGGTTCGTCCCTGATCGACCGGTACCCGCTCCGCTGAATAACAGCAGACGATGTGCTCGCCCTCGTCGCGGGCCTACCAACAATTTCCGTTCAAGTGTCGCGGTGACTCGCCCGACAAGGGCAAGCCCGTGCAAGTGGGCTTCAACTGGCCTGCTAACATCGCCACCGCGAACGACCCGCAAGGTCATGTAGCCGCCCATCAGCCGACAATACCAAGCTGGCTCAGGCCACGGCCGCGGCTATCCGCAAACTTGGCGCTAGCGATGCTGACGTGTGCTTGATACGACCCGGCGGCCAGGAACACCGGCGGCCGCCGCAGGATGCATTGACGGGCACTGGTCGCTGGCGACCAGCGCCCGCACTCGGTCTTTAGGCTGCGGCCGGATCCCTGGCGACCTGATTCTTCACGTCAGCGGTTTCTCGCATGAACAGGGCGACCACGAATACCAGCATCGAGCCGGCGGCGGCCATCAGCAGCGGAATTGCCAGACCGAGAGACGGAAAGCTGTCGGCCATTTCGCCAGCCGCAGTCGGGGCAATCGCGCCGCCGACAATCTCGCCGAACAGGGTCACGATGCCGATCGCGGCCGCGGCCATGGTCGGCGGCGCGGTCTCGGTCGGCACCAGCACCATCACGATGGCCGCCACCGCCTGCCCCGCCTGCGAAACGAACAGCACAGCGGCCAACAGCCAGAGGTGAGCGTACATCGGCGGCCAAAGCAGAATCAGCGGCAGAACCGTGCACAACGGACCGGATATCAACAGTGTCGCGCGCCGTCCGATCACATCGGACACTGTCGCCACGAGGCAGCCGATAAAGAAACTGCCGAGGCCGGCCGCCCCCATCAGAAAGCCGGCCGTCGTCGCCGGTTCGCCGGCCACATGCACAATGTATAGCGGACAGAACGTATTGTAGAGGATCAGCCAGGCTACAAAGCCGCAGTTACCAATCGCCGCCAATTGGATATTGCGGTACTTCAACAAGGCCAGGAAATCACGTACGCCGGGCTTGGCAACCGGCGCTTCGCTGGCTTGTTCCGGCGTCTTATCACGCGGCTCGCGCACAAACAGCCAGATCACCACGGCCAGGATCACGCCCGGAGCACCGGCGACCACGAACGCCCAGCGCCAGCCGAAGCGCGATGCGATCTGGGTGGTCAGAACCGGGGCGACGGCGAAACCGATCAACGCCGCGGCAGACACCACGATGCCGGTATTGCGCCCGCGCCGCTTCGGGTGCGATCCCTTTTCGACCAATGTATTGACGATTGACCAGCACGGGCCCTCCGCCACCCCGATCGCGCCACGAAGCAGGAGCATGTCGAAAAAATTACGAGCCGCACCGCACAGCCATGACAGACCGGCGAAGGCGAACACCGCCGGCACCAGCACGGGCTTGCGGCCGACGCGATCGGACACCGCACCGAGCACGAACGAGGAAAAAGCCCAAGTGATCGCCAGGATCGAGGCGAGCTCCCCGATTTGACCGGCATTGAGATGAAAGTCCTTGGCGATGAAAGGCGCCAGATACAGCTCGGCCATGCGATCCAGAAACACCGTGCCCCAGGTTAGAAACATCAGGCCGACGATGAAGGTTTCATATCGCGAATCGTGTCGGGTGCGCATATCAACGATGCCTCTTTTTGTTCACAAGGCGCACATTCGTACGCTATGGGAACAAAATATACGCGCTCCGGTTGGCATGCTGTACACGCAAAAGGTCGTAATCGCGCCGAGTCACCAACTTCGAAAGCACCGCTGTTCACACGGCCCAGGACGACAAGATAGACGCATCGATTCAGCCGCCCTGACTCGGCCGACCGGACGTTCGCGCGCAACAGCTCCTAAGCCGATAAAACCCATGTCGGCATGGCCCACGATCGTGACTTGGCAGCTATTCATCCCAGCGAGGCATGCGCTGCTCAGACCCATGAACGGGTGACCGGCTTCCATGTCGCGTTGGCTACGAACGACGCGCCAATGGCGCTTGGCTACAACCCCGTGCACCGCGGATGCGGGGTACTCGCGCCATCGCAAAGACGCGATCGGATGGCATTGCAGTCCCGGCCCGCGATTGACGGGCTCCGGAATGCCGCAAGCTGGGGCCGCGGCATGCCCCAACCAGACACGTTTAAGGTCTGCCACACGCTGTTTGGGCAAGGCTTGGAACAGAACGCCGCGACGGGGTGTGTCCGTTGCATCGTGTTCGGTTACAGCCTCGGCAGTTATCCGGCGTTCAGCGGATACACGACCGCTCGAACCCTCGAGTGGTCGGCGGCAAACCGATGGTTTTCAGATGAGCTTCGAACGACGCCGCTTCAACCGAATCCTCCGGCCGGCGCCGTCCAACCCATTCGGGCCTGATCATGGCCGGCCTGGGCCGGCCATGATGGAAACGGGCTCGCTAGGGCGTGTTGAGGTTTCGTCCGAGCGCCGCGTTGGCGTCCGCAAATCGTGTCCGGCAAGGCGCGAGTCGCCGCGTCGTGGCGAGTCACGACCCAGACTCGCAACGCCGCCGGGCGGGATTTGCGGCCCAACCCGAAGGGACAAGCGCTGTTTTGCGGCAATACAGCGTTGTAGTTCGCTCGCGTAGAACGACTACGCCACGCTCGCTACGCCTCGTCTTGCCGCAAAACAGCGCTTGGCGCGGACTCGCGCGAAACCTCAACACGCCCTAGACCCGGAAAACAGTCGACTATCGTCGACCGAAGAATTCGCTCGTTCCGGTCGCGGCCGTCGCTTTCTCGATCTTTTCCAACGCCCGTATATAGGCGGCCGTACGCAGATCGACGTCGTCCTCTTCGGCGCGGTCGGCCACGGCGCGGGTGGCGTCGACCATACGGCTCTCGAGGCGCTCGGCGACGGTATCGGCATCCCAGTACCAAGCCTGGCGATTCTGGACCCACTCGAAATAGCTCACGGTCACGCCGCCGGCGTTGGCGAGGATGTCGGGCAATACGACCACGCCGTTGTCGATCAGCGTGCGATCGGCCTCGCTGGCGATCGGGCCGTTGGCGATCTCCACGATCACACCGGCCGCCACCTCATCGGCATTGTCGGCGGTGATCACTGATTCCAGCGCGGCCGGTGCCAGTACATCGACATCCAGGGTGACGAGATCGGCGTTCGACAGCGTCTCGCCCTCGGCCTCGCTCACCGAGCCCTGCTCGTTCTTGATGCGAGTAACGGCATCGACATCCAGCCCGTCGGCGTTGTAGAGGCCGCCGGAAGAATCGCTTACCGCGACCACTTTGTAGCCGGCATCGGCGGCGAGCTTGGCAAAGCGCTGACCGGCGTTGCCGAAGCCCTGGACCGCCACGGTGGTGCCTTCGGCGTCGCGTTCCCAACGCTGCATCATGGTGGACAGCACATGAAACGCGCCGTCGCCGGTCGCCGTCGTGCGCCCGAGTGACCCGCCCATTTCTACCGGTTTGCCGGTGATCACGGCGGGTGTATGCGCCCGGGCAATGATGCGGTATTGATCCGCCATCCAGCCCATCACGCGCGGGTTGGTATTGACGTCCGGCGCCGGAATATCGCTGTCCGGCCCGATGAAATCGGCGATCTGGTCGATATAGGCCCGCGACAGCCGTTCCAGCTCGGCCGGCGACAGCTGCTTGGGATCGACCGCGACCCCGCCCTTGCCGCCGCCGAACGGCAGGCCCATGACGGCGCACTTCATGGTCATCCAGAACGCGAGCGTCGAGACCTCGTCGGCGTTCACGTCGGGGTGGAAGCGAATACCGCCCTTGGCGGGGCCGAGCGTGCTGTCGTAGCGCACGCGATAGCCGGAGAACACGGTCAGACGACCATCGTCGTGACGCAGCGGCACGCTGACTTTCAGCGCGGCGTCCGGCTGGGCCAGGCGCTGCGCCACATCCTGTGAAATCTCGATATGCTCGAGCGCGGCTTCGATGCGTGCGCTGGCACCGTCGAACAGACTGGGCATGATGTGAATTGCCTTGTGCAAAATTAATGCCCCAAGGCTGCCGCGCGGCACGTCGGCGACGTAATCCGTAATTTTGCGGTGGCGTTCGTTTTTTATGGCGTTAAAAACAGCTGATGGAGTCAGCTGTTTTGATGCCGAATTAATAATCGTCCGGACGCTCATGGACTGGATCATGCTCTTTGCCGCGGCCCTGGCCGCGGGCGCCATCAATGCCCTGGCCGGCGGAGGCAGCTTCATCACACTGCCGGCGTTGCTTTTCCATGGCCTGCCGGCCACCGCCGCAAACGCCACCAGTGCCACGGCAGTGCTGCCGGGCTATGTAACCACGCTGACGCGCCTGCGCCGCGAAGTCGAAGCGCCGGCCGGGCTGAACCTGCCCACCATGATCGCGATCGCCGCGGCCGGCGGGGTGAGCGGCGCGGCCCTGCTGCTGGCCACGGGCGACCGGGCTTTCGCGGCAATCGTGCCCTGGCTGATGGCGGTGGCCACGCTCATCTTCGCCGCCGGGCCCTGGATCAAGCGGGCGACCCGGGGCCGGCGGGCACCGCGCAGCATTGCCATTCCCGCGCTGTATCTCACCTGCGCCTATGGCGGCTACTTCAACGGTGGCGTGGGCATCATCATGATTGCCGTGCTCGGCCTGCTGGGCCAGACGCGGTTGTTGTCGTCGGTCGCGATGAAGGCCGTGACCTCGGCCGTGCTGACCGCGATATCCGTGCTCGTTTATGCCGCCTTCGGGCTCGTGCACTGGCCGCTGGCCGCGCTGATGGCCGGCGGCGCCTTGATCGGCGGCTGGCTGGGTGCGGCAACCGGGCATGCCATCGACCCGCGCTGGCATCGCATCGGCATCGTGGTGATCGGCGTTGTGATGACCGCGCTGATGTTCGGGCGCGGTGCGTAGCTTTCGCGCGGGCCGCCGGCTCGCGCTCGCACGAAACCTCAACAGCCCCTAGGATGACGAGCATCGTTCAAATCGGATGTTTTGCATGGACAAAGTGATGATCGTCACCGGCGGCAGCCGGGGCATTGGCGCGGCGACGTCGCTCATGGCGGCCAAATACGGCTATGCCGTCGCGGTGAACTACCGCGGCAATCGCGAAGCGGCCGAGGCCGTGGTCTCGGCCATCGAAAAAGACGGCGGCCGGGCGATCGCGGTTCAGGCCGATGTATCGAACGAGGCCGATGTCGTGGCCTTGTTCCAGGCGGTCGACGAGCATCTCGGCCCGGTCACCGCGCTGGTCAACAATGCGGGTATCGTCGACGAGCCATCGCCGGTGGCCGATATGAGCGCGGAACGCATCGAGCGCATGATGAAGATCAACGTCGTGGGCCCGTTCCTCTGCGCGCGCGAGGCGATCCGGCGCATGGGCACCGAGCACGGCGGCGCCGGTGGCGTGATCGTCAACGTGTCGTCTGCCGCCAGCCATGCCGGCGGCGGTGGCGGTGCGGGCACCTACATCGACTACGGCGCCTCGAAAGGCGCGATCGATACCTTCACCGAGGGCCTGGCACGGGAAGTCGCGGGCGAAAAGATTCGCGTCAACGCCGTGCGCCCGGGCGTGATCGATACCGAAATCCATGCCAGCGGCGGCCAGCCGGACAAGCCCCAGCAAGCGCCGGCCAAGATTCCGCTCGGCCGGATCGGCACGCCGGAAGACATCGCCGAGGCGATCCTCTATCTGACCGAGGCCGAATTCACGACCGGCGCCTTTCTGGACGTCGACGGCGGCGTCTGAGCGCGTCCCAAAAAAACCAGGCGAGGCGCACCGCGCGTTCAGCGCGGCGCGCCCGGTCGGCCCTACACTGATGTCATCGACATTCCCGGGGACGCGCCATGTCTCGCCTGAAACCGCATACCGAACAAATCGCCCAAGATCTGAGTCATCAGCACGGCTTCAGCATCGAGGCCGTGCGCCACATGATCCGCGCGATCGACGCCGGCTGGGGCCGCATGGCCTCCTTCGATCACCCCGAGTTCGGCGGCCAGGGCCAATGGATGCAGGGCGGGATGATCATGCTCGGCGAGCCGCTCAATCACAGTCTGCGCGCCCGGGTCGACGCGCTGTGTAGTGAGATCGCCCGCGCCCACGACGCCAGCGGCCCGCTGATCGAACACGGCTCGCAAACGGCGACGCCAACCTGGCCGGACTCGCTCGGCACGCCGAGCGCGACCGGCAGCCAGGGCGATCTGCACTACGCGTGGTTCGCCGATACCCGACGCCTGGCGCTGATGCGCCACGGCCAGTTACAGGTCTTCGACACCGGGGATCACCGTATTTCCGGCGTGTCGCAACAGCAGGGCAACACCTCGGGCAATATCAGCTTCACCAGCCAGAATGGCCCGATCGATCTGGCCTCGTTGACGCCGGTCGCCGATCCGGCAGCGCCGACCCACCGCGCCACGACCGCCGCTTCGCCCACGGCCCGATCAAACGGCGACGATGTGTTCACGGCCATCGAACGGCTCGGCGAACTGCGCGATCGCGGCCTGCTCACCGACGAGGAGTTTCGCGCCAAGAAGACCGAGCTGCTGTCGCGCCTCTGAGGTCTGCGCACCGCACTGGCTCGCGTCCGGTTACGCTCGCAAGCCCGCGGTGAAAACGACTGGACGCGAACGAAAAACGCCGCTTAGGCTGGTTGGCCGATCCCCGAACCGTGCTGTCCATGGCTGTCCGTTTTCGCTGTCTTTTCGCATTGCTTGCGCTACTGGGCGCCGGCGCGGCCAGCGCTGCCGACTGGCCGGCCCCGATCCAGCAGATGGCGGACAAGGGCCTGACCATCGTCAAGCGCTTCGACGCGCCGGGCGGGCTCACGGGCTATGCGGCCCGTGCCGGGCATACGCCGGTCGCGCTGTATCTCACCCCGGACGGTCATCATGTGATCGTGGGCACCATGCTCGACGAGCACGGCAACAACCTCAGCCAGAAAGCGCTCGATGCCATCATCAACAAACCCCAGCAGCAATCGGCCTGGGCGCAGCTGAAAGCGGCCACCTGGATCGCCGACGGCGCCGACGACGCGCCGCGCACGATTTATGTCTTCACCGATCCGAACTGCCCCTATTGTCATCGCTTCTTCGAGAAAGCGCGGCCGTGGGTGAAAGCGGGCAAGGTACAGCTGCGTACCATTCTCGTGGGCGTGCTCAAGCCATCGAGCCCCGGCAAGGCGGCGGCGATTCTGGCCGCGAAGGACCCGGTCGCGGCATTTCGCCGTCACGAGGCGCACTACCGCACCGGCGGCATCAAGCCGCTCGCGAATATTCCGTCCAAACTGGCCGATGAACTGTCCGCCAACGATGCGCTCATGACCGCGCTGGCGATCCGGGGCACGCCCGGCATCGTCACGCGCGACGCTCAGGGCCATATTCATATCCACCAGGGCATGCCCCAGGGCGATGCGCTCACCGATATTCTCGGCCCGCGGCCGTGATGGCGAATGTTCGTTGTGCCGCGGATCGAACATGTTACACCGTAACCATTTGGATGGCCGTGCCATCGGTCTTCGAGGGAAAGCATTGATGTTGAAACGCGTTCTACCGGTCGCTGCCGCGGCCGTCGTTCTGGCCGGCGCGCCGGCCGCCTGGGCCGATTCATCCGCGCCGAGCGCGCAGCCGCCGGCCAAGGCGGCCGGCCATGCCAAGCCGTCCGACAAAGTCGTGCGCGAAACGCTCGACAACGGCCTGCAGGTGATTGTGGTCCCGGATCGCATGGCGCCGGTCGCAACCACAATGCTCACCTACAAGGTCGGCTCGCGCGAAGCGCCGAAAGGCTTTCCCGGCATGGCGCACGCCCAGGAGCACATGATGTTCCGCGGCGCGAAGGGCCTGTCCGCGCAGCAGATCGCCGGTATCGGCGCGGCGCTCGGCGGCCAGTCCAACGCGTTTACCACCAACGACTCGACCACCTATTACTACACGGTGCCGTCGCAGTTCACCGACGTGGCCCTGCATCTCGAATCGGTACGCATGAAGAGCGTGCTCGACAAGCCCGCCGACTGGAAACAGGAACGCGGCGCGATCGAGCAGGAAGTCAGCCAGGACATGTCGTCGCCGATCCAGGTCGCGATCAAGCGCATGCGCGAGGCGCTCTACAAGGGCACGCCGTATTCGCATGATGCGCTGGGCACGCGCGCGTCGTTCAACAAGACGACGGCCAAGATGCTCAAGCATTTCCACAACCAGTGGTATGCGCCGAACAACGCCGTGCTGGTGGTGGCCGGCAACGTCGATGCCGATCAGGTTCTGGCCCAGGCCAAGCAGCTGTTCGGCGGCATTCCCTCGCAGAAGCTGCCGCAGCGCAAGCCGGTCAAGCCCGGCAAGGTCGAATCCAAGACCATCCACATGCCGACCGACAGCGGCTATGGCTTTGCGTTGATCGGCTCACGCGCCCCGGGCAGCCGCGACGCCCAGGCCATGGCCACCACCGAGGTGCTGGCCAGCGTGCTCAACAACCCGCGTGGCCCGCTGTATACCCAGATGGTCGCCAGCGGCAAGAGCCTGGCCGCCCAGTACACCACCTTGCCTGCCGCCCTCGGCTCGATCGGCGTGAGCTATGTGGTGTTTCCGAAGGGCGCGGATGCCGATGCACTGGTCAAGCAGATGCGCTCGATCCTCGGCGGCATCGCCAAGAAGGGCATCAGCCCGGATCAGGTCGCGGCGGCCAAGCGCCAGTTGATCACCCAGGATATGGCCGCGCGTGATTCGATTTCGGGCCTGGCCCATCGCTGGACCCAGGCCGTGGCGGTCGATCACCTGCAGTCGCCGGCCGATCAGCTCGCCGCAATCAAGAACGTCACCGCCAAGGACGTGAACCAGATGCTCACGCAGCTGATCCAGCCGGATCAGAGCGTGCTCGCGATCCTCACGCCCGAAGGCTCGGGCGCACCGCAGACCGGCGGCGGCTACGGCGGCAGCGAATCGTTCGCGCCGAAGAACGTCAACCACGTGAAACTGCCGGAATGGGCGGCGAAACCGCTGGCCAAGATCACGACGCCCGAACCGTCACTCAAGCCGGTCGAAACCACGCTCGACAACGGCATGAAGCTGATTACCGTGGATTCGGACTCGTTCCACGCGGTGCATGTCTACGGACATATCCGCAACGCGCCCGATCTGGAAACGCCGAAACATCAGGAAGGCGTGAGCGACGTGCTGTCGCAGCTGCTGGACTTCGGCACCACGAAGCACGACCGCAAGGCGTATCAGGCCGCGCTCGACGCCATCGGCGCCCAGGCCTCGGCCGGCACCGACTTCTCGCTCACCGTGCTGCCCGAGCATTTCGACCGTGGGCTCGACCTGCTGGCCGAGAACGAGCTGCACCCGGCGCTGCCCAAGCACGCGTTCGAAATCCTCAAGCAACGCGCGGCGGCCTCGCAGGCCGGCACCATCGCCAGCCCGGACTTCAAGGCCGACCAGGCCATGCGCCGCGGCATCCTGCCCAAGGGCGATCCGTCGCTGCGGTTTGCCACGCCCAAGTCCATCTCGGGGCTGAGCTATGCGGACGTGACCGACTACTACCACAAGGTGTTCCGTCCGGATCTGAGCACGATCGTGGTGGTCGGCGACATCACCCCGGCCGAGGCCAAAAAAGCCGTGACCGGCGCGTTTGGCGACTGGAAAGCCCAGGGCAACAAGCCCGACGTGAACCTGCCGAAGGTGCCGGACAACAAGGCCAGCTTCCATCACGTGCCAGACAAGTCGCAGTCGCAGGATACGGTGCAGCTGGCCGAATCCCTCGGCCTGACGGTCAACGCACCGGATTTCCGGGCCCTCAAGATGGCCAATCAGGTGCTCACCGGCGGCGCTTTTGCCAGCCGGCTGTATCGTGAACTGCGTGTACAGCGCGGGCTGGTCTATTACGTGTCCTCCGGGCTCGACGCATCGCGTACGCGCACCCAGCTCACGTTCCAGTACGGCAGCGATCCGGACAAGGTGAAGGAAGCCGATAAGCTGGTCCGCCAGGCCCTGGTGCATCTGGCCCAGGTGCCGATCTCGAACGACGAACTGCATCGCGTGCGCGCCGGGCTGATCCGCCAGGTACCGCTCGGCGAAGCCGGCGCGGACTCGGTCGGCTACGGCCTGCTCTCGCGGGTCGAGCTGAACCAGCCGCTCAACGAGCCGTATCGGGCGGCCAAGGCCTATCAGTCCATCGACGCCAAGCAAATTCAGGCGGCCGTGAAGAAGTGGTTCCGGCCGGACGATCTGGTGCGCGTGGTCCAGGGGCCGAAGCCGAAATAGCGCATGGCGGCCGGCCACGGCGTCTGCCGTGGCCGGTCGGTCGCCACCGCGCATCGGCTCGGTCGAGGATTGCATCGCGCCAATCGGCTAAAGCCATTGCCGTATGCACCAGACGCGCTAGTCTGGTGCTCCCGGCACTCGGCAAAGGTGGCCCATGCGCATCGGCCTGTTCGTCCCCTGCTTCATCGACGCGTTCTATCCCCAGGTCGGCATTGCGACGCTGGAACTGCTGGAGCGCTTCGGCTGCGACGTCGATTATCCGTTCGACCAGACCTGTTGCGGCCAGCCCATGGTCAACTCGGGCTGCCATGCCGAAGCGGCCGCTACCGAGCAGCTGTTCGTGGACAACTTCGCGGATTACGACGTGATCGTGGCGCCGTCCGGCTCCTGCGTGCACCAGATCCGCGACAACCTCACCGCCGTCGAACAGACTGCGGCCGTCAAGCACGTGCGCGAGAACACGTTCGAGCTGGTCGAATATCTGCACGACGTGCTCAAGGTAGAGGCCTTCCCCTGGGCGAAATTCCCGCACCGGGTCGGCTACCACGATTCCTGCAATACGCTGCGCAACCTCGGCCACGGCAAACCGAGCGAACTGCGCGGGCCGGATTTTTCCAAGCCGCGCGCCTTGTTGCATAAGGTCGAGGGCATCGAACTGGTGAGCCCCTCGCGGCCGGATGAGTGTTGTGGTTTCGGCGGCACCTTCTCGGTCACCGAACCCGAAGTCTCGGGCCGTATGGGTCGCGACAAGATCGCCGATCATGGCCGGGCCGGCGCCGAATACATCGTCTCGGCCGATACGTCCTGCCTGATGCATCAGCAAGGCTGTGCCAAACGCATCGGCGCGCCGATCCAATTCAAGCACATTGCCGAAGTGCTCAACGGGAGCGCGGCATGAGTACGCCCGACCCGAGCCAGACGCAGAACTCGGCAGAAGCCGTGCGCGAAGCCCAGCCGAAACCGGCCAAGGCCCGCCCCGGCCAGCGGGTGAACCACGCCAGCGCGGCACGTGAATTCCTGCAATCGCCGATTCACGCGCAGTCGCACGACGAACGCGTCTGGGCCATGCGCCAGCGCCGCGACGCCGCGGCCGAAACGATTCCGGAATGGGAAGAACTGCGCGACCTGGCCAGCCAGATCAAGACGCATGCACTGACCCATCTCGACGAGTATCTGGAACAGTTCGCCGACAACGCCGCCGCGAACGGGGTGCATGTCCACTGGGCAGGCGACGCCGCCGATCACAACCGCATCGTGCACGAGATCTTTGCCGATCACGGCGTGAAGAAAGTGATCAAGTCCAAGTCGATGCTGATGGAGGAATGCGGCTTCCGCCACTACATGGAAGGCGTGGGCATCGACATCGTCGAAACCGACCTCGGCGAACGCATCCAGCAGCTGGACGCCGAAGACCCGAGCCATGTCGTGGTGCCGGCCGTGCACAAGATGCGCTCGGACGTCTCGCAGGTGTTCGCCAAAACGCTCGGCTCGGACCCCGACAACGACGACGCGCATTACCTCACCGAACAACAGCGCCAGGCCACCCGGCCGCTGATCCTGGATGCCGACGCCGGCATGACGGGTGCGAACTTCGCCGTCGCCGAAACCGGCGGCTTCGTGGTCTGTACCAACGAAGGCAACGCCGATCTCTCGGCCAACGTGCCGAACCTGCACGTCGCCTCCATCGGCATCGAAAAGATCGTACCGAAACTGTCCGACCTCGGCGTGTTCATCCGCCTGCTGTCGCGCTCCGCGCTCGGCTCGCCGATCACCCAGTACACCTCGCACTTCCGCGCGCCCAAACCCGGCGGCGAGATGCATATCGTGCTGGTCGATAACGGCCGCTCCAAGCGCCTGGCGGACGAGCGTTTCTGGTCGTCGCTGAAATGCATCCGCTGCGGGGCCTGCATGAACACCTGCCCGGTGTTCCGACGCTCCGGCGGCCTGAGCTATGGCGCCACCTATACCGGCCCGCTCGGCCTGATTCTCGACCCGTCGATCGACGCGTATCGCTATTCCAACCTGCCGTTTGCCAGCACCTTGAACGGCAGTTGCACCAACGTCTGCCCGGTCAAGATCAATATCCACGAACAGATCTTCGAATGGCGCCAGGTCCTGGCCGAAGACGACATGATCCCGTGGACCAAGAAATCCACGCTCGCCGCCGCCGGACGCACGCTGGCTTCCCCGCGTGCCTATCGCGCCGCGATCAAATCCGCCCATTCGGCCCTCAAACACCTGCCCGACTGGGCGCTCTACAACAAGCTCAACGCCTGGGGCCAGGTCCGTGATCTGCCCGACGTGCCCGCCGAAGGCAGCTTCCACGACTGGTATCGCCAGCACCGTCTGAACAAAGAAGATCCCACTGCCGGAGACCGCGAATGAGAGGCCGCAACGACATCCTGGCCGACATCCGCGCCAACAAGCCGAAGTTCACCGCGCCCGCTCCGGCCGTTCCGAACTACGACGACCACTACCCGAGCGACGCGGCCGGCCTGCAAGCCCGCTTCATCGAGGTGCTGGAAAAAATGGGCGGCGCCTGGGCCGAGCCGGAAGCGAACGAGTCGCTGGAGGCCACCATGCGCCGCGCGCTGGCCGACAAACTCGATGCGAACAGCCTCATCGCCTCGAACGTCCGCGAGATTAAGGGCAACCGCCGCGTCCACGCCGACGACACCCCGGCCTCCCTGCACGACGTCGACGTCGCCGTCCTCCGCGCCCGGTTCGGCGTCGCCGAAACCGGCACCGTCTGCTTCACCGAAGCCGAACTCACCGTCAACGCCGTCGCCTACCTCGCCCAACACCTCGTCGTCCTGCTCGACCCGGCGACCATCGAAACCAACCTCCACCGCGCCTACCAGCGCGACGACTACAAAAACGCCCGCTACACCGTCTTCCACACCGGCCCGTCAGCGACGGCGGATATCGAAGGCGTGCTGGTACGCGGGGCGCAGGGGGTGCGGTCGTTGACGGTGATTCCAACTCCAACCGTATAGACCGGCAAGTCGGCGTACCGTCACCGCTCCTATGAACAACTAGCATTCCTTAGGTGTTCGCGAGACCAGTGTGACCGCAACTACCGAGAAATTCTCGGTGGTTCACGCAGCTGGCGCAGGGCAAATGTGCTCCTTTACGAAAAGCGACCTGCATAAATTCAGGCCTCAATCTATACACGTTACATCGAACGTGTATATTTATCGGCGAAAACTATACATTTTGTACAGCTATGGCCGTGCCTCCGCTTCCACCTTTACGAGAGCTTAGTGCCGATCGTTTCGAAACGACCGCGATCCTCAAGCGGCTTAACGCAACGAGCCGCAAACTCGCCGAGCTCAAAGGCGTCGCATCGACGATTCCGAACCAATCGATCCTGATCAATACGCTTGGCATCCAGGAAGCCAAGGATAGTTCCGCGATCGAAAACATCATCACGACACACGACGAACTCTTCCGCGATGATGCAACCGAGCCAACGGGGTCATTGCAGGCGAAGGAAGTGCACCGTTATAGAGAAGCGCTTTTCGCCGGTTACGACGCTGTTCGTAAAGACGAACTGCTGACCAACCGTCATATCCTGAAAATACAGGCAACGCTCGAACGTAACGAAGCGGGCTTCAGACGTGTGCCCGGCACGCTATTACAAAACGCGTATGGGGAAACCGTCTACACCCCGCCCTCACCGGAGCAGGTGCCGGCTCTCATGGCCGATCTCGAATCCTTCATCAACAATGATGCGCTGTTCGATGCCGATCCTCTAGTCAAAATGGCGCTGATTCATTACCAGTTCGAGAGCATTCACCCGTTCTATGACGGCAACGGCCGAACCGGCCGCATTATCAATGTGCTCTATCTAGTAAAGCGAGCGCTACTGGGCATTCCCGTGCTCTACATGAGCCGACACATCGTACGCACGAAAGACGAATACTACCGTCGGCTGCAGGCCGTTCGAGACGATAACGCCTGGGAGGCCTGGGTGGAATACATGCTCGCCGCAGTCGAACAGACTGCCGGCGAGACCATCGAAACCATTCAGGCGATCAGGCAGGCGCTCCAGCATTACAAGCACCAGATTCGCGAACGCCACAAATTCTATAGCCAAGACCTCATCAACAACCTGTTCATGCACCCGTATACGAAGATCGCTTTCGTGGAAGACGAGCTTCGGGTTTCCCGTATCACCGCGACGAAGTATCTGGATACGCTCGTCGACGACGGCTTTCTCCGCAAAGAGCGGGTCGGACGTGCGAACTTCTACATCAACATTGCACTAAACGATATCCTGACAGGCGAGCGGATGACGGACGGCGTCCCCGTGAGCTTCTAATCACCAGCACGCAATTTAAAATAGAAAGCTACTCGCTGGTAGAGCTTGGCGCGCACATCGTTTCTATGGCTAGTACACCCGGAGACAACGCGGGCTTACCACTTACTCGTGCCGAGTTAGGCTGATCGAGAATAAGAACAATTCAGACAGAGACCTGTATGGCGGCTTTCAACGAGGACACACGAGTCAAGATCCCTGCGTTAACGCATCTCACGCGGCTGGGCTACCAATATCTGTCGCTAAAAGACGCACAACCCGACGTACGCACCAATATTTTCCCCGGTCTTTTCGAGCGAGCCATCGCTTGGATAAACCCTGAATGTTCCGCAGCCGAGATTCGACGCGAACTAGAAGAGATCACACTCGCCCTGCAGAACGAGGATGTTGGCGAGGCTTTCTATCGCATGCTTACGCGCCGCTCCGGCATCCGGCTGCTCGATTTCGAAAACTTCGATAACAACAGCTTTCATTGCGTTACGGAGCTTCCCTACGAGAACGGTGACGAATCGTTTCGGCCAGATATCACGCTGTTGATCAACGGCATGCCGCTCGTAATCATCGAGGTAAAAAAACGCATGAACCGTGGCGGCGTGCTACAGGAACGCGCTCGCATGAACCGGCGCCATGCCAATCGCAATTTTCGGCACTTCTTCAACCTGACCCAATTGATGATCTTCTCCAACAACATGGAGTACGACCCGTCATCGATTGAGCCGATACAAGGCGCGTTCTACGCGACCTCCACCTACGGCAAAGCGCATTTCAACTACTTCCGCGAAGAACAGGAAGAAGAGCTCGCGGCCGCAGTGGCGCCGCTTGATGAAGCCGCAGAGCACGAAATATTAATCGACACCAACCATGTCGCTATTAAAGCCGGACCGGAATACGCACGTAACAAGTCGGCGGATACGCCCACAAACCGAATCTGCACATCTCTGCTGGGCCGCAACCGGCTCGCATTCCTCTTGCGCTATGCCTTCGCTTACGTGGATGTGGAAGGCGAAAAGCAAAAACACGTCATGCGTTACCCGCAGCTTTTTGCTACACACGCCATAGCAAGAGAACTAGACAACGGCGCTCGCAAAGGCATCATCTGGCACACGCAGGGAAGCGGCAAGACGGCGCTCGCCTACTACAACGTCGCTTTCCTGACCGATCACTTCCAGGCTCGCGGCATCATTCCGCGGTTCTATTTCATAGTGGACCGATTGGACCTGCTGGAGCAGGCGAAAAGCGAATTCGTCATGCGCGGCTTGAATGTCTATCTCATCGAGTCGCGCGAAGCGTTCGCTCGAGATATCAAACAGCCAGGCGTGATGCAGAACGACCGCGGCAAACTTGAAATCACGCTGGTCAATATCCAGAAATTTGCCGACGATCCCAACGTAGCCACGGCCGACGACTACAACCTCAACGTACAGCGCGTTTACTTCCTCGACGAAGTGCACCGCAGCTATAACCCCAGGGGCAGCTTCCTCGCCAACCTGGAGCAATCGGATCGGGACGCCATCAAGATCGGCCTGACCGGCACACCGCTTATCGGCAAGGACGCAAACTCACGCGCGCTGTTCGGCGACTATCTACATACCTACTACTACAACCAATCCATTGCCGATGGATACACGCTGCGCCTTATCCGCGAGGCCATAGAGACAAGCTATAAGCTGCAGTTGCAGCAAGCGCTCGAGAATATTCAGATACAACAGGGCGGAATCGAGCGAAGAGCCCTCTACGCACACCCGCGGTTCGTCGAGCCAATGCTCGATTACATCCTCGACGATTTTCAGAAATCGCGCGTGCTGCACGGCGACGCCAGCATCGGCGGCATGGTGATCTGCGACTCGTCCGAACAAGCGCGCGAACTCTTTGCCCAATTCTCCGAGCGCTTTCGAGACCGCACCGAACGCAAGACCCTTACGACGCATTCAAAACCCGTCGACCTCCCGCTTGCCGCCGAAGAGCGCGGCGGCGGACATGCACGGCTGTCTGCCGCGCTCATCCTGCATGACGAAGGAACCAAGCAAGAGCGCAAGGACAAGGTCCGCGATTACAAGGCCGGCAAGACCGACCTGCTGTTCGTCTACAACATGCTCATCACCGGCTTCGACGCGCCACGACTGAAAAAACTCTACCTCGGCCGCATCATCAAGGACCACAACCTGCTGCAGGCACTGACGCGTGTGAACCGTCGCTACGGGGCTTTCACCTACGGCTACGTGGTGGACTTTGCCAACATCGAGCAAGAGTTCAACAAGACCAACCAAGCGTATTTCGAAGAACTCAACGCCGAGCTGGGCGACGAATACAAACACTACAGCCAGCTGTTCAAGTCGGCAGACGAAATCGCAGCGGACGTCGAGCGTATTCGCAGTACGCTGTTTCGCTACGCGCTGGACGACGACGAACTGTTTTCCCAGCAAGTTGGCGAGTTGACCGATCGCAGCGAACTGCTCGCCGTCGTCAAGGCGCTTGGCGACGCCCGGGAACTACACAACATCATTCGCCTGACCGGCCAGGATGCGCTTCGCGACCTGCTCGATTTCGCTCGTCTGCAGAGGCTGCACACCGAGGCACAGAACGCCCTCGCCAATCTTAATCTCAAGCACCAGATGGCCGAGGCGCACGATACGCGAAGCCTGCTCAACGAAGCGCTGGAAGATGTCATCTTCAAGTTCGAGAAGGTCGGCGAGAGTGAACTCAAGCTGGCCGACGAGTTGAAAGATACGTTGCGACGCACGCGCGAAACACTCGCCCAGACTCAGGATCCCCAAGACCCGGCCTGGATTTCGCTACGTCAGGAGTTGGAACGGCTCTTCAAGAACAAAAAGCTCAGCGAAGTGAGCCAGCAAGAGATGCAAGCGAACATCAAGGCACTCACGGCTGTAGAACAAAAAGCCAAAGCCCTGAATGCCAAAGACCGCAACCTCCAGAACCGCTACGCAGGCGACGCCAAGCTGATGCGCGTACACAAGCGCTTGCTGGAAAACGGTGCGCTGGGCGCCAGCGAAATCCAGTTACACGATGCCCTGTCCGGCATCAAGCACTCCACGGACACCGCCGTGCTCGGCAATAGCGCACTGTTGGGCAACGAACGCTACTTTGAAAAACAGCTCATGCCGGTCATCATCCGCGAGTTCCAACGTGTCGGGCCAACCGGCCCGGATGCCGACACCTGTCGGCGCATCAATCGATTACTTGCCCGCGAATATCTCGACGAGTCGCAAGGCAAGCTACCGTTCTAGCCCATAGAAAAGGCCAATGTCCGAACTCTCTTTTCAACAACAAACCCGCGATCTCATCGATGGTCTTAAGGCCGTATGTGCCAGCTACGGCCTCGGTAACGATGGCAACGAATACAAGATTATAGTCCAGTGCTTTCTGTATAAGCTGCTTTGCGACAAGTTCGCCTACGAGCTGAAAGCGCTCGATCCCGAGCTAGCCCAAGCGGACGACTGGATTGCCCGGTGGCAAGACAAGCCCGAGAACGAGCGCGACATGCTGACCATGCAGCTCGGCGCCGACGTGCCGGTCATCACCGCCGAACAACTGCTGCCCGCCTTGTTCCACCGCCAGAACAGGGCGGATTTCGCGCACGACTTCGACGACACGCTGCGCGACATCGCCGCCGCCAATAACGACATCTTCGCCGTTCACGCGGGCGGTGGCGCAAAAATCACGCTATTCGATCGTCTCAGCGAGTTCATCTCCGATACCAGCCGCCGCGACGACTTCTGCCGCGCGCTCGTCAACAAGCTGGTGGGCGTCAGCTTCGAGCGACTATTCCAACAGAAGTACGATTTCTATGCCGCTCTGTTCGAATACCTGATCTCGGACTACAACAAGGACAACGGCGGCAAATACGCCGAGTACTACACGCCACACGCGGTCGCCACCATCATGGCCGAAATTCTGGTGCCGACCGACCAGCGCGGCGAGGTCCGCAACGTCAGCTGCTATGACCCATCATCGGGCTCCGGCACGCTACTCATGGCACTGGCCCATGCGATCGGCGAAAACAACTGCAGCATCTGGGCACAGGATATTTCGCAGAAATCCTCGGCCCTGATTCGGCTCAACCTGGTGCTCAACAAACTGGTCCACAGCATCCCGCATATCGTGCAGGGCAATACCATTCTGCGCCCCGGCCATCGCCGCAAGGATTCGCCCAGCCAGCTCCAGCAGTTCGACTACATCGTCTCCAATCCGCCGTTCAAGATGGATTTCTCCGACTTCCGGGACGATCTGGATACCGACGCCAACAAGCCTCGTTTCTTTGCCGGCATTCCCAACGTGCCGAAAAAAGCAAAAGACAAGATGGCCATCTATCTGCTGTTCCTGCAGCACATCCTGGCCAGCCTCAAACCGGGCGGCAAAGCCGCCGTGGTCGTGCCTACCGGCTTCATTACGGCACAGGCCGGGATCGACAAGCGGATTCGCAAGAAGCTGGTAGACGAGAAGATGATCGCCGGGGTGGTCTCCATGCCCAGCAATATCTTTGCGACCACCGGTACCAACGTCTCTATTCTGTTCATCGACAAGTCCCGCCGTGACGACGTGGTGTTGATTGATGCCTCAAACCTCGGCACCAAGGTCAAGGAAGGCAAGAATCAGAAGACGGTGTTGAGCGGAGAGGAAGAGCAGCGGATTATTGCGACATTCAACGCGCGTGAAGCCACCAATGATTTGTCCGTAGTTGTTAGCTATGAAGACATTGCTGCGAAGAATTATTCTTTAAGTGCGGGCCAGTTTTTTATCCCAAAGGTTGAGTACTCTGATCTATCGCCCCAGGAGTTTAAAGAGCGACTACTTGAATACGAATCAACCTTGGAAAAGTTATTCAAAGACGGCGCCGCATTAGATGTAAGCATCAAAGACAATCTATCCAAGCTGATTCATGAATCTTAATCAATCCATTCATAACGCCGATTGGGATGAAAAAGCGCTTTCAGACTTGGGCACTTTCAGTAGAGGTAAGTCTAGACACCGACCAAGAAATGATCCTGCCCTTTATGCTGATGGCGGGTATCCACTGATTCAGACCGGCGAGATTAGAGCGGCTAACCTCAAAATCTCGGACCATATCGCTGAATACAACAGGGTTGGGCTTGCTCAAAGCAAGTTATGGCCAGAAGGAACGCTCTGCATCACGATTGCAGCAAATATCGCAGAGACGGCTTTGCTTGAGTATCCCATGTGTTTCCCAGATAGCGTCGTCGGCTTTACAGCTAATGCTGACGAGTCAAGCGAAATATTCATGCATTACGTATTTAGGTATATCCGTAATGCGATACAGAAATCTGTAACTGGAAGCATACAAGATAATATAAACATTGAGTATTTGACGAATCTTGAATTTAAGATTCCGAAAAAGTGGTATCAAGATAAAATTGCATCAGTTCTTGCTGCTCTGGATGAAAAAATCGAACTCAACCAGCGCATCAACGCCAAGCTGGAGGCGTTGGCCAAAACCATCTACGACTACTGGTTCGTGCAGTTTGATTTTCCCGACGAGAACGGCCGCCCCTATAAAAGCAGCGGCGGCGCGATGGAATGGAACGAAGATCTCAAACGCAACGTACCAAAGGGCTGGAAAGCACGCGACATTTCGAGTGTTGCGGATGTGCTGGGTGGCGGCACCCCTAGCAAGAACAACAACGACTATTGGGGCGTAGGCTTCCCGTTTTTTACGCCGAGTGACGCCGGTAGCGATGTGTTCCGCCACGAAACTGAACATTCTATTACGCAGTTGGGCTTGGACAGGTGCAGTACAAGAGCCTTCCCTAGAGGAACCGTTTTCATTACCGCACGGGGTTCTGTGGGCAAGATTGTGATCGCTGGCCGGCCAATGGCAATGAACCAATCATGTTACGCGCTCCGACCCGCCGATTTAGAGTGCTTCCCTTTTGTTTACGAGCATGCAAAGACGCTTGTGAATTATCTTAAAGTGAAGTCGACAGGCTCGATTTTTAAGTCGATCATCTCGAGCGATATCCATCTGACGCCGCTAGTGGAACCACCAGACTCGCTGGTAAAGGATTTCAGTAAAAAACTGCGGCCCGCCTTTGAACGTATGGCTGCAGGAGTAGCGGAGAATCAAAAACTTACCCAGCTACGCGACTGGCTACTCCCGATGCTCATGAATGGCCAGGTTCGAGTGGGCTAAGTCATTGTGGCGTTCAGCGATTACATCATCTATGTCGACGAGAGCGGCGATCACAGCCTGACGGCGATCGATCCGAACTATCCGGTCTTCGTGCTGGCCTTTTGTATCTTCCACAAGCGGTACTATTCGGAGACCGTGGTTTCTGCGTTACAGAAGTTCAAATTCAAGCATTTCGGCCACGATATCGTCGTGCTTCACGAGCGCGATATTCGCAAGGAAAAAGGCGACTTCAATATCTTTCGCAGCGTAACCGAGCGCCATGCCTTCATGGACGAGCTCACAACGCTGATCGATGAAAGCAACTTCATTCTTATTGCCTGCGTGATCGACAAACCCGCATTCAAGACGCGTGGCGAAGTGGCAGTGGACAATCCCTATCACTACGCCTTGCGATACGGACTGGAACAGCTGGCCGGGTTCATAGATGAGAAGGGCCAGTCGGATCGAGACACGCACGTCATAGTTGAATGCCGCGGTAAAAAAGAAGATCGCGATCTGGAGCTGGAATTCCGGCGTATCTGTGACGGTGCCAACGGCTTGAACCGCGAGCTGCCCTTCGTTGTCGAGTTCGCGAGCAAGCAGGTCAATTCGTCCGGCTTGCAGCTATCGGACCTCGTGGCTCGACCGATCGGCCTGCGCGTGCTGCGGCCTGAGCAGCAAAACCGAGCATTCGACATACTCACCCGCAAGTTCTACTGCGAAGGCGGCCGACAACACGTTGGCGAAGGGTATGAAGGCGTCGGTCTGAAGCGGCTGCCCGACTAATCGCCGAGCAGAGAATTGCAACTCCAGAAAGCGAAAAGCCCCGGTGAACCCACCGAGGCATAGACGCCGACCGGGCACCCCCGATCCATTTGATAGTGGATACTAGCTGCGAGAACGCAACAACGCAACGATCAAAGCTCAAGGCGTTAAACCACAACACGTTATTAGCCAACCGACGCCAACGAGCGCTTGTAGCGCGCTCAATAACGAGAAAGCGTACCCAGCTTATTGATCGCAAAACCAGTAAAACGGCTTTACTAAAGCTCCCAGTGTTTTTAGACGATCACCAGTTCAACGTCTCAAACCCATGCTCGCGCTCGCGGGCTGAGTCGGCCGCTTCGGTCGCCTCCGGTGCATCATCGGCTGCAGCCTGGCCTGAGGACGGGTCTTTGGCGATGCCGTTGGTAACCGGGTGCTCGCGGAAGTATTCGTCGAAGCGCTTTTTCGCGTCGTCGCCGAACAGAATTTCACAAGCTTCGAGCAGACCAGCAGAGTTCTTGATGGTTTCCTGGCGGGAGACGAGGCTGATCTTGGAGCGGCGGCGCAGGAAGTCCTCGAGCTTGGTGATCATCTCGCGCCGTGCGGCCTGGCGGACTTCGGCGCGGATGTATTCGGTGCCTTCGATGAGGATTTCAGCCTGGCGCGGGTCTTCACGGATGTTTTCCAGAATGCCGATGGCATGGCCAGCGTAGCGGCGCCACAGCCGGGTGGATAGTGGCTCGGACGAGGCGGGATCGGTGTAGTCGTCGAGGTTCATCAGGCGGGCCTGATGGAAGAATTCGTCGCGCACGGAATCCACCGGCTCGCCGTACCAGCGATATTTCGGGTAGCGGACTTCGATGCCCATCTGTTTAACCAGATCGGTGATTTCGTTGCCGACGTTCACGCAGTCGGTGAGCTTGCCGCCGAAGATGCTGATGTAGCCCTGCTCGATATCGGAATCGATCTCGTGCTTGCGGGAGAGTTGCAGGAAGTCGCGATCCTGGCCGCCGGTGTTCTCCACGGCCAGCGGGCGTACGCCGCAGCGGGTGGCGATGATGTCGTCGCGATCCAGCGGTTTGTCGAGCGCGAGCCGGGCGTTGATGTTGTCCAGCACGAAGTCGATGTCTTCGTCGGTGATCGCGGCGTGCGGGTCGTCGGTGCGCGTGTCGGTGGTGCCGATGCAGGTGCGGTTGCCCATCGGGATGGCGAAGAAAAGGCGTCCGTCCTGGTCGAAGAAGGCCAGCACGCGCTTGTTCGGCGTGACCTGGTCGACAATGAGATGGATGCCCTTGGACAGCACGTGGCTGTGCTCGGTTTTCTTCTCGGTCAGCCGGTTGTATTGATCGGCCAGCGGGCCGCAGGCGTTGATGAGCGTTCGGGTTTTCGCGGTGAATTCGCGGCCGGTCATCACGTCGCGCAGCTGGACGGTCCAGATGCCGTTCTCGCGGGTGGCGCCGGTGGATTCGACGTAGTTGGCGGCCGCGCAGCCGCTGTTCATGGCCAGGCGCACGAAGTTGAAGACAAAGCGGGCGTCGTTGTCGTGCAGAAACGCATCGGAATATTCGAAGCAGCCGACGGCCGGCTGGGTATCGATGACCGGTTCTTCCTGATTCACCTGCTTGAGCGACGGCAGCCGCGGGATCCTGGTGAAGCAGTTGCCGAAGAACCAGTACAGCCAGGTGCCGGCCCAGAGCACGAGCGGATGCCAGCGAAAGCCCTTGGTGATCGTGGTCAGGAAGCGGATTTCCTGGACGGTGGACGGATAGTGCTTGATCAGGTGGTTGCGGGAGACGCACAGCTCGCGCACGAGCTTGAAGTCGTACGACTCCATGTACTTGATGCCGCCCCAGATGAGGTTGGACGACCACATGCTGGTCATGCCGGCAAAATCGCCCTGGTCGATCAACGCGGTTTTGACGCCCTTGCCGGCGAGCGCCGCCGCACTCACCGCACCGTTGATGCCGCCGCCGACGATCAACGCGTCGTAGACATCTTCGCTGGCAAGTCTTTCGATATTGCTTTCGCGTAGCTGCATGGTGTGTCGAACTCCAGAATGAGCGACGCCGGCGTCCGTCCAAGACAGATGCGATTCACCGGCTTGGGTCTACCTACCATACCTTGGAGACACCATTCTCGATGCAGCGATTCGCCAGGGCCATGCCCGCCCATTCATCGCTTAACGCCATTACGCGGCATACTGGCGGGTAAGAGTCGACCAAGAGACTGTGCCCAGTGTCTTTCCTAGCCCTTGTCGCCGGCTTGTGGCTGCTCGCCGCGATATCGCCCGGTCCGAATTTTGTTCTGGTGGTGCGCAATGCATCGCGCCACGGGTTAGGACCAGCGCTGTGGACGACGGCCGGCATCGCCACGGCGACACTCGTCTGGGGGCTGGCCGGCGCGTTGGGGATTCGCGCCCTGTTCATTGCCGCGCCGTGGGCCTACACCGGCCTGAAAGTCATCGGCGGTGCTTATCTGATCTGGCTCGGGCTGCGCTTGTTGCGCCCCGGGGCCGGGCGACGAGCGGCTGTCGATGCCGATCGTCAAAGTGGGGCGCCCTCGGGCACGGCGGCTTGGGCCACCGGACTCGGCACTAACCTTGCTAACCCGAAGACAGCGGTGTTCGTCTCCAGCCTGTTCGCCACCACGATGCCGGCGCATGCGCCCGTCTATGACACCCTGGCGGCGGTCGGTTTGATGGGTGCCGTATCGGCGATGTGGTACAGCATTGTGGCGGTCGCGCTCAGCCGGCCGCGGGCACGCCGCACCTTCGAACGCGTGCGCCATGTTTTCGATCGGTTGGTCGGCGCGGTGCTTGCCGGCTTCGGGCTCGATCTAGTGGTCTCGAACGCGCGTTGATGCGGTTATCCGGCGTCACGGCGCCACAAAGTCGCTCTCGCCGACGGATTCCGCCAGAAAATCCAGCAGCGCCCGGACGGCCGGCAATTGGCCGCGGCGTGATGCAAAGACGGCGTGCAACAGTTTCTCCGGCGGCGTCCAGCCGGGCATGACTTCGACCAGTCGGCCGGCCGCGAGGTCGTCGCCCACGAACAGCATTGGCAGTTGCACGATGCCCAGACCGTCGAGCGCGGCCTGGCGTAGTGTGGGCATGTCGTCGGTGACGAGCCGCGGCCGGCAGGCGATGTCGCGGCGTGCGCCGTTGGCGTCCTGCAGCGTCCAGACATAACGCCCGTCGGGGCGGCTTTCGCTGAGCGCCGGCCAGTCGACCGATGACGATGGAGCGCCCAGCTCCGCCAACGATGCGACCAACCCGGGGGCACCGACCAGCCGATGTGGGCTCGCGGCAATCGCGCGCATGTTGAGATCGCTGTCGGCCAACGGCGTGGGTCGCACGCGCAGCGCCAGATCGAACCCTTCGCGCACTGGGTCCACCGGTCGGCCAACCGCCTCGATGTCCAGATGCACTTCCGGGTAGCGCGCCAGAAAGCCCGAGATCAACGGCGCGAGCCGCAGATGCAACAGTCCGGGCGGGCAGCTCAGGCGCACCGTGCCGCGCGGCTGGGCCTGGCTCTGTTCGACGGTTTCAAAAGCCGAGCGCGCCGCGTCAAGCATGGTGCGGCAATGCGCATGGAAGGCTTCGCCGATCGGCGTGAGCGAGATGCCGCGGGTATCGCGGTTCACGAGCCGTACGCCCAGCCGCGCCTCGAGGCTGGCAACGCGCCGGCTGAGCTTGGATTTGGGTTGCTTGAGCACCCGGGCCGCGGCCGAAAATCCGCCGTGCTCGACTACGCTCGAGAAATAGAACAGATCATCAAGATCCTGCACGCCTCGTTCCTCTAATAGAACGCCGTGTTGAAATTATGCCGGCTTCCGGACCGGGCGTCCTGCGCCTAACTTGAACAACAAGAGCCGGCGCTGCCGGCCCCATTCATCCCACCACGACGAGGCTCGTCATGTTCGACTCGCTGCTGCACAAATCTTATTTCCAGGATCCGCTGCTACTCGCCGCCCGCGTACTGATCGCCTGGCTGTTCCTTCTTTTCGGCTGGGGCAAGCTGATCGGTTTCGCCGGCACGGTGGCCTATATGCAGCACACCGGCGCGCCGGTACCCGTGCTCGCCGCCGCCATCGCCGTCATCATGGAAGTGCCGGTCGCGCTCGCCATTGCCTTGGGCCTGGCCACCCGTCCCCTGGCGTTGTTGATGGCGCTCTATACGCTGGGCACGGCGCTGATCGGCCATCCGTACTGGACGCTGACCGGCGCCGAGCAGTACGCCAACCAAATCAACTTTTATAAGAACATCGCCATCATCGGTGGCCTGCTGGCGCTGTATGTCGCCGGGCCGGGCCGATTCGCCGTAGATGCCTGGCTTGGTCGGCGAACCGGCTCGTCGCGGCGGACGGCGCACGCGGCCTGAACCGAATGCCCTCGATTGCACTCGCCGTGCGGGCGACCAACCCGCACGGCATTGCACGATCCCGGCACATAGCCTAGAACCCGGAGTGACGTTCACGACATTCGGAGTTCGCCCATGAGCCGCGCCCTAAATATCCAAGCCGCCGACGGCACGATCGACGCCCATATCTTCACGCCCGACGATGCCGACGGCGCCCTGCCGGCCGTCGTGTTGTTTACCGACATTGGCGGCCTGCGGCCCTGCTACCACGACAAGGCCCAGACCATCGCCGATGACGGCTACGCCGTGCTCATGCCGAATATCTATTATCGCGATCAGGCCGGGCCGGTCGTCCCCGAGGGCAAATCGTTTCGCGATAGCGACGTGCGGCCGACGCTGTTCGAATATGCCGGCCATCTTACGCCAGACGCCCAGGCGCGCGATTTCGAGGCATTGATAGGCGCGATCGATGCCGAAGCCGAATTCGACGGCGCGAAGATCGGCGTGGTCGGCTATTGCATGACCGGGGCGTTCGCTCTGCGCATGGCCGCACGCCACGCCGAGCGCGTGGTCGCCGCCGCCGGCTTCCACTCAGCGCGGCTAGCCGCCGAGGACGACGAGCACAGCCCGCTCGGTCTGGTGGACATGATCAAAGCCCGGGTATTTCTCGGCCATGCCGACGGCGACGAGCTCATGCCGCCGGAACAGATCGGCCGGCTCGATGCGGCCCTGGCCAAGGCCGGCGTGGCGTTCACGACCGAGCTGTTTGCCGGGGCCGGGCATGGCTTCACCGCCTTCGATGCGCCGGTCTATGACGAGGCAGCCGATGCCCGGCATTACAAGCGGCTCTCCACGCTGTTCGAGGAAACGCTGCGCTGAGCCAGCCGACAGGCGGTGTGAATCACGCCGCCCGCCAAGCCAAGGCCATCAGACCATGCCACCGTTGACGTGGATGGTCTGGCCATTCACCCAGGCGCCCGAATCGCTGGCCAGCATGGCGATCACGGCCGCGATTTCGTCCGGCTGGCCGAGCCGCTCAAGCGGCGACAGGCGGGCGATTTCGTCGACTAGCGCGTCCGACTTGCCGTCGAAGAACAGCTCGGTCGCGGTCGGCCCCGGGGCCACGGCGTTGACGCGAATATCGCGCCCGCGCATTTCCTTGGTGAGCACGCCGGTCAAGGCCTCCACCGCGGCCTTGCTCGCGGCATAGGCACCGTAGCCCGGCCGCAGCAGGCGGGTCACGCCGGTCGACAGATTGATGATCCGCCCGCCCGGCCGCAATCGCCGCGAGGCCTCGCGCAAGGTGTTGAACGTGCCCTTGAGATTGATGGCCACGATGCGATCGAAATCGGCATCGCTCATCTCGCCGATCGGCGCCAGCTCGATCACGCCAGCGGAATTGACCAGCACATCCAGCCCGCCGAATTCCGCCTCTGCCGCGTCGAACAGGCGCGCCACGTCGGCCGGCACGGACACATCACCCTGCACCGCCACGGCATGCCCACCGGCCTGCCGAATCGTGGCCACGACATCGTCCGCCTTGTCGGCCCGGCCGGCATAGTTGACCAGCACCGCGAAACCATCAGCGCCCAGGCGGCGCGCGGTCGCCGCACCAATGCCGCGCGAACCGCCGGTGACCAGCGCCACCCGCCTCGCCGCCTCGTTCTTAGTCTGTGTATCCGTCATGTCGAACTCCCGTTGAAATGAAGACATGACGTACTCTAGGCATGCTGGGTCACGGGATAATCGACCCATCTGCGACCATGCTGTTCGCTGCGAACGAACAATCGACCGACGGTCGCCCAGCCCTACTCACCCAAGGCACGCCCGGACGAACATGGACCGAATCGATGTCATGCAGCTGTTCGTGCGGATCGTGGAACGGCGCAGCTTTACCGCAGCCGCGAACGATCTCGATATGTCGCGCTCCGCGGCCTCCGAGGCCATCGCCGGGCTGGAACGCCGGATCGGCCGGCGCCTGCTGCAACGCACGACCCGACACGTCGCGCCAACGCCGGAAGGCGAAGCCTATTATCAACGCTGCGCGGATATCCTGGCCGAGATCGAGGCCGCGGAAAGCGCAGCTGCCGATGCCACCCCGCGCGGCCTGCTGACGGTCGATCTGCACTGCACGCTGGCCCGGCATTTCCTGTTGCCACGCTTGCCGGCATTTCTGCAGCGCTATCCGGAACTCAAGCTGCACATCGGCGAGGGCGATCGGCTGGTGGATCTGGTGCGCGAGGGCGTGGACTGCGTCGTACGCGCCGGCACACCGCGGGATTCCGACCTCATCGCCCGGCGTGTGGGCCTGCTGCCGGAAGCACTCGTGGCCAGCCCTGCCTATCTCGCCGACCGCCCCCGACCGACACGGCCGGCCGAACTCGCGGCCCATGCGTTGATCGGTTTTGTGTCATCCGCCACCGGGCAGGTGTTGCCGCTGGAATTCCGCGACGCCGGGCGCGTGGTCGAAGTGCGCCCCAGCACGCGGCTGACCGTAGCCAGCGCCGACACCGCCGCCGAACTGGCCCGGCTCGGCCTCGGTCTGGTGCAGGCTCCGCGTTATCGTTTCGAAGCCGATCTCGCCGCCGGCCGGCTGATAGAGCTGTTGCCGGAATTCGCGCCTGACCCGACGCCGGTGTCGGTGCTTTATCCCGAACGCCGCCAACTTTCGCCGCGTGTTCGTGTATTCGCGGACTGGGTGGCCGAGTGCTTCGCGAGCCCGGAGATATGATCCGGCGGCCTCATAGTCGCCCCGAAAATGAGCGGCGATATTCGGCGCTCACCGCCCTCAACCCGTACGTCCGAGGCGCTCGCCCAACTAACGCCAATCCGGCAACGAAAATAAAGCGTGCCTTTTGTCGCGGAACAGTATTAACTATGCGGCCCCGGAGCCGTTATTACGCACGATTGACGGCTTTGTGCGGGTTCTCCGAGGCAGTAATGACAAGCGTATTGGTGGTGATCGGCGTTCTGATCGCGTCGAGGTTCCTCATGGTTCGGCATCGCCGCGCGACCCGGGTAAAGCAATTGCGCGAAAACGCCGCGCGATTGACGTACGACGAGGCCCGTGAGCTTTATCAATCGCACTGTCGCAATATCGGCTCAAGTGCAATCGGTTCGCCCCAGCGGCCTCGCCTGCGCGACGCCAAAGCCGAAATCGAGCAGGCCGAGTTCTATTACGAGCGCATGATCGAACTGGAAACCGGCCATGCCGGGCCGGCCGTGCGTCTCTCGATCCGCCCCACCTTGCTGGGGCTGTATAAGTCGGACACCGCACGGCGCCTGCCTCAAGCTTGATATTGTCCGCCCCACGCCCCGCCGCCCAAGCGGGCGCGGGCAGCCGCTATCGCCCGCCTGACACGGTCACGCATTCGCCGGTCACGAACGAGGCGCGCTCGGACACCAGCCAAGCCACGGCATCGGCGATTTCCTCGGGCTTGCCGAGCCGGCGCATGGGCACGACATTTTCGGCGGCCTCGCGCAGCTCGTCCGGCGGCATGTCGGTATCGATGATCCCGGGAGCTACACCGTTGACGCGAATGCCTTCGTCGGCGACTTCCTTGCCGAGCCCGAGGATGAAGGTTTCCATCGCGCCCTTGCTGGCGCCGTAGGTCGCCATCCCGCCGGCACCGCCGGTTCGCGCGGCCACCGAGGACATGATCACGATCGAGCCGCCCGATCCGCCGTGTCGGGTCGACAAACGCCGCACCGCGGCCTTCGCACAGACGATCGGCGCCAGCGCATTCACGCGGAACACCGATTCGATGTTGTCGAGGCTCTGCTCATCGACGCGCGCGGTATCGCCGGTGATCCCGGCATTGGCGACGAGCACGGCCAGCCGGCCGAGCGCGCGCTCCGCCTCGGCTATCCGATCATCCAGCGCGTCCAGCTCGTTGACATCGATATGAAACGCCTCGGCCCTGCCGCCCGCCGCGCGGATATCGGCCACCACGGCCTGCGCCGCTTCGGCGTTGCGGCCATAGCCCACGGCCACGGCATGACCTTCCTCCGCAAGCCGGCGGCAGATCGCGGCACCGATGCCCCGCGAACCGCCGGTGACCAGCGCCATGCCTTTTGCGCGCTCAATATCGCGCGTGTCGTCGTTGCTCATGACCCGCATTCCCGATCCCTGTTGAGTGGACGATTCGGAGCTTAGGGCCTGTTGCCGTTTCGTGCGAGTCCGTATGAAGAACAACCCAACGGCGTACCCCGCGCCCGCCGTAAACGCATCGCCCACATCCGTCGAGCTCGGTGCCACCCGCGCATGGGCTGGCGTAGAATCGAACCCAGGCACTCGCCAGTGAGGAGAACATGAGCGAATCCAATCAGCCGACCTGCCGGGTCGTTCGCGCCGGCGAAACCATCACCGGCAAACAGGCGCTGGACTACAACGTCGGCATTTCGGCCGAGTCGGTGGGCGCGACGGGGATTCACATGCAGATCGTGACCATCCCGCCGGGCGCGCGCGCCAAGGCGCACAAGCACGAGGCCCACGAGACCGCGATCTATGCGCTGACCGGCGTCTCGCATTGCTACTACGGCGAAAATCTCGAATATTGTGCCGTCGTGGAGCCGGGGGATTTCTTCTATATCCCGGCCAACATGCCACATCTGCCCTACAACCCCAGCGACACCGAAACCGCCACCGCGGTCATCGCCCGTACCGATCCGAACGAGCAGGAAAGCGTTGTGTTGCTGCCCGAGCTGGAAAAACAGGACGTCGCGACGAGCTGATCGCAGGCGTCCCGCCCGGCGATCGGCAGCGCCTGGGTCGAGCCCTACGCCATGACGTCGCCGCGTTTGCCGATCGTAGACTGCCCATGGTGTACCGTGGGCAACCTAATCTTTCGCGATCGATTTTCGAGATGACGCAATCGACCCAACCCGCCAATGTGCATCAGCTGCGCATCGGCGATTTCATGCTCACCACGCTGCTCGACGCCCAGATGGAAGCCAGCTTCGCGCTGCCGCAGAACATCGATGAAGCCGAGGCCCGCCGCTTGCACCAGCAAAGCCGGCGCCCGACGCCCCCGCGCATCACGCTCAATGTCTATCTGCTGGATACCGGCGATCGGAAGATCCTGATCGACACCGGGCTCGGCGGGCTGGCCGGCGATACCGGGCCGTATCTGCTGGAGAATCTGGCGACGATCGGCGTAGCGCCGGCCGATATCGACACGGTGCTGATCACGCATGTCCACCCCGACCATGTCGGCGGACTGATCGACGCCGACGACAACGCCATCTTCCCGCAGGCCACCGTGTTGGTGCCGGCCGGCGAGCTGGACTACTGGGGCGGCGAGATTCCGGACGACGTGTCCGACGCCCAGAAGGGCCAGTTCCAGGCCGCACACCGGGTGATCGCCGCGGTCGGCTCGCAGATGCAGCATCTGGAAGGCACCGAGGTCTTGCCCGGCATCACCCGCGTGCCGCTGCCCGGGCATACGCCGGATCATTCCGGCTATCGCATCGAGTCGGGACACGAGCGCATCCTGCTCTGGACCGACGTGGTGCACATGCCGCAGATCCAGTTCCCCTGCCCGGACGCCGGCGTGGCTTTCGACACCGACATCGCGCAGGCGCGCGAAACCCGCCACGCGATCATGGCCGAGCTGGCAGAATCCGGCGAAATGGTGGGCGGACATCACCTGGATTTCCCCGGCATCGGCTATGTCGAGGCCGACGGCGACGGTTATCGTTTTCTGCCGCATGTCTGGCAGCCGACGGTCTGAAGACGCGCCGTCCTCATTCATCCCGGGACGCGCGCGGCGCGTCCCCGCGACACAGGATTAAATCATGAAGATCGGATTCATCGGACTCGGCGCCATGGGACGGGCCATGGCGACCAATCTCGTCAATGCGGATTTCGACGTCATCGTCTGGAACCGCAGCGCCGACAAATGCAAGGCGCTGGTCGAGGCGGGCGCCAAGCAGGCCGACACGCCGGCCGACTGCGCCGCCGCCGACGTGCTCATCACCATGCTCGCCGACGACGCGGCACTGGCTGCCGTGGTCGACGAACACGGCCTGATCGAGGCCCTCGGCGAGCACACCGTGCACGTGAACATGGCCACCGTTTCGATCAACACCGCGCGCGACATGGCCCGGCGCCATGCCGACGCGGGCAAGGCCTACGTCGCCGCGCCGGTGCTCGGCCGGCCGGATATGGCCAAGGCGGCCAAGCTACAGGTGCTGGCCGCCGGGCCAAACGCGGCCATCGAGACCGCGCGCCCGGCGCTGGAGACGATGGGCGCCAAGGTTTGGCCCGCCGGTGAAGAGGCCGAGCGCGCCAACGTCATCAAACTGGCGACCAACTACATGCTGGTAGCAGCCGTGGAAACCATGGGCGAAGCCGCCTCGATGACGGCCAAATACGGCGTCGAACCCGGCGATTTCCTCGAAATCATCACACAGTCGGTCTTCGCCAGTCCGGCGTACCAGGGCTATGCCCCGGCGATGAAGGCACGCGACTACGACAATCCGGAAGGCTTCAAGCTCGCGCTCGGCGCCAAGGACATGGATCTGGCGCTGGCGGCCGCCGCGGCCGAAAACGTGCCGATGCCGATGGGCGCGGCCGCGCGCCAGCGCTTGTCGGAAGCCATGGCGGCGGGCACCGGTGATCAGGATCTGTCGGCGCTGGCCGAAGTCTCCCGGCGCGGCGCGCATCTGGACGATTAGCGGGCGGGCTCAACCCGCTCAGTCGGCCAGTTCGAGCGCTTTTCGCAGAGCCTCGAACATCACCAGTTTGCGCTCCATGCCGATACCGGGCGCGTCCGGCAGCCGGACGCGCCCATCGATGATCGGAATATCGTCGGCAAAGCCGCCGTAGGGCTGGAATACCGCCGGATAGGATTCGGTGCCGCCGATCTGCAGTCCCGCGGCGATGTTCAGCGCCAGCTGATGGCCGCCGTGCGGCATCAACCGGCGGCGCGGCCAGCCGAGCTGCTCGGTCGCCTCGATCAGGTTGAGATATTCGGTCAGGCCGTAGGCCAGCGCGGGATCGGCCTGGATCCAGTCACGATCGGGTCGCATGCCGCCAAACCGTATGAGATTGCAGACATCCTGCGTCGAGAACAGGTTCTCGCCGGTGGCCATCGACCCCTCGTAGTGGCCGGCCAGTTCGGCCTGCAACGCATAGTCGATCGGATCGCCCGGTTCTTCGTACCAGAACAGATCGTAGGGCTCGAGCATATGGGCATAGTCGATCGCGGTTGGCAGATCGAACTTGCCATTGGCATCGACAGCCAGGCGCTGGCCCTCGCCCAGTACCTCGAGCGCGCCTTCGATGCGCGCCTGGTCGATGGCGATATCCGCACCGCCGATCTTCATCTTCGCGACGCGATAGCCGGCTTCGTCGTAGTGCCGCATCTCGTCCTTGAGACCGGTCACTTCCTTGCCCGGATAGTAATAGCCGCCGCCGGGGTAGACCACGATCTCCTCGTCGTGCCGGCCGTCGTTGTAGCGATCGGACAACAGCCGCCACAGCGGTTGCTCCGCCACTTTGGCGACGACATCCCACACCGCCATATCCAGCGCCCCGGCCGCCACGGCCCGATCGCCGTGCCCGCCGGGCTTTTCGTTGTGCATGAAGGCCTGCCAGATGGTCTTGGGATCGAAATTCCCGCCTGTTTCATCCAGCAGACTGTCGGGGTCGGCCTCCAGCAGCCGCGGGATCAGACGCGAGCGGAGAATGCCCTGCTGTGCATAACGGCCGTTGGAATGAAAGCCATAGCCGATCACCGGCTCGCCGTTTCGCTGCACGTCGGTCACGATCGCGATGACGCTGATCGTCATCTTGGAAAAATCGATGAACGCGTTGCGAATGGGCGATGCGATAGGCGCTACCGCGTCGCGGATTTCCAGAATGCGCATGTATTCTCCTCGGTTAGGGCCTGTTGATGTTTCGTACGAGCGCCGCGTTGGCGTCCGCAAATAGTGTCCTGCAAGGCGTGAGTCGCCGCGTCGTGGCGTGCCACGACCCAGACTTGCAACGCCGCAGGGCGCAATTTGCGGCCCAACCCTTCGGGACAAGCGCTGTTTTGCGGCAATCCAGCGTTCTAGCACGCTTGTGCAGAGTGACTGCACGGCGCGCACTACGCCTCGTCTTGCCGCAAAACAGCGCTTGGCGCGGACTCGTACGAAACATCAGCAGGCCCTAAAACAGCGAGCCGAACACCGACGGATCGGGTAGCGGCACCTGGAACACGTATTTGAAGATGAAGTAGAAACCCAGCACTACGATCACGCCGGACGCGGGATAAAGGCATAGCCGCATCAACGTCCAGCGCTCGTACATCGCGATCGCCATGATCGCGATGTAGGCCACGAGCACGGCGATGACGAAGCCGAGATACGGCATGGCCAGGGTGGCGGCGATCATGACCACGATCAGCAGTACACGCCGGGTGACCGAGCCGGGCGAGCCGGCCGGCTCGGGCGAGGCGTAGCCCAGCAGATTCCTCAGGATGAGCAGGGCACTGAAGACCACCATCAACCCGATGACGGTCTGCGGGAACACCGACGCCTGCGGCGAAGGCGTCTGGCTGATATCCCACCAACACACGCCGCCGATCGCGACGAAAATCAAGGCGCCGATGGTCCCCCGCAGGTCACGGGTGTCGCGCGAGGTTTGCTTAGAGACTGCGGGCATCATCGGACTCCTTGGCACCCCGGGTGAGACGACCGGCGATGATCGGGTAGAACAGCGAGGCCAGGATCAACACGAAAATCCCGATCGCGAGTGGCCCGGAGAAAAAGATCGACAACGGGTCGCCGGTGGCGCCGCCGATCATCCAGCCCTGGACGAAGCCCTGTTCGGCGATCGGGCCGAGGATCAGGCCGAGCACGATCGGCGACGGCTGGAAGCCCAGACGCTCGAGCACCCAGCCCACGATACCCAGCACGATCATCACCATGACGTCCGAGATCGAATTATTGATCGCATAGGTGCCGATGATGGTCATGAAAGCCACGATCGGCACCAACACCGCCTTGGGGAAAGTCACGATCGACTTGAAGGCATAGCGGCCGATCAGCAGGCCGATGGGCAGCATCAGAATCGTGGCGATGAACAGCCCGTAGATGAAGGTATAGACGATCGAGCTGTGCCCGGAGAACATCGCCGGCCCCGGCTGGATGCCTTGCACCAGCAGCGCGCCGAGAATCACCGCATCCGGCGGTGTGCCCGGGATGCCGAGCACCAACGTAGGCACCATGCCGCCGCCGACCGTCGCGTTGTTGGCCGATTCGCTGGCCTGGATACCACGCGGTTCGCCCTTACCGAAGCGCTCGGGCGTTTTCGAAGCACGGCGTGCCTCGGAATACGACACCAGCCCGGAAATCGACCCGCCGGCGCCCGGCAGAATACCCACGAACGCCCCGATCAACGAAGAGCGGATCAGGTTGATCCCACCGGAAAAACACAGCCGGATCGCCTCGGGCAGCCGAAAGCCACGTGAGGCCTCCTGGATTTCCAGATGACGCTCCGGCCGGGCTACCAGATTGATGAGCACGGGAATGCAGTACAACCCGATCAGCCCGGAGACGACATCGATCCCGCCGAGCAACGTGGTCGAATCGAAGGTGAAGCGCGGACTGCCGGAGATCGGCGCCACGCCCACACAGGACAGCAGCAGACCGAAGCTCGCGCCGATCAGCCCCTTCAGCAGAGCACCGGACGAGATCGCCGAGATCAGGGTCAGGCCGAAGATCGCCAGCCAGAAGTATTCGACCGGCCCGAACGCGAGCGCCACATTCGCCAGCGGCGGCGCCAGGAACAGCAGTACGGCCGCGCCCACCAGCCCACCGAATACGCTGGACAGACAGGCGATGGTGACGGCCAGGTCGCCATCGCCGCGCTTGGCCATCGGATAGCCGTCGAAAGTGGTGGCGATCGCCGAGGGCGTGCCCGGCGTATTCAGCAGGATGGCTGCATAGGCCCCGCCATAGATCGCCCCCGTGTAGATCGCCCCCATCAGCAGCAGTGCCGTGGTCGGATCCATCGAAAACGTCAGCGGAACCAGCACGGCGATCGCCATGGTGGCCGTCAGGCCGGGGATGGCACCCAGAATGGTGCCAGCGGCCACGCCGAGCACGGCCAGGGCCAAGTGCAGTGGCGTCAACGCGGCCAAGATGTCGTTGATATGACTCATCGTCACTCAGACTCCGAAAAAGCCGCCCGACCCGGCATCCCGAACCGGGCTGCGTATCAGTGCACTAGGCCGGCTTTCTTAACGAGTTCGGTATACTTGGCCGTCTGCTTTTTCATGAACGCGTCCATCTTGTCGTATGGCACGTTCAGTTCGACGAAGCCACGCTTGGCAAGCGACTTTTTGAATTGCGGATCGGCATTGATCTTGCCAATCAGATCCGACAGCTTCTTGCGGATCGGCTCGGATGTGGATTTGGGCACCGCCACACCGCGATAGGCACCGCCAACCATATCGATCTTCTTTTCCTTGAAGGTCGGCACCTTGGGAAAGATCTCCATGCGCTTGTCGGTGGCGACGGCCAGCATGCGAACTTCGCCCGGATGGTTGGCCGCCACCGTCGAATAACCCCACTCAGCCTTAACCTGCCCGCCGCGCAACGCAGTGTAGGCCGCCCCCGTCCCCTTGAAAGGGATATAGGTGGTCTTGGCCCCGGTGATGTTGTCAAAGCGCACGTTCGCCAGATGATTCGCCGTACCGCTGCCCGAACCGGACATCGTAAGCATGCCGGGATGTTTCTTGGCATAGGCGATCAGATCGTCGAGTGTCTTGAACGGGCTGTCTTTGGCGACGAGGATCGCGTCCGGCGTGTACTCGAACATGTACACATTAGTGATGTCCTTGGTCTTGAAGCCGACGTTGCCCATCATCGGCTTGACGATGATATGCGGCAGATTGGTGCCCATGATCGTATAGCCGTCGCCCTTCATCGAATTGAGCTGCGACCAGCCGACGGCACCACCGCCACCGGATTTGTATTCGATGATCATGTTCTGACCGGTCATCTTCTGGAAGATGGGCTGCTGCAGTCGGGCCGTGATGTCCGACTCGCCGCCCGGACCGAACGGAATGACGTAGTGCACGGGCCGCGATGGATAATTCGAGGCATCAGCCGCGTGTGTGACCTTGATCAGGTTCGGCACGACGAGCGTGCCCGCCAGCACCAGGGTGGCTACCATGGTTCTGTTTCTCATGTGTTCCTCCGTTTCGCTTTTTCGCGTTGTTTAAAATTATTTCGCAGTGCGACCGCTCTCTGAGTGGAGCTTTTGTGGCCGGGGCGTGGGTTATCACCTATTCATGTAGCCCCGCACGCCGCCGGATCTCTGCGATCAGGCTATCGGCGATTTCGACACCCTTCTGCTCGTTAGCGGCCCTCAGCTCGTGGCGCCGCACACCAGGGAGACGCGCGCCAGACTGATTGGCAATAGCGGCAAACAGCACCTCGAGCCGCGCGGCAAACTCCGCGCCCGCCAGGCGGCTGGGATCGATCAGCCAGAAGCATTGCCCGATATTGGGCGGCGGGCCGTCGGCGTTGAAAAAAGAGCTGGCCTCGAAGGCATAGCTCGAGCCGGTGAGCGTGGCCGACAGAATCTCGACCATCAGCGCCAAAGCCGCACCCTTGGCCCCGCCGGCAGGCACCATCGTGCCGCCGAGCGCGGCTGCCGCCTCGGTGGTCGGCTTGCCGGCTTCGTCGAGCGCCCAGCCTTCGGGGATCGACTCGCCGCGCTGATTGGCGAGCATGACCTTGCCGCGCGCCACGCCGCTCAACGACAGATCGATCACCATCGGCGGCGCGCCGCTGCGTGGTACCGCACAGGCAATCGGATTGGTGCCGAACACCCCCTTCGAGCCGCCCCACGGCGCCATCGCCGCCGGCGAGTTGGAGAAACCGAGGGCGACGAAGCCGTTTTCGGCCGCGGCTTCCACGTGGTGGCCGAGTACGCCAGCGTGATGCGAATGCCCGATGGCCACCGTGCAACTGCCGGCCTCGCGTGCCCGCGCCATGCCGTGCTCGATGCCGAAGCCAATCGCCGGGAAGGCAAAACCATGGCCCGCGTCCACCGACAGCGCCGCCGGCGCGTCGAGCCGGATCCGCGGCTTGGCGTAGCCATCCACCTTGCCCGCCATTGCCTGATCGGCATATGCCAACAGCCGCGACAGGCCGTGCGAGGCCAGCCCATCCAGTTCCGCGGCCACCAGCGCACGCGCGACCGCATTAGCATTGGACTGGCTGACAGCGTTGTTGCACAACACGGCGCTGGCCAGTTCGCGCGCCTTTTGCGCAGTGACCAGGCTCATGCCGTGGCCTCTTCGAGCGCAGCCAGCACATTGTCGACCGTCACCTGGCTGACACGCACGTTCGACTGCACCGTCACCCCGGCGATATGCGGCGTGAGTAGTACATTGTCGAGACTGGCATAGACCGAGCCCGCGGGCAGCGGTTCGTCCTCGAACACGTCGAGCGCGGCTGCCGCGATCGTGCCCTCGGCCAGAGCGTCGGCGAGAGCGGCATCATCGATCACACCGCCGCGCGCACTGTTGACGATCACCGCACTCGATTTCATGCGTGCCAGCGCCGCCGCATCGATCAGGTGCCGGGTGCCGGCCACGAGCGGCACATGCAGGCTGATCACATCCGACTCGGCCACCAGCGACTTGAAATCCATCGGCTCGGCGTCGTATTCGGCCCAGCATTCGTCGTGCGGCGACAGATTGGGATCGTGGGCGATCACACGCATGCCGAGCGCTTTCGCGCGAACGGCCACCTTGCGCGCGATGCCGCCGAAACCGACCAGACCCATTGTGGCGCCGGACACTTCCAGCCCGATCAACGCCGAACGGGGCCAGTCGCCCGCCTGCATCGAAGCCCGGTGTTCGTAGGCGCCGCGGCGCAGCATCAGCGCCGCCGCGATCACGTACTCCGCCACGGCCACATCGTTGGCCCCGGTGGCTGGCAGGACGCGCACATCGCGTGTCTTGCATGCGTCCAGGTCGATATTGTCCAGCCCGACGCCCAGCCGACCGACCGCGCGCAGCTGCGGCGCCGCCTGCAGCAGTTCGCCATCCACCTGCGTGCGATTGCGCACGATGATCGCCCGGGCTTGGGCCACGGCGTTCAGCAGGGCCGGCCGGTCGTCGACCAGCGTCGGTTCGAAACGCACCGAATACCGTTCGCGCAGTGCCGCAAGCGGCGCTTCGTCCATGAATTCGGTGATGATGATGTCGCTCACGCCACTCTCCCTTGAAGCCATTGTTCGACGGCGGTGTTCAGTGTGGTATCGGCCGTATCGAGCCCGTCGGCCAAGGCATCGACGCGCTCTCGATCGGCCCGGGCGCGTTCGCCGGCCTCGGCCAATGCGGCCTGCAGCGGCTCGCGCGCCGGCCCACCCTTGACGGTATGCGACTGAACGAAGCTCTCCGGGTCCAGCGCGCCGCTGACCATGGCATCGTCGAGCGGCAGGTCCCGGCCCAGCACATCCTGTGCGGACTCGTTGACCAGCGCGGCATCGACCTGGGTGGCGTCCTTGCCCTGGCGGATCGCACGCAGCACGAGATTGCCGACGATCCGATGGGCACTGCGAAACGACAGATCCGTGGCGCGATGGATGACCGCCGCCAGCTCGGTGCAGCTGGCGAAATGACGGGCGGCCTGGCGCTTCATCGCCTCGGCGTCGACCTCGACGGTCGAGAACACGCCGGTCAGCAGATCGAGAATCGCCGTGGTCTCGCTCAGCGCGCGGAACACCGGCGGCGCCAGGCCTTCCTCGACGTCCTTGGTGTCCTGGTAGTTGACGTTGTGCAGGCTCGCGAACGCCCCGGTCATCTCGCCGATCACATGGGTGGCGGTGAAACGCGAATATTCGAACGGATAGGGATTCTTCTTCTGCGGCATCATGCTCGACGAGCCGGAATAATCGTCGCCGATGCTGATGTAGCCGAATTCCTGGGTATGCCAGATATAGAAGTCCTGGCAGAGCCGGCTGACGGTGGTCATCAGGTTGGCCAGCGCGGCCACCGATTCGAGCATGTAGTCGCCGGCGCCCACACAGTCGTTGGTGTTCTCGATGAGCCCTTCGAAACCGAGCAGTTCGGCCACGCGATCGCGGTCGATATCGTAGGACGAGCCCGCCAGCGCGCCGCAGCCGAGGGTACAGAAGTTGCAGCGGTGCCAGGCCGCGAGCAGCCGGTCCAGATCGCGCTCCAAGGCGTTGATCATGCCCACCAGATAATGGCCGAGCGTGGTGATCTGGGCATGCTGCATGTGCGTGCCGAGCGGCATGACGGTATCGCGATGCGCCTCGGCCAGTGCGAGCAACTGTTCGCGCAGCGCCAGCACGCCGCGCATGGTCTCGATCAGGCGATCGCGCATGACGATACGCACCAGCGGCTCGGGCCGGGTCCGGCCGATGTTGATGTCGCCGGCAATCGTCTCGCCGACACGGGCGATCAGATAGCGCTCCATGGTCGAATAGAAATACTCGACCTGGGGATCGAACTCGCCCATGCCGTCGCGACCGTCGGCTTCCAGCGAACGGATCGCGTCGAGCAGCCCGGCGGCGGTATCCTCCGGGATGATGTCGCGCTCGGCGAGCATCACGGTCCAGGCCTTGTTGGCCTGAATCAGCCCTTCGAAATAATGCTCGAGCATGAAGTCGTAGCTCGGCTTCAGGATCGTGCGGGTATAGATCTCGCCCGGGTGGCCTTCAAGGCGTTCGCGGGAAATACGGCGGTCTTCGGACATGGTCTCCTCCAATGATCTTGAATCAGGCCGTACTGGTACCGGGTCCCGGTGCATCGGCCAGCGGCATGGGTTCGTCGGCGGTGGCGTCCTCGACGAGCAGGCTCTCGCCGGGCATGAGACGCGTGTATTGCACCGGCTCGCGGCCCGCGACCAGGCGTTCGCCCTCGGCGCGGACCACGGTGAACGTCTTCGCCTGATCTTCGTCCATCTCGGGGAAATCGCTTCGGAAATGCGCGCCGCGCGATTCACGCCGGGCGAGCGCGGCCTCGGTGATCGCCCGGCTTACGGTGATCAGGCTCGCCAGGTTGAGCCAGTCGTGCCAGGTCACATTGTAGGCGCGGCTGGACGCGTCCACACCCACCCCGCGCAGGCGCCCGGCCAGCACGTCGAGCTCGTCCAGCGCGGCGTGCATGGCCGTTTCTTCGCGCGCGATGCCGACTTTCTCCCACATCAGGTCGTAGAGCGCTTCGCGAATCGGCTGCAGCGATTCGCTGCTGTGCTGGAACGGGCGCTCGCAGTGCGCGACCGCCGCTTCGAGCTCGGCCTGGCTCGGCTCGGCCAACGGCGCGGCACGATCCACCCAGGCGGCCATGGTGTCGCCGGCAATGCCGCCGAACACCGTGGAGTTGGCCACGCCGTTGCCGCCGAGCCGATTCGCGCCGTGCACGCCGCCGGCATCCTCGCCGGCCACGAACAGACCGGGGAGCGAGGTGAAACAGCGTTCGTCGAAGACCACCCCGCCCATCATGTAATGCGCGGTCGGAATCACTTCCACGCGCTCGCCGGCCAGATCGAAACCGCAGTCGGCACAGCGCTTGACCATGCCCTTGAACTGGGCGCGAACCTTGTCCGGCCCGAGATGCGCCATGTAGATGTACGCGCCGCCGTTCGGCGTGGCCCGACCCGCCTGGATCTCGCTGAAGATGCCGCGGCTGACGATATCGCGGGTGGCGCGCTCGCCGCGTTCGTCGTAGCGCTCCATGAAGCGCTCGCCGTCGCCGTTGAACAGATAGCCGCCGGCGCCGCGCAGCCCTTCCTCGAGCACGGTGCCAGTCATGCGCGTGTGCTCGCCGGCCAGCAGGCCGGTGGGATGGAACTGCACCATCTCCATGTCGCGCAGGGCGAGCCCGGCGGCCAGCGCCATCGCCAGCCCGTCGCAGGATTTGTCGCCGGACGGCGTATGGTATTTGTACATGGTCGGTCCGCCGCCGGTGCCGAGCATGACGGCCCGGGCCCGGCAGAACACGTATTCGCCGCTGCGGATATCGATCATCAACACGCCGGCGAGCGCATCGCCGGACTCGTTTCTGATCAGGGCCACCGCCCGGTGTTCTTCCAGGCGATCCACCCCGGTGGCCCAGGTCTGCTCGGCCAGCCGACTGATGATCTCGATGCCGGTGAGATCGCCGCGGTGCACGGTGCGATCGAAAGTCTGGCCGGCAAAGGCTTTCTGATGCACCGTGCCGTCGGCGTTGCGATCAAAGAAACAGCCGTAGACGTTTTCCAGTTCGCGGATCCGGACCTGCGCCTGCTCGACCAGCGTCCAGGCAACGTCCTGGTTGTTGAGCCACTTGCCGCCGTTGAGCGTGTCCATGAAATGACGCTCGGTGGAGTCGGTTGGCGCGAGTGCCACGTTGTAGCCGCCCTGGACCATGCGCGTACAGCCACATTTGCCGAGCAGGCCCTTCACCGCGATCGTCACCGACAGATCGGGTGCGGCCTGCTTGGCATGCAGCGCCGCCAACAACCCGGCGCCGCCGCTGCCGAGTACGAGAATATCGGTCGTGATCTCTTTCATGACGTTACCTTCGTACTCAGAACGCACGCAGCAGATAAGCCAGCCCGCAGGCCAGCGCCACCCCGAAACTGACCGCGACCAGATTCTTCTGGGCCGCCCTCCAGCCCAGCATCTCGAGCGCCAGAATCCGCAGGCCGCTGGCCAGATGCACGGCCAGCAGGACGACCAGCCCGGTTTCGGCGAACCGCACCAGCGGCAGATCGGTCCAGCCGATGAAGCCCTGCAGGCTGGCGGCCCCGCGCAGCGACAGGCCGAGCGCCCAGAAATGCACCGGCAGGAACAAGGCGAGCAACAGGCCCGACACGCGATGCGCGACGAACCCCCAGTACGGCAGATGCTGGCGTGGCCCGTCGGCGATCATGCGAACAACCCCTGCACGGCGCGCAGGCCGAGCCATAACGACAGAACACAGAACACGGCCGCGGCGATGGTCAGGCTGTTGCCGCGCCAGGCGGTGTGCTCGCGCACGATGTTGCGCAGCCCGATCGAGCCATGAATGGCAGCGACGACCACGAACACGCTGTAGAACACGAGCCAAGCGACCGATCCACGCGTGCGCGCGAGAATCTCTTCGGCGCTCAGACCATTACGGATCACCACGATCATCGTGATCAGGTGCACCAGGACCGCGAAGGCCAACACCATCGAGGTCAGCCGCATGACCGCCCACAGGCGGACTTCGTTGGCGCGGTTCATAGCTTGCCTCGCAGCGCGGCCTTGAAGCTCAGGCGCTTCAGGCCGGCAATCGACGACGCCGGATCGAGTTCCATCGGACAGCGCAGCGTGCAGCTCTGCTGGCTGTGACAGGCATGACAGCCGGCGTCGCCCGAGACCGCACGCAGGCGTGCGGGACGGCCGCCGTCACGTTCGTCGTTCATCTGTACCCAGGCGCGATTGAGCGCAGCCGGGCCGAGATACTCCGGATTCCAGGACACCACGTCGCAGCTGCTGTAGCACACGCCACAGCCGATGCATTCCTGGGCGGCGTCGGCCCAGGAGCGCTGCTTGCCGGCCGGCTCGACGACGGCGAAATCGTCATCGGCCGGGCGCGTTTCCGACGGCACGAACGGGCCCTCGGCGCGCTCCCATTTATCAAAGAACGGCGCCATGTCGGTGACCAGATCCTTGACGATCGGCAGATTGGCCAGCGGCTGGATGGTCAGCCGGCCGTCGCGCGCGACCTTGTCGACATGGGTGCGACAGGTCCAGCGCGATACGCCGTTGACCCGCATCGCACAAGAACCGCACATGCCGACGCGGCAGGCGAAACGATAGGACAGCGCGGGATCGAGCTCTCGCTGGATATGGCTGACCACGTCCAGCACGGTCTGGTTGGCACGCTGGGGTACGTCGTGTTCCACGAAGCCGCCGTCGGCGTCGCCTTTCCAGACGGCGACGGTCAGGGTTGCAGTCATGAACGAGCCTCCGTCGACGAGATCGCCGAGAGTGCGGCCGGCAGCCCGGACAGATCGGCCACGGTGAATGAGGGGGCGAACTGCGGATGGAGCAGTACGTCGTCGAAGCGATTCGACCAGCCACAGAGCAGGCCGGCCGAGCGCGCGCCCATCACGTCGGTGGACGAGCCGGCCACGTGCAGCAGGCCGTCGCGGTCGATGACCAACGCCTCGAGCGCGTAGGTATAGACGCGCGGCTGCGGCTTGTAGGCACCGGCACGCTCGGCCGAGATCACGGCATCAATGCCGGGCAGACGCGCGGCGAGCGCTTCGAGCATGTCCTGATCGCCGTTGGACAGCAGCGCCAGCCGGTAGCCGCCGCGGCGCAGCGCGGCGAGCGCGGCCGGGGCTTCCGGCCACGGCTCGAGCGCATCCCAGGCCGCGACCAGCGCGCATCGCGCTCGTTCGCCCAGATCGAGCCCGCAGTGGGCCAGCGCATAGTCGAGCGCCAGGCGCGTGGCGCGCCGAAACGACAGATGACCGCGCTCGAGCATGGCGTGATGCTGGGCGAGCGCAAGCTGCTGGCGCCGCCAGAGTTCCAGTACGCGCTCGCCCTCGCCCCGGTCCGTTGCAGCGAACGCCTCGTGGATATGCGGCAGCAGACTGGTCCGGAAATCGAACAGCGCCGAATAGACATCGAAGCTGATCCACTCGATGGCATGTCGTTCAGGCATACAACCCCCGACGAATCAGATTCGCGCCGAGCAGCATCAGCAACACCAGCAGCACGCGCCGGAACACCTCGGGCTGGATATGACGGCGCAGGCGCCGGCCCAGCCAGAGCCCGGCGAACACCGGCAGCAGGGCCAGCGTCGACCAATACGCTTCCGTCGCGCCGAACACGCCGGTATAGGCATAGGTGGCCGCCAGCGGCACCGCGCCGGCGAGCGCGATGACGCCGTAGGCGCCGACGAATTCCTCGCGGTCGAGCCCGCAGGCCACGAGATACATGAGCAGCGGCGGCCCGTTGACGGTCGACAGCCCGTTCACGACACCGGTGGAGCCGCCGACCACCGCACCGACCCAGTTGCGGTGACGTGCTGCCAGGCGCAGGTCGGGCTTGATCAGATTGACGAGCGCGAACGCGATCGCGATGACGCCGAGAATCGTCAGCAGCCGGGCCGGATCGATCCGCGCCATCCAGTAGCCGCCGATCGCGGTGCCGATGGCGAAACAAACGATCATCGGCCAGAACCGCCGACAGGCCGTGCGCCAATAGCCGCTCTGCAGCGCCTGCCATAGATTGGAAGCCAGCACCGGCACCACCATCAGTGCGAGTACGGCATGCGGATCGAGCAGGCCGCCCAGCAGCGATACGCTGAAGACCGGCATGCCGAGGCCGAGCGTGCCCTTGACCGCGGCAGCGACCACCAGGATGGTGGCCACGACCAGCAGCCCGATAGCGGGCGACAGCCCCGCGATCGCGATCATCGCGTCATGCCCCACTTGCGCACGGTGTGCACTTCGATGGTCCGGAACACCAGGCCCTCGACCAGCAGCCCGATCAGGATCACCGTGAACAGACCGGCGAACACCGAAGCGGTCTGCAGTTCGTTGCGGTTCTCGAAGATGAACCAGCCGATGCCGCCGCCGCTGGAGGTGGCGCCGAACACCAGCTCGGCCGCGATCTGGGTGCGCCAGGCGAACATCCAGCCGATCTTCAGGCCCGACAGAATGGTCGGGAATGCCGCCGGCATTAGCAACTTGGCCACGTAACGCCAGCCCTTCAGGCCGTAGTTGCGCCCGGCCATGCGCAGCGTCTCGCTCACCGAGATGAAGCCGGACAGCATGTTGAGCGCGACCGCCCACAGCACCGCGTGAATCAGCACGAACACGATGCTGCCCGCGCCGAGGCCGAACCACATGAGCGCCAGCGGCAGCAGCGCGATTGCCGGCAGCGGGCTGAACATGGCCGTCAGCACCCCGAGCAGATCGGAACCGAACCGCGTGAGCACCGCGAACATGGTGAGCAGTGTCGCCAGCACCACGCCGCTCACATAGCCGATCAGCAGGATCGATATCGAGTTCCAGGCCCGGATCAGCAACGGCCCGTGCACGGTCGAATCCCAGAGCGCCTGAATGGTCGCGGTGAAGGTCGGGAACAACAGCGGGCTGTTGGCCCACATGGCATAGATCTGCCAGATCAGCCCGAGCACCACCAGAATGAATAGGTTGCGAGCCAGCGAGTTGTCGCGCAGCCGCTGCCATGGGCTCAGGCTGCGGGAAATCTCGCCGATCTCGCCGATGGACCGCGGCTCGCGCTCGAATTCATCTCGCACCGGGGGCTCGATTCGCGCGGCGGGCACTGCCTCATCTGCCTTATTCGCCATGATGTTGCCCCATCGCATCGATCCGCTCGGCAAACAGCATGTCGTGGATGCGTTGCTGCAAGGCATGGAACTCGGCGCAGTCCTGATTGGCGTGATTGAACTGCTGGGCATTGAGTTCGGCGCGAACCTGCCCCGGGTGCGGCGAGAGCACCAGAATGCGCGAGCCGATGATGACCGCTTCCTGGATGGAATGGGTCACAAACAACACTGTGAAGCGCAATTCCTCCCAGAGCTCGAGCAATTCCTCCTGCATCTTCAAGCGGGTGAGCGCATCCAGTGCGGCGAACGGTTCGTCCATCAGCAGAATGGCCGGGCCCATCGCCATGCCACGCGCGATGGAGGCGCGCTGCTTCATGCCGCCCGAGAGCTGGTGCGGGTAGGCATCGAAGAACTTCGTGAGGTTCACTTTCTCCAGATAGCGCTTGGCCCGGTCGACGGCCTCGGCCCGTGCGTACTTGCCGCTGGTGACCATCGGGAAGACCACGTTCTCCAGCACCGTCTTCCAGGGCAGCAGCTGCTCGAACTCCTGGAACACCATCATCCGGTCCGGGCCGGGGGCATGCACCGGCTTGCCGTTGAGATTGATCTCGCCCTCGACCGGCGACATGAACCCGCCGACGCCCTTGAGCAGCGTCGACTTGCCGCAGCCCGACGGCCCCAGCAGCACAAATCGGTCGCCCGGGAAGACCTGGAAATCCACTTGGTAGCTGGCGGTGACGATCTGTTTCTTGGTCTTGTACTGCAGCGTCACGCCCTTGACGTCGAGCAGCGGCGTGGCGCCCGGCGCTACCGATTCGGTTTCGGTTCGATTGATAGTTGCGGTCGGCATGGCATCTCCTCCGATAGCCTTATTCACCCGGCCCGTGTTGGCGACCGATTGTTCTCATCCGCTCAGCTGCCCTTGTCCTGACTCAGATTGTCGAAAAACACGTCCTTCCAGGATTTCGGCATGTGGTCGATCGACCCGGTCTTGTGCATGAACTGTGCGTACTTCATGACGTTCTTCGGGGTGACCGTGAACTCGATGGCCGGGTCGGTGATGATCTTGTAGATGAGCGACTCCGGCAGCTTGGAGCTCGCCTGCTCGATATAGATCTGTGCCGCCTGCCTGGGATGCGCCTTGATAAAGGCCATCGCCTGCTGGAGCGCCGCAAACACGGCGGCATATACCTTCGGATTCTTCTGTCGATAGCCCTGGGTCGCCCAAATCGTGTTGAACGTCGACTTGCCGCCCAACACGTCGTACGACGAGAGAATCTTATGCACGCCCGGCTTTTCCAACTCTTCCTGGTAGTAGGGCGGCGAACCGAAATGGGCGTCGACGTTGCTCTTGCTGAGCATCGCGGCCATCGCGTCCGGGTGCTTCATGGATACGGTCAGGTGATCGAGCTTGTCGTAGGACTTGATGCCCCACTGCTTGGCCGCGGCCATTTGCAAGGTCACTGCCTGAATGGACACCTTGACCGCCGGCAGGCCGATCCGGTCCGCATTGCTCAGGTCCTTGATGCTGTGCACATTGGGATTGATCGTTGTCAGCACGATCGGCATCGAATTGAGCGAGGCGACGCCGCGGACGTTGCTGCTGCCCTTGGTCTTGTCCCAGATCTTGAGCAGCGGGCCCACGCCGCTAGCCGCAAAGTCGAGGCTGCCCGAGAGCAACGCCGCGCTCGCCGAATCGCCGCCGCCGAGCGTCTTCCACTCGACCTTGAGATTCTTGATGCCGCGTTTGGCCGCCTGTTTCTCGACCAGCTGCTGCTGCTGCATGACCATCAGCGGGAGATAGCCGATCCCGTACTGCTGGGATATGCGAACCGTGCCAGGGCTGCTGTGCGAGCAGGCTGCCAGCGCGGTGACGACGGTCATCACCGCGCCGAGCGCGACGGCCCGCCAGTTCCACCGCCGATAAGCTGTGTGGTGCGACATGGTTCTCCTCCGCTTCGCGGCCCGCATTCGTTATTGATGTGTGCGGGTCCGCTTTGGTGTGGGTGATGGGCGTGCGGCCGCTGAGTCAGAGCCGGCCGCCGCACGCCAGTGGCATCAGGCGCTCCGATACAGTTTGGTCAGCACGAACTCCCGGTGGCCGAGCGCTTCGGCGGCGGTCAGTCGACCACTGCTGGTCTCGAGCACGGAATCGATCAATGCATCGCCGGCCTGATCGAAATCCATCTCGCGGCGCAGGATTCCTGACACATCGAGATCCACATGCTCGGACATGGTGCGCACGGTGCGCGGGTTGGCCGACAGCTTGATCACGGGCTCGATCGGGTTGCCGATGATGTTGCCCTGCCCGGTCGGGAACAGATGAACCACGTATCCAGCGGCGGCCATCAAGGTCACGCACTCGGCGGCGGCCGATGAGGTATCCATGAAATACAGCCCCGGCCCCTTCGACGGTTCTTCCGCCGGTTCGAGTACGTCGATATACGACGTCTTGTGACCGATCTTGGCCAGGTTGCCGAAGGCTTTTTCCTCGATGGTCGACAGACCGCCTTCGATATTGCCCTTGGTCGGCTGTGACTCGGACAGATCGTTGGTCTTGTGGCGGTTGATGAAATCGTTGTAGCTGCCCCAGGTATCCAGGAACTTCTGCTTGGTCGCCTCATCGGCCGCGCGCTCGGCACACACCATTTCGGCGCCGGTGATTTCGGAGGTCTCGCCGAAACACATCGTCGCGCCCTCGGCGATCAGCTTGTCCATCAGGTTGCCGACCGTCGGGCACGAGGCCAGGCCCGAGGTGGTATCGGATTCACCGCACTTGGTGGAAATCCACAGCTCATCGATGCCGCACTCTTCGCGCTGCTTCATCGAAGCGTCCTGCACGAATTTCTTGGCCGTCCATGAGGCGCGAGCAATGGTATTGATATCGCCATGCTGTTCGATCGCGAAACCTTCGACCGGCTTGCCGGTCTTGGCGATGCCGTCGACCACGCGCTGGGTCCAGCCCGGCTCGATGCCGATGACCACCACAGAGGCGACGTTCGGGTTCGAACCGGTACCAATCAGGGTGCGGAAGTGCAGATCCAAATCCGCGCCAAACTGCAACCGTCCGTACGGATGCGGAATGGCCATGGTGCCCTTGATGTTATTGGCCACCGCTTCGCAGGCCGCGTTCGAAATATCGTCGAGCGGGAGGATGATGACGTGGTTGCGCACGCCCACGCGTCCATTCTCACGCCGATATCCCAGAAAACTGCGCTTCGTCATGGCTACCACCGCTTGGTCTTGATGTTGTGGACGTGCACGTGATCGCCCTTGGCGATATCGGCCACCGCGCGGCCGATGTCGTGTTCGTATTCGATGATCGTGTCTTCGTTGCCGATATCGGCGAGCGCGATCTTGTGGCCGATCGGGATGTCGTGATTGGCCTTGATCTCGATCGTCTCGTCGCCTTCCATCAGCCAGCCGGTGAGCGTTTCGCCCGCGCTGATGCCTTCGACAACCACAACCCCGACCTTGTCGGCTTTGTTGTGGACCAGGAAGTGGGTCTTCATCCGATTCTCCTCCGTGTATCGCGTTAAGCCCTGCGGCATACTCCTTGTATTATGTCTTATATAAGACTGTCAACATTAGACTATCGTTTATGATGGGCTGGTGAACGAGGCACAGGAACCTATGAGCGAAGCACGTGGGCTGAACTACAGGCCGCTTTACGAGCAGATAAAAACCTTACTTGTCAGGCGTTTAGGGAACAACGAATGGCCGCCCGGCACGGCACTGCCCAGCGAAATCGCGTTGGCGCAGGAATACGACGTCAGCCAGGGCACGGTGCGCAAGGCCCTCAACGTAATGGAAAAGGAACATCTCGTGGAACGCCGCCAGGGGCGCGGTACGTTCGCGGCTCGTCACAGTCAGCAACGCTCGCTGTTCCAGTTCTTCCACCTAGTCAACGACAACGGCGAACGTGAACTCCCGGTCAGCCGTGCCACGAGTTGCCGCCAGAGCAAGGCGAGCGCAGCCGAAGCGCGCGCGCTGGAGCTCCCCGAGCGCGCTAGTGTGATCCGAATCGAGCGGGTGCGAGAGCTCAACGGCACGCCGGCCATTCACGAACGTATCAGCATTCCGAGCAGTCTGTTCCCGGGTCTAGCCAGCTGGCCGCCCGAGAATCTGCCGAATACGCTATATGAATTCTACGAGACGGAATACGGTGTGATGGTGGTACACGCGAGCGAAAAAGTTCGCGCAGCTGCCGCGTCGGCCACCGAAGCCAAAGTGCTGGGCGTGGCGCCGGCTTCGCCGTTGTTATCGGTCGAACGGCGCGCTCTCAATATTCGTAACGAGCCGGTGGAATGGCGACGCAGTCTGTGTCGCACCGATCAGCATTACTATTTCAACGAACTCGACTGACGACATCGGCAGGCACGTCCCACTGCGCTGGCTGTGCCCGGCAGCACAAGTAAGTAAACTCACGATAAGCCATCCGCTCGACATCGCGACTATATCCATGGATATCACCAAATCGAGCCCGCTATCGCGGCTGTTCCGCGGCGGCTCGCCGTTCGAGGCATTGTCGGAGCATATTCGGCAGGTGGACCGCGGCGCCGATCTGTTGATCAATTTCTTCCAGGCGAGTTCGGATGGGGACTGGAACCGCGCCCAGACGCTGTATCGCGAAATTTCCGACTGCGAGCACACCGCGGACGACCTCAAGGATCGGATCCGGCTGAATCTGCCCAACACGCTGTTCCTGCCGATCTCGCGCTCGGACCTCCTGGAGCTGGTCGAGGCGCAGGACAAGATCATCAACAAGATCAAGGACATCGCCGGGCTGATGACGGGCCGGCGGATGCAGTTCCCGGCCACGCTGCTGGAACCGATCAACAAGTACATCCAGGTCACCATCGATACCGTGCATCAGGCGCGCAAGGTACTGGAGGAACTCGACGAACTATTGGAATCCGGGTTCGGCCGCAATATCTCCGAGGTGATCGAGGACATGGTCGTCGAGCTCGGCAAGCTGGAAAAACGCGCCGACGAGGAACAGGTCGCGATCCGGCACCGTCTGCTCGAGCAGGAGTCCGAACTGCCGCCGCTGGAAGTGATGTTCCTCTACCAGATCATCGACTGGATCGGCACCGTCTCGGATCGCGCCGAGCGCGTCGGGTCGCGTCTTCAGATCATGATGGCGCGCTGAGCGGCGTCATTCGGCGTTCGCGTGGCGGCATGGATCGCGAGCGCGCCCAAGGGCTACACTGCCCGTCCGCAGCCCGCCGCGCGCCTCAAGTCTCAGGGAATTGAATGTCGATGATCGCTCAGCATGCCGAGCTCTATCTGGCTCTGGCGTGCATTTTCGGCTTTTTCATGGCGTGGGGGATCGGGGCCAACGACGTCGCCAACGCCATGGGCACATCGGTCGGTTCCGGCGCCGTCAAGCTCTGGCAGGCCGTGCTCATTGCCGGCATCTTCGAATTCCTCGGCGCCTGGCTGGCCGGCGGCCAGGTCACCCAGACCATCAGCAAGGGCTTGATCCGGCCCGAAATCTTCGCCGCCGATCCACATATTCTGGCGACCGGCATGCTGGCCGCCCTGCTCGGCGCGGCCACATTCCTGGTATTCGCTTCGCTGCGCGGGCTGCCGGTGTCGACCGGACAATCGATTATCGGCGGCATTCTGGGTTTTGCCCTGGTGGCCGCGGGCGCAAAGCCTGTGAACTGGGGTGAGATCGTCTCGATCGTGCTCAGCTGGATCACCTCGCCGATCATTGCCGGGCTGATCGCGTTCGTCATGTTCGAATCGATCCGCCGGCTGATCCTGTCGCACGACAATCCCGCGGAAGGCGCGCGCCGCTATATGGCGTATTACGTCTTCCTGGCCGCGTTCGTGATCTGCCTGGTCACGCTGGAAAAAGGCCTGTCGCATATCGGGCTCGATCTGTCGCTGGCCCAGAGCATCGGCGGCGCGTTCGTGTTCGCGTTGGCAGTCGCCGTGGTCAGTCGCCTACTGCTGCAACGCATCGATCTCATGCCCGAGGCGGCCATCGCCGATCGTTATCGCAACGTCGAGCGTGTATTCGGCTATGCCCAGATCTTCACCGCCGCGACCATGGCGTTCGCCCATGGCTCCAACGATGTAGCCAATGCGATCGGCCCGGTGGCCGCCGTGGTCAATGTGGTCGAAGACCCGCAGCACATCGGCGGCCAGTCGGAACTGGCCAGCTGGGTGCTGATTCTCGGCGGCGCCGGCATTGTGTTCGGCCTGGCCACCTACGGGCACCGGGTCATGCGTACGATCGGCGCCGGCATCACCGAACTGACGCCGACGCGCGGTTTTTCTGCCGAACTGTCCGCGGCCACGACGGTGGTCATCGCGACCTGGTTCGGTATTCCGGTGTCCACCACGCAGACGCTGGTGGGCGCCGTGCTCGGCGTCGGCCTGGCTCGCGGCATGCGGGCACTGGATCTGTCGGTGCTCGGCAGCGTTTTCACCGGCTGGATTCTGACCGTGCCGGGCGCCGCGGTATTCGCGGCCGTGTACTACTTCATTCTGCGGGCGCTGATCGGCTAGTGAGCGCTCTCAGGCGCGCCTCGAGTTCCGCCGATATAGCGACGCCCTGACGACGAACGCTCTCGCGCGCCACCTCGCCCCGCGCGGCCCGGCGGCAAACCGCCGGCCCGCCGGGTACCGTCTGCAACAGCGACTCCAGCCGCGGCCCGAAATCCTCGCCGCCCAGCCGATTCGGATCGATCAGGAACAGGACCGGCCCGGATTCGGGCATCAGCTCGACATCGTCGGGCCCGGCACTCGAGGCGACTGGCGCAACCCGAGCGGTCAACGCCGCCGCGACGATTTCGATCACCAGGGACAGCGCCGCGCCTTGCTGAGCCGCCCCGGCGATGCGCGCATCGGCCTCCTGGCCGGCCTGGACGTCCTTGAGCTCTCGCTGCGGCGCGGTCTCACCGTACTGGGCCGCCAGCATGGCGTGGCCTTGCGCGACCGTGGTCATCGACAGGTCGATCACCAACGGTGGCGCGTTGCTGCGCGGTACGGCCAACGCCAGAGGGCGGCTATCCGTCACCAGCCCACGCTCCCCCTGGACGCCCGGCGCCGCTGAGCCGCCGGCGAAAGCCAGACCGATCTGGCCGGACTCGGCGATCCGCTCGACGTACGGCCCGAGCCGGCCGGCCCGACATGCGTGCGCGACGGCGAGTACGCAACAGCCCGTTGTCGCAGCACACGGCACGGCCTCGCCCAAACCGAGATCGATCGCGGCATGGGCGAAACCGGAGTGGGCGTCGATCGTGATCGCTGAGGGCGCGCGTTGCACGATTTCGGGCATCGCTCGGCCGTCGATCTCGCCCGCGGCGAGCTGGCCGGCATATACGGGAATCTGTGCCAGCCCTTGGCTCGACCGACTGTCCAGCTCCGCAGCAATCACCGCCTCCGCCACCCGGTCGGCATGGCGCGGCGCGGCGCCCGCCGCGATCAGTGCATCGCGCGCGAGCCGAAAAGCGTCATCGATCGATAGGCGAACCGGCTCATCCGCCATGGGCGCCACCCGCGCCGTCCGATTTCAGAAAGGCCGACACCTGATCGAACAAGGCGTGGCGCCGATGTTCGAGCAGCGCGAAGTGACTGGCATGGGCGATCTCGACATAGGCCTTGTCGCGCGCTCCAAGCGCATCCAGCAGCGCCAGCGCATCGGCACGTGTGGCGGTGGTATCGGCGCCGCCGCGGATCACCAACGTAGGCATCGAGATACGGGCCGCGTCATAGCGCGGCCGCCCGTTGAACGCCGACCAGAGATCGAGCAAAACGCCGTTGGGCGCGCGCACGGCATTGCCCGGTTCGTCGGCCAGCATGGCTTCGAACCAGGCCGCGAGAATCGCCGGATCGCGCCAGGCATCCGAGCGGGCCGCCGTGATCTGGGCCGCCCAGCGCGCATCGGCCTGGGCCTGGGTCTCGGTCCGATAAGCGCCTGGCGCGCGCAGACGATTGGGCTGGCCCGGCTCGGACAGCCCCTCGATCCATCCCGGATTCTTCGTGCCATACACCGGAGCGAACAACACCAGCCGGCGGATCGCCGCGTCGCCATGCGCGATATGAAAAGCCGTGGTCATCGTGCCCCACGACCAGGCCACGACATCGACGACCGATACGCCGGCCCGGCGCCGGATGGCGGTGATGGCATCGGCGATATCCACGGCCGCGTCCTCGGCCCGACAGAACGGTTCGCCTGCCTCGGGCGCTTCGGCCATGCAGTCCGGCCGGCTCGACCCGCCATAACCGCGCATATCCAGCGCGTAGGCGTCGTAGCCGTCGGCCACGGCGCGCGCCATCCAGCTCGCACCCGGCACGTCGAACATCACGCCGGGATAAGTCGCGCCATGAACAAACAACAGGGCACGGCCGGCATGGCCGGGCCGCCCCACGGCCGCGGCCTCGCGCAGACTCAGCGTGGCGCCGGGGTCGGCGCTGCTTGCGATTGTGAGGCGTTGCGTGGTCATCGGGGGTCCAGTTCGTCCTGTGCGTGGAAGTCGATCTCGTCGGCCCGGCGGGCCACGTTGTCCGCCACAAACGCGCCGCGCTCGCCCATCGGCTTGTTGCCGCTGATGGTCGTGTCCTCGGCCGTCTGGAATTCGAGCTGGGCATTGATCTCGCCGCCCACCAACATGATCAGCACGGTGATATAGAGCCAGGTCAGCACGACGACCACTGCGCCGAGCGAGCCGTAGGTCGCCGAATACGTATTGGAGAACGCGACGTAGACCGAGAATGCCAGCGAGCCCAGGATCCAGAACACCGTCACCAGGGCCGCCCCGACGAGCACCCAGCGCCATTTTGGCCGCGTCCGGCTGGGGGCGAACCGGTACAGCCCGGCAATACCCAGCATCAGGAACAAAGCGCCCAGCCCCAGACCCACGCCGCGCGCGATAGCGACGACCCAGCCGCCCAGCCCGAGCGCGGTGGCGACCAGTGGCACGCCGGCGGCCAACACGGCGACCGCGATCAGGCCGACGATAATCGCCAGCGTCAGCGCGAGCGATACCAGCGTGGTGATGATGATGTTGCGTGATTCTCTTTCGGCATAGACCACGTTGAGCGCCACCATCAACGCGGTGGTGCCCTTGCGTGCGCTCCATAGCGCGAGTGCCAGGGTCACGATCGCGGCGACACCGAGCGTGCCGGTCGGGCGCGCGGCGACCTGCGTCATCTGCCCGGTGACCGTATTAATGACGTCCGGCGGCATCACGCCGGCCAACCCCTGCATCTGGACGACCACCTCATGCGGGTCCTGAAACAGTCCGTAGATGGCGACAAAAGCGGCGACGCCCGGAAAGATCGCGAGCAGGCCATAAAACGAGACGCCGGCCGCAATAATCGACAGGTTGTTGTCGGAAAAGGCATGGAACACCCGTAGCAGGATGTCCTTCCAGCCGATTAGTGGGATATGTGCGGGCGTGCGGGCGCGGCGACCGCGGCCATCCTCGGAGACAGTCTCGCCGGGCGCGAGGCGATGCGCGTTTTTGCGAAACACCATGATGTGTGCCGTGAAACCCTTATCGCGAGTATACGCAATCCCCGGCTACCGGCCGTCGGCCCACCTACTTCCGTAGTCGGCGCCCCCGGCGAACCGGACGCGAGGCACACGGCGCGTCGTCGTCCCAGAGCAGATCGCGATAGCGGTCGACGTCGTCACCAAAGAACGGATACTTGATGATGTCGAAATACGGCGAGTAATCGAAATCGCGCGGCGTGATCAAGCGGCCGTTGCGGCGAACGAAAATCATCTCCCCATGCTCGCCGCGGTGAATGGTGGGCAGAATCGGATAGTGGACACTGGCAAAGGCATTGGCCAACAAGGTCGAGCAGATGGCGCGAATCATGTCGCCATGGCCCGCTTCGAACAGGGTCGAGCGCCAATGCCGGGGCAAGACGCCGTACGGTAGAAAGAAACGCAACAGATCGAGGATCTGTCGCGTGTCGTAGGGCGTACCATAGCGAGCGCAGGCATAGCTGATGACCGCCGCCCGGTCGGACTCGGGCATATCGCGCGGCCGGCAGATGCGCAAATGCTCGCCACGATACCGGGCCAACGGGGACACGCGCACACCGTCGCCCATTTCGGCCTCAAGCAGAATCTGGGTGTCCGGCGGCCAACCCGCCTGAGCGACGACCTGCCGAACCTTGCCCTCGGCCAGCGTGTCAGCGCGACCGATATACAACGCGGCATGGCTCCAGGAACTGAGCGTTACGGTCTGAATCACGCCGGCCACTCGGCTGCGCCCAGCGACGAGGACCACATCGGCGGGTTGCAGATGTTCGCTCAACCGGGCGAAGTCGGTGCGCGGCGCCGGAGCGGGTTGCACGTCGGTGGACAGCCAACGACTGACCCAGCGCACCAGCCGCGCCCGCCAGTTCAACCCGGTCTTGCCTTCGACCCCGCTCATGCACCCGAGTGTAGCGCCGTTGTGGTGCAACCACGACTCGACGAATGGGACTGCGCAGCGGCCGGCCCGCAGCGCCGGTGCCGCTTGGCGAACTTTAGCGAGAAATCGATTGTTTTTTGCCGCAACTCCCGACGACATCGATAGTGTTTAGAAAACCGACACTGATTGATGTATCATGCGTTTCGCGCAGCGACTCGATCCGGGCCGTTGCCGACATCCACACTCGACGATGTCGATCGCGCCCCCAGTCCGGGGCGGCGCTGATCCTTCGTCGCCGACAACGAAGAGAGACCCGGTGGCCCGGCCACGCACGATCGAACGCTCCAGCCTGTTGCTCAGCCTGCTCGCCGTCGGTGTGGGTATTGCTGCGGGCTATGGTGCGGGTGCTTTCCGCGCGCTGATTGCACTGTTCCACAATCTCGCCTTCTCCGGCCAGCTCTCTTTCGCCTACGACGCCAACCAGCACACCGCGGCCAGCCCGCTGGGCCCATGGATCATTGCCGTGCCCATGGTCGGCGCACTGATCGTCACCTGGCTGGTGAAGAGTTTCGCGCCGGAAGCCAAGGGCCATGGCGTGCCCGAAGTGATCGACGCCATCTATTACAAGGGCGGCATCATTCGCCCGGCGGTAGCGGCGACCAAGGCACTCGCGTCCTCGATTTCGATCGCCACCGGCGGCGCGGTCGGCCGCGAGGGGCCGATCATCCAGATCGGATCGGCGCTGGGTTCCACTGTCGGCCAACTGGCGCTGCTGCGCGAATGGCAACGCAATACGCTGATCGCCTCGGGCGCTGCGGCCGGCATTACGGCCACCTTTAATGCGCCGCTCGGCGGGCTGCTGTTCGCCATCGAGATCATCCTGCCCGAGACCTCGGGCCGCACCTTGATTCCGGTGTTGCTGTCGACCGGTTCGGCCGCCTTCGTCGGGCAAAGCCTGTTCGGCACCAACCCGTCGTTCAATATCCCCGCCCTGGGCAACGACGGCCTGGTGCTCAGTTCGCCGCAGCTGCTCGTTGTCTATGTCATCTTCGGGGTGTTGCTCGGGCTGGCCGCCTGGCTTTTCACCCGCAGCATCTATTGGTTCGAAGAAGGCTTCGAGAAGCTGCCGGTCAACGATTACGTCCGTCATGTCGCCGGCATGGGCATCGTCGGCGTGATGATGTATGCGTTCCTGGTCTACGGTGGCCACTACTACGTCGAAGGCGTCGGCTACGCGACCATCCAGAATATTCTGGAAGACGTGCTCACCAACCCGTGGCTGCTGCTGCTGTTGTTCGGCGCCAAACTGCTGGCGACCTCGCTCACCCTGGGCTCGGGCGCATCCGGCGGCGTGTTCTCGCCGGCGCTGTATCTGGGCGCGACGCTTGGCGGCGCTTTTGCCGTGGCCATGCAGCACGTCGCCCCCGGCTTTCATCTGGACGTGGCGACGATGGCGGTGCTCGGCATGGCCGGTGTCGTGGCTGGCTCGACCGGCGCCGCGCTCACCGCGCTCGTGATCATCTTCGAGATGACGCGCGATTATCACGTCATCATCCCGATGGTAATCATCGTGTCGATTGCCTATGGCGTGCGCCAGTTCCTGATGGCCGACACCATCTACACGTTCAAGCTGACCCGGCGTAACCACCCGGTGCCGGGCTCGCTGGAAACGAACCTGTTCATGCTGCGTAAGGCCTCGGACTTCTACGACCCGCGCGTCGTGCGGGTCGGCAGCACGCGTGGCATGGCCGAAGTCCGCCGCCGCTTCCGACGCTTCGGCCGCCAGGCGCCCAACGTGCTGGTGCTGGACGCCGAACAGAATATCCAGGCGATCTTCTCCTCGCGACGCCACTATCGGCTCAAGGGGCGCGGCGGCATCGGCATCCGTAGCTGGGTCGACGAGCACATGGAAACCGACTACATCGTGGTCGGCGCCGAGGACATGATCTTCGACATCGTGGGCCGGCTGCGCGCCGCCAACTGCGAAGTGGCGCTGGTGACCGAGGACGGCAACATGAGCCATCCGCGCGAGGTTCAGGGCGTGCTGACACTATCCGACGTGGCGCGCTCTTCCCGCCTGGCCCGTCAGATGGAGCGTCGGCGCAAACTCCGCCCCACGCTCAAGCCCGCGCGCAGCGATAAGCCCCAAACCACGGCCCCGGCCGAACCGGCCGAAGACGACGCCTAGCAGGACACGCGCCCGCCCCTTGCAGGCGGCGCGATGTCGTCGTTATCAGCGGCCAAGCGCACGGCCGAGCGGCCGCAGCTCGGCGATATGGTCGCAGGTGACCTTGCAAACCAGCAGCAGCGGCACGGCCATCAACATGCCGGCCACGCCCCACAGCCATCCCCAGAAGAACAACGCGACGAAGACCATGAGCGGGCTCATGGCAAAACGATGGCCGTGAATCATCGGGGTGATGAAATTACCTTCCAGCACGTTGAGCGCAAACACGGCCAGCGGCGCCGCCGCGACGTGCGCGAGCGTATCGAAGGTGGCAAACGAAGCGAGCGTAATCAGTCCCAGGGAAACCGCGGCACCGACGTAGGGCGCGAAATTGAAGATCCCCACGATCACGCCCCAGAGCACTGGATCGGCTAAGCCGATCAGCCATAGCACCAGCGCCGTCACGGCGCCCAGCGTCATGTTGATCAACGTCACTGTGGCCAGATAGCGGCCAATATCGGCCTGCAAGTTCCGGACGATGCACACCGCGTTGGCGCGGCTGCGCGCCGACGGCATGAGCAATAACAGCTGTTTGAACAGAGTACCGCGACCGGCGAGCATGAAATACAGCAGGATCAGCGTCATCACCAGAATGCTGCCGGTCCACTGCAGGTTCGTGATGATGCGCGCTCGCAGCCCCTTGTGATTGATCTCGATGGTCTGCTTGCTGGCCTTGCCGATGAGCTTGGTCGCGGCCTTCTTGATCTCCTTGGTGCTCTCGTTCATGTTCTGGATCTGCTTCTGCAGCTCGCTCGTCTTGTGATTGAACGAGGAGAACGCCTCGGGCGCGCGGTTGATCCAGTATTCGGCGGGCCCCGTGAGCATGTAGATGCCATAGCCGGCGATGGCAGCACAGCTGGCAATGATGAAGGCAGCGGACAGCCCACGCGGCAAATGCCAGCGCTCGGCGCGCGTCACCAGCGGTCCGAGCAGCATATTGAACAACAACGCCAGCGCGATCGGAATACAGACGAACCGAGTGAAATACAACGTATAGCCGAGCGCCAGCACCAGCAGCGCGGTCAATACGAGCGAACGTATGCTGAGCGGGCGGGAAAACAGCTGAACCGCGCCCTCGTCCGACATATCCTCTGGCGACGCGCTCGACTCCGACATTCACAATCCCCTTTCTTATTCTCCGACGCCGCCCCCGGCCGATCCGGCTCAAGATACGCCCGGCCCGTAGGTCGCGCCATGCGTGTATTGCCGGAGGTGCGAGTCGCGGGCTAGATTGCCCGCAGGCCCCTACCGACCGCCCCGCCTCATGAGCTCGACCGTTCTCGTTTTCTCCGATAGCTTGCCGGACGATCAGAAAGCCCGGCTCGCCGAGCGCTACACGCTCGCCGATTTCTCTGCCTACGACGCCCCCAGCACCGCGCCCGGCTTCGACGACGCGCTCGCCCGGGCGCGGGGCGCGATCGGCGTTTCCATGCGCTGGCCGGCCGAAACCATCGAGCGGGCACCCCACCTGCGGGTGCTGTCCAGCGTCTCGGTTGGGGTCGACGCCTATGACGTCGCCGCCTTGTCGCAGCGCGGGATCGCGCTCGGCCATACGCCCGACGTGCTGACCGATACCACAGCCGACACGGCAATGACCCTGCTGCTTGCAACCGCCCGCCGCGTGGTCGAGCTCGCGGAATGGGTCCGCGCCGGCCAGTGGACGGCACCGGTCGGCCGCGACCAGTTCGGCGTGAACGTGCATCACAAGCGCCTGGGCATCGTCGGCATGGGCCGTATCGGCCAGGCCATCGCCCGGCGAGCGGCCTTCGGTTTTGGCATGGAAGTCGTCTACCACAACCGCTCGCGCAAGCCCGAGGCGGAAGACGAAATCGGCCTGCGCTACGTCGAATTCGACGAGCTGCTGGCCGATGCGGATTTCGTCTGCGTGGTCGTGCCCGGCACCGACGACACCCACCACATGTTCGACGAAGCCGCGTTCGAGCGGATGGCGCCGCATGCGATCTTCATCAACATCGCCCGAGGTTCGGTGGTGGACGAAAACGCCCTCGTGGCCGCCCTCGACGCCGGTGGCATCCGCGCAGCCGGCCTCGATGTATTCCAGGGCGAACCGATCGGCGCTGACCACCCGCTGGTCGGCCGCAACGACGTCGTCGCCCTGCCGCATATCGGCTCGGCCACCTTCGAAACCCGCTACGACATGGCACGCCTGGCCGTGGACAACCTCATAGCCGGCCTCGAGGGCGAGCCGATGCCGGCCTGTTACAACGCCGCTGATCTTGAACTCTGATTCAAAAGCAGCGGCCGACCCGAGCGCCGGCTGGCGCCCGCCCTGGGCCGGCGCGACCGAGAGCCTCGGGACGCGGCTCTCGATTCTTCAGCTGGCACGGCAACAGCTAGACGCCTCGGACCTTACCGTGCCTTGAGCAGCGGTAGCCCGGAGCGCCACGGGCTTGAGCCGTCAAATGGATCGCTCGCCCCGAAGTCCGGCGTCCAGACGTTCATGGTGGGCGCCGTTGATTACGCCTGCCAGATAAAACCGGCACGACGAAACCCCCTGCGCGTACCATTGGGCCCCCAGACACCTACCCAGGAAGCCGGCACACCGAGCACAGCACGCGACGCCCAATGAAAGATCGCCTTCCAACGCAACATCCGCTTTATCGCGCCGGAGTCTTATTCCAACGCTGCATCACGATGCAGCCGGGCACGCCAACGCGAAATCGGCAAAAAGGATCCGGTCGGAAGTTCGACCGCCGCCGCGATCTATTTATTGATCATGGCCACACGGGCATCGGCGATACACCCCGAAGCCGATTCGGCATGCACAACAAGCTGAACAGCCTCTCGCGACGATTTAAACAGCACGTTTCCATGCGCGTAAGCGCGACATGCGTGCTCGGCACGACCCAACGACAACGATGGCTGCCAAATAACCCAACACCTTCTCAAGGAGCGCTTCGTGGCTACCATCCATAGTCTCAACGACCTGATCGTTTTCACGAACAGCCAGGGCACGGCGGCCCGTGGCAATTTGGTCAAAGTGTCGCGCACCACGCTAATTTTCGAAGTATATAACCCGTACTCCATAGTCCAGCTGAGCGAGGTGCTGCACAGCCTGGAGATTCGAGGCAACGACCGGGTCATCTACCGTGGCCGCGCGGTCGTCAGCGGCCTGGTCAACACGGGCCTGATGCTCATCGTTTCGGCCAGCCTTCTCGACCCCTGGTCCGAACTCATCGGCCTGGCCGGTGACCGCGAAAACATCCGGCACGAGATCCATCAATTCATTGACGAATGGCAAAGCAATCAGCAGATCAGGCCGGATTATCAACTCAGCGTTTCGCGGCTACGCTCGTTCCTGACCGCCTTGAATCGCTGGCTCGAACATCTGGACTTCGAGGATGACAGAGGCGATACCGCCGCCTCCCGAGACCAGCTATTTCCAGATCTCGCCGAGCCTCTCGTTCCGCCCCTGATCGAACTGTTCAGCGACTTCGAAAAGCAAGCCTCTCAGATCCCGGAGGAAGAGCGCATAACCCACATGCGCTACGCACAAGATGATCTGCATCCGCTTCTGATGCGGGCCCCTTTCGTACATCGTGCCTACTACAAGCCCCTCGGATACGCGGGCGACTACGAAATGGTCAACATGATGCTGCGCGACCCGCGCGAAGGGCCCACGATCTATGCCCAGCTCATCAACACACTGTATCTACAAACCGGACCGGCGGAGGCACATCGGAACCGCATCAACATCCTGGTCGACCAATTGCGTGACCAGATTACGCGTCTACGCAAAGAAGCCCCGGACAAGACACCGCGGATATTGAACGTCGGATGCGGCCCGGCCATCGAGCTACAGCGTCTGATCCGCCAGAGTCGAGCCATCGAGATCTGCGACATCACGCTCATAGATTTCAGTCGCGAGACGCTGGATTACACCGAAAAGCAACTCAACGAGGCCAGTGACGCCAGCGGCATTCGACCGCAGATCACGTTCTCCCACCAGTCCGTTCACGGCTTGCTGCGCCATGCCTCCAGGCCCGAAGGCTCGGAGCAGGACGAGTACGACATCATCTATTGTGCCGGCCTGTTCGACTATCTTTCCGATCGCGTCTGCGCCAGACTTCTCAATCTATTCCACCAGTGGTGCAAGGAGGGCGGCCAGGTCATGGTCACCAATGTGCATCCCGACAATCCGGCACGCCACTGGATGGAGCATTTGCTCGAATGGTATCTGATTTATCGAGACGATACCGACATGGAGAAATTGGGCGCCCCTTTTCCGAACCATCAAGCCTTCAAGGACGAAACCGGAATCAACATCTTTTTGCATATCACGAAAGATTCGAATGCTGGACAATGATGGAAAAGACGAGGCGCTAAAGGCCTGGGAAGCCTACGACCGGTCCGAGCGCATCAGGTTTTCGAAGATCGGATGCATTCTGGCGCTGATATTGATGCCGGCCGGGGTAAGTCTGGATATTTTTGTATATCCAGGCCATGCAGCCACGTTCTTCTGCTTCCGCCTGGTGGCCGACGCCTTTCTGCTGGTGATTCTGGCGCTGCACTTTCAGCAACGAGGCAAATTTCCGGCCGGCGCACTCATCTTTGCATGGCTATCTGTGGCCCAGATCGCGATTTGCATGATGATTTACCTGACCGACGGCTTCGCCTCGACCTACTACGCAGGGCTCAATCTCGCAATTCTCGGCATGGGCATCCTCTTGCCCGTGAGTTTGATTGAAGTCCTGATCTTCTCCGGCATGACGCTCGCGCTGTACCTGGCGGCGGGTTTCGCCCATTCGCCGGGGCCTATTAATTTCGGACTGCTCTATAACAACGTCTATTTCATGCTGACGACGTCCGTCATTAGTGCCACGGCCGTTTATTTCAGCCGCAGAAGACGGCTCCGGGAATTCAGCCTCAATTTCGAACTCAGCAATCGAAACCAGGAGCTTTCCGAGCTCGATCGTATTAAGTCCGAGTTCTTTGCCAACATAAGCCACGAATTCCGCACGCCTCTCACGTTGATCCTCGCGCCACTGGACGGTTTGCTGGAGGAACGCGAGAGCCTCCCGGAACCGGCCGTTCGCAGACTCGATTTGATCCGACAGAACAGCCTTCGTCTGCTTCGCCTGGTTAACGATCTATTGGACGTGATCCGGCTCGAAGAAGGCCGCGCCGATCTCGATCGACGAAACCTGCGCTTCGACACTCTTCTCGCCGACGTCATTCAATCCATGGTCCCGCTGGCGGAAGCCCGCGGTATTACGCTGACCCCAGATCTGGATGCCTCGCCCATCGTGGTTATGGGCGACCGCAGCGCGCTGGAAAAGGTGTTCTTAAATCTACTGAGCAACGCCATAAAATTCACACCGAAAGGCGGGAATATCAGAGCCAGCAGCATCCCGACGGCCGATTCGGTGGCGATAACGATAGAAGATACCGGGATAGGCATGCGCCGCGAAAGCTTGCCATACGTCTTCGACCGCTTCCGGCAGGCCGATAGCTCTTCGACTCGAAAATACGGCGGCACGGGGCTCGGGTTGGCGCTGGTCAAAGAAATCACCGAAGCTCACGGCGGCCAAGTCACTATCGATTCCGAACAAGGCCAGGGGACGACGGTCCGGGTCACGCTGCCGACGCTTGCAATCGATACACTGAATCCCGAAACCCCGGTTGAGATCGAGACGGACAACGACATTGCGCCGCAAAGACAATTGGATCTTGCGGCGCAGCTCGCGGCTGTGGCGACCACGCACGAACCGGAGACCGACTTGTCCGAGGAGGACAGCACGGCATTCGAGCACACCGTCCTCGTGGTGGACGATGAACCGGATATGCGTCGGTATCTCGCCGATCTGCTGAGCAAGGAATATCGAGTGATCGTTGCCATCGACGGCAAGCAGGCTCTGGAAGTCGCCCGTCGAGAGCGCCCCGCACTCATCGTACTGGACCTCATGCTTCCCGAAATCGACGGTCTGGAAGTCTGTCGACGCATTAAGCAGGACATCGATTTACGCGCCTCACGAATCGTGTTGCTCACGGCCCGGGCGAACGAGCCGTCGAAGCTGATTGCCCTGGACAACGGTGCCGATGATTTCCTCACCAAGCCGTTCAGCGGAATCGAAGTGCGAACCCGCCTCCGCAACCTGCTGCGTAACGCCAAACTCGAACGCGACCTGCATCGTCGCAACAAGGATCTCGAGGACGCACTGAACCGATTGAGCGACGCCCAGGACCAACTGGTTCATAGCGAGAAATTGAATGCGCTCGGCCGTCTTTCGGCCGGTTTGCTGCACGAAATCAACAACCCGCTGAACTACACACTGACGGCGCTGGAATTCGCCAAGACTGACCCTGCCGTCGAAGCCGACAGCGATTTACGGGAAATACTGGGCGATATCGATGAGGGGATGCAGAGGATACGCGGGATCGTCAAAGAGCTGCGCGCCTTTGCCTATCCCTCGAAAAGCGAGAAAACTGCGTTTTCTTTATCCGGTGCCGTTTTGGCCGCTATTCAGATGTCGATACACGAAGCTCAGGGAATCCGCGTGAACAATCGAGTCGGCGACGACTGGGTGGTCATCGGCTCTCGCAATCACATCACGCAAGTCACGATCAATTTACTGTCGAACGCATTCAAGGCTATACGCTCGACGGATATGCACGGTACCGGCGAAGTGACGATATCCGCGACCGAGAAAGGCGATCGCGTATCGGTTTCCGTACTCGACAATGGCTCGGGCATCGCGCCCGAAGACATCGATCGCGTATTCGATCCTTTTTACACCACAGCTGATGTCGGCGAGGGTATGGGAATGGGGTTGAGCGTTTGTCAGACGATCATTCGAAATCACGACGGCGAACTCACGGTCGACAGCGAGAATGGAAAATGGACTCGCTTTAGTTTTGACTTGCAGCTCGGCGCGCTGGAGTTGGAAACCGAGGAATCAAGCCTTCAAAGTGCCGCGCATTATTCGCAATGACCACGTCAGCTAACGGAGAAATCGTCCTGTTCGTCGATGACGAGCCGATGATCCGGAAATATTTCGAGCGCGCGTTCAGCCGGGACATGCGCATCATGACGGCCGACGGAAGCCAGGCCGCATACACTGTTCTCGAGACGTACGGCGAGGATGTTGCGATTCTGATGACCGATCAGCGCATGCCAGCGGGCGATGGCGTATCGCTACTGCATGCGGTGAAGACGGAATATCCCCATATCGTTCGCCTATTGACGACCGCGTATTCAGAGCTGGAACACGCTGTCGCGGCCGTCAACCAGGGCGAGATATGGCGATACATAACAAAACCCTGGGACCTCGAATCCCTTCGAGAAACCCTGTCCGATGCGCTGGAAGTCTACCGTTACCGAAAATACGAACAGGCGCTGCTCGCCGAGCGCCGCCAAGCCACGCTCACCGTGGCCAGCTACATGGCGCACGAAATGCGCACCCCGTTGCGCTCCATCCACGCCGGCGCACGCGGCCTCGAAAAACACCTGTCGACCCTGTTCGACGGCTACGACTGGGCGATCCGTCATGGCGCGGATATCGAGCCGCTCACCCAGCGGCACCGAGCGATCCTCGGCGAGTCGACCGCCAATATGCAACGGGTCGCAAACCGAGCCAACGCCGTTATAGAGCTGTTGCTGGCCAACGCCGGGGCATTCCGCATCAGCCCGGATTCCTTTGAGCTATGCGCCATAACCGATTGCGTCGAGGCCGCGCTGGAAGATTTCCCATTCAATGACCTGGAACGATCTATTGTGCAATGGGATAAAGGCGACCATTTCTCTTTCAACGGATCGATGCATTTGATGATCCTGGTTCTTCACAATTTATTGCGGAATGCCCTTCGCGCGGTTATTGCCAAGGGAAACGGCACGATCAGGATTTGGGCGGATGCCCGAGACGACATAAACTTCTTGCACGTCAAGGATACGGGAACAGGTATCCCGGCACGTTTGCTACCGCGAATATTTGACGATTTCGCGAGTTTCTCGGGCGACCAGCACGGCGCTGGGATCGGGCTGAGCTTCTGCCATAAAGTAATGGCCAGCTTTGGCGGGGACATTCGCTGCTCTAGCGTAGAGTGCGAATACACACAATTCGATCTCCAGTTTCCGTCAAGACAGAATGAATAGCGCCGACACCACGGAGCAGGGATTCACATGAGCCAAAGCAGCCCCCACGATCCCAGCCGCGGATGTGCCATTCTTTACGTCGATGATGAAGAAATGGCGCTGAAGTATTTCCAGCGCGCTCTGGATAAAGAATTTTCAATTTACGTCGCCACCGATGCCAATGCGGGATTGGACATCCTGGAAGCGCACGGCGACGCCATCGGCGTTGTGGTAAGCGATCAGCGCATGCCAGGGCTCTCCGGCGTCGAGCTGCTGAAAAAAGTGCGCCGCAACTGGCCGCATATCGTGCGCATCCTAACCACCGCTTACGCCGACCTCGATGACGCTATCGAGGCCGTCAACGCAGGCGAAATATTCCGCTACATCACCAAGCCGTGGGAAACCAAGGCGCTTCGAGCCGAAATGAAGCAAGCAGCGAGCATGTTTCGCTTGCAACAGGAACGCACTGAACTCATCCGCGAAAAAATGAGCGTTTGGCAGCGCCTGATCCAACTCGGGCGTTTGCGCGATTTGATCGTGATGGGCGGCAGCGTCAATACGCTGCGTTACGGCGACGCGGCGGTCGCCGCGTATCTCCAAGATCATGTCACCGCGAACCAGAACGATGATCTCGCCTCGTCTCGGCATCTCGACCTCTGGCAGCTTACCGAGACCGAGATCAGCCGGACCCTGTCTTTCGTCAGCCAAGTGGTCACACGCATCGTGGACATCGCGAATCGCGACGAGCCTTTCGCAACCGTGATTGATGCGGAGCGCCTGCAGCAACTGGTGGCCGATGCTTTTCCGAACGTGACAATCGCCGACCGTGACCGGGTACCGCACATTCGAGGCGCCGAGCCCGTCCTGACGCGACTGCTCGAAGAACTCGCCACCGCCACCGGGCGCCCGACGGACCCAGTTTCAATTCACCCCGCCCATGACGACACCGCGGTATCGTTTTCTATTCCCTGCGCTGTGCTGCCGACGGATAGCGGGCTGACTTCAAGCGACGCAGCCGGACTGATGGCGTCCTACCTGTTGGCGTTCCATCACGGGGGGCGCTTGGAACTGGAGACCTCACAAGATAGACGCCGTTATATGGTCACGCTTCCGGCCGACCCTGTGAGCGCGCATCCAAAACCGCTTTCCAGCGGGTGGTTGGCGCCGCTTCTGGTTCGTCTGGAAGGCTGGGATTGATAGCGACCGCAGAACAGTTCATCAGCCGCGGGCATCGGCTCGGCCAGCCATAAAAGACAAACCCCGGAGCGGCAGCGCCCCGGGGCTTGATGTATACGAACGCGCAGCGCGATGCTAGGGCGTGTTGAGGTTTCGTGCGAGTCCGCGCCAAGCGCAGTTTTGCGGCAAGACGAGGCGTAGCGAACGTGGCGTAGTCGTTCTACGCGAGAGAGCGACAACGCTGTATTGCCGCAAAACAGCGCTTGTCCCGAAGGGTTGGGCCGCAAATCGCGCCCTGCGGCGTTGCGAATCTGGGTCGTGGCACACCACGACACGGCGACTCGCGCCTTGCCGGACACGATTTGCGGACGCCAACGCGGCGCTCTCCCGAAACCTCAACACGCCCTAGCCCGCCAGCGCCGTCAGGCCGCCGCGCTGGCCAGTTTCGTCGGTTTCGCGCGAGAGGTTGATGGCGCTGATGATGGCCTTCATCGAGGCCGACAGCGTATCGGCATCCTCGGCGACCGCCGGAATACGCGTGGTATCCGACTTGAGCTGCACGAAGGCGATGGCATCGGCGTCCGAGCCGGTCGACAGCGCATGCTCGGCATAGTCGGCGATCGCGATCTCGTCGCCCGTGTATTCGTTCCAGGCATGCACGAACGCGGATAGCGGGCCGTTGCCCTGACCTTCCAGGGTGAACTGGTCACCATCCTCGGACAGCGTCACCGAGACTTTCTGGCCCTCGCCGGCACGACGCACGCTGTAGTCCACCAGCGAGATCGGCGCCTGGCGATCGAAATGCTGGAACAACAAACTGCGGATCGCGGCCGAACCCAGCTCGCCGGTGACCTTCTCACTCTCGCGCTGTACGTGCGGCGCCAGTGCCAGCATCATCCAGCGCGGCAGGTTGATGCCGTAATCGCGCTCCAGCAGGAAGGCCATGCCGCCCTTGCCGGACTGGCTGTTCACGCGAATAACGGCCTGATAGTCGCGGCCGATGTCGCGCGGGTCGATCGGCAGATAGGCCACCTGCCAAGGTTCGTCCTCGCCCTGCTTGCGCAGCGACTTGCGGATCGCATCCTGATGGCTGCCGGAAAACGCGGTATAGACCAGCTCGCCGACCCAGGGGTGACGCGGGTGGAGCGGGATGCCGGTGCATTCGTGCACCACCTTGATGATCTCGTCCGGATCCGACAGATCCAGCTCCGGGTCCACGCCCATGCCGTAAAGGTTCATCGCCAGCACCACGATGTCCATATTACCGGTGCGCTCGCCGTTGCCCAGCAGGCAGCCCTCGACACGCTCGGCGCCCGCCAGCATGGCCAGCTCGGCCGCCGCCAGGGCGCCGCCGCGATCGTTGTGCGTATGCACCGAGACGATCACCGAGTCGCGATTCTTGATGTGCTGGCAGAAATACTCGATCTGATCGGCGTGATGATGCGGACCGACCTGCTCGACGGTATTAGGCAGGTTGAAGATGATCCGGTCGTCCGGCGTCGGGCCCCAGACATCCATGACCGCCTCGCAAATGCGGACCGCAAAATCGGTTTCGGTCTGCGAGAAGCTCTCGGGCGAATATTCCAGCCGCCAGTGCACGCCGGGCCGGGCCGCCGCGTTTTGCTTGACGCGCTGCGTGCCCTTGACCGCGATATCGATGATGCCGTCCTGATCCATCTCGAACACGCGCTCGCGCTGGATGGTCGAGGTCGAGTTGTAGAGATGGATGATGGCCCGCGACACGCCTTCCAGCGATTCGAAGGTCTTGTCGATCAAGTGATCGCGGCACTGGGTCAGCGCAGCGATGGTGACATCGTCGGGGATCTGATCTTCCTCGATCAGCCACCGCACGAAGTCGTAGTCGTGCTGGCTGGCCGACGGGAAGCCGATCATCACCTCCTTGATGCCGATATCCATCAGGAGTTTCCACATCTTCTGCTTCTGCGCCACGGTCATCGGCTCGAGCAGGGCCTGATTGCCGTCGCGAAGGTCCTCGCTCACCCAGATCGGCGCGCGCGTGATCTCGCGCTCCGGCCAGGTGCGGGTGAAGCCCGTTACCCGCGGCGGGCGCTGGTATTTGCGATGGTCGAATCGGGACATGACGAAACTCCTGACGAATACGAACGCCGGTCTCGGCCGGCGATGTGCCCATGATACGCCGGTGAACGCGACAGATGATTGCCAACCATGGCGCATCAGCGAACGACTGCGCTAAATTATTGCTTCAAACGATGCATTTCTAGAACAAAATTGCATAGCCATGGCCGACACTCGCAACAGCGAATTTCTCGACCGATTCGATCGCCAGATCCTCGAGATCCTGCAGACGGAGGGACGGATCAGTAACCAGGCGCTCGCCGAACGGGTGAATCTCTCGCCGTCGCCGTGCCTGCGCCGGGTCCGCGCGCTCGAGGCCGCCGGCTTGATCACCGGTTATCGCGCCACGGTCGACGACCGTAAGCTGGGCTACGGCCTCAACGTGGTTCTGATGATTCGCATGGACCAGCACACGCCGGAACGCTTCGCCGAATTCGAATCGCGCGTCGCAGAACTGCCGGAAGTACAGGAATGCCTGCTCATTACCGGCCAGGAAGCTGAATATCTGTTACGCATTTCGGCGGTCGACATGGACGATTACCAGCGCCTGCTGCTCCAGCACATCACGCGAATCCCCGGCGTGTCCGGCGTCCATTCGAGCTTCGTGCTACGCCGGGTATTGCACGACCGCGCACTGCCGCCGCGGGCATCGGTCTGAACGCCCACCCCCGGTCAGCCTCTGTTCATTGGTTTTGGGGGGTACAATACGTCGATAAGTTGCCGCCATCAGCCGTGGTGGCATGAGAATAACCATGGCTTCGCAAGGGTATGTCATGAAAAAGATTACGTTGGGCTTGCTGCTGATTCTTGCCGCATCGGTCGGTTTGGCCGGCTGCAATACGATGGCCGGCTTCGGAAAAGACGTGCAGGATGCGGGCCAGAGCATCCATAAAAGCGCGGAAAAGCATAAGCCCGACGGCGACTGATGAACGGCCACGTCTGAGCGAGAAGACCGCCGCGCCGTTGGCGGTCTTCTACGTTGAGTTGCCGGAGAAGGTCAGGCCGTCGAGTAGTGCGGTCAGCCGCTTGAAGGCCGCCTTCTTCGTCATCGGCGGCGTCGGATTGCCGGGATAGACGCCCGGATTGGTGCCATCGACGATCAGATCGATTGCATAACAGTGCCCATGCGCAACGCCGCGATAGGCATGCCGCAGCATGAAGTGATTCATGCCGGCATCCTCGCTATCCCGTCGCGTAAAGGTCACGCCGTCGATGACGACGGTCGACGTCGCGCCCGTCTGCCTGTCGCTCGGCAGCGCACAATGTTGGACTGCCCGACGATCGTCGCTCACACCTAGCCTGAACTCGCCCGTAGTGAGCTTGTTCGACCGCGGCAGCATCAACGTCAGTAGCCCCCTGCCCGGGACGGCCTGTGCCGCATCCGGATTCCAGCGCGACGACAGTAAATAACCGCTCTGGAAGCCGTGGGCGGCGTCCAGCGATGCCGGATAGACCATTGCCACGCCATATTCAGCGCTGACGAACTGCGCCGCGCCCGGCCCGTGACTGGCGGGCTCGTGTGTACATCCCGCCAGTGCCGCCAGCCAAACGCCGGCCGCCGCGCCACCCAGCACTCTGCGTATTCGACTCACATCCCACCCTTTTGACGCGTTTGACCTATGGCGTGTGGAGGTTTCGTGCGCGCGCCGCGTTGAAGACCGCAAATCGCGCTCTGCAAGGCGCGAGTCGCCGCACCGTGGCTCGTCACGATCAAGACTCGCAACGCCGCAGGGGAAGGATTTGCGCCCCAATCCGAAGGGACAAGCGGACTCGTACGAAACCTCAACAGGCCCCGAGCGCGCATCGCGCTCCTTTTCTGTATACTACACAATCTTTTCTGCCACCGTTTTCCGCTCGGAGTGCCATGACCCAGGTCGAGGCCATGTTCGAGCGCTACGGGCCCAAGTACCGTCTGTACGTCACCATCACGGTGTTGTTGGGGCTCGTTGCGCTTGGCATGTCAATCACGATCGTCAATGTCGCGACCCCTTATATCAAGGGGGCGTTCGGCATGAGCGCCTCGCAGGTACAGTGGTTGTCGACCGGATTTCTGGCTGCGACCACGGTCACGCTGCTGATCTCGCCGTGGCTGATGTCCGCGTTCGGCCAGCGCAAGACCTACGTCGGGCTCTTACTGGTCTTCATCGCGGCCTCGTTCATGGGCGGCTGGGCTACCGGCATGGGTATGATCATCGCCGCGCGCGTGGTTCAGGGCGCCATGACCGGCGTGATCCGCCCGGTCGCGCTGGAAGCGCTGTTCGCTGTATACCCGCCGGAAAAGCGCGGCCTGGCCACGGCCATCTACGGCATGAGTCTAGGGCTGCCGCTGACCCTGGCCAGCGTTGTGGGCGGCTATCTGGTAGATCATTTCAACTGGCGCTACGTATTCTTCATTGTGCTGCCGGTATGCGCGGCGGCCATCCTCATGGGGCTGATATTCCTGCCCGATCGCGAGGAAACCGGGCGCAAACCCAAGCTCGACTGGATCGGCGCCGTCGTTCTGTTCATCGCCATTTTTTCGGCGCTGGCGGCGATCGCCAATGGCCAGCGCTGGGGTTGGGGCGACGCCACGATCCACTGGCTCGAGGCCATTGCAATCGTGGGCACGGGCTTCTTTATCTGGTGGGAACCACGCCAGGAACGGCCGATCCTCGATCTCGATATATTCAAGACGCGTGAATTCCTGGCCGGTTCGATCGTCCTCTTTCTGTTCGGCGGCGCGTTCTATGGCGTGATGTATCTGCTGCCGCAGTTCATGGATGCCATCCTGAGCTATAGCCCGATCACTTCGGGCGAGTTGTTCGTGCCCTCGACCTTCGTGCTGGCCGTGCTGGTCCCGCTGGTCGGGAAGTTCAGCGACCGGATTCCGACGCACTGGATCACCGTGCCGGCGCTGGCCGTCACCGCGTATGCGACCTGGCGTTTCGCCCAGGCCGACTGGAACAGTTCGTACTTCTATCTGAGCCTGTCGATGGCTCTGGTCGCGACCGGCATGGCAACGGTGCCGCCGCCGACTCTGTCGCGCTCGATCGGCTCGTTGCCGCCGCGCCTGATCAGCTACGGGTCGGGCGCGATCAACTTCGCCCTGCAGCTGGGCGGCGCCTTCGGCACGGTCGCGCTGGTGGCGATGATCGACCGGCGTACGGCCCTGCACAGCGCTCAGCTCACCCACCAGGGGCTGACGCCGGGCAATCCGATGGCGATGGAAGCCATGCGCCAGTACGGCGAGATCGCCCAGCGCACCGGCACCTCGGACGTTTATCGCCAGGCCGCGGCGAGTGACCTGTTATCCCGGGTGGACGCGACCTGGGCCACCATTTATGCCTATCAGGACGGCTTTCTCATGGTCGCCGTCGCGCTCGCGGCGGTCATCGTACCGTCGTATCTGCTGTCCCGCTGGGGACAACAACGGGCCGCCGCCCGCAGGGCCGCCGAGGCCCAATAACCGTTTTCGACACGATTCAAGCACCTTATGGCCGACACAAACGACAACAACACCGCTCGCGGAAACAAAAACTCCGGCTCGCCACGCAAGCGTCAGCTCAAAATCGCCGCGATCGTGATCGCCGCGGTGGTGATCGTGGTATGGCTGGCGTTCTGGCTTTATCACCGTTTTACGCACGTCAGTGAGAACGACGCACGAGTCGCTTCGCACGAAATCACCGTGTCGTCGCGTCTGTCCGGCCGCGTGACCGGCTTCGACCTGATCGAAGGCGACAAGCTAGCCCAGGGCGACCGGATTGCCCAGCTCTACCGCAAGCCGGACCAGCTCAAGCTGGAGCAGATCAATGCCGAGATCGCCAACATCAAGGCCCAGCTGCAGTTGGCCAATCAGCAGATCGCGGGCGGCGTGAAGTCGGCAAAAGCCATGCTGGCCGCCGATACCGCGGCCATGCATGCCGCCAGGTCGCGCATGGGAAAAGCGCACGATAACTATGTCCGCGCCCAGAATCTTTACGAAGCCAAGGGTGGCACCGAGAAACAGCGCGATATTTATCGCTACGACTATCAATCGGCGCAGGCCGACTACAAGAAGGCGCAGAGCCAGGTACAGCAGGATCAGGTCGCGGTAGCCAACGCCCGAACAGGCCTGCTCGCCGGCGGCCAGATCAGCAATCCGAATGTCCTGCAGACCCAGCTCAAGCAGGCCAAAGCCCGGCGTGCACACCAGCAGAACACCCTCGACGACCTCACCGTGAAAAGTCCGATTCACGGCGTCGTCGACAAAACCTTCATCGAGCAGAACGAGTATGTGTCGGCTGGCCAACCGATCCTGATGATGCACGATCCGAACGATGTCTGGATCGAAGCCAATATCAAGGAAACCGAGATCAGCGATCTAGCCGTTGGCCAGCCGGTAAATATCTCGGTCGATGCGCGACCGGACACGACCTACAAGGGGCATGTCCAGGTTATTGGCGACGCCGCCACGAACCAGTTCGCGCTACTGCCCGATCCCAACCCGTCCGGCAACTTCACCAAGATTACCCAGCGCATCCCGGTACGCATCGCGATCGATCAGGGACCCAAGCCCAAGCTCGCGCCGGGCATGATGGTGGAAGTGGATATCGACATCACGGGCAAGGGCACCACCGACAAGCGCGCGCAGCAAAAACCGATCAAGACGCGCGCCGAGCAGATCCCGACCGACAACAAAACGAACGCCGGCGGGCAATAGACCGAACACAGCGGCTCGCAGCGCGGGCCGTGTAGACTGCTCGCATTAGCGGCCGGCACTACGCGATGAACGACAACACCCCGTTCCATTGGCTCGGCGAACAGATCGGCCGACTGCTGCGGCTCGTGGTGGACGGGCTCGCCTGGGTGCTGACCCATATCGGTAGCGCGTTCTCCAGCTTCTACCATGGGCTCGGCCAGGCGCTTGGCATCTCGCCGACGCTCACGTCGCTGATCGTGCTGCTCGTCGGCCTGGCACTGCTGCTCTCCGGCTTGCGCGCGCTGTTCCGGGGCCGGATCTTCGCCGCGGCCATCGCCGGCATTCCGGGCATCGCGATCCTGAGCTGGCTGATTCAGTAGGCCCGGTCGGCATCGAGTGGCGGGCGACGCTCGTATGCTGAAGTCATCGACTCTCGTGGATCATTGCGATGACCGACAAGCATATTCTCATTCAGGGCGCCGGGCGCGGCCTGGGCCTAGCGCTGGCGCGTCGCGTACTCACGGACGCCACCACTCGCGTCACCGCAACCGCACGCGACCCCGAGGCCAGCGAGGCGCTGGTCGGGCTGCGTGACGAATACGGCACCGACCGCCTCGAACTGGTCGCGCTCGATATCACCGACGAATCGAGCATCGCCACCGCCCGGGCGAGTGTCGGCGAACGCCACGGCCGACTCGATTTGATGATCACTTGCGCGGGCCTGCTGCACGACGACGCACGCGATCTTTGGCCGGAAAAGAAGCTCTCCGATCTAAACCCGGGGCATCTGGCAACCAGTTTCTCGGTCAACGCCATCGGACCGGTGCTCATGATCAAGCATTTCCATGATCTGATGACCCACGGCGATCGCGCCGTGATCGCTAGTATTTCGGCACGCGTCGGCTCGATTTCAGACAACGGCTACGGCGGCTGGTACGGCTACCGTGCGTCGAAGGCCGCCCAGAACCAATTCACGCGCACGGCAGCGATCGAACTGTCGCGCCGAGCAAAGCAAGTGATCTGCGTCGGCCTGCATCCCGGCACGGTCGACACCGGACTGTCGGCGCCGTTTCAGAAACGGTTGCCCGAAGGCCAACTGCAAACCCCGGATCAGGCCGCTAGCCACCTGCTGGGCGTGATCGCTCAATTGCGGATCGAGGATACCGGCCAGCTGTTCGACTGGGCCGGCAAGCCCATCGCGCCGTGAACATCGACCGCGGCACGATAACGAAAAAAGCAAAAATACAAGCCACACGTTCGCAATAAAAAACAGGTCGCGCCTGATACTTTTTTTCTATCGCGCGACCGTCATCATACTATCGCCTTATTTCCTCGGCGTGTTATTTAAAGGATTCTCGGCCCGTAGACGCAGCGCTTCCACGCTGTATCGAGGGCAAGGTGGGCTGCGTCCATTCTGACGTCGATAAGTCAACCGCATCGAAAAACCCACACAAAAAAAGATCGGTCATTCGCCGGTCTCGGAGGAGAATCTGGCATGTCGCGTTTCGCATCCTGCAAGCGTTGGGCCGTGCTGGGCGGCACCGCCCTGGCCCTGACGCTGAGCGCCCCGGTGTGGGCCAAACAATACACCGTGGCTTTCGTACCCAAGCTGGTCGGCATCCCTTACTTCGCAGCCATGAAGAAGGGCATGGACAAGGCCGGCAAACAGTTCGACCTTAAGGTGATTTATCAGGGCCCAAGCTCGGCCGATGTGGCCCAGCAGGTCAACATCGTGTCGAGCCTGATCAACCAGGGCGTGGACGCCATCGGCGTGGCGGCCAACAGCCCGACGGCTTTCGGCCCCATGGTGAAGAAGGCACGCGCCAAGCACATCGTGTTCTATTCGACCGACTCCCAGGTGGAAGCCAAAGGCAACCAGCTGCGGGTCTCGCAGGTCAACGACAAAGCGCTCGGCTACAAGGTGATCGACGTGCTGGCCGAAGAACTCAAGGCGAGCAAGGGCGCGGCCAAGGGCAAGATCGCGTTCGTATCGGGTGGGTCCACTGCAACCAACCTGAATACGTGGATCAAGTTCATGAAGCAACGCCTCAAGGACAAGTATCCGAACATCAAACTGGTCGACGTGCAGTACGGCGGTGAAGACGTCACCAAGGCGACCAACATCACCAACCAGCTGATCTCGGCCTATCCCGATCTCGACGGCATCGTCGGCATCAACACGACCGCCGTGCCCGGCGCCGCCCAGGCCGTACTGACCTCGGGCAAGAAAGGCCAGATCGTGGTCACCGGCATCACCGACCCGAATACTATCCGGCCGTACGTGATGAACGGCACGGTGAACAAGGTGGTGCTGTGGAATCCGGTGGATCTGGGTTACCTCACGGGCTGGGGCGTGAAGCAGATCCTGGACGGCAAGCAGTTCAAGCCGGTCAACGAAGTCCCGGGACTGGATCACAAGATCAAATACGATGCGAAGACCAAGACCCTGCTGCTTGGTCCGCCGATGGTGATCGACAAGTCGAACATCCAGCTGGATTTCTGATCCGTTGACCTCACCGCCGGCCGGCGTACCGAGCGTCGGCCGGCTCCTGCCGCCTCCACGAGGACCAAGATGGCGAGCTTCGAACTGCGCGGCGTGGGCAAGCGCTTCGGCGGCGTACGCGCGCTGGACAACATCGATATCCGCTTCGAGTCGGGCCGCGTGCATGCGCTGCTGGGCGAGAACGGCGCCGGCAAGTCCACGCTGATCAAGATCCTGACCGGCGCCATCATGCCCACCACCGGCGAGATCCGCGTGGACGAGGCCACCGTGGTGATCGACACCCCGCGGCGGGCCCAGGAGCTCGGCATCGCCGCGGTCTATCAGGAGCCCACGGTTTATCCGCACATGACCGTGCTGGAAAACCTGTTCATGGGTCAGGAGCTGCGCGGCACCGCCGGCATGCTCGACAAACGGGCCATGATCGCCGCCGCCACGCCGCTGCTCGAACGTCTGCGGCTGGAACCGTCGATTCTCGCGCGGCGCATGTCCAGCCTGTCGATCGGCTATCAACAGCTCGTGTTGATCACCCAGGCGCTGCTGCGCGATACCCGCCTGCTGATCTTCGACGAGCCGACGTCCATCCTCTCGCGCGAGGAAACCGCGCGCCTGTTCCAGATCATCGGCGAGCTGCGCGAGGCCGGCACGGCGATCGTCTACATCACCCATCGCATGGAAGAGATCCACCAGATCGCCGACGAGGTGACGGTGCTGACCAACGGCCAGCGCCGCGGCACCTATCCGATCGACGAGATCTCCACCGAGCAGATGCTATCGCTGATGACCGGAGGCCACGGCAGCGCCCGCGATCGCGACATCCCGCCCGCGGAGGCCGGCACCGAGCGCCCGCCGATGCTCGAAGTCGAGCATCTGACCGTCGACGGCTATTGCGAGGACATCAGCTGGCAATTGCCGGCCGGTTGCGTCACCGGGCTGTACGGCCTGGTCGGCTCCGGCCGGTCGGAGACGGCGCTGGCGATCTACGGCCATACGCAGCCGAGCGCCGGTACGATCAAGCTCGATGGCGAAACCATCCGGCCGCGCCATCCGGCCCAGGCGATCCAGCTCGGCCTCGGCTATCTGCCGGAAGATCGCCAGTTCCAGGGCGTGTTCCTCGACAAGTCGCTGGAACAGAACCTGACCTCGAACGCCCTACCCGGCTTTTCGAAAGCCTTCGATCTGCTCGATCTGGCCGGCATGCGTCGCTTCACCACCGATCTGATGAAGCGCTACAACATCAAGGCGCCCGATGCCGACACGCCGATCGGCGCGCTGTCGGGCGGCAACCAGCAAAAGGGCTTGTTCTCACGCTGGGCGAACCTGCCGCTCAAGGCCCTGATTCTCGACGAGCCCACCCGCGGCATCGACATCGGCGCCAAGGAAGAGATCCATCGCTTCGTACGCCATCTGGCCGATCGGGGCATGGCGGTGGGCGTGATCTCGTCCGACCTGGATGAAGTCCTGGCCGTGTCCGATCGCATCATCGTCATGCGCGAGGGCCATATCGCCGACACCTTCGAACACGGCCCGTTCTCGGCCGAGACCGTGCTGGCCGCGGCCATCGGCTCCAGCTCTTCCGCCGATGGCAGGCGGGCCCAAACCGCCGAGGAGAACGCCTGATGGCCTCGACTGCTTCCACCGGCTCGCGCTGGCCGAGCTGGATCAATATTTCGGCGCGCGAACTGCTGCTGATCATCGGCGTGATCGTGATCACCGCCGGCATCTCGATCGGCTCGCACGGCAATTTCTGGAACGACTCGAACCTCACCAACCTGATGATCAACACGGCGATCACGCTGGTGCCCGCCATCGGCATGACCGTGATCATCCTCACTGGCGGCATCGATGTGTCGGTGGGCTCCATGCTGGGGCTGGTCGCGGTGGCCGGCGGTACGGCGTTCGAGCACGGCGTCGGGCTGGCTGCCGCCACCCCGGTTTTTCTCGTCGCCGGGGCGATCCTGGGCTTCGTCAACGGGGCGCTGATCACCTACGGCCGCGTGCCGCCGGTGATCGCCACGCTCGGCACGCTGAGCGTGTATCGCGCCGCCGCCTTCATCTTTCTCGGCAACCACTGGATCACCATGATCCCGCCGTCAGTGACCCAGGCGATGGTGCTCACCCAGCCGCTCGGCATTCCAATCGCCGTATGGATCGCACTGGTGCTGATCGCGCTGTGCATGGTGTTTCTGGCACGCCTGCCGCGCGGCCGGCATATCTTTGCCATCGGCAACAACGAGAATGCCGCGCGGCTCAACGGTATTCCGGTGGAACGCATCAAGCTCGCGGCCTATACGCTTACCGGCGTGCTGGTCGGCGTGGCCGCGCTGATGAGCCTGGGCCACAGCCCTATGGTACAGACCACCACCGGCACCGGTTTCGAACTGACCGTAATCGCGGCCGTCGTGCTCGGCGGCACCGAGCTTACCGGCGGGCGGGGCTCGCTGCTTGGCACCCTGCTCGGCGCGATTCTCGTCGGGCTGGTACAGAACGGCGTGGTGCTGCTGCATATCCAGCCATTCTGGTCGGGCGTGGTGCTCGGCGTGATCATTCTCGTCTCGGTGGGCTCGGCCACCGTGCGACGCGCGGCCGATTGAGGGGCTCATGAATCGCATCGACTGGACTGGCCGGGCGCCGGTACTCATCGTCATCAGCGCCATCACGCTAATCGGCGTCACCATCGGCGCGCCGGGCATCTGGAGCGTGGATAATCTGTTCGCCATGGGCGTGCTGGCGGTCGAGATCGGCATCATCGCCCTTGGCCAGACCTTCGTGATCAATGCCGGCGGCATCGATCTGTCGGTCGGCGCGATCTTCGCCCTGGCCCAAGTGACGATGGGGCTGGCCATGGTGGCCGGTGTGCCCTGGCCGGTCGCGGTCGCGCTCGGGCTGTGTGTCGGCCTTGTCTGTGGGCTGATCAACGGGCTGGCGACCGTCTGGCTACGCGTGCCGGCGATCATCGTCACGCTGGCCACCATGTTCGCCTTCAACGGCCTGGCGCTGGTCATCACCAACGGCATCGACGTCAGCGGTTTTCCGGACGGCTTCTATGTCCTCGGCCAGGGCACGATCTTCACCATTCCTTTGCAGATCATCGCCATCTATCTGCCGCTGTTGATCGTGCTGGCGATCGTGCAATGGCGGACCCGCTTCGGCCGGCTGGTCCATCTCACCGGCACCAACGCGCTGGCCGCCCGGCTGACCGGCATCCGTATCGGCCGCGTCCAGATCGCAACGTTCGTGATCGCCGGCGTGCTGGCGGCACTGGCCGGCGCAATCAGTGCCTCGCGTCTGACCACGGCCCGCCCGGACGCCGGCGAAGTCGACAACCTCATCAGCATCGCGATCGTGGTCCTGGGGGGTTCGTCCATCTTCGGTGGCAAGGGCTCGGTGCTCGGCACCGCGCTCGCCACGCTGGTGATCGCGCTGGTCAACTACGGGCTGAGCTTCAACAATCTCAACGCGGTGTATCAGTCCGGCCTGATCGGGCTGATCCTGATCGCGGCCGTGCTGATGCAGAACATCATGCTACGGCTGCAGCAGCGGCGCGCGACGGCGGCCGGCTGAGGCGCTCGGCGCACGTTAGCTACAAGAAGCACGCCCACCGCCCTGTACTCGAACTACAGGCTTATCTTTATCGTCGGCGATATCACGCCGCCCGAACCAGAAGCCGCCAGCGGCCAGGCCGAGGCCGGCAAATACCAGCACCGTGACCTCGAGCGAGGAGCGGCCCAACAGAAAACCGAACAAGGGCGCACCCGCCGTCTGGCCGATGGCAATGGTCAGAAAGCCGATCATCAGCCCCGTCGCCGGCCGCTGCGGGAGCGCCGACGTCCCCCACACAAGATAGACGCCGCTCAGCATCACATAGGCCGCGCCGAATAGAGCGCCGCCGGCCAGCGTCAACACAGGGGTCGTAAACGACAGCCCGACGCTGGCGAGACTCGCCGCCAATACGAGCAAAAATAGCCAGTGCACGACGTTGATACCGAGGCGCGCGATCAGCCAGCCGGCGCCGGCACCGAACGCCCCGGCAGCGCCGATCGCGATCCACAGCAGGCCGGCGCCTCGCGTCGCCCAGTCCAAACGCATCGCCGCGATCTCGCCGCCGAAAGACCAGATCGCCGTACTCGACGCGCCCATCAGAAACGACGCGCCGACCAGCCGCAACAGATTCGGGTCCCACGTCACCCGCCCGCCGACTCGCTGTGCCCCTGGCGGCTTGGCCGCTTTGCCGGGCAGCGAAACGAACGCCGCCAGGGCCAGCACCAGCGCGCTCGCCGCGAATAGCAGAAACACCGTGCGCCAGGCCTGTCCCATCGCCAGCGCAACCGGGCCGGATAAGGCCACCCCGGCGCTCGTGCCGGCGTTGATCACGGTATTGGTTGCGTTCCGGCGCGTCTCGGCCACCGCCTCGGCCACGGCAAGCGCCATGGGCGGTGAGGCCAGGCCCGTGCTCGTCCCTGCCAGCACAACGAACATCGCCAGGCACAGCGCCGAGGGCGACGCGGCAATGCCCAGCATGCCCGCTGCGGCCACCGCGGCAGCACCGACGGCCACGGCCCGAGAGCCGATCCGCTCCGACAACCGGGCCGACACGACAATCGCCACGCAGTAGGCCAGAAAAGCCCCGCCCGAAATCACGCCGGCCAGCGCTGGCGAGATCGCCAGATCCTGCCGGATCTGCGGCAGAAACAGCCCGAAAGCAAAGCGTGCAAAGCCATAACAGACGGCGATCAGGCCAAAACCCGTTGCGCCGATACGTACGGCCGGCGTCATCGTGCGGCCCTCGCAAGCAGTTGCTCGGCACAGGCCGCCGCGGCCTCGATAACCGTGGTGCCACGATAGGTCGCCGCCGCGGTAGCCCCTTCGAACAACGCCAGGATCTGGTCGGCCAATACCTCATCGGCCGCACCGGTTTCGCGTGCCACGAGATCCATGATGAGCGCATACAGTCGTTCGTGATAAGCGCCGACCACGGCCTCGATTTCCGGCGTCTGGCCGCCGGTTTCGGCGCGAACGCGAAAGAACAGGCAGCCGCGCGCGCCTTCCCGTTCGGTCCAACGTCGCAACGAGGCGAACAACGCGCGCGTGTTTTGCGTCTCGAGTTGAGCGAAGAATCGCCGCTGTCGCTCAGTCAGCACCTTCGCCATCAACGCGTTCTTGCCGGTGACGTGTTTATAAACGGTACGACTCGACAGTCCGGATTCGCGCACCAGGCGCCCCATGCCCGTGGCATTGAAGCCCTCGTGATCAAACAGCCGTTCGGCGGTTTCGAGAAGTCGTGTATCGATATCCATGACGATATGTAAAACGATCGTTTTACACCTGTCAAACGCTTTCCCGGGCAGCCGAACCGCGGCCACGAGGCGCGACGACGACGGCTACCCCGCAACGGTGCCGGGAATCAAGACGGGAGACGGGCAGTCGGGCTCGACACCGCCCACGCGTCTCACGGTCGCGCGGGCTGGACCGGCCCCGCGGCACGCTGGAGGCGTGGTGACGGTTCGTGCGCGCCCGGCCTCTACGAATCCGGGGCATGACTCGCCCAGAGTCGGTGGCGCGCGCCGATAGTGTTTAGTAAATCAGCCGGATATCGAGTTCGGCCAAGCGTTCGATCCAGGCGGCGCTCGGCGCTTCGTCGGTCACCACGACGTCGACCTCGGATAACCCACAGATCTGGACCAGCGCGTTGCGATCGAATTTGGTGTGGTCGATCAACAGCGCCTTGCGTCGCGCGTGCGCCATCATCACCCGCTTGATCTGGGCCTCACCGAGATTAGATTCGAGCACGCCGGCCTCGGGGTGCAGCGCCTTGCAGCCGATCAGCGCCCAATCCACATTGAAACGCGCCAACGATTCCTCGGCCAGGCCGCCCACGAACGACAGCGATTTCTTGCGCAGCTCGCCGCCCACGGTAATCAGGGCATGCGGGCTTTCAGCACCGACCGCAGCCAGTCGCAGCGAGTTGCTGATCAACTGCAGATCGCCACGTTCTTCGAGCGCGCCCAGCATTTCGCAGACGGTGGAGCTGGAATCGAGCATGACCGCATCGCCGTCCGCGATGAGCTGTGCCGCCTTGTGCGCGATCTGCTGCTTGGCCGCGCGATTGAACGCTTCGCGGGTGAGATAGGGCAGATCCTGGCTGCGCTTGACGATGGCGATCGCCCCGCCGTGGGTCCGCTCGAGCACGCCCTCGGCCTCGAGCTTTTCGAGATCGCGACGGATCGTCTCGCGCGTGACCTGAAAGCGCTCGGCGAGATCGGCCACGCCGACCTTGCCGTCGGCCAACAGCACATCGAGGGTTTTCTGTTTTCGTTCCGCGGGCAGCATCATCCCCACACGTCAGCAACAAACGAGGCGCGGGCCAAAGCACCGCCCTTGCCCAGTATAACCAGCGTCATCGATCAGGCTTTCTGGCGTAGACGCGAACCGCCCAGCAAGGCACGCGCCGCCCGCAAATCGGGGATGGCGCCCAGACCAATCAGCTGCATCAGCACGTTGCCGTAGGCGGAGGCCTCGACCACGCCATGGCGCAACGGCTTACCAGCGGCCTCGCTGATACATTCACAAAGAATCCCGTCCTGGCTGCCGCCGCCGCTGACATGGATCGCCTCAATCCGGCGCCCGAATACCTGCTCCAGCGTGGTCACGCCGGCCGCGATCTGGTCGGCCAACCCGCGATAGACGGCCAGCGCATACTCGCCCAGAGCGGCCGGGCGTGGCCCGCCGTGCTCGTTCAGGAAATCGTCGATCGCCGCCATCATGTCCTCGGGTGCGAAAAAACGATGATCGGTCGGATCGATACGCACCGACGCCGGCAACCCGGTCGATCGCGCCGCCTGCGCTGCGGCCGTGATCTCTGAAAACGTCGGGCATTCGCCATGACGGCGACGCCAGGCATCGCGCAGCGTCTGGATGAGATACAGACCGTTGATATTGGTAATCAGGCGATGAGTGCCACAGACACCGCCTTCGTTGCCGAAGCGATGCACGAGCGTGTGCGTATCGCGCGTCGGCGTGCTCGTCTCCACGCCCAGCAACGACCACGACCCGAGAATGAGAAACGCTTCGTCCGGCGCGAGATCGAGCCCGGCGACCGCGCTGGCGGTATCGTGGGCGCCCACCGCTACGACCGGCGTGGCGCGCCCGTCGCCACCGCGCAGCGCCGGCCGTAGCGTGCCCCAGACCTCGCCCGGCGCCAGAACCGGCCGGAACAAACGTCGGGGCAGGCCAAGCTCGTCGATAAGCTCGTAATGCCAGTCGCCGCGCACCGTATCGAACAGCCCGCTGGTCGTGGCCAGCGTGTATTCATGGCCGGGTCGACCGGTCAGATGGGCCGCCAGCAAATCCGCCATGAGCAACAGCCGGTCGGCCGCGGCGAGCCGCTCCGGGCGGCGGGCGGCCAGCTCGATGAGCTGGAAGACGGTGTTCAATTCCAGCGGCTGCGCGCCAGTGCGGCGATGCATCGCCTCCAGCGATAGAACGCCACGCGCCACGCCCCGGCTGCCGTGTCCGTTGCGATAATGCAGCGGCGGCGCGAGCACCTGGCCCTCGGCATCGAGCAAACCAAAATCCACGCCCCAGGAATCGATACCGATGGCATCCAGCGGCCCCCGCGCCTGCGCCGCGCGCAAACCGGCTTCCAGCTCGCGCTGCAAGGCATCGAGATCCCAGCACAGCTGGCCATCATCGACCACGGTCGCGGTCTCGAAGCGATGCACTTCCTCGAGCGCCAGGCCATCCGCATCGAGCCGGCCGAGCATGGCACGACCACTGCCGGCACCGAAATCGAACGCCAGACAATGCGTCGGCGCGGATGCCGTGGTCTCGGTCGAATGCTTGATGTGCGACATGGAAACACAAGACGATCCGATGATTTCCGAAGCTACGCCGCGCATCGTCATATAACAACATGAACAAAAGTATTACCTGTTTTTATGTTGTTATTTGGGCGATTTCATTATATTAAGCCAAGGAATCAAAACCGGCGCCGCCGGCTCCATACGGACTCTTCCATGACGGCATCCACCACCGAACAAGCCTTGCGCGAACATATCTGTGCGATCGGCCAACGGCTGTATCAGCGCGAGATGGGCGCGGCCAACGACGGCAACATCTCCGTGAAGCTGGACGACGAGCGCCTGCTCTGCTCGCCGACCGGCGTCTCCAAGGGGTTCATGACCCCGGACATGATCTGCCTGATCGACTATAACGGCGACCCGATCGGCGACAACGGCCGCAAACCCTCGTCCGAAATCCGCATGCATCTGCATGTCTACCAGCACCGGCCGGACGTGAATGCGGTCGTGCATGCCCACCCGCTTTACGCCACCGTGCACGCGATCTGCGGCAAGCCGCTGACCCAGCAGATCATGCCCGAGTCGACCATTCTGCTTGGCGAGGTGCCGATCGCGCCCTACGGCACACCCTCCACCATGGATCTGCCGAACTCCATCACCGATTACCTTCAAACGCACGACGCGCTACTGCTGGAAAACCATGGCGCACTGTCCTACGGCGCCGATCTCGACAACGCCCACTTCAAAATGGAAGCGCTTGATTACTATGCGAAAGTGGTCTATCTCGCCTCGCAGTACGGCGGTGCGCACGAATTCAGCGATGCCGAGGTCGCCAAGCTGATCGAACTGCGCAAGAACCGCTTCAAGCTGCCCGGCCGGCATCCGCTGGTCGACGGCCGCGACTGAACCGGCACACGTCATGAATATCTTCGATCAGTTCCGTCTTGACGATCGCGTCGCCGTGGTCACGGGCGCGGCCCAAGGGTTGGGCTATGCCATGGGCGAGGCGCTGCTGTCCGCCGGGGCCCGTCTGGCCATCGTCGATATTGATGCCGACAAGGCCGCGGCCGCCGCCGAACGCCTGTCGGCCCGCTACGACGGCCGAGCTCGCTCTTACGCGGTCGACCTGACCGACGAGGCCGCGGTGGTCGATATCGCGGCCCGGGTGATCGCCGATCACGGCCAGATCGACATCCTGTTCAACAATGCGGGCGTCGCCCATCACGCGCCGTCGGAGTCCGACGACTACGACGCCTGGAAGCGGGTTGTGGATATCGATCTCAACGCGGTGTATCTGCTGTCGCGCGAGATCGGCCGGCACATGCTGGACCGACGCGCCGGCTCGATCGTCAATACAGCGTCCATGTCGGGACTGATCGCCAACGTCCCCCAGCCCCAGTCGGCGTATAACGCTGCCAAGGCCGGTGTGATCATGCTCACCAAGAGCCTGGCCGTGGAATGGGCGGATCGCGGCGTACGCGTCAACGCCATCGCGCCGGGCTATATGAAAACCGAAATCACACGGCCGTTCTTCGACGAAGGCGGGCCGATGATCGACCGCTGGATGAACATGACGCCCATGGGTCGCGCGGGCGAGCCGGAGGAACTGGAGGGTCTCGCCGTGTATCTCGCCTCCGATGCATCGAGCTTCGTCACCGGCGCGGTGTTTTCTATCGACGGGGGCTATACCGCCGTCTGAGCGCAACAACGCCCGAAACCGCAAACGTCGCACTGCAGTCGGCAAGCGCATCCTCAAAGACCCCATCCGATGCGGCACCCCAAGCCCCGAATCGACGAGTTAGCCGGCGCCCCAACTGGCGACTTCGGGCCGTCGCTATCGCTCAGCCCGGCGCGGGGTCGAGCAGCCCTTGCGCTCGGGCCCGGATCAGGTCTTCCGGGCGATCGATATCCCACAGCATCGGCTGCTCCTGCCAGCTCAGGCCCGCCGCATCGAGCCGGGCCCGGGTCTGGGCCATCACCCGTTCGGTACTCCAGGCGATGTCGACGAACAGCGCATCGAGTATCCGCGACGGCAGATGACGCGCAGCCGCCGGCCCGAGGCCCACGAGCACATAGCCGCCATCCGCCACCGGCGTGAATACCACGTCGGTCTCCGGGGCATTCAATACCTGCGCGGCTGCCCGGAGTTCGGCCGCGCCGAGCAGCGGACAATCGCTGCCGATCAGCAGGACACGTCGCCCGGCGCCCCACAGGTTGGCCATCGCCGCACGCATGCGGGCGCCCAGATCGTCGCCCTGCTGGGCGCGAAGCGTGATCGGGAACGTCTGGCGATAAGCTGCCAGCGTGGGATGCGCCGGATCGCCCGCCACCCAGAGCGAGACCTCCGATCCGGCGACTTCACAAGCCGCCGCGAGCGTCCGCTGCAGCAGAATCCGCTGGATCGCAACCGCACCGTCGGCGCCAACCGCCGGAATCAGCCGGGTTTTCACGCGGCCGGACACCAGCGGCTTGGCGAACACCGCGATATGCAGCGCGGCGCGCCCGGCGAATTGATGGTCTTCGTCAGGCCCGGACATGGCGATACCACTGCGCCAACCGTGCCGGCGATACACCGCAGGCATAGGCCGCCCGCAGGGCCCACATGAGCACGACGGTTCGGGCGACCCCTTGCCCGGTCCAGCGACGCCCGGAGGTTACGACACGGGCGCGCAGGCAGACTGGCCGCGACAGCCGCTTGAGCCGGATACAGATCGCGATATCTTCCATCAGCGCCTGCTCGGGAAAACCGCCGACCCGCGCGAAGGCCGCACGGGTCACGAACAGCGCCTGATCGCCGGTGGCAATGCCGGTCAGCCGGGAACGCCGGTTCATGAGTGCTGCGATCAACGGCAGTGCGGCAGCGCGGCCCTCAATGCGAACATCGAAACGCCCCCAGTCGCGGCCGCTGTCCGCTAGAGCGCGCTCGATCGCGACGTCGGCGCCCGCCGGCAATTCGGTATCGGCATGCAGAAACAGCAGGGTACGGCCCCGCGCCGCGCGAGCGCCGGCATTCATCTGGGCCGCGCGGCCGCGTTCGGCCACTAGCACTTGGTCGGCGTGCGGCCGAGCCTGAGCCACCGTGTCGTCGTCGCTGCCACCATCGACCACGATCACTTCAGCGCCCCGACGCCGCAACGGCGCCAGCGCCTGCAGTGCGGCCGCGATGATCGCGGCCTCGCGATAGACGGGCACGATAATGGACAGCGGGGCTGCCGGAGTCATCAGCTTCTCCGGCGGTCATGCCGCCGCCAGGTATGCCAGCGCCCCAGCCAAGCCAGAATCCAGGCCGGCGCGTGGGCGCGCTTCCACTCGCCCGCCACGTATTTGTTGGCTTCGAGCCGGGTCGGATAGGCATGGATGGTGCCGAGGATCTTGTTGAGGCCGAGCCCGTGGCGCATGGCCGTGACGAATTCGCCGATCAACTCGCCGGCCTCGTCGCCCACGATCGTGACGCCGAGAATCACGTCCCGCCCGGGCCGGGTGAGCACCTTGATGAAACCGCTCGAGGCGCCGTCGATGATCATGCGGTCCAGCCCGTCGAGATCGTAGTGGGTGACCTCATAGGCGATGCCATCGCGCGCAGCGCGGGTCTCGTTCAAGCCGACCCGGGCGATCTCGGGCTCGGTATAGGTGACTTCGGGGATCACCGAGTAGTCGACCTTGAAGCGCCGGACGCCCCCGAATAGCGCGTTGACCGCCGCATGCCAGGCCTGATGCGCGGCCGCGTGGGTGAATCGGAACGGCCCGGCGACGTCGCCGCAGGCGAGGATGCTGGGATGACCGGTCTGCAGAAATTCGTTGACCGCGAGCGCACGCCCGGTCTCGATGCCCAGGGCTTCCAGCCCCAGACCTTCGGTATTGGGCGTGCGGCCCACGGCGATCAGAAGACGATCAAACGCATACGCCGTTTCGCGGCCATCATGCTCGCACAGCAGCACCGACTCGCCGTCGCGCTCGGTCACGGCCCGGGCGACATGCCCGGTGCAGACATCAACGCCATCGGCCCCCAGCGCCGAACGCGCGCGTTCGCTGACGTCGGTATCCTCGCGCGTCAGCAGCTGCGCGGCGCGCTGGACGATCGTGACCCGGCTGCCGAAGCGGGCAAACGCTTGGCCCAGCTCGCAGGCGATCGGCCCGCCGCCGAGCACCACCAGCCGCGCCGGCAGTTCGGTCAGATTCCAGACCGTGTCGGAGGTCAGATAGGCCACCGTATCCAACCCCGGCAGATCGAGAATACGCGGTCGCGCGCCGGTAGCGATCACGATGCCGCGCGCGGTCAGTTCGCGGCCGTCCACAGCCACCGACCAGGGCGAGGTTAGCCGGGCCTCGCCTTCGATCACCTCCACGCCAAGCGACGTATAGCGTTCGATCGAGTCGTGCGGCGCGATCCGGGCGATGGCCTCGCGCACCCGTGCCATCACCGCCGCAAAATCCACCCGCACCTGCTCGGCCTGCACGCCGAAATCCGTCCCGCGGCGCATGAGGGCCGCAACACGCGCCGACCGGATCAGCGTCTTGGACGGTACGCAGCCGTAATTCAGGCAGTCGCCGCCCATGCGATGGCGTTCGATCAGCGTGACCCGGGCCCGCACGGTGGCGGCGATATAAGCCGTCACCAGCCCGGCCGAGCCGGCGCCGATCACAATCAGATTGCGATCGAAACGTCGGGGCTTGGCGAACGCGCGTTCCCGGCGCCGCCGCTGCAGCCAGGCCACCACCCAGCGCGCGATCAGCGGGAACAGCCCCAGCAACACGAACGCCACGATCAACCCCGGCGAGAGCACATCGCCGAGCCGCTGGATGGCCGCGAGCCGGGTGCCGGCATACACATAAACCAGCGTGCCCGGCAGCATGCCCAGCTGGCTCACCCAATAGAACGTCGTCGCGCGCAGCGCGGTGAGCCCCATAAGCAGATTGATGATGAAAAACGGGAACACCGGCACCAGCCGCAGCGAGAACAGGTAGAACGCGCCGTCCCGGTTCACGCCGCGATCGATCGCGGCCAGCCGCTGCCCGTATCGCCGCTGCACCCAATCGCGCAGCACGAAGCGCGCGGCCAGAAACGCCAGCGTCGCGCCGATCGACGAGGCGAACGACACCAGCAGCACGCCCTGGGCGACCCCGAACAACGCGCCGCCGGCCAGCGTCATCACCGCCGCGCCGGGCAACGACAACGCCGCCATCGCGACATAGGCGACAAAGAACAGCGTGGAGGCAAGCAACTCGTGGGCCCCAACCACCGCCGCCAGCTCGGCGTGCCGGCTTTTCAGATACGCCAGATCGAGATACTGCCCCAGGCCCAGCGCAAAGAAGGCGATGACAGCGGCGACCAACGCCACCGCGATGCTGACCCGCAGCGCGGTCATCGAATACCCCGGCAACCGCGGGGATGACACGCGTTGCGCTGATCGAATCCGTGCATGCCGCGCCGCTCGATGGCCCGTCGCGCGCGGCCGATCAGGCCGCGCCGTTCAACGCGCCGCCACAGCTGCTGCCCTGACCGGCGGTACAGGCGTAGCAGTGCTCGCCGACATGGATCGGCGCGTCATCCAGCTCCTGATTCAGCAGGTCCGCCAGATGCACCCCGCCCGTATCCGCCGCGCCCAGCGGCATGTCCAGCATCTGATTGAAATCGCAGTCGTACACCCGGCCACGCCAGTCGACGCTGATCAGATCGCGACACATCACGGCGGCCAGATTGTCGCGGCGATAAGCATTTTTGAGCAGCGTCATGTAATCGCCGAACTCGCCGCGCGACAACAACATACTGCCGAAGCGCTTGATGGGCATGTTGGCGAGCGTAAACAAATGATTGAACTCGATACCGTATTCATCCCGCAGATGGGCACGGTAATCGTCCTCGAGCGCCCCCTGCAGCGGCGGCAGCGTGGCCCCGAGCGGGTTGTAAACCAAATTGAGCGCCAGCTCGCCATCGGGCTGTCCGTAGCCCAGCCGGTTGAGCTGTTGCAGCGCGGCAATGCTGCGCTCGAAGACGTGGCGGCCACGCTGGGCATCGACGTTCTGCTCGCTGTAACAAGGCAACGAGGCCACCACTTCCACCGCCTGCTCGGCCAGAAACCCGGCGACCCATTCATAGCCCGGCTCGCCCAGGATAGTGGGATTGCAGCGATCCATCACGTGCACGCCGCGAGCCCGGGCGGCCCGGACCAGATCGCGAAAATACGGGTTCATCTCCGGCGAGCCCCCGGTCAGATCCAGGGTTTCGATCGAGTGGCGCGTCATGAACTCGATCGCCGTGTCGACGGTGTCACGATCCATCAGCTCGCGCCGGTTCGGCCCGGCCGCGACATGACAATGCACGCAGGACAGATTGCAGAGATAACCCAGATTCAACTGCAGCGTCGTCACGCCACGGCGCCGGATGGCCGGAAAATCGGTCCGGGCCAGCCGGGCTTTCGTATCGCGCATCCTTTTCTCCTCGATCTGCCGGCTCGTTTCCTCGGCCGATCTCTCACCAGTTGGCGCCACTCGAATCCAAATGACAATGACGGCGTGAGCCCATGTTGGCGGCAACGCATCCCACCCGCGTGCAATCATCGCGTTGCCGCGTTTCCATTGACCGGCTACGCGTGAAGATCGCCGGCAGACGCAGCGCACCGACCAACCCATGCCACGCACCTTGCCAGCAATACTGTTCATCCATACAGTATCGAGATGGTACATCGCGCGATACATCACAAAGGCCGCGGGGCGCTGACCAACCCCGCGTCGCGCTTTTCGGCAACCGCCGGCGAAGATTTCGACGACGGCTGGGACACGCTCGACCGCGCCGCCGAGGAAGACGACACCGCGCCGGCCACGCATCTGCATCGCGATCCGACGCGGCGGGTGATTTCGCGCAACGAATCGCCGGACGTGCCGTTCTCGGCCTCGATCAACCCGTACAAGGGCTGCGCCCACGGCTGCATCTACTGCTTCGCGCGGCCGACGCACGAATATCTCGATCATTCCTCGGGGCTCGATTTCGAGACCGAGATTTACTACAAGCCCGACGCGGCCGAATTGTTCGAAGCCGAACTGCGGCATCCGCGCTATCGCTGCGAAGCGATCACGCTGGGCGCGAACACCGACCCCTACCAGCCGGACGACCGGCATCTGGGGATCACGCGCTCGATTCTGGAGGTCGCCCACCGCTTCAACCAGCCGATCTCGATCATCACCAAAGGGGCGCACGTCACCCGCGACCTGGATCTGATCGGCGATCTGGCGCACCGCAATCTCGCCAGCGTGTTCGTCAGCCTCACCAGCCTGGACAACGGCCTGAAACGACATCTGGAGCCACGCGCAGCCGCGCCGGCCCAGCGCCTGCGCACGATCGAAGCGCTCGCCCACGCGGGCGTCCCCACCGGCGCGCTAGTGGCGCCCGTCATTCCGATGATCACCGATGCCGAAATAGAGCATCTCGTGGGTGCCGCCGCGGACGCGGGGGCGACGCGCGCCGGCTATGTGATGCTGCGCCTGCCGCATGCCATCAAGCATCTGTTTCGTGAATGGCTGGCCGCGCATTATCCGGAGCGCGCCGAACACGTCATGAGCCTGATCAACCAGATGCGTGGCGGCGCCGACTACGACTCGGCCTGGGGCACGCGCATGACCGGCACCGGCACCTACGCCGACCTGATCGCCAAACGCTTTGCGCTCGCCTGTCGCCGGACCGGCATCAACGGCAAGCGCTTCTCGCTGGATACCACGGCGTTCCGGGTGCCGCCGGCCGCGGGCGACCAGATCGGCTTCGATTTCTAATCAGCCGGCTCGCGGTTCGGTCGCGGACATCATTCGGCGCGTTCCGCCTCGTGCACCAGATCACTGATCCAGTCCACGAAGCGCGGCAGCAGCCGTGGCGGCAGATCGTGCCCCATGCCGGGTATTTCTTCATAGCGGACATTGGGCAGCGCATTAGCCGTCGCGCGGCCGTGCTTGACCGGCAGCAGCGGATCGGCGCTGCCGTGAATGACCAGCGCCGGGCAGCGCACCGCGCCCAGCAGGTCGTCGCGCGGACTCGCCGAAAGCACAGCGAGGGTCTGGCGGGCGGTACCGGCCGGGTAATAGCTGCGCTCGACGGTACGGCGGATCTCGGCTTCCCAATCGTCGAAGCTGCGGCCCATCTTCGGGCTGCTGATCAAGGTCATGGTCTTGGCCAGATGCGCCGCGATCACGTCCTTGTCACGGCTCTTGGGCGCCTTGCCCAGTCGCATCAGCACCTTGAGCCGCCCGCGCGGCAGCTTACGCGCGCCCGAGGTGGACATGATCGAGGTGAGCGTCGCCACGCGCTCGGGCCGGGTCGCGGCCACGATCTGCGCGATCATGCCGCCCATGGAGGCGCCCACCAAATGAGCGCGCTCGATGTCGAGCGCATCCAGCAGCCCGACCGTGTCCTCAGCCATGTCCTCGAGGCTATAGGCCGCGTTGATTTCGCGCCCCAGCAGCGACTTGAAGAACGCACGGCGCGCCGAATCGTAGCGCCGGGTATCGCGGATCTTGGTCGACAGGCCGATATCGCGATTGTCGAAACGGATGACCCGCAGTCCGGTGTCGGCCAGCGCGCGACAGAACGCATCCGGCCAACCCGTGAGCTGGGTGCCCAGCCCCATGATCAATACGAGCGCCGGATCGTCGTCGTGTCCGAACTGCTCGTAGGCCAATTCGAGACCGTTGGCGTGGACCGTATCCACGATATCGGCGCCGTCCAGCGCCGGCGCAAGGTAATCCGCCATCTCTAGAATCCACCTCGTTGAACCGTACAGCCACAGGTACGGCTGCGGCGTATAATCGCAGACCATGAGCCTACTGGACCGACTCGCCGACGCCCACATCGAATCGGCCGCCCAGCGCGGCGAATTCGACGATTTACCCGGTGCGGGCAAGCCTTTGCCGGCAGACGATGCCGCGCACGTGCCCGAACATCTACGGGCCGGCTACCGATTGCTCAAGAATGCGGGCTATGTACCGCCGGAAATCGAAAGCCGGCGCGAGCTGCGCGAAGTCGAGGATCTTCTGGCGCGTACGCTGCCCGAATCCGACGAGGCGCGGCAACTCACCCGGCGCGCTCGCTGGATCGAGCTGCGGCTGGCCCAGTCGCCCCGTGGTCGCGCCCTGTTGCGCGAGTCCGGTTACAGTAACCGCGTCCGCAAACGTCTTGCGGCGTCCCGTTCTCACTCTAACTCAGGCCGCTGATGGATCCGATCGAACTCGTTGCCGCCGATACCCCGTCCCTGCTGCTCGAGCTCTCAGCGCTTGCGCATGTCATCTGGCGCCAGCACTACACCCCGATCATCGGTCGCAAGCAGGTCGAGTACATGCTTCACGGCGGCTACAGCGAAAGCGCATTGAACGAGCAGTTGGCTGCCGGCACGCGCTTCACGCTTGCCCGCCGGGGGCCGCGGTTCCTGGCTTTCGCGGCCGTATCACCCGATTCCGACGCCCCGAAGACCGCGTGGCTCGACAAACTCTACGTGCATATCGAGGCACGCAATCTGGGCGTGGGCCGACGACTCGTCGAGCGCGCGTGCGAGCAAGCCCGGACATTCGGCGCCGATACGCTGCGGCTGCGCGTGAACCGTGACAACGCCGAGTCGATTACCGCCTACCAACGCATCGGTTTCGAAATAGAGCAGGAGGACGTGAAAGACATCGGCCACGGCTTCGTCATGGACGACTACATCATGGCCATGCCAGTCGAGCGGCTGACCACGGTCGACTAGGGTCTGTTGAGGTTTCGTGCGAGCGCCGCGTTGGCGTCCGCAAATCGTGTCCGGCAAGGCGCGAGTCGCCGGCTCTGGGCGTGCCACAACCCAGACTCGCAACGCCGCCGGGCGCCCCTAGTTAACTTTTTATGGGCGGCCCAACCCGAAGGGACAAGCGCCCACAAATTAACGACACGACGGCAATCCAGCGTTGTCGCTCTCTCGTAGAACAACTACGCCACGTTCGCTACGCCTCGTCTTGCCGCCCCTAGTTAATTTTCAGGGAGCGCTTGGCGCGGACTCGCACGAAACCTCAACAGACCCTATAACTCGTGATGGCTTGGGCCATGCCGGCTTACGGCCCAACGGTTCCACGTGCAACGCCCGTGGCTACTCCCGGCTAGTTCAGCTCAGACAGCGCCGCGGCGAACGCGTCAAAGACATCTTCGGAAAACAGTACGAACCGCACGTCACGGATCGAGATCGCGGCCCGCGCATGCTCGCCGACCGTCTGCACGGCGATAGCGCCGGCTTCATCCAGCGGATAGCCGTAAATGCCAGCCGAGATTGCCGGAAACGCGATCGAGGCCGCCTGCTTGTCTTCGGCCAGGGCCAGTGCGTTGCGATAGCAAGCCGCCAGTTGTTTCGGGACTTCCGGCTTCTGTGAATAGACCGGCCCGGCACAGTGCACGACCCAGTCGTTGGGCAGCTCGAAGGCCTCGGTGATCACGGCTTCACCCGCCTCGATGGGCCCGAGCGGTCGACTGGCCTTCACCAGTTCCGGCCCGGCCGCGCGGTTGATCGCGCCGTCCACACCGCCGCCGCCCTTCAGCTGCTTGTTGGCGGCATTGACGATAATGTCGATATCGCGCTGTTTCGTAATATCGCCCTGAACGCATTCAATGACGACCTCACTGATTTCTCGCTGCATGGCCACGATTCCGGCCGATCAATCCAAGATCGTCATCATGGTGCCGAGAAGCAACGAATGACAAACCCTGGAATGCCGTATCGTGGGCCCATCGCTCGCCGCGCATTGCAAGCATGACGCGCTGCCCACATATTTCTGGCCCGGCCATCCCCGGGCCCCGCTCGAACCATCGATAGACATCATGTCCGAACCGCTCGAAACGCCCATCGCCCCGCAGCCGCCAATCGCGGCGTGCGAACCCAGCCAGACGATCATCCACGGCGTTACCCTCCACGACGACTACGCCTGGCTGCGCGATCCGAACTGGCGCGAGGCGATGCTCGATCCGGACAAGCTCGATGCCGATATCCGGGCCTATCTAGAAGCCGAAAACGCGTATACCGACGCGATGATGGCCGATACCACCGAGCTGCAGGCGGAACTGGTCGCCGAAATGCGCGCCCGCATGGCCGAAGTGGACGCCAGCGTGCCCACGCCGGACGGTGACTGGGTGTACTACGTCCGCTTTCGCGAGGGCGGCCAGCACCCGATCTTCTGTCGTGCGCCGCGTTCATCCGACGGCTCGGCCGAGCCCGGCGAGCCGCTCAGCGGTGAACAAATCTTGCTCGATGGCGACGCCGAGGCGGAAGGCCGCACCTATTTTGCCCTGGGCGCGGTCGACCACAGCCCCGACCACGCCAAACTGGCATTCGCGCGCGACGAACGCGGCTCCGAGGCCTACACGATCCACGTTCGCCCGATCACCGAAGACGGCACGACCGGCGACGAAATCCAGCCACCGATCGAAAACACCACCGGCAACGTCGCCTGGTCGGCCGACGGCAATACGCTGTTCTACGTCACGCTCGACGAAAGCCATCGGCCGTGCCGCGTGTGGCGCCTGCCGCTGGGCGAGCCGCAGGCCAACGCCACGCTGATCTACGAAGAATCCGACCCCGGCTTTTTCGTCGGCCTGGGCGAAACCCAGAGCGCGCGCTATCTGCTGATCCATGCCCACGACCATGCGACCAGCGAGACGCGGTTCATCCCGGCCGACGATCCCGAAGCCACGCCGCGCCTGATCGCCGCCCGCGTGCCCGGCCGCGAATACAGCGTGGATGACGACAACGGCGAATATTTCGTCTTTCTGACCAACGCCGGCGGCGCCGAGGACTTCTGCCTCATGCGTGCGCCGATCGCGCAGCCGGATTTCGAGCACTGGGAAGAACTCGTACCCCACGTGCCGGGGCGGCTGATCCTCGATCACGTCGAATTCGCGAACCATCGGGTGCGCATGGAACGCGCCGACGCCCTGCCGCGCATCGTGATCACCGACAAGCGCAGCGGCGAGGACCACGCGATCGCGTTCGAGGACGAGGCCTACTCGCTCGGCATGGCCGCCGGCTATGAGTACGACACCGCCACGCTGCGGTTTCTCTACAGCGCGCCGCACACGCCGGATGAAACCTTCGATTACGACATGGCAAGCCGGGCGCGTGTCCTGCGTAAACAACGCCAAGTGCCCAGCGGGTTCGAACCCGACGACTACGTCGTCCGCCGGCTGACCGCCCAAACCGCGGACGGCGAGCAGGTCCCGATCACCCTCACGCACCACAAGAACACGCCCATCGACGGCAGCGCCCCCTGTCTGCTGCACGGCTACGGTGCCTATGGCATCTCCGAGCCGGCCGCGTTTTCGTCCACGCGTTTCTCTCTCATCGACCGCGGCTTCGTCTACGCCATCGCCCATATCCGCGGCGGCAAGGAACGCGGTTATCGCTGGTATGCCGAAGGCAAGCTCGAGAAGAAACCCAACACCTTCGCCGACTTCATCCGCGTGGCCGAATATCTCTGCGAAACAGGCTATACCGCGCCTGGCCGGATCGCCGCCCACGGCGGCAGTGCCGGCGGCATGCTGGTCGGCGCGGTGGTCAACCAGCGCCCAGACCTGTTCGGCGCCGCCATCGCCGACGTCCCCTTCGTGGATGTGCTCAACACCATGATGGACGACACCCTGCCGCTCACCCCGCCCGAATGGCCTGAATGGGGCAATCCGCGCGACGACGCCCAGGCGTTCGAAACCATCCGCTCGTACTGCCCTTACCAGAACGTCACCGCCCAGGATTATCCGGCCATGCTCGTGATCGCCGGGGTCTCCGACCCGCGCGTGACCTACTGGGAACCGGCCAAATGGGTCGCCAAACTGCGGGCCACCAAGACAGACCACCACACCCTGCTGCTCAAGACCCATATGGCTGCCGGCCACGGCGGGCTGCCCGGGCGGTTCGCGGCCCTTGAGGAAACCGGGCTGATCTTTGCGTTTTTGCTCAAGGCCCTGACACCGAAGCCGGGCGAGAAGGGCACATAACGAGCCGGCAGATGCGGGCTCATTCATATCGAACGGCCAAGCCGACGCTTACACCGTCGCCATAACCGCCCGCACTTCGTTACGCCCACGGCGCTTGGCTTCGTACAGCGCCGTGTCGCTTTGATGCATGAGTGTTTCCAGTGCCAGCTCGGACCGGTCGAACACGGTGAGGCCGATGCTGAGCGTGACGGCCTCGGGTGTGGCATAGGCTTGCGCCGCCAGCGCGTGAAAACGCTCGCGTAGATCATGGCCCAAGCGTAGGCCGCACTCGGGGCCGATACCGCTGAGAATGACGGCGAACTCATCGCCACCGAGCCGGGCCGCGAGCGCGTTGTCGGGAATCACCGTCCGAATGAGTTCGCTCAGTTCGACAAGCAGCCGATCGCCGGCCGCATGACCATATAAATCGTTGACCGGCTTGAAGTTATCGATATCGATCAACAGAAGTGCACCACGACTCCCATTGCCGACGCCCGTCATGACGCGCTCGGCCCGGGCTTCGAAGGCACGGCGGTTGAACAGCGCGGTCAACGGATCGCGCTCGGCCAAATGCTCGATCTCGCGCTCACGGCGATAGCGCACGGTGCCGGTCATCGACAAGGCGATGAGCAGGATCGCCATCACACCCTCGACCAGCGAAACCTGGATGATCGTGCCGCGGTAGGTGGCCAGATCGATGAGCGTGCCCGGCACGAGCGTCGGGATCGTCTTGATTAGATAGAACAGCCCGTGCACAGCGAACACATAGCGCAAAGGCGCCGCGCCGGCGTCCGGCAACAAGGTCTCCGTGCTTGAGCCCAGCAGGGCACTGGTTCGCAGTGCCAGCACGCCCACCAGCAGCGAATTCATGAACAGGATGAGCTTGAATCCGACGGCGACGGGCGGCACCACGATCAGAGCCAGCCAGAGCACGACAATCAGCCACCACGCACGCGATAATCGGGCCCCCGTAAACCGCGCCACGCCGCGTAGAAAAAGCCAGTGCGCCAGTACAAGCAAGCCGTCGGCGAACCAGATACCCAAAAGCATCAGGCCGTCGCTGCGTAATGTGGCGAGCGTCGAGCCCAACGTGATCGCAACGAAGCCGGCACTCCAGAACAACAACGTGTCGTCGCGGACGATGCGCCACTCGATCCATAGATAGATCGCGGCCGCCGCCGCGATCGCGATGGTGAGCGTCATCATCGTGGGGGCATCGAACGCCATGGCGGGGTCGACCTGTCTGATATATCGAGGACGAAACGGGTCCCGGGAACGATAGCCACGCCGGACCGCGTTTTCGGTTGCCGTCCTATCGACGGCCGGGCGGGATGCTTGAGCCCGCGGATCGGAAATCAGATGACGAGTTTAGCCAAGGGCCCGCTTATCGCGAAACACCGCGTGGCTTCCCACCCGGACTCGGATCGAGCCCGGCCAGCTTGGCGCTCGCTTCGTAACGGGGCCTGTGTTGCGCTCGGCCGACGCGGCCCCATCGACGCATGCTTAAAGCCTATTCCAATAGGCTCTTAAATACCCCAAGCAACCGCCCGCCGATCGGATACCGGCGAGCGGCGCCGTCGATCAGGCCGTGACGTTGATGTGCTGGCCGATCGTCTGCCCGGAGGCGTTCACCCGCGGGCCGGAGGCGGCCGCGGCTTGCGAGGCCTGGGCCCCGCTGCCGTCGTTGTCACCGTCGTGATCGGCCACGCCCGGCGTTTCTCGGGTCTCGGAGGAGGCCTGCATCTGGGCCTGTATTGCATGCTGCGAACTCGCAGCGATGGCACCTACACTCATTTTGGTACTCCTGATGAATGTCGCGACCCATTCGGCCGCAAGGTCATATCGGAGGCTCGCCTCTTTCCTTTAGGAATAAATTCAAATTAAAACAAAATCTTACGAAATATTAACCCGAGCGGAACGAAGACCTTACGGGCCGCCGTGGCCCGGCCGCTTCCGCGCATTGCCCAACCTACCCGCCCGCTGTCCGGGGCGCATCAGCCATTTCGCAACAGCAGTCTTTCGGCATTGGTACGGGTAAATTTCTCCCGCTCTGTATCGCCCGGCAGTTCCGACAGGAACGCATCGATCGCGGCTTTGTCCGGCTGATGGAACGGGTAGTCGGTAGAAAAGATCAGCCGATCGATGGACGTGACCTCGAGCGCGTGGCGCAGCATGGCGGGATTGAGCATGCCGGAATTCGTGATGTACACGTTCGAGCGCACGATGTCCGACACCGTGCGCTCCAGCCCGGCAATCCCGGACAGGCTATCGACGCGGTCGAGCCAGAACAGCAGCAGCTCGCCCCAGTGGCCCAGAATAACCTGCAAGCTCGGGTATTGATCGAAAGTGCCGCGCAGAATCAGGCGGAGCGTAGCCAGCGCCGCCTCCAGATGCCAGCCCCAGCCGAAGGTGGCCAAACCCAGCTCGATCATTTCGTCGAAGCCGCTATAAGCTGCTTCGCGCACGGCTCGCGGCGCGATCTGAGGGTGGATGAAAATCGGCTGGCCGAGGGCCGCGGCGGCTTCGAACAACGGCTCGTAGCACGGATCGTCGAGCGGCGCCTCGCCCGATCGCCCATAGACCATCGCACCCACGAAACCGAGTTTGGCCGTGCGTTCCAGCTCGCCGACCACGGCGTCGGGCCGGCTCATCGGCAACGTCGCGAAAGCACGAAAACGCGACGGATACCGGCTCACCGCCTCGGCGGCCCTATCGTTGGCCTGCCGGGCCAAGGGCACGGCCTGGGCGGCGGCGAGCGCCTGGGTCGCTGGCGGCACCAGCGACAGAATCTGCATCCCGATACCCTGTGCGTCCATGCCGGCCAGACGATCGGCGCCGATGTCGCCCAGCCGCTGTGGATGATCGCGCATGTCGTTGAACGCCACGCTCTCGTCATTACGGCCCTCGGGCAATGCCTTGAGCGCCGCGGCGATATTCGGTGAATTCCAGTGTTCCTCGATCGCGATAATCGACATGCAGATCGCCTCCTTTGACGCCGCAACGGTTTTAACTAAACACTCGTTTAGCGGCAACATAGCAGATCCGATAAACACGCGTATAGCGAAATGACGACCACGTCACGCTCAGCCCGACGCGCCCGTTCGGCGCAACGTATTCTGGAAGCGGCCCAGGCCGAATTCGCCGAACACGGCTTCGACGGCGCGACCGTACGCGCCATCGCGAAACGTGCCGGGGTACATGCGTCGCTCGTGATGCAGCACTACGGCACCAAGGCCAATCTGTTCGCTGTGGCGGTGCAGCTGCCCTGGAACGACCAGAACGGCGCGACCGATCATCTGCTGGACGTACTCAACGTACGTGTCCGCGAACTGCCGCCGGAAACCCGCGCCCTTGTGCGTTCGATGCTCACCGATCCGGATTCCGAAGCGTCGATGCGCGATTTCCTGAACGACCGCGTCGCCAATCTGAGCCAGTCATTCGAAGGCGCCGACGCCGAGCTGCGTGCCCTGCTGGCCGTGAGCAGCATTCTCGGCCTCACGATCACCCAGCATTTCCTCAAACTGCAGGCGTTCGAGGGCGTGTCGGAGGATCGGCTGGTCGAAGCGGCGCATGCCTGGATAACAACCGGTCATCCGGGCTCGGGCGACGAGCCCGACAAAACTCAGGAGTAGAACATCGCAGGAGGCCGTCGACGGCGAGCCGGGGTTCCCTAGGAACTGCGCTGGCTTGGGCAGCCGTCGCCGCTTCGTGAGTAGCTATGAACGCGCCTGACCGTAGGAGTCGGGCCGCAGCACTTGCAGAAAGCGTTCGGTATCGCTCAAGCCCTTGAAACCGAACTGCCGATACAGCCCATGGGCATCCGAGGTAACCAGCATCAACCGTCGCAGCCCCTGGAGATCCGGGTGGTCGACGACGTGCTGCATGAGCGCCTTGGACAAACCCTGCCCCCGATAGCCTTCGAGAATGAACAGATCGGCAAGCCAGGCAAACGTGGCACGATCGGTGACCACGCGCGCAAATCCCACCATCGCGGCGCCGTGATGATAGACGCCGAAACAAAGCGAGTGATCGATCGCACGCTCGACGACGGCCCGCGGGATCCCGCGGGCCCAATAACTGTCTTCGGCCAGAAAACCGTGCACGACATCGATATCGACACGCTCGGGTGCGGTCGAGATTTCATAGTCGTCGGGCAATGACGTGATGGGCATGTCGGGGCTCCGTGATACAGATCAGTCGATCGGCACAAACGACACAACGGCTGGCCGGCGCTCATTCGGCCGGACGCGACTCGAATGCGCACGCCACGACACGCCAATGTGCATTCACAGCCTCTGTCAGCCGTGTTTTGTTGCGCCACGCTCGAGCAGCGTAAGCCATCAGGTTGGCAAGATAACTTGGTTGGGGTGCTTGCGCTCGAGGCCGCTGCGGCATGGCAGTGTCGGCAACGCTTACAGCAGGCGCAAAAGCGTATCGCAGCCCGGACTGAACAACTGGCTAAAAATGCACCGCAATCCGGCCGACCACGCGGCGCACGCCATACCCATATGACAAGACGATGACCATCTTATGAACATTAAGTGTCGAAACTGCCTTAAATCCAAGTCAGAATAATTGACACCGCTTTTGTTTAACTTTTATTAAACATTTAAATTCATAACCTTACAAATAAATTTTATCGGCACACGAATTGCTATAGGGCTGTCTCATACTTCAAACAACGGCAGCTATGAAGCATTCGATAACGCCCCTGGCCGCGGCCACCCTGTGTGCCGCCACGGTCACCCTGGCCAGCCCGGCCGTGCTGGCCGATTCATTCACGATCGACCCGGGCCAGACCCTGACGACGCCGCAAACGCTGACCGACGGCCAGAGCGGCACGATCAAAAATGGCGGCGCCCTCGTTCTTCCCTCAAGCAGTGACAGTGTGGGTATCACCGTTTCTGGCCAGACCACGATCGACAACGCCGGCACGATCGACCAGCAAGGTAGCGGGCGCGCGATTCGTAACGACGGCAGCGATCTCACGCTGAGTGTCGTCAATCAGGCGGGCGCCTTGCTGCAGAGCAAGGATGCCGATGTCATCCAGCTGCACAAAGGTAACAACGTCACCTTCGATAACTACGGCACCGTCAACTCGCAGAATATCTCGCAGGGCGGCGCGCAGGCGATCGACTTCAATCACGTGACCCAAGGCAATAACACGGTCAACAACCATGCCGGCGGCACGATCACCGCGTTCGATGCCGACGCCGTGCGTCCGGGCGTGGACGGCGTCGTGATCAACGAGGGCACCATCAAGTCGACCAATCCGGCGAACAGCACGGACGGCAGCGACGGCATCGACGCCCAGGACAACAGCGGCGTGACCGTGGTCAATCATCCCAACGGCAAGGCGGCCACCAGCCTGATCGAAGGCGCGCGCCACGGGATTACCGGCGGCAATACGGATACGTCGACTAACGGCGATTACGCCATGCGGGTCACCAACAACAAAGGGGGCACCATCCAGGGCGACGACGGTTCCGGCATCAATATCGATGGCTTCAACGGCAACGAGAAGGTCACGGTGGTCAACCACGGCCTGATCAGCGGTGACGGCGTCACCGGCGATGGCGACGGGGTCGACGTCGATGGCCTGGTCGATATCAACAATACCGGCACCATCGTATCCCGCAACGCCTATCAGGAAACCAGCGAAGGCGTGACGGTCGGCGGCGGCAAGATCGTCAACAGCGGCACGATCTCGGGCCAGAATAGCTCCGGCCTGAGCCACGGCATTACGCTCGCCGGGCTCGATAAGAACCCGGATACCGATCAGCCCATCCCCGTGGAAGGCATTTTTGCCGATTCGTCGGTCATTAACAGTGGCCTGATCGAGGGCCAGACCGGCGCCGGCATCGCGGTGACCGGGGCGGCCAACAGTCATACCGTCACCATCGACAATCGCGCCGGCGGCACGATCGAGGGCGGCGGCAGCGAAGCCGCGGTATTCACCGGCGGCAATGCAGCTACGGTCACCAACCGCGGCACGATCATCGCGAATGGCAGCGGCAAGGCCGTCGACCTCGGCAGCGGTGACTCGACCCTGCGGATTCGCGGCGGCCAGGCCCGTATCGACGGCGATATCTCGGGCGGCACCGGAAACAGCACGCTGAGCATCACGCCGGGCGCCGGCCAGCAATTCGCCTATGCCGGCAACGCAACGCACTTCAATCACGTGAATATCGGCGCCGGTACCACCGTGCTCAACGGCCAGAACACGAATATCGGCAGCACCGGCATTGCCGACGGCACACTGATCGTCGGCGATCAGGCCGGCGACGGGGCCAATCTGGCCGGCGATATCACAGCGAAGGCGGGCGCCACGCTGGCGGGCCACGGTACGGTCGGCGCCACCACCATTGCCAAGAAAGCGATCCTCTCGCCTGGTAACGGCACCGGCGATGTCGGCACGCTGGGCGTCCAGGGTCCACTCAATCTGAACGGGTCGCTGTATCTGGATATCGCCAGCCAATCATCGACCGACCAAGTCAACGTCAACGGCGTCGCCGATTTCGGCAGCGGCAGCCTGCTCGGCCTGAATCTGCTGGCCGACAACAACCTGAAGGTGGGCGATACGCTCGACGTCATGATGGCGCAGAGCTTCGAAAACCTCTCGAATCTCGGCCTGGACGGGCTGAATTTCGGCGCCGGCTGGCAGTTCGATGTCGCCGATGTCGGCTTATCCAACAGCCCGGGTCGGGCCCTGCAGCTGACGGTCAAGTCGGTCGGCAGGCCGGTACCCGAGCCGAGCGGGCTCGGCCTGTTGGCCGTGGGTCTGGGCCTGATCGGCGTCTTCAAATGGCGGATTCAGCGTCGCGGTCGTCCCGCGCTGGGCTAAAAGCCCAGACGCTCCAACGGGACTCGGGCGCGCTTGCGCGCTCGAGCCCCGTCACCACGTCGCGCGAACGACGGCGCCCGGCTGCGACTTACCAACACGCCGTCACGCGTGACTCTCGTACTTAGAGCCTATTGGAATAGGCTCTTATCCTTCGGCCGCCTCCAGCCCCGTCAATTCACCCGGCTCGCGACGCCGATCGATACCGGAAACGGTCAGATAGCCAACAAAGAAGACAATCAACAGCCCGAGCGCGACACTGACCGTGCCATCGCCATATCCCATACCGCCCACCTGATGCGACTTGCCCAGCCAGTCCGCACATGACGCGCCGACGGGCCGCGTCAGCACATACACCAGCCAGAACAACAGAATCCGGTTGAGATCGCCGCGGACCAGCGCACAGAACAGTGCCGCCACAGCGAACAAGGCACCGAACAACAGCGTCGAGTCGAAATAGCCAAGATCCAGGGTCGTCGCCGTCATATCGCCAGCGGCAGTCCCGAGGGCGAAGGTCGCAATAATGGCGGCCCAATAGAAAATTTCCCGGCGCGTCGTATAAATGCTGTGGATCGAGAGCGTGCCCTCGCTACGCGCCCAGATCGCGAACACCGCGACCAACGCGACGGCAAAGGCTGTCGTCGACACGAAATACGGCACGCCGAGCACGATATGCGTCACGTCTGCGACCATGGTCCCGAAGATGCCGATCATCACGATCACCAGCCAATAGATCCACGGCACGTAGCGATTCACGAGAAACTGCAACGCCAACGACAGACCAAAGCCCAAACTCCCGGCCACCACCGCGACATACGGATTGATGTGATACACGAGGAAATCCGACGTCGACTCGCCCATGGCCGTGGTGAGCAACTTGACGATCCAGAAGAAGATCGTGATCTCGGGCACCTTGACTTGGGCATTCCGAGCCATCGACGACAATCTTTCGGGGGCGGCACGCATATTCGATCCTGCCAATTCGAAACAAGCGAAGTGCCGCGGCTACCAGGCGACGGCCGCCGAAAGCTAGCAGAGCCGCTGCCGGTCGGATCGAACTTTCGTTTCAAAAATGATCGGCTGCCGGGTGCCGACCGTTTGTGCCCCGCTCTATGCGATCCGCGGCGCGAAGCGCGCGCCGGGCCGGCTTATTCGAGAATCTCGACCGCCTGCCCAATCTGGAGCTCACCCGTGTTTTCGGCCACGAGGTTCTGGCCGAAACAGACCTCCTTGCCCTGCTTGCGATACCGGCCGAGCGTACGCAGCGGCTCGCCATCGGGGCGTCGCTCGCCGGTGGCCGGATCGACCGTGATCATCACGCAACGCCCGCAGGGTTTGTCGACCCGAAACACCACGTCGCCGATGCGAATACGCCGCCAGTCGTCCTCCGCGAACGCCGGGCTGCCGGCGATGACCACATTGGGCCGGAACTGCGCCATGACGTGAGTGCCGTCGGTCCAGGTATTGACCTCGGCGAGCGAGGCTTCCGCTGTAAGTAACAACGGATAGCCGTCGGCAAAGCTCACCCGAGCGCCGATCTGGTCCCGATACCGACGGGATTGCTCGCCCAGCCAAAGCAAATGCACCGGCTCGCCGACGATCCGGCTGAACCAGGCGTCGAGGGCGAACGTCGTGGTCAGCGCGGCGAACGTGTCGCCCCAGACACCGGTATCGAAGCGCTGGCTGCTGAACTCATGTCGCGAGGCATGGATTGCCGGGTAATCGTCGTGCGTAAGCGACAAATGTTCGCCGTCGAAGCGCGCAAACACGCGCTGCAGGCCGTGGTGCGTCCGTGCGGTAACGAAGCGGCCATCCGGCTTGACGACCATGAAACGGCGATCGCGCAACAGGCCTTCCTCGGTCACGGTGGCGTGCGCCAGCACCTCGCCGGCGGTGGATTTGACCGGGTAGCGATACAAAGCGGACAGCGTGGGCACGACGGACCTGTAGTTCGCGGTTTCGCCGGCAAGACTAACCAATTATCGCAGCCGACGCCCGTAAATCGGTGATGGCCAATCCCCACACCCCACACCGTACGGTTCGTCGCTCGCGGCAGAAGCGATCCAGCTTGCCGATTCAAGTCTGCACGCCCGCCGCCGATGAAAGATATGAGGTTATCGCGTCTTCGAGACCGTAGTGGCCCCGCCTCGCGAAGCCATACAAACACGATAAGAAACATCACCGAGGAGATTTTCGATGTTGGACCCGAGAAAAAGTGTGCGAGCGAAACTCGCGCTCGGCTTCGGCGCGGCGCTCGTATTCATTGTCATGCTCAGCGCGCTGTCGATCTGGTCGATTCGCCGTGCAGCCGACAATACGGCCGCGATCTACAACCAGAACCTGTCCGGCATCGAGACGGTGTCCAGCCTCGACCGCCAAGTCAATGACTTGCGCTCTCAGGTCGGCACGTTGCTGACCTCACAGCCCGATGCCTCGGCCATGAAACGCATGGCCGACAATATCGGAACGATCGAGAAAAAAATCGATCAGGGCTGGAAAGCCTACTATCCCACGCTCATCACTGGGCCGAAAGAACAAAAATTGGCCGACCAGGCGCACAAGAACCTCAAGATCATCAAGGGATCACTGGGTGATTTCGTGGATGACCTGAACCAGGCCGACATGCTCGATGCCACGAATATTTACGGCATTTCGCTGCATCAACCCATCGACACCCTGGCCAAGCAACTGCATCAGCTCTGGCGACTGCAACGCAGTGCCGCCGCCGATGCCTATGCGGATACCCGCGTCTCCGCCCGCCATTCCCAGACCTACATCATCGCTGCGGCTGCGGCCGTATTCATACTCGCCGTACTCGTCATGCTGTGGCTGATGGCCGGCATCATGCGCCCGCTGGCGGCCGCTCGCCGGTTCGTCGCCTCGATCACGGACGGGCATCTGCATGAACGTGTCGATAACCCCTATCGCGACGAATTCGGCGGGATGATCGACGGCATCGAATCCATGCGCGCTCGTCTTTACGACGTGGTCAGCGATGTCGATAACCGAGCCGATTCGGTCACGGCCGGGGCCAACGAAATCGCCGCCGGTAACGACGAACTCAGTACCCGCACGCAAGAGCAGGCCGCCAGCCTGCAGCAAACCGCGGCCTCGATGGAACAAATGACCTCCACGGTCAAACAGAACGCCGACAACGCCGCGCAGGCCAACCAAGTGGCCGAAAGCGTGCGCGAGCAAGCCAGCGAGGGCAGCGAGGTGGCCACCAGCGCCGTAGCCTCGATGCAGGCGATCGAACAATCGAGCCAGCAGATCAACGAGATCGTCGGCCTGATCGACGAAATTGCGTTCCAGACCAATCTGCTGGCACTCAATGCCTCGGTCGAAGCCGCACGCGCTGGTGAACAAGGCCGTGGCTTCGCGGTCGTCGCCACCGAAGTGCGCAGCCTCGCCAGCCGCAGTGCTTCCGCCGCCGAAGATATCAAGGCCCTGGTGGCGGATAGCGCGAGCAAGGTCGCCGATGGTTCGGCCCAGGTCGCACGCTCCGGCGAGGCCCTCGAAGCCATCGCCAACCGCGTGAATCAGGTCAGCGACCTGGTCGCCGAGATCGCGGCCGCTAGCAAGGAACAATCCACCGGCATCGAGCAGGTCAACCAGGCGATCTCGCAAATGGACGGCGCCACCCAGCAGAACGCCGCGCTGGTGGAGCAATCCGCCGCAGCCGGCCGCTCGCTGGAAGCGCAGGCCCAGGCGCTCAAACAGCGCGTGGCATTCTTCGAGCTGTACGCGCGCGCCGAAAACGAGCACTCCGATAGCACGACAGCGAAGACGAAACACGTCGACAGCGCCGCCATGCCTGTTGAGGAGGAGCCCCTACCCGCGCATCACGGCGCTGCCGCTTAACGCCGAACGCGCTTCTCGAGCCAGGTCGGCGGCTCAAGCCGCCGACAGGCCCCTGCGAGCCGCGCGGAGGGGCGGACACGCCTAAGGGATGGCGTGATGGATCGCGATCCCGATACTCACGCCGGCCGCCCGCTCCGAGCCGCCGGTGAGCCCCTTCCCCGAGTCGCCCACGCGCGGCTCACGCGAACGGCTGCATCGGGCGTGTTGAGGTCTCGTGCGGGCCCGCGCCAAGCGCTCCCTGAAAATTAACCAGGGCGGCAAGACGAGGCGTAGCGAACGTGGCGTAGTCGTTCTACGCGAGAGCGCGACAACGCTGGATTGCCGTCGTGTCGTTAATTTAAGGCGCTTGTCCCGAAGGGTTGGGGCGCCCGGCGGCGTTGCGAGTCTGGGTCGTGGCACGCCCCGAGCCGGCGACTCGCGCCTTGCCGGACACGATTTGCGCACGTCAACGCAGTGCGCTCACGAAACCTCAACACGTCCTAGTAACGCGAATCGTCCCACCATTCCAGCGACCCGCTTTGAAATCGGTCCCATTTGAAGATGGGCGAGGCGGCCCGACGCATGGCGGCCACGCACGAGACTTTGGTCGCAAGCGCATTGTCGCCGTGCTTATGCACATCTATGGTCAACATGGAGCGCAACAAAAATCGATCATCCAATCGCCGATCAGCACGCTACTCCGGTAGCCGATGTCCAGATGCGCCGCGACGGTTCGCTCATCGCGAATCGCAGACCAACTGAAGGAGAGCCATGAAAATCAGAATGTTCGCTCGCTATGCCGGGCTGGTCGGCGGCTTGCTCGTTGCCGGCGCTGCGGTGGCTGCCACCAACAGCGGTGATTCGCTGCACTTCCTGCCGATGCCAAAGGTCTCGGGCGGCCCGGTTAAGGTCGAGGGCAATCAACAGTTCACCATCAAGTTCGGCATCGGCCTGGCCGAGAGCAGCGCCCAGTATCGCGGCGTGGCTTATTTCAAGAAGATCGTCGAACAGCGCAGCAACGGCCATATCAAAGTCAACATCTTCCCCAGCGCCCAGCTCGGCGACGACCTGCAGATGACCAGTGCGCTGCAGTCCGGTACGGCAGAAATGACCCAGCCGTCGACGTCGCCGCTGATCAAGATGGAGCCGGAACTCGCGGTCTTCGATCTGCCCTTTCTGTTCGACAATACGAAACAGGCCGACAAGGTGCTGGATGGCCCGATCGGACAGAAGATCCTCAAGCAGATCACCGATCATCGCAACGGCCTGGTGGCGCTAGGCTGGGCCGAGAACGGCTTCCGCCAGCTCACCGACAGCAAGGGCGTGATCAATTCACCGAAGGATCTGCATGGCCTGAAGATCCGTGTCATGCAAAGCCCGGTTCAGCTGGATATCTGGCGTACGCTCGGTGCCAACCCCACGCCGATGTCGTTCGCGGAGCTGTTCACCGCGCTCGACCAGGGCACGGTGGACGCCCAGGAGAACCCGTGGGTGACCATCCTCACCTCCAAGTTCTACGAAGTACAGTCCAACGCCACGGCCACCAAGCATGTTTATACGCCGTTCATCACGCTGATGTCCGAGCGCTTCTGGCAGCGTCTGCCCAAGCCGTACCAGAAGCTGGTCCGTACCGCGAGCGTCCAGATGGGCAACTACGAGCGCAAGGTCAGCCGCGATATTGACGCCCAGGCCAAGAGCGAGCTCGAGAAGAAGGGCCTGAAGATCACGAACCTGACCGCCAGCCAGCGCGACGCGTTCAAGAAGAAGGCCCAGCCGGTGTACCAGGACTTCAAGAGCAAGATCGGCGAGCCGCTGTTCGATGAGGTGATGAAGGCCACCAACCACCCGCACTGACGCGGGCTGTCAGCCGCGCCGTCGGGGGCGACGGCGACATCGATGGGCGGGCGCCGCGCCCGCCCATCGCCATTCATTCATCATGATCTTGCGGGGTCGATATTCATGGACGCGCTTGTTGCCACCGTTGAGCGTGGCGTCCATTACCTGCGTCTTGCGCTGGGCGTAGTCGTCGGCGTGCTCACCATCGCCGTGTTCTTCTGTGTTTCGGCCAACGTTTTCGGCCGCTTCGTGCTGAACAGTTCCTATGACTGGGCCGAGGCAATGTCGCGCTATTTCTTCATCTGGGCCGTGCTGGTCGGTGGCGGCGTCGGCTGTCTCGCCAACGAGAACATCGCCGTCACCTTCGTGAAGGATGCGGTGCCGGGCGCTGTCGCCCGGGTCTTCGACATCATCAAGATCGCGATTGTCTATGCCGTCTGCGTGATCATCGTTATGGCCTATCAACAACTTGTGTCGGGCTATGTGAGCGTCACGCCATTGCTGGGCATTTCCAAGACGTATCTGTACATGGCAATGCTGTTCTTCGCAGCGCTGCTGGCGATCGCCAATACGGTGGATCTGCTGCGGCTGATCGCCCGATTTACACGGAGGGCGTGACCATGTTCATGCTCGGCATGCTCGCCGCTCTTCTGGTGCTGATCGCGATCGGCATTCCGATTTCGATCGGCCTGGCCGGCATCAGCATTTACTTGATGATGCATTACCACTACGCGTTCTCGCCGCTGATCCAGCAGGGCGTGAACGGGCTGGATTCCTTTCCGCTGCTGGCGATCCCGTTGTTCATCATGGTCGGCGAGGTGATGAGCCACGGCGGCATCGCCCGCCGGCTGGTACGCTTCGCCAGCTCGCTGGTGGGCTTCATGGCCGGCGGCCTGGGCCAGATCGCGGTGCTCACCTCCATGTTCTTTGGCGGCATCAGCGGCTCTGCCGTGGCGGATGCCTCGGCGATCGGCGGCATGCTGATCCGGCCGATGAAGGAAAAAGGCTATTCGGCCGCGGCCGCTACCGCGATCGTCGTCGGGGCGTCGGTCGTCGGCATCATCGTGCCGCCATCGATTCCGATGATTCTGTTCGGCGTGGTCACCAACACCTCGATTTCGAACCTGTTTCTCGCCGGGATCGTGCCCGGCATCCTGGTCACCATCGGGCTGATGATCACGACCTATGCCACCTCGCGATCCAGCGGGGCGGCACAGTCGTTTTCCGTACGCGAGGTCATCGACTCCTTCTTTGCCGCGCTGCCGGCGCTGATGCTGCCGTTGATCATCGTGGGCGGGATTCTGGGCGGCGTGTTCACGCCCACCGAGAGCTCCGCGATCGCGCTGATCTACGCCATCGTCGTGTCGCTGTTCTTCTATCGCACGCTCACGCTGAAGAAGCTGTTCCAGCTGTTCGTGAATACCGGCCAGCTCACCGGCGTCGTGCTGTTGCTGCTGACGTTTGCCAACGTGCTGGCTTGGCTGCTCACCGCCAACATGGTGCCGCAACATATCGTCGCCGCACTGACCGCGCTCACCGATCAGCGTTTCGTGATGCTGATGATTCTGATCGTGGTGCTGCTACTGGTCGGTTTTTTCATGGACCTGACGCCGGCGATGGTCATCCTCGCCCCGTTGATGACGCCAGTGGTCACCAAACTCGGCATCGACCCGGTCTATTTCGGCGTGCTGATGTCGTTCGCGCTCGGCATCGGGCTGATCACGCCGCCGGTGGGCACCGTGCTCTACGTCGGCTGCGGCGTGGGTGACGTACCGATGGAAAAACTCTCGGCTGCGCTGCTGCCCTACTACGCCGTGCTGCTGGCGCTGCTGTTCCTGTTCATTCTCTTCCCGGGCATCGTGCTGTGGTACCAGTGAACCGCGCCGTTGATGGCCGCCCAACCGATCGGACGAACCCCCAATGAGTCGCGCTTTTTCCATTCTCACGCCGGACGCCCAGTACGAAGACGATGCCGAACTCGAGCGCGAGACCGCCGGACCGGATTTCGCGTTCGATATCTTTCGCGAACGCGAAGCGGCGCGTATCGACGAGACGCACTGGCGCGCGGCCGACGCGCTGCTGGTCTGGCACGAGGTATTCATCGATCGCGAGCTGATCGCAAAGCTGGATAACTGCCGCGTCATCGTGCGCGCCGGCGTCGGTTTCGATCATATCGATCTCGACGCCGCCGCGGCCGCCGGCATCCCGGTCTGCAACACGCCGGACTACGGCACCGGCGAGGTCGCCGATCATGCCATCGGCATGCTGCTGGCCTTCCGGCGCGGGCTCGTATTTCACGATCAGCGCCTGCAGCAGTCGCCGGTCGACGCCTTCAAACCCGGCGCGCCGCAGGTCGAACGGATTCGCGGCAGCCGGCTCGGCATCGTCGGGCTGGGCCGGATCGGTACGGCGACCGCGCTGCGCGCCAAGGCCTTCGGCATCGAGGTCGTGGCTTACGATCCGGAACTGCCGCGCGGTCAGGAGATCGCGGTCGGCGTCTCGCGCGTGGACAGCCTGGAAGAACTGCTGGAAACCTGCGATGCGGTGAGCCTGCATACGCCGCTCAACGAGACCACCCATCACTTGATCGACGCCGATGCATTGGCGCGCATGCCGGCGCACGCGGTGCTCATCAACACCGCCCGCGGCGCCGTGGTCGATATCGATGCCCTCTACACGGCACTGGTGGAAGGCGGGATCGCCGGAGCCGCGCTGGACGTACTCCCGGAAGAGCCGCCGAATATGAACCGACCGTTGTTCGCCGCGCTTGAACGCGGCGACGAGCGCCTCAAGGATCGGTTGATTCTCACCCCGCACGCCGCCTGGTACAGCCCGGCCAGCCGCGCCGACGCGCGCCGGCTGTCGACCGAAACGCTGACGCGCTATCTACGCGGTGAAGGGCTACGCAACTGCGTCAACGCCGAGTTGCTGAAGCAGTACGGCCACGGCTGAGCGCCTGAAGCGGCACGGGCTGCATCCAGGCTGCCCATTCCCGGGTAGGATGCAGAGATCGACTTTTCCCGCCGCCTGCCCGGCGGGACCGACTCTTCCTGTGGCTATGCAACTCAGCTTTATCGGCGGCGCCGAAAGCGTGACCGGCTCGGCCAGCCTGCTGGTGGACGAGCGACTGGGCGTGCGTTTTCTCGTCGACTGTGGGACCCATGCCGAACGCGGCGCCGGCTTCGCGGACGGTGCGCCCAAACTCGGCTTCGATGCCCGGCGCCTGGATTTCGTCGTACTCACGCATGCGCATCGCGATCACACCGGGCGGCTGCCGCAGCTGCATCGCGCAGGCTTTCGCGGCCCGGTGTACTGCACTGAAGCCACCGCCTGGATGACCGAACTGGCGCTGCGCGACGCCGCCAAGTTCAGCGACGAATACGATGCGGCCGACGTCGAACTCATCGACTTCCAGCCGCTGGACCGGCGCCCGGATTTTCGCTTCGATCGCGCCCTGCGCATGCACGGCCTGTGGCTGACCCTGCATCGCAGCGCGCATATTCTGGGCGCGGCCGCGGTGACCGTGACCTGGCGCAGCCGCGTCGGCATGGAACGCTCGATCGTGTTCAGCGGTGATATCGGCGGCAACACCCCTGACAACCCGTTTCAATCGCTGCTCGCCGGCCAGACGCTGCCGGGCGCCGCCGATTACATGGTGGTGGAATCCACGCGTGGCGCCGAACCGGCGCGCGAGCCCCACTACAAATCGTTCGCGGCCCGCATGGTGGCCTGGGCCGAGGTGTTCGCCGACAGCGACGCGCGCGGCGGGGGACCGGTGATCGCGCCTTGTTTTGCCATTCATCGGGCCCAGGAACTGTTGTTCGATCTGGATTACGTGCTGCGCACGACCGATACCGGCCGGCCGGATACCACGGGACGACCGCGCTGGCTGTCGCTGGACGCACCGCTGGCCGTACGCATGACCGATGTATTCGCCATGGCACTGGCCGACGGCAGCGGTGGGCCGGAACACGCCCCGGTTTATCGCAACCCGCGGCTGGCTGAACGCCTCGGCCTGGCCAACGAAGCCGAGGTCGACGCGCATCTGGCCGCCCTCTGGCAACGCGTCCGACTCAACCGCGCGCCCGGCGGCACGCTGCGCGCCATGCGCGATCCCGCGCTCAGCCGCATGATCGCGCTGGCCGGCAGCGGCATGTGCCAGGGCGGGCGCATCGTGGATTTCATCGTCGATCAGATTGGCAATCCGGCCGCCACCATCGTGCTCTGTGGCTATGCCCCGCCCGATACCGGCGCCGGCCGCCTGCGCCAGCTCGTCGCCGGTGAATGGCCGCTCGACCGCATGCTGGCTCTCGGCAACGCCCGTATCGATCCGGCGCGGGTGCAGGCGCGCATCGTCGATTTCGGCGATTATTATTCCGGCCACGGCGATATCGATGCCCTGGCCCGCTTCGTGTTCGAACGTGATGCCCGGGCAACCGATACGCGCGCCGCCACCGTCTATCTCAACCACGGCGACCACGACATGCGTACCGGCCTCGCTGAGACCCTGCGCGAACGTGCAGCGGCCGCGCAGGCCGGCGACCGCGCCATCGAACGCATCGAGCTGGCCGAAATGAATCGGATCTACGATCTGGATGCCGCCGATCAGGCCTGGCGGGACCGCCCCACGCCCCGGCTGAATTCGCTCGGTCGCTCCTGACGCCAGAGGAACGCGCGGCATGGCCCAATGATGGCCCGACTTTTCGACACTGGACAGGACGGGTTCCGATCGCTGCAATGGATTATCGCCCGCCGCCGGGCGGGCCATCTGAGGTCGAACCCGGCCCTCGCTCGGAAAAGGAAGACGCTCTGCACCGCGACGCCGCCACGGGCCAGCGAAGCAATCCCGGATACGGATCGGACCGCCTGGCCCGGATCGCCGGCCTCTGTCGCCAGGACATGCTGGCGGCCTTGTCCAATTCGCGCTGGTTGGCACGAATGCCTCGCCGACTGCTGCAGCGGCTCGTCGAGCGCCGGATCGCCGGGTTTGCCGGCCAGCTGATCGAGTTCGATGACCGCATCGCACGCGACGGGCTCGCCTCGGCCAGCGCCTGGGGCCTGACGCAATGGTCCGGCCCGGTTCAACAATATGGCCACCCGGCGCCGCCCGGCGGCCCGTTGTTGCTGGTCTCGAACCATCCGGGACTCGTCGATGCGATCACCCTGCTGTCGACGCTGGCCGATCACGATGTGCGTCTGCTGGTGGCCGAACGCCCGCTGTTTCATGCCCTGCCTGCACTGCAGGCCCATTTGATCAGCGTCGCACCAGCCGGTGCCGGGCGGGCGCAAGCACTGCGTGCCGCGGTTCGGCATTTGCGCAGCGGCGGCACGCTGGTCACTTATCCGGCCGGGCACATCGAACCCGACCCGGCGGCGGACCCGGGCGGCGCGCGGGCCGCCCTGGCGCGCTGGTCGCCCAGCGCCACTTATCTCGCCCGTCGGGTGCCGGCACTTACCGTACAGCCCGTTGCAGTCAGCCATGTGATCGCCGCGCACTATCGTCGACACTGGCTCGCCCGCCAGGCGATCGATCCGGAGGATCGCGACGCCATCGCGGCAGCGCTACAGGTGCTGGCCGCCCGTGTCCACGACAACCAGCCGCGGCTGGCGCTTGGCACGCCGATAACCGGCGTCGCCACGAACGCCCTCCAGAGCGAAATAAAGCAAAAGATGACGGCGTTGATGCACGAGAACCTGTCGCAGTAAGCCGGCGACTTGCTCGACGGCCCCGCCCCGCATAACGTCCCACACGACAGCGAATCCACGAGACAATCGATATGACGCATCCTGCTCTGTTTCCCGGCCAGGTCGCCGTGGTCATCGGCGGCGCCTCCGGCATCGGCCGAGCCGCGGCCGAAGGTTTTGCCCGCCGCGGGCTGCATGTCTGTATCGCCGATCGCGACATGGAACGCCTGGCGGAAGCGGAGACCGCCGTCCGCGCGGCCGGCGCCGCGCACGACATCGGCGTCATGACGCATTCCGTGGACGTCGCCGACGTCGAGCAGGTGAAAACGCTGGAGTCGGTCGTGCGCTCGCGCTTCGGCGGCACCGACGTGCTCATGAACAACGCCGGCGTGCAGCCGGGCAGCGACATGTTCGGCCCGGCCGAAAACTGGCGCCAGGTGCTCGGCATCAATCTGTGGGGTGTGATCCACGGCACGCAGACATTCGTGCCCGGCATGATCGAGCGCGGCGGCCCGGGGCTGGTGATCAACACCGGCTCCAAGCAGGGCATCACGACGCCGCCGGGCGATCCGGCCTACAACACCGCCAAGGCCGGCCTGAAAGCCTTCACCGAAGCACTGGCCCACGAGCTGCGCAATACCGACGGCTGCGAGCTGACCGCGCATCTGCTGATCCCCGGTTTCGTGTTCACCCAGCTCACCCGGCCCGGCGAAACCGAAAAACCGGCATCGGCGTGGACACCGGAACAGACCGTCGACTTCATGTTCGACAGTCTGGACGCCGGCGATTTCTATATCCTCTGCCCGGACAACGACGTGCCGCGCTGGCTCGACGAAAAACGCATGCAATGGGCGATCGGCGACATCATCGAAAACCGTCCGCCGCTGTCGCGCTGGCACCCGGATTATGCGGCGGCGTTCGAAGCGTTCTTGAAGGACGGCGCATCGCATTGAACCCGGCATCGAGACAACATCGGCCGAGCCGAGGCTAAAGGCGGATGGCAGTGGATGAGCCGATGCCAGGCGACCAGACCGTATCGATCACGCGGGTCCCGGCCGCCGAGCGCGCGCTCATCCACGACCTGTACCCGACCTACATCGAGGCCATGTCGGCGTTCGTCTCGGTGCCGACCACCGCCGACGGCGCCCTGCGGTTCGACCCGGCGTGGCAGGAACCGCATCATCACCCTTATGCCATTCGCTGCGGCCAGCATCTGGCCGGCTTCGCGTTGCTCAGGCCGGCGGCGGCCGATACCGGCATTCACGACATGGGCCAGTTCTTCGTCCGGCCGGAATACCGGCGCGCCGGCGTCGGCGAGCGTGCAGCCCGGCTCTGCCTGGCGGCACATCCCGGACACTGGCAGATCCGCGTACTGCTGAACAATCAGCCGGCGCTGTCGTTCTGGGAACACGTTATTGCCGCGGCGACCGGCGGCACATATACGGCTACGCAAGAGTTCGATGAGGATCTGCGCATGCAGTTCTTTCGGTTTGCTTGTTGAGCGATCCGGCCCAAGCGATCAATAACGCCGCTTGAGGAAATGCCCGCGCACGCTGCGCCCGTAGACGAACTCGAACAGCGCGGATATGAGTACGAAGCCCGCGAACACCGCCACGCCGGCCGGATTGCTGCGCCAGGTATGCCCGATCAGCACCACGAGGGCGGCAACGCAGAGCACGCCCCCCAGGGCGTGCAGCCAGCGCGGCCCTTGAATCGGCTCCGCCAGCCGACAAGCCGCGGCGTTGACCAGGGCAAAGACCAGTAGAAAACTGGCACTGCCGATGATGGCGATATCGGTGAGATCGATCACGTTGGCGAGCACCAGACTGAGCGCGGCCGTGGCCAGCACACCGGTCAACGGAAGGCCGTGGCGCTCGACGTCGAAGCGGCTTGGCAACACGCCATCGCGCGCCAGCACATAGCCGAGCCGGGCATTGCCGTAGAGCGTGGCGTTGATCGCCGACAACGTCGCCAATAGTGCAGCCAGCGCCACCAGCACGAACCCCACCCGTCCGAGCGCCGGCTCGGCGGCCACGGCCAGCACATAATCGCGCACCGCCATCACCTGTGCTTCGGGCACCGTACCGACTGCGATCACCGCGATCAGCACATAGAGCAGGACCACCGAGGCGACGGCGATCAGAAACGCGCGCGGCAGATTGCGCGCGGGCTGGCGGATATCCTCGGCTGAGTTCGCGATCAGCTCGAAACCCTCGTAGGCGACGAAAATGATCATGCCGGCCGAGATGACCGACAGCGGATCGCCCCAGTGCCCGGGCGCGAGTCGCGCCACCGAAACGTGCGACGCACTGAACACGATCACGATCGCCAGCAGCACAACCTTGATCGCCACCACCAGCGTTTCTGACCGGCTGACCAGCGCCGCGCTGACCAGATTGACCACCGTAGGCAGGATGATGGCGAAGCTGATCAACCCATGTTCGAGCAGCACGCCGTGATGCCGGCCAAAGAACGTGCCGGCATAAGAGGCGAACGCCGTGGCATACAACGCGATGGTGACCAGATAACTCAACCAAAGCATGAGATTGAGACTGCCGGAGAGCAGATTGCTGCCGAAGGCGGCATCGATGAAGGCGACCGTACCGCCTTGGCTCGGATAGGCCACCGACAGCTTGGCGTAGGCGACGGCCGTGAGCAGCGCGATCACGCCGCCGACGAGAAACGCTGCCGGTGTGGCGCCGTGCGATAGCGCCATGGCTTCGCCAAGCACGGCAAAGATGCCGCCGCCGACCATGCCGCCCACGCCAATCGAGACCGCGCCCCAGAGACCGATAGCGCGTCCGTTTTCGCTGTGACTGTTCGCTGCCGGCATCAGCTCAGCCTGCCATGGCCGCCGACGCCAGCGCGCTCGCCGGCTGGCGCCAACGCTCGGGGCGGCAGCCCACAACAGACACATCGGGGTTCGCGATCGGTCGAATTCATCGGGTTCAGCTCACGGCAAGACGACCGGAAGCTTAGCGAACTCCGGGCAACGAACTCGTGGGTGTCTGCGCGATCCGGCCCCGGTGAATCGCTAGGTACTGACGTGCCTCCTTAGCCACGCACCTGACTCAGCCGCTCGTAGCCCGCACGAAATCGATGAACGCCTGTAGCGGTGCCGGCACCAGTCGTCGGCTGGAGTAGTAGAGATACGGCCCGGGAAACTCGGCCCACCAGTCCTCGAGCACCGGCACCAGGGGGCCCGGCGCGAAATGCGGTCGTAGCCAGTCCTCGAACAACCCGACGATGCCACCGCCGGCCACGGCGGTATCGATGAGCAGGTCGGTGGCACCGCTGGCATTCACGACGAGCGTGGCCGGCGGGTCGAGGGTGATCGTTTCGCCGTTTTTTTGGAATTCCCAGATCGGCAGCTGGCCGTTGGAGAACTTCGGCCGCAGGCATTTATGGTTGAGCAGATCGCGTGGATGCGCGGGCACGCCATGGCGTTCGAGATAGGCCGGCGACGCCGCCGCCGCGACCCGCTGGCGACGCGGGCCAATGGGCACGGCGATCATATCGGGCGCCAGATGCTCGTCGTAGCGGATGCCGGCATCGCAGCCGGCGGCGATGATATCCACCAGATCGCTGTCGGCCACGATCTCCAGCCGGATATCCGGATAGGCCGCCAGAAACCCCGGCACGATCCGCGGCAGCACCACGCGGCTCGCGCTCACCGGCACGTTCAGACACAGCCGCCCGGACGGCGTATCGCGAAAGGTGTTGACCACATCCAGCGCCGACTCGACCTCGGCCATCGCTGGGGCCAGCCGTTCGAGCAGACGAAGACCGGCCTCGGTGGGTACGACACTGCGCGTGGTGCGATGAAACAACCGGACGCCGAGCCGGCTCTCGACCCGTCGCACCGCATCGCTCAGCCGGGACGGATTCGTCGCCCGCTTTCGGGCGGCCTCGCGAAAGCCGCCGGCCTGGGCCACGGCGACAATCGCATCCAGATCGCTGAGTTCGGTTTTCATTGTCCGGATTCTCGCACAGGCCGTGCTGCCTGAAGACAGTTGTCGGACAGTATGGCCGGCCCTACGCTCACCACAGCGTCGCAATCGGAGAACGACACGATGAATATCGAACAAGCCGGCACCTACAAACTCGGCGATCACACCGTCAAACGCATGGGCTACGGCGCCATGCAGCTCGCCGGGCCCGGCGTATTCGGCCCGCCCCGCGATCCCGAGACCGCCCGAGCCGTATTACGCGAGGCGATCGAACGCGGCGTCGATCATATCGACACCTCGGATTTCTATGGCCCGCACGTCACCAACCATCTGATTCGCGAGGCCCTGCATCCCTATCCCGACGATCTGACGCTCGTGACCAAGATCGGCGCCAAACGCGGCGAGGACGGCTCCTGGAACCCGGCATTCGCCGCCCATGAGCTGCGCGCCGCGGTCCACGACAATCTGCGTCATCTTGGGCTTGAGGCACTGGATGTCGTGAATCTGCGCGCCATGTTCTCGCCACACCACCCGGCCGAAGGATCGCTGGCCGAGCCGTTGAGCGTGCTCGCCGAACTGCAGCGCGAAGGGCTGGTACGTCATATCGGCCTGAGCAACGTCACGCCGACCCAGGTCGCCGACGCGCGCGCCATGGTGGACATCGTCTGCGTCCAGAATTTCTACAACCTGGCCCATCGCGCGGACGACGCGCTGATCGATCGGCTAGCCGCCGACGGCATCGCCTACGTGCCATTTTTTCCGCTCGGCGGCTTCAATCCGCTGCAGTCCGGCATTCTCGATCAGGTCGCCGAACGACGCGGCGCCACGCCGATGCAGATCGCACTCGCCTGGCTGTTGCAGCGTTCGCCCAACATTCTGCTCATCCCCGGCACGTCGTCGCCAGAGCATCTGCGCGACAATCTCGCCAGCGCCACGATCACGCTCGACGCGACCGATATCGCCGAGCTGGACGGCATCGCGAGCCCATCACGGGCCGCAGGCGAATAAATGACGCGGCCTCTGGTGCCCGCCTATGGCCCGCGGCTCGCCCGCCCTGCCCGGCGCGGCAGGCCGCCGAATCCCGGGGCACAACTACGCGGACGAGTCGAAAGCCAGCTTGCAACCGAGCCCGACGAACAGGCCACCGACGACCCGCTCGGCCACGCGCCCCGCGGCGCGAGCCAGCGGCAGCCGGCCGATTCCGACCGTTGCCCAGGCCGCGAGGCAATTCACCAGCGTGCCCGTGGTATTGAAAGTCAGCCCGAGCACGCCGAAGGCCAGCATGCGATCACCGGCCGCCGGGTCGATGAACTGCGGCAGAAAGGCGAGGAAAAACAGCGCGATCTTGGGGTTGAGCACGTTGACCAGCCAGCCGCGCCGGAATACCGCCGACAACGCGGGCCGGGGCGCCGGCTCTGCGTCGGCCGCCCTCGTAGGCGCCACGGCGCGGCGTGAGAACAACAATCGCAGGCCAAGATAAACGAGGTAAGCCGCGCCCACGTATTTGACCAGTGCGAAGGCGGTCGCCGAAGCAGCCAGCAGCGCCGACAGGCCGGCGATCGCCAGCGTGATATGCACCAGCGTCCCGGCGAACACGCCCAGGGCACCGGCCACGCCGCGTGCCAGACCGTGCCGCCCGGCCTGGGTCACGACGTACAGCATGTCCGCGCCCGGCGTGATATTGAGCAGCAGCCCCGCGGCCACAAAGAGCAGGTATTCGTGCAGACCCGGCATCGACGACTTCCGAAACAGGCTGCTCGAAGCGTATCACGCAAGCGGTACACCGACCCGGCGCCAGGCCGCCAACGGCGTTAAGGAACAACCCCTAATATCAAATGCCTAGTCAGCCAGACGGATTACCTAGCCCTGCCGCCCGTGGCTATTTTGGGTCGGTCGGCCGAGCACTTAACGGGCTCGGCCATTCGCCGCAATCCCGGCTGCCGATGGCGACAAGGTGCCTACCGAGCAGACACACGAGGGGTTGTCATCGATTCGCATCAGCGGAGCATCAATATGCCACGCACGCTTCAGATTTCTGCCGCGGCCCTTTCGGCTGCACTCGCGTTCACCAGCGCGTCGGCGCTGGCCAACAACAACGCCCAGACCGATCACGACAACGGGGGCTCGCACGCCAGCGCGGGGGCCAGCGTCAACTCGGGCTCGCCCACCCAGCTGGCCTACAGCGCCGCCGGCGTCCTGCGCGGGCAGATGCAGCGCTCGGACCAGGACCGTATCCCGCAGTCGCTGCTCAACGGCGCCAACTGCATCGGCGTGTTCCCCAGCATTTTCAAGGAAGGCTTTCTCGTGGCCGGCAAGCATGGCGACGGCCTGATCGCCTGCCGCGACCAATCGGGTAACTGGAACCGTGTGGCCCCGTCGTTCTTCAGCCTGTCCGGCGGCAGCATCGGCCTGCAGGCCGGTGCCAAGGTGACCGAAATGGTCGTGCTGTTCATGGACCCGAACGCCAAGCAGGAGCTGACCAACGGCAACTTCAAGATCGGCGCCAAGGCCTCGGCCACGGCCGGCCCGGCTGGCGCGCATGCCAGCGTGCATACCGCGCCCGCGTCGGTCATCACCTATCGCCTGAGCAGCTCCGGCGGTTTTGCCGGCGCCTCGATCAAGGGCGCGACGCTGTCGAGTAACGAAGACGCCGACCAAGCGATCTACGGTGCCAAGGCCGGCAACGGCAAGCCGTTCCAGTCGAGCCAGGTGCCGAAAACGATCGACGTCTTCACCAAGACGCTCGAGCAGTACGCGCCCAGCTCGAAATATCAGGCCCACATGCCTATCAAGGGCCAGCAGCAACAGAACTCGAACACCGCCCAGAACGACGGTAACACCTCGAGCTGATTGCACACGTCGGGCGCGTCGGGGCTGCAAGGCCCCGGCGCGCCCGGCGCCTGACCCCGCCTACCAGCGTCGCGCCAGGCGGCGCGTGACCGTATCCACATCCTCGCGTGTACCCACCAGCGTCAGCGTGTCGTTGACGCGCAGCACGGTCGACGGCTCCGCCTCGAGAATCGCGCCGCGTCGTTCGATACGCAGCACGCGTGTGCCCTCCGGCAGATGCAGATGACGCAATTCGCGCTCGGCGATCCAGCGATTCTGCAGCTTGGCGATACGGATCTCGTGGCTTTCGTCCTCGTGCACCCCGCCGTCGATACGCCCGGTATCGAGGGCCATGCTTTCCAGCAGCAGCAACTTGGCATAGGCCGGGTTGACGATGCGCACATCGGCCGCGCGGAAGCGCGCGTTATAGGCCGGATCGCGCACCCAGGCCAACAGCCGACGCACCGCATGCACCTCGCGCGCGACGCGACAGATCTGCAGGTTGTCCTCGTCGGTATCGGCCATCGCGATGACGGTCTGCGTCTGTTCGATGCCGGCCGCGCGCAGACATTCCGATAGGCGTGCCCGTGACGGCGGATTGCCGTTGTCGCCGGGCGGAAGCTCGGTCACGGTGTGTACGTTCTTGCCCATTTGTTCGAGCCGACGTGCCAACGCGCTGCTATCGCGATCGTCGCCGATCACCAGCATTTGCTGCACGGCGCGATAACGCCGCGGCGCCAGCCGGCTGAAGGCTATCGGCGAAATCAGGCAGCTGATGATGGCGACCAGGATGATGGCGGCATCCAGCGCCGGCGAGATCACGCCGATCTCTACCCCGATCGCCGCTACGGCGATGATCAGCGACAGACGAGCGGAGAGCAGCGTGCTGGCCGCGAACGTCTCGCGCCAGCCGAACGCGAGGCGGAACACCAGCGAACCGACCAGCTTCACGCCGAAGGCGGCGACGACCAGCACGCCAATCGTCTCCCACGGCGAGTTCGACGACAGCAACGCCGGCAGGTCGAACTTCACCCCCACCATGATGAAAAAGATCGGGATGAAGAACCCGTAGCCGATGGCATCGAGTTTTTCGCGCAGCACCGAACTCTCGCTGCCCGACAGCATGGACACGATCACGCCGGCCAGGAACGCGCCCAGGATGTTCTCGATGCCGAGGCTTTCGGCCAGCGCGATGAACACCAGGGCCAGCGCCATCGAACCGCGCACGCGGATCTGCGAAGTCGCGGTGGACAACGCATGCATGAGCCGTTGCGCCGGCAGGTTCTTGCGCGCGCGCTCCGCCAACCGCCAGGCCGCGACGAAGGCCAGCAGCAGCACGAGAATGAGCAACAGATCCACGGTCGCGCCCACGCGCAGCATGGCGTAGCCGCTGACCAGCAGAATGGTCACGAAATCGGCAATCAGCGCTGCGACCAGCAGCGTCTGGCCATAGGTGACCTCGATCAGGCCGCGCTCCTTGAGCACCGGCGCCACCACACCGAGCGACGTGGTCGACAGAATCAGCGCCATCAACCACGGCTGGCCGACCAACCCGACGGAGGTGAGATAGAAGCCGGCCGCCAGCGAACACAGGGCCGTGACCACGAACGCCGCGCCGCCAATCACGAACGGATTACGCCGCAGCCGCTCACCCGCCTTGCTCGCGCGCAGCCCCTGGCGCGGCGCGAGCCCGGAAAAATCGATCTCCAGCCCGGACAGGAACATCAGGTAGGCGAAGCCGAATACCGACAACACCTGGAGCACGAAGTCCTGTGAGACCAGGTGCAAACCGCTGTCACCCACCAGCATGCCGGCCGCGATTTCGCCCACCACCACCGGGATACCGAAGCGGCGCACCGGCGACAGGGCGACGGGCACGGCGAAGCTCAGCGCAATGACCACCAACAGGGGCACGAAGGAAATATCGGAGGAATGCATACGGTCGGTGCGTCGGGCAAACGGAATACGCGGTCCGACGCCGGCTTGGGCGCCCGGTTATCGCGTGGCGGCATCGGAGCGATCACGGCCGGCCCATGGGGCCACCGTGAGGGTATCGGTTCCGTGGCCGTGGGCGGCCACGCGCAGTGCATATCAAACCCACCCACATACTGGGCCATTCGCGGCGTCGCCCCAAGCGCTATTTTGACCGAGTCTCGCACCGTTTCACGCGGTCCGATTCGCGGCGGCGAACCCGAATGGCCCGAGCAAAACGGCCGCGACACGATCTGGACGGGCTTTACGCTCAGTCTATGGCAAACTGATGGGTCATCAACTCTGTTAACAGATCCGGACACCCGTGCGCGCCATTAGCTTCCGGCGGTTTCGCCGCCCCCTGTCGATCATGGCCCTGTGCCTACTCTCGCTCGGGCTCGGTGCCTGTTCCCAGCAATCGGGCGACACCGTCGACGGCATTCATCTGGTGCACCAGGGCAAATTGACGGTGTGTACGCACCTGCCTTACAAGCCGTTCGAATTCACCAACGATTCCGGGAAAGTGGTCGGCTTTGACGTCGATCTGGTTCGGCTGCTCGCGAACGATCTCGGCGTCAAACTCGACGTAGTGAGCATGGACTGGAACCAGATCACCAGTGGCGCGGCCTTCGCTGCCCACAAATGCGATCTGGCGATGGGCGGCGCGACCATCACCGCAGCCCGCAAGAAGGCAGTTCAGTTCTCCGCGCCTTACTTCAAGGCAACCCAGGCCTTGCTGGTGGACCGGAAGGCGGGCGTTTCGAGCCTCGCCGATATGGCTAACAAACGACTCGGCATGCAGACCGACACCACCGGCGAGGTGTATGCCAAAAAACACGCCGCGCAGTACCACTATACCCCGGTGGTATTCGACGATCTCGCACTGATGACGACAGCCGTAAGCGCCGGCAAAGTGGCGGCCGCGATCGGCGACAATGGGCCGATGGCTTACTACGCGGCCCAGAACCCCGGTACGCGGGTCGCGGAAACATTCGATACCGGCGAGCGGTACGGCTTCATCGCGGCCAAGGACAGCGACAACGCCGACAAGCTGATCGGCCGACTGAACGACGTGCTCGCCAAGGCGCGCAAGAATGGCACTTACGCGTCCAAGTACCAGCATTGGTTCGGCCACAAGCCAACCGCCGGCTCGCCCTGATCCAGCGCATGGCTGATCCCAACGGACACGCCGTACGCTCAGGCCGCAGTCCGCGCCAACGGGCGCGGCGACGCCGCGCGATTCAATATGTCGCGCTCGCGATCGTGATTGGCGTCCTGGCATTCATGGCCGACTGGCCGACCATCGGGCATACCTTCTTCGACCCGGCGTTGATACTCAACACCGCCGCCCACGGGCTGTGGCGGGCCTTGTGGAACACACTCGTCTACAGCGCCGGGGGCTTCGTGATCGGCTTGGCGGCCGGGACCTTGCTCGCGTTGATGCGTTTGTCCGAGGTCGCCCCGTATCGCTGGCTGGCGACCCTCTATATCGAGTTCTTCCGTGGCCTGCCGGCGTTGATCGTATTCATCGCACTCTCACTGTTGCCGCTCGCGTTCCAGGGACTGGCGATGCCGTTTTCACCCTATGGCACGGTCTGGGCGGCGCTGGGCATCGTCGGCAGTGCGTATATGGCGGAAACCATTCGCGCCGGTATTCTGGCGGTGCCCCGCGGCCAGATCGAGGCCGCTCGCTCGCTGGGCCTCAGTCCCGCACAGACCCTGCGCCAGATCACGCTGCCCCAGGCGTTCCGCCTGATGATTCCGCCGTTGACCAATGAACTGATCATGCTGATCAAGGATTCCTCGCTGGTGTTCATTGTCGGGCTGTCGGCCGCCAACTTCGATCTGACCAAGTTCGGGCGTGCCGCCGCGAACAACCACGTCAACATCACGCCGCTGGTGGTCGCCGGTCTCGGCTATCTGATCATCACGCTACCGCTGTCGATCGTGGTGCGACGCATGGAAGCACGGGCCGCCAGCGGGCGCCGGGCATGAACACTGCCCTGGTTGAACTGGCCGCGGTAAGCAAGACTTTCTCCGGCCAGCGTGTGCTCGACGATATCGACCTCGAGGTGGAGCGCGGCGAGGTCGTATGCGTCATCGGGCCGTCGGGCTCGGGCAAATCGACTCTTCTGCGCTGCGTGAACCGGCTTGAAACGCCGGACAGCGGACGCGTCGTCGTCGCCGGCGTCGATCTCACCGACCCCGACTGCGATATCGATGCCGCCCGCCGCCAGATCGGCATGGTGTTTCAGCAGTTCAACCTGTTTGCCCATCGCAACGTACTCGACAACTGCGCGCTGGCCCTGCGTACCGTGCTCGGTCTCAAGCGGACGGAAGCCGAGCGCAAGGCCCGAGATCAACTCGAATGGGTCGGGCTGGCCGATCGCGCCAACGCCTATCCCAGCGAGTTGTCGGGCGGCCAGCAACAGCGCGTGGCGATCGCACGGGCCCTGGCGATGGACCCGGCGCTCATGCTGTTCGACGAGCCGACCTCGGCGCTCGACCCGGAGTTGGTCGGCGATGTGCTCACCGTCATGCGACGGCTCGCCGATGCCGGCACGACCATGATCGTGGTCACCCACGAGATGGGCTTCGCGCGCGAAGTGGCCGATCGCGTGGTGTTCATGGATGCCGGACGCATCGTCGAACAGGGCACGCCCGCCCAAGTGCTCGGCCATCCACGAGTCGAGCGCACCCGCGATTTTCTGCAGCGGGTCTCGGTGTCGGGTTAGACATCAGTCACGCCGGTTCACGAACGCCTGGTTGGCCGCCAGGACAACGTCATATGTCCGGTGGCGCTCGCCATGAAAATCAGCGCCTTAGGCAAGATCAAGCGCTCGCACGAAACTTCAACACGCCCTAGGGTCTGTTGAGGTTTCGTGCGAGTCCGCGCCAAGCGCTGTTTTGCGGCAAGACGAGGCGTAGCGAACGTGGCGTAGTGGATCTACGCGAGAGAGCTATAACGCTGGATTGCCGCAAAACAGCGCTTGTCACTTCGGGTTGGGCCGCCCATAAAAAATTAACTAGGGGCGCCCTGCGGCGTTGCGAGTCTGGGTCGTGGCACGCCACGACGCGGCGACTCGCGCCTTGCCGGACACGATTTGCGGACGCCAACGCGGCGCTCGCACCAAACCTCAACAGACCCTAAGACGCGCCGCTCGGCTGACGCACGATAAACACGGAATGCCGTGCGTGCCGGACCACCCAGTCCGCAACGCTGCCCAACAGTACATCCATACGACGCGGATTGTGCGAGGCCATGACGATCAAATCGATTTCGTGATCGTCGGCGGCCCGCACGATCATCCGGCCGGCGTGGCCAATCAGGACATGGGCGCTCCAGGCGAACCGGGTGCCCAGGCGTTCCTCGCCGATCCGGTCGAGATGCCGCTGTGCTTCGCCCGTGATCTTGTGCATGTAGCGTTTCTCGATCGAGGGGAAATAACCCAGCGACAGCTGCGGCAGCACGCTCAACAGCACAAATGTGCTGTCGTGCATCGCGGCCTGCTCGACGGCGCAGGCAAAAACCTCGTCGAGCACTTCTTCGTGCTCCAGATCGATCGGCAACAAAATCTTGTGCGCCATGATCCCGCTTCCCATGGGTCTTGCTCCGATTCTCGCGCCGCACGCGTCCCAGCCGCTTGACCGAGATCAACGCCGGGTCGTGGCGTCTACGTCAGGATCGCCCCAAGGCACAACGCAATGGACCGATCATGCACAACGCGCCACCGGACGATCCGCTCAAGGAACTCGCGCGTGTTATCGAACACGCCTACGAAGCCGGCGAAATCGAACCGCTGGCCGCGACGCTGGCCACGGTCGACTCGGCGTTGAACCGGCCATCGGCCCGCACGGTATATGTGCACTTGCTACCCGACGGTATCGGGCTATTCGTCAATACATTCAGCGGCAAGGGTCGCCAGTTGTTGTGGAACCCTTACGCGGCGCTCTGCTTCTATTGGCGCAAGATCGAACAACAGACCATTGTGGAAGGGCCCTGCGAAGTTCTCGACGCGGCCACCGCCGACCGCCTATGGCGTAAACGCCCGCGCGAAAGCACGCTGGTGGCCCAGGCGCTGGATTCGACCGACCCTCTGGACAGTGACCAGGAGCTATCCGAGCGCATCGCCGTCACCCGGCAACGCTACAGCTTCGAACACCCGCCGCGGCCCGAGCACTGGCAAGGCTACCGACTGATACCGGAACGCGTGGAATTCTGGACCACCGGCTGGGACCGCGCCCGTCACCGTCGAATCTACGAACGCGACGACAGCGGCTGGCGAGCGATGCGCCAGCCGCCATAGAACGGTTTATCGCGGTTCAGCGAGCACCGGAACCGCTGGCTTGGGCGGATTCTGTCTTCGATGCGTCGGATGCGGCTTCACCGGCCTCGGCCGACTGCCGAACCACCAGGACCGAATGCCGCGCATGCTTGACCACTTGCGCGGCCGTACTGCCCAGAAACACGTCCCAGACCAGCGGATTGTGCGACGCGAGGATGATCAGATCGGCCTCGACACGGTCGGCATAACGCACGATCGTGCGCGCCACCGGGCCGAGCTCGATATCGATATGCCACTCGCAGGCATCACCGAGGCGCTCTTTGCCGATCCGCGTGAGTTCGTTACGCGCATGCCGGGTATAGCGTTCGACATACGCCGAATCCAGGTACGGGAACTCTGTGGCGTAATGGCCCAGTACGACATTGAGCAGCATGACCTTGGTGGGCTCGATGTTGATCTGGCGGCGCACCGCCGCGAACACGCTGTCGAGTACGGCCGGCTGGGTAAGATCCACGGGCACGAGTATCGTCTGCGACATGATCGGGCACCTCGGTTGTTGCAGGCAGGCGTTCAAGTGCCAGTCTGCGCCCGCGGGCGACCCACACCTTTGACCGAAATCAAACCCGCGCAGCACCGGCGTATATGAGCGCAAACGGGCGTGCGGAGGTGTCGCCCGAGCGCGCCACGCCCCCGACTGGCAACGCCGCAGGGCGCCCCGGATTGTTATCGGCGGCCCACCACTGAACGGGCAGTCGCCCATATTGGACAATACAACGGCAATACAGCGTTGTGGTTCTCTCGCGTAGAGTCGCTACGCCACGTTCGCTACGCCTCGTCTGGCCGCATTTTCGTCAAATTTTCATGGCGCAAATGGGCACGGGCTCGTACGAAACCTCAACCGGCCCCGGGATACGTCATGTCGGAAACCGCTCTCGAACGCTCTTCTGTTTCCGCACGCTTGCGTCGCTTTGCGCCGCTGCTGCTGATCGCTGCGGTCGCGGCCCTGCTATTGGTGGAGTCGCGCCATGTGAATCTGGCCGCGATCCAGCATGCGCTGGCTGGTGTGGCGCCGCTTTGGCTGGCCGTGCTCGGCCTGGGCGGGCTGTTCGCGATCGCGGTGATGTCGAGCTATGACGTGCTGGCGGCGCGTTTTGTCGCGCTCGACCGCCAGCCGCTGGAAAGTTTGCGGCTGGGCATGCTCGCCAACGGCATCAACAATATCGCGAGTCTGTCGGGCATCACCGGTTCCGGCTTGCGCGTGCTGCTGCTCACGCGCGATGGCGCGGCGACCGCCAGTGCCGTGCGCTATGCCGCGCTGGTGGCCAGCGCCTCCCCGTTGGGGCTATCGGCGTTGGCCTGGATCACGCTGATCGTGCGCCCGGCGATCCTCGCGGCCACCCCGGTGCCCGAGTGGCTGGTGCTGGTGGCGCTTGGCGTGATCGCGCTGTACTTGCCCGCGTATTTCATCCTGGCCACGACGTCGTTGCTGCGCTTTGGCCCGTTGCAGGCGATCGAACGCATCCGTCCGCTCGAAGCCCTGGCATTCATTACGGCGTCGGTGATCGACTGGGCGATCGCCGGCGCGCTGCTGTGGGGCTGTCTGGCCGTGCTCGGCGCCGGCGTGTCGCCGGCGGCCGTGATTGCCGCATTCGCGCTGGCGGCGACGCTGGGCATGCTCAGCTTTCTGCCCGGCGGGCTCGGCGTGTTCGACGTCACGCTGGTGGGGCTACTGGCATCCCACGCGGTAAGCGCGAACACCGCCGTTGCTGCCTTGGTGCTCTATCGCGTGGCCTACTATCTGGTGCCGTTGATCGTGGCGCTCGCGCTCGGCGCCAACGAGCTGCGCGCCAGCCGGCTGGCCGATACGCTGCGCACGCATCCGGCCATCCAGATCATTGCCTGGCCGGTCGGCCGGGCCGTGGATCTGGGGATTCGGGTGATCGCCTGGCTGACCGCGGCCAGTGGCGTGGTGCTGCTGGCGGGCGCGGCGTTTCCCAACCTACTGGCGCACACACGACTGCTGCGTGCCTGGTTGCCGTTGCCGGCGGTCGAGGCCAGCCATATGGCCAGCGTGGCGATCGGGCTGACGCTGGTATTCGCCGCGCGCGGGCTGTCGCTGCGGCTGAACCGCGCGCTGTGGCTGGCGCTCGGGCTGCTGGTGGCCGGCGCGGTCTTCGGTCTGCTGCGCGGACTGGACTGGGGCACCAGTCTGATGCTGGCGGCGGTCGCTGGCGTGCTCTGGCTCAATCGCGCGTCCTTCGATCGGCGCGGCAGCCTGGCCCGACAGCTGGGTGAATGGCAATGGATCGCCGCTCTCGCCGCCGCGCTGGGGGTGTATTTCATCATTGGCGAGGCGTTCTATCCGGCCCACGGCGCCAGCGTCTTTCACTTCAATTTCGGCGCCCATGGTCCGCGTTTCCTGCGCGGCCTGATGATCGCGCTGATCAGCGTGATCGTACTCATGGTCTGGAGCTGGCCGCGCTGGCCCCGCCCCGAACTTGAACGCCCGAGCCGGGCCGATCTGGACGCGCTCGCCGCCTGGCTCGAGTCCCACGGCTCCAACGGCTATTCGCACCTCATGCTGCTGGGCGACAAGACGCTGCGCTACAGCGCCAACGAACAGGCCATGATCGGCTTCGCGGCCATCCGTAATCGGCTGATCGCGCTGGGCGACCCGGTGGGCGATACCGAGGCGCGCCGGACCGCGATCGCCGATTTCCGGCGTTTTGCCGAAGACCGGCACTGCACGCCGCTGTTCTATCAAGTGGGCCCGGATTATCTGTCGGACTATCTCGATCACGGCTTCGTGCTGTTCAAGCTCGGCGAGATCGGCCGGGTGGATCTGGTCAATTTCTCGATGAAAGGCAAGATCAACGAGGACAAACGCGGCGCGATCAATCGCGGCAACCGCATGGGGCTGGACTTCGAGCTGCGCGAGCCGCCCTTCGATGCGGCGCTGATGAGCGAGCTGCGCGCCGTCTCCGACGACTGGCTCGGCGAGAAACCCGCCGAAAAAGCTTTTTCGCTCGGTCGCTTCGATGCCGACTATCTCCAGCGCGCGCCCGTCGCCCTGGTGCGCGACGCGGACGGCACGTTGATCGCGTTCGCGAGCATTCTGCCGAGCTACGGGCATCGCGAGGAATACTCGATCGATCTGATGCGTCATCGCGAATCCGCGCCGGGCGGCACCATGGATTTTCTGTTCGTCCGCCTCATGCAGGAAGCCCAGACCCTGGGCTATCACTGGTTCAATCTCGGCATGGCACCGCTGGCCGGCGTCGGCGATACGCCCTGGGCCAACACGGCCGAACAGCTCGCGCGGCTGGCGTTCGAGCACGGCAACCGGTTCTACAACTACAAGGGGCTGCGCGCGTTCAAGGAGAAATGGCACCCGGTCTGGCAATCGATGTATCTCGCCTATCCGCCCGAGGCGCGCTTGTCGACGTTGCAGCTGGATATCGCCGCGCTGATCGCCGGCGGCTATCGGCGCATTATCGGCCATTGAGCACGGCATATCGGGCGCGGCCGGCTCACGCCCCGCGATCGTGCTACGGCGTGTTGGCGGATACGAAGTAGCCGTGGCTTTGCCCCGTTTGGGCGTCGGCGGATCGCGCTCTTCAGTGCGGTTCACCTAGACTAGACGTATGCCTGGCTCCTCTCGTGCCCCAACCCGTCGCCGCCGTACGCGCCGTACGCCCGCCACGGCACCCACGCGGCTGATCGGCCTGAACAAGCCCTACGACGTCCTCTCCCAGTTCACCGACGACGCCGGGCGAGCGACGCTGGCGAATTTTGTGGACGTGCCGGGCGTCTATCCCGCCGGCCGGCTCGATCGCGACAGCGAAGGGCTGTTGTTGCTGACCAACAACGGCAAGCTCAACGCCAAGATCACCCAGCCAGCGCGCAAGATGCCGAAGACCTACTGGGCTCAGGTGGAAGGCACACCCGACGCGCATCAGCTCGCAGCCCTGCGCGCCGGGCCGACGATCAAGGATGGGCCCACCGCGCCAGCCACGATCGAATGCATGGACGAACCCGCGCTCTGGCCGCGGCATCCGCCCGTGCGTTATCGCAAGACGGTGCCCACACAATGGCTCGCGATCACCATCACCGAAGGCCGCAATCGCCAGGTCCGGCGCATGACCGCCGCGGTCGATCTGCCCACCCTTCGGCTGGTGCGCGTGGCGATCGGCGACTGGCGGCTCGGCGACCTCGCGCCGGGCGAGTGGCGGGATTTCTAGTCCGGTTTATCGGCGACGCCGCGACAACGGCTCGAACACGACCGGCTCGACCCGCCAGCGATCGGCCTCGGCGGTGAGTTCGATATAACCCGGGCCGCCGTAAGCCCGGCTCTTGCCGGCCGCGCCCGGGTTGAGCAGCCAAGGGCTATCGTCGATTTCCAGCACGCGCCGGTGACTGTGGCCACAGACCACGGCGCGGGCGTCGGGGAACTCGGCCCGTAGACGGCGATGCCGCTGCTTCGCGGGCCACTGGTGGCCGTGCATCACCGCCAACGTGCCGCCCGGCAGTTCGCGCTCTGCCGAGGCCGGCCACGGGCAATCGTCCGGATCGTTGTTGCCGGCCACGATCATCAAGTCGTCGCCGAGGGGCGCGAGTTCTTCGGCGATGCCGGTGCCCACATCACCGGCGTGCACGATCAGCGGCGCGCCCGCGATACGTTCGACGACGCGCGGGTCGAGAAAACCATGGGTGTCGGCCAGAATCACGATACGCATGCCGCCCGACTATGACGGGCTGCCATCGCTTTGTCACAGAATTGTCGTAATCTAGGCCGCATGAAAACCTGGGCGCTCTACAGTCTGAAGGGCGGTGTCGGCAAGACGGCCGCTGCCGTTAACCTCGCCTACGAGGCGGCCGCCGCCGGACGGCACGTGCTGCTCTGGGATCTCGATCCGCAGGGGGCGGCGAGCTGGTATTTCGGCATCGACGAACCCGCCGGCATCTCGGCCAAGAAGATCGTGACCGGCACCGTGCCGCTCGGCCGTTACGTCCGGCCGACGGCCTACGAGCGGCTATCGGTCCTCCCGGGCGACCGCGGCTATCGTCAATGGGATGCCGAAATCCATGCCGCCAAAAGCCCGCGCAAGGTACTGGAACGACTGATCGAGCCCTTTTCCGAGACCTACTCGCTGCTGATTCTCGACTGCCCGCCGGGCATTGGCGCGCTCGCCACCGCTATTCTGCGGGCCGCGGACCGCGTACTCGTGCCGGTGGTGCCGACCCCATTGTCGTTGCGCGCGCTCGACGAGGTGATGGAACACATCGCGGAGAAGAAAGTCGGCAAAACTCGCGTGCGGCCCTTCTTCTCCATGGCCGATCGGCGGCGCACCCTGCATCGCCAGTTGATCGCCGAACCACCGGAGAGCATGGCCCGGGCGCCCGAGGTGTTCGTGGACTACAGCAGCCACGTCGAGCAGATGGGCGCCCACCGCGCGCCGATCCGCGAATTCGCCCCGCGCAGCCGCGCCGCAACGCAATTCGCCGAACTCTACCGCGCGCTGGATTAAACACCCGTTTCAAACTTGAAGACGGGTGAGTCGTGAAATCCGAATTCGCCCAGCGTCATCGGCTACCAGCGCCGATCCACGACGGGTGGGTGGTACCCCAGCCTGAGAGGGGCGACGTTGTCCCTTTCCGGCCTCGTTCCGTGAAGAAAGCGATCCACGAATTTCGCAGATGACACGGATGCGGTCTTGCGCCCCGATCGAACTCTCACCGCCATCGGTGAAATCTGCCGATCAACGCCTTCAGGAACGCAGAGCACAATCGCGCATGAAGTGCGCAATCTCCTCGCCGGCGTCTTCCTGCAGAAAATGGCCCGCGCCGGCGACCGTCTTGTGCGACACCGACGCCGCACCCGGCACGCGCTCCCGGAACGGTTTCGCTCCGCCGCGTGTGACCGGATCGCCGTCGGAAAAACAGGTATGGAACGGGCTTTCGAAGGTTTCGAGCGCGGTCCAGGCGGCGCGGTTGGGCCGATGCGCCGGGTCGCCCGGGGAGACCGGCAACAGGCGCGGCAACGCACGCGGCCCGGCCATGTAGCGGGCATCGGGAAACGGCGCGACATAGGCGGCGCGCTCGGCCCGCGACAGCCAGCGTCGTGTGCCGGCCTGGAGCATCGCCCCCACGGGAAACAGCGGCGAGTATTGCGCGAAGGCGCGCCAAACACCGATCAGGAATCGCGCCGGTTCGTCCCCGGTCAACAGAAACCCGTTGCCGACGAAGACACGGCTGAAACGCGCGGGTTGCTCCGCGACCAGCCGCAACCCGATCAACGCCCCCCAGTCCTGGCCGAAGAACACGGCATCGGTCAGGCCGAGGGCGTCGAACCAGGCGCGCATCCAGTCGACGTGCCGCTGGGTGCTATGGTCGGCGATGCGGGTCGGCTTGTCGGAACGCCCGAAACCGACGAGATCGGGCGCCAGCACGCGATAACCGGCATCCGCCAGCGGCGCGATCATGTGCCGATAGAGGTAACCCCAGGTCGGCTCGCCGTGCAGCAATACGATCGGTTGGCCGTCAGCCGGCCCAGCCGCGATATAGGCCATGCGCACACCGCCGCCAACATCGATGAAACCGACCGGATAATCGAAACCGATCAGCCGCGAAAACCGATCGGCCGGCGTACGCAGACATGCCAGCGGCCCTGACTCATCAGGGTGCTTCTTCGTAAACGTGTCCATGGAATGCAGCCGGGCGTTATCGATGACGTGATGCGCTCCACAATCGATGCTTGAGCGCTACCGGGCAACACGCTAGCGTTTGCGGCATGTACAAATCGATATTCGAACCCCGGCGCCGCATCGCCGGTCTCGCTGCGGTCCTGGCGACGGTATGGCTGCTGGGCGGCTGTACCGCGCTTTCCATCACGACCAAACGCGCGGGACAAGCCTCGATGACCACGCTCAAGGGGGTAGCGCACGTCAGTCGGGCCACCAGCAACGCCTCGGTCACCGAGCCCGACGTGCCGCGCTATGCCGATGCCGCCGCGTTCGTGCATTCGCAGCGACGGCAGCTGGCTCGCCAGGCGGCCGCTGGCGGCGGCGAAGACATTGACGCCCTGGCGTTTCTCTTGAACAAACCGAACGATGGAAATCTGGCACGCTGGATGCAAGCACACTACCGCTCGTTGTTCAGCGATCGGTCGGTCTCGGCATCTACAATCGTCAAGCGAATCGACGCGCAAGCTGGATAGCGCGTGCATTTCACTCCCAAATTTTTAGGAAGGCATCGAAAATGAAAAAAGTTATTATGGTTACCGCTGCCGCCCTGCTGACTGTCGGCCTGGCGGCCTGTGGCAACGACAACAGCGACAATGCTGCGTCGTCCGACAACGCCATGTCCTCGAACTCGATGTCGAGCAATAGCATGAGCTCCAACTCGATGTCGGGCGGCGCCATGTCCGATAACAGCATGTCCGACAATTCGATGAGTAATAACTCGATGAGCGGCAACTCGATGAGTGACAACTCCATGTCGAACAACAGCATGTAAGACAGACCTAGACGGTTGCGCCGTATCGCGTGGTCGCGATACGGGCTGTGATCAAACCGGCGTCGTTCGCGACGCCGGTTTTTTTGTGTTCTAGCCTTCGGGGCACCATACGCTGCGAGACCGCATTCGAGGGCAGCGCAGGTTGCTCGACACCCGGCTGTTCGGGATAACATCTGAAAAGACGTCGTTCATCTTCCGTTCGAAAGAACGGCGCGACGCTACTAAAACAATCCACGGGAGGAGAACCCGATGCGTCTAACGCTCTTGAGCGCAGCCCTGTTACTGGCCATGGCCGCCCTGCCGGCCGCCGCCGCCAATTCGCAATCAGACGACATCGCCGGCGTCTGGCAAACCAAAACCGGCGGTTATGTCCAGGTCTACAAGGACGGCGACAGTTACGACGGCCGTATCGTCGGCTCATCCGACGGCAAACCGCGCTACGACAAGAAAAACCCCGACGCCGACAAACGAGGGCGCCGTTTGCTTGGCGTCGTGATTCTGCACGGCCTGAAATACCAGGACAACGGCGAGTACGACGGCGGCCATATCTACGATCCCAACAGTGGCAAGACCTATAAGGCTAAAGCCACGATGAAGGGCCCGGACACACTCGACGCCCGCGGTTATATCGGGATCAGCCTGCTTGGCAAGACCCAGACCTGGCACCGCATCGACCCCAAGGCCGAGCATGTGCACCAGGATCTGCTGCACCAGCCAGTCGGCGCCGCGCCGCAGTCCGGCAACTGATCGCCCGCTTTCAGCACGCCCCGGCGGGCGTGCCCGAAAGCTTGTCCGGGTCGGCGCGCCGGCCGGCCCGGCTTGCGATTGCATCCTGGCTCGCCCATCGCGCGTAGCTGGATTTGCAATCCATAACCGGGCCTCGATACTCGGCAATGGTCGCGCCAAGTATCGATAGAGCCTAGAATTATCTTATGAACACGTCCAACCGTATCGCCCTGCAGCCTCAACTGACGCCGGCGCAGAGCGAAGCTTTCGCGCGCGACGGTTATCTCATCATGCGGCGGTTGGCGAATGCCGAGCGTATTGCCGCGATGCGTAGTATCGCGCTGACGCATCTCGAGCAGGCGGTCGAGCCGCTGGAATACGAAGCCGATGTGGCCTATCCCGGTGCCCCGGCCTCCCGATCGGCGGCGGGCGGCGACACGGTCCGGCGCCTACTCGACGCCTATGAACGCGATCATTGGTTTGCCGACTGGGCCGCCGACGAAAGGCTGACCGCCATCATCGCCCAACTGCTCGATTCGGCCGCAGTCTGGCTTACACCCAATCATCACAATTGCGTGATGACCAAGGCGCCCGCGTACTCGTCGGCGACCGCCTGGCATCGCGATTTGCGGTACTGGTCGTTCGCGCAGCCGCAATTGATCAACGCCTGGCTCGCGCTGGGCGACGAGACCCCGGACAATGGCTGCATGCGGCTGTTGCCGGGTTCGCATCGTATGACCATCGACGCCGATCGGCTCGACGAGGCCCAATTTCTGCGCGAGGATTTGCAGGCCAACACCGACCTGATGGCCACGGCCGAGAATGCCGAACTGGCGCCCGGCGATGTGCTGTTCTTTCATGCCGGCGTGTTTCACGCCGCCGGCGCCAACCACGGCGACGAGCGCAAGATGGCGGTGGTTACCAGTTATTTCGGCCGCGGCAACGCGCCCGTAGCCGGCACGCGTTCGGCGCGGCGCCCGGCGATCCAGGTTCGAGAGGAGTCGAATGCGTAATCTGCTGTTCGCGGTCGCACTGGCCGCGACGTTCGCCGCCACCGGTTGCAGTAGCCGGAGCGATACCGGCGCGGTGCCCTCGCTGACCGGTCAGTACCGCGTGATCGCGGTTTTCCCGACCAACGCCCAACGCGCCGTGAGCCTGACCAATGCGTTCAAGAGCTCGCCCGGCCTCGAGCAGCGCGATATCGCTTGGTTCGTGCTGGGTCCGAAGAAGATCACGTCGAACATCGACAACGTGCCGGATCGGGCGACGCTGGAAAAGCTGCATACCACGGACGGTTTCCAGGCGGTACTGATCGGCAAGGACGGTACGCTCAAGGCCAGCCAACTGGGCGGGCTCGACATCCAGGCCCTGCTCGATGCGATCGATCAGATGCCCCTGCGGCAACAGGAAATGCAGCAACAGTAATGTCTATGAACGAGCCTGTCTCGACCGCCCGTAGCGTCCTCGGCGAACCCTTGCGTGGCTGTTGCAGCGCCCCGATCACCGGCTTCTATCGCGATGGGTTCTGCCACACGGGCCCGGAAGACGCCGGCCGGCACGTGGTCTGCGCGGTGATGACCGATGCCTTCCTGGCGTTCTCGGCCTCCCGCGGCAACGATCTATCCACACCACGCCCGGAATTCGATTTCCCCGGTCTGGATGCCGGCGATCGCTGGTGTCTATGCGCTGCCCGCTGGGTCGAGGCGTTCGAGGCGGGTACGGCACCGCGCGTGGTGCTGACCGCGACGCACGAAGCAGCCCTGGAGATCGTGTCGCTGGCCGATCTCAAATCGCATGCCATCGATTTGTCGTGAACAGCGGCGCGCGCGAGTCTAACCAAACGGCCTATCGCACAGGTGCGACACGGGCCGGCCGTCCGGCCAGGCTCGCACGAAACCCTCGCACCCCCTAAGCTGGCGTAAATCCTACCGCGCAGACGATCCATGTCGATTGTCGATCCCATCAGCCAGATTTTCCTGCGTCTGGAGCGGCGCAACCAGCCGATGCATATCGGCGGGCTGCAGCTGTTCTCGGTGCCCGAGAACGCGCCCGCCGATTACGTCCATCAGCTGGTCGACCGCGCCCGGGCCCAGAACGCGGTGCAGCCGCCGTTCGACAAGCGGCTGAAATATCGCTTCGGGCAACCGTTCTGGATCGAGGACCAGGATTTCGACATGGAATATCACGTCCGGCATCTGGCCTTGCCGGAGCCGGGGGCCATCCGTGACCTGCTGGCGCTGGTGTCCATGCTGCACGGCGCCCTGCTCGATCGTGCACGGCCACTGTGGGAGGTGTATTTCATCGAGGGCGTGACCGACAACCGGTTCGCGGTGTACACCAAGTTCCATCATTCGATGATGGACGGCATCTCGGCGATGCGCGTGCTGCGGCGGTTTCTGTCGATCGATCCCGGCACCGAGCATTTCCGGGTGCCCTGGCAACTGCCACCGCGGCCGAGTTCCCGTTCACATGCCTGGTCCGCCGGGCTGACGATGTTGCAGAGCAGCTATCGCCAGGCGGCCGCGCTGCCGGCCGCCGCGCGCTCGCTCTACGACGCCTGGCACGACGCCCATCACGACCCGGACTTCACCGGGCCCGCCCAGGCACCGGCGTGTATTCTCAACCGTCCGGTGAGTGGCTCGCGCCGGTTCGCGGCCCAGGGCTATTCGATGACGCGTATCCGCGACGCAGCCGATGCTTATGGCACGACGGTCAACGACGTGGTGCTCGCCATGTGTGCCAGCGCGCTGCGGCGCTATCTGATCGATCTGGACGCACTGCCCCGGGCCCCGCTGATCGCCATGCTCCCGGTATCGCTGCACGACGACGATGACGCCGCCGGCAACCGTATCGCCCTGATCTACGCCAACCTCGCGACCGACATCGACGATCCGGTAGAACGACTGGGGGCGATCAAGCGCAGCGTCGACTACTGGAAGCGCCGCTATAAGCGCATGTCATCCGAACAGATCATGGCCGTGGTGGCCGCGATGTCGGCCCCGGCCGGGTTGAATCTGTTGTCCGGCCTCGTGCCGAGCCGGCAATCGTTCAACGTGGTGATCTCCAACGTGCCCGGCCCCGACGACACGCTGTATTTCGGCGATGCCGAAATGCTCGGCATGTATCCGATGTCGATCGTGCTCGACGGCCAGGCGCTTAACATCAGCCTGGTCAGCTATCGCGATACGCTGGAATTCGGCCTGATCGCCTGTCGGCGTTCGTTGCCGTCGATGCAGAATCTGCTGAAGTATCTGGACGATGCGCTGGACGAACTGGAACATGCCGCGGGCCACGTGCCACACGACTGAACAGGCATTGATCGCACCCGCGTGGCGCGCCGCCGCGTAGGGCTGGGATATGACCGGAACATGCCAGCTCTGCGGCCGCGAGGGCGTTCGCACCACGCGTCATCATCTGATCCCGCGTCGAACGCATCGACTCAAGCGTATCCGCAAGCGCTTCGATCGTGACGACCGGCTCGGCCGCATCCTGCATATCTGCCGGCCGTGCCACAGCCATATCCACGCCGTGCTGGGCGAAAAAGAACTGGCGGAGGTCTACAACACGCGCGCCGACCTGCTCGCGCATCCCGATATCGCCCAGTTCGTGGCCTGGATCGCCGACAAGCCGGCCGGCTTTCGGCCGTCCATTCGACGACCGAAGCACGGGCGAAGCGGTTAGCCCCCGGCTACGCCGGCACGTCGGCGTCCTCGCGCACCAACGCGCGGGCGATGCGATTCCCCTCTTCGGAGTAAAGACGCACCACGGATTCGCGAAACAAAAACGATTTCTCGGTATCACCGCCCGGATCGGCCCCGGCAGCGGATAGCATCTTGAACTCGTCGCCTTCGGCGGTGACACAGTCCAGAAACCATCGGCCACCACCGACCAGGGCGGCCGCTTTTACCCGGCCGCGGACCGCGCCCGGTGTACCGTCCTCGACGATCTGGATTTCTTCCGGCCGAATCCCGATCAGGGCCGCGCCCGGCCGGGGCAAGTCGCCGGAGGCATCATCGGCCGGAAGCCACAATGGTTCGGGCAGAACCGAGCACTTCACACGCATGCCGGGGGCCTGTCCCCGATCGGCGCGTTCCAGCTCCGCCGCGATGAAGTTCATGCCCGGTGACCCCAGGAAATAACCGCCGAACGCGCTGTCCGGATTGTTGTAGACATCCACCGGTTTGGCGCTTTCCACGATATTGCCCGACTGCAGCAATATGATCTTGTCGGCCAACGTCATGGCTTCGGTCTGGTCGTGCGTGACATACAGAATCGTCTGCCCGATCTCACGCGAGAGCTGCTTGATGCCGCGCTGGATCTCGATCTTGGCATCGACCGCAACGTTGGTCACCGGCTCGTCGAAGATCACCACCTTGGGCCGGCGCACCACCGCGCGCCCGACCGCCACCTTCTGTCGCGATTCGTTGTCCAGGCCATCGACGACCTGGTTCGCGCGGGCCGTGAGATTCAGGATCGACAACAGACGGTCGATCCATTCCTTTCGCTGGCTCGCGGACATGTTGCCGCCGCCGCGCTGGCGTAGCGGCAACTCCAGATTCTCGTAGACGGTCAGCCCCCGATAGACGACCGGGTACTGAAACACCATGCCGATGTCGCGCCGGCCGACCGAGAGGTTCGTTACATCCTCGCCGTCGAAAAGCACGCGGCCGGCATCCGGGGTTTCGAGTCCGGCGATGATGCGCAGCAGCGTGGTCTTGCCGCAACCGGACGGGCCCAACAGGCACGTCAGCGACGATTCCTCGAACACGGTGCTGATGGCGTTGGCCGCCACCACCGGGCCATAGCTCTTGGTAATGGATTCCAGTTCGATCTTGCTCATCGGTTGCCTGCCCGAAACGTACAATCAATCACCTGACCCGACTCCGGGTCGTAGGCGCGCATCATGGCGGGCCGTACCCACATTCGGACCGCCCCCTGCAGGTCGTCGCGCGAGCGCACGAGGTCGCTCGGCTGGCTGGCGACGACTTTGCCCACGTCGGTCTGCAAATGGAGGATTGAATCGACCCCGATGTCCTCGATCAGCCGCAGATCGGCCGGGAAATGTACCGCGTCCTCGGGGGCGTTTTCGTAGCCGATATGCTCCGGGCGAATCAACAAGCGAACCCGATCGGCGGCCTGTGCCAGCAGCCCCGGCTCGTCGACCGCCAGATCGAACAGCTTGCAGGACACCGTCTGGCCCGCGTTGGCCACTGTCGCGTCGATGAAATTCGCGCGCGGCATACCAAGCACGCGGGCCATCGCCGCCGACTGCGGCGACTGATAGGCCTCGACCGCCGGCACGTTCTCGCGAATCCGGCCGTCCGCCAGTACCGCCACGTTGTCACCGAGCATCAACGGCTCCAGTGGATCGCCGGTCAGGTACAGAAAAGTCGCGCCGATCTGCTTCTGCAAAAGACACAGATCCAGCGCCAGCTGCTCGCGTAGTTTGAAGTCGAGCCCGACCAGTGGATCGTCGAGCACGTACAGCGCACATTTCTTGACCAGGCCGCGCGCAATCGCCACGCGTTGTTTCTGCCCGCCCGAAATCTGGTCGACCCGCTTATCGAGCAGACTGTCGATATCCAGCATTTCCGCCATGTGGCGGACCTGGGCCGCGATATCACTTTTCTTTTGCTTGGCCCGAAGCAGCGGATAAGCAATGTTCTTGTACACCGACATATTCGGGAACAGCGCGAACGACTGCGGCACATAGCCGATATGGCGCGCCGCCGGTTTCACGTCCGTGACGTCCTGATCGTCGATATACACGCGCCCGGCATCCGGCCGATCGAGCCCACAGATGATACGGGCCAGCGTGGTCTTGCCGGTCGAAGGCAAACCCGCGATCACCAGCAGCTGCGCTTGATCGGCGGCCACGTGGACATCGCTCAGCACCTCATCGCGACCGAACGTCTTGCGCACGCCGACAACTGAAAGACTTTGGTGTTGACTCATGAATTACCTAACGACCGAGCATGATCAGGAATGGCGCACTTTCGATGCTGACGCCCACCACGCATCCCACGATCACCCAGGTGATGATCAGTGCCTTGACGATGCCGGCGTAGCTTGCGTCGTCGGGGATGTTGTTGAACGTGAAACCGAGCAATACGGTGACCATGACCAGCAGCACCCCGATGCCGTAGACCAGCTGGCTCGACTGCTGGGCGATCAGCACCAGCGACACGAACAACAGCAGCGCGAGCGCCGTTCTCACGCCGCGAATGAAACGCGCCGCGCTGGGCGCGGATGTCTCCCGGCTCATACCTCACCTCGCACGGTGCCGAAGGTCATGCCGACCAGCAGATATTTCTGGAAGAAAAAGATCATGACGATGACGGGCATCATGTAGAGGCTCGTCGTGGCCGCCATGAAGGTCCAGTCGACGCTGCCGCCGGAATACATGCCGGTAGCCAGCAGGCCCGGCACGTTCTGAGTGGACGAGCCGCCGACGATGTAGTTCACGAGGAATTCGTTCCAGACGAAGATGACGTTGAAGATGAAGGCCGCGATCAGCGCCGGGCGCACCTGCGGCAGGATGATGCCGAACATGATCTGCAGATAATTAGCGCCGCAGATCAGCGCGGTTTCATCGAAACGCTGTGACACCCCGTCCAGAAACCCTTTCAGAATCCACAACGAGAACGGGATGGAATACATCGTGTAGAACAGGGTCAGCCCGACATAGCTGCCCTTCCAGTGCAGCTCCACGAACATCAGGAATAACGGGATGATCACCGCGGCCGCCGGCACCATGCGCATGCTCAGCAGCAGGAACATCAGGAAGTCGGAGCCTTTCGGCTTGAAGCGCGAAATCGCATAGGCCGCGGTGAACGACACGATCACGGCCAGCACCACCGATACCACCGACAAAATCACGCTATTGATCAATGCCGGCAGGAATTCCGGCCGATTGAGCGTGTCGACGATGTTATGGAACGTCGGCTCGAAGAACACCGTGGGCACGCTGGACAACATCTGGTCGGTCGATTTCAGCGACGACAACAGGATCCAGAGCACCGGCAGGAAGAAAATCAGCGCGATCAGCCAGAGCAGCAGGTAATAAGCCGCTCGCTTGACGCGAGTTTGCACGCTTGTGTGTTGGGTCGCGGCCATGATCATCCCTCCACCCGCTTGAGGCTCAAGACATACAGATACAGTGAGGTGAAGCCGATCGCGATGAGCAGCGCGACCACGCCCATGGTCGAGGCGTTACCCATGTCCAGCGAGTTGAACCCGAGCCGGTAGATCCGCATCCCCAACAGCTCGGTCGAAGCCCCCGGGCCGCCGTGCGTGAGCAGCAACACTACGTCCGTGGTCTTGAAGGCATCGATCGTGCGCAGCAGCAGGCCGAGCATGAGGATGAACTTCGCATGTGGGAAGATCACGCGTTTCAGGGTCGCGAACCAGCCGAGCCGGTCGACGCGCGCGGCTTCGAGTTCCGCCTGCGGCACCGAGGCCAGCGCCGCCAGCGTGATCAGCGTCATGAACGGCGCCCACATCCAGACATCCACCAACAGAACGGCGATCTGGGCCGACATCTGATGCGATAGAAAGTCGACCCGGTGACCGGTAAACAGCTCGGCGATATAGCTGATAACGCCAAAATTCGGGTTCAGCATCAGCTTGAAAAACACCCCGACCGAGGCCGGCGTCAGCAGCATCGGCGTGAACAGCATGGTCAGCGCGATACGTCGACCGGGCAGGTTCTTGCTGCCCCAGAACACCAGTCCGAGCAGTGAACCGATCAGCCCTGACAGCGAGACCGTCAACAGCATGAACAGAAACGTGCGACTAAACGCCGACCAGTCGGAGGGATCGCTCAGCAACGACAGGTAGTTGTCGATGCCGTTGAACATCGGCGGGTTGCCGGTGGTGAGGGTATAGTTGTAGAAGCTCAGCCCGACCATCCAGATCAACGGGACGACGTTGAAGACGCAGAAAAAAATCAGCGCCGGCGCGAGCAGCCCCCAGACGAACCCGTGGCGACCGAGCGACCCCATAAAGGAGCGTCGACCACCGGCGTTCGGCACGGCCGTTGTGGATTTGGCATTCATAATCAGAAGTTTCGCGAAGACAGGTTAGAGATCACGGCCGGCCGGGGCACCGCCCGGCCGACCGTTGCCGAACTCAGCCCAGACTCGGTGCCGAGCCTTTCGGTGCCTGTTTCGTCTCGCCTGCGTCGTGCAGGATCTTCTGCTGCTGGTAGGCGACGTAATCCAGAACCTTCTGCGGATCCTTGGCATTGCCCGCCGCATAGGAAGTGAACGCTTCCTGCTGCACATTCAGCAGCTTGGCGTAGTTCGGATCGTGCCAGAAGTCCTTGGTCCGGCCATTGGACAGCATGTACTTGTAGGCCTTGAACCACGGCTGGATGTCGTCGAATCCTTCGGATTCCAGCACCGACTTCACGCAGGGATTGCCGCCGCGCTTGGCGAATTCCAGCTGGGTGTCCTTGGCATACCAGTACTTGAGGAAATCGACGACCGCCGCCAGCTGCTCGTCGCTGTTGAAGGCGTTGACCACCCAGGGCTGGCCGCCCAGGGTGTAGGTGCGCTTCTTTTCGCCGTTGACGTCGAATGCCGGCGGCGGCACCACCATGACCTTGCCGCGGAGGCTGTCCGGAATCATGGTCGGGCCCATGGCCGCCCACTGAATGCAGGAGAAAACCTTGCCCTTGGTGAACAGGTCGGCCAGCTCCGGAATGCCGACTTCGTTCGCGCCCGGCGGGTTGTATTTCTGCAGGGCCACGAACTCTTCCAGCGACTTCGCGTTTTCCTTGGTGTTGAGAATGCCCTGTACGTTGCGCGTTTTCGGGTCCCAGATGTGCTGGCCCTTGGAAAACACGAACGGATAGTAGTAGCAGGAGAAATTATCGTAGGTCTTGGCGTATTGGAGCCCGATGCCGTAGAGGTTGTCGTTCGGACGCGTGAAGAATTCCATCACGTCCTTGTAATCGCCCCAGGTCAGCGCCTCGAACTCGTCGAAGGTCTGCGGCAGCTTCTTGTTGTATTTCTTCTGGAAGGCGCTTTGTTCCTTCGGGTCCTCCAGCATGTCCTTGCGGACATACATCACCATCACGTCGCCTTCCTGCGGCAGCCCGTAGATGCTCTTGGTGCCTTCCGGATAGGCCATATAGCCGTCGACGACGATATCCGAGTACCAGTCGATGTTCAGATCGGGGTTTTTCGCGATGATGTCGTTGAGCTTGAGGATCCAGCCCGGCGTAGCAAACGCGCCCAGCCACTGCGAGTCGCTGATCAGCAGGTTGTATTCAGCCGAATGCGTCGCCAGCGAGGTCGCCGCTTTCTGGAACAGCTGCTCGAACGGCGCCTGCGCGCTGGAGAAATGCACCTTGTAGCCGAGTTTCTTCTGCGCATAGGGCGCAAACATCGAGTTGCCGATCTTGGTCGACATGGCACTCGGCGGCCAGCCGGCCAGACCCAGAATCTCGAGATTGATGCTCGCCCCTTTCAGGGACTTGGCCATGGCCAGCGCGCTGCTGCCCAGAAACGGGATCGAAGCCGCGCCGAGGCCGGCCATTTTCAGCAGCTTCCGACGACTCATACCGCCCGCAGGCCGCTGGTCGACGATGTTGTCGCTATTGAATTCGCTCATATTCCCCTCCGATTGTTCGCACTTGTTGCATTCAGAACGGCCACGCGATCGAGCCCCGGCGGGAAGCCCTTGCGCGCCCTGTGACGATTGAATCGTCGTTGTTCCAACAACCATGCGGCCGCATTTTCTTCTGTCGCGACCGAACGGTTACCCGAGTCAATTGATAAGAAGCCCTCCTATCTAGTCCGAGATCACTTCCAGCGGCACACCGGCCGTCACGAGTTCCTCGATCATGGCGGGATCCGCCCCCGACGTGGTCAGCACGTGATCGAATGAATCGAGACGTGCGAACTGATGCAGCGCCGATTTGCCGAACTTCGAACTATCGAAGGCCAGCACGCTACGTTCGACGCTGGCTTTCATGATGCGTTTGGTCCGCACCAGCGCATCCTCCTGCAGGTACGCCGACCCCTTCTGGACACCGGCGACCGAAAACACGGCGAGATCAGCGCTCAAATGCTCGAGCGCCAGATCGCAGGTCATGCCGAGATAGGCATTCATGGTCGGGTCGTAGCGGCCGCCGAGGCAGATCACGGTGTAGCCATCGTCTTCACGCAGGGTTTCCACCAGGGCGGCCGCATTGGTGATCACGGTCAGCGGCTTACACTCCGGCAGAAATTCCACCAGCGCCGCCGTCGTGGAGCTGTCGTCGAGCATCACCGTCATACCGGGCTCGATGAACTCGGCCACCCGTTGCGCCAAAGCACGCTTGGGCGCCGCGCTGCGTCGCGCGCGGTAGTGGTAATTGCTCTCGAACACCACGCTCGGCAGCACCGTGACCCCGCCACGGACCTTGCGTACGAAGCGAAGATCCACCAGCCGGCTGATATCCCGATGAATGGTCATACGGCTGACACCGAAATGCTCGGCCAGCTCGCTCACGCTGGCGGTTTCCTGCTCGCACAGGAAGTCGAGAATTTCAGTCTGCCGCTCCATACACCCGGGCCCCGAAGAATCGCTGCATAACACACGAAGTGTTTTACGTAACTCTTATCGTGTTACAAACAACATCATTCAACGTTGCAACGTTGTCTGTTAGCGATTGGTCGAAGCCCCATTCGTCACAACGCAACGCCGGCGCATCCGCCGGGCAGACACGCCCGTTCACGGGTCCGCGCGAGTTTCGCGAACGATGAGTTAAGTGGATGAAACCGAAGCGGTTCGAGCGCCGCCCAACTTTCGGGATATGCGGCTACGGCGCGGCGCTGAGTGCGCCGCCGCGATCAGGGTGCAACAGCGCCCCAGCAATGTCACAGAAGTCCGTGAAAACGCCATCGACGTCGTAATCGAAATAAAACGCCGCCAGTTCGGCGCGCAAATTGTTGTAGCCGGGGCCGAGTTGGTCCGCACGGAAGGTGTAGGGGTGCACGAGCAGCCCGCGGTCGTGGGCCGCGTGCACGAGCGCGCCCTCGCTTTCGACGATCAGCGTCTTGTCCGGGCCGATGCCATCGGCATAGCTGGCAATGGCATCGAGTCCGGCGGGCGTGATCCAGTCGGCCTCGAGTTCGGTATGGCCAATGAGCTGGATCATCGGTAGCTCGCTACGCATTTCCTCGCGCATCACGCGCAGGTTGGTCGGCGAGAAACTCTGAACGAACACCGGCGCATCGCGTCCCGTGTAGCCGTATTCGGCCAGCAGGGCGAGTAGCGTCGGTTCCAGCGCCAGACCGGCCGCCGCATGGAACTCGGGCGACTTGGTCTCCGGATAGACGCCAACGCGACGCCCGGTCTGCCGATTGAGCGCAGCCACCAGATCGAGCAGTTCGGTAAAGGTCGGCACCCCGAACCCTCTTGCGTTGGCGTCGAAGCGACCGGGAAAAACCCGGGCGCCCGTCTCATCGACACGCTCACGCGCATGAAGCGTCCGCACTTCGTCGAGCGTGAAATCGGCGGCATACCAGCGGCCGTCACTGCGCGCCCGGGCCGGGTAGCGCACCGCCACATCGGTGGTGCGGTCGAGGTGGATATCGTGGCAGCAGATCAGCTCGCCTTCGCGCGTCGAAACCAGGTCGGGTTCGAGGTAGTCCGCGCCAAGCGCATAGGCCATGGCGTAGCCAGCCAGCGTGTGTTCGGGCAGATAACCGCTCGCACCGCGATGAGCGATCACGATCTTTCGGCTGGCTTCCATGGCGCGGCCCGCAGGAGTGACGATTTCAGCGTAGCTCACTCGGGCCCATGCGCCTATCGCTTGACGTCGTGCCGTCGGCCCATTCACATTTCGGAACTATTGTCCCGCCTAACAGAACCACAACGAGTGGCGATATGACGATATCCGTGGAACGCGCTTTCGGGCTGTTACGCATCGTCTGCGAGGCCGATCGGCCGCCGCGTTTTTCCGACATCGTGAACGCATCCGGCCTGCCCAAATCGACCGTGAACCGACTCTTAGCCACGCTGGGCACACAAGGCCTGGTGCGCTTCGATAGCCAAGATAAATGCTATCGCCCCGGCTTCGGCCTGTTGTCGCTGGCGGCGGGCACCTGGGCCGGGCTCGATATCCGGCGCGCGGCGACCGACGAAATGGCCGCCCTGCTGTCCGAGCTTGGTGAAACCGTGCATCTGGCGGTGCTCGAGGGCGACGAAGTCATTTACCTCGACAAGCTCGAGAGTCCGCAGTCGATCCGGCTGTTTTCGGCCGTCGGCAAACGCGGGCCGGTCTACTGCACCGGCATCGGCAAGGCCATTCTGGCCGAGCTACCCGAAGCCGAGCGGGACGCGATCATCACCGGGCTCAAACCGATCCGCTACACGCCCTCTACCCTCACGTCCCCGGATACGCTGCGCACGGAACTCGAGGCGATTCGCGAGCGTGGCTGTGCCTACGACATGGAAGAGCACGAGGAAGGCATCCGCTGCGTGGCCGTGGCCATTCGCAACTTCCGCGGCGAACCGATTGCCGGCATCAGCGTGACCTCGACCGCAAGCCGCCTGGCCGGCACGCGCATGGTCGACGAAATCCAGCCACGCGTGATCGCTGCCGGCCGCCGGATCTCGGAAGCCCTGGGCCACCTCCCGAGCACGCACTGACCCCGATCCCAAACCAAAGTCGCAATTGACATCGTTGCAACACACGCTTCTAGTGAAGACGCACTAAGCGAAACAAAAGTTCCGACTAGCGGAACAAACAACAAGAACTGGAGGAGACGACGATGGGATTTTCATCCACCCGCGGATCGCTGCTGGCGGCCGTTCTGGTCGGCAGTCTGGCCGCAACCACGGCGGGCGCCGCCTGGGCCGCCGACAACGGCGCGGCCGATAACGCCGCCACCTGTACCAACAAATCGCCTTCCAAGATGCCGTTTTCGAAGATGACGGTGGGCTTTTCGCAGTCGGAGAACCTGCAGAATCCGTTCCGCGCCGCCGAAACGAAATCGGTGCGTGATGCCGCCAAGGCCGCCGGCGTCAAGCGTCTGCTCTATGCCAACGCCAACAGCGACCAGGCCAAGCAGGTATCCGACATCCAGTCGATGATCAACCAGGGCGCCAACGCGCTGATCGTCGCGCCGCTGAACTCGACCGGTCTCAAGCCGGCGCTGGAGGCCGCGGCGGCCAAGGGCATCCCGGTGGTCACCATCGATCGCCAGACCGCCGGCAAACCATGCCGTGATTTCATCACCTTCATGGGCTCGGACTTCCACAAGCAAGCCGTGCGCGCCGCGAAACAGCTGGTCAAGGCGACCGGCGGCAAGGCCAAGATCGTCGAGCTGCAGGGCGCTTACGGCAACTCGGTGGAAACCGCACGCACCGACGGCTTTGCCCAGATCATCGACCAGCACAAAGGCATGCAGATCGTGGCCAAACAGTCGGCCAAATGGTCGACCACCGAGGCCCAGAAGGTGATGTCTCAGATTCTGCTGTCGCATCCGGACGTCAACGCCGTCTATGCCCAGAGCGACACCATGGCGCTGGGCGCAATCAAGGCCATTCAGCAGTTCGGCAAGACGCCGGGCAAGGATATCCAGGTGGTCTCGATCGACGGTACCACCGAGGCGGTGAAGCTAGTCGCCAACGGCCAGATCGCGGCAGATATCGAGACCAACCCGCGCTTCGGCAAGCGGGCGTTTCAGGCGATTCACGACTATATGAATGGTCAGCCGGTCAAGCAGACGATCATCATGCATGACCATCTGTTCACCCCGGCCAACGCCCAGAAGTCGCTGGATAGCGGCAAGGTCTACTAAGCGATCGACGACGGCCCGCGCACCCCGGGCCGTCGCTCTCTCACCGATTTCTCAACGCCAAACGAGCCGTCATGTTTGAACTGCCCCATCCCCGTCATCTCGTCGCCGGCCTGCTCGGACTCGCTGCAGTAGCCACGCTCGGCGCCACCGGCGTCGCGAGCGCAGCCGACAACGCCCAGTGCCAGGCCGATTCACCGTCGCACAAGCCGCTGTCCGAGATGACCGTGGGGTTCGCCCAGGCCCAGAATCTGGCCAATCCGTTCCGGGCCGGGGAGACGGCCTCGATCCGCTCAGCCGCCAAGGCGGCGGGGATCAAGAAGCTGGTCTATGCCAACGCCGACAGCGACCAAGCCAAACAGGTATCCGATATCCAGGCGATGATCAGCCAGGGCGTGGACGCCCTGATCGTCGCCCCGCTGAATTCCACCGGGCTGCAGCCGGCGTTCAAGGCCGCGCGTGCCCATCATATTCCGGTGATCACCATCGACCGGCACACCGCCGGTAAACCGTGCCGCGATTTCATTGCCTTCATGGGCTCGGATTTCCATAAACAGGCGGTGCGCGCCGCCCAGCAGCTGGTCAAGGCGACCAACGGCCAGGCCAGGATCGTCGAACTCCAGGGCGCCTACGGCAACTCGGTGGAAACCGCGCGTACGAAAGGCTTTGCCCAGGTCATCGATCAGCACAAGGGCATGCAGATCGTGGCCAAGCAGCCCGGCGACTGGTCGACGACCAAGGCACAGAAGGTGATGTCGCAGATTCTGTTGTCGCATCCGGACATCAACGCCGTGTTCGCCCAGAGCGACAACATGGCGCTCGGCGCCATCAAGGCGCTGCAGCAGTTCGGCAAGAAGCCGGGGCGCGACGTGAAGATCGTGACCATCGATGGCGTGAAGGCCGTGGTGAAGAAGGTTGCCAACGGCGAGGTCGCGGCCGATGTCGAGACCAATCCGCGCTTCGGTCCGCGCGCGTTCTCGATGCTTGCCCACTATGCCGACGGCAAGCCGGTACCCGAGCAGGTGATCATGCACGACACGCTCTATACGCCCGACAACGCCGCCACGAAGCTCGAGCAGGGCAGCGTCTACTAACCCGACAGCAACGGCCACCGCGTGAATACGACCTCCACGGTGCCGGTCCTCGAGGCCCGGCACATCACCAAGACCTTCCGCGGCTTCGCGGCGCTCGACGACGTCTCGTTTGCTCTGATGCCCGGTGAAGTCCACGGGCTGATGGGCGAGAACGGCGCCGGCAAGTCGACGCTGATCAAGACCCTCACCGGCTTCCATGCCCCGGACGCCGGCGAGCTGCGTCTGGCGGGCGAAGCGGTCACCTTTGCTGATCCACGCGCGTCGCAGAACGCCGGCATTGCCGCGGTCTATCAGGAAATCAACCTGATCCCGGAACGCAGCGTGGCCGAAAACATCATGCTCGGGCGCGAACCGCGGATCGGCGGGCTGATCATCGACCGGCGCCGTCTGAATGCCGAGGCGGCCGACCTGCTGTCGCGCTACGGCATCCACGTGCAGGCCACCGCGCCGCTCAAGAGCCTAGGGCTGGGCATGCAACAGATGATCGCGATCACCCGGGCGATCGCGCTCGGCGCCCGGGTAGTGATTCTCGACGAACCCACCTCGGCGCTGTCGGGCTCGGAGGTCGACCTGTTGTTCGCGCTCATCAATCGGCTGCGCGACGACGGGGTGGCGATCCTGTTCGTCAGCCATCGGCTGTCCGAATGCTATGCCCTGTGTGACCGGCTCACGGTGCTGCGCGACGGCCGGCACGTCTGTACCGAAACCACCGCCGATCTGCCGCGTACCGCCCTGGTCACCGCCATGCTCGGCCGCGAACGCGAAGCTGAAGCCGCTGGCGGCGCCCGCAGTGAAGCCCGTGACGGGCCGACCGTGCTCGCCACCGAGGATCTATCCTGGCGCGATCGCGTGCGTGATGTGTCGCTGGATATTCATGCCGGCGAAGTCGTCGGCCTGGTGGGGCTGCTCGGCTCCGGCCGCACCGAGACGTTCAAGGCGATTTTCGGCGCCGAACGCGCCGATGCCGGCCGCATCATGCTCGAGGGCACGCCGCTGACCCGGCATACCCCGGCGATTTCCATCGGTCACGGTCTGGCGTTTCTGCCCGAGGACCGGCGGGCCGACGGCATCTTCGCGCGCCTGCCGATTCGCGAGAATCTCACCGCCACCACGCTCGGGTCGCTCGGGCGGTTCGGCCTGGTCTCGCGCGGGGCCCAGCGTCAGCTCGTGGACGAATTCGTCGAGGAGCTGTCGATCAAATGCAGCGGGCCGCAACAGGCAATCTCGGAGCTGTCGGGCGGCAACCAACAGAAAGTGCTGCTGGCACGCTGTCTGGCCACCCGCCCGAAGGCGCTGCTGCTGGACGATCCCACCCGCGGCATCGATGTCGGCGCCAAAGACGAAGTCCACGCCGTGATCCGGCGTCTGGCCGGCGAAGGCATGGCCGTGCTCGTGACCTCGTCCGAAATCGACGAGCTGCTCGCCATCTGCGACCGGCTGGTCGCCATCAACGAAGGCGAGATCGCCGGCGAACTGGATGTCGCCGGCCGCTCCGCCGACGACGTTCTTCATCTACTGGCCGGCGCCGCCGAACACGCGCCGGCCCGAGACCGCGCATAACCCATGGCCGAATCCGTCGTTTCCAAACCCGCCCGGGCCGCCGCGCCCCAACGTACGTCGCGCGAGAAACGCAGCGTGGTCGACTGGCTGCGAAGCAACAGCGTGTATATCGCATTCGCCCTGCTGGTTGCGTTCAATCTGGCCGTCACGCCCGGCTTCGACAACGTCTATGCCCTGCGCCAGCTGCTGTTCGAGGCCGCGCCGCTAATCCTGATCGCGCTCGGCCAGAGCCTGGCCATCGGTACACGCGGCATCGATCTGTCGGTCGGCTCGATGATGGCGTTGTCGTCATCGGTGATCGCGGTCGCTATCGGGCTCGGTCAGCCCGGGGCCATCGTTACCGCGATCGCCGTGACCACCCTCGTCGGCCTATTCAACGGCTCGATGGTGACGTTCCTGCGGGTCGATCCGCTGATTTCCGGCCTGGCGCTGCTGGTCGCCGGGCGCGGTCTGGCCAAGGTGCTGCTGGGCGGCTCGCGCGTGGATCTCCCGAGCGGCGGCATCCTTGGCTGGCTGGGCATGCAATCGTATTTCTTCGTGCCGGTGGTCGCGATCATCGCGATCGTGATCGCCGTGGTCGTCGCGGCCCTGGTGCGCGGTACCACCTTCGGCCGTTACACGCTGTTCGCGGGCGCGAGCCGATCGGCGGCGTTTCTCGCCGGCACGCCGGTACGCCGTACGCTGCTCGGGGTATATGCGATCAGCGGCCTGCTCGCCGGGCTGGCCGGCGTGTTCGCCTCGGCCCGCACCGGCGCGGCCGACCCGAACTATATCGGCGTGCTGTTCGAACTGGACGCCATCGCCGCCGCGGTGATCGGCGGCAACCCGCTCTCCGGCGGCCGGGTTTCGATTCTAGGCGCGGTATTCGGCGCTCTGCTGCTCCAGGTCCTGGACGCTACTTTCATCATGAACAATATCGACTACACCTACGCCCAGATCCTGAAGGCCGGCTTCATCGTCGCCGCGCTCTACCTCCAGCGGGCAGGGCACTGAGCATGAGCGATACCGCCACGACCCACGCCCCCGCCGCGCGCGACCATGCGCGCCGCGAACGCCTCGTCGCGCTGGTCCAGTCGCGCCTCGCGCTTGCGGTGCTGATTGTGGTCACGCTCGGGGCCGGGGCCTATTTCCCGAACCTGCTGGCACCGACCAACATCGAGAACATCGTCACCGCCGCGAGTTTTCTCGGCCTGATCGTCCTCGGCCAGAGTTTCGTGCTGATCATGGGCGGCCTGGATCTGTCGGTCGGCTCGATGCTGGCACTCGGCACGGTGATCTCGGCCTATACCCTGCCTTACGGCTGGCCGGTGGCGCTGCTGGCGCCGGCTGTCGCGGGCGCGCTGGTGGGGCTGATCGACGGCACGCTGATCGCGCGCGCCAAGATGGCGCCTTTCATCGTCACGCTGGCCGCGCTGCTGGGTATTCACGGCATCGCGCTGGCGTTGGCCAAGCAGAGCATGGATCTGGGCGACGCCGGCTTTTTCGGCACCATCGCCAACGGCGAGATCGCCGGCATCAACAACATGATCTGGATTCTGCTGATCGCTTTCGCGCTCGGCGCGCTGGTGCTCAACCGCACGCGCTACGGCATGGCGCTATTCGCCATCGGCGGCAACGAGGATGCTGCGCGGATGATGGGCGTGCGGGTCGAGCGCATCAAGATCGCGACCTACATGCTCAGCGGCGCGCTGGCCGGGTTGGCGGGTGCCCTGCTCGCCGCTCGCCTGAACTCCGGGCTACCGACCGCCGGCGAGGGCTACGAGCTGCAATCGATCGCCGCGGCGGTGGTCGGCGGCGTGCTGCTCACCGGCGGCGTCGGCACCCTCACCGGCGCCTTGTCGGGCGTGCTGCTGCTCGGCCTGATCCAGAACATCATCAACCAGATCGGCACGTTGTCGGCATCGTATCAACAGCTGGCCAGCGGCGCGTTCCTGCTGGTCGCCGTGATCATCCAGTCGCTGCTCAGCCATCGTCGCGGCGGCGAATGAGCCGCCCACCGCGCCGCCGGCCATTCAGCCCTGGCGGTGCCGAATCAGACCTTCCTGGGCCACCGAGGCCACCAGCCGCCCGTCGCGGGTGAAGATCAGCCCGCGTGATAGACCGCGGGCGTCCTGTGCACCCGGGCTGTCCATGGCATAGAGCAGCCAGTCGTCTACGGCGAGATCGCCGTGGAACCATAGCGCATGATCGATGCTCGCCATCTGCATGCCCGGCGTGAAGAACGATACGCCGTGCGGCAGTTGCGCCGTGGTCAGCAGATTGAAATCGCTGGCGTAGGTCAGCACCGCGCGATGCAGGGCCTGATCGGCGGGCAGCGCGGCCTTGGCCCGGAACCAGACATACTGCTCGGGCGCGCGCTTGTCGGGGTTGAGCATGTTCCAGGGTTCGACCGGCCGCAGGTCGATCGCGATCTCGCGGCCCACGGCCTCACGCAGCGACTCGGGCACGCGATCCAGGGCGTCGACCCATTCATGCCGCAGTTCGTCATGGCTGGCCAACCCTTCCGGCCCCGGCACCTCGGGCATGGGCGCCTGGTGGACATAGCCGTCCTCGGCGACATGAAACGAGGCGAGCATGGAAAAGATCGGCCGGCCATGCTGGATCGCCTGGACCCGTCGCGCGGCGAAGCTGCGTCCGTCGCGGATATTCTCCACCTCGTAGACGATCGGCTTGTCCATATCGCCCGGGCGCAGGAAGTAGCCGTGCATGGAATGCGCCAGCTGGCCCGGCGTGACCGTACGCGTGGCAGCCACCATGGCCTGACCGGCGACTTGGCCGCCGAACACGCTCTTGCCACCCAGATTGCGCGAGATGCCGCGAAACAACTGATCTTCCAGCACCTCGAGATCGAGTTGTGCCAGCAGATCCGCCACAAGAGCCTCGGACTTCTGAACCATGCGCCTTCCCTGAATTTACGATCGCGCCAGTCTAGGGCCTGTTGAGGTTGCGTGCAGGCGCCGCGTTGGCGTCCGCAACGCGTATCCGGAGGCGCACGAAACGGCTAGGGCGTGTTGAGGTTTGGTGCGAGTCCGCGCCAAGTGCTGTTTTGCGGCAAGACGAGGCGTAGCGAACGTGGCGTAGTCGTTCTACGCGAGAGAGCTACAACGCTGTATTGCCGCAAAACAGCGCTTGTCCCGAAGGGTTGGGCCGCAAATCCCGCCCGGCGGCGTTGCAAGTCTGGGTCGTGGCACGCCACGACGCGGCGACTCGCGCCTTGCCGGACACGATTTGCGGACGCCAACGCGGGCTCGCACGAAACCTCAACACGCCCTAGCCCTCATCGACCGGTTCCGCCGCCCGCATCACGAAATCGCAGCGGGCGAAAGCGACCGGGCGCTGACGATCGTCCTGCCAGCATTCGGCCTGGACCTGGGCCACCGCCCGGCCCACGCGGATCACCCGCGCTTCCACAAAACAGTCCGCCGGGCCGGCCGAGCGCCAGTAATCGATGGTGAAATCAACCGGATCCGGCAGCCGCGGCTGCGTCTGGCTGATCAGCGTTTCCAGCTGCATCGCCAATTCCAGCACGCCGGCGACCGTCCCGCCGTGCAACGCCGGCTTGGCGGCGTTGCCGATATGACTGTCGCGATACGGCATGACGTAGTGCCGCACCGGGCCGGCATCGACGATGCGCAGCCCCAGAAAACGCGCGAACGGAATAGCCGCGATCAGGCCCTCGTAATCGCCGCCAACCCGGGCGTCGTGCAGCCGGCGCGCGGCCGCGTCGGACAGCGTACGATCGGCACCGCAACAGGCGCTTTTCATGGTATCAGCGCCCCGCCGGTGCGCATGAACGTCGCCGTGCAGCGCGCCGTCGGTCGATCCGGATCGCCCTGGTGCAGCAGCGCGGTGACAAACGCCATGTGGCGCGTGACGTGATGACAGTTGGCCTCCACCTCGAGATCGCGGCCGGCCACCGCCGGGCGCAGATAATCCATGCGCAGATCCAGCGTTGCCACGGCTTCCAGCGACGGCACGGCCAAAAAAACTGCGAGGCCACAGCTGGAATCGGCGGCTGTGGTCGCGATCGCGGTATGCCACAACCCGGCTTCGACATTGCCGAGGAAATCCTCGCGATAGGCCAGACGCGTGCGCACCACGGGCGGCCCGGCGTCGACGAGCGTCAGCCCGATCGCGTGATTATGCGGAATAGCATCGGTGAAACGCCGCGCGATTTCGCGCCGCACCGACGGGTCCGTCTTGTCGATGTTGTCAGTCATCGCTGATAAAGATAGCGAGGGTGACGTATTCTGTCACCCTGGCAACCGCCGTCGCCTGCAACACGTAGAGTGTAGTGACGAAAACCATTTCCCGACCGGCAATCGTCGGTTCATTCGCGAAGGGCATCTGACCATGTCGTATACCGCACACGCCCTGTTCCCGCTGTCCACGGTCGTTTTTCCGGGCGGCATCCTGCCGCTGCGAATCTTCGAGCCGCGGTATCTCGAGATGGTGTCGCACTGCATGCGTGAAAACGAGGATTTCGTGGTCTGTATTGCCCGTCCGGCGCGACACGGCGATTTCGCCGAACCCCGCGCCATGGGCACCCGGGTCTCGATCGTCGATTTCGACCGCCTGCCGGACGGCGCCCTGGGGATTACCGTACACGGCCGTGACCGCGTTGCTATCGAGGACCCGCGGCAGACGCCGAACGGGCTGTGGTGGGGCGATGTCGTTCCGGTGGACGAAGACAGCGACGGCCCCTGCCCGATCGAGTTCGCGCCGCTCAAGGACATCGTCGCGGCACTGATCGCCGAGGCCGGGCTGCATTACGACAGCAGCAACCTGGCCTACGACTCCGCCAGCTGGTTGTCGGCCCGCTTGACCGAGCTATTGCCGTTCGACGCCGCCACCAAACACACCCTGTTGACCACCGACGATCCCCAGGAGCGACTACGTCGTATCCGGCCGATGATCGAGATCGACAACGGCAACCGGCAGTCGAGACGATGACGCGACATCGCGTATTGCGTGCCGAGCTTCGAACGCTGGCCGGCCTGTGCGCGGCGTTGGTGCTGGCCGGCTGTGCCAGCAGCCCGCCCCGTGCACCGCAGGCCAGCGTCACCAAGACGCCGCCCCCGCCCGATGCCGTCAAACAGGCGATCGTGCATCGGCTCGACACAACCCCACACGAGACGCCCGCGGCTCGAGCGGCGCTGCTCGGTTTCTATGACCAACGCGACGACGCGCCGGCTTGGTTCGCCCCGGATGCCCGAACACCGCGAGACGTCAGCGGCCAATTCATCGACTATCTCAAGGGCATCGATCGTCAGGGCCTGTCGCGTCGCCATTACATCGATTCGACCACCTGGGCCGCGCTCCAGGTGCCTGGGGTCCGTCGGCCCGATGCGCTGGCGCGACAGGACATCGCGCTCAGCCGGGCGTTTCTCGGGCTGGCACGCGATATCGATAACGGCCGTGTGCACAACGCCGCCATCCGCAGCGATTGGCGGCACGATCCCGACCCCACGAACGACGACGCACGTCTGACCACGGCGCTCCAGGACGACGATCCGAGCCAGGTTCTGAATGCGCTGCAGCCCGATCACGCCGGCTATCGAGAACTAATCGCGGCGCTGGCCCACTATCGCGATATTCAGTCAGCCGGCGGGTGGCCGCGTATCGCCTCCGGCCCTACCCTCCGGGCCGGCATGCAGGACCCGCGCATCCCGACGCTGCGCGAGCGCTTGCACATCACCGGCGACCTCGACGATCCGTCGGCGACAGCGGCTACGGCCCGGACGTATACCCCGCGGCTTGCCGACGCCGTACGTCACTTTCAGCGCCGCCATGGTCTGGATGCCGATGGTCGCGTTGGCCCGGATACGCTCACCGCGCTCGACGTACCCGTGGGCGTACGCATCGATACGCTCAAGCTGAATCTAGAGCGCTGGCGCTGGATGCCGCGCCATTTCGGCCCGCGCTATATCGCGGTCAACATCCCCGCTTTCTCGCTGACGGCCGTCGATGACGGCGTGACCGAGCTGGCCATGAACGTCATCGTCGGCGGCGCTCACGACAATCGTGCAACGCCGGTTTTCGCCGATCGCATGCGCTACCTCATCTTCCGCCCATTCTGGAACGTTCCGCACCATATCGCGGTGGATGAAATCGTGCCGCACGCGCGGCGTGATCCGCAGTATATGGCCGACCGCGGCTATCAGATCGTCAAGGCTTTCGCGCCGCACGCGACTCCTCTGCCGGTCACGCCGCAGCATTTAAGCGACGTCGTCGCCGGCCGACTGCAGATTCGGCAGGCCGGCGGCCGGGGCAACGCGCTCGGCCTCGTGAAGTTCATGTTCCCCAACCCGTACGCGGTCTATCTGCACAGCACGCCGGCCACGAGCCTGTTCTCCCGTAGCCAGCGCGATCTGAGCCATGGCTGCGTGCGCGTGGCCGACCCGGTCGCGCTTGCCCGGTTCGCGCTGGCCGGCCGTCGCGACTGGAACACCGCGCGTATCCAGCAGGCGATGCACCAGGGTGGGCGGCAACGCGTAAACCTGGCGCAACCGCTACCGGTTTATTTGATGTACTGGACGGCGTTCGTGAATGCCGACGGCGTGAATTTCCGGCGCGATATCTACGGTCGCGACGCCCGGCTAGGCCAGGCGCTTGCGGCGGCGCCGGGCGGGTCGGCCTGATGCGCGGCCACGTTGCGCTAGCGGCGGGCGCACTGCTGCTGACGGGCACGGCCATCGTGCCCGCCAGCGCCGCCGAGTCGCTCGCGGCGCCGGAAGCTGCCACGGCGTCGGGGTTCAAACTCACGGTCGACCAGCACACCATCGACGGCGAGGTCGGCAGCGTGATCGCGCCGCCGGGCGATACACTGCAGGTCGCCGCCACCGCGACCCCGTCACAGGCCCCACTCGCCCTGCATGCCGGCCCGGGTCTGAACGCCCGACCGATGGGCGCCCGGCACTGGCGGGTCGATGTCGAGCATACGCCCGGCGTGCATGCGCTGGTCGCGCGCGATCACGCCACAGGCGCACGCCAGCCGGTCAATGTATTCGTGCCCCAGTCGTTCGATCCATCCCAACGGCAGATCGATGGCTATCGTATCGGCCAGTACGAACTCACCCCGCGCCACGGCAACCCGATCTACGACCCGCCGACTGCGTTGCTGCGCATCGACCGGGACGACGTCGACGCGCGTCTGTCGCCGGATTTCACGATCGGCCAGTTTCTTTGTCATCAACAGCCACAGCAGTGGCCGAAGTTCGCGCTGGTGCGGCCGGCGCTCGTCGCCAAGCTGGAAACGATTCTCGACGCCCTACGCGAAAAAGGCATCGAAGCCGATACGCTCACCGTGATGAGCGGCTATCGCACCCCGCAGTACAACGCGGCTATCGGCAATACCACGGTCTACTCGCGTCATCTGTATGGCGGTGCTGCCGACATCTACGTCGATACCAACCACGACGATGAAATGGACGATCTCGACGGCAACGGCCGGATCGATATCGGTGATGCGCAATGGCTGGCCCAGCTCGTCGAAACCGTGGACGCGACCCATCCGCGTTTCGCTGGCGGGCTGTCGGCCTATCCGGCCAACGCCGAGCACGGCCCATTCGTTCATGTCGACGTACGCGGGACGGCGGTACGCTGGTAGCCCCATAACGATAACGGGCCCGAACCCATGCCGACCCATGCCGCCACGAACCGCCTCGGCCTCCTGATCGCCGCCATGGCGCTGGGCCTGGCCAGCACCGCCCATGCCGACTGGCGCCAGTATCGCGACGGCGCGGATCGCAACGCGGTCGTGTCCACCGATCTCGGCGTGCCGGACGACCGCGTCACCCGGCTCGACACGCCTGAAGGCGTACGCGCCACCCCGACCGTCATCGGCCGTGATCTGCTGGTCGGCAATAACAACACGGGGACGTTGCAGCGCATCGACCCGCGTTCGGGCAAAACCCGGTGGCAGACCCAGGCGCCGAACTGGGTGCATTCGGAAATGGTGTGGTCGGGCGATACGGTCATCGTCGGCTACGGCAATCGCTACTTCACATCCGACGCCGATCCGAAGGTCACGAACTATGCGCGCGGCACCGGCGAATCAGGCGTGCTCGCGCTGGATGCGCGGACTGGCGCGCAGCGCTGGCAGTTCCGTACCCTCGGCGAAGTCATGCCGACGCCGGCGATCGTGGGCCATCGCGTGTATGCCGCCACCGGCGGGCGGGCGATCCAGGTGCTGTCGCTCACCGATGGTCACCAGGTTGGGCTGATCCGCCTCGGCTCGTTCGTGAGCATGTCGTCGCCGGCTGTGGATGATGCCGGCCGGCTGTTCGTCGGTGGCGGCGACCCGTATCGGCTGTTCTGTATCGATACCCACGACAACCGCATCGCCTGGACCGCGGATTTCCCCGACATGCTCGGCGGCGTCGACGATGTGCCTCCGGCCGTCGCCGATGGCGTGGTCGTGACCAGCGGCGTGTACACCACGGCCGACAAGCACGTCTTCGATCATCGCCTGTTTGCGTACGACGCGGCCTCGGGCAAGCCGCTCTGGCAGGCCGATCTCGGTACGGGCGGGCCGGTGAAGAACAACCGCAGCGGCGCGCCGACGATCGCCAACGGCGAAGTCGTAGTCGGTTCGCCGACCAGCAAACAGCTCGCCGCCTTCGACCTGAAAACCGGCCACAAGCGCTGGTCGCTGGATACGGGCGCGATCAAGGCGCCGCCGGTGATTCACGACGGCCGTGTCTATGCCACCACGACAAAAGCGCAGCTGCTGGTGGTCGACGCCGCTTCCGGCCGGCTACTCCACCAACTGCAACTCGGCGACCAGCCACTCGCACCGGCCGGCCCGGTGCTGGCCGGCCGCGACCTGATCGTGCCAAGCCAGGATCACCATGTGTATATCGTGCCGCTGGCCTACCTTGAGCAGGCCCGGCCGACCGCAGACGACGTCACGGCCTCCGCCCCTTAGGCGATTCACCACGCTTAAGGCGGGATGGGCGCCCGTCCCGGATTGACGGCTCAATCAGACATGTCGGCTTACGGCCTGCAGCCTAAGCCGACCTCCATGTGACGCTTTCCGGCTTCGCTCCCGAAGAGAGTCTTCGAGTGCCGGGTGCCGGCCGACTCCGTGGCCGGTTGGCGCCTCAAGCCGGCCACGCCGCGACAGTACGACAACCGCATCGGTATGAATCTGCGTTGATCTGCGGATAAATTTTGCGGATAAATAATGGCTTAGATAATAAAAAGAGCAGTCATCCGGGCCCCGAAACCACCGAGTGCCAGTCCGCCACTTGCGCCGTTGGCGTTCATTGGCGGATTGAACACGTCAAATGACAATGCGTCAGCCGTGTCCGAACTCAGTTGATCGCCTTGTTCACCAGACTACGAACGGTGCTGTCGAGATCATCCACGGCGTTGCTGGCATCGACGTGATGCCGATCCGCGAGATAGCTTGGTTTGTCGTAGTCCACATGTACGGTGCCATTCGTGTCTTCGCTGACGAGAATCCGAACCGGCAGGTCGACGGCCACGGTCTGGCCGCCGGCGATCATCCGGGCCTGATCGGCGCCGGCATTGACGATCACCAATGTGGACGGATCGTCGTTGGCATCGAGCATGCTGCCGATGCTGTGGGCAGCCGCGCGATGGTCCCACTGCTGGAGCAGTTCCAGATCGCTGTTGTCGTTGATGGCGCCCACCAACCGGTCGAGCGTGGTGTTGAAGTCGTGATTGCTGGTGCGATCGACGATGCCTTCGCCCCGACTGATGCTGCCGACAGCACCGATACGCGATGCCGAATTGCCCGAAGCGTCGCGCACCAGGCTGTCGAGATCGGAGGCGAGCCCGTCGAGCGCGTCCTGGGCGTCGGAAACGTTGTAACGGGCTGCGAGGTAATCGCTGCTGTTATAGGCCACCCCCACGTTTTGCGCCGAGGCGTCGTTGCGCGTCTGGTAGACGAGCATGGCGGGCGGCAGGTCGAGCCCCGCGCGGCGGTCGGCGGCGATGATCGGCGTGATACGAGCCGGGTCGTCGAACAGGATGACGCGCGTCGGCCGGATATCGCGTCCGGCCGCACTGGCCTCGGCCTGCAGGTCGACCTTGAGCGTCTTGTAGTAATTGTTGTTGCCATCCACCGCCTGGGCCAGATTGTCGTAGGCCTGCGTAAAGCGATAGTCGGATTGAGCGACATCGAGCCCCGGCACATTGGTCTTGCTGACCTTGCTCGTATTGTCGTTGTGGTTGTGATGACCGCCGAAGACTTCGATCCAGTCGATATCGCAGCCCGCAAGAGCCACGGATAACAATAGAAGCCCCGTCAGCGGCCAGCGTGCGCGGCGCGTGTTCATGGGTATCGTCGCCTCGTGAACGATGGCACTCAAGGCTCGAGTCTATTGCAACCGGCCTGACCGGTTATTGACCCGGCACAAAAAAATCGAGAATTGATGGCGCGCCTATTCCCGAGCCCATGCGCCACGGCCCGCCGGCGAAGACGCGCCGAATCAAGTGCGGCGCCTACCCGTGCGCAACTCAGCGCAACGTGGAAATCGATCGACGAGCTCGGCCGATCTCAACACCGGCGTCATGAGGCTATTCGAAATGCTCGCGCCAGCGCTGTACGGCCACCTGTTCCTTGACCAATTCGAGCACCTCGATGGTCGCATCGCGAATCTCCGACGAAGCCGAGCCCATGTCCTGGGCCAGCAGCCGCTCGATGGCCGATTCGACGATATTGCCGACCAGCGCATCGAACTCGTCCGACGACAATCCTTCCACGGCTTCGTCGAGCACCTGATTGACCGTATCGCGGATCGCGTCGTCGATCGCTTCCGATACAAAGCCGCCGAGCATCGGCACACGTTCGAGGTTTTTCAGCGCCGGGTTGGCATCGGCGGCGCGGCCGACGATTTGGGTGACATAAGCCTGAATCTGGTCGCGATTGGAGCGATAGGCCGCGACCAGCGAATACTCGAGCTGGGTGCTGGCGGCGGTCGTCAGCTGGCGGCGGCGCGGCGCGATCACGTCGCGCACGATCTGGCGCGAGAGCTGCTTGCCACCGGATTTCATCTCGTCCTGCACGCCGGTCAGCACCTTGAGCACGACGCGATCCGAAATCTCCTCGACCACGATGTCGTAGTAGACCATCAGCTGCCGATACAGCCACCAGCCGCGGATATCGATCACGCCGAGGCGCTGCAGCCGCATGGTGATGGACATCACACGCAGCACGCGCAGAAAACGAAAGCCCGCCACCGGAATACAACCGAGCACGTCGTACCAGCGCACGAACGGATAGAAATACCAGCGATAATAGCGGCGCTGGGCGATCGCCAGCGCCCAGCCGGCCAGCACGTCGAGCACGAAGACGCTGACGAAGGCCAGATCGATGGTGGTGAAATTCTGGTGCACGGTGCCGGCATACCAGTCATGGGCGCTCGGCCAGACCGAGCCGAAGGCATGGCCGACCGGACCGATCGCGAACAGCGTGTCGAAGATGATCAATGCCAGATTGATCGTCACCAGCACGATAATGCCCAGATCCCAGACCAGCAGCAGACGTTCGCCGAGCGTGCGATCGCCGGATATCACCGCGAACGGATCCGGCGTTTCCGCGCGGCCGACGTGCTCGCTGAGGCTCATGGCGTGCCCACCACATCGCTGAGCATTGCAGGCGCCAGCATCGCCTTCACTTCGGGCAGCTTCTCCTGCATGGTCTGTCTCCCCCATTCCACGGCGAGTTCGAGCCCCGCCCGGCCGGGCACCAGATTCGTCGGCGACAGCGTACGCTGGAACCGCACCATCGTATCGGCGTAGACCCGGTTGACCCGCATTTGGCGCTGTACCGTCTGGGTGATCGGCCAAAGCCAGACGTTCTTCGGATCGAGGTGCGGCAGAAAACAGTCGAACGCCAGGTAATAACCGTTGCGCGTCCCGCCGGCCCGCCCGGCCGCGACGCCGCGCCACGCGGCGCGTGTCGGCACGTTGTCGGCCACGCCGCCATCGACCAGAGCCGCCAGTTCATGATGCGCCATCAGATGCGCAAAAATCTCGCGCGTCGAGCCCGCCCGCGCACCCGGCTCGTATTGCAGGATGGACGGCACCGCCGCCGAGAAACCGACCGCATCCACCGCGTGCAGAGAACGCGTGGTCGTATCCCGGCCCAGCACGATCGGCACGACCATATCGCTGCGAAAGAACTGCAGAATACGGGTCAGGCGCGAGGCCACGCGCACCGGCAGCGGCAGCAGCCGGGCCGCCGAAGCTTCGCCGGCCTGCAGATCGGGCGCGAGCCGCTCGTAGGAATGCCGCTTCAGCCCGGCCACCACGACATCCAGCGGGATGTCGAGCTCGTCCATACGCAACGGCCGCCGCAGATCGCCCGTCGAAAATCGCTGGTGCAAGGCATTCAGATGCAGATGGAACAAGCCGCCGAGACAGAATTCGCTGCGCCGGCGACGCGCCGCCGAATAGATCTCGTTTTTCTTCAAACCGGCCGCGAAATCGATGTGCTCTGCCAGATCGGCATAGCGATGCTGGGCCCGCATCAGCCCCAACACCGATCCCATGGAGTTGCCGACAATGTAGTCCGGCACCAATCCGGCCTCGTCCAGACAGGCAAAGGCGCCGGCATAGACGTACCCCGCGCCGCCACCGCCACCGGCCACGACCACCAGCGCGCGCTGGCCGGCCTCGCGATCGAGCGCGGCGGCATCGAAATCGTCGCTGTGCGTCTCCAGCAGCGCAGCCCGGACGCCCGCCGCGCGCGCCCGCGCGACCCCGGCTGCCTCGCGCGCCAGCGCGAGTTTCTCTTCCGGTGGGGAGGGCAAGCGCAGCGGATCGTGCAGATGGTTGAGCAGCCAGTCACGCAGCGACAGCACCGTGGCCACATCGACATCCGCATCCGGCGCACGGGGCTGGTTGAACGGTCGAAATGGCCCGAGCCGCGCCAGACCGATGGCATAGCGCAGATTCTGGTAGTCCGCTTCGGGCAGGGCGTCCGGCCGCTCAAGACGAGCACGCACCAGCGAGCGCTCCATCCGATGCAGCGCCAGGCGTGCCCGATCCTCGGCGTGATCGGGCAGAAACAGCGCGCGGCGCGCGCTCACCGACCGGCGGCGCCGGGGCGCATCGGCACGACGCGTCGCCATATCAATCAACCCCCGCCGACGCCGCGACTGCGGCGGCCTGCCCGCGGCGACAACGCAGGGCTAGAAGCACACCGTACCGGTCTTTTCGAGATAGCGCTGATGATAATCCTCGGCCCGATAGAACGCCTCGAGCGGCTCGATATCGGTCACGACCGGCTTGTTAAGCTCGGCCTGACGCGCGTCGAGGCTCGCCCGGGCTTCAGCGAGCTGGGTGTCGTCGTGGGTGAAGATCGCCGATCGATACTGCCGGCCGATATCCCAGCCCTGACGATCGCGGGTCGTCGGGTCATGATGCTGCCAGAACACATCCAGCAGATCGGTATAAGCGATGCGCTCAGGATCGAACCGGATCTGGACCACCTCGGCATGGCCGGTATCGCCGGCACAAACCTGGGCATAGGTCGGATTCGGCACATGGCCGCCGGCATAGCCCACCGCCGTATCCTCGACGCCGCCGAGGCGGCGGAAGATCATTTCCGGCTTCCAGAAACAGCCCATCGCGAATGTTGCGACCGCCATATCGCCCTCTTGATTGATGGCGAACTCATGGTTTCATCATAGCTTACGCCGAACGATGAACGCCGGATCGCGCCTATTTCGGCCGCAAGCCAACCCGCACCCTCGCACGAAACGGCAATGGCCGCTAAACGTCCGGCCCGTCCTCGTAATCCGTGACCAGCGGCTCGGCCGCGATGCCGCGCTCGCGCAGATAGGCCACCAGAACATCGGCCCGTCCGTGCGTCGCCAGTACGCGTTGGGCACCGGTCGCTTCGATAGTGTCGATCAACCCCGGCCAGTCGGCATGATCCGACAATACGAAGCCGCGATCATAGCCGCGACGCCGTCGATTGCCGCGAATCCGCATCCAGCCGGACGCAAATCCCGTGCGGTGCTCGCCGAAACGCCGCATCCAGCGCGACCCGGCGGCCGACGGCGGCGCCAGCGTGAGCGAACGCGAGAAATCGTGATCACGCGGCTGCTCGGTCACCGGCGTCGTGGCCAGCATCTCGATCCCGGCCTCGCGGTAGATCTGCGTGAGCGGCACGAGGGCACCGTGCAGATAAGCGTTGTCCTCGGGCAAATCCGCGCACTCGCTCAGCTCGGCCAGCAGGCGTTGGGCCTTGCCCAGGGCATAGCAGAACAACACGCTGGCCCGGCCAGCGGCGGCATTATCGCGCCACCAGGCCGCCACATCGCGCGCAACCTCGGCGCTGGGCGCCCAGCGATACACGGGCAGCGCGAACGTGGCTTCGGTGATGAACGCATTGCAGGGCACGATCTCGAAATCCGCACAGGTCGGATCGTGATCGCGCTTGTAGTCGCCCGATGCCACCCAGACCTCGCCCGCGGCCTCGACCCGGATCTGCGACGAACCGAGCACATGGCCGGCCGGATGAAACGACACGCGCGTATCGCCAAAGCGCAACGTCTCGCCGTAGTCGACGCCCTGACAGTCGATATCGCGGCCCAACCGATGACGCAAAAGCGCCTCGCCTGCCGCGGCGGTCCAGTAGCGGCCGTGTCCGGCGCGGGCATGATCGGCGTGCGCGTGCGTAATCAGCGCGCGCTCGACCGGTCGCCACGGATCGATATAAAAATCGCCCGCGCGGCAATACAGACCGCGATCGGTAGGCTCGATCAACACGCGAACTCCGGGCAACAGGGCTGGGCCAGGCCTTGGAACATAAGCGAATCAAGGCCCGCGCGGTCAAATCTCCGGCGCGCGAACGCTCGCGTCCTCGCCCGCCCGGACGCGCTGATAACAAGATATGAAAGTTTTTTTAACACCGGGGGATTTAAAACCGGCGCGCATTAGTGCTACCTTAGTCGTGCGAATAAAGGGAGTTCGCGAGTAAAGTCTACGGGGGCATTTCCAGAAAACGTCGAAATCCGTTGCGATCGGTTCGCTTCGCCAGACCCGTGCGTCAATGGCGACTATCGATCGGCTTGCCGGATCGGCCCGCTCGGGCTGAATTCTGACACCGATCGTTCGCGTGTCGCAGTAGACGTTCGTCGCCATGGCCGCCTCCGGTCGATATCGCCACATGATTCGCGAATCTAGGCGCCTTCTTCGGCATAACGCTTTTTTCAAGGGAGTAGGGAGAACCATGCGTCAACATCCAGCCAAGACTCTGGCTCTGGCCGTGTGCGGTTGCACCGCGCTGTGGTCGGTACAGGCCGCTGCCCAGAGCAGCGACAGCCAAACCCTGCAGCAGATGCAGGATCAGATCCAGCAGCTGCAGAAGCAGGTGCAGGAAATGAAGGCCGAGCAGCAGAATCAGCAGGCCGCTGCAACCACCACGACCGCGCAGCCGGCGCAGTCCTCGGGCCCGACCAAGAAGCTCACCATCGGCGGTGGCGTGGTCACGGAATACCAGAAGAAGAACTACGGCGGTAACAACGCCGGCGCCGGGGATCTGATCCTCGACTACTTCGATCTGAACGTGGCCGGCCAGTACGGCAAGCTCACCTATGCGGCCGACTATCGCTGGTCCAAGGTGAACTTCAAGAGCGGCCAGTACCTGCATAACGCCTGGGCCGCGTATGACTTCGGCCCCAACGACACCAGCCAGATCAAGGGCGGCATGTTCCAGGTGCCGTTTGGCAACCTGCCCTACGGCTATCAATCGTTCTGGGGCAACCTGAACTTCTATGCAGGCTTCGCCGACAACCAGGCAGCCGGCGTGGGCTATAAGTACGAGAACAACGGCTGGCGCTTCGACCTGGATGCCTTCAAGAACCAGGGCCTCGGCCAGCAGAGCACCTACGGCGCCAACCCGGACCAGAGCAACGAAACCACGACAACACAGAGCATCGATACTTCTGGTTCCACGCCAAAAATTGTCACCACAACATCGACTGTTAGTGGTGCGCGCTTGGTGAACGGTGGTAACGCCCGTCTTGGTCGCACGATCAAGCTGAACGGCGACAACACGCTGAACCTGTCGGTTGCCGGTCGTGGCGGCCAGCTCGAGTACACCAATGCGAGCGGCGATACCAGTTACGGCACGCGCTGGGCTGGCACGCTCGCGGCCGAAGCCGATCTCGGCAACTGGGTGCTGCAAGGTCAGTTCGTCGACTACAAGTACAACATCCCGAATGACATCGCCGGTGGTAACACGGAAGCGGTGCCGATGGAGGACTACGGCTACCGCTATCTGATGCCGGCCAAGGGCCAGCTATACTCGGCCAGCATTGGCCGGACCTTCCCGGTCAGCAACATGGGCCCGATCAGCAGCTTCGAAATCTACAACGATTACGGCTATCTGCACTCCGGCTACGGCAACTACGACAATGTCGGCAACCGTATCGGCGACGTCCAGCAAAACACCACCGGCATCGCCATGTTCGCCGGTCCGGTGGACGTCTGGGCCGAGTGGGTCGAAGCCAAGAACGGCGCCATGGCCTTCACCGGCCCCGGCAACGATGGCAACTGGCACGGCCGCTTCAACCTGACCGCTGCGTTCTACTTCGACGGCGATCTCATCAAGAAGTAAGTACGATCCCGCAACCGCCCGGCTTGCCGGGCGGTTCGCCGGACTTGAAGCGGGCGCTACGGCGCCCGCTTTTTTATGCGCGCGATATACGCGCCGAAAGACACCGCTGAGCGGATCGCACGTTTTTCGCTACGCCGAAACTGGCGGGCCAAGAATCCAGTCCGCCAATGAACGCGAATAACGCTAATGGCGGACCAATATTTCGACATGGACGCCGCGGGGCGCCGTCATGCTTTTCGGGCTTCGTTCGACGAAGGAAAGGATCCGCAGATGACGCCGATTGCACAGATGGCGGTTGTGCTTTGGCGTCGTAACAGATTCGAGGCGCTAACTAGCGACGCCGCCGAACGAAGCGTCTGAAAACAAAGCTATAGAACCCTTTGCGCCACCATCGAGCTAGGGCGTGTTGAGGTTTCGTGCGAGCGCCGCGTTGGCGTCCGCAAATCGTGTCCGGCAAGGCGCGAGTCGCCGCGTCGTGGCGACCCACGACCCAGACTCGCAACGCCGTCGGGCGGGATTTGCGGCCCAACCCGAAGGGACAAGCGCTGTTTTGCGGCAATACAGCGTTGCCGCTCTCTCGCGTAGAACGACTACGCCACGTTCGCTACGCCTCGTCTTGCCGCAAAACAGCGTTTGGCGCGGACTCGCACGAAACCTCAACACGCCCTAGTTGTGACCTCTCAGTAGATTGTTCATCCGAGCCGCAAGCCTTGAAGCTGATGGGTGCTGAAATC
>NZ_APNK01000004.1 GCF_000732535.1 Salinisphaera hydrothermalis C41B8
CTTAAGCCATGCGGTCACCGCCGCCTTTCACGCTTATCTGCGAAGAACCTTTTTTTATGCGCGATTGCCCCACCCGCGGCGGTCGACGATCAGCTGCCGAAATGCTGGCGCAGAAGCTCGGCCGCAGGCTGCCCGTCCGCGGCCTTGACGCCCTTCAGCCAGCCGGCCACTTCGTCGAGATGGGCCGCGATCCACTGGTCGGCGACCTGTTGATGATCCTGTTTCTTGTAGCTCGATTGATACACCCACTGACTCTGGGTGGCTGAATCGACCTGAAACTGGCGGAAAAAGCGCGCCAGATTCGGATCACGCTTGACGAAACCGGCGCTCGCCAGCGTCAGCACCTGACTGTGGCCGCCGTTCGGCCCCCACAGGCTCTTCGGATCCTTGAGGATTGTCATATCCAGCGCGACGTTCATCCAGTGCGGCTGCCAGCCACAGAACACGATCGGCTTGTGCTGATCGATCGCGCGCTTGGCCTCGGCCAGCATGGCCGCCGTGCTGCTGTGCTTCATGTGCCAGTCGCCGAGACCGTACGTGTTGTTCTTGATCGCCTTTTCGACGATGTTGTTCGCGCCGCTGCCCGGCTCAATGCAGTGCACGGTGGCATCCACATCCTTGGCGTGTGCCGCGAGCTGGGTGTCGCTGGTCAGACCCTGCTTGACCATGTAATTCGGCACGGCGAAACCGGATGTCGCGCCGGTGAGATTCTCGCCCAGCTTCACGATCTTGTGCTGCTTCACATAGGGCATGAAGCTCGAAGCCTGCCCCGGAGACCAGGCGGACAGGTTCACGTCGACCTTGTCCTGCGACAGGCTGAGATAGATGATCGGAGCGCTCGCCTTGGTGTACTCGACCGGGTAGCCGAGCGGCTTCAGGATCGCCGCCACGACCTGGCTCTTGATCGTGGCACCCGGCCACGGCGGCATGCCGATATTGACCGTGTCGGCCGACGACGAGTCGGCGGCCAGCGCCAGCGACGAACACCCCAGAGCCGTGGTTGCGGCCAGCAACAGCGCCGCGAACCCACGACAGATCACTTGTTTTCTCATACTCGATTCCCCTTTTGTTATGTCATCAATACGCGCCGCCCTCGACCGATCGACCAGCGGAGTCGCGGCGCAAACCTATCTGCGGGACACGCTAACCATAGCCCAATGATGTGACGCGGATTGGCGCCACTCTGATCGGACCGAGTCCGAGCCAACCGTGTATGACGGCCTTCCCGGTGGCGACCCATTGCGTCGCGCCGGTGATCGGACAGGTCTGTCTCAACCGCTGGGCTCGATATCGTCGGGCCGAGCCCGCCCGCTCCTGGCCCAATCGAGGGCGTCCAGGAACAGGCTCATGCGTCCGCGACTGGCGTCCGCTCCAGCCCCTGGAATTCGACGAACGCCTGCATGCGCTCCCATAACCGATCGCCGTAGATATAGCCGCCGTCGCCAGCCGCATCAGGGGCCGCGATATGCGCATCGACTGCCGGTTCGAAGAAGAACGGGATCGAGTGCCGCGATCGGGTGCCGCCAACAATGCGGTGCTCCGTGGCCTGAATACGATCGCTCGACCAGTCGGCCAGCAGGCGCCCGAAATTCACCACCAGCGCATTATCGCGCGGCGGCACGTCCTCCCAGCCGCCGGCGGGCGTGCGGACCTGCAGCCCGCCGACCTGGTCCTGCCACAGCAGCGTGATGAAGCCGTTGTCACAATGAGGCACGCCGACCAGCCAGCGTCGGGCGTCGCCTTCACCGTCCACCGCGGGCATGGCCTCGAGTGTCTCGACCCGCCGCTCGGGATAATGAATCAGGCGCAGCGTGGAATTACCGTGGTCGAAGGGCCGCAGCAACGTCTCACGATCGACGCCGAGCCCTTCAGCCAGTGCGCCCGCGATGACTCGGCCCAGCGCTTCCATCGCGCGGTAATAAGCCGCGATATCGTCAGCCCAGCCCGGCAGCGCGGCTTCCGGCGGCCGCGGCGTCGGTTCGCGCAGCGGATCGCCGCTGGCGTTGTCCGCGCGCTCGGGATGCGCGATATCCGGGCCCAGGTCGATGCCCTCTTTCCAAGTCGGATCCTCGTCCTGCGGCGGGAAATAGCCGCGATAGACATTGCGGTTGGCGGCCACGAACTTGTGCCGTGCCAACTGCTGCTTGTGGTCCTCGTCGAGTTCGAAGAAGCGCAGCAGCCGGCCGTGGATATCGTCGGCGAGATCCAGCTGGCCCGGCGCGATGCCGATCGTCATGAAGCCGGAATCACAGGCGGCGTCGACGATCGCGGCGACCGTCTCGGCACGCCCGGCGGTATTGGCAAGCAACGGCGTCAGATCGATATGGGGGATCAGGGTCTGGCTCATGGTGTCGCGTCTCGGCTGGATGTCGGACCCGGCGATGGCCCGGGCTGCGATCATGGATTGAGGCGCGCTGGTCAGTCGCCCAGCAGACGCACATCAAAAGGATAGTCGGACAACAATTCGACCTGCCCATCGTCGCGGATATAGACCTGCTCTTCGAGCTTGGCGCCCTCACCGCCGTCTTCGTGACCGATATAACTTTCCACGCAGAGCGTCATGCCCGGCTCCATGACGCCGTCGTAGCCCTTGTCGTCGATATCCTCGCGATGAACGATATAGGGATACTCGCCAGTCATGCCGACGCCGTGGGCCAGCGCGAAATAACGCCGGGCCTTGTAGGCCGGCGGGATCTGCCAGGCTTGCTCGGCGTACTCCTTGAACGACACACCGGGCGCGATCTTCGCCATATTGGTCTGGATCTGATCGAAGGCCATGCGATACAGATCGCGCTGCGTCGCGGTGGCCGGCTGATCGCCGCAGAGGAAGGTGCGCGAGAAATCCGCGTAGTAGCCGTAGCGGCCGACCACATCGGTATCCAGTGCCACCAGTTCGCCGGCCTGCATGACCCGGTCCGAGCATTCCTGGAACCAGGGATTCGTTCTAGGTCCCGAATTCATAAGCCGGGTTTCCACATAATCCGCGTCGGTGGCGATAATGTGCTGGTGCAGGTTCGACCACACCTCGTTTTCGGTCGCCCCCGGCCGGATGGCCGCCTCCAGCTTGTGCACGCCGGTTTCGACCGCCCGTAGCGAGCTGCGGATCATCTTGATTTCGTTGGGCACCTTGATCGCCCGCGCTCGTTCCAGCGGCACCTGGGCATCGCAGATACGCCAGCCGCGCTCGGCCAGCGCAAAGGCCGCGTTCGAGGTCGCGCTTTCAATCGCCACAAAGTCGCCGTCGGTCCCGCCGCAGTCGCGTACCAGCCGGTCGATCTCGTCGGCCCAGGCGTGGGTGGTCTGCTTGAGATGGTCGTCGCAGAAGTAATAAGAGATCGCGGTCGCCGGGCGGATCTCGTCGATCGTGGGTAGATCCGCCGCCAGATGCTCGCAGCCGGAGAACTCGAACAGCACCACCGGCCCTTCCGCCGGCACGAAGGCATAGCGCGCCGGGTTACGCGCCGAATATACCTGCATATTGCGCGAGCCGGTGGCATAGCGCACATGAGTCGGGTCGAACAATACCGCGGCCACGATATTGCGAGCCTTGAGCTGGGCGCGTGTGGCGGCCAGGCGGTCGCACAGGATCTGCTCAATCTCGGCGGACGTGGGCTCGCATAACGCCGGATCGTGGGCCGGGGGCAGGATATCGTCGTACTGAAGGGCCGTGGTCGTCATAACATCTCGTCGGTTTTTGGGCCGTGGCGGGCCGGTTTATTGGCGCTGCAGGCAGTCTCCAGTCAGTCCAGCAGCCCGTCGGCGCGCTCGACGCGCTCGCGCTCGGCCTGGATATGCGCTTCCGAAACCCGCCCGTAGAGCTGACGGGTGCGCTCGAGCCGACCGACCACGCCCGGCTGCTGCGAATAGGCAAAGATGGCGGTGTGCCGCTCGCGCTCGCCACCGACCTCGGTCACGCGGTGCAGCGAATACCGGCCCTTGAACAGCTGCAGGTCGCCGGGCTCCAGGCGCAGCGTCTTGGACGTGGCCATATCCTCACCGCGGATCACCGCGCCCACGCGATCGTAGTTCTCGCCGGCCGCCGAGCGGATGTTCGGGCAGTATTCGAATTCGCCGCCGACCTCCGGCTTCTCGGTCATCATGGTGACGATGTATTCATTAGTGTCGTAGTGCCACGGCTGCGACGTGCCCGGCGGCAACACGTTCTGTACCAGGCCGGCGAAGGGGTCAGCGTATTCAAAGACTTCGTCTTCACCAATGCAGGCCGCGACCAGCCGCTTCATCGCCGGCGAGACATAAATCTGCTGAATGACCATGTCGGCTGGGATCATGTCGCGGGTCACGAAACCGCTGGTGCGATCCATGAATATGCGCCGCGGGTCGTCGTCCCCCAGACTCGGATCGTCGCGGGTGAACCAGGCGTTGACCCGGGCACTGGAAAAAAACGTCTTCCTCGCGAGCTCGCGGCCCTCGGCGCTGGCACGCTGCAATGCAGCGGGGCGCATGAAACCGCGCAACACGGCACAGCCATCCTCGGCCAGATCGTCCTGCACCCGACCGATGACGTCCTGCATCCGCGGACCGTTGAAATCCTCGAGCGGATAGCACTCGGTATCCACCAGATCGCTCAGATCCGTGCGCTCGGCATCGGCCAGCGCCAGGGCTGTCTCGCTCATCTCATCCTCTTTCGATCGCCTGCGTTGGAACATATCGGCCGAACCGCGATGGCCCGATGCGCCGACGTCCCTTATGCTGCGTTCGAGCGATCGATTTGATAAACGAGTTATTCCAATGGAATCCATCGGCATCACTCATGGATCAACGGCCGGTGGGCTGGATGGCGACCTGCTGGCCGCTTTTGTGGCGGTCGCCGAGACCGGCGGCTTCACCGCAGCGGCGCAATATCTGCACAAAACCCAGTCCACCATCAGCCTGCGCATTCGCACGCTGGAAACCCGGCTGAACGCGCGGCTACTGCACCGCACCAGCCGCCAGCTGTCGTTGACCGCCGACGGCCGGACGTTTCTGGTCTATGCCCGCCGCCTGTTGCAGCTCCAGCGCGAGGCCATGAGCGCCGTGGGACCGTCGGCCCAGCCGACGACGCTGCGCTTCGGCCTGCCCGAGGATTACGCCGAAACCTGGCTGCCCGAGATGCTGCGGGCCTTCGCCGCTTCGCATCCCTCGGTGCGCCCGCATATCCATTGCCGCATGTCGACCGAACTGGTCGAACAACTCGAGGCCGGCGCACTGGATCTGGTCCTCACGGTCCGCCACTCGGCGGCCAGCAACGCGCAGCGCGTAGCCACCGAGTCGCTGGTCTGGGCCGCACATCGCGATTTCGAACTGGCGCCCGACCAACCCGTGCCGCTGGCTGTCTTTCCGGAACAATGCATCTATCGCCGCCGCGCGCTGGAAGCGCTGACCGGCATCGATCGCGCTTGGCAGATCGATTACACGAGCCAGAGCCCCACCGGACTGCGTGTGGCCGTGGATCAGTGCCGGGCAATCACCATCACCGGCCGACGCACGCTGCCGGAAGCGTGGCGTGTTCTGGGCGAAGACACCGGCCTGCCACCGCTACCAGAGGCTGTGCTGGAAATTCATCGGTCGCCGAGTGTTCAACACCCGGCGTTCGATGCTTTCACGACGCTGGTCGAACAAACCCTCAACGAGGGCATAACAGGTTCAGCCCTGCCCGGCTGAATATCCGGAACGAGAAAAGCCGGACCGCGACCTCAATAGACATCGCGCAGGTATCGACGCTCGGCGGTCAGTCGCTCAACGTAGCGCGTAGCACCAGCCGCGTCGAAGCCGCCCTGCTCGGCCACGATTCGGTGCAGGGCATGGTCGACGTCGTTGGCCATGCGCGACGCATCGCCGCAGATATAGATCACCGCCCCCGCCTGCAGCCAGACCCAGAACTCGCGCGCCTGTTCGAGCATCCGCGTCTGGACGTACACCTTTTCTTCCTGATCGCGCGAAAACGCCAGCGTCAGCCGGCTGAGCAGCCCCTGCTTGCGCCAGGCCTCGAGTTCGCGGCGATAGATATGGTCCTTGGCCGACTCCGGATTGCCGAAGAACAGCCAGTTGCGGCCGGCGTCGCCGCGTGCCTCGCGTTCCTGCAGAAACGCCATGAATGGGGCAATGCCCGTGCCCGGGCCGATCATGATGGCCGGATGGTCGGGATCGGCATGGACCCGGAATTCTTCCGAACGCTGGATGTAGATTGGTACCTCGCCGTGCAGCGACAGCCGCTTGGCCAGAAACGTCGAGGCCACGCCCTTGTAGCCGCGGCCGTAGACCGCCGTTTTCACCACCGCGACCGTGGTATGGATTTCGGTCGGGTATCGCTTCGATGACGACGCGATCGAATACAGCCGCGGCTGCAGCGGACCGAGTGCGTCGACCAGTGCCTGCAGCGGCGGCCGCGCGCTCGGATAGACCCGCAGCAATTCGAGCAGCGTCTGGCCTTCGGCCGCGCCCTGGCCGGACAGCATCCGCAGGTCTTCAGCTTCGTCGGCATCACCGGCGTGCTCGGCCAGCAGCGCGATCGCTTCGTCGGACGGCTTGGTGACGTCCAGATCCTTGAGCAGCGCCTGGCGCAACCGTTTACTTTCGCCGGCAGCTGTCGTGACCATCTCGCCGCCCGACACCTCGAGATCAGCCAGGATCGCGTCCACTGTGCGCGGATCGTTCTCGGGATAGATGCCCATCGAATCCCCGGCTTCGTATTCGATCCCGGAATCGCCCAGATCGATCACCACGTGGCGGGTGTCCTTGGTCGATCCTTCGGCATTGAGCGGCGTGCTCGACTTGAGCCGGGCCATATAGGGATTATCGCGGCTGCCCAACGGGGCAGCCTTTTTCGGCTTCGCAGCCGGCTTCTCGGCTGGCTCTTCTGCAGCGGGCCCGGCGTTGGCGGCCTGGTGCGCGGCCCCCAATTCCTTGAGTGTGCGTTCGGTTTCCTTACCCCCTGGCACACAGCGATTGAGCGCTTCGCCCTCGAAGGCAATGGCCTCAGCGTAGGTCTTGCACAAATAGCCGCACTGGCCGCAGTCGAGCTGGGCCATGGCCGCCATCAACTGGCGCTCGTAAGGTTTGCCCTCAGCGAGCGCCATGCGTTCGTCCATCTCCAGCGCCGGATCGTGCCAGGGGAAACTCTCTTTCGCCTCGCCGCTGTCCTGGGCGGCACCGCCGAGCGACCCTTCCCAGCCCGCCAACGCCGACAGCAGGCCATTGAGCCATTCGCGCTGCCCCTCCTCGAACGGCGCGTCTTCGGGGATCAGATTGACTTGTGTGGGCATGGTTCAAACCTCGTTTTTGCGGACGCGATGGGTCTCGTTGAGTCCGCAAATAAACGCTAATACGCGCAAATGAGAACAGATAATTCTTCTTCACCATTTGCGACTTTTGCGTTCATTTGCGGACTTTTCTTCTTACGCCGCGTTCGTCTGATCTTCATCCCGCTTGGCCTCCGCCTCGTCGTGATCCTCCAGCGGCTCGGCTTCGGATTCCACGCTCGAGTCAAGCGCGGTCTTCGCACATTCCGGGGTGTCGGCATCGGTGGCCGGTCCCGCCGCGCTCGCCGCCTGAGCGTCGGCAGCCGCAGCCGAGCGTGCCGCCAGACGCTCGCGAAATGCGTCGAGGTCTTGCCGGCGGGCATAGCGCACGAAACGCTCGCCGTTCTTTCGTTCTTCCAGGTACAACCCGAGCACGTTCTCGATATAGGCCGGAATCTGCGACGCCGGCACGCTGGCAGCGAGTTCGCGGGCGATGCCCTGCTCGTCGTCGTAGCCACCGCCGATGAAGACGTGAAATCCATCGACCTGATCGGCGTCCTCGGGGTCTTCCGCGTCGGGGTCGTCGACCCGGGCGCCCAGCAGGCCGATGTCGCCGATGTAATGCTGGGCACATGAATTCGGGCAGCCGGTGACGTTGAGATTGATCGGCGTATCGAGTTCGATCTTTGCTTCCAGATGCTCAACCAGTTTCATCGCATTGCCCTTGGTTTCGGCATTGCCGAACTTGCAGCCGAAGCTGCCAGTGCAAGCCACCATGCCGGTCCGGGCCGGGCTGGCTTCGACATGCAGGCCGGTCGCTTCGATCGCTTTTATCGCCGGTTCGAGGTCGGCCTCGGCGATGTAGCCGAGCACGAAGTTCTGCCAGACCGTCGTGCGGATCTTGCCGTCGCCATAGCGATCGGCGATATCGGCGATCTGCTGCATCTGCTTCACGCTCAGCCGACCTACCGGGCAGATCACCCCGATGTAGTGATAGCCGGCCTGCGCCTGATCGTGCACACCCATGTGCCCGTCTCGTACCGCCGGCCCGCGGGCCTCGCAGCGTTTGAGATCGAACCAGCGCAGCGTGAACGGCAGCTCTTTCTGTACCTCACGCATGAACTTGTCGAAGCCCCAGCGATCGAGCACGTATTTCAGCCGCGCCTTGTCGCGATCGGTGCGATCGCCGTTCATCAGGAAAACCTTGAGCACGGCATGCGCCACCGGCACGCATTCCTCGGGCTTGAGCATGACGCCCGTATCACGGGCGAAATCCTGGTGTCCCGTAATACCACCCAGGCCCATCCGGAAGTACGGCCTGCGCGGGAGTGGGCCACCCGCCTTGGGTAGCACAGCCGAAAAGCCGATATCGTTTGTGCCTTCCAGGGCGCTGATACGGCCGCCACCATCGAAGGCGATATTGAATTTGCGCGGCAGGCCGTACAGTTCGCGGTGGTTGATGATGTGGTGATGCATCTGCCGCGCCAGCGGGGTGACGTCGATGATCTCCTGCGGGTCGATGCCGGCCAGAGGCGAACCGGTGATGTTACGAATATTGTCGCCGCCGGCGCCGTTGTTGAGGATGCCGAGATCGGCCAGGCCCATCTTCACGTTAACGGGATCGGCCGCGCCGATTTCCCGGATCTGCAGATTGGCGCGGGTCGTGACGTGGGTATAGCCACCGCCGTAAGTTGCGGCCAGACCCGCCACGCCACGGAACTGGTGGCTCGAGAATATGCCGCCCGGCATGCGTAACCGGCACATGTAACTGTCCTGATTGGGCGCGACATAAAACAGGCCGTTCCCTTTCATCAGGAATACGTCGTCGCCCTTGGGATACTCGCCGCGGGCCGCGAGGTCACCCATATGCGACCACATATCCAGTGGGTTCAGATCAGCCTTGGCCTGCTCCTGGCTGGTCAGTTCGCCCCCGGCAGCCTGGGCCCGGATACGGGCCTGGGCGTGCCAGTCGTCCGGGCGCAGGTGCTTGGCTCCGGTCAGCCCGGTCATCCCCGGCACGCCGCGGGCGATATGCAGCCCGGCCGTCACGCCTTTGAGATAGCGCTGCTGTTCGTCGTTGAAGCTGTTATCGGTCATTTTGTACTCCGATCTCTTCGATCATGAGTCTTGGTTGATCCGCAGATTTCGCAGATGACGCAGATTTGAAGACAGCAAGTTTCAGATTGCGCCTCAGTACCGCGAAGCGCTCGCCTCAGGGCACAGCAGTGTTTGGGCCGGAAATGGCAAAGAATCGCGCCACGCATAAACAAGCCATAAAACCACTGCGCTCCATCTGTACAATCTGCGAAATCTGCGGATGAAAATGTCTTAGTCCTTGCTCGCTTCGGCCAGGATCTCGGCGATCTCCGGCTTGCATGAACCGCAATTGGTGCCGGCCTCGACCGCCCGCCCGACGGCCTCGACGCTGTCCAGTCCTTCGGCCTCGATGGCGCGACGGATCGTCTTGCGGCCGACGCCGAAACAGGAACAGACCAGCGGGCCGGTATCCGCACTGGCATCCGCCGGCCGACCGGCGAGCACGGCCATGCGTTCGGCCTCTTGCATCGGCTCGCCCGTGAACAGGCCGGCCAGCCAGCTGCGATCGGGCAGCCGCTCGGGCGTGGGTGCGATGAAAACCGCGGCTTCCAACGTGCCGCCGTCGATATGGGCCGCCCGATACAAGCCGCTCGCCGGGTCGCTCGCGTCCAGCCAGTCGACGTCGCGGCCCTCAACGCTGAGCCAGCGTCCGACTCGGTCCGTCCAGTCGCCCGGCCTATCGATGCCGGCGATTTCATAGCGGTTGAAACGCGCGCCCGGTACTCGCGTCCAGTGATCGATGCCGGGCTGTGCTTGCATGCGCAGCGGCCGCGCGGCGTAGACGAAGCCATACCAGACCGCCTCATACGGCGCGATCGACGCCGGCGTGTGCTTGAATTCCGGTTCGCCGGCAATCGGACAGACGGCGGGATTCGCCGCAGCGCCCACGCGGGCTGCGGAGGCAAACTGTCGATTCCAGTGGATGGGCGCAAACAGGCTGCCCTGGCGCTGTCGGTCGGTCACCACCGCGCGCATCGTGACCTGGCCCCAGTCGGTGGTGACGGTGGCCAGTCGCCCGTCGACAATCGCGTGGGTCTGGGCGTCCTCGGGATGAATCTCCACGAACGGCTCGGCGATGTGAGCGGCCAGCCGCTCGGACTTGGCGGTCCGTGTCATCGTATGCCAGTGATCGCGCACCCGGCCGGTGTTGAGCGCCAGCGGCCGCGACGTGCTCGGCCGATTCGCCGGGCCGCGCGGCGCTACGGGCACCAAATGGGCACGCCCGTCGGCATGCGGATATGCGTCGTCGGTGAACAGCCGATCCGCGTCCGCCCTTGCCGGCATGGCGCCGGCCGCCCGCATCGCCTCGGGCGACGACAACGGCCAGCGGATGGGCGACAGCGTCTCGTATTCGGCGTCGGTGATGCTGGCCAGCGCGCCGAGATCGAGCACGCGCTCGCCGTTGTTTTCAAATGCCGTCAGGGCCGCGTGTTCACGAAAGATATCGGCCGCCGATTCATAGGCGAAATCGTCGCCGAAGCCCATGCGTCGGGCGACCTCGCTAATGATCCGCCAGTCGGCGCGGGCCTCGCCCGGCAGCGGCAGAAAAGCGCGCTGGCGCGAGATCATGCGTTCGGAATTGGTCACCGTGCCGGATTTCTCGGCCCAGGCCGCGGCCGGCAACAGTACGTCGGCACAATCGACGGTGTCGGTATGACGCATCACGTCCGACACCACCACCAGCGGGCAGGCGGCCAGCGCCCGCCGGGCGCGATCCGCATCCGGCAGGCTCACGACCGGATTGGTCGCCATGATCCAGATCGCCTTGATGCGCCCGGCCTCGATCGCCTCGAACAGCTCGACCGCCTTCAATCCCGGTTTGCGCGCAATGGTCGGCGAACCCCAGAAGCGCTGCACGGTATCGGCTCGATCGAAGCCCATGTGCGCGGCCAGCGTGCTGGCCAGCCCGCCGACCTCACGCCCGCCCATGGCGTTCGGCTGCCCGGTGATCGAGAACGGGCAGGCGCCGGGCTTGCCGATGCGATCGGTCAGCAGATGGCAGTTGATGATGGCGTTGACCTTGTCGGTACCGGCCGATGACTGATTCACGCCCTGCGAGAACACGGTCACCGCGCGCTCGGTGGCCGCGAACCAAGTGAAGAACTTGGCCAGATCGTCGATGTCGACACCGACGGCTTGTGCGACCGAGGCCGCATCGCCCATCCTCTGGGCTGCCTCGATCGCCGCATCGGCCCCGGGCAGCTCGGAGGTGATGCCCTGCCCGGCAAGATACGCCAGCAAGCCATTGAACAACGCGACATCGCTGCCAGGCGCGATCGGCAGATGCAGATCGGCGCTGTCGGCCGTCGCGGTACGCCGTGGATCGATCACCACCAGCGTCTTTTTCGGGTCGGGCTCGCGGGCTGCCATCAGACGCTGATAGACCACCGGATGACACCACGCCAGATTGGAGCCCACCAGCACCACCAGATCGGCGATCTCCAGATCGTCGTAACAGCCGGGCACGGCGTCCTCGCCGAACGCCCGCTTGTGGCCGGCCACGGCCGAGGACATGCACAGCCGCGAATTGGTATCGATGTTCGCCGAGCCGATGTAGCCCTTCATCAACTTGTTGGCGACGTAGTAATCCTCGGTGAGCAACTGGCCGGAGACATAGAAGGCGACCGCATCCGGGCCGTGCTCGGCAATGATCTCGGCAAAACCACCGGCGACCCGGTCGAGCGCACTGTTCCAGTCGGCGCGATGGCCGTCGACGCGCGGATGCAGCAGGCGATCGGCCAGCCCGACCGTATCGGCCAAGGCCGTGCCCTTCGAACACAGACGGCCACGATTGGACGGATGGCCTTCGTCGCCGGTAACGGCCACCGTGCCGGCATCGTCCACCGAAGCCGCCACGCCGCAGCCGACGCCGCAATACGGGCACGTGGTACGCGTGGTCTGCCCTGTCATCACGCCGCCTCTCGATTCGGTTCGACATGGTCGTCGGTGTCGACGAAAGCCCGGCCGAAGATCAACGCATCGCGAAACCACGACACATCCGTGCCGGCCCGCATATGCTTGAAATACCAGGACCCATCGGCCGTGTCGCCGTACAGCACGACGCCGGCGATACAACCGTCTCGCAGTACAATGCGCTTGTAGACACCACGGCGTATGTCGGAAAAAGTCAGCGTTTCGGTGTGCTCGTCCTCGGCGAAATCGCCGGCCGAGTACATATCGATACCGGTGACCTTGAGCTGGGTCGCGGTGACCGAGCCGCCGTACTGACTGTGCCCGCGCCAGGCCAGATGATTGGCGCAGACCCGCGCCTGATCCCACAGCGGCGCCACCAGCCCGTACACTGCCTTGCGATGCTCGACGCACTCACCGACCGCATAAATGCGCGGGTCGAAAGTCTGCATGGTGTCGTTGACCACAATGCCCTTGTCGCAATGCAGCCCGGCCGATCGGGCCAGCTCGATGTTCGGCCGGATGCCCACGGCCATCACCACCAGATCGACATCCAGCGTCGACGCGTCATCGTCCTTGAAACGCAGCCCGGCCACGCGTCCCGCCCCGTCGGAGACGATCGCCGCGGTTTCCGCGCCCATACGGAACGACAGGCCGCGCTGGGCCAGCGAATGCTGCAACAACGCAGCCGCGGTGGCATCGAGCTGGCGCTCCATCAATTGCGACTGGAGATGCACGACGGTCACCTCCATGCCGCGCCGATGCAGCCCGTACGCCGCTTCCAGACCCAGCAGCCCGCCGCCGATCACGGCCGCTCGGCCGCCGCGGGCACTCGCCTCGACCATGCGCTCGACATCGCCGATGGCACGGAAACTGATCACACCGTCCAGATCGTGTCCCGGCACCGGAATTACGAACGCCGTGGAGCCGGTGGCAAGCACGAGCCGGTCGTAGGGCACTTCCCGGCCGCTGTCCGAGATGACCATGCGCCGACGACGGTCTATGTCGACCACCGATTCGCCGGTATACAAGGCGATACCGTGCTGGGCATACCAGGCGCGATCGCGACTCTGGATCTCATCGAACGTCTTGTCGCCGGCCAGCACCGGCGACAGCATGATCCGGTTGTAGCTGGCCTGGGGTTCGGCGCCGAACACGGTGACGTTGTAGCGCTCCGGCGCGAGTTCGAGCAGATCCTCGATCACCCGCAGTCCGGCCATACCGTTACCGATGACCACCAGATCCAGCCGCGGTTGCACCGCGTCGGTCCGATCGGCGTGTCGACGAAGCGTGTGGTAGGCGGGCATGGCTACTTGCCGGGAAACCCGCCGAGGCCGGCAAAGGCCATGTACAGCGAATAGCCGCACACACAAAGGGCAATGCCCATCTCAGCGAACAATACGCCGACGCCGTACTTGTACCAGCCGTCGCGTTCGGTCTTCTCGATTGCTTGTTGTGCCATGACTTACTCCTTGCGTTATTCCGGATCGTGGCTGCCCGTTTCCTGGTTTATCCGCAGATTTCGCAGATGAAACAGATGGGCGGTCAGCCAGGAGTCATTGTTGTCGCCGGGCGCCCACAGCCCCCCGCGCTCCGTGTCTTTGAGCTCAGCCGGAAAGCCGATGGCGCCCGCAGGCAAACCAACAGCCCGGCCGCCCAACCGCCCTCTGCGTCATCTGTGTGGATCTGCGGATCCATGCCTTTCCATACCTTCACTCCGAAACCGGCTTGAACTCGCCGATGCCGTGCTCGGCCGGGCTGCGCTCGTAGCGCGCGGCCCAGAAGAAAAACAGCACGAAGGGAATGAACAGGAATATGGCGGTATAGGCATAGCCCATATGGATGTTGGCCCCGCCGGAGAAGATGAGCGGATAGACGATGCCACCGGCGCAGGACACGCCGCCGATGAAGCCGGCCGCCACGCCGGGGCGTTCCGGGAACAGCAGCGGCACGAGCGCGAATGTGCCGCCGGTACCGAAGCTGATGAACAGCCCCAGAGCGACAAGCGCGACGATCGAGCCCGGCAGGAAACCGGCGAGGCCGGCGAGCGTGAGCGCGAGCATCGCGACCACGATCAGGATCAGCGCAATACCGAGCCAGTGCAGACGCGGCGCATAGGGCAGGGTCTTGGCCACGATCGGCAGCGGCGTCCAGTTCTTGCGCTGGAAAGTATCGGACATGAAGCCCGAGAACGGCCGGAACAGCGAGGCCATGAACGACTGCACCGCGGCGAACGTGCCGGCCGCGACCTGAACGCCCGCGACCGAGGTAAAGCCGAGCGCGGCGATCTGGGCATGGAAGCCCTTGTCGAAATAGCCCGGCAGCCAGGAGTTCATCGCGATCTCCAGGCCGAACGACATGGCATAAGCCAGCATCAGCGCAATGGCGATATACCGGCTCCAGACGAACACGGCCCCGCGCCAGTCGCCGGCCTCTTTCGCCGTACCGGCGCTGGTGGCCGCGTCGCGGGCGGCTTCGCCGCGTATCAGATACCAGGCCGCAAGCCCGAGCGCGACCACGCCGAGCAGAATGAACGCGGTCTGGTAGTCGACGCCAAAGATCCGCGGCAGTAGCAGCGCACCCACGCCGGCCCCCACATTGCCAGTACCGGCATACAGGCCTTCGGCGGTGCCGATCTCGTCGGCATCGAACCACTGGGCTACGTGCTGGATGCCCACCACGAACGAGATGCCGGCGATAGCCACGATCACGCGCTCGATGAACAGCTCCGTGTAATCGGTGGTGAAGCCCGAGGCGATCGAAACCGCGCCGCAGACCGCGAGAATCACGGCGAAGGTCCGCGGGGCCCCGAAGCGATCGGCAGCCCAGCCGGCGATGATGCGCCCGATCGGTGCCATCCACAGCGCCGAGCTGGCGAGCAGTCCGAGCGCGGCGATCGACAAGCCGTAATGGTCCGCGATGCTTGGCGAGAACGCCGCCGTCGAGAACCACATCAGGAAACACCAGAAAAAGCCGACCGTGGCGATGATCAGCTGTTCGACCTTGTGTGTTGTCACTGCAAACCTCCTTCCAGAATATGCGCGCGCGATGGCCCGGCGCCGTGTACCCTCGGGGCGGCGACCATCGGGTCGAACGTCCCGCCGTCAAAGAATCGATCCGGGCCGAGGGTGATATCAGCGCCGAGCGTGACGTCCGACCAGGCCTGGCCATGTCGGCCTTCGGTCTTGTAGTCAACAACCGGAGCGGGACGCTCGAGCTCGGCGCAAACCTCGCGATAGAGCTCGGGGCGATAGACCGCCGCGGCGACCGCGTGGACGTCCGTGGCCGGATGCAGCTGACCCCAGCGCTGCATCTGACGCAGAAACCAGACCGCGTGCGAGCGCCATGGAAAATTGCTCTGGTGGCGGGCAAAAACGAGATGATCGGGATGCCACTCGATCGCGGCCTCTCGCTGGCGTCGAATATGCCCGGCGTAGACCGCTGCCAGCTGCGCGGCATCGCAATCGACAAACCCCGCGCCGGCCACGTGCGGCGCGATGCGTTCGCGATGCTTGGGCTCATCGAGCCAGATACAGGCTTCGAGCAGCGCGCACAGCACGGCGCGATGCGTATTGGGATAGACTTCCGCCCAGTCGCGGGCCACGCCGAATACTTTCTCCGGCGCGTTATTCCAGAGTTCGTGGCCGGTAATCGCCACATGGCCGATGCCCTCGGCGACCGCGGCCTCGCTCCAGGGCGCGCCCACGCAGTAGCCGGCGATACGGCCCGCACGCAGATTGGCCAGCATGCGCGCCGGCGGCACCACGATCAGACGGACATCGCGATCGGGATCCAAGCCGCCCGAGGCGAGCCAGTAACGCAACTGATAGTGATGCGACGACACGGGATGAACCATGGCGAACGTCATCGGCGCGAGGCCGGCGTCACGATCGGCCGCCACGACCCGGGCCAGCGTCTCGGCGCTGGCCGGCGCGCTCCCGGGCCGGCCAACATCGAGCTCGGCCATGCGCTGCGACAGCCCCGCATCGAGCGTGATCGAGTTGCCGTTCGCGCCCAGCGCAAGCCCGGTAAGCATCGGCACCGGCGCTGTGCCGTGACCGAGCGTGGCCGCCAGCGGCAGGCCCGCCAGCATCTGCGCCCCGTCCAGCCGGCCGATCGCCACGTTATCGCGAATGGCGGCCCAGGACGCCTGGCGTTGGAGCCGGACATCCAGCCCCTGCTTGGCAAACAGTCCGAGCTCGACCGCCGCCACCAGCGGCGCGCAGTCGGCCAGCGCGACGAAGCCGAGGGTCAGCCGGGTCTTTTCCAGCGCGCGAGCGCTCGTTATATGCCGCATCCGTTATCGATCCTGTCGGGCTCCGGACACAAAAAAAGCCCGACAGCACTCGCGCGGTGGTTGCGCGGTGCCGCCGGACTTCGGTGTCCCTGAGCGAATTGTCGTTCAGCCCCGGCTCGATGTTTCGATGGCCCCCGTTGACCGCATCGAACCGTGACGGAGATTAACCAGCAGAAACCGTGCCAAATGGCTTTCCAATCGATTTTTCAAGCGCAATCAGAGGATTGGCTAATCGTTCGAATATCACCGCAGCCACCAGGACGAGCGTCATGCACTCCGGCTGTGCATCGGCACGGCTGCGACCTCGGGCAGCCTCGTCCTGGTGCAATACCTCAATCGACGGCCCGCTGCATGATCTGGCGCGCAATCTCGACCATAGGCTGGGCTTGATCCATGGACACCCGCCGCATCGCGCGATAGGCGTCCTGCTCGCTCAGCGATTCGTGCTCCATCAACAGGCATTTGGCGCGATGAATGACCTGGCGATCGGCCAGCGTCTCGCGGGCGGCGGTGAGTTCGGCGCGCAGGTTCTGCACCTGCTGGAACTGGCGCACGGCCACATCCACCAGCGAGCGCACCAGCGCCGGCGACAGCCCTTCCATGACATAGGCCGCAATCCCGGCATCCGATGCCTCGGCCATCAGTCGCCGGTCGTCCTGCGAGGACAGCATGAGCAAGGGCTTGGGATAAGAGCGACCCAGCGTCGCGACGTCGTCGAGCACGTCGCGCGAGGGCGAATCGGCGCCGACGATGATGGCATCCGGCGCCAGACGCTCGACGGCGGCATACAGATCGTCCTGGTCGCTGACGACGGCGGCCACGTCGAACCCTGCGTCCTCGATGACGGCGCGCAGGGTCGACAGGCGGGCGGAATGGCGATCGACGAGAAGCACACGCATACGGGCATGCCGGCTGAAGACATCGACTCCAACCTTGCAATGCACGTGCCGTATCGGCGCGACAAGACGCCCGGCCGGCTGGCGCTCCCCTGGCGAAACGCACTAACGTGTGCGGCGTCGATGGGGCCAGCTGCGGCGCCCCGATAACTCGGAGTACTGCATGAGTGAATTTCGTCTGGGCGTGGATGTGGGCGGCACGTTCACCGATCTGGTGGCGATCGGCGGCGGCCGCGTCATCACCGCCAAGGTGCCCTCCACGCCGGCCGATCAATCGAAAGGGGTGGTCGATGCGATCGAGGCCAGCGGCCTCGACGCCGACGCCATCAGCGCCCTGGCCCACGGCATGACCGTGGCCACCAATGCCCTGCTGGAACGCGCCGGCGCGAAAATCGCGCTGATCACCACCGAAGGCTTTCGCGACATCCTCGAGATCGGCCGCCAGAACCGCCCGGCCCTGTACGACCTCACGCAGCGCCCGCCGGAGCCGCTGGTCGCACGCGAACATCGCTTCACCGTGCGCGAGCGCACCGGCCGCGACGGCGTGATTACGCCGCTGGACGAGGCCAGCGTCGATGTCGCGATCGAGGCGATCCGTGCGGCCGGCGATATCGAGGCCGTCGCCATCTGTCTGTTGTTCTCGTTCGAATACCCCGAGCACGAGATCGCGGTCGCCGAGCGCGTCGCCGCTGCCCTGCCCGATCTGCATATCTCGCGCTCGTCGGCGGTGCTGCCGGAATTCCGCGAATACGAACGCTTTGCCACCACCACCGCGAACGCCTATCTCTCGCCGCGGCTGAATCGTTATCTCGACAATCTAGCCCGGCATCTGGAATCCGCCGGCCTGCCCGAGCCGACGGTCATGCAATCCTCCGGCGGCGTCATCGATATCGCGAGCGCGGCAGCCAACGCGGCGAAATGCGTGTTGTCCGGCCCGGCCGGCGGCGTGGTCGGCGCGGCCTGGCTGGGCCAGCTGTCCGGCGAGGCCGACATGCTCACCTTCGACATGGGCGGCACCAGCACGGACGTCGCCCCGATCGCGAACGGCGAAGCGCCGACCACCACCGACAGCATCGTGGCCGGCGTGCCGATCAAGCTGCCGATGGTGAACGTGCATACCGTCAGCGCCGGCGGCGGCTCGATCGCCTGGGCCGATGCCGGCGGCGCGCTGCGCGTCGGACCGGCATCGGCTGGCGCCGAGCCGGGGCCGGCGGCCTATGATCTGGGCGGCGAGCGCGCGACCGTCACCGACGCCAACGTTTTCATGGGCCATATCGCCAACGGCACCGAACTCGGCGGGCGCGTGGTCATCTCGCGCGAACGCGCTGCCGAAGCGCTCGAACACCTGGGCAGCGAACTGTCGCTCGACGCGGAAGCCACCGCTCGCGGCATCATCGATGTCGCCAACACCGAAATGGCCAACGCCCTGCGCGTGATCAGCGTCGCCCGCGGCGTCGACCCGCGCGACAACGCACTCATGGCCTACGGCGGCGCCGGGCCGCTGCATGCCTGTGCGCTCGCCGAGCAGCTCGGCATGACCAAAATCCTGGTGCCGCGGGCCTCGGGCGTGCTGAGCGCGCTCGGCCTGGCGGTTTCCGATGTACGCCGCGATCTGACCCGGCCGGTGCTCAGCGGGCTCGACGCGGCCAATTCGGCTACGGCCGAAGCGCTGTACGACGATATGATCGCCGAGGCGTGCGCTGAGCTGGATCAGCCCGACATCGAGCGCACCGCCGATCTGCGCTATCGCGGGCAGTCCTTCGAGCTGGGTGTCGCCGCCGACGACTGGGACGCGCTGGCCGAGCGCTTCCACGACGCCCACGAAACCCGCTACGGCTATGCCATGCGCGACGACCCGATCGAACTGGTCAACCTGCGTGTGACCGCGCGCGTGGCGGTCGACAAACCCGAACTGTCCGAGGCCGCGCCGGAACACGAACCCGAGGCCGACACGCGTGCGGTGCTGGTCGACGGCGACTGGCGCGACATCCCGGTCTACGCGCGCGAAGAGCTCGGCCGCGGCAGCCGTGTCGTCGGCCCCGCGATCGTGGAATTCGCCGAAACCACCTGCATGGTACGGCCGAACTGGCATGGCGAAATCGACGCCGCCGGCACCCTGATCCTGGAGCACAGCGCATGAGCGATTCCCAGCCGACTCTCGATGCCATCACCCTGTCGATCATGGCGCGCGCCCTGGCCGGCATCGCCGAGGAAATGGGCGCGGTGCTCATCCGCGGGGCCTACTCGTCCAACATCAAGGAACGCCGCGATTGCTCGGCCGCGCTCACCGACGCCAACGGCCGGATGATCTGCCAGGCCGAGCACATCCCGGTACATCTCGGCGCGATGCAGGATTCAGTGCTGGCCGTGATCGAGAAGAACCCGGTACCCGGCGACGTGTTCATGCTCAACGACCCGTTCGCGGGCGGCAATCACCTGCCGGACATCACGCTGGTCTCGCCGATCACGTTGGGCGACGACGATGAGATCCTCGCCTATGCCGTCACCCGTGCGCATCATTCGGATATCGGCGGCATGCGCCCCGGCTCCATGCCGGCCGACTCGCGCGAGATTTATCAGGAAGGGCTGGTGATCCCACCCGTGCGGCTGGTGGCGGCCGGCCTCGACAATGACGAGATCATGTCGATCGTGCTCGCCAACGTCCGCACGCCGGATGTCCGGCGCGGCGATCTACGCGCCCAGCTCGCGGCCAATCATCGGGCCGGCGTGCGCCTGCGCGAACTGGCCGAGCAGCGCGGCGAACCAACGCTGCGCGCGGCCTTTACGGACGTGCTGGCCTATACCGAACGTTGGACGCGCCACGTGATCGCCGAGCTGCCGGACGGCGTCTATCGCGCCGAGTCGGAAATCGAAGGCGACGGCGTGACCCTGGACGACATCCCGATCCGGGTGGCGGTGACGGTCGAGGGCGATGCGCTGCATGTCGACTTCACCGGCACCGCCGACGCCGTGGCCGGCAACGTCAACTGCCCACTCACCGTCACCCGAGCGGCCTGTTATTTCGCCCTGCGCACGCTTCTACCCGCCGACGTGCCGGGTAATGCCGGCGCCTACGCGCCAGTCTCGCTGCATGCGCCGGAAGGCTCGTTCGTCAACGCCCGGCGCCCGTCGGCCGTGGTCGCCGGCAACGTCGAAACCAGCCAGCGCCTGACCGATACCGTCCTGCTCGCGCTCGGCCAGGCCACCGAGGTGCCCGCACAGGGTCAGGGCACGATGAACAACCTCATTATCGGCGGCGCCGACTGGAGCTACTACGAAACGCTGGGTGGCGGTCAGGGTGCCTCGCGCGCCGGCCCCGGCGCCTCCGGCCGCCACGTCGGCATGACCAACACGCTCAACACGCCGGTCGAAGCCTTCGAGCTGGAATACCCGATGCGCGTGGCGCGCTACGAACTGGCTTACGACACCGGCGGCGCCGGCCAGCACCGTGGCGGCGACGGCTTCTATCGCGATATCGAAGTCCTCGCCCCGGCCACGCTGTCGCTGATCAGCGATCGCCGCCGCCATGGCCCAGCCGGCCGTAACGGCGGCGGTAACGGCCAGCCCGGCGAGAATCGTCTCAACGACGAATTGCTGCCCGCGAAGGCCAGCCGACAGCTCGAGCCTGGCGATGTCATCTCCGTTCGTACGCCGGGCGGTGGCGGTTGGGGCGAAGCCGACAAGCGTTAAACGCCGCGGCGGCCTTATCGGCCGCCGCCATTACTTGGGCCTGCTACTTGCCGAGGTGGTGCTGCTTGACCCAGTCCTCGGCGACCGCTTCCGGGTCGTCGTGCTTGACGCTCACGCGCTGGTTCATGCGCTGGAGGTCTTCGGTCGTAAGCTGGGCGGAGATGGCGTCCAGCGCCTTGCGGATCTTCGGCGTCAGAATCGCCTTGCGCGCGACCGGCAGAATGTTCTGCGCCGGCACGAGGTTCTTGTTGTCCTTGAGCAGCACCCAGCCGCGATCGGGAATCACGCCCTGGGTGGTAAACATGCGCGCCGCATCGATCGCACCGCTCGCCAGCGCGCTCTGGGTGAGCGGGCCGCCGGCGTCGAGCGAGCGGAAGTTCTTGAACTGCACGCCGTAGACCTGTTTCAGCCCGGGTACGCCGACATAGCGCGTCTTGGTTTCCGGCGGGCCGCCAAGGGTCAGTTTGCCGGCCACCGGCTTGAGATCGGCGATGGTCTTGAGATGGTATTTCTTGGCCGTCGCGGCGGTGACCACGATGCCGTCCTTGTCCTGTGCCGAGGAGGCCTTGAGCGCGACCAGCCCTTTCGGCAATTTCTGACGCAGTTCCTTGAGCACGGCCTGTTGCGTATGGGCCTTGGATTTGCCGTTGGTCAGAAAGCCGAGCAAGGCGCCGGAATATTCCGGCAGCACGTCCAGTTCCCCGGCTTTCAGTGCCGGAAACACGACTTCGCGTGAGCCGAGATTCAGGCGTTTCTTCACGTCGACGCCGCGTGCTTCCAGCACGTCGGCGTAAATGTTGGCGAGGATCAGCTGCTCGGTGAAGTTGGTCGAGCCGACCACGACCGGCTTGCCGTCGGCGGCCAGGGCCGGCGCGGCGATCGCACCCGCCAGTACGGCGGCGGCAACGAGAAGAGAAAATTTGCGCATGCGTTGTTATCCGTTCGTCCGATTGAACTCGATGAAATGATGATGACAGAAACTGCCCGGACGGTCTGTCCGGGGCGTCAGCGGGCGAGCCCGGGGGATTGCACCAGTTTCTGGACGCCGGCCAGCCCGATCTCGGTGCACACCGCCAGGATCGCGACCACGATGGCGCCGCCGACCACCTGCGCCAGCTGCTGCTGGGCCAGGCCGTCGATCAGATAGCGCCCCAGCCCGCCGAGACCGACGTAGGCGGCGAGCGTGGCCGTCGACATCACCTGCACGGCCGACGTCCGCACGCCGGCCATGATGAGCGGCAGCGCGATGGGCAACTCCACCTGCCAGAGCCGTTGCCAGCGCGTGAGCCCGAGCGCCGCCGCCGACTGACGCACGGCCGGATCGACCGACTGCATGCCGACATAGCTGTTGGTGACCATCGGCGGGATGGCAAGGGCCACCAGCGCGACCAGCACCGGCACCACGCCAAAACCCACCAGCAAAAACATGAGGATGATCAGCCCGAACGACGGGATCGCGCGGCCGATATTGGCGATATTGATCGCGAGCAGCCCGCCGCGCCCGTAGTGGCCGAGCCCGATGCCGACCGGCAACGCGATGGCAGCCGCGATCGCGGTCGACACCGCCACGTAATAGATATGCTGGCCGATGCGATGCGGCAGACCGTCCGGGCCTTGCCAATGCATCGGATCGACGAACCAGTGCCAGACCTGGGCCACGGTATTCGCGCCGTCGGATTCCAGGCCGAGCGCATAGGCCGAGCCGGCCGCCAGCCACCAGAGCGCCACGAACAGCGCAACACGCGTCATGACGCTCATGTCCGCCGCCCCCGATTCCACGGGGTGGCCAGCCAGAGGACCCCGGCCAACGACAGATCGACGGCCACCGCGAGCGCGATCGACAACACGAACCCCACCAGCAGCGGCGTGGTGAAATGCAGGGTGAAACCGGTGATGAACAATCGCCCCAGCCCGCCCTGGCCGATCAGCGCGGTGACCGTAACCAGCCCGATGGTGGTGATCGCCGCGATACGCAGCCCGGCCATGATCACCGGCAGCGCAATCGGCAGCTCGACCGTCAGCAATTGACGCGATTTGGAATAACCCAGCGCGCGCGAGGCCTCGCGCACCTCGAACGGCACGCCGCGCAGCCCTTCCACGATATTGCGGAACAGAATCAGCAACGTGTAGATCGTCAGACCGATCAACGAAGTGGCCATCGACAGCCCGGTGAACGGAATCAGCAGGATGAACAAGGCCAGCGACGGCACCGTGAACAACACACCGGTGGCCGCCAGCGACGGCCCGTAAAGCCGCGGCCAGCGAATCGCCGCCAGCGCCAACGGGAAAGCGATCGCGAAACCGAACAGCAGCGCGAATCCGGTCAGCTCCACGTGTTGCAGAAGCTGGGCGAGAATGTCGTCGGCATGCCGGCCGATCCAGTCCCAGCGAATCAAGACAGCGCCCGATGCAGGCTGGACTGGGCCAGCAGGCCGCCAAAACGGCCGTCGGCATCGACACGCGCCACCACGCCCAGCGGCGAGATCACGAGCGCGCCGAGCGCGGCGCGCAGCGTATCGCCGGCGCCGACCACGGCATCGAAGGATTCCGGCGCGCGCGCCGTATCGGCCGCGTAGTCGGCGACGCGATGCCAGCCCAGAATCCGGCGCTCGCCGTCGACGACCAGCACCCAGTCGGTAGCGGCCGTATCGGCGGCGGATGTGGCCTCGGCAGCGGTCGCGCCCGTCGCGATCAGCGGCGCCTCGATCGTGGCCGCGGCGCTCACCGGCAACAGCGACAGTCGCTTCAACTGGGGCTCCGCGCCGAGAAAATCGACCACGAAATCGCTCTTGGGCGCGGCCAGCAATTCGTTCGGCGTGGCGAACTGGGCGAGCCGCCCGCCTTCGCCGAACACGGCAATCCGGTCGCCGAGACGAATCGCTTCGTCGATGTCGTGAGTGACGAACACAATGGTCTTGCCGAGACGTGCCTGCAGCGCGAGGAACTCGTCCTGCAGGCGCTTGCGCACGATCGGGTCGACCGCGGCGAACGGCTCGTCCATAAGCATGATCGGCGGATCGGCCGCGAGCGCACGAGCCACGCCCACACGCTGTTGCTGGCCGCCGGACAGCTGATGCGGATAGCGCTTGGCCATGTCGCGTTCCAGCCCGACCGTCTCGATCAGCTCGTCCACCCGGGCGGCCACGCGTTTTTTGTCCCAACCGAGCAGACGCGGCACCGTGGCGATGTTGTCGCCGATGGTGCGATGCGGGAACAGGCCGGAGTGCTGCATGACATAGCCGATGCCGCGCCGCAGCTCGGTCACCGGATGCTGACGGATGTCCACGCCGTCGATGGCGATGGTGCCGGCGCTGGCTTCGTCGAGGCGGTTGATCATGCGCAGCGACGTGGTCTTGCCGCAGCCCGACGGGCCGACCAGCACGGTCAGCTCGCCCGTCGCCAGAGTCAGGTCAAGCGCATCGACCGCGACCGTGCCATCGGGAAAACGTTTGGTCACCGAGGAGAACTCAATCAAGACGGGATCCGGTCGACAACAGAGAAAAATAAAACAAAGGAGTCGCACACAAGGCGGCGCCTATCGACATACGGGGCTTCATAGTCGCGGGATGCAATCAATCGTCGCCGATTCCGGCCAGGCGTTCCAGTGCACGCCGATCCAGACATCGATACGCGAACGCCGGCCGGCCGATCTGACCATAGGCAAAGGTCTCGTCAAGGATGTCGCAAGACACGAGATACCGCAGATACTTGCGCACCGAAACCCGGGACATCCCGGTACGCTCGGTGACCGTTTCCGTGGCAAAGGTTTCGTCGGGCGCCGCCAGCAGCGCCGACGCCACCTGCGCGAGCGTGCGCGCAGTCAGCCCCTTGGGCAGCTCGTCGGACCGCAGGCTCGGACGCGAGCGCGTGCGGAACAGAGCATCGAGCGCGCGCTGATCGACCGGGCCCGCCAGATCGGCCAGCGCATGACGACGCCGGCGCGCGGCATCGATGGCATCCGCGAAACGCTCGAATGTGAACGGCTTGATCAGATAGTCGGTCACGCCCAACCGGCGGGCCGCACGCACGGTCTCAGGCTCGCCGGCGGCCGTGATCAGCACGATATCCACCTCCGGCCGATGCGCATACAGCCATTCGGCGATTTCCAGCCCGCTGCGCCGGCCGAGATAGACGTCCAGCAGCACCAGATCGATGGCTTCGCGCTCGAGCACGGCGAGCGCGCTCACCACGTCGCTGCAGCGGCTGATCAGATGCATGCCGGCGACCCGCGCCAGATAGGCCGCGTTGAGCTGGCCGACCATCGGGTCATCTTCGACGATCAGCACATTCATGGCGCCGTCCTGTAGCTGCAGGTGATTTCAACCAGCGTGCCGCGCTCCGGCTCGGAATAGATGGCCAGCGTACCGCCCGCCTCGGCCAGCCGCGTCTCGACCAGATGCAGCCCGAGCCCGCGCTGCTCGCCCTTGGAGGAGATGCCGGCCTCGCGCACGCGTTCCAGCCACTCGGCGGTCATGCCGTGGCCGTTGTCCTGCACCGCGATCGCGAGCGTATCGGCCTCGAGCGCGAGCGTCAGCGCCACCACGGGGCGGTCATAGTCGGCGGTGGCCTCGAAGGCGTTATCGAGCACGTTGCCCAGAACGCTGACGAGCCCGTGCACGTCGTAATTGCCCGCGGCCGGCGGGATGACCGTCTCGGCCTCGATGCGCAGCTCGATGGCCTGCTCGCGGGCTTCGTTCTGCTTGTCGATCAGAAAACCGGCGAGAATCGGTTCGGCGACGCGCTCGACCAGCGATTCGGTCGCCGCCTCGCGTAGATCCACGAGTTCGCGCACATAGGTCGACAGCGTCGGAATATCGCCGTTCTGGGTCAAACCGAGAATGACATGCAGCTTGTTCTTGAAGTCGTGCGTGGTGGCCCGTAGCGCCTGGGCATAGCGGCGCACGCCGGTCAGTTCCTCGCCGAGGCGCTGAAGTTCGCGGCTGTCACGGAAGGTGATGACCGTACCGGCGGCCGGCGACGTCGCCCCCATCGGCCGGACCGTCCCCAGGAATCGCCGCCCGCCAATTTCCAGATCGAGATCCACATCCTGGCGGCCGCGGCCGGCATCGCGACGCGGATCGGCCATGCGGGCGCCGACATCCGGGGCGTGCGCACCGGCCGCTTCCAGCAGGTGCCGCGCCGCCGGGTTAACAAGACGCACGCGATGCGCGGCGTCGCGCACGATCACGCCCTCGTGCATGGCATCGAGCACTGCGCGATGCTCGGCCACCAGATGGGCGATGTCGTCCGGCTCCATGCCCATGAGCCGTCGCTTGATCGTGGCTGCTAGCCACGCCGCCCCACCGCCGCCGAGCAACAACACCAGTCCGAGCCAGGCCAGCAGCCGCAGCCGGGAATCCCCTCGCAGCGGCGCCAGGCGCGATTGCGTCACGCCGACCGATACCGCCCCAATGACGTCGCCTGCCGTATTTTTCACCGGCGCGAACCCACGCACGCTCTGGCCGAGCGTTCCTTTCGCCACCGACACATAATGCTGCCCCGCCAATGCCGGGCCTTCGTCGCCGCCGCGGAAATGGTGCCCAATGCGTGACGGGTTCGGATGCGTGAGCCGCCGCGCCCGACGGTCCATGACCACGATGAAATCCACGCCGAGCCGTTGGCGCAGGCCGTCGAGATGCTGCTGGATCGGCGCCGCCGGATCGTAACCGTGCGGGCCGGACAAGGCGTTTACCACCAGGGGCAGGCTCGCCACGGTCATGGCGATATTCTCGACCCGCTCGCCCTGTACCCGGTCGACCGTCTGCGACAGCTGGCTGCTGAAGAGAAACCAGGCCAGCAGCAGCGACGACAGGATCATCGCAAAAGCCAGACACGCGGTCAGCGCCCCCAGGCTGATTCCGCGCCGGCGCGTCGTCCCCGGCCTCGCCGCACCGTGCGACGAAGGTGTCATTTCCACCGGCTCGTTCTTGCGTCCGCCGTGACCGGTTCACTTTTTAAAGTTTCAAAACGATTGCTCAACTTGCGAAACCCTTCCCCCGCGCCGGTCTTCTCATAGGCTGACGTCACGGCCGGTCAGCAGCCACATCGCGGCGCCGGCGCGACACAACCATAAACGAGGAGATAACAATGAGCGACACCACATCGTCAACGTCGGCGCCCGCCGTGCCACGGTTCATCGAGAATCTGTCCGAAACCCGAATCTTCGGACTCGGCCTGCCGATCTTCGGACTGTTCTTCGCCATCATGCTCCTGGCCATCGCGACCGATACGCTCCCCAAGAGCATGATTGGCGCCTTCATCGTGATCATGCTGTTCGGCGAGCTTTTTGGGCATATCGGCGACCGGTTGCCGATCGTACGCACTTATCTCGGCGGCGGCGCGATTCTGGCGATCTTCTCAGCCGCGACGCTGGTGTATCTACATTGGCTGCCTGCCGATGTAGCAGCTAACGTGACGACGTTCATGAAAAGCGGCGGCTTTCTCAATTTCTATATCGCGGCGCTGATCACCGGCAGCATCCTCGGCATGGATTCGCATATTCTGGTGAAGGTTGGCGCGCGCTTTGCGTTGCCGCTGATCAGTGCGGTGGCTTTTGCCGCCCTGTTCGCGGTCATCGTGGGCTGGTGCCTCGGGTTTTCGGCGCAGGATGCGATCGTGGTGATCACCCTGCCGATCATGGGCGGCGGCATGGGCGCCGGCGCGGTGCCGATGAGCCAGATCTACCAACAACTCCTCGGTCAGCCGGCGAGCTACTACATCTCGATTCTCGTACCGGCCCTGGCGCTCGGCAACGTCTTCGCGATCATCATCGCCGGCCTGCTGGATGGCGTCGGCAAACGCTTCCCGTCGCTGACCGGCGGCGGGCAGATGATGCCCGGGGTCGAAATCACCGAAAACCAATCCAAGCCGACGCTGGAATTGCTGGGCATTGGCCTTGTCGCCGCCCTGTCGTTTTATGTGGCCGGCCAGATCCTCGGCGCCGTGGTTCCCCTGCATCCGTACGCGCTGATGATCATCCTGGTCGCAGCGGTCAAGATCAGTGGCCTCATGCCGGGTCGGATCAACGACGCCGCCGCGCAATGGTTCCAGTTCGTGGCGCGCAACTGGACGTTCGCCCTTCTGTTCGGCATCGGCATCGCCTACACCGATCTCGGTCAGGTCATCGATGCGATCTCGATCACCTATGTGCTGATCGTACTCGCGGTAGTCGCCGGGGCCGCGGTCGGCGCGGGCGTAGTCGGCAAGTTCATGGGCTTCTACCCGATCGAGTCGGCCATCACTGCCGGGCTGTGCATGGCCAACATGGGCGGCACCGGCGACGTGGCCGTGCTGTCGGCCGCCAATCGGATGCAGCTCATGCCGTTTGCGCAGATTTCCTCGCGCCTGGGCGGCGCACTGATCCTGCTGCTCGCGAGCCTGCTCGTGCCGCTTTTGTTCGGCGGTCAATAAGTCGGCGCGGGCCGCGGGCACCCAATACGGTGCCCGCGGCTCATGGCTTTGCTCTGCCCTGATTCCACGCGCCCGCGGCAGGGCCCGATGTCGGCCGCGATATCAGACGCTCTTGGCTCTGCGCTGCATCCGGCGTAAAGCCGAGCGCCCGACCGCACCCGAGCGCCGAGGCGACCGCCAGATCCACAAGGCCAGCGCGCCCACCACCAGGCCCCAAAACGGCGCGCCGATACCAGCGATATGCAAGCCGGACCCGGTGACGAGAAATGTCAGGGTCGCCGCATCGCGTTCATCTGCCGTATTCATCGCCGACGCGAGCGAGCTCGCAATGGCCGGCAGCAGCGCCAGGCCGGCGAGCATGGCGATCAAGGCATCGGGCAAAGCCTGCAGCCCGGTCACGATCGATCCGCCGAACACGCCGGCGACGGTATAGGCCAGGCTTGCAAAAACCGTGGCCAGATAGCGTCGTTCCGGATCCTCGTGTGCTTCGTCGGTCAGGCAGATACCGGCGGTGATCGCGGCCAGACAAATCACGAAACCGCCGACGGGCGCGAGCAATAGTGTCATGGCGCCCGTGACCACCAGCGCCATGGAAACCGGCGGGCGATAGCCGGCGTTTTCCAGCATGGCCACCCCGGGCGCGTTCTGAGACGCCATGGTGACCACGAACAACGGCACCCCGATGCCAAGCAGCGCTGAAACCGAGAATACGGGCGCTACGGCTTTCGGCGTTGCCATGACGCCATGAAAGCCGACCGCACCGAGTTGTCCGTCGAAAAAAGCGGCCATGGCGCCGGCGACGAGCATCCCGAGCATCGCATAGCGAGGGATCAGGCGACGGCCCAGCAACCAGGCCGTCAGCGCCGCTGCCATGATCCACCCGTCGTGCTGACCGGTCGTGAAGGCGTCGAGCCCGAATTCCAGCAACACCCCGGCCAGCATAGCGGAGGCCAGCGAACGCGGAACATGCGCCATCAAACGAGCGAACGCGCCGGTCAAACCGCAGATCAGCGTCAGTACGCCGCAGAGCATGAACGCGGTGACGGCTTCGCCGAGCGAATGACCATGCAGTCCCACCACAAGAAGCGCCGCGCCCGGCGTCGACCATGCTGTGAGAATCGGTTGCCGATACGTCAGAGATAGCGCGAGCGTGCTGGCCGCCATGCTCCATCCGAGCACGGTCATCCAGCTGCCGACGACGCTGGGCGAAGCGCCCGCCGCTTCGAAGGCTTTGACTACAATGATCGCCGCGCCGGTATAACCGACCAGGACGGCGACAAAACCGGCAACGGTTGGCGGGAGAACATCCGTTAATGAGAAACGCGGGCGCATGCGGAGTCGTTGGCTCGAGATTTTGTGCGTTATAACGCACAACGCTCGTCGAATCCACCTCCGGCGCGTGACTTAGTATCATGCGGCCAGAGCAAACAAAGGTCGCTTCATGCGTGCCAATTCGTCTGCCGAGCCATCAATCGGCGATCGGCTTCGACAGCTGCGCCGCCACGCGGAGCTGAGCCTCGACGCCTGCGCCCAGCGCACCGGTATCAGCAAGGCCATGCTCGGGCAGGTCGAACGCGGCGAGTCGAGCCCGACCATCGCGACGCTCTGGAAGATCGCGACCGGTCTCGACGTCTCGCTATCCTATTTTCTATCCGCGGCGAGCGAAGGCGGCGCCGATCGGATTCATTACGCCGCGGCCGATGGCGGGCACGCCGACAGCGCCGGGATGCGCACAGAGACGTTATGGCCCTACGATGCTGCGCTCGGCTTCGAGATGTTCGCGGTCGAATTCGCGCCGGGCTCATCCAGCGCATCGAGCCCGCACGCCGCCGGCACGGTCGAACACGTTGTGATGCTCGAGGGCGAACTCACCATCGAGGTCGGCGGACAGATACATGAGCTTACCGCAGGCGACGTGCTCCAATTCGCCGCCGATCGCACGCATCGCTATCACAATCCGGGCTCACACCCGGCACGCGCCCACGATCTGATTCACTATGCGCGTTGATCATCGATACAACGCGACCACGAATCACGCGCAAATTATCAAAATCGAGCCGAAATCTGCATAAATTCGGTACTTCTACTGAATGACACAGCAATCTCTGGTGATACAGTGACCTCGGTGCTTGAGACACGCTGAGCCTGCGGGAAACCAGAGGCACTCCCAACCCGCCTTCCGTTACTGCGCGCAGGATTTGCGACCTTCGCCGGGCGCCACCAATTTTCGCTGCTTTGACCGAGCCCACGAATCGCTGGCTCGGTCAAAGTAACGCGGCGACCCAGACGGAAATCTCCACGATAAAACCGGCTTTATACTGGCAATACATCGCGGGATCGCGTTTCTGGCTCATTTTTCATATCCGGACCTCGTAATTTAACGTAGTGGGCACTCGCCTGCCCGATTACTTCAGTGCCCGCAGACAAAGCCCGACAGGTCGCTCGCTTGGCTCCTCCCAGCACAAAAGCGCACGGGGGCTGCATTCTTCAGAACCCTCCACGACATTCGGCATGCCCCCGAATACTCATGATCCGGCCGGCGATCGGCAGGTTGGCGACGGCCACAATGGCGTTCGAAAGCAACGCGATCGCAGCATATGGTCGCGGGGCCCGGTTCCGAGCCGCGAGGCTCACCTCGGGCACACGATAAATTTCGACAGACAGCACGACGACCTCTCGGGCGTGCTTTTCATGGCTTAACCGGGCTCGTCGTCGACGGCCCGCCAATCATCAGGCTCTTGTTTGGCTCAAAGACGGGTTACCTGCGGCTGCCCCGCCCGACCATCGTCATCGACTAGGTGGGCGCATCCCGCCGGCAGTACGCCTCGCCGTGAACCGGCGAAGCCGGCGCCGTGCCGCGTGCTCTTCTCTTGGTTACATCTGCCGAGCAAGCAAGAGACGTGACTCGCGCTGCAGCGCGAAACCAAGGGTTGGCGAAAACGCGAAGGGGTTTCCGAGTCCTTGGTCGGCGATGCTGACCCGGTGCATGACTTAGTCGTGTCTACCCATGCCTGACGCCCCGGGACTCATGGCCCCGCTAATCCGCGATGAACCAAAAAAGCCCGCGCGAGGCGGGCTTTTGTTTGGCTGGGGATGAGGGATTGCTCGCGGCTTCGCCGCTCGGCCCTTCGGGCCCAGTCGAGCACGCTCGACTGTCCTCACGCGCTGCGCGCGCTCGTCGAACCGAGGGCTTCTCATCAGGACCGCAACGCCAGCCAAAAAAAAGCCCGCGCGAGGCGGGCTTTTGTTTGGCTGGGGATGAGGGATTCGAACCCCCACTGACGGAGTCAGAGTCCGTAGTCCTACCATTAGACGAATCCCCAGTAACCTGAGTTGATGGACGGGCAGGACCAGACCCGTCCATCGACAAGTCGCTTTAGCGCTTGGAGTACTGCGGCGACTTGCGGGCCTTGTGCAGGCCGACCTTTTTCCGTTCCACTTTACGGGCATCGCGGGTCAAATAACCGGCGGCGCGCAGAGCGGGACGCATGCCTTCATCATAATCGACCAGCGCACGCGCCAGACCGTGGCGGATGGCGCCGGCTTGGCCGTTCGGGCCACCACCGTTAACGGTGACGGTGATATCGAAACGATCAACCGACTCGGTGGCTTCCAACGCCTGACGCACGATCATGCGCGATGTGGGACGACCGAAGTACTCGTCCAGCGTCTTCTTGTTGACCGTGATCTGGCCGGAGCCCGGCTTGATGAACACGCGGGCGGAAGCGGTCTTGCGACGGCCGGTGCCGTACGACTGTTCGGTAGCCATGCTTTAAATCTCCAGCGTCTGAGGCTGTTGAGCGGTATGCGGATGATCGGCGCTCGGGTAAACGCGCAGTTTGCGAAACATCTGGCGACCCAGCGGGCCCTTCGGCAGCATGCCCTTGACCGCATGCTCGATGACGCGCTCCGGATGCGTTTCCATCTGCTTCTCGAGCGTGATTTCCTTCAGGTTACCGACGTAGCCGGTGAACCGATAGTACTTCTTCTGCTCGGCTTTCTTGCCCGTCGTCTTCACATTCGAGGCGTTGATCACCACGATGTGATCGCCGACATCCATATGCGGCGTATATTCGGGCTTGTGCTTGCCGCGCAGGCGAAAAGCGATCTCGGAGGCCAGTCGACCGAGCGTCTTGTCGGTCGCATCCACGACGTACCAGTCGCCGGGCACCTCGTCTTTCTTCGCGGAAAACGTCTTCATTGCAATACTCGTAAGCCGTAGCGGGAGGCAGCGACCCGGGCTGCGAAAGCGCGCAATTCTATATCCGTCGCAGGGGTTTTGCAATGCCCTGTTGGAACAGAATTCGAATTGCCGGATTCGAGCGTCAGTCCAGCGTGCGGACGATGTTCTCGACCGCCTGGCGCTGGGACCTCGGACGCCGCTGGGCGTAACCATACCAGATCAGGCCGACGCAGTATTCCCCCGGCCCGGCATCCAGCAGTTCCAGGAACTCGGGCTCGCGCGTCACCGCCCCGCTCGCCCACTTGGTGCCGACCCCGGCGCTATGCAGATACAGCATGAGATTCTCGATCGCACAGGCGCAGGCGGCGTAGTCCTCGCGTGCGGTGATCGGGTCGTCGTTCGGGGTACAAGTGACGGCCAGCCAGCCGGGCATGCTCTGCCAGCGCTCGCGCTTGGCCTCGGCCACTTGCGCACCTTTGCTCGCCGTCAGCAAGCGCGTATTGAGTTCGATGATGCCGGCCTTCGTGCGCTCGCCGATGAGACAGAAGCGCCAGGGTTCGGTGGTGTGATGGTTGGGCGCCCAGCGCGCCAGCTCGATCGCTTCGTGCACGAGTGCCATATCCGGCACCTCGTCCGTTTTGAAGCGATCGATCGTGCGACGCCCGCGGATGAGCGCCGCAGCCTCGGCCGGCGATACCGGACTGTCCGTCAAAGCCGCGCGATCCGTCATGGCTCTAGCCTCCAGCCTGGCTCGAAGTGTCGAGTTTCTGGTTGGCCTGGGCGATACGTTCCAGAATCAGGTTGGCCAGATCCTGTTGCATACCCTTGAGTAGCTCGTCGCGCTCGCCCTCGGAGGACAGACGCTGGTTGGCCGACACGCTGTAATTACGCGTCGTCGACAGCGTCGCACCCGAGAGCTGCTCGGCCCCATTGACACTGTAATTGAACACGACCTGGGTGGTGACCGCATATTCGGCGGCATTGCCATCGACGGGGCTCACCGAGACCACGCGCTGGCTGTTCTCGACATTGACGATGTCGAGCTGCGCCGGCGCATCCGCATCGCCCAGCAGATGCTGACGCCGCAGACGCTGCTTGAGCGCGGCCACCACCGGCGGATCGCCGACGCGGTAGTTGTCGTGATACGACACGTACATCGACGAAATGCCTTTCGGCAACGGCGAAGCGCCCTGCAGGTGGAAACCGCAGCCGGCCAACGCGCACAGCGCCAGCACGGCGAGGACCCACACGGCGTGACGCGCGGCGGCGGCGGCGGAAAACGAAGCGTGACCGGTCATGTGTTGTCCCTGTCCGGGTGTTCAGACCACCAGATTGACCAGCTTGCCCGGCACGACAATGGTCTTCTTGAGGTCCTTGCCCTCGATATGACGCACCACGTTGGGCTCGGCCAGCGCGGTCTGCGCCACTGTATCGCGATCGGCGTCGGCCGGCACATCGATGCGCGCACGCACCTTGCCGTTGACCTGTACCACCAGCGTGAGCGTATCGCGCACCAGCGCGGCCTCGTCGGCGACCGGCCATTCGGCGTCGAGCAGCAGGCCCTCGCGGCCCAGAGCGCGCCACAGCTGATCGCCAACATGCGGCGTAATCGGCGCCAGCATGCGCACGATCGCTTCGAGCGCTTCCTGGCGTACCGCCTGCCATTCGGCCGACGGCGTATCGTCGATCCGGCCCAGCGCGTTGACCAGCTCCATGATCGCGGCAATCGCCGTGTTGAAGGTATAGCGCCGGCCGACGTCGTCACCGACCTTGGCGATGGTTTCGTGCAGCTTGCGCCGCAGCTCGGCGGCCTCGCCCTCGGCGGTGGCCGCCGGCGCCACGATGCCGGCCTCGACGTGGGTGGCCACCAGCCGCCACAGCCGATGCAGGAAGCGATGCGCGCCTTCCACGCCGGCATCCGACCACTCCAGCGACTGGTCCGGCGGCGCGGCGAACATGGAGAACAGGCGCACCGTGTCGGCGCCATAGGTTTCGATCAGCGCCTGTGGGTCGACCGTGTTGCCCTTGGACTTGGACATCTTGGCGCCGTCCTTGAGCACCATGCCCTGGGTGAGCAGCGCCTTGAACGGCTCGTCGGCCTGGGCCAGTCCGACATCGCGCATCAGCTTCTGGAAGAAGCGGGCATACAACAAATGCAGGATCGCGTGCTCGATGCCACCGATGTACTGATCGACCGGCATCCAGTAGTGCGCACGGTCGTCGATCATGGCGTCGGCGTCCGGGCAGGTGAAACGCGCGAAATACCAGGACGATTCCATGAAGGTATCGAAGGTATCGGTCTCGCGCTTCGCGTCCTTGCCGCATTTCGGGCAACTGCAGTTCACGAATTCCGGCATGTCCGGCAGCGGCGAGCCGGCGCCTTCGGGCGTGACGTCTTCCGGCAGCACCACGGGCAGGTCTGCTTCCGGCACCGGCACCGCGCCGCACTCGTCGCAGTGGATGATGGGGATTGGCGCGCCCCAGTAGCGCTGACGCGACAGGCCCCAGTCGCGCAGCCGATACTGGGTCTTGCGGCGCGCCACGCCGCGGGCTTCCAGTCGGTCGGCGATGTCGTTGAAGGCCGTGTCGAAATCCTTGCCGTCGTCTTCGCCCGAGTTGACCAGCGGCCCCTTGGCAACGAACGCGGCTTCGCTCACGTCACCGGGCACGCCATTATCGTCGGCGATGACCGAGACGATCGGCAGATCATAGGCCTTGGCGAACTCCCAATCGCGCTGGTCGTGCGCCGGCACGCTCATCACGGCACCGGTGCCGTAGCCCATCAACACGAAGTTGGCCGCGAACACCGGCAGCTTATCGCCGGACAACGGATGAATCGCGTCGACCGGCAGGCGATAGCCTTTTTTCTCGCGCGTGGTGAGTTCGGATTCGGCGGTGCCGCCGGCCCGGCATTCCTCGACGAACGCCGCCAGTGCGGAATCGGCGTCGGCCGCCGCGGCGACCAGCGGATGATCGGCCGCCAGCGCCATGTAGGTTGCGCCGTGCAGCGTATCCGGGCGCGTGGTGTAGACGGTCAGCGGTGCATCGTGACCGGCCACGGCAAAATCGATTTCCAGGCCGGTCGACCGCCCGATCCAGTTGGCCTGCATGGTCTTGACCGCGTCCGGCCAGCCGTCGAGCTTGTCCAGATCGTCCAGCAGCTCGTCGGCGTAATCGGTGATGCGGGCGAACCACTGCGGGATCGCGCGCTGCTCGACGATCGCGCCCGAGCGCCAGCCGCGCCCGTCGACGACCTGCTCGTTGGCGAGCACGGTCTGATCGACCGGGTCCCAGTTGACGACCGATTCCTTGCGATAGACCAGCCCTTTCTCGAACAGCTTCGTGAACAGCCACTGTTCCCAGCGATAGTAGGACGGGTCGCAGGTTGCGATCTCGCGCGACCAGTCGTAGGCGAAGCCGAGTTGCTTGAGCTGATCGCGCATGGCGGCGATGTTCTCGCGCGTCCATTTCGCCGGCGGCACGCCGTTCTTGATCGCCGCGTTCTCGGCCGGCAGACCGAACGCATCCCAGCCCATCGGCTGCAGCACGTTGAGGCCGCACATGCGCTTGTAGCGCGAGATGACGTCACCGATGGTGTAATTGCGCACGTGCCCCATATGCAGCTTGCCGCTGGGATACGGGAACATCGAAAGACAATAGAACTTCTCGCGGTCGTCGCGGGCCACGCGAAAAGCGTCGGCCTCGGCCCAGCGCTGCTGGACGTCGGCTTCGATGTCGGCGAAACGGTAGCTGCGGTCCATCGGTCCTACATGAGTCGGTTGCAAGGCAGCGCAAGTGTAATGTCTTGGCCGGCGACTGTCCGCCCCGCCGATATTATCGGCACGCGCTCAGATGCGTTCGCGCAGCGTTCGACGACGATCATCGCGCCGGCGCTGACGCCGTGTTTGCCAAGCCAGGGCCCCGCTGCCGAGCAGTGCCAGCAGCACGACGGCCGCACTTGCCCACCACAGCGGCCGGTTGCCATAAGCGACATACGGTGTCGCGCCGGCGCGTGGCACCAGCGCGCCGAGCAGACGGGCGCGCTGGCCGGCCGGCGCGACATGCAGCAGTCGGCCATCGAAGCCGATCATCGCGCTGATGCCCGCATTCGCCGCCCGTACCAGCGGCCGACCGCTCTCCAGCGCGCGCATGCGGGCGATTTCCAGATGCTGGGCAAGCGCGGTCGTGCCGGCGAACCAGCCGTCGTTAGTGATGTTGACCAGCAATTGCGCCGCCGGCAGATCGCGGCGGACCTCGTCGCCGAACACGTCCTCGAAGCCGATGGAGACGCCAAGCGCCGTCCCCTGCGCATGAATCAACGGCTGCGCCGACGCGCCGGCAACCGCATGGCCGTCGTCCCCGCCGATCAGGCGTTCCAACCAGGACGGCCCCGGCACGATTTCGCCGAACGGCACGAGATGGCGCTTGTCGTAGCGCCCGCGATCCGCACCCAGCGCCAGTACGCTGTTATATAGATGACGATGATCGCGCGTGGGCCAGAACAAGCCGGCTAATACCGTCTGGCCGCGCCGTGTCGCTTCGGCGTTCAATGGCGCCAGATCACCGTCGACCCGCGTGGCCGAGACCGGCATTGCCAGCTCCGGCCAGACCACCAGCGCGGCGTCGGTGCGCTGCGTCATGTCGCGGTATCGGCGTAGCGTGGGCGCAAACAGCGCCGGGCGCCACTGGTTCGCCGGCGCGATATCGCCCTGGAGTACCGCCACCTGCAACGTCTTGTGCAGCGGTCGGGTCCAGTGAGCCGGCGACGGCACCGACCAGACCAGCAGCGGCAAAAGCGCGATCAGGACCAGCGCGACGAGCCGTGCCCATAGCGTTCCGGCATACAACAGCCAGAGCGTACCGGCCGCCATCATGAGCGCCAGGCTCAGCCCGTGCACGCCGACCAGCGGCGCCAGCCCGTTGAGTGGCGCTGCGATCGTGACATAGCCCAGCGACAACCAGGGGAACCCGGTGAACGCCCAGCCACGCAGCAGCTCGGCCAGACACCAGGCTCCGGGGACCACGACGAGCGCCCAGAGCGTCGGCGCGAACCGATTCGTGGCTCCCGCGATCGCCCCGGTCAGCGCCGGAAAACAGGCGAGATAAACCACCAGCGCCCCTGTGGCCAGGCCGGCCAGCACGACATGGGCACCGGCATGGTCGTGAACGGCGACATAGACCCAGTAAAGCCCGGTGCCGAAATGCGCGGCACCGAATACGAAGCCGCGCCAGGCCGCACGCCCGGGCCCCACCGAGCGCCAGAGCGCCAGCACGCCGATCAGCGCGGCGATGGTGGCGGGATAGATATTCCAAGGCGCGAAGCCGAGCGTGACCAGAGCGCCGAGCGCACCCGGCACCAGCAGGTCGGCGAACAGACGCCGCATCGGCGCGAATCGCGTCGTCATGGCCGAACCGGGCCGGGCATCAGCGCCGGCCCGTACGCTAGTGCCATCACCGGCGGCCCGAGCCTACTCCGGGGCCTCGGGCAACACGGTCATCTGGAACAGATGAATCCGGCGCGAGTCAGCACGCTGCACATTGAATTGAAAGCGATCGATGATGGTCGTTTCGCCGCGCTTGGGCATATGACCGAACTCGTGCATCACCAGGCCGCCCAGCGTATCGAATTCGTCGTCCGAGAAATCGGTGCCGAAGTAGCGATTGAATTCGTCGATCGGCGTCAATGCGTTGAGCTGATAACGATTCTTTTCCTGGCGCAGGATATTGGCGCCCTCGTCCTGGTCGTACTCGTCGTCGATCTCGCCGACGATCTGTTCCAGGGCATCCTCGATTGTGACCAGTCCGGCCACCCCGCCGTATTCGTCCACGACCACCGCCATGTGGTTGCGCGAGGCCTTGAATTCCTTGAGCAGCACGTTGACGCGCTTGGCCTCGGGAACATAGACCGCTGGACGCAGTACGGTGGCCAGGTCGAACGCCTTATCCTCGCCGTCCGACTCGGTCAGGCTGAGCATATCCTTGGCCAGCAGGATGCCGATGACCTCGTCGCGCGATTCACCGATCACCGGGAACCGCGAATGGCCGGATTCGGTGGCTACGGCCAGAATCTGCGCGGCATCGGCATCGGAATCGATGACCACCATCTGGGAGCGCGGCACCATAATGTCGCGGACCTGGAGTTCGGACACCTTGAGCACGCCCTGCATCATCCACAGGGCATCGACATCGAGCAGCGCGTTCTCCTGGGCTTCGCGCAGCACCTCGATCAGTTCATCGCGATCGCGTGGCGGACCCGCCAGACTCATGCCGATCTGGCGCAGCCAGCCCCGACTAGACTGATCGCTGTCGTCGTCGTCGCTCATGGTTCACGCGGCGCGAGCCGCCTCCTCTCCACTGATGTTGTCGTCGGCGCGGTGCCCGCGCATGGGTTCTACTGCGCGTAGGGGTCCGCGTAGCCGAGCCGCGCCATGACGCGGCGCTCGGCCGCTTCCATGATCTCGGCTTCATCGTCGCCGATATGGTCGAAGCCCAGCAAGTGGAACCCCCCGTGCACGACCATGTGCAGCAGATGTGCCACGACGGTCTTGCCCTGCACGGCCGCTTCTTTCTCGACCACCGGCATGCAGATGACCAGATCGCCGAGCGCAAAGAAACCCGGCAGCCGGGCATCGGCCGGAAACGATAGCACGTTGGTGGCATAGGGCTTGTCGCGGAACCGGCCGTTGAGATCGGCGGATTCGGCCTCGTCGACCAGGCGAACGTCCACGCTGACGTCGTCGCTCTCGCGCTCGATGCCGGCGTCGTCCAGCACCGCGGCCAGGGCTTCGATGAGCTGTTGTTCGTCGCAGTCGACTGTCACGCCGGGCGCGGCGACGAGATTGAAATCGATCACCGTCAGCCGGCTCCTCCGCCGTCGCCCTCGGTATCCTGCTCGTAGGCCGCCACGATGCGCTGCACCAGCGGATGACGCACCACGTCGCGCCCGGCAAACCGGGTCACGCTGATGTTGTCGATCCCCGACAGCAACTTCACGGCATGCGACAACCCCGACTGCTTGGACGGCGGCAGATCGATCTGCGTCATATCGCCCGTCACGACCGCCGTGGAGCCGAAGCCGATGCGCGTCAGAAACATCTTCATCTGTGCAACGGTGGTGTTCTGGGCTTCGTCGAGGATGATGAAGGCCTCGTTGAGCGTCCGCCCGCGCATGTAGGCCAGCGGCGCGACCTCGATCACCTGACGCTCGATCAGACGGCTGACCCGGTCGAAGCCAAGCATTTCGTAGAGCGCGTCGTACAGCGGGCGCAGATAGGGATCGATCTTCTGCGCCAGATCGCCCGGCAGAAAGCCGAGATTCTCCCCCGCCTCGACCGCCGGCCGCACCAGCATGAGCCGGCGCACGCGCTCGGATTCCAACGCATCCACCGCGGCCGCCACGGCCAGATACGTCTTGCCGGTGCCGGCTGGCCCGATGCCGAAGTTGAGATCGTTGTCGGCCATCCGCGCCAGATAACGGCGCTGGTTCGGGCCGCGCCCGCGCACAAGCCCCGTGCGCGTCTTGATCACGACTTCTCGCGGGGACTTATCGTCGGCGCCGGCGGAAGCCGCGGCGTCCTCACGCTCCTGCTCCGCGGTACGCGCGACCACATGAACGCGATCGGTCGCGATCGGGCCACTGGCCGTCGCCGCATACAATTCGTTGAGCGTGTCGATCGCGGCGTCGGCGGCCGCGTCCGAGCCATCGACCTGGAACAGATGGCCGCGGTTATGCACCGCCACGTTCAAGGTCTTCTCGATCAGGCGCAGATGCTCGTCCTGCGGTCCACACAAATGCGCGAGCCGCGCCATGTCGGGCGGCTCGAGCTCCAATGTCTTTCTAACGGTGTTGTCGGCCAAATTGCCTCGGCGTGGTTAGTGCACGTATGTCGCGATCTTCTCGTCAGCCGATCGCGGCCATGTCCGGCGCCTCGGCGACCGGCTCTGTCGTCTTTATGCGGCCGCGTAGCGAATTATCCAAGGCCTCGGTGATCTCGATCTCGACGAAATGACCGGCCATCCGCGGATGGCCCTCGAAATTCACCCAACGATTGGAATCGGTCCGACCGGCCATCTGGCCGCCGCCGCGCTTGGATTCGCGCTCGACCAGCACGCGCTGGGTGGTACCGACCATGTTCGCCATGTACTGACGATTGAAATCGGCAATGCGGTCCTGCAGGCGTTTGAGCCGCGCTTTCTTGACGTCGCGCGGTTCGTCGTCGGCCATCTCCGCGGCCGGCGTGCCCGGGCGCTTGCTGTAGACAAACGAAAACGCCGCATCGAAACCGATGGCCTCGACCAGATCCATGGTCGCCTCGAATTCGGGCTCACCCTCGCCCGGATGACCAACGATGATGTCCGTCGACAGGCTGATGTCGGGGCGTACCGCGCGCAGTTTCTCGATGCGCTCGATGAAATGCTCGACCGTGTAGCCGCGATTCATCGCCTCCAGCACCGCGTTGGAGCCGGACTGCACCGGCAGGTGCAGATAGTTGGCCAGCTTCGGCACGCGGGCATAGGCCTCGATCAGCGCATCCGAGAATTCCAGCGGATGGCTGGTGGTATAGCGGATGCGTTCGATGCCCTCGATTTCGGCCACGAACTCGACCAGCATCGCCAGATCGCAGATCGAGCCGTCTTCCATCGGCCCGCGATAGCCGTTGACGTTCTGGCCCAGCAGCGTGATTTCCTTCACGCCCTGCTCCGCCAGCTCGGCGACTTCCAGAATCACGTCATCAAATGGCCGCGAGATTTCCTCGCCGCGCGTATACGGCACCACGCAGAAGCTGCAGTATTTGGAGCAGCCTTCCATGATCGACACGAACGCGGTCGCCCCCTCGGCGCGGGCCGGCGGCATGTGATCGAACTTGTCGATCTCGGGAAAGGCGATATCGACGATGCCGGCGCCGTTGTCGTTGATGTCGTCGAGCAGCTGCGGCAGCCGATGCAGCGTCTGCGGGCCGAACACCATGTCCACGAACGGCGCACGCTCGCGAATCGCGTGGCCTTCCTGGGACGCCACGCAACCGCCTACACCGATCACCAGGCTGGGGTTGGCGTCCTTGAGCGGTTTCCAGCGACCGAGCTGCGAGAACACCTTCTCCTGTGCCTTCTCGCGGATCGAGCAGGTGTTGAGCAGGATGATGTCGGCCTCTTCGGGCGTGCCCACGCGGGTCGCACCGCGATCCTTGGCCAGCACGTCGACCATCTTGGCCGAGTCGTACTCGTTCATCTGGCAACCCCAGGTCGCCACGAATACCTTGGGCGCATTGACGCTGTGTTCCACCGTTTCGGACATCGCGTGAACCGTCGGGGTCGGAAATTGACCCGCCAGTTTAACGCATTAAGAGCCGTAGCGGCGCGCAGTGCCGGCCGATCTATGTTGCGTCATCGCCTGGTAAAGCGCGCCGACGCGTTCGGCCGCGATCCGGGACAATTCCACGGCCGGCTGCTCGATCGTACGATACGCGAGATCGCTGACCACGAAACACAGCCCGAAGGTCACCACCAGCAGCCAGCCGAGCGGCATCCGACCAGCAAAACCATGCAGCATCGCCAGCAGCACGAGCGGGTGAAACAGATACAGGCTGTAGGAAATCCGGCCCAGATACTGGCAGACCGGCGCCTCGAGCGCGCGCCGGAATCCCGGCTCGGCTGCCGCGGTGACCAGCAGCAACGCGGCCGCGGCCATCATCGGCCAGTCGTAGGGCATCATCGTGGCGAGGCCCGTGATATGCAGCGCCCGGCCGCCATAGACATAGAGCATGAAGGTGAGCACCCCCAGCAGAATTCGCGTACGCCCCGGCAGACGGCCGTACGCCGCGAATAACGTGTCGCGATGATGGGCCAGGCTCGCGCCGATGGCGAAGGCCAGCATGTAGTGCACGGTCAGCACGTACGCCGTCAGCCCGCCATGCGCGGCAAAACCGGCGATGTTCATGGACTCGCGTATCGCCGGCTGGCGCAGCACCACCATGGTCGCGCTGGCGACCACGAACGGCATGAGCGCGGCCCACCAGCGCATCCGCCGCACCATGAAAAAGATCAGCGGAAACACGAGGGAGATGCGCATCTCGTGTACCAGTGTCCAGATCGTGAAGTCGTAGCGATCGGAGTTGAACTGGCCGACGAACAACAGATGCTCGCCGATCGAGGGCCAGGTCACCGGCCATGACCAGAACTTGTTGATCCAGCTGTTGAAACCGGCCAGCGTGTCGCCGGTTACCGCATGTGCGCCGATGATGCCGAGCACGATCGCCGCCAGATACGGCACGTACAGCCGCACCACCCGCTTGGCCACATAGGCCGGCATCGACAGCTTGGCCCGCGCCAAAAGCAGATACAGCACGAAGCCGCTCAGCACGAAGAACAGCACCACCGCGGCATGCCCCTGGAAGAGCACGTCCAGCGGAGTCTGTTTGGCCACGCGTGTCCATTGGAAGAACCGATCGTAGACCGCCGCCTGCTGGCCCCGCATGACGATGAAAAAATGGCCGACGATCACGCTGCAGGCCGCCAGACCGCGCAACGAGTCGAATGCGTGGATACGTGCCGAGGAACCGGACATGGGCAAATCTCGCGTTCGAAGCTTGCCGGATGTAACGACGTCCACGGCCGCGCGGTTCCACAATGAATCGTCATGGAACCGATCGCGTTTTTCGTCGTTATTGGACTACGGAACCGACGAACGACCGAGCGCGCTATGAGCGAGGCCCTGTGATCGAGCCCGGCATGATCGAAGCCGAAATCCCGCATCTGCGGCGCTATGCGCGTGCCTTGCTGCGGGACCGCGAAGCCGCCGACGATCTGGTGCAGGACACGCTGGAGCGCGCGTGGCGCAAACGTCATCTCTGGCGTCCGCACGGCCGACTGCGAGGCTGGTTGTTCCGCGTGTTGTACCGGCTGTATCTGGACGGCCACCCGGCCCCCACGCGGGATCGGGACAAGCTGATCGCGCTGGATGCCATCGCGCTCGATCCGCGCGACCGCGCGGCCTCGAACGGCCTGCAGCTGCATTGCCGGGATGTACTGGCCGCCATGGACCGGCTATCGCCGGAGCATCGGGCGATCCTGATGCTGGCGGCTCTGGAACAGCCGAGCTACCGCGACGGCGCGCGCATGCTCGGCATTCGCGTCGGCACATTCCGCTCGCGGCTGTCGCGGGCACGCCAACAGCTCAACGAGCTGATGGAAACCGACGACTACACGAGCGCATCGGCGGAGGCCCGGGGATGAGATCGAAAAACAGAGCGACAATCGACTACGAACAGTGTGTCGCCTACTACCGGGCCGGCCGTCGTATTGCCGGCGCGGCGGCCATCGAACGCTATCTGACCGCCAATCCGCGAACGGCCGAGCGCGCCGAGCGCGACGCCCAACATGACCTGGCCCTGGCCCATCGTTACGACCCGGTGCTGAACGAACCGATCCCGCCGCGGCTGTTGCACGGTCACGACAGCTCGCCCGCGAGCTGGCTGGCGGGCGCCGGCCTGGTTGCCATGATCGGCCTGTCCGCGGCCGGCGGCTGGTGGCTACGGGGACTGGAATTCGGCGCCGCGTCGCCGACTGCGCAGACGAACACCTTCGGCCAGCAGGTTGCGCGCCTGTCGGACCGCCAGCCCGCGGTCGACGCGGCAGCGCGGGTCGCGGCCCGGCCGACGCCGCCGGATCTATCGCGCGCCGGCTACCGATTCAGCGGCCGGCGCGTGGTACCGACCGCCGGCGGCCAGCCGCTAACCGCCTACGATTATCGCAACAACGCCGGCAAGCACGTCACGATCTATGCCCGGCCGGAGCCCGGTGCCGGCCGACGGACGCCGGATGTCATCTCACCGTCCGGCGTGTCGCTGGCCCGCTGGCAAGCGCACGGGCACGATTACGCGCTTACGGGCGATCTGCCGCCGGCCACGCTCAACGAACTCGCCGAAATCGCCGCCCAACCGACAAGCCAGGACCCGGCCGACCAACAGACCCCGGCCGCCCCGTCGGTCAAAATGCCGCAGCAAACCCAGGCTCCGGCGGCGACCGTCGGACAGCCGGTCGAGCGCACGGTCACGCCACGACAACAGCCCGCCAGCGGGCTCTGATCCGGCAAGGTGCACGGTTGATTCAGATCAACCCGTGCCCGCGGGCCCGGCCTACAGTGAAGCAATGGCGCGTCCATCCGCGTAGGCCAGGAGAGCTGTCATGGCGACGTCCGATCTCATCGAGGAAGTCCGGGTTCAATCCTTCTTCGACCCGGCGACCAACACCGTCAGCTATATCGTCAGTGATCCGGCCACGCGCCACTGCGCCGTGATCGATTCCGTGCTGGATTACGATCCCAGCGCCGGGCGCACGAGTACCGAAAGCGCCCAGCGCATCGTCGATGCCATACGCGAACAGCACCTGACCGTGGACTGGCTGCTGGAAACACATGCCCATGCCGATCATCTATCGGCTGCACCGTGGATTCAGGATCAGGTCGGCGGCAAACTCGCCATCGGCGAACACATCAAGACGGTGCAGGAAGTCTTCGGCAAAATCTTCAACGCCGGCACCGAATTCGCACGTGACGGCAGCCAGTTCGACCAGTTGTTTGCCGACGGCGTGGAATACAGCGTCGGCTCGATCGCCGCTCGCGCTATTCATACGCCGGGCCATACCCCCGCCTGTATGAGTCATATCATCGGCGACGCGGTGTTCGTCGGCGACACGCTGTTCATGCCGGACTACGGCACCGCACGCTGCGATTTCCCCGGCGGCGACGCGCGGACGCTGTATCGCTCGATCCAGAAGCTCATGGCCCTGCCGGACGAAACCCGCATGTTTCTCTGCCACGACTATCTGCCCGAGGGGCGGACCGAATATCGCTGGGAAACCACTGTGGGCGAGCAGCGCCGCCACAATATTCATGTGCACGAAGGGATCACGGAAGACGAATTCGTCGCCATGCGCGAAGCCCGCGACGCGACGCTTGGCATGCCTCGGCTGATTCTGCCGTCAGTGCAGGTCAACATGCGCGCCGGCCATTTGCCGGAACCGGAAGCCAACGGCACGCGTTACCTGAAGATCCCGGTAAACGCACTTTAGGCGAAAGCGTTTCTTTAATCGGCCCGGCGGCGCTGATCGGTGTCTGTCGCCAGTAACGATAGTTCGGTCTGCAATCCACCGCCCGGGCGTGCCTGCAAAACAAGCCCGCCGCCGAAACGCTCGGCCACGGCCGCGGCAATGGCCAACCCGAGGCCACTGCCGCCCTGCGCGCGGCCGGTGCCCTGGCGTGCAAAGCGTGGAATCAACACATCGGGGTCCACATCGGCCGGCCAGTCGCCGCGGTCACGCACGATGAATACGATATTTCGACCCCGTCGTTCGACGTCGAGTGTGATCGGCTGACCGGCCGGCGTATGTCGACAGGCGTTTTCCAACAGATTGCGCAACGCGCCTGCGGTCAGTGCCAAGGGCGCAACCACCTCGGCCGCCGCATCGAACGGGCCGACTTGAACCCGCGTCTGTTCGCCTAGATCGGCCAATGCGGCCGCAATCACGTCCGATACGGCCGCTGTCGACACGGGCCGATCGCTTTGATCGTTTTCGATCCGCGCCAACAGCAGTAGTTGCTCCAGCGTATGCTGCAAGCGCGCGATGCCGGCCTCGGCATCGACCAGTGCCTGGCGCGCGCGCTGTCCATCGGCACGAGCGGCCAGCTGGACGTGGGTCTTAATCGCCGTCAGCGGTGTGCGCAGCTCGTGCGCGGCATCGCTGGTGAAACGCTGCTCCCGGGTCAGCGCCTGGGCGGTGCGATCGAGCAGATGATTGAGCGTGGCGATGGCCGGCTGCAGTTCGGCCGGTGCGGATTCGACCACGATCGGCACCAGCGTCTCCGGGTTACGCCGCGCCAGCTCCCGCCGCAGACGCTCCAGCGGCGCCAGCCCGCGCGAAATACTCCACCACACCGCAATCAGGCTGCCGAGCAACGCCAGCACGAACGGTACCGCCGCTGCGAGCACGATGCCCCATTGCAGATGCCGTCGCTCGTCGACCCGGTCGGCAACGGTGATCACCAACCCGTGGTCGAACTCGGTATAGAGCCGCCAGCGTTGACCGTTGCGGCTGCGCTCGGAAAAGCCCGGCGGCGCGCGATTGAGTACGCTCGCCAGATCGCCCCGCGTGCGCAGCAGCACATCGCCCCGCATCGAGCGGATCTGACAGGCCACCCCGGCACCCGGCGGCGATGACAGCTGCGGCCCAACGGTCTGCTGCCAGGTCGACTCCGGCACCTGCGACAACAGACCTGCGACCATATGCGCGGAGGCGACCAGCCGCTGATCGAGTGTATCCCGAACGCGTCGATCAAGGTCGAACAGCATCCAGGCCGAGGCCGCGAACCACAGCAGGCACAGCGAGGCCACCAGCGTGATCAGCAGCCGGCGGCGCAGGCTCATGCCCCACCCGCCGGGCCAAGCCGGTAACCGACGCCGCGCACCGTCTCCACAACATCGCGCCCTAGCTTGCGACGGAGATTATGGATGTGCACCGACAAGGCATTGCCCTCGATCTCGGCGTCGAAGCCGTAGAGGCTGTCCTTGAGCTGATCGGCCGAAACGATGCGCGGACCGGCATGCAGCAGTCGCTCGAGCAGCGCGGTTTCGCGGCGCGTCAGCGTGATCGGCCGGCCGGCGACCGTGGTCTGGCGGCTGGCCGTATTGAAACACAGCGCGCCATGTTCGAGCACGGGCGTGGCGAACCCGGCCGCACGACGCAGCAGAGCCCGAACCCGCGCGAGCAGTTCGTCCAGATCGAATGGCTTAAGCAGATAATCGTCGCCGCCGGCCGATAGACCGGCCACACGATCGGCCACCGCATCGCGCGCCGTGAGCACCAGCACCGGCTCGCGCCGTCCGGCGGCACGCCAGTCGCGCAGCAACGACAGGCCGTCGCGATCCGTCAAGCCGATATCCAGGATCACCAGATCGGTGGTCAGCGCGATCAGCGTCGCGTCGGCCTCGGCCGCCGTCGCCACGCGATCGACCGCAAACCCTTCGATTTCCAGCGCCGAGCCGATCCCCGACGCAACGAGATCATCGTCTTCGACCAGCAGAACGTGCACTTCTCGACCTCGATGAATACATCGCCATGATCCGTGCGCCACATTAAGTGGGGATTAGCCCATCTGCCAGCGCGCATCGAGTCCCGGCTCTGCGCAGCTAATACGGACTTAATCCGGCACGCCGACTCTGTGCGCCATGATCGAGAACGCGTCCACTTTTCGATATCCGCGCCGGTGGCTTCTAGCCGCCGTTGTATTCATGTTGTTGTGCGGTTCCGGGGCGGCCGCCGCCGGTGCGGATACCCAGCAATCATTCCTCGCGCCCGGCAAGGCCTTCTCCTATACCGCCTCGGCTGGCCCGAACGGCAACGTCAGGCTGCACTGGCATGTGGCCGCCGGCTATTACCTCTATCGATCGCGGCTCAACATCCAGGGCGTCGAGGGCGCGGTTGGCCACGTCGACAAACCGGCCGGCCAACTCATCCACGATCCCTACTTCGGCGACGAACACGTCTATCGACACGATGTCACGATCACCGTCGCCCCCGGCCACGCGCGCCGCCTGAAACTCACCTGGCAGGGCTGCGCAAAGGCCGGCCTGTGCTACCCGCCTCAGCATGCCACCATCGACGTGCCCACGAGCGAGAGCGCTGCTGCCGCGCCGGGCGATAACCGCGCCAGCGCCAGACCGACCGCTGATGCTGCAGCCAAGACACCGCCGGCCGCCGACTCAGACCAGGCGTTCGCGACTAGGCTCGCCGACGGCGCGCTCGGCTGGACGCTGGCCGCGTTCTTCGGCATGGGCTTGCTGCTGGCGTTCACGCCCTGCGTGCTGCCGATGGTCCCGATTCTGTCCGGCGTCATCGTCGGCGCCGGCGCACGCGGCCTGCGCGGTGCCGCGCTCTCGCTCGCCTTCGTGCTGCCGATGGCCATGACCTATGCCCTGCTCGGCGTCGCGGCCGCGCTCGCCGGCGCCAATCTGCAGGTCGCGCTGCAGACACCGGCCGTACTCGGTGCCTTCGCGGCCGTCTTCGGCGTGCTGGCGCTGGCTATGTTCGGTGTGTTCGAGCTGCAGCTGCCGGCGCCGCTGCGTGATCGTTTGCATCGGGCCAGCGCCAACCGGCGTGGCGGGCACCTCGCAGGCGCGGCCGCCATGGGCGTGATTTCCGCGGTTCTGGTCGGTCCGTGCATGACCGCTCCGCTGGCCGGCGCACTGCTGTATATCGCCGACAGCGGCCGCGTGGCGACCGGCGGCTTGGCGCTGTTCGCGCTCGGTCTCGGCATGGGCGCGCCGCTGATGGTGGTCGGCACGCTGGGCGCCCGGTTCATGCCCCGCCCGGGGCCATGGATGAATGCCGTGAAAACGGTGTTCGGCTTCGTGCTACTGGCGACCGCCATCTGGATGATCGCACGGGTGCTGCCGGGCGCCGCCACGCTCATGCTCTGGGGCACCCTTGCCATCGCAGCCGGCCTTGCCCTCGGCTTCGCCGCTCGCTCGAGCCCTGGCGCCAAGAGCGGCCGTATTGCCGCTGCTACCGCCGCCATACTGCTCATGCTCTGGGGTGGCGTGCTTGTGATCGGCGCGGCGGGCGGTGCGCGCGATCCCTTTCAACCACTGGCGTTCGCCGGCGCCTCGAAGCCACGAGCCGACGGCCTGAACGAGCGGTTCCAGACGGTTTCCGATCCCCGAGCGCTCAGGGCCGCGCTTGCCGACGCCCGAGAGAACCACCAATGGGCCGTGGTGGATTTCTATGCCGATTGGTGCGTGTCGTGCCAGGTGATCGATCGCACCGTGTTCGGCAACACCCGAGTTGCCAATGCCTTGAACAACGCCGCCCTGATCCGCCCGGACGTGACCGACGACAACGCCGCCACGCGCCGGCTGATGAAGCACTTCAACGTCGTCGGCCCGCCCACGATTATCTTCATTGCCCCGGACGGCCGAGAACAGCGCAGCGCGCGCGTCGTCGGCGAACTGGGGGCCGATGCATTTCTCCGCCACTGGCGCCGGGCCCACCAGAGCGCGGGCGACGCCTCATGAATACGCTGAGCGTCGGCCCCTTCACGCTTGCCGTCGATCATGCGCTGATGATCCTTTCGCTGATCGCGGCCATGATCGCCGGGCGCTTGGCAGCACGCGATCGCAACGTTCCAATTATCGATACGCTGATATCGCTCGCGCTGGCCGGCATACTCGCCGCCCGCCTGATCTTCGTGCTGCGTTACTGGAACCCGTACAGCCTTTCGCCTGTTTCGATCATCGATATCCGCGACGGGGGCTTCGATGCCGTCGGCGGTCTGGTCGGCATGGCGGCTTATGCCAGCTTTGCGGTATGGCGACGGCCACGACTGCGTCGTCCGCTGGGCCTAGCGATTCTCGCCGGCAGCCTGGTCTGGGGCGCGACCGGCGGTGCGCTGCAGCTGATCGGATCGAGCCGCATGATGCGGCCCGACGTGCCCTTGCAGACCCTGACCGGCCGGACCACAACGCTCGACGCTCTGGCCCGCGCCCACCCCGGCGCGCCCATGGTGGTCAATCTCTGGGCAAGCTGGTGCCCGCCCTGCCGCGCCGAAATGCCAATGCTGGCCGCCGCCCAGCGTGCACACCCGGGCGTGCTGTTCATCTTTGCCAACCAAGGCGAATCGCCCGCGAAGATCGAGGCATTTCTCCGGCGCGAGTCGCTCAGCCCAAATCATGTCCTGGTCGACGCTGGGCAGCGCCTGGCGCGCGCTGCTGACGCCCGGGCTTTTCCGACCACCTTGTTCTTCGATGGCACGGGTCACCTGGTCGAGCGCCATCTTGGCCTGTTATCGCGCGCCACTTTGGCCCGCGGCCTCGACCGCCTGTCTGTTCATGCCCCAACCAAGGATTCCGGCTCATGATCAAATGCCTCACATGTCTGGGCACCCTGCTGCTCATCTTCGCCGCCAGCACCAACGCCGCTATCGCAGCAGACCATACCCCCGCCCCCATTCAGGCCCTGAAAAAACAAGGGCTGACGATGCACGGCACGTTCAAGGCGCCGGACGGCCTCACCGGCTATGCCGCGAGCTACCAGGGCAGCCCGGTGGCGATCTATCTCACGCCGGGCGGACAACACGCGATCGTGGGCACCCTGGTCGATGGCCAGGGCGAGGATATGAGCGCCGACCCGTTATCGCGCCTGGTCGCCAATCCCGGCCATCAGAAAGCCTGGAAAAAGCTGGAGAACGCGACCTGGGTGCGCGATGGCGACAAGAACGCGCCGCGTACGATCTATATGTTCACCGACGCCAACTGCCCGTACTGCCACAAGTTCTGGCAGGCGGCCCGGCCGTGGGTGAAAGCCGGCAAGGTCCAGATCCGGCATGTGCTGGTGGGCCTGCTCAAGCCATCGAGCCTGCCCAAGGCAGCAACCATCCTGGCCGCGAAGAATCCGTCCGCAACGCTCGACCGATCGGCGCGACACTACGACAGCGGCGGCGTAACGCCGATGGCCCACGTCCCGGCCGGCCTGGTGCGCAAGGTCGGCGACAACACCAACTTGATGAAGTCGCTGGGGCTGTACGCCACGCCCACGATCTTCTATCGGACCCCGAACGGGCACGTCGCAGTAAAACAAGGATTGCCGCAGGGCCAGGCTCTGATCGACGTGATGGGCTCGCCGAAGCCCTGATCGTGTCGAGACGCGAGCGGGGCTAGGGTCTGTCGAGGTTTCGTGCGCGTCCGCGCCAAACTTCAACAGACCCTAGGCCAGACGCAGATGCGCCCAGAAACGAGCGTCGGCCGCATCGGCACCACGTGGATTGATCTGCTCGATCACCCGCCCGTCTTCGATCACAGCGATTTCATCGACATAGCGCAGCACCGAGGGCCGATGCGTGATGACGAGCGTGGTCGCGCGCCTCATCAGGGGCGCCAATGCCGCGAGCACCTCGGCCTCCGAGGCCGGATCGAGGCCCTCGGTGGGCTCGTCGAGAATCAGAATCGGGGCGTTCTTGAGCACGGCGCGCGCGATCGCCAGCCGGCGCGCTTCGCCGCCGGACAGCTGCAGCCCGGCCTCGCCGACGAACGTATCCAGTCCGCGTGGCATGCGGGCAACACGCTCGGCCAGCCCGGCGCGGGCCAACGCGGCGTGAAGCTGTTCGTCGTTGGCCTCGGGGGCCGCGATACGCAGGTTGTCCGCGATGGTCGCGTTGAATAGATGCGTGTGCTGGGCCACAACCGCAAACCATTGTCGCAGCGTGGCCGTCGTATAGCGCTCGATGGGCACGCCACCGATTTCGATCGCGCCCGCCTGATAAGGCCAGAATCGCAGCAGCAGGTTCACGACGCTCGTCTTGCCCGCCCCGCTCGGCCCCACCAGACCGATCGCGCGGCCGGGCGACAGCGTCAGATCCGCCCCCGCGAGCGCCCAGGGCGCGGCGTCTTCGTAACGGAAATACACGTCGCGGAGCACGATATCGAACGTCGCAGGCGGCGCCGACTCGCTGGCCGGCTCGGCCACCGCGGGCTCGGCGTCCATGATTTCGAACACGCGCCGCGCGGCCGCTTTGGTTTCCGCCAGCGCGCGCAGCGCCGCAGGCAGCGGCGCCACGGCCTCGAAGCTGGCCATGACCAGAAACACGAGCATGGCCAGCTCGGGACCACCGATCACCCCGCGCGCGACCAGCGGAATCGCGAGTATTAGCGCGCCCCAGAGCGCGAGCCGCGACACCGTGGCCGAGGCTGCGTTGACGACGGCGTCGGCCCAGGCATCCCGACGCTGGGCCGCAATCAGCCCGCGCGAGAGCCGACGAATCCGCTGCGCCTGACGGCCGGTGACCTGGAAGGCCCACAGCTCGCCCATGCCGCCCACACTATCGGCCACCGTGGCGCGAAGATCGGCCAGCGCCTGGCGACGCTCGACGCCGCGCGCCCGGCTGGTTCGATACGAGATCCAGGGCAACAAGATGCCGGCCACGAGCAACGCGGCCACGTTGACCATTGCCACGGCCGGGCTGAATACGGCCGCAAACGCGTTGACCACGACGACACACAGCGCGGCGGCAATCGTGGGGGCGATGACGCGCAAATAGAAGTTGTCCAGCGTATCGATATCCGCGCGCATGCGGCTGAGCAGATCTCCGCCGCGGTATCGCTGCAAGCCGGCCGGCGCCAACGGCTCCAGGCGCGCATAGAATGTGACCCGCAGCGTACTCAGCACGCGCAGCGTGGCGTCGTGGGTGATCAGACGTTCCAGATAGCGCCCGCCGGTGCGCACGATCGCCAGCCCCCGGATGCCGGCCGCCGGCGCGAAATAATTGATCGTGCCGAGGCCGAGCCCGGCCAGCGCCATGCCGGTGATGAACCAGCCGGCCAGCGCCATCAGCGCGACATTGGCCACAATCACGAGCGTGGCCAACCCGATGCCGAGCGCCAGCACGCCTCGATACGGGCGCAGCAGGCCGAACAGACGCCGCCAGTCGCTCATCGCGCACCGCCAAAGACATCGTCCGCCCGATACAACGACCACAGCCGGGCATAATCCGCGCCGGCCGCCATCAGGGTCTCGTGATCGCCCCGCTCGGCCACGCGGCCCTGATCGAGCAGCAGAATTTCATGCGCCCGCCGTACCGTATCCAGCCGATGGGCGATCATCAGCACCAGCCGATCCGCCGCCAGGCGTTCCACCGCCTCAGTGACGGCCGCTTCGCTGGCCGGATCCAACGCCGCGCTGGGCTCATCCAGTACCACGAGATCGGCCTCCTTGAGAAACGCCCGGGCGAGCGCGACACGCTGGCGTTGCCCGCCGGACAGACCCTGGCCGTGGTCGCCGATCTGGGTGTCGTAGCCGGCCGGCAGCGCGTCGATGAAGGCGTCCGCATTGGCCTGGCGCGCGGCCTGACGCACCGCGGCGTCATCCGCATCCGGTCGGCCGAGCCGGATATTGTCGGCGATGGTGCCGTGAAACAGCGTGGGCTCCTGCGGCACCCAGGCGACGCGCTGCAGCCAGACCTCCGGCGAGATCGCGGCCAGATCGATACCGTCAACTTCGATCGAACCCGCCTGCGGCCGCAGAAAACCCAGCAGCAGATACGACAACGTGGTCTTCCCTGCCCCGCTCGGCCCGACCAGCGCCACCGGCCGGCCACGGCGCAACGTGAGATCGACGCCCTCCACCACCGGCGCGGCGCCGTCGTAAGCAAACGAAAGACCACGACAGGCCAGTTGCTGCGGCGGCTCGGTCAAGCCGCTCCGATCATCGCCTGCGCCGCGATCGACCGGCTCGAGCGCGGCTGTTTCAATCAACCCCTCGGCGGCGCCGATCGCTTCCATGCGGGCGTGATACTGCGCGCCCATATCACGCAACGGCCGATAGAATTCCGGCGCCAACAGCAACACGAACAAGCCGGGCCAGAACGCCATCTCGCCGTAGTACAGCCGGAAGCCGATATACACGGCGACCATGGCGATACCCAGCGTGGTGAGAAATTCCAGCACCAGCGAGGACACGAACGCCAGCCGCAGCACGGCCAGCGTGTCGCGCCGGTAGCCTTCGGCCATCGCGGCCACGGCCTCGAGTTCGCGCCGGCTGGCGCCGAACAGCTTGAGCGTGGTCAGGCCCTCGATGGCATCGAAGAAATGCGCGCTCATCCGGGCCAGCCGTCGCCACTGGCGCTGGTTGAGCGTTTCCGTGCCTTTGCCGATCAGCACCATGAAGAACGGCGCCAGCGGCGCGGTGATCAAGAGTATGACCCCGGACACCCAATCGCTGGGAAAGATCACCAGCAACAGCACGATCGGCAGCATCGCCGCCAGCAGCATCTGCGGCAGATAATCGCGATAGTAGCGATCCATGGCTTCGACCGCGTCGGCGAGTCCGTGGGCGACGGCCCCGCTACGCTGCTTGCCGGCCGCGGCCGGACCGGCCGCGACGAGGCGCGCAAACAGGTCATCGCGCAGTCGTTGCTTGATCCGCGCCGCGCTCTCGAACGCCAGCCCGTCCTTGAACACCGAGATCGCGGCACGCGCTGCGAACAGCCCGAGCAACCCCCAGAGCCACGGCATGACGGCGGCCAGCCCGTGCTGTTCGATCGCCACGGCATTGACGATCAGTGCCAGCAGCCAGGCTTGGCCGATCATGAGCGGCGCATCGAGCACCCCCACCGCGAACACCACGGCCAGCCCGCCGCGCTCCCCGGCCAGCCGAGCCCGCAGCCAGGCTTCGATACCACGGCGCTGGCGACTGGCCTGGCGGCTTGTCTTGCCCTGCGTGCGCGATTCGTCGCTCATGATCGTGGGCGGCCCGAGCCTGGCGCGTCAGCGCGGGCGCCCCGCCGGCGCGCGGGCCAGCCGCGCGAACCCGACGATCAGCACGACCGCAAACAAGAACACGCCGCCGGCCAGCCACCACAGGCCGGCGCTCATGCCGCCGAAGAAATGCGCGATCATGGCCAGACCGGCCAGCGGCGGCACTAAAAATGCTGCCGTCATCGCCAGCATGGACCAGCGCAGCGCCGGAACGCGCGACTCGTTTCGGGGCTCGTGGGGCATCAGTGGCCGTAGCCGGTAAGCTTGGAAATCCGCGCCCGGAACACCCAGATCTGATACCAGTTATAGACCAGCATCACCGGCAGGAAGCCGCCCATCGCCATGGTGAACGTCACCAGCGACACCGATGGGCTGGCCGCGGCATAGATCGTCCAGGTGTTCGGCACCAGCCACGGCAGCATGGTGACCATCATTGCCAACCACATGATCGCGATGGCGGCGTTGAGCCAGAGGATGGCGAACAGATCGCGGCCGAGCCGCGAGGAACGGCGCATGCGAAACACCGTATAAACCACGGCGACCGCCACCAGCGCCCAGGCCCAGACATACGGCCCGAGCCATTTCTCGGCCGCCCAGGGAAACTTGAGCAGACTCCAGACGACGGTCACTACAACCGCCACCAGCGAGGCATAGAACGAGCGATCGACCCAGACCGCGGCCTGCTTGCGGATGTCCTCGGTGCGCTCGAAGCGCGCCCGCACAAACAGGCTGCCGGCCAGCGACGCGGCGATCACAGCGCCAATACCGGTCCAGACGGAAAACGGCGATACGAAGCGCCACATGCCACCGGCATATGTCGGCACCGGGCCGCTGGTCAGCGGATAGCCTTCGAGCACCGCGCCCATCGCCATGCCGGCAAAGAACAGGGTGGTGAGGCTGGCGACGCCGAACAGGCCATCCCAGAGCTGGGTCGAGCGGTTCGCGTGATGCCGGAACTCGAGTGCGATGGCCCGCATCATGATGCTCCACAGCACGATGACGAGCGGCACCAGCAGATAGTGGAACGCCGAGCCGTAAACCAGCGGGAAGGTACCGAACAGCACGCCGCCGGCCACCACCAGCCAGGTTTCGTTGGCGTCCCAGGTACCCGCCATGGCCGCCATCACACCGCCGCGCGCGTCCGGATCGCGCACGAACAGCGAGAAGACGCCGGCGCCCAGGTCGGCGCCATCGAGCATGATATAGAGCAGTAGACTGAACCCCAGCGCGAACCACCAGGCATAGATCACGAACAGCCGCAGATCGGAGATATCGGTAGGCATCATCGGCGCCACCTCAGGGTCGTTCGTAGGCCGGATGGGCCCGGTCGTCTTCGGGTTCGGCCTCAAGATGACCGAGCGATTCGTGGCCGCCGCGCAGCACCGGCGCTTCCAGATCCGGGCCGTGGCGGATCACCTTGGCCATGAAGTACCAGGTGAAGTACCAGACCACCAGCTCGAAGATCATGAAACCCACCAGCCAGATCGTGGCTTCGAGCACGGTCATCCGGCTCACCCCGTCCTCGACGCGCATCATGCCGTCGACCAGCCACGGCTGGCGTGCGACCTCACGCGTCCACCAGCCGGTCCAGATCGCCAGAAACGGGAGAAACCCACTGAACACGGCCACGCGCAGGAACCATCGCGACGCGCCGGTATAGGGCGCGGTCAACCGCCGCTTGTAGATCAGCCACGCGCCGTAGAACGCGACCAGCATCAGGAAGAAGCCGATCGCTACCATGACGCGGAAGCCATAGAACGGCACCCAGACCGGCGGCCGGTTTTCGGCCGGCAACTGATCCAGCCCCATCACCTTGCCGTCGAGGGTATGGGTCTCGATCAGGCTCAGCGCATGCGGGATGGTGATGGCCCAGCGATTATCACCCGCGGCGGCGTCCGGCCAGGCCACGATGTGCCAGCCGGTATTCACGCTGCCGTCCTTGTTATAGGTGTGGTAATGCCCTTCCATCGCGGCCAGCGCCGCCGGCTGGTGTTCGCCGATCACCTGGCCCAGATCGTCGCCCAGATAGACCTGTAGCGGCGCGACCACGGCGGCTGCCACCAGCGCATACTTCAGCGGCTTGGCAAAGATGCCCTCGTGCCGCCGCTTGAGCAGCTGCCAGGCACACACGCCGATGACGAAGAACAATGCCAGCTCCACCGCCGCGACCCACATGTGGGCGAACGACGACAGAAAGCTGGGGTTGAAGATCGCCTTGCTCCAGTCGGTGACGTGAAAGATGCCGTTGCGCAATTCGACGCCGGAGGGCGTCTGCATCCACGAGTTGGCGTTCATGATCCAGAACGCCGACAGCGTCGACGACAGCATGACGTTGAACGTCGCGAACAAGTGCATGCCGCGGCTGATCTTGCCCCAGCCGAATATCATCAGGCCGATGAAGCCGGCCTCGTACATGAATGCGGTGATCGTCTCGTAGCCCAGCACGTTGCCGAAATACGGCCCGGCCGCCTGGGAGAACGGCCCATAGAGAATGCCGAAGGCCATCTCCATGGTGACGCCAGTCGCCACGCCGGCGCCGAAGTTGATGATGAACAGCTTTTCGAAGAACCGGGTCAGCCGATACCAGGCCTCATCGTCGGTTCGCATCCAGCGCCATTCGGCAAAGAACAACAGCAGCGCCAGCCCAATGGTGAGCGGCGGGTAAAGAAAGTGCATGCTCGCTACCCATGCAAAATCCAGACGGGACAGCAGGATCGCGGTTGCACTTTCCATGTCGCACCAACCTTATTCAGTTCTTGGCGGGGCCAGATAATACCATCGTCTAATGTTCATTACGGTGCGACCTCGTGTCGCAGTTGCACACTACAACGAACTTCGCCCGATCGCCGATCAGAACTGGTTCAATGGGATCTTGAGATACGAGCGCCCGTTGTCTTCCGGTTCCGGCAAACGTCCACCGCGGGTATTGACCTGAAGCGCCGCCAACATGAGCGCCGGCAGAGGCAGCGTGGCATCGCGGGATTCGCGCATGGCGACGTATTCGTCCTCAGACGGATCGTCGCGCAGGTGGGTATTGGTCGCTCTCTGCTCCGCCACGGTGGATTCCCAGCGCGCTTCGCGCCCGTCCGGCCGATAATCATGCCCCACAAAAATGCGCGTGGCGTCCGGCAGCTCTAAAATACGTTGTATCGAGCGAAACAGGGTTCGCGCATCGCCGCCCGGGAAATCGGCACGTGCCGTGCCGCTATCGGGCATGAACAGCGTGTCGTGCACGAACGCGGCGTCGCCGATGACATAAGTGATCGACGCCAGCGTATGACCGGGGGACAACATGACATGGGCATCGAGATTGCCAAGCTGGAACGTCTCGCCATCGGCGAACAGCCGGTCCCATTGCCGCCCGTCGGTGGGATAGTCGTCACCGAAGTTGTAGATACGCTTCCAGAGCTTCTGCACTTCGACGACTTTCTCGCCGATCGCGCGCGGCGCGCCGTAGCGCTCGCCCAGCAATACGCCCGCCGAAAAATGATCGGCGTGCGGATGCGTATCGAGAATCCATTCAACCGTCAGGCCACGCGCGTCAATGAAGGCGGTTATGGCATCGAACGACTCGGTGGAGGTTCGCGCGGCCGTTTCGTCGTAGTTCCAGACGGGATCGATGATCGCGCAGCGCGCGGTCGACGGGTCGACCACCACGTACTGAACGCTACCGGTCTTGTCGTCGTAGAAGCCGGTGACTTCGGACGTGACTGCCGCCATGGACTATTCCTCGGGTTTACGGCGCGCGCGGCTATGACCAGAGCGACGAGCCTTATTAATACTCATATATGCAATCTGGTTATTTGCATATTCCATTTCTTTAATTTATACCCTAAGGGGTATCGTTTCAACTCAACGGAGCGATCATGAGCGACGCCAGTCAGACCCACTACAAACATCGCGTCGTCATCGCGGGTGGCGGCACGGCCGGCATTCCGGTGGCCGCCGCGCTGCTGCATGCCGACCCGGCGACCGACGTCGCCATCATCGAGCCGAGCGAAACGCACTACTACCAGCCGGGTTGGACGCTGGTTGGCGGCGGTGACATGCGCGCCAAGGACACCAAAACGGACACGGCGAGCGTGATGCCCGAGGGCGCGACCTGGATCAAGGATGCGGTGACCGGTTTCGACCCGGAGCACAATCGCGTCACGCTCGTCTCCGGCAACATCCTGGAATACGACTATCTCGTGGTCGCCATGGGTCTGCAGATCGACTGGGACGCCATCGAAGGGCTGACCGAAACGCTGGGCAAGAACGGCGTGACCTCGAACTATCGCTACGATCTGGCGCCCTACACGAACGAGCTCGCGCAAAGCCTGGGCAATGGTGCGAACGCGTTGTTCACTCAGCCGGCCATGCCGATCAAATGCGCGGGCGCGCCCCAGAAAGCGCTGTATCTCACCGCCGACACCCTGCGCCGTCGTGGCGTGAAGGCGCACATCGGCTTCTACAATCAGGGCGGTGCCATGTTCGGTGTGCCGGCCTATGCGCGCGAGCTCGACAAAGTGATCGCCGGCTACGGTGCCACACCCTACTTCGGCCATAATCTCGTGGCGGTCGACGGCACAAAGAAACAGGCCACGTTCGAAACCCAGGACGGCCGTGTTACGGTCGATTTCGACATGCTCCACGTGGTGCCGCCGCAGTCCGCGCCGGATGTGATCAAGCACAGCCCGCTGGCCGGCGAGGCCGGCTGGGTGACGGTCGACAAGAACCGCCTTACGCACACGCGCTATGCCAATATCTTCGGGCTTGGCGATTGCACGGACACCCCCAACGCCAAGACGATGGCCGCCGTACGCCGACAGTTTCCGGTCGTGGTTGCAGCGCTGCGGCGCGCCATGGGCACCTTGGGTGCCACAGCAGCGCCACTCGAGTACGACGGCTACGGCGCCTGCCCGCTGACCGTCGCCCACGGCAAGGTGCTGCTGGCCGAGTTCCGCTACAACGGCGAAGTGGTCTCGAGCTTTCCGCTCGATCCGACCCAGCCGCGTCGTATCCACTGGCCGCTCAAGAAATATTTTTTCCCGTGGCTGTACTGGCACGTGATGCTCAAGGGCAAGGCATGGTCCCTGCCCGCCCCGAAACCGCGGCCGACTTCGACCGCCTGAACCCTGAGGACGCGATCGTGAGCTACATCACCGACTTCACACCGGCCGTCGCGCTCGGCGGCGGCCTGCTGATCGGCGCCGCCGCCGTGCTGCTCATGGCCGGGATCGGCCGCATCGCCGGCATATCGGGGATGTTGCACGGCCTGGTGTCAGACGGCGGCAACCGTGGCTGGCGTGCCAGCTTTCTCATCGGCCTGGTGGCCGGCGCTGCGTTGTATGTCCTGATCTGGCCGGGCGACATCCCGGCCCGCCACGGCTTTCCGACGCTGGCGCTGATCGTGGCAGGCCTGCTGGTCGGCGCCGGCACTCGGCTGGGCTCCGGCTGCACCAGCGGTCATGGTGTCTGTGGCATTGCCCGTCAATCGCCCCGCTCGATGACGGCAACGGGCATTTTCATGGCCTGCGGCGTCGTCACCGCGATCGTCGTCCGCCATCTGCTGGGGATCGGATCATGAAACGCCATATCCTTGCTGCCGCCGCCGGGGTGATCTTCGGCTTCGGCCTGTGCCTGTCGCATATGGCCGATCCACAGAAAGTCCTGGCCTTTCTCGATCCGGTCGGCCATTGGGACCCGAGCCTGGCGCTCGTCATGGGCGGCGCCCTGCTCGTGACCTTCCCAGGTTTTCTGGTGCTGCGTCGCTGGCAACGCCCATGGGCCGACAAGATCATGCACTGGCCAAGCGCCACACAGATCGACCGGCCGCTGGTGATCGGCGCCGCGCTGTTCGGGATCGGTTGGGGGATCGGCGGTTATTGCCCCGGTCCGGCGCTTGCCGCGCTGACGTTCAATCCGCGCGAAGCGATTATCTTTCTGATCGCGCTGATCGTCGGCGGGCTGGCGGCCGACCGGCTCGCACGCTAACCGTAGCGCGCGAGCAGCTCGGTGGCGTATTTAAGGCGCTCGCGCGCGTCTTCCCCATTCAGCTGGCTACAGCTGAGCTCACGCTCGATCACGCAGGACAACATGTTGTAGAACGTGCGATCGAGCGCCTTGCGCGCGGCCGACATCTGAACCGCGATGTCCTCGCATTCCGCCTCGCGCTCGATCATCGCCTGCAGACCGCGCACCTGCCCTTCGATGCGCTTGAGCCGGCGCACCAGCGCGGCCTTGTTGGATTCCCAGTCCGGATCGTTCGAGGTCTGTGCGGTATCGGCCATGGCAAGCTCCGGCACGGAAGCGGCGAGGACACCGGCGCGCTTATCGGGCGTCAACCGGCGCTCGGCAGCCCGCTAGAAGGGAATGTCGTCGTCCAGATCGTCGTCGAAACCCGGATCGCCGCCCGCCGGCTGCGGCTGCTGATACTGCGGCTGCCCGCCGCCGCGCTGCTGCTGGCCACCGCCATAGTTCTGGCCGCCGCCCTGGCCGCCCGAACTGCGCTGCTGACCGCCGCCGCCGAACGGAGCACTGCCGCCCTGGCCGCCGCCGCGCGAATCCAGCATCTGCATCTCATTGGCCACGATTTCCGTGGTGTAGCGGTCCTGGCCATCCTGACCCTGCCATTTGCGGGTCTGGATGCGGCCTTCGACATACACCTTGGAGCCCTTGCGCAGGTACTCGCCTGCGACTTCGGCCAGACGGGCAAAAAACACCACCCGATGCCATTCCGTCTTTTCCTGCATCTCGCCGGAAGACTTGTCGCGCCAGGTTTCCGAGGTGGCGATATTGACATTGGTCACCGCCGTGCCACCCGCGGTATAGCGCGTTTCCGGATCGGCTCCGAGATTGCCGACGATGATGGCCTTGTTGACGCCTCGACTTGCCATGGCGGGACTCCGTGCGTGTGCGATGTAGCGCTTAGAAAGTATCGATCCGCACCGATTCTACATGGGAGCGCACGATCGTGATGGCAGGCCGTGCCAAAGCCGCGACAACGCGCGACTTTCGTACAGACGCCGTCACGAGCCTGCGCAACGCGGCCCGCGTGCGCGGTGCGGCCAACTCGGCCCGGGCCCAACCGGCCGAGCCGAACAGACGGCTAAGAAGCAGCCGCCGCGTGCTGCGTGCCGAACGGCGTGAACGCCTCAGTATCGACGACCTTGCCGTCGTACTTGATATAGGCTACGCCGTCGTCGGGCACCACAACGGCCTCGAACACGCCCTCGATGGCCTCGATCTCGCCGGCCAGACGGCGTGCCTCGTCGTCGTTCACGTCACCAACGTGCACCATGTAGGTTCGCGCGAAGCGGGGCTTGGGCATGGTCGCGGCGACGAACAGCCAGACCAGCGCCGCCAGGGCACAGAAGCCGAACACGCCGGAATAGCCACCCATGCTGTAGGCCCAGCCGCCGACCGCGCCGCCGACAAAGATGCCGAAGAACTGCGCGCTGGAATACACGCCGAGCGCGGTGCCCTTGGCGTCGGCCGGCGCGACCTTGGAGATCAGCGAGGGCAGCGTCGCTTCCATCACGTTAAAGGCGGTGAAGAACACCACCATCATCACGATCAGCTCGACGAGGCTGGCGTGATAGAACGTCAGGATGATCTGACTCACAAGCAGCGCGGCGATGGAACCGACAAACACCGGCTTCATCTGACGCTTGGCCTCGGCGACGATGATCACGGGCAGCATGGCTGCGACCGAAACCGCCAGCACCGGCAAATAGACCACCCACTGGTAGTCCTCGTGCACGCCACCGACGTTGTGCAGCAACCGCGGCAGCACGATGAAGCTGGCGGTGAGAATGGTGTGCAGGATAAAGATGGCGAAATCCAGCCGCAGCAACTCGCCGTTGGACAGCACGCGCTTGAACAGCGCCGGGACGGCCTCGGCGTCGCGATGCGAGCGGGCGGCCTTGGGCTCCGGCGTGGCGCCGTAGAGCACGAACAGCCCCAGCAGCGACAGCAACGCAGTGAACCAGAAGATGCCGGGCACGCCGACCCAGCCGCTGATCAACGGCCCGACCACCATCGCCACGGCAAAGGCCAGGCCGATGCTGATGCCGATCATGGCCATGGCCTTGGTGCGCGTTTCCTCGCGGGTGAGATCGGCATTGAGCGCCAGAATGGTCGAGCCGACCGCCCCGGAGCCCTGCAGAATACGCCCGAAGATGACGCCGTAAATCGAGGTCGACAACGCAGCCACCACGCTGCCGATGGCCAGAATCACCAGCCCGCCGGCGATGATGTGCTTGCGCCCGAAGCGATCCGAGGCAAAGCCCAGCGGGATCTGCAGCAGCGCCTGGGTCAGCCCGTAGGCGCCCAGCGCCAGACCGACCAGCACGGGCGTCGAGCCCGTGAGCTGCTTCGAATAGAAGGTGAACACCGGATAGATCATGAACAGGCCGAGCATCCGCAGGGAGAAGATGCTCGCCAGCGCCATGGCTGCGCGTTTTTCGAACTGGTTCATACGTCGCCCGTGGTTTGGCCACGGCGCCCGTTCCCGATCCCCCTCGGGGAGGCGTCGCAGCACGGTTTGCATTCGGACCGCGGCGCGTCGTGCCCAACGCGTCCGGCGACAAGGCGCGCAAGATTATCACAGCCTCCGGGTTGGCCACGGAACCTCTGCCAGCGGTCGTATTCGCCACCCCGGACTCGACGTCAAGGATTCAGACAGCGATTCTCCGGATTACGATGCGCTTGCCGCGCTGGGTATACTCAGCGGTTGACCTTTTCCGATGCAGCCATTCATGGAAAGTCATATCCGCATCCGCGGTGCGCGGACGCACAATCTCGCCAATATCAACGTCGACCTGCCCCGCGATCAACTGATCGTCATCACCGGCCTGTCCGGGTCGGGCAAGTCGAGCCTGGCTTTCGACACGATCTATGCCGAGGGCCAGCGGCGCTATGTGGAATCGCTGTCGGCGTATGCCCGGCAGTTCCTGTCGATGATGGAAAAGCCGGATCTCGATTCCATCGAGGGGCTGTCGCCCGCGATCTCCATCGAACAGAAATCGACCTCGCACAATCCGCGCTCGACAGTCGGCACGGTCACCGAGATCCACGATTACCTGCGTCTGTTGTTCGCGCGCGCGGGCACGCCCTACTGCCCGCACCACGACGAGCCGCTGGCGGCGCAGAGCGTGTCGGAAATGGTGGACCAGACGCTCACCAAGGAAGCCGAGTCGGCCTGGATGCTGCTCGCGCCGGTGATCCGCTCGCGCAAGGGCGAGCATCGGGAGATCTTCGAACAGATGCGCGGTCAGGGCTTCGTGCGCATGCGGGTCGACGGCGCGATCATCGAGCTCGACGAAGGCGTGCCCGAGCTCGACCCGAAGAAGAAACACGATCTGGAAGTCGTGGTCGATCGCTTCAAGGTCCGCGACGGCATCCAGCAGCGCCTGGCCGAGTCGTTCGAGACCGCGCTGCGGCTGTCGGAAGGCATCGCCTGGATCATGCCCTGGCGCGGCGACGGCGAGCCGGAGGTGTTCTCCTCGCAGTTCGCCTGCCCGGTCTGCGGTTATTCCATCAACGATATGGAACCGCGGATGTTCTCGTTCAACTCGCCGCACGGCGCCTGCCCGACCTGCGACGGTCTCGGCTCGCAGAGCGTGTTCGACGTCGATCGCGTGATCACCGACGACACACTCAGCCTGGCCGGCGGCGCGGTACGCGGCTGGGATCGGCGCAACCCGTATTTCTTCGGCCTGATCGAGTCGCTGGCCGAGACCTATGACTTTGATGTCGATACGCCCTGGCGCGACCTGCCGGAGAAGGCCCGCAAGGTCATTCTGAACGGCTCCGGCGGCAAGAAGATCGAGTTCCGCTATGTCAACGCGCGCGGCCGCACGCGGGTGCGCAAGCATGCCTTCGAAGGCGTGCTCGACAACATGCAACGCCGCTATGCCGAGACCGACTCGCTGGCGGTGCGCGAGGAACTGGCCAAGTATCTGTCGGACAAGGCCTGCCCGACCTGCGACGGCGCGCGTCTGAACGAGGCGGCGCGGCATGTCCGGGTGGCTGACAAGACGCTGCCGGAGATCAACGCCGCCAGTATTTCCGGCGCCTACGAGATCGCCGAGAATCTCGACATTCCGGGCCATCGCGCCGAAATCGCCGCGCCGATTCTCAAGGAGGTGAACCAGCGGCTGAAGTTCCTGCTGGACGTTGGCCTCAATTACCTGACGCTGTCGCGCTCCGCCGAGACGCTATCCGGTGGCGAAGCCCAGCGTATTCGCCTGGCCAGCCAGATCGGCGCCGGCCTGGTGGGCGTGATGTATGTACTGGACGAACCGTCCATCGGCCTGCACCAGCGCGATAACCGGCGCCTGCTGAATACGCTGGAGCGTCTGCGCGATCTCGGCAATACCGTGATCGTGGTCGAACACGACGAAGACGCGATCCGCGAGGCCGACTATGTGGTCGACATGGGCCCCGGCGCCGGCGATCACGGCGGCCAGCTCATCGCCCAGGGCACAGCAGCCGAAATCGCCGCGCACGAAGATTCGCTGACCGGCAAGTATCTGTCGTCGCGGCTGACCATCCCGATTCCGGCCGATCGCGTCGCCTACGATCACGATCGCCAGATCCAGATTCGCGGCGCCCGCGGCAACAACCTCAAGAACGTGGATGCCGCGTTCTCCATGGGCCAGCTGACCTGCGTGACCGGCGTGTCCGGCTCGGGCAAATCGACCCTGATCAACGAAACGCTGTTTCCCGCTGCCGCGCGCCAGGTGAACCGGGCCGTGGCTCGCGCCGCCCCGGTGAAGGCGATCGACGGCCTGGAGCATCTGGACAAGGTCATCGATATCAACCAGGCCCCGATCGGGCGTACGCCGCGTTCCAATCCGGCCACCTATACCGGCTTGTTCGGCACCATCCGCGAGCTGTTCGCGAACACGCCGGAAGCCCGGGCCCGCGGTTACAAGCCGGGCCGGTTCTCGTTCAACGTCAAGGGCGGGCGCTGCGAAACCTGTCAGGGCGACGGCGTAATCAAGGTGGAAATGCATTTCCTGCCGGATATCTACGTCACCTGCGAGACCTGCCACGGCGCGCGCTACAACCGCGAGACGCTCGAGGTGCACTACAAGGGCAAGACGATCGCCGAGGTGCTGGACATGCGGGTGGAGGCCGCGGCCGAATTCTTCGCGCCGGTGCCGAGTCTCAAGCGCAAGCTGGATACGCTGATCGACGTCGGGCTGTCCTACGTCAAGCTCGGCCAGAACGCGACCACGCTGTCCGGCGGCGAAGCCCAGCGCATCAAGCTCGCGCGCGAGCTGTCCAAGCGCGATACCGGGCGTACGCTGTATCTGCTGGACGAGCCCACGACCGGCCTGCACTTCCACGACATCAAGCATCTGCTGGAAGTGCTGCTGCGTCTGCGTGAGGCCGGCAACGCCGTGGTCGTGATCGAACACAATCTGGACGTGATCAAGAGCGCCGACTGGATCATCGATCTTGGCCCCGAGGGCGGCTCGGGCGGCGGCGAGATCATCGCCACCGGCACACCGGAAGACGTGGCCGAAGTCGAAGCCTCGCACACCGGTCGTTTCCTCAAACCCATGCTGGGCGATACACGCCCGGGTACGGGCCACAACACGGCGGGCGACAAGCGCGATCTGGCGCTGCCGCCGAAGAAGGAAAAGAAAACGAGAAAGGCCGCATCTCGTTCGAAGAAGAACGTCACGGCGAGCTGAGCCCGTCCGCCGCCGGCCAAAATGGCCGGCGGCGAATCCGATCAGACCGTCGGCCGGTCTGCTACTGAATGTTCACATTGTAGGTGAACCGATACGTCTTGCCGCTCGGGCTCACGGTGAACTGCAGCTTCACCTGATACTGCCCCGGCGCATTCGGCACCGAGGTCAGGCGCGTGGCGAAATCGAGCTGGTCGCCGGCGGCAATCGTGTCACCTGACTGCAACCCATCAAAACGCGGTGTGATCGTCTGTCCACCGGCCGTCGTGGCCGACGTCGCTTGTACGTTCGTCACGGTAAAGTCGCTGCTGAGCGCCTCGATACGGAATTGGTCCAGCAACACGTCCTGGCCTCCAACCGGCACCTGGATCGAGGCGGTATCGCTGCTGCCGCCAACACTCTGATAGCCGCTGCTGCTGCCGATATAGAGTGCGAGCGTCGGGCTGGCCGTAATCACGACCAGGTCCGGCGCGCTGTCGACCTGCCCATCGTTAACCTGCAACGCCAGCACATAGAAGCCCACGGTATCCGCGGTGAAACTCGGGGTTACCGTATCGGCACCGCTGAGCGTCGCCGAACTGCCGGCGGGGCGCGAAATCAGCGTCCATCGATAAGTCAACGCGTTATTATCGGCGTCCGAGCTGCCGCTACCATCCAGGGTGACCTGGCTTGTCACCGCAACATTCCGGTCGTTTCCGGCATTCGCAACCGGCGCGCTGTTGGCCGAGGCGGCGGTCACCACCACCGTATCCGCCGGGCTCTCGGCCTGACCGTCGTCCACGACCAGCTGCACGACATACTCGCCGGCCACGTCCGGCGTGAACGACGGCGTGGTCGTCGAAGAGCCCACCAGTGCTGTCTGGCTACCGACCGGCATGGAGACGAAGGTCCAGTGATAGCTCAGGGCGCGGCCTTCCGGATCGCGGCTTCCACTGCCATCCAGATTCACCAACACGCCGGCCTGGACGTTCTGGTCGACACCGGCGTCGGCCACCGGGCGCGCGTTGTTCGACGCCGTAACGATGACCGTATCGGGCTGGCTTTGGTTCTGGCCGTTATCGACTGTCAGCGACGCGACATAGGTGCCGGCCACATCCGGCTGGAATATCGGCCGCGCCGTATCCGCCCCGGTAATGCTGGCATTGCTCCCGGCTGGCTTGGACACGAAATGCCAGGCATAGGTGATCAGTCGGTTTTCGGGATCGCGGCTGGCCGAGCCATCAAGTCGGACGACCGAATTCACGTCGACCGACTGGTCCGGCCCGGCGTCGGCCACCGGCAGGGCCGCGTCGCCCGCAGCCGCCACAACGGTGACGTCGGCGCGCTCGCTCGTGGCTTGGCCATCGTTGACGCGCAGCCCGACAACATAAGTGCCGGCCTTGTCCGCCGTAAAGCTCGGCGACACCGTGTTGGCGTCAGTCAGCTGCGCGCTGCTGCCGCTCGGGCGCGAAACGAACTGCCAGGCATAGGTCAGCGTGTTGCCGTCCGGATCGTGGCTTTGCGCGCCGCTGAGCGTCACGCGCGTCCCGATGTTCACGCTCTGGGCCGTGCCGGCGTCAGCTGTAGGTACGGCATTGGCACCGGCGGTTGTCGCCGTGATCGTGACGCTATCCGTCTGCGCGGCGCAGTCGTTCTTGCCATTGATCACGAGCTTCACCACATATTGCCCGGCCTGATCCGCAGTGAACTGCGGGGCCGCACTCGTGCTGCTGCTCAATCGGGCATTACTGCCATTGGGACGCGCGGTGAACGACCATTGATAGCTGGTGGGGGCGGCGCCGCCGGCGCCGCGGCTGGCGGTGCCGTCGAGCTGGACGAGTGCGCCCGTCTTGACGTTCTGATCGGCCCCGGCATCGTCCTTGAAACCAGCGGGCACTGTGCAGGCCGTACCCGGCGAACTACTGCCTCCGCTGCCGTTGTCGCCACCCCCACCACCGCCGCAGCCGGCAAGCACGCAAAATAACCCGAGGCAGGCCACCCAGCCTGCGATTCGATTCCATGACATCGTTATTCCCCCAAATCGGTCGCGGTCGCGCGACGCATATCGTGGTCGGCGCCGTCATCGTTGACTGGCGCTTGTGTCCCATGCGATCCGGAATTCGGCCGTGGCCCCCATCACCCTGCCGGCACGAACGCCGAAACAGGTCAACGAGTCGACCAGATCAAGGTCGCCATCCGTCCGGTCGCGCCGTCACGTCGGTACGAGTAGAAACGCACCGGCTCCGCTACCGTACACAACCCGCCCCCAAAGACGCGCGTAACACCCGCCTGTTCCAGTCGCAGGCGCGCGAGCCCGTAGATATCTGCTTGATACTTACCTGGTTTGGTGCCCGACGTAAACAGCGGGGCGTATAGCGTATCGTGCGCGACAAAGGCCTCGCGGACATCATCCCCGACCTCGAAATTGTCGCGACCGATGGCCGGCCCCATCCAGGCCAGCAAATCGCCCGGCGCCACTGCCATTTCCGCGACCGTGGCCTCCAGCACACCGGCGGCCAACCCCCGCCAGCCGGCGTGCGCGGCCGCCCAACGGGTACCGGCACTGTCGCAGAACACCACCGGCAGACAATCCGCCGTCAACACGGCCGCAACCCGGTTGGCGCGAGACGCCACGGCCGCGTCGGCCGGGCCATCGACAAGTCCGTTATCCAGGCCGGCAACCCTCGTGCCGTGCACCTGATCGAGCCAGAGCGGTTCGGCCGGCAGTGCCAGCGCGTTGGCCAGGCGCGCGCGGTTGGCGTCGACGGCAGCCGGCTCATCCCCGGTATGCGCACCGAGATTCAGCTGCTCGAACGGCGCAGCGCTGATGCCCCCGGTACGCAACGTGGTGCCAGCCCGGATATGCCCGGGCGCGGGCCAGTCGGCTGGCAGAAAATCACATTTCGGGTTCATAGACCGTGGGTCTTGGCATCATCCGCCAGCGCGGCGAGTAGTTGTTCAAAATCCGCCGGGCGCGGCGCGCTCCACTGCATGGCTTCGCCGGTGGCCGGGTGGGTCAGGCCCAGCGTGGCTGCATGCAACGCTTGGCGTTTGAAACCACGCAACGCGCCGGCGAATGCCTCGCTCGAGTCCTTGGGCACGCTGAGTCGTCGACCGTAGACCGGATCGCCCAGCAGAGGGTAGCGCGCGTAGGCCATATGCACGCGAATCTGATGCGTCCGTCCGGTTTCGAGCTGACAACGAATATGCGTGTGCGCTCGATAGCGGCTGATCACGCGGTAATGCGTGACCGCCTCACGGCCTTCCTCGCGCACCGCCATCTTCTTGCGATCCACCGGGTGGCGATCGATCGGCGCGTCCACATGCCCGCCAGCGGTCATTACACCCACGGCTACGGCTTCGTATTCTCGTTTGACGGTGCGCTCAGCCAGATCCTCGACCAATTGCTTGTGTGCGGCAAAGGTCTTGGCCACTACGAGAATGCCCGAGGTGTCCTTATCCAGCCGATGCACAATACCAGCGCGCGGAAGCGCCGCCAGCGCAGGATCGTGCGCCACAAGCGCGTTTTGCAGGGTCCCGTCGCGGTTACCCGCGCCGGGGTGCATGACCAGCCCGGCCGGCTTGTCGAGCACCAGAATCGAATCGTCCTCGTAAATGACGTCGAGCGCAATGCGCTCGGGCTCGACCTCGGCATCATGCGGGGTCTCGGGCACCGACAAGCGCACGGCCTCGCCGCCGGCGACCGCGGTCTTGGGCGCGGGCGAGCCACCGTCGACGGTCAGGTCGCCATTCGTGAGCCATTGCTTGAGCCGCGAACGCGAGTAATCGGGCAATAGCTCGGCCAGGGTCTTGTCCAATCGTGTGCCGGCATATTCCGGCGGAATGGTGATCTCGATGCGCCTCTCCGTGGATTCGTCAATCATGGCGATACCCGTCGTGTGCGCTCAAGCGGACGCCGGCGCGGGGCCGCCGTCCACATTCGTATGACTCATTAGAGGGTTCATAGGTATACTTCGGCCTTGTTTTGCATATCAAAAACGCGCGGTACCACGCGCTTCGGGGCTCGCATGCGAAAAATCGTTCTCGCGCTGGGCGTGATCGTTACCTTGGTGATGGCCGGCTGCGCCTCCGACAAGGGGATCAACGAAACCGGTTACAGCAAGACACCGCTGACCGACCGTCAAGGACACAAGCTGAAATCGGCGGACGCCAAACGGCTGTACAAGTCGGCGCGCGATTTTCTCATGCATGGGCAGCCCAGCCAGGCGTTGCCATTGTACGCCGAGGTCAGCGCCCGATTCCCCTTCTCCAAGTATGCATCCCAATCCGAGCTGGAAACGGTCACGGCGCATTACGAAGCGCATGACTACGACCAGGCCGTGGATGCTGCCGACCGTTTCATCAAGCAGCATCCCCGCAATGCGCATGTGGACTACGTCTATTATATGCGCGGGCTATCAAACTACGCGCGCAATAACCCGAGTCTGCTCGGTTCGGATCCCGACAAGCGCAACGTGCAGTATCTCAAGCAGGCGTTCAACGACTTCAGCCTGCTCCTGAAGAACTACCCGAACAGCGATTACGCCAAGGATGCGCAATTGCACATGATCAACATCCGCAATCGGGTCGCCGCACACGAGCTGCATATTGCGGAGTACTACTACACGCGGCGTGCCTACGTGGCCGCCAGCCGCCGCGCCGCGGATATCGTCAAGCATTATCAGGGCTCGGATTCAGTGCCACGCGCGCTGGAGATCATGGAGCAGTCCTACGCCAAGCTGAACCTGCCGGATCTGGCCGAGGACACCCGCGCCATCTTGCAAGTTTCATATCCGAACTACCTGCTGCACCGCAAGGAATTCTATCGCCAGCAGGCCGGCGACAAGCCCGACTACACACTGCCGGATCTGGGCGCGCCGCCTTCGATCGGCTCGCCGGCCGGCGACAACAAGTCGTCGTCGAACGATAACGGCGGCGACTGAGGCAGATCGCCAGCCAAAAAAAGGCCGCGTCGGCTTTCCGGCGCGGCCTTTTTTTCGTGCCCGGCACGATCCTGGCGTCGTTACAGATCGCCGTAGACGGCCGTGATCGGGTAGCGGCGATCGCGGCCGAAGGCGCGATGCGTGACCTTGGGCCCGGGCGCAGCCTGCCGGCGCTTGTATTCGTTGCGCCGAATCAGCCCGGCGGCCTGGCGGACATCGTCTTCGGCGAACCCCCGGCCCACGATGTCCTCGATCGAAGCACCATCCTCGACGTAGGCCTCGATAATCGGGTCGAGCACATCGTATTCCGGCAGCGTATCGGTATCGGCCTGGTCGGCCCGCAGTTCTGCTGACGGCGGGCGCGTGATGACGCGTTCGGGGATCACCTCGCTGCGGGTATTGCGGAATTTGGCCAGTCGATAGACCCAGGTCTTGTAGACGTCCTTGAGCGGCGCGAAGCCGCCGCACATGTCGCCGTAGAGCGTGGCATAGCCAACCGCCATCTCGGATTTGTTGCCCGTGGCCAGCACGACATGACCGAACTTGTTGGACATCGACATCAACAGCGCGCCGCGGATACGCGACTGCAGGTTCTCTTCGGCCGTATCCGGCGCGCGGTCGCCAAAGATCGGGCCCAGCGTCTCCAGCAGCGCGGCGAAGCCTTTCTCGATCGGCACTTCGTCGTAGCGCGCGCCCATCCGCTTGGCCTGGTCCGCAGCGTCCACATTACTGATGTCGGCGGTATAGCGCGACGGCATCGAGACCGCCCACACCCGGTCGCCGCCAAGCGCGTCCGCAGCGACCGCCAACGCGAGCGCCGAGTCGATCCCGCCCGAGGAGCCGATCAAGGCGCCCGGGAAACCATTGCGATCGACGTAATCGCGCGTGGCGCGTACCAGCGCGTCGTAGATCAATGCTTCGGGGCACGGCAACTCGGCGATATCGCCCCGCGCCTGAGCGGGTGACCACTCGACCTGAAACACCCCAGCCTCGAACGCCGGCGCGCGCGCGATGATCCGCCCGGTTGCGTCGACGGCACAGGAGCGGCCGTCGAAAACCAGCTCGTCCTGGCCGCCCACGCTGTTGATGTAACAGATCGCGAGATGATGCGCCCGGGCGCGCTCGGCCAACAGCGTCTCGCGTTCGCTCTGCTTGTCGACATGAAACGGCGAGGCATTGAGATTGACCAGAATCTCGGCGCCGGCCGCGGCAGCCTGCGCCGTAGGCCCCTCTTCCCAGAGATCCTCGCAGATGGTGACACCGACTTGGCGGCCCGCCAGCTCGAACACACAGGCCGAATCGCCCGGCACGTAGTGACGTCGATCGTCGAACACCCCGTAGTTGGGCAGACACTGCTTGCGGTAATGGCCGATGCGCTCGCCGTCACGCACGACCAGCGCGGCATTGTAGATCGCGTCGCCCTCGTATTCCGGATAGCCGATCACGACCGTGATGCCGGACAATTCCCGGGTTAGATGCTCGAGTGCGGCATTGATCGCCGCCGGCAGCCCGCGTCGCAGCAGCAAATCGTCCGGCGGATACCCCAGCAGCGCCAACTCTGGCGTGACGACGATATCCGCGCCATCGCGATCGCGCGCCGTTTCGGCGGCTTCGATGATCTGTCGGGCGTTGCCGTCGATGTCGCCCACCCAGACGTTGAGCTGGGCCATGGCCACGCGTAGCGATTCATCGCTCATGCTTGTCGGTCCTCTATCCCTCGGGCGTATCCGCGGGCGTATCGCCGCGGTTGTCGGCGGCATGTTTGGGCAGATCGTCGCCGATATCAAGCACGCGCTGGTTATAGAACCAGTGCGCCGCCGGCGCGACCGCATCCGGCAGACGGCCGCCGGCGGCTTCGCGAAAGCGTTCGTTGGGGATCACGATATCGCCATCGCGGTTGCGGCCGTGCATCAGCCGACCGCACTCCGAGCAGTGATAACGCCACATCCGCCGTCCGGCGAGGCGATGGCCGATCAACGTCGCCTCGCCCGAAACGGTACGTTTCACCGCATCGTTCGGCCAGGCGCTGGCCGACAGTACCTCCACGCCGTAAAGCTCGCGGCAGCTCTCACAATGACAATACGTGCTGCGAATAGGCGCATCGCGCGCGGTCAAGCGGATCGCACCACAGTCGCAGGATAGTTCGTAGACGGTCGCCAACAGAAGCTCCGGAATGGCATCGGGCCCCGATACACCAAGGGCTGGCCCGGCGCCGCGCCGGGCCCATCGGCCCGTGCCGAAATGACAGGCCCGCCATTCTACCGATGCAAACGCGCCCGTTGCGCCAGGACGGCGGCCCGATCGCTCGAACCGGCCAGCGCGAGGCGCCAACGCTTTAGGGTTTCGTTCAGCGAAAAAACAATCCGCAGATGACACAGATTGCACAGATGCAGTGGCACCTTCGCGGCGTAGACGATCCGGGGCGCTAAATCGCGACGGCATCAAGCGAATCTTGCAATTCAGATGAGTGGGTTGGGAACGAAGCGCATGCAGCCGTTCGCGCCCCGATCGAACGCACACCGCTGGCGATTAACCGCCATCTGCGTATATCTGCGTTGATCTGCGGACAAATGCCTTAAGAAACGAAGCGAAAGGACGGGCGGCGCCCGCAAGCATCAATGTCGCAAGCCGAGTACAGCATTCGCGTTTATCGGCGGACTGGCCGTTTAGATTGCACCACTGAAACGGACAGACACAAAAAAGCCGACACCGCGAAAACGCGATGCCGGCTCGATGCACGAGGATGGTGGCGGGTTAGGCACCCAGCACTTCCTGCATCTTGGTGCCGATTTCGGCAGTCGAGCGCACGGTGGCGACACCCGCGGCTTCGAGCGCGGCGAACTTGTCGTCCGCGGTGCCCTTGCCGCCGGAGATGATCGCGCCGGCATGGCCCATGCGCTTGCCCGGAGGCGCGGTCACGCCCGCGATGTAGGCGACGACCGGCTTGGTCATGTGGTTCTTGATGAACTCGGCGGCTTCTTCCTCGGCGGTGCCGCCGATTTCGCCGACCATGACCACACCTTCGGTCTGCGGGTCGTTCTCGAACATTTCGAGCACGTCGTCGAAGTCCAGGCCGTGGATCGGGTCGCCGCCGATGCCGACACAGGTGGACTGACCGAGGCCGTTGTGGGTGGTCTGGAAGACGGCTTCGTAGGTGAGCGTGCCGGAGCGCGACACGATGCCGATCTTGCCCTTCTGGTGAATATGCGCCGGCATGATGCCGATCTTGCACTCGCCCGGGGTGATCACGCCGGGGCAGTTCGGGCCGATCAGCACGGAATCCGAATCATCCAGCGCGGCACGCACACGCAGCATGTCCAGCACCGGAATGTGCTCGGTGATGCAGATGATGGTCTTGATGCCGGCATCAGCCGCCTCGAGGATGGCGTCGGCCGCGAACGGGGCCGGCACGTAGATCATCGTGGCATTGGCGCCGGTCTCGGCGACCGCTTCCTTGCAGGTATTGAACACCGGGCGATCCAGGTGGGTCTCGCCGCCGCGGCCCGGGGTCACACCGCCGACGATATTGGTGCCGTATTCGATGCACTGCTGGGAATGGAAGGTGCCCTGGCTGCCGGTGAAGCCCTGGACGATGAGTTTGGTGTCTTTGTTGACGAGAATGCTCATGAGTCGATCCTGATCTTGAATTCTGTCGGGATAGGCAATCGGGCGGCGCTTACTTGGCAGCCTCGGCGACGACCTTCTTGGCCGCGTCGGTCAGGTCCTGCGCGGCGATGAGGTCGTAGTCGGACTCGTCCAGCAGCTTGCGGCCTTCCTCGGCGTTGGTGCCTTCGAGACGCACGACGACCGGCACCTTGATGCCGACATCCTTGGCCGCGGTGATGATGCCTTCGGCGATCAGATCACAGCGCACGATGCCCCCGAAGATGTTGACCAGAATGGCCTTGACGCCTTCGCCGGCGGTGATCAGCTTGAACGCCTCGGTAACGCGTTCGGTGGTGGCGCCGCCGCCGACATCCAGGAAGTTGGCCGGCTCGCCGCCGTGCAGCTTGACCAGGTCCATGGTGCCCATGGCCAGGCCCGCACCGTTGACCATGCAGCCGATGTTGCCGTCGAGCTGGATGTAGTTGAGATCGTGCTCGGCCGCCTGGGCCTCGCGCTCGTTCTCCTGGGTGACGTCGCGCATGTCGGCGAATTCCTTATGCCGGAACAGCGCGTTGTCGTCGAAGTTCAGCTTGCCGTCCAGCGCAACCAAACCACCGTCACCGGTGGTGACCAGCGGGTTGATCTCGACCAGCGAGGCGTCGGTTTCCATGAACATGTCGTACAGGCCTTTCATGACCTTGACGAATTCACCGACCTGTTTCTTGTCCAGCCCCAGGAAAAAACCGAGCTCCCGGCCCTGGTAGGCCTGGAAACCCGCCGCGGGATGAATCGCGATCTGGGTGATCTTCTCCGGCGTGGCCTCGGCGACTTCCTCGATGTCCATGCCGCCTTCGGGCGAGGCAATGAACGTGACCTTGCGGGTCGCACGATCGACCAACACCGACAGGTACAGCTCGGACTGGATGTCGGCCGGCTTTTCCACGTAAACCGAATTGATCGGCAGGGCCACACCGCCCGACTGATGGGTGGTCAGGGTCGAGCCGATCATCTCGGAGGCGACTTTCTTCACGTCGTCCAGGCTGTCGACCAGCTTCACGCCGCCGGCTTTGCCGCGCCCGCCGGCGTGCACCTGGGCCTTGACCACCCAGCGCTCGCCGCCGAGCTGTTTGGCCACTGCCTCGGCTTCATCGGCCGAACGGGCAACCTTGCCCTCGCCGGCCGGCACGCCGTAGCGTGCGAAGATTTCCTTGGCCTGATACTCGTGAACGTTCATGACATCGCCTCGGTTGCAAACGAACTGAAATAAAAAAGATGAAAGCGGCGCGCATTGTCGCGTCTTGCGGGCCTGATCACAACTTGGCACGAGTTCGGGCCCACCCATGGAAACGCGCTCCGACCGCTGTAAAACGACTCGTGGCACGCGCGCCGTTTGCGTATGCTCGACATAGGGAGAATAAATAACCACCCATCATGGCCCGCCTGATTCTGATCATCTGCGCTATCGGCCTCGTCTGGCTGTTGCTGCGTCGCGCGCTGCCGCGGCGTGAAGCCGACGACCGGCCGGGCAAGCGCGAGCAATACACGCCGACGGTGCGCTGTCATATCTGTGGGGCTTATCTGGACCGACGCCTGGCGCGCCGGGATCAGACTGGCTACTGCTGCCAGAGTCACGACGACAACGCATGACCCCCGACGCACTACGCGTCCCGGTCGTGCATACCGGCGCGACTTGGCGGGCCGCGCTGACGCTATCGCTCTATCGCAGTGCGATCGCCTTCGGCCTGGTCGCGACACTGAGCGCGGGCGGCGGTCAGGGTCTGTTTTCGCCGGACTTTCCTGGCCTGTTCCGGGCCATCTGTCTGGCGTATCTGGCCCTGGCAGCTTGTCTGGCCGGCGCGGCACTGGTTCGCCGCCCACCGCTGGCGATCCACGTATTCGTCCAGATCCTGGTCGATGTCGTACTGATCGTGCTCGCCAGCTACGCCGGCAACGGTGCCTCGGGCGGAATCGCCATGCTGCTGCTGGCCCCATTGGCCGCCGCCGGCATCCTGCTGCCAGCCCGCCTATCCGGTTTGCTCACAGCCCTAGCCGCGCTCGGCATGATCGGCCAGGAGATCATGCGGCACTGGCAACTGGCCGATGCGCATACCGATTTCGTGCAATCCGGTATTTTGGGCGCGTTATATTTCGCCACGGCCTTCATGGCCTACGGTCTAGCCCGTCGTATCCGCGTCAGCGATGCGTCGGCGGCCAGCCACGCCAGCCAAGCCCGGGATCTAGCCGAGCTCAATCGCCATATCATCGATCGCATGCAGACCGGTGCGATCGTCATCGACGCCGACGACCGCATCCAGATCCTCAATCATGCGGCGTTGGAACTACTCGATCACGATGACGGTGTCGCGCCCCCGGCCGCACTGGCGGAACTGCCCCCGGCGCTGGGCGAGGCACTCGCGGCCTGGCGCAGGCGACGCATCCTTCCCGATATGATCGAAGTGGCCGGACGGCGGCTCCAGCCCCAGTTCGCGGCACTGGGCAACGACCAAGCCCCAACCTTGATATTTCTGGACGACGCGCGTCGGGCAAGCGAACAGGCGCAGCAGATGAAACTGATGGCGCTCGGCCGGCTTACCGCCAGCATCGCGCACGAAATCCGCAACCCGCTGGGCGCGATCAGCCATGCCGAGCAGCTGCTCGCCGAATCATCCGCTTTCGGCACGGACGATTCGCGCCTGCTGGCCATGATCCATCGTCATTGCCAGCGTATCGACCGCATCATCTCGGACGTCCTCGGCCTGGCCCGGCGGGCCGCTCAGCGCCCCCGTACCCTTGAGTTGTCGGCCTGGGTCGCCGAAGCCGTGGCCGACTATCGTGAAACCCAGGATGACCCACCGCGGTTCATCCAGACCGGCGACTGGCCCGCCGGCCATCTGCGCTTCGACCCCGGCCAGCTGCGCCAAGTGCTGTTCAACCTCTGGGACAACAGCAACCGTCATGCCCGCGGCACGATCGCTCCTGGCATTGAGCTGCACGCCCACCTGGATGCCAACCGCAATCTGGTGCTGGATATCATCGATGACGGCCCGGGCATCGCGCCCGAGCTGCTCGATCGCATCGCGGAACCGTTCTTCACCACCGCGGCCGACGGAACCGGACTGGGCCTGCATATCGCACGCGAACTGTGCGAGGCCAACGGCGCTCGTCTTATCCCAATGAACCACGCCCAGGGCGCGTGCTTTCGTATATTGTTGCCTCGCATGACCGCCGAAGGCCCGAGTCCATGAACGCCGCTGTCCAGACCACCGCACGCGCCTTGATCGTCGACGACGAGGCCGATATCCGCGAGTTGCTGGAAATCACGCTCGGGCGCATGGGCATTGAGACGGTCGCGGTCAGCGATCTGGCCTCGGCCCGGCGTACGTTCGATGCCCAGCCCTTCGATCTGTGCCTGACCGACATGCGTCTGCCGGACGGCGAGGGCATCGCGCTGGTGCGCCATATCAATGATCGTTCGCCGGCCTGCCCGGTGGCCGTAATCACGGCTTACGGCAGCGCGGAGGCGGCGGTGGCCAGCCTGAAGGCCGGCGCCTTCGACTTCGTCTCCAAGCCGATCGACGTCGCCGGGTTGCGAACGTTGGTCGCGCAGGCGCTCAAACTCGCGGGACTGGATCACGACGCGCCGCCCCACCCGTCGCTGGATGTCTCGCCACGGTTGGTCGGGCAGACCGAGGCGATGGCCGCACTGCGACGGACCATCGCCAAGCTGGCCCGCAGTCAGGCCCCGGTCTACGTCACGGGCGAATCGGGGACCGGCAAGGAGCTGGTGGCCCGCATGATTCACGCCGAAGGGCCGCGGGTTAACGGCGCGTTCGTGCCGGTCAACTGTGGCGCGATACCCGCGGAACTGATGGAGTCGGAATTCTTCGGCTACCTCCGCGGTGCGTTCACGGGTGCCACGCGCGACACCGCCGGGCTGTTCGCACGCGCCGACGGGGGCACGCTGTTCCTCGACGAGATCGCGGATCTGCCGATGTCGATGCAAGTCAAACTGCTGCGTGCGATCCAGGAACGCTCCATCCGCCCGGTCGGTGCAACCATGGAGACGGCGGTCGACGTACGTATTGTCAGCGCGAGCCATCGCGATCTGTCGGTCGAGGTTGCGCGCGGGCGATTCCGTGAGGACCTGTACTATCGACTCAACGTGATCGAGGTGAAAGTACCGCCGTTGCGCGATCGCATCGCGGACATTCCGATGCTCGCCGAGCGCATTCTCGCCGGGCTGGCGCGCAAGATGCGCCTGGAACGCGCGCCCGTGCTCTCGGACGACGCTCGTTCGGCGCTCATGGACTACAACTTCCCCGGCAACATTCGCGAACTGGAAAATATCCTCGAGCGCGCGGTTACCCTGGCAGAATCGCCGGTCATCGAACGTGGCTATTTACGGCTGTATTCACCGCTCGCCGAGGCCGCGGCGGCGAATCCGGCCGATGCGCTGGTCGACGAGTCCACCGATCTCGAGAGTCAGCTCGAGGCCTTGGAGCGCGAACGCATTCAAAGCGCGCTCGAAGCCTGCCGTTATAACAAGACCAAAGCTGCGCAACGGCTCGGCATTACGTTCCGGGCGTTGCGGTATCGTCTGGCCAAGCTGGGGATGGAATAGACGGCGGCCCGCAGGCCGCCCGATCGACGAGACATGGCAGAAACACGCACCGACAACCATACGTTCTTCTGGATCGGCACCGACCGGAACGGCACTCGGGTCAAAGGCCAGACCGAAGGCCCGAACGAGGCCATGGTGCGCGCCATGCTGCGGCGCCAGAACATCAATCCGCTGCATGTACGCAAGCAAACGAGGCTGTTCGGCATTGGCGGCCCGCGCAAGAAAAAAATCCGGACCGGCGATATCGCCATCCTCTCGCGTCAGCTGGCGACCATGCTCGGCGCCGGCGTGCCGCTGGTTCAGTCGCTGGATATCGTGGCCAAGGGCGCCTCGAATCCGAGCCTGGCCCGGCTGGTCGATACCATCCGCGACGATATCGAGTCCGGCCTGCCGATGGCCGAGGCGCTCGGCGAGCACCCCCGCTATTTCGACGATCTGTTCGTCAACCTGGTCGCGGCCGGCGAGCGTTCGGGCACGCTCGAATCACTGCTCGACAAGATCGCGACGTACAAAGAAAAAACCGAAGCGATCAAGACCAAGGTACGCAAGGCACTGTTCTACCCGTCCGCGGTGATCATCGTGGCGATTATCGTGATGGGTATCCTGCTGTATTTCGTCGTGCCCCAGTTCCAGTCGCTGTTCCGCGGTTTCGGCGCCGATCTGCCGGCCTTCACGTTGATGGTAATCGGCCTGTCGGAAACCGTTCAGCACTGGTGGTGGCTGATCCTCGGCATCGTGATCGGGGCCGGCTACGGCTTCGTGATAGCGCGCCGACGCTCACGCCGTTTTCGGCGTGCACTGGATCGCGTCGTGCTACGCGTACCGGTGGTGGGTACGATCGTAGATAACGCGGCCGTGGCGCGCTTTGCCCGCACATTGTCGACTATGTTCGCGGCCGGTGTGCCGCTGGTCGAAGCACTCGATTCGGTGGCTCGCGCGGCCGGCAACGTAGCCTTCGAGGAAGCGATCGACCAAATGCGCGGCCAGGTTGAATCCGGCCAGCGGCTGGAACTGGCCATGGCCAATACCGGACGCTTCCCGAGCATGGCCCATCAAATGGTCAAGATCGGCGAGGAGGCCGGCGCGCTGGATTCCATGTGCGGCCGCGTTGCCGATTTCTACGAGTCCGAGGTCGATGCCCAGGTCGACGGCCTGTCGTCACTGCTCGAACCGATGATCATGGCCGTCATCGGGGTGCTCGTGGGCGGTCTGGTCATCGCCATGTATCTGCCGATTTTCAAACTCGGATCGGTGGTCTGATGACATTGATCGGCCTGCCCCCCGTGTTCGTCTACGGCGCGGCGATCGTCATTGGGCTAGTGATCGGCAGCTTCCTGAATGTCGTCATTTTGCGGCTGCCGGCCATGATGGAGACGCGCTGGCGCGAAGACGCCGCCGACATTCTCGACATGGCCGAGCCCGACGACACCGGGGCACGCTTCGATCTTGCCACGCCCGGTTCCCATTGCCCGCATTGCCGAGCCCCGATCAAGCCTTGGCATAACCTGCCCGTACTGGGATATTTTTTGTTGCGCGGACGCTGCGACGCCTGTGGCACGCGGATATCTCTTCAATACCCGGCCATCGAGATCGCCGCGGCCGCGCTTGCCGTGATCGCAATCGCGCGCTTCGGCGCGACCGGCTGGGGTCTTTGCATGGTGGGGGTATCCTGGCTGCTACTCACCCTGGCCGCGATCGATTTTCGCACCCAGCTCCTGCCCGATGCGCTGACGCTGCCCCTGCTCTGGGCCGGCCTCGTCGCCAGTCTTTTTCACTTGGCGCCGGGCGCGCCCACGCCCAGCGACGCCATCATCGGTGCGGCCGCGGGTTACGGGGTGTTATGGATCGTCTTTCAAGGCTTCCGGCTGGCGACTGGCAAGATCGGCATGGGTCACGGCGACTTCAAACTGGCCGCCGCACTGGGCGCGTGGATCGGCTGGGCGCAATTGCCGCTGGCGCTATTGGCGGCCTCGCTTGGCGGCGCGATTGTCGGCGGCCTGTTGATCGCCTCGGGGCGCCTGTCTCGCGGTACACCGATGCCTTTCGGCCCCTGGTTGGTGTTCGGCGGCTGGCTGGCACTGGTCGCAGGCGATACAATCCTGCACGCCTACTTGACGCTTTCGGGATTGCGCTAGTGCCTGTGCTTGACGCTATCGGTCATCGACGACAGTTTGATGACAGTGCGGCCCCCGGCCGCGAATCGTTTCGATTCGCCTGTGGAGGCGCCGTATGAGTCGGAAACTCTGTATCGGTCTGACCGGTGGTATCGCCAGCGGCAAATCGGTCGTCGCCTCTGCCTTCGAGCGTCTGGGGGTGGCCATCATCGACGCCGACACCGTGGCGCGACAGATCGTCGAACCGGGCCAACCGGCACTCGACGAGATCGTGACACGCTTCGGCGCCGACATCGTGGACGACGACGGGCGGCTCAAGCGGCGCGCGCTGCGCGGCATCGTATTCGATGACGACGGTGCCCGCGCCGATCTCGAGGCGATTACGCATCCGCGCATCCGTGACGAACTGGCGGCCCAGCGCGATGCCGCCGACTCGGATTACTGCATCCTCGTCGTGCCGTTGCTGGTGAAGTCGAGCATGATCGACTTGGTCGACCGCGTACTCGTCATCGATGCCCCCGAGCAGGTCCAGCTGGAACGCTTGAAGGGCCGCGACGAGATCGACGACACCCTGGCGCGGAAAATGATCGCCGCCCAGGAATCGCGCGCCGAGCGCCTGGAGCATGCGGACGACGTGCTGGTTAATACCGGCCCGCGCAAGGACATCGCCGATCTCGCCGCGGCCCTGCACGCCGGTTATCAGCGTCTCGCGCACGGCGAGATCGCCGATCTGCCGCCGCTTCATCTGCCGGGCTAGCCCGACCGGGCTGATCCGAAGTGACGGCCCGCGTGCTTTGACGGCCGACGCACGCGGCATAGACTGTCGCCGATGCTTGAACACGGGAGGCCAGCGTGGCCGATGACGGTGTGCTCTGTTACGAACAGCCGCTCAACGAGCGTATCCGTACGTTCCTGCGCGTCGAACATCTGACCGCCCGCCTGCATCACCATCGCCGCGATACTGCGCTCTGGGGCCGACGCGCGGCGATGGATGCCCTGCTGGATATCCTCAACGTGATGTCGCGTCACGATATCCGCGGCCAGGTCAGCAAGGAGCTCGAACTGCGGCGCGCTAGTCTGCACCACCTGAACGAACGGGACGACGTCGATCAGGAGGCCCTGACCGGCATCCTCAGCGAGCTCGACGCCATCGCAAGCGAGATGGCACAAATTCCGCCGCAGTTCGCGTCCTACCAGCTACGCGACAACGAACTGCTCAACAGCCTCAACAATCGCCATGCCATTCCGGGGGGCACCTGCAGCTTCGATCTTCCGGCTTATCATCACTGGCTGGCGCAAAGCGACACATCTATCGATGCCGACTTCGATCGTTGGTTCCGTCGGGTGGCGCCGGTCGAACGCGGCGTGCGCCTGCTGCTGCGTCTGCTTCGCGACAGCGCCGAACCGACCAGCGAGATCGCCGAGAATGGCGTGCTCGTGCACAACACCGCCACCGGCACGCAGATGATCCGGGTTTTACTGGACGACCCCAGCGTTTTTCCGGAAATCAGCGGCGGGCGCCACCGGGCGACGGTGCGTTTCATGCGCTACCAGGACCCGCAGATGCATCTGCGGCAAACGGAAAACAGCATCGTCTTTCGCATGGCCTGCTGTCGTTTCTAGGAACTGTCGTTGCGGCGTCTCCGTTTCGCCCCCGAATCGCAGAGGGACTTACGGCGCGCCAAATTTCTTCGTTACGCTTGTGCCATGAATTCGAAACAACACGTGCCTTGCCCGCAATGCGGCGAACCGGTCGACATGACGCCCAACAACGCGTATCGGCCGTTCTGCTCGCGTCGCTGCAAGCTCATCGACCTAGGCGACTGGCTGGACGAGTCGAATCGCATACCGGATCCGGACGGCTCCGCCGACCCGACGTCGATGCCGCCGGCGGGCTATGGGAACGATGAGCCGACGCACTGAAACACGACCACGCTATCTCGGACACTGGGCCGTAACAGGACGCGACACGGCTTGATGGGCGGGCCCGATAGCCACTGGCGGCCGATCATGCCGTCTTCACGGCGCTTAGCATGTCGCCGTGCCGCTCAGCGGTCGGTCGGCGACATCAGCGCGCGTCAGGCGTCGGCCGCGCCCGGCCACAGACCGCGAATCGCCGCGATGCCCTGGGCATTGTGCGCCAGCGCATCGCTCTCGTCGGCGACCTCCAACCCGCCGAGCGCATAAACCGGGAGCGCCCGATCGTCGCGCTGGCTTTCGAAGCCGGGCCAGCCAAGCGGCCCCGCTTTGGGGTGGCTCGCGGTTACGGCGACCGGCGAGACTGTGGCAAAGTCCGCGTCGACCGCAATCGCCGCGTCCAGCTCGCGAGCATCGTGGGCGGAAGCCGCGAACCAGCGCTCGCGCGGTAACGGGCGGCGGCGGGCAGCGGCGATGCGTTCGGCGCTCCAGTGCAAGCCATCGGCGCCAACGGTCTCGACCATGTCCGCGTCTCGGTCCAGAAGAACCGCCGCCCCGTGACGATGCGCCTGCTCGACGACGACCTCGGCCAAACGCGCATAGCGTGCATCGGATAGATCCGGATCGCGCAGGCGCAGCAGCCGTGTGCCCCGCCCTAGCGCTTCTTCGAGCGCACCGAACCAGGCCTTGCGATCAGCGCCGCTGAGTCGCGGCGTGATCAGATAACGGCGTGGCAATGCCAGCGCGGCGAGGATGACGTCCGTCGCCGGCAACAGCTCGACCTCGTCGAGCGCGTCTCGAGCGATCCAGCGCACCGTCTGGCCCTCGCGTCCGCCCGGCTCCCCGGTCCAGCCATCGATGCGCCAGACGTGCAGCCGCACCGGGCGCGGCCCGCGATCGTGAGCGAACCGGATCAACGGCGCGCCGCGCAGATCGGTGACCCCGATCTCTTCGGCCAATTCGCGCCCCAGACAATCGAAGATGGCTTCGCCATCCTCGCGCTTGCCGCCGGGAAACTCCCAGAAGCCGGCGCCCGGCGTATCCGGCCGGCGCTGCGCGATCAAAAGACGCCCCTCGGCGTCGACCAGCACACCGACAGCAATATCCAGCACATCGTCCACATCGACGGTCATGTCAGCTTCGATATTCGGCGTTGATACGAACGTATTCGTAGGACAGATCCGATGTCCATATCGTGGCTGCGGCATCGCCGCGCCCCAGGCGAATATGCACCGTGAATTCGGGCTGGGCCATGACGGCGGCGGCATCCGCTTCCCGATAATCCGCGCGCGGCTGGCCGCCGGCGACGATGGGCACCGCGTCGAGCGCGATATCGACGCCGTCGATCGTCAGATCGGTGACGGGCGCGCGGCCCACCGCGGCCAGTATGCGGCCCCAGTTGGGGTCGCCCGCAAAAGCCGCGGTCTTGAACAACGGGGAATGCGCAACGGTGAAGGCGACGGCACGCGCCTCATCAACACTGGCCGCGCCTTCGACCGCCAGGGTGATAAAGCGGGTCGCGCCCTCGGCATCGCGCACGATGGCACAGGCCAGCGTCACCATAACGTCGCGAAGCGCGTCGACGAACGCCGACCAACCCGGCCGATCCGGGGCCAGCACCACACCGGCGCCGGTCGCGCAGAGCATGGCGGCGTCGTTGGTCGAAGTATCGCCATCGACGGTAATGCTGTTGAACGAGGTATTCACGGCCTCGCGCAAGGCATGATCCAGATCGGACGCCGCCACGGAGGCATCGGTCGCCACGAACGACAGCATGGTCGCCATGTCGGGCCGGATCATGCCCGAGCCTTTTGAAATGCCGGTGAGGGTTACCGGCGCGCCGTCGATCTCGATGCAACGCGTCACGCCCTTGGGCACGGTATCGGTGGTCATGATGGCGCGGGCAGCGCCAAGCCACGCGTCCTCGGCCAGCGCCCGAGCCAGATCGGGAAGCACCGGCTCGATCCGTGCCATCGGCAGCCGCTGGCCAATCACGCCGGTCGAAAACGGCAGGACCTGCTCGGTCTGAAGCCCCAGCGCCTCGGCTACTCGCCGGCAGCAGGTCAGCGCATCGGCCTCGCCTTCGACGCCGGTACCCGCATTGGCGTTACCACTGTTGATCAGCAGCGCCCGCGGCGCAGCCGTGGCCAAGTGACGCCGCGCCAGCACCACCGGCGCGGCAGCGAACACGTTGCGGGTAAATACGCCGGCCGCGGTCGCGCCCTCGTCGAGCACGAGCAGAGCCATGTCGTCGCCGCCGGGCTTCTTGATGGCGGCGTCCGCACTCGCCCAGCGGGCGCCGGCGATCGGGGCCAGCGCCCCGGGCTCGCGAAGATTGACCGGCATGTTCAGTGCTCGCAGTTCAGAAAGCGCCCGACCAGCGGGCCCGTGGACTCACGCATCGCGACCGTGGCAATGCTTGTATTTCTTGCCGGAGCCACAGGGACACGGCTCGTTGCGCCCGATCTTGCGCCCGTCGCGAACGAACGTGTCGGGGCGCAGTTCTTCGTCCTCGCCGACAGCCGGGCCAGAACCGGCTGGCTGGCCAGCACCCGGCAAATTGGCCTGAGCGGCCGCTTCGGGCGCGATCTCCGGCTGGGCGGCTGCATCGGCCTCGGCCTGAGCCTGAGCAACGGCCTGCTCGGCAGCCGAGGCGGCATCCTCGTGCTGGAACTGCAGGTCCGCCATCTGGCGCCGCCGGTCCTCGCGGGCCTCCTCGGTAATCTGGCTATCGATCCGGCCGCGGGCAAGCACGGTGACGGCTTCGTGTTTAAGGCGCGAGAGCATGTTGTTGAACATCTCGAACGCTTCGCGCTTGTACTCGTTCTTCGGGTCCTTCTGAGCATAGCCGCGCAGGTGAATGCCCTTGCGCAGGTAGTCCATCGCCGCGAGATGCTCGCGCCAGAGTGAATCCAGCACCTGAAGCACCACGGCCTTCTCGATCTGGGCCATGTTCTCGGCGCCGGCGGCCTGGCGTTTTTCCTCGTAGGCCGACTTCAGGTGCTCGCTGATGCGCTCGCGCAGACCTTCCTCGTCGAGATGGTCTTCGTCGTCGAGCCACTTCTGGATTGGCAGTTCGGCGCCGAAATCGCGCTCGATGGCCTGCTCCAGACCCTCGACGTCCCACTGCTCCTCGAGGCTGGCCGGCGGGATGTATTCCGATATCGCCTCGTCCACCACGTCGACCCAGATGTTCTCGACCAGGTCCGAGATGTCCTCGGCATCCATGATCTCGTTGCGCTGTTCATAGACGACCTGGCGCTGGTCGTTGGCGACGTTGTCGTATTCGAGCAACTGCTTGCGAATATCGAAATGGTGGCGCTCGACCTTCTGCTGGGCGTTCTCGATCGCCCGCGTGACCCATTTGTGCTCGATCGCCTCGCCGTCTTCCAGCCCGAGGTTCTGCAACATCGAGCGCAGCCGCGGCGGCGTGAAGATGCGCATGAGGCTGTCTTCGAGCGACAGATAGAACCGCGACGCGCCGGGGTCGCCCTGACGGCCGGAACGACCGCGCAGCTGGTTGTCCACGCGCCGCGATTCGTGGCGCTCCGAGCCGATCACATACAGCCCGCCGGCTTCGAGCACGGCTTCGTGAGTTTTCTGCCATTCGTCGCGCAGCCGCTGACGAGACGCCTCATCGTCTGCCTCGAGAGCCTCCAGCGCCTCCTCGATATTGCCGCCCAGCACGATGTCAGTACCGCGACCGGCCATGTTGGTGGCGATGGTTACCGCCCCCGGGCGGCCGGCCTGGGCGATGATCTCGGCCTCGCGCTCGTGCTGCTTGGCGTTGAGCACTTCGTGCCGGATGCCGCGCTGCTTCAGCAGCTGCGAGAGCACTTCGGAGGCATCGATCGACGCCGTACCGATGAGCACCGGCTGGCCGGTCTGGCTGGCCGAGACCGCTTCGTCGGCGATCGCTTCGAACTTCTCGCGGCCAGTCATGTAGATCTGATCAGGCAGATCCTTGCGCTGCAGCGGCCGGTTGGTGGGAATGACCACCACTTCCAGATCGTAGATCGACTGGAACTCGAAGGCCTCGGTATCGGCCGTGCCGGTCATACCCGCGAGCTTGTCGTAGAGCCGGAAGAAGTTCTGGAAGGTGATCGAGGCGAGCGTCTGGTTCTCTTTCTGGATCGGCACGCCTTCCTTAGCCTCGATGGCCTGATGCAGACCGTCCGACCAGCGCCGGCCGGGCATGGTGCGCCCGGTAAACTCGTCGACGATGACCACTTCACCGTCGGCGATGATGTATTCGATGTTCTTGGTATAGAGCGCGTGGGCACGCAACGCGGCGTTCATGTGGTGCATGAGCGCGACGTTGTTCGCGTCGTAGAGCGACTCGTCCTCGGCCAGCAGCCCGGCTTCGCGCATCAGCGCCTCGACCTTCTGATGCCCCTCCTCGGTGAGATGCACCTGCTTGTTCTTTTCTTCCTTGGAATAATCGCCGGGGCCGTCTTCTTCTTCCTGCTCGGTCAGATGCTTGACCAGCTTGTCGACACGCTGGGAGGTTTCCGGATCGTCGTCGGTCGGCCCGGAGATGATCAGCGGCGTGCGGGCTTCGTCGATCAGGATCGAGTCGACTTCGTCGATGATGCAGTAGTTGAGCTTGCGCTGGACCCGGTCCTCCGGCGTGAAGGCCATGTTGTCGCGCAGATAGTCGAAGCCGAATTCGTTGTTCGTCCCGTAGGTGATGTCGCAGGCGTAAGCCGCCCGCTTGGCCTCGGTATCCTGGCCCGAAAAGATCACGCCGACCGTCAGCCCGAGGAAGCGATACAGCCGCCCCATCCAATCGGCGTCGCGCGCGGCCAGATAATCGTTGACCGTGATGATGTGCACGCCCTTCTGTTCCAGGGCATTGAGATAGGTCGTGAGCGTGGCGACCAGCGTCTTGCCCTCACCGGTCTTCATCTCGGCGATCTTGCCCTGATGCAACACCTGGCCGCCGACCAACTGCACGTCGAAGTGGCGCATGCCGAGCACGCGCTTGGCGCCCTCGCGCACCACCGCGAACGCCTCCCCGAGCAGATCATCCAGGCTTTCGCCCTGGGCAAGCCGCTCGCGGAACTCGTCGGTCTTGGCCGTCAGCTGTTCGTCCGACAACCCTTCCAGGTCGGCCTCGCGGGCATTGATGGCGTCGACAGACTTGCGCATGCGCTTGACCACACGCTGGTTGCGACTGCCGATCAGTTTGGTCAGAAAATTGCTCATGAACCCTCGTGGTCTGGCCCGGGCCGGTGGCCGACGGATGGCCGGCAAAAGCCGGATGATAACGCAGCCGGTGCATTGCTTTAAGACACGGCGGCGCGCCGCGTCGTTCCAGCCGCTTTCTTGATGGACGTCTTATGCGTCGCCCCGGCGGGCTTGGCCCTTCGACGCGGCGCTCGCACAACGCCTCAACACGCCCTAACATTGCGCTGAAACGATCACTACAAGTGTCAAGACATGGGGTCGGCACCGCAATCAATCCAGTCCCTGTTGCATATTGCCGCACCGGATATGGCCGACATCCTGGGGCGGGCGCGTTTTCTCGCCCGCATCCGGGCGGCGCTGCTGGAGATTCTGCCGGACGCCGCGGCCCCGCATATCCAGGTCGCCGGCTACGACGATTATCAGCTGCGGCTCCATGTCGCCAGCGCCGCCTGGGCGACACGGCTGCGCTACATGGAAAAACAACTCACCCGCGCCTTGGCGCAGCGCATGCGCCTGCAGGTGGACGGAATCCGCATCAAGGTACGCCCCGTCAACCTCGGGCCGTTTCAGCCGGTACAGCGCGCTCGCTATCTGTCGATCGATACACGGCGCCACCTGGAGCAGACCGCGGCTTATATCGATGATCGATCGCTGGCGGACGCGCTGCGTCGTCTGGCGGCCGCCGGACGCGACAGCGAGTAGCGCCGCCGCGCCGATCGGGTACCCGAATCAGGCACTGGCGCGCGCCGGCACCTCGGTGAGGCGCGCCGTTCCCTGATCCAGCCGATAGACGCGGCTGGAGCGCTCGGTCAGCGCCGTTCGATGCGACACGGCCAGGACCGTGTAATCTTTGCCGAGATCCGCCAGCGTGGCGCTGACAGCGGCCTCGGTCTCGGGGTCCAGCGCGCTCGTCGCTTCGTCGAGAATGAGAAGCCGGGGCCGATGCACGAGCGCGCGCGCGATGACCACGCGCTGACGCTGGCCGCCGGACAACCGCCCGCCATGCTCTCCGACGTTGGTATGAATGCCCTGGGTCAGGCCGCTAATGAAGTCCCAGGCGCCGGCGCGCTTGAGCGCATCGATCGCCGCATCCTCGGACAGGTTTTCATCGCCCACCACGACGTTGTTGTAGATGCTGTCGTTCAACAGGATCGTATCCTGCGGCACGTAGCCAATCATCGAACGCCAGGCGCGGATATCGATATCGTCGATCGGCACGCCGTCGATCAGAATCCGTCCCTGCTCGGTGCGCAGCAGGCCGATGATCAAATCGATCAACGTGGTTTTGCCAGCGCCGGAGAAGCCGATCAACGTCGTGAACTCGCCGGCCGGAATCTCGATGTTCACGTCGCGCAGGACCGAGCGCCCTTCGTAACCGAAGCTCATGTGTTCGACGGTCACGCCCTTCTCGAGGGTGGGCTTGCGTTCGCCGAATTCCGCCTCGCGCGCGGCCCGGGCGTTCTGGATCTGCTCTTTCATCGCCCAGTAGAAGGCCTCGCGCGACGCCAGCTTCTGGTATTCCTGCTGCACCTTGCTCAGTCGCGTCAGCATACGCGCCAGCACGATCGTCAAGACCATGATTTCCGACAGCTGCAGGTTCCAGACCAGCAGCGAAGCCGCGACACCGACAATCAGCACGATGCCGATCAGCAGCTCCTGCAGTGCTTTCAGCGACTCCTGTGCGAGGACCCGCATGCGCAGCGCGCTGTTGAGTTCGCGCGTCTGACGCTCAAGCATGCGATCGATCTGCCCTTCCCGGGCCATGGATTTCAGCGGCTTGAGCGAGGAGAGCGAATCGGTCAGCAGGGCCATGAGCTGCTGAAAAGCGTTGCTTTGCCGACCGCCCGCCTCCCGCGAGATCGATACCATGATCTTGAGCACGCCGAACACAAGGCTGCCGACGACCATGGCCAACGCCGCGATCTTCCAGTTGATAAGTAGTGCGACGATCAGAAAAACCGTCGCCTGGGAGATCAGCGCGGCGAAATTCGCCATGCTCTGAAAAGCCTCGGCACTGTTGGTCGCCTCGGTCGAAATCGTGTTCGACAGCCGGCCAGTGCGCTGGCTCAGAAAATATTCCCAGCGGGAAGACGACAGCGCCCGCAGGAAGTTCAGCCGCCCGTCCGTCGCAATGGCTGCGACGGTGTAGCCCACCTGCCGATAGGCAAACAGGGTCAGCCCCGCCTTCAGCACCAGACCGACCGCCACGATGCTGATCATCGTGCCGATGGTCGGACTGATGGATAACCAATGCAGCCCTTCGCTGAGGAAATCCGAGGTCTTGTGGCTGACCAGGCTGGAACTACCGTTGGTGGCGATGGTCAGAAGCGGCAATAGCGTCGATATGCTGAGGCCTTCCGCAACGCTGGCCACCGTGAGGCTCACGCACACAAGCAGGCACTGCAACGGATATTGGTTGATGAACTCTTTGATCAGCCGCACGATATCAACTCTCGGCCAGGACGCCGCCTTTTATAACTAGCGACAAATTCTACCTTCCCGCATCCCGTTTTCATAAGCTGGTCACAACTCCCGCCGCGATCCCGAATGGGTGAACACGACACTGCGGCGATCTTCTGAACTCATATCGCACTATTCACGCCCCTCCCGGCCGGCGCACCATAACAGCGGATGCCGTCCCGGACGCCAGTCATTACATACTGACGTCGATTCATGAACGAACGCGCTTTCCGGGCGTTCGCGACCGGTATGCGAGTGGCACGCCACCAACCATGGAAGCCACAAGCCCGACATCCCACCCGTGAAGACACTCGGCTACGGAACGGACGACAACAGGCGCGGGGATTCGGCCTTCTGCCAACACGGCATCACACACGGTGCGCTCGGCTCGGGGCTGGCGACCCGTGCGGGATTCAATAACTGCATTATACCTACGTCTATATCACGATGCCGGATGCCGGCTTGTCTCGATAGATTCAACGCCGCTCGATATCGAGTGATTCGAACAATCCGGCCAGCTTGTCATCATGGATATCGAGAGAGCGCATGAGCGATACGGCGGGCGTATCGGGCAATATCCATTTCGCGGTGATCAGCGCGGTGCCGATATCCCCGTACACGCGCCGGATCGAACCGCGACCGGCGAGATACACGAGTTCCGACGGTACCGCATGCGGAATCAGCTTGGCGCCCAGCGCGGTCAGATCGAGCCAATCGGCCTCGCGCTCGCGCGGATGATAGCTCACGGCCACTTCATCCCCGGCCGCCGCATGCTCGGCGACCGCTTGTCTGATAACGCGGGCGTATCCGTCATGCCCTTTAAAATTGTTGCGATGAGCCAGCATGAACAGCACGTCGGCGCTCAGATCCTCGAGCGTCGCGCCGACTCGCTGCACATAGTCGGCCGGCCAGGCCATGGTATTGAAGAAATCCAGATCGGACGCCGGCAGACCGACAACGTGGCGTCGTAGTTCCGGCCGTACCCGCGCCGGGAACCGCGCATAGAAACGATCGATGTTCGACGACGCGCCCTCGACCTCGACGGCTTTTGTACGCGGGCCGAACAGCAACCGGCTTTTGAAGCGTTCGCTGGGGCTCGACGTCATGCGCTGGTCGATATAGGCAATGGCGCCGTCCTCGACCGCAATGATTTCGGCCTGGCGCCGACGCAGAATCCGCGCAGCGTATTGGTTCAGGTCGTCTTCGTTGAAGATGAAAAGCCGTCGAGGGCTCACGCCCTTCGCCACCCGTCGCATGCCGGCGGCGCGCGTCTTGTCGATCAGAGCGCGCCAGCGGCGCTTGTATTTCCGGCCCGGTCGGTCCAGGAAATACACCGCCTGAAACGGCACGCCGGGATCGGCCTGCACCGCGTCGTAGAGCTCGGGGAAGCTCGTCACCGGCTGATGCTTCATCAACAGCGCGCTGGTGCCCGGCGCGACTGCCGTATCGCGCGCCAGCAGATGCGCCAGGATCAGGTGATAGGCCGATGCCACCACGAACAGGTTATCGGCCTGAATCGGCCGACAACCTCTCGGATAAAGAAAAGCCGTCAAGTACTCTTCGCTCGCGTCGAGTGCCGCAGGGCCAGTCGAATTACCCTGCCCGACTAGGCGGGCCGCTCAGCTGATTCCGGCGCCGTTCGATATTCGCCGGGCACGTTGTTGTATTCACGCTGAGCGCAAGCCTCGATAAAGGCTTCGTCTGTCTTTTTGACGCTGTCCGGCAGACGGCGCGCATCGGCCAGGCGCTTTTCCAGCTGGTAATTCAGCGACGGACGCACCAACTCGGCCTGCACCGCCTGGTCGACCTCGTCCCCGGTGATATAGCCGTTGTCCACCGCTTGGAACAGATACTCGAACCAAAGCTTCGACAGCTTGTGGCGATGATGAATCCACGGCTGCGTCGACTTGCCCGTATAGTGAAGCATGCCGGTGAACGGCCAGCGATAGCGGTCGAGCGAATTCCATGTTCGCGGCAGATTCGGCGAGTAATCCTCGAGAGAGAACAACCGCTGATAGCTGTAGCGCTCTGCGTCCAGATCGCTCACGATCTGCGACATGCGCCAGTCCATGCGTTCGCAATCCAGCAGCATGAAGCTCGAGCGTAGCATCGGCCGCGCCTTGCGCCCCTTGTGCGTATCGCAGAAGGCCAGTGGCTGCTTGTCGAGCGGATGATCAAAAACCCGTGCAATATCCTTGAACACGATTTGATCGCAGTCCATGTAGATACCGCGACCCTTGAAGCCTGCGATTTCCGGAATCATGAAACGCTGGAAGGAAAACGGCGTCCCCGGGCGGTTCTGCGGCTTACTCGGCATCCGGAAGTCCACCGCGTGCGCATGCAGGTGATAGAACTGCACTGCACGGCTGGCATGCTTGCGCACGGACCACTCGAGAACCTTGGCGACCAGGGTCTGCGCCGGAGAACAACCGATATATATTTGGATATCCTGCATAGCTCATTCGTCTCCGAAGCGACGGGAATCATTTGAGCTGGCTTTCAATTGGCCGCTCAAGGGGATTGCGTGTGCTCGGTCATCCACGCCTGCAGCATGAGCAGCGCCCATATCTGTTTCTGCCAGGCCCGTTGATCCGTGTGCTGAGCCCGCCATGCCTGCTGCACGAGCTCCGGATCGAGCAACCCCTGGCGCGACAGGCGCTCCCGGCTCAGCAGGTCGCTGGCCCATTCCTTGAGCGGGCCGGCCAGCCATTGTCCGATCGGCGCCCCGAACCCTTGTTTGGGACGCTCGTACAGCGCACGCGGCATGTATTGAGCCAATAGTTCGCGCATCAGCCACTTGCCCTGGCCATCGCGATATTTCATCCGCATGGGCAGGCGCCACGATAATTCGGCCACATTAAAATCCAGTAGCGGGCTGCGCACTTCCAAACCACAGGCCATGCTGGTGCGATCCACTTTAGCGAGTATAACGTCCGGCAGATGCGTCGTCTGGTCAGCCAGTAGCAGACGTTCAATCGGGTCGGCCAACCCGGGCCACTGAGCGGTGGCCACGTAATACGCGCCGCGCTCGATACGGCCGTCTGCCAATAACGGGCTGTCGTACAGCCAGTGGCAAAATTCATAGTAATAAAGCTCATCGAGCGAGCCGGCACGCCGACGGGCGATCGATATGGGGTGACGACGCCCGCGCGGCAAGCGCTCTTGCACGGCCGCCGACATACGCCGCAGGCGATGCGGCACGCGCGCGAGTTTGCGCCAGCGCCGCGGCACACGATGAAATCGCGAGTAGCCGCAGAAGAACTCGTCTCCGCCATCGCCCGTCAGGGCCACCTTGATATGCGGCCTGGCCTGCTTTGCGATCAGATAATTGGGCACCTGCGCAAAATCCGCCGATGGCTCGTCGACGATCTCCGGCATGCGCGGCACCGTATCGATCGCTTCCTGATCGGTGATGTGCAGCTCCGTGTGCCGGGTGCCGAGGTGCTCGGCAATCGCCCGGGCATACTCGGTTTCGCCCTTGCCGTGCGCACCGAAGCCCAGGGCGTAGGAATGCACGGGCTGCGCGCTTTGCTGCTGCATGATGGCAAGAACCAAGGAGGAATCGATCCCGCCCGAAAGAAATGCCCCCAGGGGCACCTCCGATACCATGCGGTAATGGGTCGCACGATGCAGCGCTTCGTCGAGCGCCTGGACGGCCTGAGCATCGGTCCAGTCTGTACGCTGTGCCGCGGCGCGTTGTGCGACGTCGGCCATCGACCAATAAGCGACTGCGAGCGCCATCGGATCCTGCGGCCGGCGCGCGTCACGTGCATCGAGCGTGATGAAATGGCCGGCGGGCAACTTGTAGATGCCCTCATAGATGCTGTTCGGGCACGGCACGTGCCCGAGCTGGAGATAGCGCTGTATGGCCGTCGAATCGATTCGGGCCTCGAAATCGGGCAGGCTGTTCAAGGCCCGTAGCTCCGAGGCAAAGACGAACCCCGACCGGGTCCAGCCGAAAAACAGCGGTTTCTGCCCGATCCGATCCCGCGCCAGACTCAATCGGCGCTCGGCCCGATCCCAGAGGGCGATCGCGAACATGCCGTTCAGCCGGTCGAGGGTGGCCGACAGGCCCCAGCAGCCGATCGCGGCCAGCAACACTTCGGTATCCGAATGTCCCTTGAAGGGATAACCGCAAGGCTCGATTTCCGCCCGCAGCTCGGCAAAATTATAGATCTCGCCGTTGAAGACGATTACATATCGGTCGTCGGCGGACACCATCGGCTGGTGGCCCTGTGGCGACAGGTCGACGATCGACAACCGTCGATGGCTCAGGGCCAGACCGGTGTCGCTATCGGCCCAGACGCCGGCATCATCGGGGCCGCGGTGACGCAAGCGGTCCGCCATGCGCCGTGCGCAGGCCGCGATACCGTCGTCGCGAACCGTATCGCCCACTCGCCATAGCCCCGCAATTCCACACATTCGTCTTACTCCCGCTCCAGCCGGCCATCCGGCCACGTCTCGTAGTCCGAATCCGGCGCCAACAGTTCCGCCACGCAGGACAGATAACGCCGCACACTGGTCTCCACCGAAAAATCGCGGGCACGTGCGACAAGCTCGGCGCGCGGCGTCGGCGCATCGAGCATCTGATCGATCGCGGCGCTCAGGCCGGCCTCGTCGCCGACCTCGGCCAACGGTCCGAAACGACCGTCCGCCAGGATCTCGCGAGAACCACTCGGACAATCGGTCGAAACCACTGCGCAGCCGCTGCCCATCGCTTCGATCAGCGCGGTGCTCAATCCTTCCCAGGCCGAAGACAGCACGAATACCGCCGAGTACTGCATGTAGTCGTAAGGATTGTCTACCCAGCCCGGCAAACGTACGTCCTCGGCTACGCCCGATCGAACGGCCTCGGCTTCCAGATCATGACGAAGACCGCCTTCACCCAGGATGATCAAGCGAGCCAGGCGTTTTTTTCGTACCCGGGCAAAGGCCCGGATAAGCGTGGTGAAATCTTTCTGCGCTTCCAGCCGGCCCACGCCGAGAACGACCGGCGGCGCGCCCGTGGCGAACCAGTCGTCGGCCGGTGGCGCGCCCTCTCGATCCAGAACCTCCGGCGTACAGGACGGGTTGTAGAGCGTGATGACGCGATCGCGCGGCAACCCGGTCGTACGTGCCAAGTCATCGGCGGCGCCATCGGACACGGCCGCCACCCGATCCGCACTCATGTAAGCGCGCTTGAGCAATGCCGGCAAATGACGCCAGCGCCAGCCTTCGCCGCGCCTGGCCTGGCCATCTGCAATCAGCTGCGACACGCTGTTGTGCTGCGTCACGATCAGCCGGGTCTCGACCCCGGCCAGTCGCCGCGCCCAGATTGCACCGAGGTTGGCGTAGAACAGGGCGGAAATCAGTAAAGCGGGCCGTTCGCGGCGCAGATAGTCGGCCAGCGACGATACATAACGCAGCCCCATGATCGGCATTGGCGCTAGGAGTACCGGCCGCAACAGGACACCGATATCGCCGGGATTGGCGCGGGCGATGGACAGACGCGCCGCCCATTTATTCTGTCGGTTCAGTACGACCACCGACCGCAGATGCGGTGATATCGCCCCTGCATAGGCGCCCTGCTCGCGATTGACCACCAGATCGACCCGATGGCCACGGCGGGCGAACTCATCCGCCAGACGCAGCATGACGCGCTCCGCCCCGCCACCGGCGAGGGTCGGAATATAGAACGCGATATGGGTGGGCGGCAATTCGTCTGGCGGCATGTCAACCGGGCCCGACGCATAATTGCCGATAGCGTTGCATGCTCGACTCCAGCGAAAAGACATCGGCGCGTTGGCGCTGGCGCCCGGCATCCGCCGGCGTGGCGATCGCGTCGAGAATCCCCTCGGCCAGCGCTTCGACATCGCCGCACGGGACCAGCCGCCCGTACCGGCCGTCGTCGAGAATTTCACGAGGCCCACTCGGGCAGTCGGTGGAGACCACAGTGGCCCCGCAGGCCAGCGCCTCGATGAGCACGGTCGGCAGCCCTTCGTAATCGGAGGACAGCACAAAGACCGCGGCGCGTGCGAGATAGGCATACGGATTGCGGGCGAAGCCGGGCATGCGGACGTCTTGCGTCAGCCCGAGCCGGGCAATCTGCGCCTCAAGCTCGCCGCGATCACGCCCGTCGCCGAGCAACAGTAGACGCGCCGGACGATTACGACGCACTCGGGCGAAAGCCTCGATCAACAGATCGAAGCGTTTGGCTTTCGCGAATCGCCCCACGCCGACGATCAACGGCGGGCCGTCGTCGTCGATCCAGGGGTCGGACACGTCGGCCGCCGCCTGTGCATACAACTCCGGCGTCACCACCGGGTTGTACACGGTTTCGATGCACGCCGGAGACAGCCCGGTCGTAGCCGCTACGTCATGCGCCACACCGTGTGATACCGCAAGCACATGATCGGCGCACGGATACGCCGCTCGCAGCACCGCCGGCAGATGGCGCCAGCGCCACTTCGCGCCGGCCCGTTCCAGCGTCTTCGACAGCGTGTTGTGCTCAACCACGATGACCCGCGTATCCACCCCGGACAGGGTCCGCGCCCAGAGGGCCACCAGATTCGGATAGGACATGCCCGCCACCAGTGCCGCTGGCCGATGGCCGCGCAGATATTCGGCCAACGGCTCGATGTGACGCAAAATCCGGGACGCACGGAGCGGCGCCATTACAGGCCTCAGCAGTGTATTCCAACGCAAGCCCGAGCATTGGTGGGCAAGACGGCGTGCTGCAATCAACCCGCCGGGCTTGAGTACGTGCAATGTCACCCCCGGCGGCAGCGCGTCGGCATAGTCGCCACCCGACCGGGTCACCAGCAAATCTACCGGATGGCCTTCGCGGGCGAACGCGCCGGCCAGAACCAAGGCGATTCGCTGCACGCCGCCACCGGTCAGCGAAGGGACGAAAAACGCGATCCGCTCACGTTCCTCCGCTCGATCATGCTCGAACTGTTGCGACAAAGCCGTCTCGTTGTATTGATTCAGGATCGCCGGCTGGCGCGACGCCGGTCTGGTGCTAACGACTGCGCAGATCGCGCCAGACCTGGCGTACCTGATCGACCGGGCTGGCAGGGTTCCAGCCCGCGCTGACCAACTCGCCGCGCAGGTAGTCGAACTCGGCCAGCAACGGGCCGAGATCGGCGACGGCGGTCGCTACCTGCGCCCAGCGCTCGGTGAATTCGGGATCAGTCAGCCGCAGTTCGTCGCTCGCGACCCGATCCAGCAGCGTATAGCCTTCAGCCGTCCAGCGATTGACCTGCGGATCGGCCCACAGATCGTCCCGCGTGAAGCGCGTGCTCGGCTTGTCCTTCTGCAGGAAACGATGAGCGTACTCATCGACACCGGCGCGCCGCTCGGGCCCCATGGGCAGACCGAGATCACGGGCGACCCGCGACAGCTGGGCCTCCGGCTCGGCCATCAGGCGATCGAAATCGACCACGGCAACCGGGGCCCCGGCCAGACGATCGAAATACGGCACCACGTTGACCAGCCATTCCATGTCAGACCAGACCTGACGTCCGCGCTGCGGATTGATCTTGCCCCGGGAGCGGGCCACGCTCATCGGGTTGCGCAGCGCGATCAGATACCGGACATCGAGATTCAGCGCCTCGTGGATACCCGTCCAGAACGGCATCGTCCGCAACGTCCTGGAATACTTGTAGCCCCACAATGGCGCATGCCCGAAGCGCTGGCCCAGTTTTTCGATGGCATGCGCCTGAATCGCTTTGACGCGCGGCGTTTCGAATTCCGCGTCGTCGATCAGGCGCAGGCTGTGGCCGCGAATTCCAAGCGCCCGCTTGAGCAGCTTGCTGATCGCCAGCACGTCGCGGTCCTCGAAGAACCCGGTCGGATTCTTGCCGCTACCGGACCTCAGGTTGTCGCCGAGATCCACGCCCAATGCGGCCAGGCCGCGCGTGATGGCGCTCGTACCGCTGCGACCGGCGCCGAGCACCGCCACCACTGTGGAACGCTCGGCGTCCGGCGGCGGCACCGTGGAGCCCAGCTCATTATCGACATTGACCGCCTCAGACATCCCGTCGCACTTCTCCTGCCAGCCGCCCCTTGAGACGCCGGATACCGGCCCGCAGGCGATCATTGATCACAACGATGAACACCTTGCGGTACATGCCTTCCGGGCAGGTGATCTCGCGCACGCCGTGCCAGGATCGCTCCATGCGCTGGAACAGCAGGCTGTAGTTGCCGATGCTCTCGCCGGCGAACGCCTGGTCGAAATCCTCGAACTCGGGCGCGGACTTGCGGCTGAAACGCCCGTGGTCATCGAGAATCACGGTGTCGCCGCCCCATTCGGGCTTCCAGACGCCCGGCGGGCTGAAATAGAAGATGTGGGAGCCGAGCTTGCGCGTGGCATCACAGTGTGGCGATACCGAACTCCCGGTCGGCGCGTAATGCCAATGGAAATTCAGTTTGAAGCGACCGCGACCGAACATCCGTTTGATGAAGTCGTAATAACGGTCGCTCTTGAGCTCGGATACGAACGCATGCCATGCCGGATCGATGTCCAGGCTCTCGTCGTATTCCAGCGCATAGCGATCGTGGGGCTTCTGCCCGTGTGAGCGTTTCACGCCGAAGCTCGGCACCATCTGGTCGACCGTGGGCAAGGTCTCGTACAGCTTCTCGTAGGCCTCGTCGGTCAACAAGGATGCCGGATTGACCCACGGATAGGGATAGGCATTCTGGAACTGGCTGGTCTCGATTTCAGCCAGCCGATCAAAGTCAAGATATTGCATCGCTTACACGCCAAGTCGTGGCTGGAGGTGAAGAATAAGCCCGCATCGAACGGTATTCAATTGGCGAATAGCGCGCGTATGCGGGCGACAGTCGTGGCCATGTCATCCGGTGCCGCGGTCGTCGTTTCCGCATCGACCAGACCGGCCCGACGCAGCATGGCGTGAAACGCCGCGAAATCGCGGCGCGGCTTCAGCCATCCGGAATAAATCAGGCCGCGATACAGACGACCGGCCAGGCCCGTGGGCCGCCGTAGCGGCTTGTCTGCCGGCCACTCGAACAAGCGCACCGGCCGGCCCGTGGCTGCCGCCTCGGCCGGTAGCGAAGCACTGTCGCCGGTCACGATGAATCGGTCGGCGAGCGCCAGAAACGCCCCATAGGGGTTGTCGGGATCGTTCGACCGCCAACGATAGAACTCGGCCGGCGATTCGATCGCGTCGGCCAACGCATCGGCCGCAGCGCCGGGTGTGCGCCTGCTGGTCGTGACCAGCAGGCTGCCACCGGCCGCACGCGCGGCCGCATCGGCTTCCCGGCCGAGCCGGGCCGCCGTGGCGTTGTCCAGCGTATAGCTTGAACTATTGCCGCCAACCAGCACGGCGATCCACGGCCGCGGCAATACGTCGAGTCGCGCCCGCCAGCGCTCGGCCGAATCGGCCTTGTTCGCCGGATCGATCACATTCAGCGGCAGCGTATTGCGCAGTACGTTGGGCGCATCCGGAACACGGAACTGGGCCAGGGTGACGACCAGATCGAAATGATGCAGCGGCATCTGCGTATGCAGCAGATGCACGAGTTTCGTACGCCCGCCGGACTGCTTCTTGATCCAGCGCGCGATGGGCGCCGAGCGCCGCGACGCCGCAATCACCAGATCCGGCCACGGCGGCGTCAATACGTCCGCCATCCGATCGAGCGTGAAGGCGTGCGCTCCGATCAGCGGATTGGGCAGATAATTGAGTACGTTCCAGGACAGCTGCCGGGTCTCGTACGGCCAGCCGAGCGCCTCGGCCAACGCGATCATCTGCGCATTCCCGCCGGCCCCTTCACCCAGCAGGACCCAGACTCTCGGCAGACGGCTCGATGTCTCGCTATCCGGCACGAACGGCCGCGATCGGCTCGGCATCGACGTCCACTACCCGGCCCTCGGGATCGGGCAGACGCAGCATCGCGCGAATACGCTGGGCCAGCCATTCGGTTTCGTGCCAGGCCGGCGGACTCCACGACTCGAGCTCGCCGCCGAGCAGGCGCGCCACACCATGCGTTACCAATGCTTCGTGCAGTGCCGCCATGTCACGACGCGGCAACAGCACACGGCGGTCGACCAACCGCGCACAGGCATACTGCAGGCCTTCCTGGGGTCGACGCGACCCGCGGGCATTGAAGCGATCGTGTTCGGCCTGGGTGACGACCCAGTCGGCGATGCGCCGACGCAGGTTCGGCTTCGCCTCCGGCAGCGGCGCGATGTATACCGGCTTGCCGGTCGCCACGGCCTCGGCAATCATCGATTCCGACTCGCCGGTCACCACCAGAATATCGGCGGCCGCCAGATAACCGAGATACGGATTATCGCCCTGCTCCGCCGGCTCCCAGGGTACGAACGTCGATGCCGACGCCAATCGCTGCCGGATCGCCTCCGCGGCTTCCGTGCGCGTACGACGGCTGGTCAGCACGGCCAGCTCGCCGCCGGCCGCATCGGCCTGCGCCTGGACACGCCCCGTCAGCTCGCCGGCCGTCTCGGCATCGAGCGCATGCTGGGCGTTGTCCCCACCTACCAGCCACACGATGCGTCGCTCGGCCGCACTGGAGAACAGATCGGGCCAGCGTTCGCGCGCGGCCGCCAACTGGCTCGGAGCAACCTTGTTCGGCGGCAGGATGGTTTCGATCTGGCGCGGGTTCGGCGGCAGACGGAAATGCCGACAGACCACCGCGATATCCTGACTCTCACCCACGCGGCCGCCGCGGCGCCCCATCAACACCAGCCGGGACGCGGCCCCGCTGCGCTGGCTTATGGCCCGAGCTGCTATTGCCGGCAGCCAGCCGGAAGCCACGACGACATCCGGCCAGGGCGCCTTGAGATCGCCCGGCCAGGCAGCACTCCCCATCCCGAGGATGTCGCGCGCCATCGCCAGACCGTAACGCAGTGGCGCCCGTGCCACCTCTTTGCGTTCGACCTGCCAGCCGAGTGTTTCCGCAAGGCCCAGCGTCTGGCTGCGGTGGCCGGTCTTGTAGTGCAGCAGCGCCCATACCCGCGGCGTCGTCGACAACAACGCCCCGCCGGACCAACGCCAGACCTTGGGCCGCCGCCCGAGGCGCGGCTTGCGCACGACCAGACGCCAGTGCCGGGTCGGCGCCCGGCGCCCGGCCGCCTCGAGCTGCTGGTACCACCAGATTTGGTCGGCCGGCGTCGCGCGATGGGCGCTGTCGTCCATAGTGACCGCCACGATCACGGCACGCCGGGCCTGCGCGAACAGCGAATCCAGCACCCAGGCCACATCCGGGTCGGGCAGCTGGGCCAGACCATCGGCGGCCACGATATCCACCGGTTCTCGTTCGGCACCATCGGCCAGACTTTCCGGCCGCGCAATGATTCGAGGCGTATCGCCCAGTGCATACAGGCTCTCGGGCCGATCGTAGCCGTAGTAGGCCATCGACTCGGCGCCGGCATCATCGATCAGGCGCTTGAAGTCCGCCAATCGCGAGGCCGGCGGCGTTTCGAAGCGACGCTGCGACGCCCTGGCGGCAAAATCAGGTGTGGGATGCCGCGGGCCGAAGACCTGAAAACCGGCCGCATCGGCCTCGCGCTCGATGCTGGCCCAGATCTCGCCGGCCGGGTTGTCCCGATAAACGAAATCCTGCGGTGTCGGTCGCCACGGCTGACTGTGGATCGTGGTGTAGTGCACCAGATGCGATTCGCCCGGGACGTACTCGGCGTCGCGCGCGTTCCAGCCGTTGTCCAGATCCCCCCATAGCCCGGCATCGCGCATGCGTTTTTCCAGCTCGCGATTGCCGACCTTGCGGGCCGTCTGACCATTCCACAGGTCGATCATCTTCTCGCAATCGATCAGCATGACCGACGTATCGCGATCGTTGATCGAGAGCACGCCGGCGTCGCCCATGTCGAGATCGAAAAGTTCGGCCGGGTCGTGCAGATAGATCTGATCGGCATCGTTGTAGATGGCACGGCCACGCCCGCCCGCCAACTCGGGGATCAGAAAACGGTAGTTGGTGAATCCGGTCAGCCAGAGTCGACGCTCAAAGCCCGTGAAATCCTTCATCAGATAGATTTCATAGGTACGCGCCGGGTCCCGAACCCGCTCGATTGACCAAACGAAGGTCCGCTCGGCACGGAACTGGAAGGCTTCGGTGCCCAGGAAAATGCGGACGGGCGGCTTGTCGCTGGCCGTTACATCCGGCTTGGGCGGCAGAGTAAGGCAAAGTGGACGCGTCTGAGCCGACTCGGCATGGCGCAGATCCCCCGCCAGAAACGTTTCAATCACACGCTTGGTCCGGATCGCCACGTTCGCTACCTCTGCAATGCCGTTTGTGCCGTCTATTATGCCGCAGACCGGCACGATCGTGTCTATGCGTGTTGTTGATGCACCGTCTTCGGCCAGCGCCGCTTCAGGCACAGCCATTGATCGGGATGCCGCACGATCTCGGTCTCGAACAACGCGTTGATCTGGCGGCTCATGTCGAGCACCTTGGCATCGCGGCTCGCTTCCGGTTCGCTGGGCCTGATCGGTGGATGAATATTCACACGGAATCGGCCGTCGGGCAGGCGCTCGGCCAGCACTGGCACCACATCGCAATCGAAACGCAGCGCCAGGCGCGCCGGCGCGGTGTTGGTCATGGCGGGATGCCCGAAGAACGGGATCGCCTCGCCACTGTCCAGACGGGTGTCGACGGTCAGGCCGATCGACTCGCCCCGCCCCAGAGAGCGCATGAACATGCGCATGCCGCCGTCACGTGAAACCAGCGGGTTGGCAAAGACCCGGCGCAGCCGGTTCAACGTCCGGTCTACATAAGGGTTCTGTTCCGGCGCATAGATGACGGGCAGAGGCACATCGTAATAACGCCCTATCAACGGCGTGAGCTGCCACGGGCCGAAATGTGCGGTTACGAAAACGGTCTGTCGGTCGCGATGCGGCACGCTCGCACCCGGCATGACGTTGAACTCGACGCGCTCGCCGCGATGGCGCCACAGACGATCGAGATTGGCCAGTTCGGCCATGGCCACACCCACATTGGCGAACGAGGCCCGGGTGATGCGCTCGAGCTTGTCACGACCGGCATTGGGGAAGATCACGCGAAGATTGCGCCGAACCTTCTCCACGCGCGGCGACAAATGACCGAATGCCTCGCCCAGCAGGGCCCCGACCGAGAACGCCATCTTCAGCGGCAGAATACGAAGCAGGCCGATCATGCTCTTGAGCACGGCGGCTTCGGCCCACCACATCAGCCGCCGGCGCCATGCAGTCACTTCGTGACTACGGCGCCCCGAGAAGTAGAATCGCGCCATAAGATATGCCCTCGTCGGTCCATTGCTTTTATTGTGCTGACGAGCTTTTATTACCCTTCGATCTAACTGGTGGCCGCACGATAGCGTTCCTCCCAGGCACGCTGGTTCGCCATCGCATCGCGGAAATAGGCCGTGCGCTTGAGCGCGGCAATCATCGCCCGCGACACGGCCCGTCCCGGCAGCCCCATGGGCCGCTCGATATCGAACAGCAGCACCGCACGCTCGCCGTCGGTCTTGTTCCAGACCTCATGCGGATAGGTATCGTCGAAGAAGAACATGCCCCCTTCTTCCCAATGGCAGTCCACGTCGTCGACCTGAATCAGACACGGCTCCGGCGAATCGGGCACCCGCAGCCCGATGTGGCAGCGCACCAGCCCCTTGGTCACACCGCGATGCCGCGGAATATGCTTTCCCGGCCCGAGGATCGAGAAGAAGGCATTCGACAGGCCCGGGATCTGATCGAGCGCGGCCGAAGTCGCCGGGCACATCTGACGGCCGAACTCCATGCGCTCGCCGAAGCCGTGCAGCCAGAAGGTCTTCCATTGATCATCGGTGGAGATCCGCGACTGGTCCGGGCTGATCTCCTGGAAGCTCGGTAGCGCATTCCGGCGCTCGAGCAGCTGATCGAGCTCGTCGCGCATGGCTTTCCACTGCAGGCGAACCCCTTCGGCCCACGGAAACAGCGCATTATCGAGCACCGGCTCATCGGGAATTCGCGACTGCGCCGACAGGAAATCCATCAACGTGCCGCGAAACAGCTTCTTGCCGAAACGCTTGACGGTCTTGCGTCGGAATCCGGCGATGCCGGACGAATCAGCACTCATAATAGCCTCGCTGTTGCAGCCGAGTGGCGCCGTTCAGGCATCGGTGGCCCGCCCCTGTCCCGCCATCACTCGGCGATAAGCGGGAAACGGTAGCAATCGCAATATGTTGGCGGCAAACACCAGACTTGCGGGGCCCCGCCAGAGCCGCCGCCGCGCGATTATAGCGCTCGCCATCCGCCGGGTGGCAACGTCCATGGGCATGCGCATCCGGCGTTTCTTCGAATCAGGCTTGGCCACGAAACCGGGTTCGAGCAGCGTGACATCGATTCCCGTATCCCACAGATCGATGGCCAGGCTCTCCATGAAATTCGCGACCCCGGCCTTGGCGGCCGAATATGCCGCCGCCGTCGGCAACCCACGCAACGCCGCCAGACTGCCCATGGCCACGAGATGCCCCCGCCCCCGGGCGCGCATGTCGTCGAGCACCACGCCCACCGCATTCGCCGTACCGATCAGATTAAGCCGGATCGTGTCTTCCACGCACTCGGCGTCATATGCCGCGATATGCGTCGGTTGCCCACCGCCGGCATTGGCGACCAGGCGCGTGATCGGACCGAACTCCGAACGCACGCGCTCCGCCGCTTGGGCCAGCGCGGATCGGTCGGTCACGTCTGCCGTCACGGCCATCGCGCGTCCACCCTCGTCCGTGATGCGTGCAACGAGTGCTTCCAGCTCGGCCCGACGACGCGCCAGCACGGCTACGGCATCGCCGCGACGAGCCAATTCGAGAGCCAGATAGTAGCCGATACCCTGTGACGCGCCCGTAATGAGCGTCACTTCCGACCGGACTTCACCGGACCGATTCATGGCCTCGGAGACTCGCGCTCAACCAACGACGACAGATGGCACACGAAGTACTAACCGGCCTTGGCCAGCGGTGCCCCGATATCCTTGAACGCCGCCACGATATGATCGATCTGCTGGCGGCTGTGCGCTGCGCTCAGACTCGCCCGAATCAGGCACTTGCCACCCGGCGTCGCGGGCGGGAGCATGAGATTCACGTAGACGCCGCGATCGAGCAACCCCTGCCAGAAGGCGAGCGAGGTCTCGCGCGAGTCGAAGACCGCAGCCACGACCGGGCCGGGCGGCGCCGCAAGCGTGAAACCGGCGCGAGACAGCCCGCGGTGCAGGCGGTTCGCGTTGCCCCAGATACGATCGCGCAGGCTGTCGTCGTCACGCAGGCGCGCCAACGCCGCCCGCACCGAGGCGATGACCGAGGGCACCGGCGATGCCGTGAAGATATAGGGCCGACTGGCATAACGGATCATATCCAGTTCGGCATGCGGACTGACGCAGAATCCGCCGGCCGCACCCAGGCTTTTGCTGAAGGTTCCGACGACGAAATCGACCTGATCCATGACGCCGGCCGCCTCGACCACGCCGCGTCCGTGCTGACCGACGATGCCCATCGAATGAGCCTCGTCGACGAGGATCGCCGCCCCGTGTTTCTTCACCACCGCCACGATCTCGGCCAGCGGCGCCATATCGCCGAGCATACTGTAGATACCCTCGACCACCACCAGCGTGTGCTGCGCGGCTTCGCCAAGACGCCCGAGCCGCTTGTCCAGATCGGCCGGGTCGTTGTGCTTGAACAGCAGTGTCCGGGCGCCGCCGAGCTTGAGCCCGTCGTAGATGCTGGCATGACAATCCGCGTCCAGCATCACGGTGTCCCGCGGGCCGGCGAGCGCTGCCAGCATGCCCAGGTTGGCCTGATAGCCGGTGGAGAAGACCACCCCATGCCCGACGCCGTAAAATGCGGCGAGCTCGGCCTCGAGCGCCATGTGACCGTCGTAGGAGCCGTTCGCCATGCGCGAACCGGTGGTGCCGGTGCCCTGGGACCGCACGGCCGCAACCGCGGCTTCGACGCAGTCGTCATCGAAGGTCAGGCCCAGATAATTGTTCGTCCCGGCCAGAATCATGCGCCGGCCACCGATCACCCCCTCGGTCGCCGAAATGATGCGCTCGATCGGCACGCCCAGCGGATCGATGCCCGACGCCTCGATATCGCGCCGTATGCGAGCGATCGGCTCGAACTTGTCGAACAGGCTCAGGCGGCGAGGCTGTCCTCCATCGCCTTGACCAGATCGTCCATCGTCTCGACGTCCGGCAGGAAGTTCATCGGAATGGAGGCGTCCAGACGGTCCTCCAGCTCCATGAGCACTTCCATCACCTGCACCGAATCCAGACCCAGATCGTCCACCAGCTTGGTCTGCGGCTCGATCTTGGTGTCGGCCGGGACGTAGGGCCCGAGCAACTCGTGCAAATGGGTATAGATTTCGTCGTAGCGGTTGCTCATGGCGTGATCCGTTGTCGCTTGAGGCACCGGCCCAGTCGCAGGTCGCGGCCAGCCCGGCACGCAGATCCAGTCGCGGCTGCCATTCGATCGTACCGAGCAACGAGGCGTTGTCGGCGACCCAGTCGGCATGGCGCAGTTCTCGCAGCTTGCCCGGCGTCAACATCGGCGCCCGGCCGGCCAGCCGCGACCAACCGCTGTTGAGCACAGCCGTGGCACGCATGGCCGCTGCCGGCAGCACGAGTCGGCGAATCGGCGCGCCACGCAGTTCCTCGGCCGTCGCCACAACATCGTTCCAACTATAGCCGCCCGCGTGGCCGTCGTGTATCTCGTGAATGCCGGTCGCCCGCGCTCCGCCCTCGACCCAGGCCAGGATCGCGGCCGCGAGATCGTACACGTGAATCAGCGAGACACGTGCTTCCGGATTGCCCGGGATCGGCGCATACCCCCGCCCCATGGCATCGAACAATGGCGTGAGCTCGCGATCGCCGGGGCCATAGACGGCCGGCGGACGCAACACGAAGGCCGGCGCTGGCGCGTCGGGCTCGGCGAGCAGGCATTCCATCGTGCGTTTCGTCATCGCGTAGTGCGACAGCGAGGGTTCGCGCGCAGCAAGCGAGGACAGCGCCAACACCGCGCATCCCGCCCGGCGGGCGGCCGCGAACAACCGCGCGCTGCCAGCCACGTTGACCTTGGCGAAATCGCGATAACCGACACCGCGGACCTGGCCGGCGCAGTGAACCAGCGCATCGGCACGAGACACCAGCTCGCTCAGACGCGCCGGATCCGACAAATCCCCGCGGATCGGCACCGCACCCATGGCACGTACCCCGCCGGCCGCTTCCGGGGTACGCGCAAGAGCCTGAACGCGGTGTCCGGCAGCGACCAGAGCGGCGACCGTGGCGCGCCCGATGAAGCCGGTGGCGCCAGTGACTGCGACGACCGCCACGAACGGGCTAACCGGCTTGTCTGTCGCTTTCGACGACAGCGGCCTCACCGGCTGAAGCCGCTGCCGACTGCCGACGCTGCAGCTGCTCGGTCAACCGCTGAATATAGTCGCGACGGGCGCCGGCCCGCGACAGCTTGCCCGACGACGTGCGCGGCAGCGTATGCGGCGCCACGGCCTCGACCAGGCATTCAACGCCGCACTCGCGCCGCATCAAACCTTCAAGCCGCTTGATCAGCTCCTCGCGGGCGGCACCGTCGCGTACGCGACACTGGATGACCAGCACGGCGCCATCGCTGCCCGACTCCGAAGGCGCGGCGAACGCAAGCGCATCACCCGGGCGCAGCTCGGGCTGGGATTCGGCCAGCCATTCCAGATCCTGCGGCCAGATGTTGCGACCGTTGACGATGATCAGATCCTTGGCGCGCCCAGTAATGACGATCCGCCGCCCGATGCGATAACCCAGGTCACCGGTATTGAGCCAGCCATCTTCGGACAGCACACGCGCGCTCTCCTCGGGCCGCTCGAAGTAGCCGGACATCACGCTCGGCCCGCGCACATGCACGGTCCCGACTTCGCGCTCGTCCAGAATACGACCGTCGTCGCCGCGAATCTCGAAATCGTATTCGGGCAGCACTTCGCCGCATTCCACGAACCGCGCCGCCCGCTCGCTGCTATCGGCATCGGCCGGCTTGGCCACGCCTGTTTCGGCCAGCGATTCTGCGTCGACGTAATCCACCGCGAGACCTTGGTCAAGCGGCGCGAAACTGATCGCCAACGAACATTCCGCCATGCCATAACATGCGACGAATGCACGCCGATCGAACTTCCCCGGAGCCAGCGTATCGGCAAATCGGGCCAGCGAATCCGGGCGAATGGTTTCAGCACCGGCGCCGGCGATACGCCAGCTCGACAGATCGAAATCGTCGGCGTTGTGGCGAATACGGCGCGCGCACAGCTCGTACCCGAACGACGGGCTGAACGAAATTGTCCCGCGGTTGCGACTGATCAACGACAACCACTGACGCGGCCGCATCGCGAAGTCGCGCGTGGCGAGATAGTCCACCGAGCGCTGCGACGTCAGCGCGGCGAGCATGAAGCCGACCAGCCCCATGTCGTGATACAGCGGCAGCCAAGAGACCAAACGGTCGTCCGCGCGCATCTGCACACCAAGCTCCAGAATGCTCGACAGGTTTTGCATCACCTGCGCCTGCGAGATCACCACGCCGCGCGGGAACTGCGTGCTACCGGAGGTGTACTGCAGATAAGCAGTGCGCGTAACGTCCTGCGGCGGCAGATCGCCTTCGGCCGGCGCCAGATCGTCCAGCGAATCGTAGCTGCCGATATACGACAGCGTCATACCTTCGGCGGCCGACTCCAGAAAACTCATGAACGCTTCGGGGGCGAGCGCCACATCCGCGTCACACCCCTGAAGCAAGGAGCGCAGCTGACGCGTGTAGGCATCGCGACTGCCCAGACCCACGATCACCGGCAACGGCACCGGGACATAACCGGCGTATTGGCAAGCAAAGAAGCACACCATAAAACCCGGCACGGTATCGGCGACCAGCGCGACGCGGGCACCTTCGTCCAGGTTGAGCGACATGAGCCGCTGGGCAGTGTCGCGCGCCCGCTCACGCAAATCAGCGTAGCTAAGCACGTCCGACAGCTCGCCGCGGCCGGTGTAGAAATTGAACCCTGTCTCGCCTTCGCCCGCATAGTCGAGCGCATCGCCAAGCGTGGCGAAATCGGCCCGACGCATCGACAGCCAGTGTTCTGTGGGCGTTGGCTTGATCATCGATTTACCTGTTTTCTGAACGAACGCGGGGCAACCACAAACGTCAGTGGCGTTGTCGTATCGCAAGCGTGAGACGGGCCGACCGTTGCAGGCGTTATCGCCGCTACGGGTCGCCCGGCAACGTGGCTCGACGAGCCCAAAGCTCGGCCGACAGACATTCCAACCGACTCATTAATTATCGAGGACCGAATCCGCATCTCGCCTGAACAGTCCGGCCCCCGGTCGATCATTGTTGCACGTGCCATCAATCCTGAAATCCTACTGCAAACTGGCCGCTTTTGCACTAAGCAAAAGCAGCAACTCGCTTATTGGCAGGTGAAATTCGAGGGTGTCGCGTGTTGACGAAACGCCGGCGACTCGGCCGACTCCCCTCGACCGCGCGCGGATACTGCCAGAGCGCGCGTGTATGTTTCGTTAAGATCGGGATAAGAAAGCATGCGAAAGCCGTTACCAAGCCCGGCTCATCCGCACTATATTGGTCGCCCCGACCGTAGGTGGCGTATATTGCCCGCCCGAGACCGACCGGGACAACTCTATGGCCACGACCGCAGCAGCCTCCTCTTCCATCGAAATCACGCCCGTCAAGACGACTCGCGATCTCAAGCGATTCATTAGTTTACCGCATGAGATCTATGTTGGGCGCAAAGAGTGGCGCGCGCCGCTGCACGCCGAACGACGCATGCATCTGTCGGAAAAGCATAATCCCGCCTTCGAGCACCTGGAGTGGCAGGGCTGGATCGCCTGGGTCGACGGCCGCGCGGCGGGGCGGATCACCGCGCAGATCGACACGCTGCGCGAACGCGAACACGGCGACCGCGTCGGTTATTTCGGCATGCTCGAAGCCATCGACGATGCGCGCGTGTTCTCCGGACTGCTGGCCACCGCGGAGGCCTGGCTCGCCGAACGCGGGACGGACGCCATACATGGTCCGTTCAACCTCACCATCAACGATGAATGCGGACTGCTGGTGGACGGCTTCGATACCCCACCCATGATGATGATGGGCCACGGGCGCGATTATTATGCCGCTCACGTAGAGGCCGAGGGCTACAGCAAGGCCGTCGACATGCTGGCCTATTGGATCGATCTCGCCTTCGAACATCCGAAGGCGATGCAGCGTCTGCTAACGCGCTACGAATCGCGTATGCGGATTCGGCCGATCGACCGGTCGCGCTATACCGAAGAGCTCGACACGCTGCGCGATATCTTTAACGACGCCTGGGCAAACAACTGGGGCTTCGTCCCGTTTACCGAGGCCGAATTCCGAGACATGGGCAATACGCTCAAACTCCTGATCGCCGACGACCTGGTTCAGATCGCCGAAGTCGAAGGCCGGCCGGCCGCTTTCATCGTCGGCCTGCCCAACCTCAACGAAGCCGCGCGCGATCTTGACGGGCGTTTGTCGCCGGTCGGCATCGCGAAACTGCTGTGGCGCCTCAAGGTTCGTTTCCCCGAGACCTCGCGCGTGCCGCTGATGGGCGTCCGCCAGGCCTACCAGGACGGCCCGCTCGGCGCGGCCCTGGCCTTCGGCGTTATCGCGGCGATGCAGACCAGCCTACGCAAGCACGGGGCGACCGGGTGCGAACTGTCCTGGATTCTGGAGGGTAACAAGGGCATGCGCGACATCATCGAGCGGCTGGGCGCCTCCGCTTACAAAACATACCGGATTTATCGGAAGCCCCTGTGACATCGACCGCCGCCTCGGATCGCAACTGGGTCGCGGTCGTCCTGGCCGGCGATCGCGGCCCGAACGACCCGGTCGCGCGCGCAGCCGGGGCGCGCTGCAAGGCCATGGTCGACGTTGCCGGCCGACCGCTGCTGGGTCGGGTTCTAGACACACTTGCCGTCTGCGACGAGATCACTGAATGCCGCGTCGTCGGCCCGGGCGCCGATATCGTCGCGGCCAACCCGGCACTCGGCGCGTTAATCGAGGCGGCGGGCGCACGGTGGATCGAACCCGGCGCCTCCCCGGTGGCCAGCGCACTCGCCGCACTCGATACCGTCGAGCCCGGCCGGCCAGTTCTGATCACCACCGCCGATCATGCTCTGCTGACGCCGCGCATGGTGGCTACCATGTGCCGGTCCGGAGCGGGGCTCGATCTCGGGGTCGGTCTGATCGATTACGCCCGGGTGCATTCGGCATACCCGGATAGCCGACGCACCACCACGCGCCTCGGCGCGCGCGCCTTCTGCGGCTGCAACCTGTTCGCACTGTATCGGCCAGCCGGTCGAACGCTGGTCGAGCGCTGGCGGCGAGTAGAGAACGAGCGCAAGCATCCCGCGCGCATCGTGGCGGGCATGCTGGGCTGGACCGCACTCGCGCGCTACGCCCTGCGCGCACTACCGCTCGAGGCTGCCTTCGCCGGGCTATCCAAACGCCATGATTTGCGCGCCGGACCCGTGCTGCTCGACGAGCCCAACGCTGCCATTGACGTCGATTCCGTGGCGGATCTGCGTCAGGTCGAGGCGATTCTGCGCGACGGTCGCTGATATCGGATGGTCAAAGCACCCGGCCCGGGGTGGCAACTGCGATAGACTAGGCGTTTTTACCGACTGCCGATCTGCCGATGGCCGACCCCGAACGCTCGTCCGCGTCATGCCCGCAGCGCGCGCCGCGGCACCTGGGCATTATTTACAATTCCCAAAGTGGTCGTCATCGACGTCGCTGGGGACGACATCCCGTGCCCACCGATGTGCCCGCGATCGAGGCCAAACGGCCGGAAGAGATCGAGCGCGCGGTCACCGAACTCGCCGCGCTCGGTGTCGACACCCTGGCCGTTGCCGGCGGTGACGGCACCGTGCAGTGCGTCCTGAGCCATGTATTGCTCGGCGGGCTGTTCGAGACGCTGCCCACGTTGGCCCTCGTACCGACCGGCAGCACCAACATGACCGCGCGCGATGTGGGCTTTATTGATGTGCGACGCCGCGGCTGGCAGCCGCTGATCGACTGGGCCGCGGCCGGCGGCATGGTCGCTCAGGCCACGGTCGCCGACCACCCGGTCCTGCGTATCCAGGCCTCGGACAGCCAAGCGCCGATCTGCGGCATGTTCTTTGGCGTCGGCGCTGTTCACCACGCTGTTCAATACACGCAGGAAAATCTGCACAGCAAGGGACTGCGCGGCGAGGCCGGCCCAGGGCTGGCATTTCTGCGCTTTCTCAAATCGGTCGCCCTGCAGGATCAACGCCATTTCGCGCCTACCAAAATCCGGCTGACCGACGACGCCGGCCATGTCGTGGACGACGAGGCATTGCTGATGGTGGCATCGACACTCAACCGGCTCGTGCTGAGCTTTCATCCCTTCTGGGGTACCGAGGACGCCCCCCTGGCCTGGACTACCATCAGCCAGACCGCCTCGCGGTTCCTGTTACGCCTGCCGTTCGTGGCCCGCGGTTGGTCGCGGCGCCGACCCGACGCCATGGAATCCGCCGGCTACGTGAGCCATAACAGCCATGAACTGCAACTCGAATTCGATGACGGCTTTATCGTCGACGGCGAGTTTCATCGCAGCCGCCCGGGCGACGGGCCGGTCCGCTTGTCGGTCGCGGGACATGTTCCTTTTCTGAGCCTGTAGATTGCGTATGCAGCACGTACACGACGATCCAGCCGCGCGACAGGCCATTGCCGGCCCCTGCGATACAGATCAGGCTGCCGCGCTGGCGCCGTTGATTGAGGCCGTTCGACGCCGGCATCGGCACGCCGTGCGCGCTATCGTCTATTACGGCTCTTGCCTGCGCAGTGGCGACCCGACAGCCGGGCTGGTCGATTTCTATGTCATCGTTGATCGCTATCAGGCCGCACATGCCAGCACAGTGGCGGCCGCTGCGAACCGACTGCTGCCGCCCAACGTCTATTATCTGGAATGCGCGACCGACACGGTGACGCTGCGCTGCAAGTATGCCGTGATCACACTCGACGATCTGCAGCGCGGGGTGGCTCATGGGCGCCTATCGAGTCTTTGGGGCCGATTCGCGCAGCCCGTGGCCATTGTTTACGCCGCCAATCAGCACATCCGTGACACCGTGCGGGCCTGTTGCGGCCAGGCCGTGATCACCTTGCTCAACCAGAGCCTGCCGGCTATTGAATCGCCCATGCTTCCGGCTGAAGCGTTCGGCGCCGCGCTGACGCTCAGCTATGGCGGCGAATTGCGTACTGAAAGCGGCGAGCGCGGTCTGAGCATCGCCGAACACGATCGGCCGGAATATGCGCGGCGCCTACATGCCGCGCGACCGTACCTGACATTCGCCACAGAACAACACAGCGATGGGCGGATGGCTTGGTTTCCCGACACAGCGCAACGTCAACGCGCGCTGCGCGCCTGGCGCTTGCGCGCTCCGGCAGGCCACGCGGTGTCGGTTCTACGCCTGGCGAAAGCCTGCTTTACCTTCGACAACGCCATCGATTACGCGGCCTGGAAACTGGAACGCCATACCGGCGTGGCCATTGAAGTCACCCCCCGGCTGCGCCGCCATCCGCTGATCTATGCTTGGCCGGTCCTGTGGCGCTTATATCGCGACGGCGTATTGCGTTAGCCCGGAGCCCATCTCGCGCCGCGAAGCGAAGCCGCGATACAGACACGACGTTCCCGAATTGGGACGGGATCCGAAGACGGGGCAGTCGCCCCGTTACGGCGCGTTGGCGATCGAGCGTTGACGAACGCGCGCCGGCCGCTCAGTGAAGGCCATTCCGGACTCTGCCGGGGCTCGCCCTCAGCGTAGAACAAAAAAAGCCGGCGCAAGGCCGGCTCTTTCAGCGCATCGCAGACCGCGATCAGGCAGCCGCTGCAGCGGCCACCGGCCGCGCGTTGATATAAGAAATGGGCAGCGCTTCGTCGTCCCGGTAAGAGACTGCCTCCCACGCGCGATCCTGAGCCAACAGGGCACGCACCAGCTTGTTGTTCAACGCGTGCCCCGACTTGTAGCCGGAATAGCTGCCGATCAGCCCACTGCCCAGAAGATAAAGATCGCCGATGGCGTCCAGGATCTTGTGGCGCACGAACTCGTTGTCGTAGCGCAGACCATCCGCATTGAGCACGCGATAATCATCGAGCACCACCGCGTTGTCCATCGAGCCGCCGCGCGCCAGATTGTTCGACCGCAGATATTCGATATCGCGCATAAAGCCAAACGTACGCGCACGGCTGACTTCACGCACGAACGATGTCGTCGAGAAATCGACGCTGGCCGACTGCATCTCCTCGGCGAACGCCGGGTGATCAAAGTCGATCGCAAAGCTGACTTTGAACCCATCGAAGGGATCGAATCGCGCCCATTTGTCGCCGTCGGTCACTTCGACCGCTCGCCTTACGCGGATGAAACGCTTAGGTGCGTTAAGCTCTTGAATACCGGCCGATTGGATCAGAAATACGAACGGGCCGGCGCTGCCGTCCATGATAGGCAATTCGTCCGCTGACAATTCGACGATGGCATTATCGATTCCGAGGCCCGCCATGGCTGATAGTAGATGCTCGACGGTCTTGACCCGAACACCGTCATCATTGACCAGCGTGGTAGCGAGCGTGGTATCGCCAACGGCAAAGGCATCGGCCTTGATGTCTACTGCCGGCTTGAGATCGACACGCCGGAACACGATGCCCTGATCGACCGCCGCCGGGCGCATTGTCATATAGACCTTCTGGCCTGTATGCAGCCCAACGCCAGTGGCGCGAATCGGGTTTTTGAGCGTACGCTGCTGCAGCATGGGCGTTTTCCCTGGCGGTTATACGGCGGGTTGCTCAGACGTGTCTGTCATCCGCCCGTCATAATGACTTGTTATAGTGCTAACAAGTATAGAAACAGTGCATTAACTCGGACTTAATCCGGCTGTTTCTGCTTACACGTTCTCGAAAAGCCGGCCAGTATAACACTCGGTAGCGCCGCCACCGATGTGACTCGGTGGCGGCGCTCTCTCCCTGGCAACGCAATAGAGTCCGACTGGAGGTGTGTCAGTCGGCCTGGTTGCGGAGAAACGCCGGCACGTCGAAGTAATCCATGTCGACGGCGGTGCTCTCTCGGTTGCCCTGACGCGGCGACTGCCGGATCACCGTCGGACGATCGAGATCTTCGTAGCGCATCTGGCCGGCCGCATCGCGCTTGATCGCCTGCGGCGCTTCACGCTGTTCGATCTGCTGCTGGCCCAGGCCGGTGGCGACCACAGTCACCGTGATCTCATCGCCAGCGTCCGGATCTTCGGCCATGCCGATGATGACTTCGGCATTGTCGCCGCCCATCTCGGCCACGACTTCGTTGACGATCTGGAATTCGTGGATGCCCAAGTTCTCATCGCCGGTCACGTTGACCAGCAGACCCTGTGCGCCATGGAGCGACAGATCGTCGAGCAACGGGCTGGCGAGCGCCGCTTCGGCGGCTTCACGCGCCCGATCTTCGCCCTTGGCCGAAGCCCGGCCCATCATCGCCATGCCCTGCACGCTCATGACCTTACGCACGTCGGCGAAGTCCACGTTGAGCATGCCCGGACGGGTGATCAGGTCGGAAATACCCTGAACGGCGTTGTGCAGCACATTGTTGGCGGCCTGGAACGCATTTTTGAGGGTGATCGACTTGCCCAGGGCGGTGAGCAGCTTCTCGTTGGGAATCACGATCAGCGAATCGACGAAGCCGCTCAACTCGTCGATGCCCTGCTGCGCGACTTCCATACGCTTGCCGCGTTCGAACGGAAACGGCTTGGTGACCACAGCCAGCGTGAGAATGCCCATTTCGCGCGCGATCTCGGCAACCACCGGGGCCGCGCCAGTGCCCGTACCGCCGCCCATGCCCGCGGTGATGAACAGCATATCCGCGCCTTCAATGGATTCGCGGATACGATCACGATCTTCCTCGGCAGCCTGCCGACCCACCGCCGGGTCGGCGCCTGCGCCCAGGCCACGCGTAACGTTCATGCCGAGCTGAACCAGCACATCGGCGTCACAGCGCTCGAGGTGCTGGGCGTCGGTGTTGGCGCAGATGAAATCCACGCCCTTGATGCCACCGGCCACCATCTGGTTGACCGTGTTGCCGCCACCGCCGCCGACGCCGATGACTTTGATGACGGCCTGTGTATTGGTCTGATCCGCGAACTCGAATACTTCTGGCATGTTGCACCTCTTGCGTTGCCCTGCTTTTCCTTGCGGAAAACTGTTTGCGTCCCTCGCGCCCCGAACGGATAGCCCCGGAATCGTGTGTCCTAAAAATTGCCCTGGAACCAGGCCTTCATGCGTTCCCAGACCTGGGCAAACGTATTGTCCTGTGTCGGCACCGACATGCCGGTGCTCTTGGATTGCGTGCGATGGCCGAATTCGAGCAGCCCGACCCCGGTCGCATGAATCGGATTACGCACGACATCGGACAGCCCCTGCACTTTCTGCGGGGTACCCAGCCGTACCGACATGTGGAAGACCTCTTCGGCCAGATCGGTCAGCCCTTCCATCTTGGACGAACCACCGGTAATCACGACCCCGCCGGCCAGTAGATCTTCGAAACCGGACCGTACCAGTTCCTTGTGAATCAGCATGAACAGTTCTTCGTAGCGCGGCTTGATCACCTCGGCCAACGTATAGCGCGACAGCCGCCGCGGCGGGCGCTCGCCGACGCTCGGCACCTCGATGGCGTCGTCATCGGTGATCAGTTCGGGCAGGGCGCAACCGTAACGGATCTTGATCTGCTCGGCGTGCTGGGTCGGGGTCCGCAGGGCGACCGCGATGTCGTTGGTGACTTGATCGCCGGCGATCGGGATAACGGCCGTATGACGGATCGAACCGTTGACGAATACCGCGATGTCCGAGGTGCCGCCGCCGATATCCACGAGCGCCACACCGAGATCCTTCTCGTCTTCGGTGAGCACGGCATACGACGACGCCAGCTGCTCGAGCGACAGCTTGGAGACTTCCAGCCCACAGCGCGCCACGCACTTCTGGATATTGTGCGCCGACGTCACCGCGCCGGTGACGATATGTACCTTGGCCTCAAGCCGCACGCCGGACATGCCGACGGGCTCCTGAATGCCTTCGTTGTCGTCGACCGCAAATTCCTGCGGCAGCACGTGCAGAATCTTCTGATCGGCCGGGATCGCGACCGCGCAGGCGGCGTCGATCACCCGTTCGATGTCGGACTCGGTGACTTCCTTGTTGCGTACCGCCACGATGCCGTGCGAGTTCAGCGAGCGTACGTGCGCGCCGGAAATGCCGCAGTGCACCGACTGGATACGGCAACCGGCCATCAGCTCGGCTTCCTCGACCGCGCGCCGAATCGAGTCGGTGGTCGACTCGATATTGACCACCATCCCCTTTTTCATGCCCTTGGAAGGGGCGCTGCCCAGACCGATGATCTCGAGTTCGCCGTCATTGGACTCGGCGACGATGCACGCCACCTTCGAGGTCCCGATATCCAGACCGACGATGAGATTCTGTTCGGGCCGTTTACTCATCCGACTGACTCCTCATGACTCGCCGAAGCGGTCTTCTGGCGACTGCCGCCCACCGCAAAACCGTCGCTGTAACGCAGGTCGACATAGCCGGCGTCGGCCAGCGCGCGGCGCGCCTGCGGACGCGTCAGCGCATATTGAACGAAACGCTGCATCCGGGCCGCCAGCTGGTCACGCCCGAGCCTGAGCTCGAGGCCATCGTCCAGCCGCGCCGTCCAATCGCCGCGCTTATTCAATTCAAGCGACGCAAGATGTACACCATGACCGGCGAGGATACCGGATAGATGGCGATATTGTGCATAGACTTTAGCGCTGTCCTTTGCGGGGCCGTTCAGCTGGATCAGCCCCTTGGGAAGCGTATCCGGCGTGAATACTTGGCCGTCGGCCGCCAGCACACTCTTGTTACCCCAGACGGCCACCGGCTTGTGATCGGCAACGTGTACCACCACGCCGTCCGGCCAATGCCGCGAAACGCGCACATCAGTCAGCCAGGGCTGGCGCCCTAACCGCGATTTGAGGGCATCGGTGTCGACATCGAAGAACGAAGCCTTGAGATAAGGCGCGGCGATTCGCGCGATTTCCTTATCCGAGACATGACTCGACTTGCCACTGATATACAGCCGTCGCGGCCCGGCGCTATCCGGCTTGATGCCCTGCCAAGTACAGGCGGCCACGCCGAGCAGCACGACCACACCAATGGCGCCATCCCGCAGGCGCCGCGCATTAATCCAGCTCATGTCGTTCCTCCCCGATCGTCTGTCCGAGACCGAGCACTTCAATCTCTACCGCAGCACGCACGGCCACGGCTGCTTGTTCATTCGGTCGGCGGCTCATCGCGCCGTCTCCCGGCCCCGTGCCACCAGGCCCTGGGCCACCGCGCCGATATCTCCGGCACCGAGCGTGAGTACGACATCGCCGTCTGCCACCACGCCGTCGAGCACCGTCGGCAGCGCCTTCACATCGTCGACGAATACCGGGTCGACCCGCCCGCGGGCGCGTACCGCACGCGCCAGCGCCCGGCCGTCGGCTCCGGTAATCGGGGCTTCGCCGGCGGGATAGACGTCGCACAGCACCAGCACGTCGAGATCGGCCAGCACCTTGGCGAAGTCGTCGAACAGGTCGCGCGTGCGGCTATAGCGATGCGGCTGAAAGACCACAACCAGACGCCGATCCGGCCAGGCGGTCCGCGCAGCGGCGATGGTGGACGACAGTTCGCGCGGGTGATGGCCGTAGTCGTCGACCAGAAGCGCCGACTTGCCGTTGAAGTCGATCTCGCCGTGGACTTCGCAGCGCCGACCAATGCCGGCGAAATTCGACAGGCTGGCCCCAATCGAGGCCATGTCCACACCGAGCTCGTGTGCGACCGCGGCCGCCGCGAGCGCGTTGAGCACGTTGTGCCGCCCGGGCAGGTTCAGATGCACCTCGAACCCGTCGTCGCCGTTGTGGCGCAGCGTAAAGCGCGTGCCCGTACCGTCGAAGCGCAGATTCTCGGCCCGGAAATCGGCGTCGTGATCGATGCCGTAAGTTGTAATCGGGCGGCCCACGTCGGGCAGGATCTGGCGCACGACGGGATCGTCGACACACAGCACCGCCAAGCCGTAAAACGGCAAGTGATGCAGAAACTCCACGAACGTCTCGGTGAGCTTCGAGAACTCGCCGCCGTAGGTTTCCAGATGATCGGCGTCGATATTAGTGACGATCGCCATCATCGGCGTCAGAAACAGGAACGAAGCATCCGATTCATCGGCCTCGGCCACCAGATACGGCCCCTCGCCCAGACGCGCGTTCGAACCCGCCCCCAGTACCTTGCCGCCGACGATGAAGGTCGGGTCCAAATGGCCGTCGGCCAGTAGCGAAGCCACCAAGCTGGTGGTCGTGGTCTTGCCGTGCGTGCCCGCCACCGCGATGCCGTAGCGAAAACGCATCAGCTCGGCCAGCATTTCGGCCCGGCGCACGACCGGCACCAGACGCTCGTGAGCCGCCACCACTTCGGGGTTGTCCTTGGCCACGGCGGTCGACACAACCACGACATCGGCCTTGGCGACGTTCTCGGCACTGTGGCCGAGATAGATGGTCGCGCCGAGCGCGGCCAGCGACTGCGTGGTCGCGCTGTCTTTCACGTCGCTGCCGGTCACGTCGTAACCGAGATTGATCAACACCCGGGCGATGCCGGCCATGCCGACGCCACCGATGCCGACCATATGGACCGTGCGCACGCGACGCATCGGCCGATGCATCAACGGCTCGAAATTCTGATTGATGCCGGGTCCGTCCAGCGCCATTACGCGGCCTCCAGCGTCTGATAACAGGCATCCACGATGTCGCGGGTCGAATTGCGCCACGCCACCGCGCGCGCCGCTTCCGCGCGCGCGAGCAAGCCGGCGCGGTCGGATGTGAGTTCGGTCAGTTCCTTGGCCAGGCGGTCGGCGGTCAGCTCGCTCTGAGCGATCAGCCGGGCCGCACCGGCCTTGACCAGATACTGGCCATTGGCCCGCTGGTGATCGTCGACCGCGTGCGGATACGGCACCAGCACTGCGCCCACGCCGGCCGCGGCCAGCTCGGCCACGGTCAGCGCACCGGAACGGCAGACCACCAGATCGGCCCAGCCGTACGCTTCGGCCATGTCGTCAATAAACGCTTCCACGCGTCCCGCCACCCCGTGCTCGGCATAGGCGGACTCGGCGGCCTCGAGCGTACGACCGGCCTGATGCCAGATCTGCGGCCGCCGGGCTTCGTCCAGCTGGGCTAGCGCTGCCGGCACGCGCTCGTTGATCGCCAGCGCACCGCCGCTGCCACCCAGCACGAGCAATCGCACCGGGCCGTCCCGGCCGGACCAGCGCTCGGCGGGCGCGGGCAGCGCGAGAATATTGGCGCGTACCGGATTGCCGACGGTGCGCGCATGCCGTGCGGCGTCGAAAGTGTTCGGAAACGCCTGCAGCACGGTACGCGCCATGCGCGCGAGCACGCGGTTGGTCAGCCCGGCCGCGGCGTTCTGTTCGTGGATGAGCAACGGCACGCCGGTCAACCGCGCCATCAGCCCGCCCGGGCCCGAGGCAAAGCCGCCCATGCCGATCACCAGCGCCGGGCGCACGGCCTTGAGCACGCGCCGCGCCTGCCACAGCGCGCGCGTCATGCTCGTCGGCGCGGCCAGCAACGTGGTGAGATGCTTGCCGCGAAGACCGCCGACATCGATGGTGTGCAGCGTCAGACCTTCGGCCGGCACCAGACGGGCCTCGATGCCCGCCGACGTACCCAGCCAGGACACGCTCGCACCGCGCGCGATCAGTTCGCGCGCCACGGCCAGCGCCGGAAACACGTGGCCCCCCGTACCGCCGGCCATGATCAGGATATGCGGGCTCGATGCGTTCATCGGCTCTGCTCCCGCACTGCGGCAGCGCTTTCCAGATCCACGCGCAGAATCAGCGCACAAAGCGCGCACATCATCACCAGCGAGGAGCCGCCATAGCTCATCAACGGCAGCGTCAAACCCTTGGTGGGCAGCAGCCCCATGTTCACCGCCATGTTCACGAAGGCCTGCAGCGAGAGCCAGCCGGACAGGCCATAGGCCAGAAAGCCGCCAAAGAACTGACCGACATCGATCGCCCGCCGCGCGACCACGAAGCCCCGCCAGACCACAATCGAGAACAGCCCGACCAGCACCAGCGAGCCCAGCAGCCCGAACTCCTCCGCATAGATGGCAAACAGGAAGTCGGTATGCGTTTCCGGGAGATAGGACAGTTTCTGGACCGAGTTGCCGAGGCCCACGCCAAACAGATGCCCACGGCCGATGGCGATCAACGACTGGGTGAGCTGGAAGCCACTGGCAAACGGATGCGCCCACGGATCCGAAAAGCTCACCAGCCGCTCCATACGGTACGGCGATGAAAACACCATCACGGCCAGCGCCACGGCGGCGACCGCGCCTAGCACGGCCAGATTGAACAGGCGGGCGCCGGCAATGAACAGAATGATGCCGGCCACCGCGACCAAGATCGCGCCGGCACCGAAGTCGGGCTCGAGCAGCATCAGAAAACAGGCGATGACCAGAAACACCATCGGCCGGAACAATCCCGCCCAGGTCGTCGCCAGCTCGATCTGGCGGCGCGAGGCATAGCCGGCGATATAGAGCACCAGACACAGACGCGCCGGCTCCGAGACCTGCATCGCCACTGGCCCGACATCGATCCAGCGCTGGGCGCCGTTGACCGAATGACCGATGCCGGGGAGAAGCACGACCACCAGCATGGCCAGGCCGGCCCCCAACATAGTGAAGGTATGAGCCGCGAGTACCCGCGTCGGGATATGCAGCACGACGAAGCCGACGATCAGCCCGATCAGCGCGTAAATGGCCTGACGGTAGAAGAAGTACATCGGATCACCGGACAGGCGATCGGCCACCGCCACCGAGGACGACCCCACCATCACCAGACCGAGACAACCGATGACGACCAGCGTCGACAGCAGCCAGACATCGGGCCGAACACGCGGCAAATAAGCGGCAGCCAGCAGATTCTTCATGCCGCGAGCTCCCGGACGGCGGCGCTGAACGCCTCGCCTCGTGCCATATAGTTGTCAAACTGATCGAAACTGGCGCAGCCCGGCGACAGCAAGACCACGTCGCCAGCCCGAGCGATATCGGCCGCGCGCCGCACGGCCGCCTCAAGAGTCGCAACGCGTTCGACCGGCACATAGGCCGAAACCGCGGCCGCGATCTTGTCGGCGTCCTCACCGAAAACGATCACCGCGCGGGCATGCTGTCCGGCGACCGGACCGAGTTCGGTGAAGTCCGCCCCCTTGCCCTGGCCGCCGGCCAGCAGCACCGCGGGCGCGTCCATCCCGTTCAGCGAGGCCAGCATCGCGCCCACGTTGGTGCCCTTGGAGTCATCGACCCAACGCACGTCGTCGATTTCGGCCACGAGCTGGCAGCGATGTGGCAGCCCCTTGAAGGACTGCAACCCCTCTCGAATCGTGGCGTCGTCGATGCCGAGCGTATCCGTCAGCGCCCAGACGGCGGCGGCGTTGGCGGCGTTATGGCGACCGGCCAGCGGCAACCGGCGCGTTTCTAGCCAGGGCTCGTCGCCACGCGCGAGCCACAGGCCGTCGTGGGCTTCGAGCAGGCGATAATCGGCCGTTTCGGCCGAGCCAAAGCTCGCCACGCGCGCGTTGTGGGTATTCATGGCCGCAACGCGCGCATCGTCGGCGTTGATGAGCGCGGTATCAGCGGCGCGGAAGATACGCGCCTTGAGTTCGGCATAATGCTCAAGACTGCCGTGGCGATCGATATGATCGGCACTGATGTTGAGCACGGTCGCGGCTACACAGGCCAGACGCTCGGTCAATTCCAGCTGGAAACTGGACAGCTCCAGCACATAGAGATCGACGTCGTCGGCCAGCAAGTCGAGCGCCGGCGTACCGAAATTGCCGCCCACGGCGACGCGCCGTCCGCTGGCGACCGCGATCTCGCCGGCCCAGGCCGTAACCGTGGATTTGCCGTTCGACCCGGTGATCGCGATCACCGGCGCGTTGGCTACCCGGGCGAACCATTCGATATCACCGATGATCTCGTGGCCGGCTTCGCGCGCCGCCTCGATCAGCGGCTCACGTAAATCCACGCCCGGCGAAACGACCACGTGGTCGATGCCCATGAGCGTCGCTGGATCCAACCCACCGACCACGATGCCGATTGATGGCCAGTCGCGGGCCAGCGCATCCGCCGCGGGCGGGTTCTCGCGGCTGTCGACCACGCGCACCTTGGCCCCCGCGGCCGCGGCAAAGCGCGCCGCCGACGCCCCGGTCGCGCCGCAGCCCACAACCAGTACGCGGGCATTCGCCAGTTGTGCTTTCCAGTCGCTCATCGGATCTTCAACGTCGACAGACCGATCAACACCAGCACCAGGGTGATGATCCAGAAACGCACGATAATCTTGGGTTCGGCCCAGCCCTTGAGCTCGAAGTGATGATGCAGCGGCGCCATGCGAAATATTCGACGGCCGGTCAGCTTGTAGCCGGCCACCTGGATCATCACGGAAACTGTTTCGGCGACGAAGATGCCGCCCATGACCACCAGAATGAGTTCCTGGCGCACGACCACCGCCACCACGCCGAGCGCAGCCCCCAATGCCAGCGCGCCGACATCGCCCATGAAGACCTGGGCTGGATAGGCATTGAACCAGAGGAACCCGAGCCCGGCACCGGCAATCGCGGTGCAGAAGATCAGCAGTTCGCCGGCGCCCTTGATATAGGTGAAACCGAGGTAGCGCGAGAACTCGGCATGCCCGGTCACGTAGGCGAATACGCCCAGCGCCGAGGCCACGAGCACGCAGGGCATGATGGCCAGACCGTCGAGCCCGTCGGTGAGATTGACCGCGTTGGATGAGCCCACGATGACCAGATAGGTCCAGATGATGTAGCCGGCGCCAAGCGGAATCGCCACGTTCTTGACCATCGGGATCAGCACGCTGGTTTCAGCGCTCGAACCAGCCACGAGATACAGCCAGAGCCCAGCCGCCAGCCCGATAATCGTCTGCGCACCGTACTTCTGTTTGGCGGACAACCCCTTGCTGTTGCCGAACTTGAGCTTCTTGTAGTCGTCGACGAAGCCCACCACGCCAAAGGCAGTGGTCACGAACATCACCAGCCAGACCCAGCCGTCGGTGAGATCGGCCCAGAGCAACGTCGATACCAGCACCGCGGCCAGAATCAGCGTGCCGCCCATGGTCGGCGTCCCCGCCTTGACCAGATGGCTCTGCGGCCCGTCGTCGCGCACGAACTGGCCGATCTGGTGGAACGTCAGCTTGCGGATCAGAATCGGGCCGAACACGAACGAGAACACCATGGCGGTGAGCACGCCGAGAATCGCGCGGAAAGTCAGGAACTGAAATACGCGAAAGCCCGAAAAGGCCGGCTCCAGCAAATGGGCGAGGTACATCAGCATGACGCGCCCACCTTGGTTGGACTGTTGGCACGCAGCGCATCGGCCACGCGATCCATGCGCGCGCTGCGCGAGCCTTTCACCAGCACGATCACATCGCCCGTCGCGGCCCCGAGCGCTTCGGACAGGGCGGCCGTCAGGCTATCGTGATCGGGATACCAGGCCCCGCCGTCACCGAAGGCCGAGACGGTCAGACGGCTGTGCTCGCCAGTGGCGAACAGCCGCTCGACGCCCGCCTCGCGTGCGGCGATACCGGCGTCGCGGTGCGCCGACTCGGTGTAATCGCCGAGCTCACCCATATCACCAAGCACCGCCCAGCGCGCCCCACTCTGCTGGCCGAGCCACGACAACGCCGCCGCGAGCGAACCGGGGTTGGCGTTGTAACTGTCGTCCACCAAGCGCGCGCCGTGGATCGCCGGCTTGATCGCGAGACGCCCGGCAACCGCGGCCGTACGCGCCAGCCCGGCGGCGATGGTCGCGCCTTTCAAACCCACCGCCACAGCAACGGCCGCCGCCGCGAGCGCGTTGGCCACGTTGTGGCGCCCGGCGAGGTCGAGCGCGACCGCGGTGGTCTCGCCCGGTGTGTGCAGGGCAAATCGGACGCCGTCGTGGTCCAGCTCGATATCGTCGGCGTAGACGTCGGCTCCCCGGCCGGGCTCCATCGAAAAAGTGAGCATGCGCCGGCCCTCGGCCAGCTCGCGCCACAGATCGGCGTAGTCGTCGTCGGCGTTGATCACCGCCGTGCCCGACTCAGGCAGACGGATGAACAATTCCCCTTTGGCTCGGGCGATACCTTCGCGAGAACCGAAACCCTCCAGATGCGCCCAGCCCGCGTTGGTAATCACGCCGACATCCGGACGCGCGATCGCCGCCAATTGACCGATCTCGCCGGGATGATTCGCGCCCATCTCGATCACGGCACGCTCGGCCGAGGCGTCGAGACGCATCAGGGTCAGCGGCACGCCGAGATGATTGTTCAGATTGCCTTCGGTGGCCATCGTCGGCCCGGCCACCGAAAAGATGGCCGCGATCATCTGCTTGACCGTGGTCTTGCCATTAGAGCCCGTCACGCCGACCACCGGCCCGGCAAAGCCGGCTCGCGCCAGGCGCGCCGCGCGACCGAGCGCCTCCATGACATCGTCGACCACCAGCTGCGACACGTCGGCGTCCACCGGATGATCGACCACCGCCGCCGCAGCACCGGCCGCGCCGGCCGCCGCCACGAATTCGTGCCCGTCGGCATGCTCGCCGGCCAACGCGAAGAACAAGGCCCCAGGCGTGATGCGACGCGTGTCGATGCTGGCGCCGTCGAACACGGCGTCATCGCCGATCAGACAAGCCCCGAGGGCGAGTGCAAATTCGGACAGCCGGCCCTTCACAGCGCCTCCAGTACGTGGCGGGCGGCCACGCGATCGTCGAAAGAAACCATCTCGGTGCCGTATTGCTGGGTCGTTTCATGACCCTTGCCGGCGATCAGCACCACATCGCCCGGCGCCCCATCCGCGATGGCCGCGGCGATGGCATCGGCGCGCGAATGCACAATTTCGTAGCGCGCCGCAGCCGTAACCGCCTCGGGAATGCCGTCAAGCACATCGGCGACGATCGCCGCCGGGTCCTCGCTGCGCGGGTTGTCGTCGGTGATCCAGAACCGATCCGCATGGCGCGCGGCCACCGCACCCATTAACGGTCGCTTGCCGCGATCGCGATTGCCGCCGCAACCAAAAACACACAGCAACCGGCCTTCGACATGCGCCGAGAGCGCGGACAATGCCGCCTCCAGCGCGCCGGGAGTGTGTGCATAGTCGACGATCACCAGAGGTTGATCGCCGGACACGTCGACGCGCTCCATGCGGCCCGGCACGGTTGGCACCGCGGCCAGCGCTTCGACGGCCTCGACCAGCGACACATCGCGGGCGAGGAGCACCGCCAGAGTGGCGGCGAGGTTCCACGCATTGAAAGTCCCGACCAGGCGACTGGCTAAGGTCGCCGATCCGAGATGCGTGGCGAAATCCACGACCAGACCATCGGCGCGGGCATCCACGCGTGAGATCCGGACGAATCGGGAATAATCAGAAACCGCCGGGCTTTCGCCGTAGGCGATGTACGACACGCCGCGGGATTCACGCGTCAACCAGTCATGGCCGGTGGCGTCGTCGGCGTTGAGTACGGCAACACGCAGATCCGGGCTGTCGAACAGACGTCGCTTGGCGGCGATATAGGCCGTCTCGTCGCCGTGGTAGTCCAAATGATCGCGGCCGATCTGCGTGAGCACCGCGACGTCGAAGGCCACGGCGTCAGTGCGTTGCTGTGCGAGCGCATGTGAGGAGACTTCCATTGCCACGGCTTCATGCTCGGCGGCTGCGAGGCGCGCCAGCCAGCGCTGCAGGCGCGCGGCGTCGGGCGTGGTATGCGTCGCCGCGGCCAGATCGTCGATAGCGCCGAAACCCAGCGTGCCGAGATAGCCACAGCGCGAGCCCAGTGCGGTCAGCGCGCGGGCGATCAGCCAGGCGCAGGAGGTCTTGCCGTCGGTGCCGGTCACACCCGCCACGAACAGCTGCCGCGAGGGGTCGCCGTAAAGCCGTGCCGCGATCGCGCCCACATGCTGCGACAAATTAGGCACCGCGACGGCAGGCAGATCGTCTCCCGGGTCGATACCGGTCGCCGGCTCCCAGAGCATGGCTGCCGCGCCGGCCTCGGCAGCCGCATGGGCATGCATCACGCCGTGCGCACGCGTGCCGGCACAAGCCGCGAACAGCGCGCCCGGCGTCACCTGGCGGCTGTCTAGCACGACGTCCGACACCGCGACATCCGGCACGTCCGAAACGTCGAAACCTGCCAGCAATTGCGGCAGGTTCTGTCTGACTTGCACATCGGCCAGCATCCTAGCCTCCCGCCGTCGACGATTCGGCGGCCGCGGTGAGCACGCTCGGATTGTCGGGTGGCACATGCAGGATGCGCAGCGCGCTCTGCATGATCTTGGAGAACACGGGCGCGGCCACGGTGCCGCCGTAGTAGGAGCCCTTCGTCGGCGCGTCGACCACCACGAGCGTGACCAGCCGCGGGTTCTTGGCCGGCGCCATGCCGACGAACAACGCGCGATGCTGATTGCGATGATAACCGTCGTCGCTGATCTTGCGTGCGGTGCCGGTCTTGCCCGCGACCGTATAACCCGGCACTTTCGCCCGCTCCGCGGTGCCTTCCGGGCTGATCACGCCGCGCAGGAGCTGGCGCATGGTCGCGGCCGTCGACGGCTTGATGGCCTGCTGCGGCGGCGGATGCATGTCGGCGCCCTTGCCCAGAATCAGACGCAGGCTACGCAGCTCGCCATTGTCGGCGATCGCGCCGTAGGCCCGTGCCAGCTGCAGCGGTGTGACCGCGAACCCGTAGCCGTAGGACGCGGTCGCGGTCTCGACGTTGTCCCAGGTGTAGTAGTCGCGCAGGACGCCGAAGCGCTCGCCGGGGAAGCCGCTCCCGGTGGTTTCACCGAAGCCAAAGTTGCGAAAATCCTGCCAGACGGCCTGTGGCCCCATCTTCAGGCCGACATGGGCGGCCCCGACGTTGGAGGATTTCTGCAGAATCTTGGCGAAATCCTCGTTTCCGTAGTTGAGTTCGTCCTTGACCGTGAGCCGGCCGACCTGGAACCAACCTTTGGTATGGATGATGCTCGAGGTGGTGTAGAGCCCTTTGTTGAGCGCGCCCGAGAGCACGATCGGCTTGGCCGTGGACCCCGGCTCCATGACGTCGGTCGCCGCCCGCAGCCGCATCCCGGCCTGATCGATCGTGGAACGATCGTTCGGGTTGAAGCTCGGATACGACGCCACCGCCAACAGCTGGCCGTTGTCCGGGTCGAGCATGACCACGATGCCGTCCTTGGCCTTGTGGCTGAGCACCGCCTCCTTGATATCGCGGTAGGCCAGATACTGCAGGCGCGAATCGATCGTCAGCTTCAGATCGTGGCCCGGGTGCGGGGCCTTGAACTCATCCAGATCGTCGACCACCCGGCCACGACCGTCCTTGACCACCTTGCGCTCGCCCGGCGAGCCCGAGAGGTAGCCGTTGCGCGCCAGCTCCATGCCGGACTGGCCCTTGCCGTCGATGTTGGTGAGCCCGATCAGCTGGGCGGCGGCTTCGCCGGCCGGGTAATACCGCTTGTACTCGCGTTGCAGGAAAATGCCCGGCGCGTCGACCGCCATCACCTGATGCGCGTCATAGGGCGACAGCTGGCGCTTGAGATAAAGAAACTGACGGCTCTTGTGGCGCTCGAGATCACGCTTCAGATCGTGGGTCGACATGCCCAATCGGGAAGCCAGCTTGGCGATCTTGTCCGGCGCCTTGAGCACCGCCGAGGGCACGGCCCAGACCGATTCGGTAGGCGCCGACAGCGCCAACGGCAGGCCGTTGCGATCGAGGATCGCGCCCCGATGCGCCGGCACCTTGACCGTACGCACGTGGCGAATATCGCCCTGATGGGTCAGAAACTGCTCGTCGAAAACCTGTAGATCGACGGCCCGCCAAACCAGCGTAGAACCGAACACGACGAACACGCCCAGAATAAACCACGCCCGCCATCGCGACGGCGTGAAATGCTGCGGCTCGTCGTCGCGGCTCATGGCTTGTTCCCGAGCACGACATAGTCGTGCGGCTGGATCATGCCAAGCTTGTTGCGGGCGACCTGCGATACCCGATCCGGGCTCGCCCAGGCGCTATCCTCGAGCTGAATCTGAGCCCATTCGGTGGTCAGCTGATCCCGGGTCAAGCGTGCGGACTGTAGTTGATGAAACAGCTCCCGCGTCTTCTGGGTGGACTGCACTACCGCGATCGCGCTGACGACGTTGAGCGCCAACAAACAAAGCAGCACCAGCACACGGCGAGTCACGGCGCCACCTCCTCGGCGGTGGTCCGCTCGGCCGCGCGCATGATCGCGCTGCGGGCCCGTGGGTTGGCCGCCAACTCCGACTCACTCGCGGTCACCGGCTTGCCGATCAGACGCAGCGCCGGCTCAACCGCCGGGGCCATCGGCAGCTCCGGCTGCGGCGGGCGCGCCTGATGCCGGAAAAAACGCTTGACGCGACGATCCTCCAGTGAATGAAAGCTGATCACGACGAGCCGCCCGCCGGGCGCCAGCGCCGACAAGCCGGCGGCCAGCCCGGCATCCAGCGCGCCGAGTTCGTCGTTGATGTGCATGCGAAACGCCTGAAACGTACGGGTCGCCGGATGGACGCGCTTGCCGGCGGCTACGCGGGCCGGAATCGCGCTTTTGATTAACGCGGCCAGCGCCGCGGTATCGGTAAGCCGGCCCGCTTCGCGCGCCTCCAGAATCGCGCCAGCGATACGCCCGGCCATCGGCTCTTCGCCGAGTGTCTTGATTACGCGTGCGATCTCGCCGTGCGATGCCGTGGCCAACCATTCCGACAACGGTGCGCCGGCGTCGGGGTTCATGCGCATATCGAGCGGCCCGGCATGCCGGAACGAAAATCCACGCTCGGCGACATCGAACTGCGGCGACGACACGCCCAGATCAAACAGCACGCCGTCCACATCACGGATATCGTGCTGCGCCAGCACGTCGGCCATATCGGCGAACGAGGCGCGCACGAAAACGAGCCGCTCGTCGGCGGCCGCGAGCGCCCGCGCATGACGCTCGGCGTCGGGATCCTGATCGAAAGCAATCACGCGGCCGGCCGGGCCCAGCCGATCCAGCATCGCCGCGGTATGCCCGCCGCGCCCGAAAGTGGCGTCGATATAGGTCCCGTCCGGGCGTACGGCCAGCGCGGCGAGCGCCGCCTCGAGCAGGACCGGTTGATGTTCGTCGGCCATGGCGGTGGCGAACCTCGGCGCGGTGTCGGTAGATGATGGGCGTGCGTTCATAGACTGATGTCCATCAGCACGTCGGGCAGGTCACCGTTGGCGGCGTCATCGGCCAGCGTGTCCGCCGTATCGGCGTTGCGCCGGTTGAAGGTGTCTTCATCCCAGAGCTCGAACAGATTGCCGATACCCGAGAGCACCGCCTTGCTGTCCAGCCCGGCTGCCGCACGCAGCGTGGCCGGCAGCAATAGCCGGCCCTGGCGATCCATGTCGATATCGCGTGCATTGCCAATAAAAAACCGCTGAATGTCGCGCACCTTCGGGTTCAAGCTGCCGCGGGACAGCAACTGCTGCTCGAAGGCCTGAAATTCGGGGCCGGGATAAATCAGCAAGCAGCCATCCCAGTGGCGGGTGATCACAAGACGGCCACTGCAGTCGTCGATCAACGACTGGCGATAAGACGCCGGGATCGCAATACGACCCTTCGCGTCAATCGTGACCGAATGAGACCCCTTGAACACTGAAGGTTCCTGCTCGCCGACTTAAACCACTTTACCCCACTTCTCGCCCCTCGACGCCACTATAGGCAGCGGCAAAACAGAGTGTCAAGTTTGTCGTCAGGGTAAAAAAGCCCGCCAATCAGCGAGTTCCAAGCCATTTCCAGCGTCCACGCGTCAAGCTAAAAAGCAATTCTTTCGACTTTGCGTTCAACCGCTTGGCGCATAGTCATGTACATACATACAGTATTTAAGGTGCAATATGGCGCGAAAGCGGGCCGACAAACACGTCAGCTCGACATTGGTGGGAGAAAGTGGATGGCGCCCGGTCGCGGTGGGTCGCTATCCCACAAGGCGCGCCCCACGCACACGTCATCGGGGCGCGCGAGGCAAAGAATCAAGAATCGGAGTCGGCCTGTAAGCCGGGTTCTGTCGCGCGCAGCCATTCATCTGGGACTGCCGTCACCGGCAGCCTCATGCGACCTACCCGAGGACTGTGCGGGCCGCACGTCGTCCTCCTATTTGGTCTTGCTCCGGACGGGGTTTACCGTGCCGCGAACCGTTGCCGGTCGCGCGGTGCGCTCTTACCGCACCGTTTCACCCTTGCCGGGTTCGCTCACGCGAACCTTAGGCGGTCTGCTCTCTGTTGCACTTTCCGTAGACTCACGCCTCCCAGGGGTTACCTGGCGTCCTGCCCTATGGAGCCCGGACTTTCCTCGACGTCGATGTTTCGACGCCGCGACTGCGTGGCCGACTCCGAGCGGCGGATTCTAGGCGCTTGGCGAGCTCGACGCGAGCCTTGCGTGACAATTGGCGCCCGAGGCGGGGCCTGGGCCGCTCAGCCCGCCAGCTCCAGCGCGCGCTGATAAGCGGCATTGCGCGCCGTGCCGGTTAAACGCGCCGCGATCGTGGCCGCTTTCTTGGTGCCGGCCAGCGGCAACAGTTCGGCAAGCAGCGCATCGAGCGAGATTTCACGCGGGCGGCTCTGCGGCTCGGGCGCGCCGGCAATCACCAGCACGAACTCGCCACGCCGGCGATTGTCATCAGCCGCCAGCCAGGCCGGCAGCTCGGCGGCGGCGAGCGCCACGCTCTGCTCATGCAACTTGGTCAGCTCGCGCGCCAACACCAACTGACGCATACCAAAGCGCTCGGCCAGATCGGCGGCAGTCGCCACGATCCGATGGCTGGACTCGTAGCAGACCACGGTGCGCGGCTCCTCCGCCAGCGCCTCGAGGCGGGCGCGGCGCGCCCCCGGCTTGCTGGGCAGAAACCCCTCGAAGACAAAACGATCCGTCGGCAGCCCGGCCACCGATAGCGCCGCAATGACCGCGCACGGCCCCGGCACCGCCACCACGGCATGGCCCGCCGCACGAACCGCGGCCACCAGTGCATACCCGGGGTCGCTGATGAGCGGGGTACCGGCATCGCTGATCAAAGCGACATGCTCGCCGGCCGCGAGACGTTCGATGATCTGATCGATTCGCGCCGACTCGTTGTGCTCATGCAATGAAATCAGCGGCGTGCCCACGCCCAGATGCGACATCAGCCGCCGGCTATGGCGCGTATCCTCCGCCGCAATGACGTCCGCCGCCGCCAATACCTCACGCGCACGCGCGGACATATCGTCGAGATTGCCGATCGGCGTAGCCACGATCGAGAGCGTTGCCGCTGACGATGGCATGATGACGTCCTTTCCTATGAAACCAGACTAACGGGACCGGAGCGCCGGCTCATCTTTCCACCCGCTTTCCCACGACGCCGCCGCTTTCCCGCTGATATTATGCGGGAACAGTCGCGCGGCGGGGGAAGCGCGTGATACGACGGTCTCTCGGGAGCAATAATTAATGACACTGTTCAAGGCAGGCCTGCGGGCCACAGCAATCGTGGCTGCCGCGCTGGCGATGGCCGGCTGCGCTTCTCAGATGGCCGGCGGGCCCTCTTCCAAGCCGTCCAACCCCGCCGATGCCGCGGCCCAGGCCGCCGAAACCAGCCATTACAAAACGGCGGTGCGCGAATACATGCGTGCAGCCAGCCAAGCCAGCCAGCCGGCCGCCCAGCGTCGCTACCGGCTCGAAGCCGGCCTCGCGGCCGCCCAGGGCGGGGATGCCCAGACAGCACAGCAGTTGCTCGGTGGGATCGATCCGAGCCAGCTCGACCCGACCAATCAAGCGCGCTACAACCTGGCCCAGCGCGAGATATCGATTGCGGGCATGTCGCCCGACCAGGCGCTGACGCATCTGCCAAAACCGGCACGCAATACCGCCCCCGCCGTGGCTCAGCGCGTCTGGGAGAAACGGGCCGATCTGCATTTCGCCAACGACGAGCCGGTTCAGGGCATCGAAGCACTGGTTCAACGCGACGTCTGGCTGATGAACGATCGCGCCATGCGGGCCAACGACAATCGCATCTACGACAAGTCGCTCGACGCGATCGGCCTTGGCATCGGCCCGAACAGCCGGGCCGCGAAAGACGCCGGCAAGACCACCCGCGGCTGGCTGGCGCTCGCCCAGATCGGCCAGCAACCGTTCGCCGACCGCACCGCGCGCGACAAGGCCATCGCGCAATGGCAGAAGCAGTACCCGGGGCATCCGGCAAACCGCACCATCCTCGCCGATCGTTTTCACTATAAGAACGCGACCCAGGTCACGCGTCAGAAGCCCGGCCAAATGCTCAACGGCCAGGCGCCGCAGCCGACGAGCGACCAGGTCGCGCTCGCCCTGCCCCTGACCGGGCAGTTCCAGAACGCGGCCCAGGCCATTCGCGACGGCTTCATGTTCGCCTATCAGAATAATCCGGCCGGCATGCCCCAGCCGCTGATCTACGACAGCAACACCATGTCGCCGCAAGCGTTGCTCTCGCGCGCCGAGAGCGACAACGTCGGCATCCTCGTCGGCCCGCTGGACAAGTCAAAAGTCCAGGCAATGTCCGATCTTTCGCTGCCGATGCCGGAGATCGCGCTCAATACCTCGAGCGACGCCGACCAACGCCCGGGCTTCTATCAGTTCGGGCTGGCCCCGGAAGACGAGGCCGCATCGGCCGCTGCCCATGCCGTACAGGCGGGCTACACCCACGCTCTGGCGCTGGTACCGAGCGGCGACTGGGGTGATCGCGTACTCGATGCGTTCCGCAGCGCCCTGGCCGCCCGCGGCGGTCAGCTCGTCGGCTACCAGACGTATGACGAGAGCAGCCACGACCACAGTCAGGCCATTCAACAAGTGCTGGCCAACCAGAACAACGCCGACTTCATCTTCGTGGCGGCGCAGCCTCTACAGGCGCGGCTGATCCGCAGCCAGCTGAAGTATTATCACGCGGCCGACCTGCCGATGGTCACGACCTCGCACGCGTTTTCCGGCACGGTTAATCCGGGCGAAGACATCGACCTCGACGATGTGCATTTCGTGGATATGCCCTGGTTGTTGGGGCACGGTGGCACGATCACCCGCCTGCGCAGCGAAGCCGCCGATGCGTACGGCGACGAGGCAAAATCCTATGCCCGGCTGTTCGCCATGGGCATGGACGCCTGGTTGCTGGCCCACAAGCTGGACCAGAGCGGTCTATCGACCGGGCAACCGATCGAAGGCATGAGCGGCGTGCTGTCGATACAGCCGGATGGCTACATCAAGCGCTATCTGGGCTGGGCCGTGTTCCATAACGGCCGCCCGCAGACCCTGTCCATGCCGTCGATCAGCCAGGCCAAGTCGGGCGACAGCTACGCGCAGCAACAGCAGAAGAACAACGCGGGCAACGGCAATTCGCTCTCCGCGCCGCGCAGCGGCAACAACGCCGTCGCGCCCACCGCCGCCGGGCCGTCGACGTCCAGCCAGTCGACGCCCGCCGCGCCCTCATCGAGCGGCAACGACGCGTCGTGGTCCTCGGGCGACTGAGTCGTCGCGATGTGGGTCGCGACGCCGAAAGCCGCGTGGATCGCGCGGCCCGGCGTCGCGGCTGGCGGCGCGTTGCGCGTAATTTCAACGTGCGAGGCGGCGAGCTGGATCTCGTCTATCGCACGGCCGACATGCTGGTGGTGGTGGAAGTCCGCTACCGCAGCCGCGACGATTACGGCGGCGCGGTTGCCAGCGTCACACCCGCTAAACAGCGTCGCATCGTGCACGCGACACGACATCTGCTCACCACCCACCCGGAATATGCCGAACTCGCGGTCCGCTTCGACGTGGTCGGCGTGAACGACAGCGATACGCTCAACTGGATCGAGAACGCTTTCTATGCCGAATGACGCTTTTGCAAGCCAGATCGTGACCGACCTGTTTGCCGCCAGCCGGCAAGCCAACGAAGCAACACGGGCGGCCGTCGCCGATAGCCTCCCGAGCGCGGCCGCGCGTATTCTGGCGTGTTGCGAGCGCGGCCACAAAATGCTGGCCTGCGGCAACGGTGGCTCAGCCGGCGATGCCCAGCACTTTGCCTCCGAACTGGTCAATCGCTTCGAGCGCAACCGCCGTGCACTGGCGGCCATTTCGCTGGTCACGGAAAGCTCGACGCTGACCGCCATCGCCAACGATGCGGGCTACGATCGTGTTTTTTCGCGCCAGATCGAGGCGCTGGGCCAGACCGGCGACGTGCTGCTGGCGATCTCGACCAGCGGTCACTCGCCGAACGTGGTCACGGCCATCGACGCCGCCCACGAACGCGGCCTGTCGGTGATCGCGCTGACCGGCCGCGACGGCGGCCGCATGGCCGAACAGCTCAACGGCGACGATATCGAGCTACGTGCCGCCTCGGATGTCACGGCACGCATCCAGGAGATGCATCTGCTGATCATCCATTGCATCTGCCGCCTGATTGAGGACGCGATCGCGGCCGAAGATTAGGGCCTGTTGCCGTTTCGTGCGGGCCCGCGTTGGCGTCCGCAAATCGTGTCCGGCAAGGCGCGAGTCGCAGCGTCGTGGCGTGCCACGACCCAGATTCGCAACGCCGCCGGGCGCGATTTGCGGCCCAACCCTTCGGGACAAGCGCTGTTTTGCGGCAATCCAGCGTTATAGCTCTCTCGCGTAGGGCCACTACGCCACGTTCGCTACGCCTCGTCTTGCCGCAAAACAGCGCTTGGCGCGGACTCGCACGAAACGGCAACAGGCCCTAAGCGCTCACCGAAGTACATCGGCGCAAGATCGTGATGCGCCAGTCCGTGGATGTACCGGCGCCAACCGGCAGCCGCGGCTCGTCCGTTGTTGCTATTTAACGACCTTCAGATGCGGATGCTTCTTGCGGGCCGGCGCATCGGAGTCGTCGGCGCCGCCCGTCTCGTCGCTGGTCTCGCTCGCATCCTGGGACGCGCCGGCGATGGTTTCCTCGCTGGCGGTCTCGTCTTCCTCGACCTCCCCGAACAGCATGCCCTCGCCGTTTTCGCGGGCATACAGCGCCAGCACCGCGCCCGGCGGAACGGCGACGTTGTAGTTGGCGCCGGAAAACCGTGCGGAGAAGCTGATCAGCTGATTCTCCAGCGCCAGGCCGCGTACGGCCGTCGGGCTGATGTTGATCGTGATCTTGCCATCGTCGGTCACGAACTGGCGCGGCACGTTCACGCCCGGCGCGTCCGCTGCCACCAGCAGATGCGGCGTCAGGTCGTTATCGAGCACCCAGTCGTAGAGCGCCCGGATGAGATAGGGGCGTCGCGAAGTCAATTCGGCCATTCGGGTTTCGCCTCGTCGTCTTTGGCTCAGTGAGCGGCCAGCGTCGGTCGCATGTCGGCTTCCTCGGCGGACAGGCTGGCCTCGAAGGCCGGGCGCGCGAACAGGCGCGCCGCATACTGGCCGAGCCGTTCGCCATGCTTGGCCGGCAGGCTCACCTGATAATGCTCCAGCCGCCACAATATGGGCGCCAGCGTACAATCCAACAGCGAGAATTCCTCGCCGATGTAATGCTTGGGCGCGAACTCGGCGGCCAGCGTGGTCAACAGTTCGGTCATGCGGGCCCGGGCCTTGCGCGCGACCGCGGGCGTCCCCTCCAGATCCTCGCAGAGATCGTAAAGATCGGACTCCATACGGAAGATGGCCAGCCGGTACTGGGCCCGTAACACCGGATCCACCGGCATCAGCGGCGGATGCGGATAACGCTCGTCGATGTATTCGATGATGATACGCGGGTCGTAGACCACCAGCTCTCGATCCACCAGCGTCGGTACCGTATTGTACGGATTCAGATCGATCAGATCCTCGCTCTGGTCATCCTCGCGCAGCTCGACAACGTCGTAATTCGCGACGCCCTTCTCTGCCATGACCAGTCGGACGCGATGACTGTGAACCGAGCTGGGATGGCTGTATAGAGTAATCGAGGAACGCCGGGCCATACTTGTATCCTGTTCGACAGCAGCGCGCCGCGCGGGCGCTTGCCCACGCGCATAAGGTCGCGCCGATGCCTGTGATCGTCCGCCGAACTATAGCATGCCGTCGCCGGCCCGAACGCCGCGAATCAACGGCGTTCGCTGGCTTGCGGTCGTGCCAACACCCGAGGCGGCGCCCCATATCGGCCGCCAGAGATCCGGCCGGGCGAGTGCCGCAACACATCTTGCAGCGTGGCCCGAGCCCAACCGCGAGCACGGCTCAGTCCGTCGAGCCGCCCCCGGCACGCGCCGCGGCCGACGCAGCATGCGCGTGCAGCCCCTCACCTTCGGCCAGACGCACCGCAATCGGCGCCAGTCGTCGGGCGCCGGCTTCGCTGGCCGACACCACGGAGATACGTTTCTGGAAGTCGTAGGCCCCGAGCGCCGAGGAAAACCGCGCGGTACGCCCGGTTGGCAACACGTGGTTCGGCCCGGCGCAGTAGTCGCCGAAGGCTTCCGGCGTGCGATGGCCCATGAAGATGGCGCCTGCATGGCGGATACCGTCCAGCAACGCGTCGGGATCGGCGACCGCCAACTCCAGATGCTCGGGCGCGATGGCGTTGACCAGCCGAAGAGCATCGTCCAGATCGGCGCAGCGGATCAGGGCGCCGTGGCCATCGAGGGCCGCCCGGATGATCGCCGCGCGCGGCTGATCGGCGATGAGACGCTCGACCGCAGCATCGACCGCATCCAGATAATCCGCGTCCGGGCTTACTAGCATCGCCCGCGCCATTTCATCGTGCTCGGCCTGGGCGAACAGATCGAGCGCCGCCCATTCCGGGTCGCCGGTGCCATCGGCCACGATCAACACCTCCGAGGGCCCGGCCACCGATTCGATGCCCACACGCCCGAAGACCTGGCGTTTGGCCGACGCGACGTAGGCATTGCCCGGCCCGACGATCTTGTCGACTTCGGGGATGTGCTCGGTGCCATAGGCCAAGGCTGCCACGGCCTGGGCGCCGCCGATGGTGAAGAAACGATCGACACCGGCCACCGCCGCCGCGGCGAGCACCCATTCGTTGAGCACACCCTCGGGCGCCGGCGACACCATCACGATTTCGCCCACGCCGGCCACTTTGGCCGGCACCGCGTTCATCAACACGCTTGAGGGGTAAGCCGCCTTGCCGCCCGGCGCATAGATGCCGGCCCGCTCGATCGGCCGAACGATCTGGCCGAGTTCGTTGCCGTCATCGTCGTGATAACGCACGGGTGCGATCTTTTGCGACTCGGCGAACGACGCGATGCGCTCGGCCGCGGCTTCGAGCGCGGCGCGATCATCGGCCGCCAACGCGTCGAGCGCACGCTGCATACGCTCGCGCGAAATCTCGAGGGCGTCGAAGGCGACGCCATCACGCCGGTCGAGTTCGCGCGTGTACTCGAGCACGGCCTCGTCACCGCGCTCACGCACATCGGCGATGATCGCCGCGACGCGGGCGTCGATCTCGGTCTGCTCTGGGCTGTCGCGATCGGTCAGTGCCGCAAACTGGGCATCGAACGCGGCGTCCGCGGTATCCAGACGACGCATGCTCATGCCACCTGCCCTGCCGCGCCCCGATCGAAAAGTTCGACCAGCTCGCTGATCGCCGCGTGCTTCATCTTCTGGGCGGCCTTGTTGACCACCAGACGCGCGCTGATGTCCTCGAGCACCTCGAACGGCTCCAGACCATTAGCGCGCAGCGTGTTGCCCGTATCCACCAGATCCACGATCACGTCGGCGAGACCGACCAGCGGCGCCAGTTCCATCGAGCCGTACAGCTTGATGATCTCGACCTGACGCCCGATGCGCGCGAAATGAGCGCGCGTGGTTTCGACGTATTTGGTGGCCACCCGCAGCGGGCGATGCTGGGCGGCGTCCATTGCGCCCGGCAGGCCGGCCGTCATCAGGCGACAGGTCGCGATCCCCAGATCCAGCGGCTCGTACAGATCGGCTCCGCCGTGCTCGATCAGCACGTCCTTGCCAGCGACGCCGACATCGGCGGCCCCATAGGCCACGAAAGTCGGCACGTCCGACGCCCGAATGACCAGCAACCGAAGGCCGGGCTTGTTGGTTTCGAACACCAGCTTGCGCGACTTACCCGGGTCGACCTCGGGCTCGATGCCCGCCGCCGCCAGCACCGGGAGCGTGTCTTCAAGAATACGGCCCTTAGACAAGGCCAGCGTGACCATGTCCGGATCCGAACTGCTCATACCGGAACCCCTTTGGCCGTGACCGGCGCCCGATCGGGCACGCGCTGAATCATGCCACCCAGTTGGGCCATCTTTTCCTCGATGCACTCGTAGCCGCGGTCGATGTGGTAGATACGCCGCACCTCGGTCGTGCCGTCGGCGATCAGCCCCGCGATCACCAGCGAAGCCGATGCCCGCAGGTCGGTCGCCATCACCGGCGCGCCGGTGAGTTTCTCCACACCGGTTACGCGGACCGTATGGCCTTCCTGGCGAATCTTCGCGCCCATACGCTCCAGCTCGGAGACATGCATGAAGCGATTTTCGAACACGGTTTCGGTGACCATGCCGACGCCATCGGCCACGGCATTGAGTACACAGAACTGTGCCTGCATGTCGGTCGGAAAGCCGGGGTGCGGCGAGGTCCGCACGTCCACCGGCTTGGGCCGCTTACCGTGCATGTCGACCGTCACCCAATCTTCGCCCTGGGTGACCTCGGCGCCGGCATCCGCCAGCTTTACCAGAACGGTATCGATGAGCAGCGGATCGGTATGGGTGACCGTGACCTTGCCGCGGCTGGCCACACCGGCCACGAGGAACGTGCCAGTCTCGATACGATCGGGCACCACGCGATGGGTTGCGCCGTGCAGCTTCTGCTTGCCGCGAATGGTAATGGTCGAGGTGCCCGCGCCTTCGATGTCCGCGCCCATGGCGATCAGACAGTTGGCCAGATCCACCACTTCCGGTTCGCGCGCGGCGTTTTCCAGCACGGTGACACCGTCGGCCAGCGTCGCCGCCATCATCAGGTTTTCGGTACCGGTCACGGTGACCGTGTCCATCGGGATACGCGCGCCTTTGAGGCGACTGCACTTGGCTTTCACGTAACCGGACTCGACCCGAATCTCGGCGCCCATGGCTTCCAGACCGCGCAGATGGATGTCCACCGGTCGTGCGCCGATCGCACAGCCTCCCGGCAGCGAGACTTCGGCCTCGCCCCGCTTGGCCAGCAACGGGCCGAGCACGAGAATCGACGCACGCATGGTCTTGACCAGATCGTACGGCGCACGACACGAGGTCATGGTCGATGCATCGGCTTCGATCACCATGTAATCGCCGACCGTGACCGATACGCCCATATGGGCCAGCAGCACGTTGGTCGTGGTGACGTCCTCCAGATGCGGGACGTTTTCGATGAACAACGGCTCGTCGATCAGAAGCGCGGCCGTCATGATCGGCAGCGTGGCGTTTTTCGCACCCGAAGCGCGCACGGTGCCGTTCAGGGGCGGCCCACCCTCGATACGCAGAAGATCCATATCGTCCCCGCCGTCAGGAGGCGGTGCCGGCTTGTTCCGGCGTCAGCGTCTTGAGCGACAGGGCGTGGATCTCTTCGCCCATCCGCTCGCCGAGCGTGGCGTACACCATGCGGTGCTGTTCCACGATGCCCTTGCCGGCAAAGCTCGGGCTGATCACGCGGGCGGCAAAATGAGTGCCGTCGTCACCGACGACCTGGACATCGGCGTCCGGCAGTCCGGCTTCGATGAGTTCGCGTATGGCGTCTGGGCTGTACATGACTCAAGCCTCCAATAATGGGCAAAAATGCTAGCACGCTAACATTGGTCTTCGTGCAGCGATCAACCGCGGATCTTGTAACCGCGCGCGAGCATGGTGATGGCGATCACCGACACCACCGTAAAGAACGCCGCTGCCACGATCAGGCTGACCAGCGGATTGGCATCGCCGACACCGAAGAAACCGTGTCGGAACCCGTCGATCATGTAGAAGAACGGGTTGAAGTACGACGCGTGCTGCCAGAACGACGGCAGATTATGAATGGAATAAAACACCCCCGAAAGGAAACTCATCGGGAGAATGAAGAAATTCTGAAACGCCGCCAGGTGATCGAATTTGTTGGCCAGTATGCCGGCGATCAGACCCATGACGGCGAGCGTGCCGCCGGAAAAGATCAGCATGGCCAGCATCAGCAGCGGATCGTGGACCGGCACGTGCACGAAAAACTGGGTGACGATATAAAGCACGATCGCGACCAGTACCGCACGCACCAGCGAGGCAGCGATATAGGCCAGATAGATCTCGAACGCCGACAATGGCGTCATCAAAAGAAACACCAGATTGCCCATGATCTTGGACTGGGTGATCGACGACGACGTATTGGCGAACGAGTTCTGGATGATGCTCATCATCATCAGCCCGGGCACCAGGAACTCGACCGCGCGCACGCCTTCGATGGTCTGGCCGGCCAGCACTTGGCCGAATACCGCCATGTACAGCAGCGCCGTGACCACCGGCGCACCGACGGTCTGCAGGATCACACTGTAGAAGCGCCGGACTTCCTTGATGAACAGGGTATAGCAGCCGCGCCAGTTCATGCGCTCACCTTCGAGTCTTCGGAATCCATGGTCAGCTCGACGAAAATGTTCTCCAGCGACGGCTCGCGCGTGTGCACGTCGGTGATGCGATAACCCGCACCGCGCACACCTTCGATCACGTCACCGATGAAGTCCTCGCCCTGCTTGAGCTTGAGATCGAGCGTATCGCCGCGCCGGTCTTCGACCAGGCGCTGGACCTCGGCGGGCAGCTCGCCGCCGTCACCCGTGAGTTCGATCGACAGGAAACGATAAGGGTGGCGATCCAGCAACGCCTCCTTGTCTTCCAGCACTTGCAGCTCGCCGTGGTTGAGGATGGCGATGCGATCGCACAGCTCCTCGGCCTCTTCCAGATAGTGCGTGGTCAGCACGATCGTGTGGCCGGCCTCGTTGAGCTCGCGCGTGAACTTCCATAGCGTGCGCCGCAGCTCGACATCGACGCCGGCGGTCGGCTCGTCGAGAATCACCACCTCGGGCTTGTGCACCAGCGCCTGCGCAATCAGCACGCGGCGCTTCATGCCGCCGGACAGCTGGCGGATGGAATCCGCGCCCTTGTCCTCGAGCTCGAGGCGTTCGAGCAATTCGTCGATCCAGGGCCAGACTTCCTTGCCACAGCCCTGGTAGCCGGCCTGCAGGCGCAGCATTTCGCGGACCGAGAAGAACGGATCGTAGACCAGCTCCTGCGGCACCACGCCGAGCGCGCGGCGGGCGGCGCGATAGTCGGACACGACATCGTGGCCGAGCACGGCGACCGAACCAGAGGTCGCCTGGGCCAGGCCGGCCGTGATGGAAATCAGCGTGGACTTGCCGGCGCCATTGGGCCCGAGCAGGCCGAAATATTCGCCGCGCCGGATATCGAAGGACACGCCCTTGAGCGCATGCGTGGTCGCATAACGCTTCTGGACATCCCGAAAGGATATCGCCGTATCAGTCATGACATGGATATGGGTCGGGGCAAGACGGCGCAGTATACGCGCCGCATGTCGGGGCCCCAAGCCGGACGGCCCAGTCGCCCCGGTTGGCCTTTGTACATCTTGCCTGCGATAGAATGCCGCCATGGAAGCCGACACCCTGATCGCCGCCGGACGGCGCACCGTTAATATCGAAGCCGCCGCCGCCGCGGCGCTGGAAGCCCGCATCGACGAGAACTTCGCTCGTGCAGCCGATCTCATCATGCACTGTACCGGCCGCGTGATCGTCACCGGGATGGGCAAATCCGGGCATATTGCCGGCAAGCTGGCCGCCACCCTGGCGTCGACCGGCACGCCGGCGTTTTTCGTGCATCCGGGCGAAGCCAGCCACGGCGATCTGGGCATGATCACCGCACACGACGTGGTCATCGCCCTGTCCTATTCCGGCGAGACCGGCGAGATTCTGACTATTTTGCCGTTGCTTGGACGGCTGGGCGTGCCGCTTATTGCGATGACGGGCAAGCCGGAGTCGACCTTGGCCAGCCGCTCGCATGTTCATCTGGATGTCTCGGTCGAAGTCGAGGCCTGCCCGCTCGAACTCGCGCCCACCTCATCGACCACCGCAGCCCTGGTCATGGGCGACGCGCTGGCCATCGCCCTGCTCGAAGCCCGCAACTTCACGGCCGAGGATTTCGCCCGCAGCCACCCCGGCGGCTCGCTCGGCCGGCGTCTGCTGCTAACCGTCGCCGACGTCATGCACACGGACGAGGCGCTACCGCTCGTGAACGAGCACGCCATGATGCGCGAAGCGCTGTTGGAGATGACCGCCAAGGGGCTCGGCATGACCGGCGTGACCGACGCCGAGGGTCGACTGATCGGGCTATTCACCGACGGCGACCTGCGCCGCGCGCTGGACCGCGACCTCGACATCAAGCGCGCCGTGATCGCCGACTACATGACCCACAGTCCGAAGACGGTCGGCCCCGACGTCCTGGCCGCGGAAGCCGTACGGCTACTGGAAACTCACCGCATCGGCGGTGGCGCGCTGATGGTGGTCGACGACGATACGCGCCCGATCGGCGCACTCAACATGCAGGATCTGCTACGGGCCGGTGTGATATGACGTTTCTGGATCGACCTGATGAGGCGCTGACACCGGCACAACGCGCGGCCGGTATTCGCTTGGCGGTGTTCGACGTCGACGGCGTGATGACCGACGGCCGGCTCTATCTCGGCCCGGATGGCGGCGAAACCAAGACCATGCACATCCGCGACGGCCTCGGCTTGAAACGCCTGAGCGCGGCCGGCGTCGAAATCGCGGTGATCAGCGGGCGTCCCTCGCCGCCAGTGGCCGCACGGCTGGCCGATCTCGGCGTGCAGGAAGTTCATATGGCATGTGACGACAAGACGGCCAAGCTGGCCGAGCTGCGCGAGGCGCGCTCACTGGCGGATGGTCAGATTGCGGTCATGGGGGACGACCTGCCGGATCTGGACATCATGCGTTCAGCCGGGCTCGCCCTGACCGTGGCCGACGCGGTGCCCGAAATCCGCGAGATCGCACACTGGGTGAGTGCCGCGCCCGGCGGCCACGGCGCGGTGCGCGAAGCCTGCGAACTGATCATCGCCGCGGTCGAGGCCGACTGACATGCTGCGTATCGGCGTGATACTGGCGGTGGTATGCGTGATTCTGCTCGGCGCCGGCAGCTGGCTGGGCTCGCTCAAGCATTCCGGCCCCAAACCGGGCGCCGTACATACCCCGGACGACAGCGACTACTACATGCAGGGCGCCACGGTGTACCAACTCTCCAAGCAGGGCCAGCTGACCTATCGCATGAAAGTCGGCCAAGTCCTGCACTTCGCGGACGACTCGGCTCGCCTTTCCGATATTGACGTACACTACCTTAAAGGCACGAAGACCTACTGGAACCTGCATGCCGCCAAGGGACGCGTCCCGGCGGGCCAGCGCGACCTGTACCTCTACGACGGCGTGGTGATTCATCATCCGCGCGTTAACGGGAACATGGTGAAGGTGACCACATCGCATGCCTGGGTCCGGCCCAAGGCCAACCGGGTCGACTCGGACGCACGGGTCACTGCCATCGAGCCCGGGCAGAAAGTCACCGGGGACGGCATGCTGATCAACCTGGATACGAACAAGCTGAAACTGTTGAATAATGTGCATGTCACCTACTCGCCCTGAGCACCGCGCGCCGCGGTCGACGTTGATCGCGCTGGCGCTGCTGGTCGCCGCGCTGACACCAGCGCTGACCCTGGCCGCCACCAGCGATTCGTCGAAGCAGAAGCTGCCGATCAACATCCAGGCCAATAACGCCGACTTCACCCAGAAATCGGGGGTGAGCACTTACACCGGCAACGTACACCTCACGCGCGGCGGACTGACGCTGACCGGCAACAAGCTCGTCGTCACGCAGATGAACGATAAGCATCAAATCAAGGCAGTACTCACCGGCGACCCGGCCCATATCGACAAACAGCCCGATTCGAGCGATAACGAAGTCGTGACCGGACATGCCCAACAGATCGAATACAGCAATGCCAGCTCGGTGATCACCCTGCGTGGCGACGCCGTAATCAATCGCAACGGCGATCAGATCCGCGGCGCGGTGATTACTCACAATGTCGATACTGGCGCCACGCACGCCGAGCGTGGCCAGGGCAAGGACGAGCGCGTGCACATCACGATCCAGCCCGCCAACCAAGACGGTTCCTGATGGCGGCCGCGGCATCCCAGACGCCTATGGCCGAGGACGCGGTGCTTACCGCGACCGGCCTGCGCAAGCGCTACAAAGGGCGCGACGTGGTACGCGATGTCGATCTGCGTGTGGCGCGAGGCGAAGTCGTCGGGCTGCTCGGGCCCAACGGGGCCGGCAAGACCACGTCGTTCTACATGATCGTGGGGCTGGTGACGCCGGACAGCGGCACCCTCGACCTGGGTGGGCACAATCTCGTCGGCCTGCCGATGCATCGACGGTCGCAGATGGGCATTGGCTATCTGCCCCAGGAAGCCTCGGTATTCCGCAAGCTGACCGTTGCCGACAATATCCGGGCCATTCTGCAGGTTCGGAAGGACCTGGACCGGGCCGGCATCGAACGCGAGCTTTCGGAGCTGCTCGATGAGCTTTCGATCGGCCATATCGCCGACTCCAAGGGCCTGAATCTGTCCGGCGGCGAACGGCGGCGGGTGGAAATCGCCCGCGCGCTGGCCGCTCGACCCACCTTCATGCTGCTGGACGAGCCGTTCGCGGGCATCGATCCGATCTCGATCGGCGATATCCGCAGCATCATCCGTCATCTACAGAATCGTGGCATCGGCGTGCTGATCACCGACCACAACGTTCGTGAGACCCTGTCGATCTGCGACCGGGCTTATATCCTGGCCGACGGCTCGGTCATTGCCGAAGGCCAGGGGGAGCATATCCTGGCCGATCAGAAGGTCCGCGACGTCTATCTCGGCGAGGACTTTCGGCTATGAAGCAGACGCTCGGTCTGAATCTGGGACAGACGCTGACGATGACGCCAGCGCTGCAGCAGGCCATTCGCATGCTGCAGCTGTCGACCCTGGATCTGAAAACCGAGATCCAGGATGCGCTCGAGTCCAACGTCATGCTCGAGGCCGACGACGGCCACGACGAAATCGATTCCAACGAGGCCGCCGAGGCGCGCAAGCGTGAACGCGAACAGGCCTCGGGCAAGGACAGCGAGATCCCCGAAAACCTCCCGGTGGATGCCGACTGGAACGATATCTACGCGGGCTCGGCGGCGCCGGCGTCACCCGCCCCGACCGCCGACGACGAAGACTACTGGGACTATCGCCAGGCCAATCTGTCGAGCACGCCCGATCTGCATGCGCACCTGACCTGGCAGGCGGACATGCACTCGTTCACGGCCGATCAGCGTGCGATCGCGGCGGTGATCATCGATGCCATCGACAATAATGGCCTGTTGCTCGACTGGGACGACGTCGGGGCGCGCATCGCCGACGAGTTCGAGATCGCGCCCGAGCGCGTCGAGGCCGTGCTGCTCGCGATCCAGGACTTCGATCCGCCCGGCGTGGCCGGTCGCAGCCTGGCCGAATGCCTGGCCATCCAGCTGCGCGGCCTGCCCGCAGACGCGCCCGGCCGCGATCTGGCGCTGACCCTGGTCCGGCGCGAGTCGCTGGAACAGCTGGCAACCCCGAATCGCGACGCGCTGGCACGCCGTCTGTCGGTGTCACGCGACGATCTCGAAGTGGCCGTCGCGCTGATCCAGACCTTGCAGCCCCATCCCGGCGAGGCTTTCACCCAGCACGAGTCCGATTACGTCATTCCTGAGGTGTTCGTCACCCGAAGCGCTGAGGGCTGGCACGTCGCGCTCAACGCCGACATCGCGCCCAAGCTGCGTATCAACAGCCAGTACCTGGCATTGATCAAGCGAGCGGACAAATCCGCCGACCAGACCACGCTGAAATCCCATCTGCAGGAGGCGCGGTTCTTCCTCAACAGCCTGAAATCGCGTAACGATACCCTGCTGGAAGTGGCGCATTGCATAGTTGAAGCCCAGCGTGCTTTTCTGGAATATGGCGAAGAGGCAATGAAACCGCTGGTGTTGCGCGACGTGGCCGAACAACTCGATATACACGAATCGACCGTATCGCGGGCGACGGCCAACAAGTACATGCAGACGCCGCGCGGCATCTTCGAACTCAAGTATTTCTTTTCCAGCCACGTTTCCACCACCGACGGCGGCTCGGCCTCGGCCACGGCGATCCAGGCCATGATCAAACGCATGGTCGCCACTGAGGCCCCGAACAAGCCCTTGTCCGACAGCAAGCTTGCCGAAGCCCTGCTCGACAACGGCATTCGTGTCGCCCGCCGTACGGTCGCCAAATATCGTGAGGCCCTGTCCATTCCGCCGTCGCACGAGCGCCGGCGTAAGGCGGGGTGACCCCGAACGCATGTTAATCCTTGTTCGTCCACACACGCTGCCAAGGAGTACGCGATGAACCTGAACATCTCCGGCCACCACGTCGATATGACCAATGCCCTGCATCAGTACGTGGCCTCAAAGATGGAACGCATCGAGCGCCATTTCGATCATGTGCTCGACGCCGAAGTGGTTCTCGAAGTCGAAAAACTACGGCACAAGGCCGAGGTGACCATGCAACTCCGGGGTGCGACGCTGCACGCCGAGGCCACCAAGGAAGATATGTACGCCGCCATCGACTGCATGGTCGACAAGCTCGATCGCCAGACGCTGCGGCACAAGGAAAAAGCCTGCGATCATCACAATCGCCAGGCGCGTCACATCGATATGAGCACGGACTAGCCGTTCGACGCCCATCATCATGAATATCGCCGATATCGTCGCGCCCGATCGGGTCCAGCTCGCCGCCGACGTGCAGTCCAAGAAACGTGCCCTGGAACAGCTGGCCGATATCCTGGCCGAGGGCACGCCTTACCTGACCGCCGCCGACGTATTCAACGGGCTGATCGGCCGTGAAAAACTCGGCAGTACCGGCGTGGGGGATGGCGTGGCCATTCCCCACGCGCGCCTCAAAGGCATCGACGACTGCATTGGCGCCTTTATTCGTTTGCCGCAGGGCGTGGATTTCGAAGCCACCGACGACCAGCCGGTGGATCTGATCTTCGGTCTTCTGGTGCCCGAAGACGCGACCGACGAGCACTTGAAACTGCTGCGCCAACTCGCCGAGATCTTCTCCGAAGCCGACACGCTCTCCGATCTGCGTGAAGCTGGCGACGACCGCAGCCTCTATCGCGCCCTGCTCGATCACGACACGATCGTCATATAGCCCCGCGCCCCACGCGATCACGGACCGCCCGCCTATGGACAACCCCCGCGCCGAGGCCCGCGAGGACGCTGATCGACGGGTCGACATCGAAACGCTGTACGAGCGGCTGGCCGACTCGCTGCAGCTGCGCTGGCCGGAACCGACGATCGGCGCGGCCGGCACGCTGGGGGCCACCCAGCACGGCGGTTGGCGCGTGCCGACCGTGGGCTATCTCAATTTCATTCACCCACCGCAGGTGCAGATCGTCGGCCATCCGGAAATCGCTTATCTGGCCGGGCTGTCCGATGAACTCGCTGTGCATCTGCGGCACCAGCTGACCGAAGGCGCCACCCGGCTGGTCGTGGTCGCCGACGCGCAAACCCTGCCGGCTTATCTTCACGACGCCCTGCGCGCAGCCGGCATCGCCGTGTTTACAACCCCGACCAGCGGCCATCACGTCGCCTATCGACTGCGCCATTTTCTCGGCGAGACCCTGGCCCGCCAGATCACCCTGCACGGCGTGTTCCTGGAAGTGCTGTCGATCGGCCTGCTGCTGGTGGGCGACCCCGGCGTGGGCAAATCCGAACTCGCGCTGGAACTCATCAACCGCGGCCATCGACTGGTGGCCGATGACGCCCCCGAATTCGTGCTGCTCGGCCCCGACGATCTCAACGGCGGCTGCCCGCCCTTGTTGCAGGATTTTCTGGAAGTTCGCGGGCTCGGCATTCTGAACATCCGGGCCATGTTCGGCGAGGCCGCCATCAAACGCCGTAAGCAGCTTGGCCTGATCATCCGTCTCGTGCGCGGTGATACCGGCGACGCCACGCCGCCGGATCGCTTGACCGGCGCCCGCGCCACGCGCGAAATTCTGGATACCTCTATACCCGAGATCACATTGCCCGTGGCCGTCGGACATAACCTGTCGGTGCTAGTGGAAGCCGCCGCACGCGATCATCTGCTGCGCATGCAGGGCCAATACAGTGACGAACAGTTCGCCGCACGCCAGGCCCAGGTCATCGGCGCAGACCCGACAGGAGTAAGTTCATGCGACTGATCGTCGTCAGCGGGCTGGCCGGCGCCGGTAAATCCGTGGCGCTGAACATGCTCGAAGACCTGGGCTATTACTGCATCGACAACCTGCCGCTGGGCCTGCTGCGTGAAGTCTCGGCGGACACGCTGCGCCGCCAGGGGCTGGATTTCGATCGGCTCGCGATCGGCGTGGACTCACGCGCCCGGCAAACTGAGATCGCCGAATTCAGCGAACGCATCGATGCGCTTCGCAGTGACGATCTCGATATCGAGATCATCTATCTCTATGCCGACGAAGACACCATCCTGCGGCGCTACTCCGAGACCCGGCGCAAGCACCCGCTATCCAACGATCAGCGCTCGCTGATTGATGCGGTCGCGCTCGACACCGAACTCACGCAGCCCATCGCCTCCAAGGCCGATATCTCGATCGATACCAGCCGACTGAACATCCATCAGCTGCGCGACATCATCCGCAACCGCGTCGAAGGCTCGTCCAGCGGCGAATTGTCGATCCTCGTCCAGTCGTTCGGTTTCAAGTACGGCCTGCCGCCCGCGGTCGATTTCGTGTTCGACGTGCGCTGCCTGCCCAATCCGCACTGGGTTCCGGAGTTGCGCGCGCTGACCGGTCAGGACGCGGCCGTAGCCGAGCATCTGGCCGCGCAACCGGCGACCCACGAAATGCGCGACGATATCGTGCGCTTTCTTACCCGCTGGCTACCCGACTTCGCGCGTGAGGACCGAACCTATATTACGGTCGCGATCGGCTGTACCGGCGGCAAGCATCGCTCGGTCTACCTTGCCGAGCAGATCACCGAACATTTACGGCGCCAGTACGCGAACGTCCTGGTCCGCCATAACGAACTGCACTGATTGCGACGGACGCCCGGCATCACGTTCGCTGTCGCGAGATCGAGCCGCCGGCCTCGCCGGGTTGAGTGCCGCGCCGGCAGGCATGAACGGAACACGACAACGCCCATTCAAGGCGTATCGATCATCGCGGTATGGGCTTGGCCGCAACCCAGCACGGTAGCGCAGGACGGACGCGTTTTCCGGGGTTATCGTCGTCCGGCGTCGCGCGGGCGCCGTTTCGTCTACCGTCACAACCGCACGCTTGGCGGGCACCGAACCTCAGCGCGCCAGCGTCTGAGCTCCAAGTGCGTCGCGCCTGGCCTGTCGTAAGCGAAATGCTGTGCGATAGTCGATGTCGAATCTGCCGCCGACACGGTTGGCCCACGCCGGGCCGTGTTCAAACCCGCGATAATCCATGACCACTGACATGCCCTCTGCGACCCCGGAACCGATGCCCGGCCTGATCCTGGTCGGCCATGCCGGCCTGCCGGAGGCGCTGCTGGCGGCCGCGCGCCACGTAATCGGCGCGCTGGTTCGGCCGACCCGCATCATCAGTGTTTCAGCCAAAGACGATCCCGAAGGCGTCGAGCGCGATGTGGCCGCGGCCATCGATGCGCTGGACAGCGGCGCGGGCGTGCTGATACTCATCGATGTCATGGGGGCGACGCCGTATCGGATTGCGCATGCCGCAGCACAGAACCGTGACCGGGTCGCGCTCGTTACCGGAGCGAATCTGGCCATGCTGATCCGCAGCTACAACTATCCGGGCATGAGCCTGGCTGAACTGGCCGAATCCGCGGTGGCAGCGGGCCAGCGCAGCGTGGCGCGCGTGCATTGATCATCCACTGGTTACCACAACAAACAAGAGCCAACTCATGCCAACTCGCGATTTGTCGATCGTCAACAAGCTGGGCCTCCATGCACGCGCGGCCAGTAAATTCGTCACGGTCGCCTCGCAGTTCGAATCGCGCATCACCGTGACCAAGGACGGCCGCGAGGTATCGGGGAAATCGATCATGGGCGTGATGATGCTCGCAGCCGCACGCGGCAGCACCATTCATGTGAGTGCCGAGGGAGACGACGCCAACGAAGCGCTGGATGCCCTCGATGCCCTGGTTGCCGATCGCTTCGGCGAGGCCCAGTGATCGTGCCGCGGCGCACGCCGACACCGGGCGGTTTCCGATGAGTCTTTGGCTGTCGGCCATTGGCGCCTCGCGCGGGGTCGCGATCGGGCCCGTGCATCGCATGCATGGCACCGATCTGGATATTCCCGAGTACCATATCGGCGCCGAGGCGATCGAGGACGAGATCGCGCGCTTCAACGCCGCCGCGCGCGAAGCGCGTGAACAGCTGGCCGCGGTGCGCGATCAGATTCCGGCCAACGCCCCATCCGAAATCGGCGCTTTCATCGAGACTCATCTGTTGATGATGGACGATGCGGCACTGATCGAGACGGTGACCGCGCGAATCCGCGATGATCGGGTCAACGCTGAATGGGCGCTCAAACTGCAGGCCGAGGAACTGATCGACGTCTTCGAGCAGATGGACGACAGTTATCTACGCACCCGGCGCGACGATATCGCTCACGTGACCGCGCGGCTGCAGCGTGTCTTGCTCAATCAGGAACACCCGATCGGCGGCTGCCCCACCGACGAGGCCGGCCCACGGCCGGTCATCGTCGCCGACGAACTCACGCCGGCCGATATCATCCTGTTGCACCAGCAGGGCGTGGCTGCGGTGGTCACCGAACACGGCGGGCCGCTGTCGCACAGCGCGATTCTGGCGCGCAGCCTGCGTATCCCGGCGTTGATGGGCGCCGTGGGCGCGCGTCGCATCCTCGCCGACGAAGAAAACGTCATCGTCGACGGCGAGGCCGGCCATCTGCTGGCTGATCCCGACGAAGCGGCGCTTGCCTTCTACCGGCATCGACAACAGCGCGACGCACGCTACCAGCGCATGCTCGCCGTGCTGCGCGACGAAGACGCGGTCTCCGCTGACGGCGTGCGTGTGACCATGCTCGCCAACGTCGAACTGCCCGGCGATGCGATCGAGGCCGGCAAGGTCGGCGCCGAGGGGGTCGGACTGTATCGCACCGAGTTCCTGTTCATGAATCGCGACGATTCGCCGAGCGAGGACGAGCAGTTCGAGGTCTACCGCCAGGTGGTGGCCGCGATCGACGGCCCGGTCACCATTCGTACGCTGGACGCCGGGGCCGACAAGAGTCTCGGCCGGCCGGACAAGGTCTCGCCGAACCCGGCCCTCGGCCTGCGCGCGATCCGACTCTGTCTCAAGGAAACCGCGCTGTTTCGCACCCAGCTCCGGGCGTTGCTGCGGGCCTCGGCCGAGGGGCGCATGCGCATCATGCTGCCCATGATCTCTACCGTGTCCGAAATACGCCAGGCGCGTCATCTCATCGGCGAGGTCGCCGCGGAACTGGATGACGAGGGCATCGCCTACGATCGCGATCTGCCGGTGGGCGCCATGATCGAAGTCCCGGCAGCGGCGCTGGCCGCGCCGACGCTCGCGCGCTACTGCGACTTCTTCTCGCTGGGTACCAACGACCTGATCCAGTACACCCTGGCCATCGATCGTATCGACGACGAGATCAATTATCTCTACGACCCGCTGCATCCGGCCGTACTGGGGTTGATCCGCATGACGATCGACGCCGGGCGCGCGGCCGGCATCGGCGTATCGATGTGCGGCGAAATGGCCTCGGACAAGCGCTATACCCCACTGTTGCTGGGGCTCGGTCTGACCGAATTCTCCATGCATCCGGCCAGCGTGCTCGAAGTCAAACGCGCGGTCATGGGGGCGGATGTAGATCGGTTGCGCCGGCGCACGGCCGAAATTCTTTCCCTGACCGACGCCAATACCTACCGCGAGGCGCTCGACGGGCTCACGCGCGAGAGCATCGACTAATCCATGGCGGGTTTGCTTTCATACCGGCCGCGGGCCCGGCCACGGGTATGAGCGGCTGAAAAAAAGCCCGGTTTTCGCTATGTTGTAACTCTGCCCGCCCCACTGCCAAGGCCGTCGCATGAGCGAGCCCGCCGTCAAGACCGATGTGCTCGAAGAGCGCCTGGCCTCGCTGGATGCGGCCCTGCAATCGGGCCGCATGCGTCGGCTCAAACCGATGCTGGCCTCGCTGTCGCCAGCCGAAATCGCCCTCTTCCTGGAGTCCATCCCGCGCGCCAAGCGTGAAGTGGTCTGGGCACTCGTACCCGACGAGGATCACGGCGAAACGCTGCTGCACGTCAACGACGAGGTGCGCGCCGAACTGATCGATTCGCTCGACCGCGAGACACTGCTCGCGGCGACCGAGGGCATGCCGATCGACGATCTGGCGGATCTGGTCGAAGACCTGCCCGAGCAGGTCACGCGCGAAATGCTGCGCTCGATGGACGTGCAGAATCGCGAGCGGCTCAAGGTCGTGATGTCCTACGCGCCGGATTCAGCCGGCGGCCTGATGAACAACGACACCATCACGGTCCGTCCGGACGTCTCACTGGACGTGGTGTCGCGTTATCTCAAGCAGCGCGCCTCGCTGCCCGACGATACCGATGCGTTGTTCGTGGTCTCGCGCTATGGCCGCTACCTCGGCATGCTGCCGCTGGCCAAGCTGGTCACGCTCGATCCCGAGCGCGATGTTTCGGAGGTGATGAACACCGATATCGACGCGCTGGCGGTGGACATGCCGGCCGCACAGGTCGCCAAACGGTTTCAGGACCTGGACTTGATCTCGGCGCCGGTCGTGGACCCGGAAGGCGGCCTGGTCGGCCGGATCACGATCGACGACGTGGTGGACGTGATTCGGGACGAAGCCGAGCACAGCATCATGAGCCTGGCCGGTCTCGACGAGGAAGAAGACGTGTTCGCACCGATCGGACGCAGCGCGCGCCGGCGCGCGATCTGGCTCGGCACCAATCTCGCCACGGCGTTCCTGGCGTCGGAAGTGGTGGGGCTGTTCTCGGACGCCTTGTCCAAGATCGTGGCGCTGGCCGTGCTGATGCCGATCGTCGCCAGCATGGGCGGCATCGGCGGCTCGCAAACACTCACGCTGATGATTCGCGGCCTGTCGCTCGGCCAGATCGGCTTTGCCAACGCTCGCGCCCTGCTGGTCAAGGAGCTGGCCGTCGCACTCATCAACGGCATTCTGTGGGGCGTGGTGGTCGGCGGCATCGCCTTCGTCTGGTTCCACCAGCTCGGTCTCGCCGTGATCATGGCGGCCGCGCTGGTCATCAACCATCTCAACGCGGCCGTGACTGGTGTCGCCATCCCGCTGGCGATGAAGAAGATGGGCATCGATCCGGCGCTGGCCGGCTCGGTCGTGCTGACGACCTTTACCGACGTCATCGGCTTCGCGTCCTTCCTCGGCCTGGGCACCCTGTTTCTGTTGCACTGATCCGGCGTATCACCCGCGGCCGGGCGCCCACCCCATCACTGCCCGGCGATGGTCATCCGATCGATCACCACCGAGGGCGTGCGCAGCGCGCTCTGATATTCGACGTCATTGCCCAGGGCGGCGATGCCGTTGTACATCTCGGCCAGATTACCGGCGACGGTCGCATTCTCGACTGGATAGGCCAGCTCGCCGTTTTCTACCCACCAGCCGGCCGCCCCGCGCGAATAATCGCCGTTGACCAGATTCACGCCCTGGCCCATCAGCTCGGTGACGACCAGCCCGCGGCCCATGGCCGAAACCAACGTCTCGAAGTCATCCTGCCCCGGCGCCACATCGACGTTGAATACGCCGCCGGCATTACCTGTGGTCGTGAGCCCCAGTCGGCGCGCGGAATAGGCCGAGAGCAAATAGGATCGCAGCACGCCGCCGGCGACCAGGTCGCGTTCGGTGGTCGCCACGCCGTCGTCATCAAACCCGGTGCTGGCCAGACCGTGACGACGATGCGGCACCTGACGCAAGGTCAGCGTGGGCACGGCGATACGTTGATCGATGCGGTCTTTGAGAAAACTGGCATTGCGATACAGCGAGCCACCGCTGATCGCGCCAAACAGATGCCCCCAGAGGCTGCGCGCGACGCGCGGCGTGAACAGTACCGGCGCGGTCGTGGTCGGCACAGCGCGCGCGCCCAACCGGGCCAGCGCACGATCGGCCGCTAGCCGTCCGATCTCGGCGGGCGCCAACAATTCCTCGGCGCGTCGAGCCTGGGAGAACGCGATCTCGCGCTGCATCCGGCCGTTGCTGTCGCGCGCAATCGCGGTACAGGACGCCGCATGACGACTGGCGCGCTCGATACCGATAAAACCATGGCTGTTGCCATAGGCGCTGATCGCGTCCTGGGTGGCCACTGTCGCGCCCTCGGTCTGGGCGATGCGCGCGTCGGCATCCAGCGCCGCGGCTTCCACGGCCAACGCCATATCCTGGGCGGCGTCCGGGGTCAGCGACCACGGGTTGTAGAGCGCCAGATCCGGCCAGTCGCGCGCCATCAGATGCGCCTCGGCTAGGCCGGCGTATTCGTCGGGCTCGGTGAAGCGCGCAATGGTCAGGGCCTGATCGAGCGCCGCCGCCAGGCCGGCGGGCGTGAGGTCAGTGGTCGAAGCGCTGCCGCTGGCTTGGCCCCGATAGACGGTGACTGCCGCGCTTCGATCGCCTTCGTATTCGAGCGTTTCCCGCGCCCGATCACGTACCGAGACCGACAAGCTGCGCGAGGCCGACAGACTGGCCTCGGCGGCATCCGCGCCTGCCCGGGCGGCCCGTGCCAGCATCGAGTTCAACGACTCGCGCAAGGCGTCCGATGTCGGCAGTTCGCGGGTATCGGCAGAGACGACGGCAGGCTCGGTCATGCAGGATTGTCCGGACAGTCAAACCGCCAAAATAGCCGTCTCGCCGTGGCCCGCGCAATACGCGTGCGCGCCGCCTAGCGGTTATGCTGGCGCCATGCCGCGACACGACCCTCACAACAAGACTTCGGCACACCGCCGCCTGCTTGGCGTTCTACTGCGGCCGCGCTCGATCAACGGCCTGGTCCTGGCCAGCTTCGCGGTCGTGGCGACACCCCTGATGGTCGCGATCGTGGCCAGCGTGGTGTACGTGAACCGTCTCAATACACAGAGCGAGCGCCTGGTGATGCAAGGCGTCGCCGTCACCCGCGACAGCAAGCGGCTCAATAGCCTGCTGATCGGCATGGAACGCAGCGCTCGCCAGTATCGCGTGCTCGGCAGCGACGATTTGCTGCAACGCTTTGCGAGCCAGGCCAAGGATTTCGAAACCGAATTGAAGTCCCTGGCGAGTTTGCATTTGGACACGGTGCCGAGCTGGAATCTATCGAAACTGCGCACGCAGGTGGCCTCGCTGGCGACGCAACTCGGCACCGGCGATCAACAGACCAACAATGTGATCGCGACGTTGAACAGCATCCGCGATGCCACCGACGCGATCGCCGATCAAGGCACGCAGTTCGTCGACCAGGAACTCGATCGCCTGCAGAGCACCGCCCGTCATGCCCGACTATTTCTACTGGTCTGCGTGTTCGCCCTGATTCCCGCGGCAATCGCACTTGGGTTATTTTTAACCTTCGTGATAACGCGGCCGTTACGCCAGATCCTGGATGCGGTCGCGCACTTGGGAACGGGTGATTTTTCGCGGCCGGTTTCGATCGTCGCTCCGGCGTCGGAGCTCGATCGGCTGGGCGAACGCCTGGACTGGATGCGCCAGCGGCTGGCCACGCTCGATGAGGAGAAACAGCAGTTCATCCGACATATGTCGCACGAACTGAAGACGCCGCTCGCCAGTATTCGCGAAGGAACGGAACTACTCGCGGACGGCTCGGTTGGGCGGTTGAGCCAGGAACAACATGAAGTCGCCACGATTCTGCAGAGCAACAGTCAGGATCTGGCGACGCTGATCGACAATCTTTTGAATTCCGCGGCGTGGCAGCAGCAGCGGTCCCGGTTGGAGTACGCGGAATGCGATCTGGCCGCGCTGATCGCACGCATGATCGAACGCCAGAAGCTGGCCATCGAGGCACGTGGCCTAAACGTCGAGCGCCCACGCTCGTCCGTTTGGCTGACAGCGGATGCGGATCGCCTGCATTTGATCGTCGATAATCTGCTGGCCAACGCGGTCAAGTATTCGCCGGCCGGCGGCACCATCCGTATCGAGGTCGAGCACGACACGCGAGGGGGGACGGATTTATATGTATCGGATGATGGGCCAGGCGTGGCGCCGGCCGAACGCGAACGTATCTTCGAGGCTTTCGTGCGCGGCAGCAGCACGCCCGGCACCGCCTCGGCCGTCAAGGGCACGGGCATTGGACTCTCGGTGGTTCGCGATTGTGCTCAAGCACATGGCGGACATGCCGACGTGGTCGAGCGTGGCGGCTGCCGCAGTGTTTTTCATGTCTATATTCCGCCCCAGAATGCGCTGGCCTGAGAAGCGCAGCGGGCACGCACTTCTTGCTGCGCTGGGGCTCGCCCTGAGCCTGGCGACGACCGGCTGCGCACACGAGGAGGCCCGCCCCCCGCATGCGTCGCAACAAACCTCGACGGAACTGTCGGCCCCGGCCCTGACCCTACTCGGCTATGCACGCCGTCTGGCCCGGACCACGCCGGCCGGTCGCGAAGCCGCCGTGCGCGCCGCGCGGCGCCAGGTCCGCACGGCCCCTGGCGCGGTATCCTATGCCTATCTCGCACTGGCGCTCGGCTCGCCGCATCAACGGCTCTACACACCCGACGAGGCGGCGCGGTATGCGCGCCTGGCGCTCGATACCAAGCCGGCCCCTTGGGACCCGGATGCGCGCCAATACTTAAGCGACTACGCCCGCTTGTATGGCGAACTCACTCAGGATGACGAGACCGACGAGGCCGACCGCCAAATCGCGGACCTCAAGTCCCGCTTGTCCAACGCGCAGAACAAACTCAAGGCGCTATCGCATATCGAAGATCGCCTGGATACCGTCGAGAATCGTCCGTGACCGAACACCGCAAAGGCCGCCTGCTACTGGTCGACGACGACCCCAGCCTTCGTCGACTGATGACCATTCGACTCGAGGGCGTCGGCCACACCGTGGCCAGCGTCGAAAGTGCCGACCGGGCGCTCGAAGTGCTGGGCGAATTCGGTGCCGAATGCGTCATCACCGACCTGCGCATGGACGGCATGGACGGGCTCGATCTGTTGCAGCGCCTGTCGATCAATCATCCCAACGTCCCGGTGATCGTCATCACCGCGCACGGCACCATCCCGGATGCAGTCTCGGCCACTCAGGCCGGCGCGCTCGACTTCCTGGCCAAGCCCGTCGACAAAGAAACGCTTCTGGCACGCGTCGACCAGGCGCTGGCCCAGGGCGGCATGCCGGCGCGTGATTGGGACAGTATCTGGCAAGCACGCATCGTCACCCGCTCGCCCATGATGCGGGAACGCCTGGCCGAAGCCCGCATGGTGGCCGAAACCGACAGCAGCATTCTGATTACCGGCGAATCCGGCACCGGCAAGGAAGTCATGGCGCGGGTCATGCACGAAGCCAGTCCGCGCGCGGAACATTCGTTCGTGGCACTGAACTGCGGGGCCATGCCCGAACAATTGCTCGAGTCCGAGTTGTTCGGCCATGAAAAAGGCGCATTCACCGACGCTAAGAGCGCGCAACCCGGGCTGTTTCGCTCGGCCGAAGGCGGCACCATATTTCTGGACGAAATCGGCGACATGCCGATCGCGCTTCAAGTCAAACTCTTGCGCGTATTACAGGAACGCGAAGTCCGGCCGGTCGGCGGTCGCCACAGTATCCCGGTGGATGTGCGTGTCATATCGGCCACCCATCGCAATTTGGATGAGGCAATCGCCGAAGGCGCGTTCCGGGAGGATCTGTACTATCGTCTCGCCGTCGTGAGCCTCGCCCTGCCCTCGCTGGCGCAGCGTCCTGAGGATATTGCGCCGTTAGTGCGTCATTTCCTCGACCGCCTCGCCCGCCGCGCCGGCCAGCGGCCAAAGGTTTATGCGCCCGATGCCATGGAGCGACTGACGGCATACACCTGGCCGGGCAATATCCGTCAGTTGTCGAATGTGGTCGAACATAACGTCGCTCTCACCCGCGGCCCCGTGATCGGACGTGCGGCCGTGGACAAGGCCCTGGCCCAACACGGCGACCCCGACGCCTCGACCTCCAGCATCCGCCCTCTGGCCCAGGCTCGCGACGAGTTCGTCCACGATTATCTCGTCCAGCTGCTGCGGATTACGGAAGGCAACGTCGCGCGTAGTGCCCGACTGGCACAGCGCAACCGTACCGAGTTCTACAAGCTGTTGAACCGTCACGCCATCGACCCGGCGCAATTCAAACATTGAATCGCCTGTTGCCTGTAGACGACAACGACCTGCGCTGTTCCCGTCTCAAGCGTTGCTTTTTGACGACAACATTTTTCTTTTTATAACAGACACTTAAAAACATTCCGCCGCAACCGTCTCCAATTGGCGACGGTTTTTGCCATCACGTGACGCGGTACGGCGACGCCCAGTTCGCGAACCTCCCGAAACACCACGTAAGATCATGATTTTAAAAAACATTAAAATCATGGCACAGGGGTTGCTATACAGAGACTTAGATTCGGACAAAAAACGGCACCTGACGCACTGATGACGAACTTCCTCGCGGTCCTGACGGCGGCTCTATTACTCGCTGGCCCCTGGGTCGCGGGATATGCCGGCACCCAGGACGGCGCGGCCCATGCCCCGGCGGCTTGGGCGTCCATGGACGCCAATAGCGATGGGGCGTTGACTCGCGACGAAGTCGCGACGACGCCATGGGCTCAGAAGTTCGACCAGATGGATGCGAACGGTGACGGCAAAGTGACGAAAAAGGAGTTCAAGCAGTACGAACGACACATGAAACGCCGGCAGGCTGAAAGCCAAAACGGCGGTTCGTGATTCGTTGCAAAGTGTTCGCGTGATTACGCGATACGGTTTCGCCTGGTCGGGCCGGTTCCCCCGGTCCCCCCTCGTGCCTCGGCGTTAACGGCCCGGCCAGTGCGATTTAAACCGCCATCCACGTAATCATGCACCCGTTTCGCCGGTCGGGTCGGAGTTTCTCCCGGTCCCCCCCTCGTGCCTCGGCGTAGCCCGGCCCGACGCGGCGAATTAACGATAAGAAATAGCTCAGGCTGTTATCAGCCCCTCGAGGCCGCCTTGCGCGGCCTTTTTTTATGCACGACGTTCCGGCCCAGTGCTTCATCGGCACCAGCCGGCACCTCGCCCCGGACGGTTCGTAACCACGAGGCGCGGCATCTGTCGAAGTGTGATGGAAGTACGCCGAACGCGTCCCGGCAAACGAAGACGCCGATCATGCGGTACCACGCGGACCGCTACGCTCGCGGATCAGGACGCCCGATACAACGCTCAGTCGCGATCGGCCAATGCCGCAAGCAGCTTGTCGTGAATCCCGCCGAACCCGCCATTGCTCATCACGATCACGACATCATCGGGCCGTGCATCCGCGGCGATCGCAGCCACCAGGGCGTCGACATCGTCGATCGCCTGGAAGCGGTCACCGAGCGGCGCCATGGCATGCGCCAGATCCCAGGTGATGCCGGCGTCGTAGCCGTAAACCCGGTCGGCGTATTCGAAACTGGCAGCCAGGGTAGCCTCATGGACACCGGCACGCATGGTGTTCGAACGTGGCTCGAACGCCACGAGTATCCGGCCACGCTCGCGGCTCGCGGCCACGCCCTCGAGCGTGGTCCGAATAGCCGTTGGGTGATGAGCGAAATCGTCATAGACCGCGACGCCGCCTGGCGTGCCGCGCAGCTCCAGACGCCGTTTGACGCCGTGGAAGCGGCCGAGCGCTGCGATCGCCGCCGTGGGCTCGATACCCGCATGCTCCGCCGCCGCGATCGCCGCACAGGCGTTGGCCGCGTTATGTGCGCCTTTGAGTGCCCAGTTCAATTCGCCGACCGTCGCGTCGCCCTGGCGAATGCGCAGCTGACCGTAATCCGGGCTCAGCGGCTCAACATGCCAGCCAGCCGCGCCGTTGAACGCGACCCGCGGAGTCCAGCAGCCTTGCGCAATCACCGCATCGAGCGCCGTATCGGCCGCGTTATGCACGATGCATCCCGAGCCGGGCACGGTCCGCAGCAGGTGATGGAACTGCCGTTGAATCGCCGCGAGATCGTCGAATATATCGGCGTGATCGAATTCGAGATTGTTGAGAATGAGCGTCCGCGGGCGGTAATGGACGAATTTCGATCGCTTGTCGAAGAAGGCCGTATCGTATTCGTCGGCTTCGACCACGAAGAACTTCGAGTCGCCCAGCGCCGCCGACGTACCGAGATCGGCCGCAATCCCGCCGATCAACCAGCCCGGTGCCAACCCCTGATCAATCAGGATATGGGCCAGCATGCTCGCCGTCGTGGTCTTGCCATGGGTGCCGGCCACCGCCAGCACCCAGCGGCCCGCGAGGACGTTGTCGGCCAACCACTGCGGCCCGGAGGTATAAGCCAGGCCTCGATCGAGCATGGCTTCTACCGCCGGGTTGCCGCGCGCCATGGCGTTGCCCACCACCACCTGGTCCGGCGCCGGCTCGAGATGCGCCGGGTCGTACCCTTCCATCACGTCGATACCGGCTTCAGCCAGCTGGGTGCTCATGGGCGGATACAGGCCCTGGTCGGACCCGGTCACCTCGTGCCCGGCAGCGCGTGCCAGCAACGCCACCCCGGCCATGAAGGTGCCGCCGATTCCCAGAATATGGATATGCATGACGAGCTCTCGTAGCGGTGCAGCGTGTGCGGGTCAGCCGAGTACCGAAAAGACCAGCATCAGCAGAACCTCGAAACCGAGGGTCACGGCAACGCCCAGCACGATCGGCACGCCAAGCGCGTTGCGATAGATATGGGTATAGATCGCCAGGCCCCAGATGCCCACCACCAGATACACCAGCGCGAACAACGGCGACGGCATCGGCACCTGCGACGGATCGGTCGCGCTCCGCAGGGCGTCAAGATACGGCCGCAGGGCGTGCGTGGGCGCCAACATGATCAGCGTCAGCACCGCCCCCGACGAAAACAACGAAGTCGCCGTCTGGTTGAAGCGATTCGACAGGCCACGCAGGCGCAGAATAGTCGCGGCGTAAAGACCGAGCATGAGCGTCGCCAGCCCGGCTTGCACCAGCGCACCGGCCAATGACCCGACCAAGGCGACCTGAATGAACAGAACGATACAATAAGCCGCTATGCTGACCACCAGCGACGACTGATCGCCGGGCATGTCCTGCGGCCCGCGGCGAAACAACATGAGGTCGGCGAGTCGGCGGGCAAATTCCATGGTCAACGCGAGATCCTATGAACGAAAAGCTCGATGAAGCCAAGCGCATGATACCGAAGGCGCCCGGCGGCGTCGTCACGATAGACGACGACCTCGCGCTGGCCGACCTTGTGGCAGAACTGGCCTCGCGCGAGTGGATCGCCGTCGATACGGAGTTCCTGCGCGAACGGACGTACTATCCGAAGCTCTGTCTAGTCCAGATCGCCGATACCGATCGCGTCGCGCTAATCGACGTGCTTGCGCTATCCGACCTGCGCCCGCTGGCGGATTTGCTCACGGCAAGCGACGTGCGCAAGGTGTTTCATTCCGCCGAGCAGGATCTGGAGGTGCTCTACCATACCTTCGGAGCCATGCCGGCTTCGATATTCGATACGCAGGTCGCCGCACCGCTGCTCGGCTTCGATGACCAAATGGGCTATGCCCGGCTGGTCGACGCCCTGCTCGACAAAAAACTGCCCAAGGGCCATACGCGCACCGACTGGAGCAAGCGTCCGCTGCCGGAGGGCGCCCTCGATTACGCAGCGGACGATGTCCGCTATCTGTCCGTGGCTTATCAGGTCCTGTGTCAGGCGCTGGCCGCCGCCGGCCGACTCGACTGGCTGGCCGACGATTTCGAACGCATGGTCGAGCCAGATCGGTTCGATGTCGATCCAAGTGCGGCATGGCGACGCATCAAGGCCTGGAACCGGCTCGCGCCGAGCGCACAACAGGTCCTGGCCGAACTCGCCGACTGGCGGGAACGCCAGGCCATGGCCAGCGATCGGCCGCGGCGCTGGATTCTCGCCGACGCCCCACTGATCGCGATCGCCGAGAACCAACCCGAGACAGATCTCGAACTGGCCGATACCCCGGACCTGCCATCCAGGACGCTGGAACGCTACGGGGACGAACTACTGGCCTGTGTAGAACGCGGCCGGGCACGCCCATCGGAGGTACTGGACCCAAACGCGGGACCGCCAGACGAGATCACGCGTCGTCGGATCAAGACCGGGATGCGGGCGCTCACCCGGGCGGCCGAGGCGGCCGATATTCCGCCAGCGGCAGTCGCCAGCCGGGCCGATATCGCTGCCATCGTGGCCGGTCGGCGCGACGGGCGTCTTCTGCGCGGATGGCGCGCGGAAGTCGCCGGCCATGCCGTCGTCGACGCCATCGAGACGGCCCAGGCCGACGCGGCCCAATCGTAGCTACAGCAATCGTTGCGCTGCCGGCCGGCGGCCGGCAGCGCAACGGGAATCAGACGTCGGCGAGCGCGGCCTTGATTCGGGCGTAGATCTCGTCGACCGTGCCGACGCCGGCGACCGGCTTGAGCAGACCTTGCTGCTCGTAATAGGCCACCAGCGGCTGCGTCTGTTCCTGATAGACCGACAACCGGTTCCGAATCGTTTCTTCGTTGTCGTCGGCCCGACCGCGTGCCATCAGACGCTGGACGATCTCTTCGTTGTCGACTTTCAGATGCACGACGCACTGCAACGGGCGATCGAGCTCGCCGAGCAGTTCGTCAAGCGTCTCCGCCTGCGCTTCGCTGCGCGGGAAACCGTCGAGAATGAAGCCGTTTTCGGTATCCGGCTGGTTCAGACGCTCCCGGATCATGCCGACCACGATATCGTCGGATACCAGCTCGCCGGCATCCATCGCTGTCTTGGCCTTGAGGCCAAGCTCGGTCTGGTCGGCCACCGCTGTGCGCAGCAGATCCCCCGTCGAGATCTGCGGCACGCCGTACTCCTCGACAAGCTTGGCGCTTTGCGTTCCCTTGCCCGAGCCGGGCGCGCCCAGCAGCACGATTTTCAGCATGATATCTCCGCCAAAAGACCTTGGATTTCTTGGGTGGTGGCCGCCGCGCAAACTGAATGTGCCCGAGTCGCTGGCCGACGCTCGACGTTACTGGCTGCCCCCCGCTAAGTCAATTGTCGCGAGCTCGCGCGCTCACGTATGCTGGGCGCCAGACGCTTGCGGCCACAGGGTTTCACGACGCCGTCGCCGTACGATCACCGGCTGTTCAGCCCGAGACCGCTAAAACGCACGACCGGCCGACTCATCAAGGGAAAAACGGATGACGAAGAAGAACGCCTTCTATGCTCAAAGCGGTGGGGTCACGGCAGTAATCAACGCATCGGCCGCCGGCGTTATCGAGGCGGCACGCGAAAACAGCGACACCATCGGCGCGCTCTATGCCGGGCGCGACGGCATCGTCGGCGCGCTGACCGAGGACTTGATCGATACGTCGGCGGAGGACGCGGCCACCGTCGCCGCCCTGCGTCATACCCCGGCCGGCGCATTCGGCTCGGCCCGCTACAAGCTCAAGGGGCTGGATGAAAATCGCGTCGAATACGAACGGCTGATCGAGGTATTCAAAGCCCACAACATCGGCTATTTCTTCTATAACGGCGGCGGCGACTCAGCCGATACCTGCGAAAAGATCAGCCATCTGTCGGACGAGATGGGCTATCCCATTCAGGCGATCCATATCCCCAAGACCATGGACAACGACCTGCCGCATACCGACTGTTCCCCCGGGTTCGGTAGCGTAGCCAAATACACCGCCGTATCGATCCGCGAGGCCGGCTACGACCTGCACAGCATGTGCAAGACCTCGACCAAGGTCTTCATCCTCGAGGTCATGGGCCGGCATGCGGGCTGGACGGCGGCGGCCGGCGGGCTCGCTGCCGAGTTCGAGGGCGATGCCCCGCATATTCTGTTGTTCCCGGAGATCGAGTTCGATCGCGCGAAATTTCTCGCGAAGGTCGACGACACGGTCAAGCAATACGGTTTCTGCACCATCGTGGCGTCCGAAGGCGTGGAGATCGGCACCGATTTCACCCGCGGCGACGGGCGCGAGGCGGACGCCTTCGGCCATGTGCAGCTGGGCGGCGTGGCACCGAAAATAGCCGAGCTGATCAAATCGCATCTGGGGTACAAATACCACTACGCCATCGCCGATTACCTGATGCGCGCCGCGCGTCACATCGCTTCGGCGACCGACGTCGAACAGGCCTATGCCGTCGGCCGGGCCGCAGTGGAGTACGCGGTCGCCGGCAAGTCTGGCGTGATGGTGACTATCGAACGCGAGTCCGACGAACCATACCGGTGGTCGATCGGCGAGGCCTCGCTGCAGGAGGTCGCGAACGTCGAGAAATTCATGCCGCGTGATTTCATCAGCGAGGACGGCTTCCACATCACCGACACCGCGCGTCGCTATCTCAAGCCGCTGATCGCTGGCGAGAGCTACCCGCCGTATGTCGACGGCCTGCCCGACTACGCGCGGCTGAAGAATCAGGCCGTGCCCAAGAAGCTGGAAACCGGCTTCGAGATTTGAGCCACGGCTTCGTTACACTACGCGGCACCTGACTCGTTAACTCTTCCATTCCCTTCAACGACACCACAAGAGGCGCATATGGGCTACGAAGCACTGACGCCGGGCAAGAACCCGCCCGAGGAAATCAACGTCATCATCGAAATCGTCGAGGGCTCGTCCTCGGTGAAATACGAAGTGGACAAGGACACCAACTGCCTGATGGTGGACCGCTTCATGAACGTGTCGATGCACTATCCGGCCAACTACGGCTTCGTGCCGAAGACGCTGTACGACGACGGCGATCCGGTGGATGTGCTGGTCCTCACCCCCGAGCCGATCGTGCCGGGTGCGGTGATCAAGTGCCGTCCCGTGGCCGTGCTGGGCACCGAAGACGAATCGGGCCTGGACGCCAAGATTCTGGCCGTCCCGACCGACAAGATCAGCACCGACTACTACAAGGACGTGCGCGATCTGGATGACGTCGACGAGCGTCTGCGCAACAAGATTTCCCACTTCTTCGAGAACTACAAGGCCCACGAGAAGGGCAAGTGGTCGAAGATCACCGGCTGGGAAAACGCCGCCAAGGCCAAGGCCGAGATCGAGAAATCCATCGAGGCCTACAACAAGGGCTGAACGGGCAGCCGGCGCTCGCCGGCGTCCACACAAAAAAGCCCCCGCCGAGCGATCGGCGGGGGCTTTTTTCGTATCCGGCGAAGTCGCCGTTAGAACACGATCTGCGTCCGGGCGCTGACCGTATTGCCATTGTCGACACCGGTGTAAGAACCGCTGCGGTTATCCGTCTGCCACAGCGTGTCGTCCAGCAGCACACGCATGTAGTCGTTCAGATACCAGCTCAGACCCACGGTCGTACCATGGCCGGTCCCACCGCCGTAGATGGCACTGTGGTGGGCATTAACCGCCTGGTAACGCGCCATGAGCTGCCACGCACCGATACCGCCCTGGGTGACCGGATGCGCAACGTCCGGATGCGTCCACACACCTTGCTTGGTGGAGTAGCCGAACTTCTCGCCGGTGAGCGACACACCGACCTGGGCCGAGTAGGCATCGATATGGGTATCCGTACCGCCGTTGCGGGCGTTGACATCCAGACGACCATATTCGGCGCCGGCGGCGAACGGACCGGTCAGCCCAGCCAGCTCGAAACCGTACGACGTGCTGCTGTCGGCATTGAGTTCAGGCCCCTCCACGCGGAGGTTACCGTTGTAGTGATCAGCAATGATCGTCCGGTCGGAGAAGCCCGAGTGACCCGAGCTATAGTCTTCATAATAGCCGTTGGCACCCAGGTGCACGATGGTGTTGCCGGTATTGATCGGATCCCAGTGCGCACGAGAGCGAATCAGGACGTTGTCCGACGACTTATTACTGTCGTTGGTCGAGCCATTGGTCACAGCGAACGAGATATGGTCGTCATGCTTGCCATAGAACGCAGTGCTGACGCCCACGTTGTAGGCGCCCGGCGCCAGTGAGATCGCGTTGGCGACGGTGTTGCGCTCGGTGAACCAGGTGTATTTCGAAGACGTCCGGCCATCGAGACCGCTGTCCGAGAACTTGCTGCCGAGATACACCACGCCCTTGCCGAGCTCGAAGTTCTTCTGGGCCGCCAGGTACATGTCGCGAATGCCCACGCTGTTGCCAGCGAAGTCCAGCTCGGACTTGTACATCAGCCAGCCGGCGACCTTGCCGTGCGCATCGAGACGGATGCGACGGAATTCGGAGCCGGTGATGTTGCGGCTGTTGTAGTCGGATCCCGTCGTGCCCGAAAAATCGTACTGAATACGACCGCCGATGCCGAACGTATAGTCGCCGTTCGGGCTCGACAGCTCGGGCGCGCCGTCCGACCAGTCCACCTTGACGCTGTCCTTCTCCAACTTGGACACGCGCTGTTCCAGACTGGCGTTACTCTGACCGTTGCTGGCGTAAGTGGCTTTTTCGGCCGCCTTGCCAGACGGCACCGAAGGCTGGGTTTGACGCGGCGCGCCACCGTTGGCGGCGTTGGCGCTCATGCCCGAAGACGCCGTCTGTGAGGCGCCCTGGCCGCTACGCTGCTGTTCGAGTTGATCGATCCGCGCGTTCAGGCGCTGGATCTGCGCGGCCTGCTGCTTGACCAGATTGGCTAGCTCGGCATTGGACGGCGCCGATTGCGCCATCGCGGCCGGCACGTACACGGACGCGCTGGCCACGACGGCGGTCATGACGCTGGCCCGCCATAGTCTCCCTGAATCCATTATTTTCCCCTGAATAATTTGAGCTGAATGTCCGGTCGTCCCCAGCTGATGGTAAGCACAACTGGGCGCGGCTGATATTCGCCTTTTTGACAATTCTGTGACAGCACGATCGTTCTGATTTATAAGACAGATCGCCTTGGAGAGGCGCTGACGAGGCGAATTGCGTTCGATTGTATACAGGGGTCGACAATCCCGAATCAACGCTCCATTAGTCGAGGGCGCAGCTCCTGCAGATTGCATGGACGCGTGCGGGAATCGATCTGGGCGGCAATCAGCTTGTCCCAACCGTCGGCTACGGCGCCCGACGAACCGGGCAGACAGAACACGAACGTCGCCTTGGCCACCCCGGCGATGGCGCGCGACTGCAGCGTGGACGTGCCGATGGATTCGTAGGACAGCATGCGGAACATCTCGCCGAAGCCGTCGATGCGCCGATCGAACAGCACTTCGATGGCCTGCGGCGTGACATCCCGTCCGGTCAGGCCGGTGCCCCCGGTGGTAATCACCACATCCGGTGCGTCGTCGGCGATCCAGCGCGCCACAATCGCGCGCAGCTCGTAAACATCGTCCGGACAGATCCGTTTTTCATGCAGTACGTGCCCGGCCGCCTGCAGGCGTTCGACCAGCACGCGCCCGGACTTGTCGGTGGTCTCGGTACGGGTATCGGAGACAGTGAGCACTGCAATGTGCAGCGGCACGAATTCTTCGCTCATGGCGGGCAAGGCAATGGACGGACGATGCCGGTCAAGATGCCATAAAAACGTGGGGACGCCGCGATGACGCGCTGCTGACTCCCAGGTATACTAGCCACTTGGCCGCTTCCAGCGCCCGGCATCGCTCGGGCCCGGCCACAACGTGCGGCGGTGCTTTCCGCCCGGCCGCCGAAGATCGACACGGACACTGCATAACAATCCAGGTCGGTCTGCTATTCACACCACCAGGACAATGCATGTCATTCGATTCCCTCGGCTTGTCGCCGCATCTGCTGGCGTCAATTGCCGACGCGGGCTATACCTCGCCCACCCCGATTCAATCCCAGGCTATTCCGGCCATCATCGACGGCGCCGACGTACTCGGCGCGGCCCAGACCGGCACCGGCAAGACCGCAGCGTTCGTGCTGCCGATCCTCGAGCGCCTCGGCCAGTCCCATGAAAAGAAACCGCGCGTGCTCGTGCTTGCACCGACGCGCGAGCTGGCCGCCCAGGTCGCCGAATCGGTGACCACCTACGGCGCCAACACTCAGCTCAAGCGCACCGTCGTGTTCGGCGGCGTCGGCTATCAGCCGCAGATCTCGGCCTTCAAGAAAGGCGTCGATATCGTCGTCGCCACGCCGGGGCGTCTGCTCGACCACTTGCAGAACGGCAATATCGATCTGTCGAATCTGAACACGCTGGTGCTCGACGAAGCCGATCGCATGCTCGACATGGGCTTCATCCACGACATCAAGCGCGTGCTCAAGTACGTGCCGAGCCAGCGCCAGACGCTGTTGTTCTCGGCGACGTTCTCCAACGATATCCGCAAGCTGGCGAACTCGCTGCTGACCAACCCGGTCGAGATCGATGTCGCCCCGCGCAACTCCACCGCGGAGCGCGTGGCCCAGCGCGTGATCATGGTCGAGAAGGCCCGCAAGCGCGCGGTGCTGAGCCATCTGATCGGTTCCAAAAACTGGTCGCAGGTGCTCGTATTCACCCGAACCAAGCACGGCGCCAACCGACTGGTGAAACAGCTCGAAACCGACGGTCTCACCGCCGCCGCGCTGCACGGCAACAAGTCGCAGAACGCGCGAACCAAGGCGCTCGACGGCTTCAAGAACGGCACGGTTCGTGTGCTCGTGGCCACCGACATTGCCGCACGCGGTATCGATATCGATGCCCTGCCGCACGTCGTGAACTACGAGCTGCCGACCGTCCCCGAGGACTACGTACATCGTATCGGCCGCACCGGCCGCGCCGGCGCCGAGGGCGAGGCGTTGTCGCTGGTCGGTCCCGACGAACGCAAGAACCTCAAGGGCATCGAGAAGCTCATCGGCCAGCAGATCGATCGCTTCCAGCCGGAAGGCATCGACCTGCGGGCGCCGCATGCGGCCGACGATGACGAAGACGACCGCGGCTCACGCCCGCCCCGCCGGCCGGCCAAGAGCAAGCCCTCGCGTCCGCGCGGCGGCCAGAACAAGAGCGAAGGCAAGCCCCGCAGCGACGGCGACAAACCGCCGCAGCGCGGCAACAAGCCGCACCATGAACGGGCCCGGCACGACGACGGCGGCGATGCGGGCGCGCACAAGCCGCGACGCAACGCCCGGCGCGGCAAGCGCGGCGGACGTGGCGGCCAACGCCGCAGCGGTGGTAACGCCACGAGCTGATCGGCTCGCGGCTGCTTCGTGCGCTCGCGCATGAAGCGATCTGAAGAAGAGCGCGCCCGGCCCAAGCCCGGCGCGCTTTTTTTGAGCTCGTGCGGGCGCCGGCCCTTATCGAACCCGATTCAACGGGCCCTCTTCTGCGATCTACGGCGATCGCGCCCTGTCGAGCGCCGCGCTCGGCCCACGCCCACGGCGTTTCAGCCGGTCAGCGTGCTCGTTCCCGTGGTCACCACGTAGAGCGCGGTCATCACGGTGGCAAAGACGAGCGTCACCCCGAAAAACGGCCCGGTCTCCAGCGGGCGCTCGGCATACAGACACCAAGCCACATAAATTCCGCCGCTGATCATGAACGACATCACCCAGTAGCACAGCGCCCAGGGCGCACCCGTGACCACCAGCAGCCAGTAGATCGGCAACGTGACCACCACAAGCAGTACCAGACTCGCGATCGCGTACAACGCGCCATGAAATTTCCGATCGATGGCCATGTTCGTTCCCTGTCGCCCCCGTGATGAATCCAATGCGCCGACGGTCGATCTCACGACCTACGGTACGCACCGCCGTTGCCCCGTTCGCTGCGCCGCCGGCGTTTGCGCTGCAAAGCAAAAACTAGGCCGCCGTTAGTCCTCGGCAAGCCGTGGGAGGATGCCCGGTTATCGATTCGCCGCGAACCTCCGATCGGTCGCGGCCGCTGAATCCTTTACAATCACGCCCATGATCGCCTTCAAGCACGCCACCCTCCGCCGCGGACCCCGCAAACTACTCGAGGATGTCGACCTGCGCATCCAGCCGGGCCAGCGCGTGGGCATTGTCGGCGCCAACGGCACCGGCAAATCCAGCCTGCTGGCCATGATGCTCGGCGAGCTGGCACCCGATGCCGGTGAAGTCGATATTCCGGCGTCGGTCGAGATCGCCACCGTGCGCCAGCATGCGCCGGCGGGATCCCAGCCGGCCATCGAGTTCGTGCTCGACGGCGACGTCGAGCTGCGCGCGATCGAGTCGCGACTGGCCCGAGCCGAGGAAACCGCTGACGGCAACGCCATGGCCGAACTGCATGGCCGGCTGGCCGAGATCGACGGCTATGCCGCGCGCGCCCGTGCCGCCCGGCTGCTACACGGGCTGGGGTTCGCACCGTCGACCCACGAGGCCCCGATCGACGACTTCTCCGGCGGCTGGCGCATGCGTCTCAACCTCGCCGCGGCACTCATGCGACGCTGCGATCTGTTGCTGCTCGACGAGCCCACCAACCATCTCGACATGGATGCGGTGTTCTGGCTGCAGGATTATCTCGCCGCGCACCCGGCCACGCTCGTGGTCATCTCGCACGATCGCGATTTTCTCGATGCGCTCGCCACGCACACGCTGCATCTCGAGCACGGCAAGGCAGTGCTGTATACCGGCAACTATTCGCGCTTCGAGATGATGCGCGCCGAAGCCAAGGCGCAACAGCAGGCGGCCTACGAGAACCAGCAGAAGAAGCTCAACCAGCTCCAGGGCTTCGTCGACCGCTTTCGGGCCAAGGCCACCAAGGCGCGCCAGGCGCAGAGCAAGCTCAAACAGATGGAGCGCATGGAAAAAGTCGAGGCGGCGCACTGGGACACGCCGTTCTCGTTCGAGTTCCTCACGCCCGATCGCCTGCCCGATACGTTGCTGCGCGCTGACAATGCCGACGTCGGCTACGACGACACGCCGCTGGTGGAAGACATCAAACTGCGGCTCATCCCCGGCGACCGGCTCGCTATTCTGGGCCGCAACGGCGCCGGCAAATCGACGGTCATGAAATTGCTGGCCGGCGCGCTGGCCCCCATGGGCGGCGAGGTGCAGTACGACAAATACCTCAACGTCGGCTACTTCGCCCAGCATCAGCTCGAAGTGCTGGACGACAACGCCAGTGCCGCCCAGCATCTCCAGCGTCAGGACCCGAAAGCCTCGGAACAGCATATCCGCGATTTCCTCGGCGGCTTCGATTTCCGGGGCGACAAGGCGCTGGAGCCGATCGGCCCGTTCTCCGGCGGCGAAAAGGCCCGCCTGGCGCTGGCCCTGGTGGTACACAGCAAGCCCAACCTGTTGCTGCTGGACGAGCCGACCAACCATCTCGATCTCGACATGCGCCACGCGCTGGAGACCGCGCTCGCCGGCTTTACCGGCGCCGTGGTGATGATCGCGCATGATCGCCATCTCATCGATGCCACCTGCGACCAGCTCTGGCGCGTCGATGACGGCGCGCTCGGTCCCTTCGACGGCGATCTGGACGATTACGCGAAGTGGATCACCCGCCAGGGCGCGGCCCGCGAAGGCCAGGACGTCGCCAAACCGACGAGCCACAGCAATGCGGCTAACCGGCGCAGCGCGGCCGAGCAACGAGCGAAGGAAAAGCCGCTGCGCAACGCGCTCAAGAAAGCGGAAAGCGAAGTCGAACGGCTCACGAAGCAGATCGAACACGTCGAGGCCGAGCTGGCCAAGCCCAGCGTGTACGAAAGCCCGACCGAATCGGCTCGTCTGTCGCAGGAACAGGGCCGACTGCGCAAGCAGCTCGATGCGGCCGAAACCACCTGGATGGAGAAAGCCGAGGAACTCGAAACGCTGCAGTCGGATGCCAGCGCCGCGTAACCGCCCACTCGCCCGGTGGCGCCCACCGCGCTACTCTCGCCGTTTTCGTGACATCGTGTGCGCCGGGCCACCGGCGTAGCGACGATTCGATCCGAGGCTTGTTCCGCATGGCCGAACCGACTTTCTTCTGGCACGACTACGAAACCTTCGGCGCCGATCCCAAGCGCGACAAGCCGGCCCAGTTCGCCGGCATTCGCACCGATGCCGATTTCAATGTCATCGGCGAGCCGATCGTGCTGTACTGCCAGCCGCCGCTGGACATGCTGGGCCACCCGGAGGCCACGCTGATCACCGGCATCACGCCCCAGTACGCCCTGAAACACGGCGTGCCCGAGCCGGAATTCATCGAGACCATCGTCGCCGAAATGGCAAAGCCCGGCACCTGCAGCGTCGGCTATAACAGTCTTCAGTTCGACGACGAAGTGACGCGCCATACGCTGTGGCGCAATTTCTTCGATCCCTACGCCCGCGAGTGGCAGAACGGCTGCTCGCGCTGGGATATCATCAACATGGTGCGGCTCACCTATGCGCTGCGCCCCGAGGGCATCACGTGGCCGACGCGCGAGGACGGCGCGCCCAGCTTCCGCCTCGACCAGCTCGCGCCGGCCAACAACCTGGCCCAGGACCGCGCCCACGATGCCCTGTCCGACGTGCACGCCACCATCGGGCTCGCCAAGCTGATCCGCGACAAGCAGCCTCGGTTGTACGACTACGTCATCAACAACCGCGACAAGCACAGCGCCCGCAAGCTGCTCGACATGGACACGCGCAAGCCCGCGCTGCATGTGTCGTCGAAATTCCCGGCCGAGAACGGCTGCCTGTCGCCGGTGATGCCGATCGCACAACACCCGTCGAACAAGAACTGCATCATCGTCTACGACCTGCGCGTGGACCCGGCGCCGCTGCTGGAACTCGCCCCCGACGAGATCTACGAGCGCATCTTCACCCCCGCCGAAGATCTGCCCGACGACACGCCGCGCATTGCGCTCAAGGGCGTGCATCTGAACAAATGCCCGGTGCTGGCGCCATTCGAGATGATGCGCGAGAACGAGGCGGCCCGGCTCCACCTCGACATCAACCAGTGCCGGCGCAACTGGAAAGCGATCCACGATCAGCTGACCGAAGTCGAAGCCAAGGCCACCGCCGTGTTCGACGCCCGCGTGTTCGATGCCGAGTCCGACGCGGAAGCCGCGCTGTACGACGGTTTTATCTCCGACAGCGATCGCAAGCTCGCCGAATCGGTACGCGCGACGGCCCCCGCCGAACTCGCCGATGGTGCCATCGTCTTCTCGGACAATCGGCTCAACGAACTGTTGTTCCGTTATCGTGCCCGGCACTTCCCCGATTCGCTCGCCGACGCCGAGCGCGACGACTGGAACAACTGGGTAGCCAAGCGGCTCGAGTTCGCGCCCGACGGCGGTCTGACGCTCGACGAATACGACGAAGTCGTCGCCGCGCTGATGGAACGCGTCCAGGGCGATCCCGCCCGGCTGCAGCTGCTGCTCGACCTCAAGGCCTGGGGCGACAAGCTGCGGCAGTCGATCTAGGGCGTGTTGAGGTTTCGTCCGAGTCCGCGCCAAGCGCTGTTTTGCGGCAAGACGAGGCGTAGCGAACGTGGCGTAGTGACCCTACGCGAGAGAGCTATAACGCTGTATTGCCGCAAAACAGCGCTTGTCCCGAAGGGTTGGGCCGCCCATAAAAAATTAACCAGGGGCGCCCAGCCGCGTTGCGAGTCTGGGTCGTGGCACGCCACGACGCGGCGACTCGCGCCTCGCCGGACACGATTTGCGGACGCCAACGCGGCGCTCGCACGAAACCTCAACACGCCCTAGGGCCCCGCGTGCGGCACGATTGGGTGTAAGGTGTCGAATCGCCCGACATGATAAGCGTCGGGCGCCATGTCATTTGATTCGATGCCCTGCATGATCACAACGCCGAGCACCCCGCAATTCGACCAGGCGCTGATGGCGCTGGGCCAGGCCCGTCAGGCCAACACCACGGCCACCAACGCCCAGGTTCTGGCTGCTGCCGGCATGGTGCTGGCCGAGGACGACGGGCCAGCGGCACTTTACGAACGCGTCAAGCGTTACGAGTCGGCCGGCGTTTTCAAGGACACGGACTGGGACTACCCCGCCATCCTGCAGCCGGACATCGCCAAGATCTCGCTGCGCACCGGCGACGCCCAGACCACCGTCATCGAAGCGCTCAGCCAGCTTCGGCTATTGGCGGTCGCACTCGGCGACTACGCCCATCCGCGCATCACCGCCGAGCATGCCCGTCAGTTCATCACCCAGGTGATGGCCCTCAACCTCGACCTGCTGTCGGGCCAGCTCAGTGAAGCCGATCGCGAGCGGCCGTTTTCACTCGGGCCGATCGTGGCGGCGTTGTATCGCTTCCAGATCGATGCCATGGGCTACGAGAGCATTCTCGACAGCCTGGTCGCCGAAGTCTGGCGCATCCTCGAACAACGCCCGATCGACGTCGACGACGCGCGCGAAATGGTCATTCAGATCGCACAATGCCTGTTCGATCCAACACTCGATACCGAGAACACGGCCGCCCGCCAGCTCGTCAACTGCCTGTTTGCGCCCACGCCCGGCTGTGCCGAAGACCCCGGTGTGGATGTCTACGGGATGCGCCTGCCCACGTTCACCGACGAAGAACTACGCGCCGAGGCCCAGGGCTTCGCTCGCGCCATGCACGAGACCGGGCTGGTGTCCGTCTACCACGCGGTATTCCTGCACCATCTGCGCAGCCCGGAAGTCGGCGGCGAACACCTGATCCCGATCACCCTCGGGCTAGGTCGCACTGGCACCGATGCCTACCAGTGCCACACGGCGTTGGTGCACGAGATCATCGACGACATCATTTTTGTCGAGACGGCGCAGGCCATCTACGGTCTCGCCCTGCTCCTCGAACGCGGCGTTCTGTTCAACGGACCCGTGGCCGCGGGCCTGGCGCGCCAGCTGCGCCTGCCCTTGTCCGCCAGCACTGCCGCCACGCTCACCACCGCGTTCGGCGCCACGCGCGAGCCACGGGTCTGGCTCATGGCCGGCGCGCTCAATCTGCTCGGCCAGCCGCTCGGCGTCGGTCAGGGCAACAATCCCACCTGCCAGTCGGTCATCGGCCTGTCGATGTGGGCCGACAACGACCCGGACTATCTGCTCCAGCTCGTCGCCTGGGCCGCGCGCGACGATGAAGTGCTGCTGCGCTTCGAGGGTGATCTGGTGTCCTCCAAAGGGCTGGCCGCCGGGCTCGCCAAGCAGCGCCCGCTGGACGTGGACCCGGTGTCGATGATCCTCGTGCCTCATCTCGACCGGATCTATATCGAAATGGGTCGGCTCTGCGGCGAGCGCGACGACGATCTCCATCGCTGGATTCACCCGGAGTTCTACGGCTGGTGGGTCGGCAACGGCTTCCGGGCGGTCACCAACGCCGCCACCGACAAGATCGAAGACCACGCCGGCTTCATCCGCGCGTTCTACGCCAGCTACCACCTGGACTACAACGGCGGCGTGCCGGTGATTCACCCCCAACCCGCCGGCATCGCCGCCACCGATAGTGCCGCGCGCTATGTCGGCCGCCACGCCATCGCCATCCGTCGCGTCGCGCTCGACCCGGACGGCGAGATGCGCGTCTACTTCTTCAACCCCAACAACGACAGCGGACAGGACTGGGGCCAGGGCATCGAAACCGACACCCACGGCCACGGCGAACGCCACGGCGAAGCCAGTCTGCCCTTCCATCAGTTCGCATCGCGCCTGTTCGTGTTCCACTACGACCCGCTGGAACAGGGCGAACCGGCCAACGTACCGGCCGAGGCCGTCGACGTCGTGCTGGCGCTCGCCAACGACAGCTGGGCCGCCGTGTTCTAGGTGTATTGCCGTTTCGTACGCGCGCCGCGTTGGAGATCGCAAATCGTGTCCGGCAAGGCGCGAGTCGCCGGCTCTGGGCGAGCCAAGACCCGGGCTCGCAACACCGCCGGACGCCCCTAGTCAATTTCGATGAGCGGCCCCACCCGAAGGGTCACGCGCCGCCCGATTCGACGAACGAACGTGGCACAGTCGCCGGCCATTACCGGTAGCATGGGGGCGGGAATCACACCACCGAATCCATGCTACCCAAGCTCACCGACGTCGAAGCCCGCATCATCGGTTGCCTGATGGAAAAATCCGTCACCACGCCGGACCATATGCCCCTGACCCTCAACGCACTGACCAACGCGGCCAACCAGAAATCGGCCCGCGAACCGGTGATGTCACTCACCCGGGTCGAAGTACAACGCGCCGCCCGCGCGCTGGCCCAGCGCAGCCTCGTGCAGATCGACGAAAACTTCAAAAGCGGGGTCGAAAAATACAAACAGCGGATGTGCGGCGCCGGCCAGTTCGCCGACATCAAGCTCACGAAAGCTCAGTTCGCGATCGTGACGTTGCTGCTGCTTCGCGGGCCACAGACACCCGGGGAACTGCGCAGCCGCGCCGGCCGCCTCTACGACTTCCCCGATAACGACGCCGCCTCTGCCGCGGCCCGCGAACTGATCGACGAGGAAGATCTCGAACACTCTCTGCTGGTTCAACTGCCCCGAACCAAGGGCCGCAAGGATGCGGAGTTCATGCACCAGCTCTGCGGCCCGCTGGACCTGGAGGCGTACGCTGCGGCGGCGGCCGAGGGACCGGGACAGTCGGCGGCTCAGGAACGTATCGCTGCCCTGGAACAGCGTGTGGCCGAACTCGAGGCTGAAAACGCCGCGTTGCGTGAGCAACTGGCGACCGAGCGCGGCGCCTGAGGCCAGACTTTCTAGTCGGGAGTTTGCATCGACACGGCCGGGCGCGGCAGCCGGCCATAAGATCGTCATCTTGCCGACATCCTTTTCGTTCGTTTTTCGTAACAAAATCAAACAGTAACCGCTCTGCAACATCAATGTGCCTCTCTATGGTTTCGCGGTAACGCGAAACGAAACCGATCAGAGGAGAGGCTTTATGATTTCAAGAAAGCACAGACGGACACGGATAAGGGCTGGCGCCCTTCTGGGCGCGCTCGTTCTGGCATCCCCCCTGGCACAGGCGGCCACGCACAGGGATTGGGACCACCATCATGAGCATGGCCGACAGACCGCGACACCCATCAAGCACGTGATCCTAATCCTGGGGGAGAACCGGACATTCGATAACGTGTTCGCGACCTACAAGCCACGTCCGGGGCAGACCGTGGACAATCTGCTCTCTAAAGGCATCATCAATGCCGACGGCACGCCGGGGCCGAATTTTGCCCAGGGGGCACAACGGCGCGCTCAGGACACCGACACCTACTCGATTCATCCCGCCACAACCGGCCCTTATGACGCGCTCGGGCCAATCACCACCACCGGCACGCCGACCGATGCGCCGTTCGCCACGGCAGCGGCCGCCAAGGCCGTCGAACCCGCGTTACCGGCTGGCACCTACAAACGGCTGGCGACCGGCGGCAGCGGGCTGGCGCCCAGCGCGAAGATCGACACACGTTTCCCCGACATGGTGCGCAACGGGCCGTTCGATCTCACGCGCTATGTGAATTACAACGACTATACCGGCAGCCCCACCCACCGCTTTTTCCAGATGTGGCAGCAGGTGGACTGCAAGATGTCGCAGGCCACGAAACAGAACCCGAGCGGTTGTGCCAACGATCTGTGGGCGTGGGTCGAGGCCTCGGTGGGCAACGCCAGCAATGGCAAGCCGGAACCCGCCAATCACTCGGAGACCGGCCAGCACCAGGGCCCCGTGGCGATGGGCGTTTACAACGTCCAGCACGGCGACATGCCCTATTTCAATCGGCTGGCGCATGAGTACGCGATGAGCGACAACTTCCATCAATCCGTGATGGGCGGCACCGGCGCGAATCACGTCGAGATCGGTTACGGGACCGGCATCTATTACTCGAACGCCCAGGGTCAGCCGGTCAAGCCGCCACAGAACCAGATCGAGAACCCGAATCCGCAATCCGGCACCAATAATTTCTACAAACAGGACGGCTACAGCGGCGGCTCTTATGTGGCCTGCAACGACAGCTCGCAGCCGGGCGTGGGTTCGATCCGCAACTACCTATCGTCCCTGCCATACAAGGCCTTTCGTGACGGCGATTGCCGCAAGAACGCCTATTACCTCGTGAACAACTATAGCCCGGGCTATAAGGGCACCGGCAAACCCGCGGCTCTGGGGCCACACCAATACACGGTGCCGCCCACGACCCAGCAGAACCTGGGGCTGCTGCTAAGCCGCAATCACGTGTCCTGGAGCTATTACGGCGAGGGCTGGGATCACGGCAAGGAAGACGGCGAGAAATCGTCCTATTGCGATATCTGCAATCCCTTCCTGTATTCCAAGCAGATCATGACCAACCCGCAGCTACGGAAGAATCTCAAGGGGATTCACGCGCTGTATCACGACATCGGCGACGATCGTCTGCCGGCGGTGTCGATCGTGAAGCCGGATACCTATCTCGATGGCCATCCGGCGTCGTCGAAGTTCGGGCTGTTCGAGGCATTCACGCGCAAGATCATCCGCAAGATCAAGTCGCACCCCGAATTGTGGAAGAATACTGCCATCGTGGTGACCACTGATGAAGGTGGCGGCTACTACGACTCAGGCTATATCCAGCCCATCGACTTCTTCGGGGACGGGCCGCGCATTCCCTTGATCGTCGTATCGCCGTATTCGAAGCATGTCGGCGTGAGCCATACCTATGGCGATCAGGTGTCGTTCGACAAGTTCGTCGAAGCGAACTGGCACCTCGGGCCGATTTCAAGCTATAGCCGCGACAATCTGCCCAATCCGGTTGCCACGAAGCAGAATCCCTATGTTCCGGTGAACGCGCCGGCAATCGGGAACCTGATGTCGATGTTCGATTTCAGTCGACACGGAGAACACGACGGCCGCACGCACGATCATGATGATCAGAACGGTCACGAACACGACCACAACAACCGCGGCCCGTGGGCGCACTCGCGACGTGACAGCTCCGAGAGACACTCCTAGATCCCGGACGGCGTATTGAGAACCTGTGTAGAGGGCGATCTCGAGTCGCCCTCTACGCGATGCCCCGCACCCCAAACTGCCCCGTCAGATCCGCAGCCCGATGCGAGGGCCGATAGCCACCATGCCGAGATAGAGCCCGGCCGTCAGCGCACAGCCGATCATCAGGGTGAGCCAGAACGGCAGGCCGCGGTTGAGCAGCCAGGGCATGAGCAGAAACATGGGCAGCGACGGGATCACGAACCAGAACGTGGCGCCGATATGAGCGGCCATACGGGTGCGATCGTGCGTGTCGTGCCAGAGCCAGATCATGCCCAGGATGGAGACCAGCGGCAGCGATGCCACCAGCGCGCCGACGGCCGGCTGGCGTTTGGCGATGGTCGAAACGATCGCGATGATGACGCCGGACAATATCGATTTCGTGATGAAATAGAGCATATCAATCGCTTGGTTTATTCCCTGCCGTGTTTATTCATGAGGGGTGCGGGTCCAGTCATGCGGGCTGTGTTTGCGATGCCCGCGCCTCCGGTCGTTGATCGGTGCCGAGCGATCGGACGGACGAGGCAGACCAAGGATAACGCCTGCCCCCGCGTCCCAAATCCGTCCAAGCATGGCGAATCAAACGTCCCGAGCCAACTCGTCATCCGTCACGGCGCCCCAGGCGCCCCGCTGCGGTCTGGTGCCGCCCCGTGGCCGGTTTGACCGCCGTTGCCGCGGCCAGTCCGTGCGTGGGCATGTTGCGATAGACGGTCTCGAACTGGCCGGCTTGTACCAGATAAGTTTCATGCCAGATGCCGACGCTGTCGTTGCCGCTGCTACGGCGATTGAACTCCCGCCAGGCCGGCAGATGCTCGGATTCCCGAGCGGCGGCGTACGCTCGCAATTGATCGAACGAGCGCCAGTACTGGATGAGTTCGACGTTCCGACCGCCCCATCGGCCACGATAGCCGAGCAGGCCGAGTTCGGGCTTCGCCGACAGCTCCTGGAGCATCTTGGGCATGGCCCGGGACACCGGCCACCAGCGATCGACCCGCCACAATGCGTTGATGCGCATACCGATCAGAAAGACGACGAAATCGCCTTCCACATTCGCCATCATCCGCTGGGATTCGATGCGCGCCATGAGGAGATACCGGGTTGGACGGCGAACCAACGGTTCGCGTCAGATTTTCGAACAATAATCCAATCGACTAACCGGGCGGCGGCACACAAGCCGGCCGCCGCCGCGACCACCGGAACGGTGAGGCACAGGCGCGCTGGTCTTATTCAAGAGCCGTTGCCGGTCGTCCGCGGCGTCCCGTCGTTGTGGACATAGGCGGTGGCCTGGCTGTCCCCACTGTCCTTGCGATATGGCGCGCAGGCGCTGCCCTGATCCGGAAACACCAGCTCATCGGTGGGGAAACCGAGATCGGCGGCCCGCTGGATCAGCGCTGCGCGGGTCGCGGCCGAAAGCCGCGGCGTACGTGACAGAATCCAGAGATAATCGCGATTCGGGCCGGCGATCAGCGCATGGCGATAGTCGGGGTCGAGCGCGATGACGTTATAGCCGGCATAGAACGGGCCGAAAAAGCTGACCTTGAATCGGCCTGTATTGTCGCCCGCCACGAAATACGCCTTGCCCACGGCTTCGCTGACCTTGTCCTTGGCGAGATTCACGCCTCGGTTGACCACCCGGACGCCGCCATCGGCCCGCTTGCTGTAGGTGGCCGTAACGCAGTCCAGCCCCTTCTCGAAGCGATGATCGAGCCGGGCGATTTCGTACCAGCGGCCGAGATAATGATTCAACGAGAACGGCTGGACCGCCGTGGTGCCTTTCGGTAATCCCACACAACCGGACAGCACGCCCGAGACGAGACAGGCCGTGACGACACGAATCCAGGAACTGACGCTCATCGACGATCCCGTCTGTGGTTGATGTCTCGAGTATAGTCGCGCGCCGCGTGCGGTGACGTGATCGGCCGCGGCGCTTCAGTCTCCGCCGCCCGGCCGACGACCCATCGCGCCCGAGCGTGCGAGCGCGTCACCCCGAGCGCGTGCCATGCAGTGCTTCCAGCGCGATTCCACACGCTTGGCAAACCAGGCGGTGGTGAGATGACGGGTAATCTTCGGGCTGTCGAGCGTAATACCCGGCAGGATCGCCCGGGGAACGCGTTTGCCGGCCTGTTTGTCGGCCAGCGCAAAGACACGCTTGTATACCGCCGTGTCGGCGAAATGCGGACTCTCGCCCAGGCGCAGGGCGGCATGGATATCCGCATCCGATAGGCCGAGTCGATCGGCGAGTTGGCGCGTCGCGCGTTCGGTATAACTCAGCGTGTCGCTGTTGTAGATGATCAGGTCGCCATCGAGCGCGAGCCGGGTCCCCGTAAGCCGGCTCACGGCACGCTGAAACGCCGCGTTGCGGCTGGCATACCAACCCGCGTTGTAGTCGGCAAAACGATAAAGCGGCGACGGATAATCAGCCGGATACCCCAGCAAGTGCAGAATGCCGAAATACAAGCCGCCGCGCCGAGAGAAGACCTCATGCCGGATCGAGCCGTCGACCGGGTACGGATAGTCGCTGTCGTGCGCCGTGGCGAAATCGACGTCTACTTGCATCGGCCCGCCGGTATGCACCGGATTGAAGCCGCCGAGCAGCTTGCGACCCAGCGGCACCTGCCCGACGAAGTCCTCGAACAGTTCGCTCAACTGGCGTTCGGTATGGACCTCGGCGAGCCGTTGCTTATAGGTCTGCCCGGTGGACGATTTGAGATTCAGTGCGCCTTCGAGCAGGAACTGCGGCACATGCGCGGCCCTGGCACGGCGTTCAAGCTCGTGTCGAGCAATGCGGCCCAGGCCGGGAACCCGCGGATCGGCATGAAACGATGATTCCTGCCCCGCGACCGCCAGCGTGGCACACAGGTTGCTGTCGTTGGCGGCGAGATGCTGGGCCGAAAATGCGGTCTGGATGTCGTCGGCCCAGGCCTGCTTGTCGTGAACGTCGGTCGGCAACAGATGCACCACGCGGTTTTGTACCGTCTCCGGTGAACGTGTCGGCGCTGTCGACGGCTGCCAGTGGGCGCAGCCGCCTAATGCCAGCAGCATCGCCGCAAGCCACAGACGATATCGCGCGACGAAACAAGTTCGGGCGCCGGAGAATCGAGGCGTCATAAAGCGTATCCGGGAGGAATCGACAGCGACGGTATGCGCGTTGGGCCAGACCACGCAACCCAGCGAGCGACCGATCCGATGCGGGCCGATATTACGAGGCCGTCCGGTGCCGCATCCCAACCCCGCTCATGGCATCTCGTAACCCCTGGACCGCTGCGCCTCGCGGGCCGCCGGCTCGATGCGTGCAGCCCGCGCGGCCGACGTCACCGGCTCACCGTGCGTGCGATTACGTCCATCGCGCTTGGCCTGGTAAAGCCGCGCGTCGGTCTCGGCGAAAATCTGCTCGAAACTGCATTCAGCCAGGCGAAACGTGGCGACGCCCAGGCTCAGAGTGAGCGAAATGACGTGATCCCGCGCCAACACCGGCGTTGCACTGATCGTGCAGCGCAACCGTTCGGCTTGGCGCATCGCATCGGCGTGGTCGAGATCGAATAAGAGAATCGCCAGTTCCTCGCCGCCGACCCGCCCCAGCACATCCGACTGCCGGCATTGAGCAAGCAGACGCCTCGATACGGCCTCGAGCACGATATCGCCGATATCGTGGCCGTAGCGATCATTGACCCGCTTGAAATAATCGAGGTCCATAAGTATCAACGATACCTGCCGGGCGGCCGATGGGACGCCCTGCTGCGCCGCGTACCGGGCTTGCTCGAACAGCTCTCGAAACCGCCGCCGATTGGCCAGATGAGTAAGCCCATCGAGATCGGCACGAGCACGCAACTTTCGGTTCACCCGTACGATTTCGGTCTCGTGGGCGAGCGAAATCACGAACAGCGCGGTTGCACACAACAGTACATCCATGGCCTCGGCGGCCTGGGCGACCGACGGCACGAAACCGAAACGCACAAGCATTAACGCAGCGGCCAGCCCCAGAAACGAGAGGCCAACGATGGACCCGTCACGCCGACCGAGCAGGCGGTGCGATAGCAAGGGAATCAGCAGAACCCAGACGAATACCGAGATGTTCGCGGCGGTGGCTAATGCAAGTAAAAGAACTACCAGAAATGGCAGTAAAAAAGCCCAGGTCGCGCGGCGCGGCGGCAGCCCGCTCGCAAGCAGGCCAAGAATGACGAACGCATAGGCCATCATGGCGACCTCGGCAAGCGCCAATGTCCAAACCTGCTGGATCACATTGACCGGCACGAAAACGAACCCGAACACGATGGTGAGTATCAGCAGAACCCGGAGCACCACGAGCCGGCGTGTCTCGTCCTCCTGAGATAGATGGCGTAAAGGCATGACGAACCCGGCTCTGTTGAGGTTTAGTGCGAACGCCGATTTGACGCCCGCAACTCGATTCGGCAAGGCGGGAGTCGCTAAGCGCTGGCGCGTCACGCCTCAGACACATAACACCACACCTGACACCGCTACGCGTCCCCCGATTAATTGTTCCCGGGTGAAGCCAAGGCTTCCCGGTATATCGCCTACGATTAACAACATGACGGCAAGCGGGCGGTGGTCAGCGCCCGGCACGAATGGGCACAGGGCCGGGCTGAACCTCGCCCTGGCCTCAGGCGCCCGGCGAACCCGAGAGAGAACGCGAACGGGCCGCGAGCGCTCCGCTCGCGGCCGGTGGGCAGCCATCATCTTCGCGCCAAACGCTACGGCCCAGCCGATGCCCCGGCACTCACCTCCTGCCCAGCACTTTCCGCGTATTTGCCGATCGAGATACCGATCACCGCAACGGCGACGACGCCGATGACCACGATGAATACGAGCGCCCGTCGTGGGTAACGCGCCAGCGGGGAGCCACAAGACGCGCAAACGCGGGCGCCTCGCGCAGCGGACGCCTGACAGCGCTTGCAAATACGCGGTGGATTCACGGTGGGCATAAGGTCTCTCTCCCCGGACTATTCGTATGCTGACCGTCGCCAAGACGTCGACTCGGCCGAGTTTGAGCCGACGGGTCTTTAACCTAAGACCGGCTCACGCAACTTTTGACGCCCGGTCAGACGAGCGTTTGCGGATACTTATTACAAGTAACGCAGACGCGCGCGTTTTGGAGGCACACATCTGCCCCCGGTGGCTTCCCGGTCCCCGACGCTTCTGCGAGACTCGATGCGAACCGGATCGCGCGGCCCTGCCATGACCAAGACCCGACTCGAAGCATTCAGCGATGCCGTGATCGCCATCGTGATCACGATCATGGTGCTGGAACTCAAGGTGCCGCACGGCGATACCTTCGCTGCGCTGATACCGGTATGGCCGGTCGCTCTCGCCTATGTGCTCAGCTTTATCTACATCGGCATCTACTGGAACAACCACCACCACATGCTGCAGGCCGCGCAGCGCGTCACCGGCACCGTGTTGTGGGCGAACCTGCATTTGATGTTCTGGCTGTCCCTGATTCCGGTCACCACCGCTTGGATGGGCGAAGCCCCGCGCGCCACGGCACCCGCTGCCTGCTACGGGGCCGTATTGTTCATGGCCGCCGTTGCATATCTGATATTGCAGCGCACGATCATTGCCACGGACGGCGAGCACTCGGTGCTTGCCGATGCCATTGGTCGGGATACCAAGGGGAAAATCTCGTTCGGCCTGTATCTGGCCGCCATCGGTCTGGCCTGGGTGGCACCGTGGCTATCCCAGTTGCTATACGTGCTGGTCGCCGGCTTGTGGCTGGTGCCGGACCGACGGATCGAGCGGCAGCTATCGACGGGGGAGTAACCAGTCACGCGGCGCGCGCAGCTCGTCGTGTGCCCCACTGGCTGGCGACGATATCGATCGTGTAGATCGCCAGCGCAAGCCAGATGCAGGCAAACGTGACCTCATCGGCCGTGGTGAGCGGCTCATGCAGGACAAGCACACCGGTCAAGAAATGAAGCGTCGGGGTGAGGTACTGAATGATCCCGATCGTACCCAGCCGCAGGCGTCGCGCGCCGGCGGCGAACAACGTGAACGGTACGATGGTGAGCACACCCGCACCGATGAGTAGCGCATCGGTTTGCGGGCCGGCGATGCCGAAGGCGGCCCCGCCCGTGGCGTAGAGCCGGATCAGCCATGCGAGCGCGATCGGCGACAACAACAGGGTCTCGACCAATAGCCCGGTGACGCTATCGACATCCAGTCTCTTTCGAATCAGGCCGTAAAAGCCAAAACACCCGGCCAGAATCAAGCCGATCCACGGCACCTGTCCGTAAGCCACGACCGAAAACACCACGCCGGTCGCCGCGATGGCCACGGCGATCCATTGCAGGCGGCGCAAACGCTCGCCGAGAAAGACGAAACCGAGAGCGACATTCAACAACGGATTGATGTAATAGCCCAGGCTGGCTTCTATGACGTGATCGTTGACGACCGCCCAGATGAAGGTGCCCCAGTTTGTCGCTACAAGCGCCGCCGTCAAGCCGAGCGTCCCCAGCAAGCGGGGCGCCCTGAACACCCGCCAAAGCCGGTCGGTGCGTCGCCAGAGCACGACCACGATACCGAGCAGTGCCGCTGTCCACAGAATGCGATGCGCCAGAATTTCCCAGGGCGAAACGGCGCGATCGATCAGGTGAAAATATAGCGGCAAGGCGCCCCAGGTCAGGAAAGCTCCCAACGCAGCAATGAGACCGAGCGCCGGCTCCGAAAAATTGAATGTTGAAGACCGCGACGATGAATTCATGAAGGCGCTCCTGACCAGCCCCTCGGCCACTGGGCCCGACAGGGGCGCCGCAGTGTGCCACGCCGATCGCTGCGTCGTCGCCCCTGTTCGCCTGTCGCGCCGACGAGCGCGTGAGTCGATGGACCCTGCGCCGCTCGACGATACTTTGGTCTGAGGCGTGGTGGGCGGCAGCGCCTAATGGGCTCGGCCGAGACCTCATTGTTCCGATTGAAAATAGCCCGCCTGGGCGGTGTTGCCAAAGCCGGGCTGACGAGGCAATTGTATTGCGCGCCATTTGGCGATGTTGCCGAATTTACTTCAAGTCGGCACGGTAATCCTTTATCAACGCGGAATTAGCAATGCTCGCGTTGGAACGGCAGCGTATTCCCCACGCGAGCGCGGATACACCCGCTGACACCCGGCTCGCGCAAAAACGGCCTACCTGGGCCCGTCAGCCCTGACACGCCGGGACATCGTATGGACTCGTCCGAGCTCGAAACTCGACGACTGGCTGCACTCGACCGACTGAACCTGATGGACACCCCGCCCGAAGAGCGCTTCGAGCGGCTAACCCGGATCGCGCGGCGTTGTTACGACACCCGCATCGCGTTATTTACGCTCATGGGCACGGAACGAGCGTGGCTCAAATCGCATCAGGGCTTATCCGACACCGACGCCCCGCGATGCGGCTCCTTCTGTCAACTCGCGCTACGCGACAGCGAGGTCGCTGTCATAAGCGATGCCCAACGCGACTCTCGCATGGCGGATCATCCAGCCGTAACGGGGTCGCCCGGCATCCGCTTTTATGCCGGCGTCACGATACACGAACCACAGGGATTCCGGATCGGTACGCTGTGCGTGATCGACGACACACCGCGCGCGGCCGAGGATGTCGATCTTGAGGTGCTCTATACACTCGCGTCTCTCATCGAAGAAGAGTTGGCCCGGCCGTCCCGGGCCCCGGGCATGCACGGATGCTATATCCAGCAAGCTGATCTGAATCAGGCGATTCACCGGGCGCAGAACGCTTTTCTCGCCGGGGTGGGGAAACGGACCGCCTACGAGGTCGTGCTCAACGACCTACTGCTTCTCACCGGAAGCCGGTTCGGCTTCGTTGGCGAAATGCTGCGCAAACCAGACGATGCGCCGTACCTGAAGGTCGAAGCCATTACGAACCTGGCGTGGAGTCCGGCGACCGAGGCGCTGTATCAGCGAGTGCGTGAACGCGGCATGGTCTTCGATGAATTGGACAATCTGATAAGTGCCCCCATGATCAGCGGCGAAGTCGTCATCTCGCACGATCTGGCCACCGATCCGCGCCGCGGAGGCCTTCCGCCCGGCCACCCGCCAATCAAGTCGTACATGGGCATGCCGGTGTTCTCTGGTAAACGTCAGGTCGGACTGGTGGGTGTAGCCAATCGCGATATCGAATACGCCCCGGGCCTGGCCCACGAACTCGAGCCGTTGCTGCAAACCATTGGCAACCTGATCGAGCGCGACCGGCTCTATCGTGAAAAACGCGAACACGAAAAAAGCCTCGAACGCGCCGCACGCTACGATGCACTCACCGGGCTGCCGAATCGCCATCACCTGAGCGCGCTGTTCGAACAGACGCTGCTCGAAGCCGGCCGCTGTGGGCACACATTGTCCGTCTGCCTGCTCGATCTGGACGGTTTCAAGGACATCAACGATGCCCATGGCAGTAGCGCCGGCGATACGGTTTTACGCGCGATCGCGAAACGATTGCGCAAGACGGTGCGCCCACCGGACCTGATCGGCCGCCTCGGCGGCGACGAGTTCGTGCTGATACTGCACGATATCGACGATGAGCAAGCCTATACACGTCTGCTCGACACCATCCGAGCCCCGTTGCCCTATCGGCGGACGGCGCTGCAAGTCAGCGCTAGTATGGGGGTCACCCTGTATCCCGACGATGATTCGAACGTCGACCTGCTCCTGCGCCATGCCGATCAAGCCATGTACACCGCCAAGGAATACGGCAAGAACCGGCACGAACATTTCGACTTGGCCCGACACTTGTCGCACCAGGCCCGCGGCCGCGTGCTCGATCGCATCGGCGACGCGCTGACCGAAGAACAGCTCGAACTGCATTACCAGCCCAAAATCGATCTGATCGGCCGACGAGTCGCTGGCTTCGAGGCACTGCTGCGCTGGAATCATCCCACCGACGGCCTGATCTCGCCGCGCGCTTTCATCGATCATCTCGAATATACCGATCATGCCGGCGCCGTGGGTCGCTTCGTGATCGAGCGGGCGATCGCCCAGCTTCACCGACTCGACTCCGAAGCGCTGAACTACAGCATCAGCGTCAACCTGAGCCCGTCGCACTTCCTCAGCCCAACGTTCTGCGACGATCTATGGCACGCGTTGCAGGCGTGCCCATTCCGCATCCGCGAACGTCTGATACTCGAGCTGCTCGAGACCACCGCACTGGACGATTCCAACCGCGTCATCGAGACGCTTCAGGCCTGTCGTGAACTCGGGGTACAGATTTCCCTGGACGATTTCGGCACCGGGTATTCCTCACTCGACTATTTCCGACGTCTGCCCGCGAATGAAATCAAAATCGACCGCTCGTTCGTCCAGGACATGCGCGACAATAGCGACGACGAAATGATCGTCCACGCTATCATCGGCCTGGCAAAGAGCTTCAAAAGACATATCGTGGCCGAAGGTATCGAGGACACGGCCACCCAGGCCCGCCTGATCGAAATGGGCTGCGAATACGGCCAGGGTTTTCTCTACAGCCGCCCCCTACCGGCCGATGCGGCCCTGGAATGGGCGCGGAACTTTTGCTGGCAGCTGCCTTAACAGGCAACAAGAATCCCAGACTGTCGCGCTGCCCCATTTCGCACTGCCACTCGCCACTGAGCACGTTCAGGCACGGGCTTTGGCGGCGTCCCGAACAACCAGACTCCGCTCGTAAGATCGCCGGGTCGCGATCGGCTGGAAGGCTCAACGGCCAAAATTTTCGATCGCGCCAGCGCGAACTGCGGGAAGCGCGCAAAACAAACCCTGTTAAATCAGCGCCGGAAAATTAGGCGTTAAAATTATTTACCGCCTTATTTTTTACAAAAAATAAATACCCATTAATAATCAAACACATAAATATTAAAATAAAACATAAAGACGCTCCCCAGCAGGCCGATAACAACAGTATGCGGGTTCAGCTGTGCTCGACATCGACGTCGCGTCACACGGGGAGAAACGGGAATGATGAATTTCGCTTTAGCCGCGTTGAGTCGGCCGCGCCGACACCCTCGTAAGGCCCTAAAGACCAAGAACGCCGAAACCACACAAGCGATAGTCGTATTCAAGCCAGACGGTACCGTGATCGACGCGAGTCCGCATTTCCTGACTACTGTCGGTTACGCGTTAGGCAAGGTCGTGGGCCATCACCACCGTATATTCGTTCCTCGGGCGGTGGTGGAACAACCGGCGTATCAACGACTCTGGGCCCGCCTGGCATCCGGCGAGGCCGAGTCAGGTATATATCAGTACGTTTGTTCCGATGGTCGAGACCTGTGGATACAGGCGCGTTACAAGCCGATTCGCGACCGACGTGGACGCGTCCATAAGATCATCCAGCATGTCGTGGACGTCACCGATGCCGAGCGGCGGCAAGCCGACCTGAAAGGTCAGATCGCTGCCATCAATCGCTCGCAGGCGGTGATCAGTTTCGAACTCGATGGCACCGTGCTCGATGCCAACGATAACTTCTTGAATGCCATGGGGTACCGGCGCGACGAGATCGTCGGCCGGCATCACCGGATATTCGTCGAAGCCGAAGAATGCGAATCACCAGACTACAGGCAGTTCTGGCACGACTTGCGCCTGGGTCATTACAAAGCCGCCCTGTTCCGGCGACGCCATAAAAATGGCTCGCCCGTTTGGATCCAGGCCAGCTACAACCCGATTTTCGATAATACGGGCGAGCCATTCAAGATCGTGAAGTATGCGACCGACGTGACCGCACAAACGCTCGCCGTTACGCACTTACAATCATCCCTGGATGAGCTCTCGGACACCGTCCCCGCCATCGCGTCCGACGCCGAAACCGCCCGTGAATCGTCGAACGATGCCGCCATCCGCGCGCGGGAGGGCGGCACGATCGTCGAACAGCTGGTCAAGCGAATCGATGCCATCAACACGCGCGCCCGCGACATGGCTCAGATCGTGAGTACGCTCGATTCGCTCGCTTTCCAAACCAACATCCTGGCGTTAAATGCCTCCGTCGAGGCTGCTCGTGCCGGCCAGCACGGCCGCGGTTTCGCCGTGGTTGCCCAGGACGTACGCCAGCTATCGACCCAAAGCGCCGACGCAGCACGCGACATCGCCGCTCTCATCCGTGGCATCACAGGCTCGCTCGGCGAGTGCAGCGACGGCGCGACACAAACGCACCGCGCCGTGACGGGAATCGTCGAAGCCACGCACCAGGTCGATACGCGCATCCGGCAGATTGCGGAGGCTTCGCAGACTCAGGCCGGCAAGATCGCCAGCCTCGACCGGACATTGCGAGAACTGGCCACTCATAACCACTGAACACCGCCGAACCGACTATTGCAGCCCCTGTTTTTGCGCTACGTTGTGGCCCTGTCTTGCATGCGTGGCGGTTTCATGACGCTCATCCCCGAAGTACAGGCCGTAGTCGATAAACTCAATAGCGCCGATATTTCATTCACCGATCTGACGGTTGCCGAGGCCCGGCAGCTCTATGTCGAAACGCTAGCCCGATCCGGCGGCCAACCGGTGGCCATGGCCGCGGTCGAAGACCGACATATTCCGGGCCCGGTCGGCGAGATCGCCATCCGGCGTTACCGGCCCGACGGTCTCGACGAGACGCCGGCGCCGACCCTGATCTATTTCCACGGCGGCGGCTGGGTATTGGGCGACCTGGACTCGCATGACCGGATCTGTCGTCAGCTGGCCCAACGCAGCGGCTGTCAATTGATTGCGGTCGACTACCGTCTCGCGCCAGAGCACCCGCTGCCGGCCTCTAGTGACGACGCCATCGCCGCCTTCAAATGGCTGACCACGAACGCAGCCGAGCTGGATATCGATCCCGAACGCGTGGCGGTAGCCGGCGACAGCGCGGGCGGACATCTGTCGGCAGTGGTCGCGCTGGCCGCGCGCGATCAGGGATGGCCATTGGCCTATCAAGCCCTTATTTATCCCGCAACCGATCTGCGCGGCCCCGCCCGATATTACCCGTCCCGTTCGCGCAATGGGCATATCCCGCCCCTGACCGCCGAATTCATGGACTGGTTCGGCCAACACGCCACGGATGAATCGACCGATACCAACGACTGGCGCGTATCGCCGCTGATGGCCGGTTCACTGGCCGGGGTCGCGCCGGCGCTGGTACTGACAGCCGGCGCCGACGTGCTGATGGACGAGGGCGCCCTGTATGCCACGCGTCTGCGTGACGAGGGCGTCGCCTGCGACCATGCGCATTTCCCGGGCGTAATCCACGGCTCGATCGAAATGTTCGCGTGGTTAGCGGTCACCAGCACCATGCTCGATCGCGTAGCCGATGCCGTACGCGAAGCGCTTACAAGCTGACCTCCACAGAACGAAGGGACAACGTTTGTCATCGCACCTCGCCGGTACCCGGCGCCTGACGCCGTACCGGCTGTTTGCGGTCTGTTTGACGGCCATGTTGTGCTTTAGCACGCAGGCCGCCACCCCCACGGCGGGGCGCTTAGTCGCGGGGATCGCACATATCGAAAGCCAGTACGGCGGCCGCTTGGGCGTCGCCGTGCTCGATTCGGCCACCGGCCGCATTGCCAGCTATCGCGGCGACGAACGCTTTCCCATGTGCAGCACCTTCAAGATTTTCGCAGCGGCCGCCATGCTCGCCAATGTCGATGCCGGCAGCGAGCGACTGAATCGTCGTATCACTTACGAACCCAAAGATCTGGTGATCTATTCACCGATCACCCGAGGTCATCTGACGGACGGCATGACGCTCGGCGCGCTCGCTCGTGCTGCCGTGCGCTGGTCTGACAACAGTGCCGCCAACCTTGTGCTCGACTCCTTCGGCGGCCCGGACGCATTGAATACCTATCTACGCGGACTGGGCGATCGTGTCACACGGCTGGATTCACGCGAACCGATCTGTTCGCAAATCGTAGCCGGGTCAGTCGCCAATACGAGTACGCCGGTGGCCATGGTGGGCACCATGCGGTCTATTCTGCTCGGTGACGCGCTGACCGCGTCCTCGCGCCGACGCCTGACCGGCTGGATGATCGACGGCCGTACCGGAGACAAACGACTGCGCGCGGGGTTGCCAGCGAGCTGGCGTGTCGGCGATAAAACCGGCTCGGGTGACCTCGCCACGGCCAACGATGTCGCCATCGCATGGCCGCCACATGGCCCGCCTCTGCTAATCGCGGTGTTCTTTACCGGCGCGCCAGGGGCGGTCGATCGGGATCGACCGATCGCGGATGTCGGACGGCTGATCGGACGCCTCTACACCAACTAGGGGTTCACGCCTGGCAGCTATCAGCCCGGCGAGCAACGCAAGCGATCAGCCGCGCTGTTGCAGCGGCGGCGCAATCATGGCCACGCTCTCGGGCCGGCCAAAATAAAAGGTTCTTCGCAGATAAGCGTGAAAGGCGGCGGTGACCGCATGGCTTAAGCTTG